>NZ_CP019158.1:4800000-6357185 GCF_001952815.1 Sphingobacterium sp. B29 | reverse complement strand
GCCTGTGGGTTTTGGAGCGGATGTTGTTGTCTCGTCGGTCGTTTCTTCGGATGCAGATGTGCTTGCGGCTGCGTCAGGAGCTTTGGTTACTCCAGCTTTGAACCTCGGTTTGAAGCCCGTCGGTTTTGGAGCGGCTGTTGTTGCTTCGTCGGTCTTTTCGTCGGATGCAGATGTGCTTGCGGCCACATCAGGAGCTTTGGTTACACCAGCTTTGAACCTTGGTTTGAATCCTGTGGGTATTGAATCAGGAGTGGATTCCGCTAAATCAGTTATTTCCTTTTTGGATGTTGCCTTGACTTCATCTTCTACGGCTGTAGGAGGTGCCTTGAATCGCGGTTTAAAGCCTGCTGGTTTTGCCGTATGAATACTGGAGGTCTCGGACGCTGTATCAGCGATAACCTGCTTTACAATAGGTTTTGCAATAACAGTTTCCTCCTCTGATAGATGGAAGCTTTTTCGGAGCTTGTTGAACCAAAACTTTTTGCTGTGGTCAAAACTCTTTTCCCCCATAGCAGAATAATGTGCTTTGAACTCTTCAAATAAAGTTCCATCTGCAGCTTGTAAAGCTTTTAAATCAATTTTCTTTTTTATGAAAAATTCTTCAAAAGTCATCCTGTTATGAGTTTAATATAGTCTATTACAAATGTAGTAATTTTTCTGACGCAGCTGGGAGGCCTAAAATAAAAAAGAGCGACTAGCGCTCTTTTTTATTGTTTTATAGGTTCAATAGCTTAAGCCATGTTATGGTAAACTGCTTGAACATCGTCATCTTCTTCGATTTTATCGATCATCTTCAAGACATCAGCAGCTTGTTCTTCCGTGATATCTGAATGCGATAAAGCAATACGTTCCAATTTCGCAGATGTTACTTCAATTCCCTTTTCTTCGAGTAATTTTTGCATATTACCAAAGTCTTCGAAGGAAGTTTGAACGACAGCAATATCATTGCCTTCTTCATCAGCTTCTACGTACAATTCTTCTAAGCCTCCATCGATCAACTCTAATTCAAGTTCTTCGAGGTCCAGTTCGTCTGTTGCAGCAAAACGGAAAATGGATTTACGATTGAAAATAAAATCCAATGATCCTGTTTTCCCCAATGAACCACCTGCTTTTGTAAAATAGCTACGGATGTTTCCTACGGTGCGGTTGGTATTATCTGTTGCAGTTTCAATTAAAACAGGTACACCATGCGGGCCATAGCCTTCGTATACATACTCTTCGTAACCTTTTGAATCTTTTTCTGAAGCACGTTTGATTGCGGCTTCGATACGATCCTTGGGCATATTTACTGCCTTGGCATTGTGTATTGCTGTACGAAGTCTCGAGTTAGTTTCAGGGTGAGGGCCGCTTTCTTTAACCGCCATGGCGATTTCTTTACCTAAACGTGTAAATTGAACGGCCATTTTGGCCCAGCGTTTGAATTTCCGCTCTTTTCTGAATTCGAAAGCTCTTCCCATTGTTATATTTTGTTTTTAAGATTTTCAATCATGTCGACTGTCAACTTCTGGATGTCAAATTCCGGCGTCCAGTTCCAGTCTTTTCTTGCATAAGAATCATCTAGACTAGCAGGCCATGAATCAGCAATCTGTTGTCTTGGATCGTTCTCGATGTAAGAGATTGCAAAATTAGGAAGAATTTTTTTTAATTTCTTGTGCAAGTTCTTTTGGAGTAAATGTAATACCACCAAGGTTATAACTGTGGCGAATGCTTAGGCTTTCCTTCGGTGCATCCATTAATTCGAGTGTACCACGGATGGCATCCTCCATATATAACATGGGTAATGCTGTGTTTTCAGATAAGAAACAGGCGTATGTCCCGGTTTTCAATGCTTCATAAAAAATATCGACTGCATAATCTGTCGTTCCACCTCCTGGTTCAGTTTTCCAGGAAATGATGCCCGGATAACGGACACTACGAATATCCAGGCCACGGTGTTCTTGATACCATTCGATGAGACGCTCACCTGCAAGTTTGCTGATGCCATAAATCGTGTTGGGATCCATTACGCAATATTGTTCGGTATTTGTTTTCGGAGAGTGTGGTCCAAAAACAGCAATAGAGCTTGGCCAGAATATCTTGGAGACGTTATAGTTCACGGCTAGATCAAGAACATTCAATAAACCATTCATATTCAATTCCCAAGCCTTTTCAGGGTATTTCTCGCCTGTAGCCGAAAGCATGGCAGCTAGTAGATATACTTGAGTAGGTTTATATTGTTGAAATAATGTCTCGAGTCCACTTTTGTCAAGAACATTAGCGATTTCGAAATTCTCATCAGGGCTTTTAATCTGCGGTTCTCTAATGTCAGTGGTTACAACATTCTCTGCACCAAATTTTTTGCGCAAGGCAATAGCTAATTCTGTGCCGATCTGGCCATTTGCACCAATGATAATAATGCTTTCTTTCATTTGTAAGTTTTATTTTATGAAGCTCCCGCTTTCACTATATTGAGGATCTATACTCAAGAATATAAATGAATCGCTTCGTTCGTTTCTTCCTATCGATATAATAGGATCTAGCCTGACATAATTTACGTTTCATCATGTAATGAAAAATGAAATTTCAACCATGGCGGTTTATGATGCAAATATAAAGGCTTTTCAGTATCTATCAACTTTGTGGCCTTTTAGGAAGTAGGGAAAAAATGCTAATTTTTAGACTCTTGGGACTGTTTTTATGAGATTTTAAACTGTTTCAATCGTTTGTTCTTTTTTTTTTGAATAAGCAGCGAAAATTTTTATTTTTTTTTGAATTGCTTTAATCCTGATTTTTAGCAATAGTTATGGGATGCACGGATTCCTTTTTTAGCAATTATGGAGGAAAAATTATTAATGTTGTGATATTTTTAGCAGAGGGAGTAATATTTTGTTATTTTAATAGTGGAATTAGGGAATATTTTTTAAATTTGAAGAATTCATTCTTCGAGAATCAACTAAAAACAAAATCAAATAACAATTTTATATACACAATTTAAACACAGACAAAAATGAAAGTGGCAGTAGTCGGCGCAACAGGCCTTGTGGGTACTGAGATGCTAACCGTGTTGGCGGCGCGAAATTTCCCAGTAACAGAATTAATTCCAGTAGCTTCAGAGCGTAGTAAGGGTAAGGAAATTGAATTCAAGGGAAAGAAGTATAAGGTGGTTACACCATCTGAGGCTATTGCTTTGAAACCTGATGTTGCGTTATTTTCTGCGGGTGGTGATACCTCGAAAGAATTCGCCCCTAAATTTGCTGAAGCTGGAATTACAGTGATCGACAATTCTTCGGCATGGCGTATGGACCCAACGAAAAAGTTGGTTGTTCCAGAAGTAAATGGCGATGTGTTATCTGCTGAAGACAAAATTATTGCAAACCCGAATTGTTCAACCATACAAATGGTGGTGGCTTTAAAGCCATTACATGATAAATATAAAATCAAACGTGTTGTAGTTTCTACCTACCAATCTGTAACAGGTACTGGTGTTAAGGCCGTTAACCAGTTAATGGATGAGCGTGCTGGAAAAGATGGTGAAAAAGCTTATCCTTATCAGATTGATTTGAACGTTATTCCGCATATTGATGTTTTCCAAGAAAATGGATACACGAAAGAGGAAATGAAGATGATTTTGGAAACAAATAAAATCATGCGTGATGACTCTATTAAAGTAACTGCAACGACAGTGCGTATTCCGGTTATGGGAGGACACTCTGAATCATTGAATATCGAATTTGAAAACGACTTTGATTTGAATGATGTACGTGCAGCTTTAGCGGCGCAAAGTGGCTGTATTGTTGTTGATGACCCTGCGTCACTACAATATCCAATGCCAAAGGATGCGCACGGCAGAGATGAGGTTTTTGTAGGACGTATCCGTCGTGATGAATCTCAACCAAATACCCTTAACATGTGGGTAGTAGCAGATAACTTACGTAAAGGCGCTGCAACAAATGCAGTTCAGGTAGCGGAGTTATTGGCCGAAAAATTGATCTAACTCAAGGAGATTCCATAATAATATTGAGCCCCATGAACGAATTCGTTCATGGGGCTCTTCCTATCATCAAATCACAATTTATATACTTATGATTGGCCCTTGATACAGGGCTAAAATTATGGCGTCAACGTTGTGGGTTGATAGAAAATTCAATCTTGTCATTCAACGGCGCATAGGCTTCTTTGCTTTGCTCTTCCAGCCGATCTGGAAATAGAATGCCGAAAAGATGATCCGTTTCGTGCTGAAAAATAACAGCAGTAAAACCCTCGATATTTTCTTCGATAACTTTACCCTCTTTATTGATGTATTGTAGGCGGATAGCATAACTCCGTAATACATCCTCTTTACGATTAGGGATAGAAAGACAGCCTTCGGCGCCTTTACGTTTCAGTTTGGAGCGCCATAGAATTTTAGGATTTACATAAAATTCAAATGGTTGATCTGGTTTGTCAAACCGCTGTACCCAGATTAGATTTTTATTTATACCGATTTGTGGCGCTGCGATGCCTACACCGGGGTGATTGGGATCACGTACAGTCGCGAACATTCTTTTGGAAAGTGACTCAATCAATGGGTCGTTGTATTTGACATCACTGCTTGTAGCTTTTAAAACTTTCAGATCTTTATCGTCTGTTGTTTGCAATACGCGAAGAATTGCATTTTCATCTCCTGATAAAATGATTTTCTTGTCGGCAGCACTGAACTCCTGTCCTGCATTAAGGTTGACTGGTCTTTCATTCTTTGACTTATGAAATGCTTTTTCTCCGGCCATAATTTTTGTTTCTAAATTGTTCTCAACTGGTGGGACTGGGCAACGGTAGCCATTGCTATAAGCGCAATACGGATTATAGGCTTTGTTAAAGTCTATCTCAACATTGTTTCCTTTAATGTCGTCTGTAGATAAATCAATATACCGGCCCCCACTATAGCTTTCCTGACCATTTGTTAAATCTAAAAATGGTAAAAATAAATGGTTTTTGTATGCAGGATTTTGAAATAATGCGACACTTTGGTAGACATTCAACGTATGTTGTTTTCCATGAAGAGTAAAGGTTATGATGGCGTAACGTTTGTACTCGTTGCTTGTGCCATCGTAGGTTGGCATGCGGAATACCGGTTCGTTAAACAAAACTTCAATTTTGGCGTTGACTTTATACCCCGCATCTATAGGAAAGTAATCCAAAAAGGCTACTTGATCTGATTTCAATGGACCATATTGTTCTTTCGCCAATTCAGAGGCTTTTTTTTCACGAAGAGCAGTAATTTGTTGCTCATATTTACTTTGAGCATGCGTATTTACGCATAAGGCCAAAAGGAAACTGGCAATAAGTGTTTTTTTCATTTGTTTAAATATTTATTCTTCCGATTTCGTACAGCCAAATGCTGCATCGCCTTTGGTGTTGCCTTGATCAATGTGCCTATAGGGCAATTCTATTGGCCCGCTATGATCAGATCGAATTCGGTGATCTATTGCCTCAAAAAGCAAGTTGGCTTGTCGTTGTGAAATAGTCTATCAAAGTTATAGTTTTTTTGGGTAAAAGATCAAAATTAAAAAATCAAAAACGAGAAGAGGATGTATTAGAAAGCGGAGTCCAATTGAAATATTAAATCTTCCTGTGTAATACTCAGTACTACTTTGTATTTTTGTGAAAAATATATATCCATGAGATTGATGGCCTTTGATTACGGTACAAAACGAATAGGGGTTGCGGTGACCGATCCAATGCAAATTATTGCTACAGCATTGACGACAGTACATCCGCAGGATATCTGGACATACTTAGCTGATTATTTACAGACAGAACAGGTGGAAACCTTTGTTGTAGGCAAGCCACGGCAGCTGGATGGGACAGACTCTGAATCCGCACAGCATGTTGTCGGTTTTATTCGGAAACTGAAGAAGACTTACCCCACGATTGCTGTCGCCGAAATAGATGAGCGTTTTACTTCTAAAATGGCTTCTGCAGCGATTGCACAAAGTGGGAAAAAAAAGAAGGACCGTCAACAAAAAGGACTGATTGATACCGTGTCTGCAACGATCATTTTGCAAAGCTACATGGATAGCCGTAATTTTTAGATACACATCGACTGATAAGTCAAACAGAAATGAATAAAAAATAGAAGGATGAAGAGCATATTATTTTTTACCGAGGATACGGATTTCAAATTAAAGGAAAAAGGAAAGATTCGTCAATGGATTGCTGATGCCATCAAATCCGAAGGATTTAAACGTGTGGGCGAATTGAGCTTTATCCTTTGCTCGGATGCTTACTTACTAGAAATCAATAAGCAGTATTTAAATCACGATACCTACACTGATATCGTTACCTTTGATTCTTCCGAATATGATGACACCATCGCTGGCGATATTTTTATCAGCGTGGAACGTATTCAGGAGAATGCCGAGAAATTTAAGGTTGATGTGCGTGATGAGCTTCATCGGGTTATCATTCATGGTGTAATGCACCTGTGCGGCTATCCGGATAAAAAGCCGGCAGATAAAGCCAAGATGACCGCCAAGGAAGATGAGTATCTAGGTAAAAGAAACTTTTAACATACTCCATCGTACGCTGATTAAGGCCAACAGTTCGGTGAACCGATTGAGGGTTCCATTTTACTCGAGAGTGAGAAGGAGGCACATAAAAAAAGCGCTTTACAATTTGTAAAGCGCTTTTTTTATGTTGTTTCTAACGACTAGAATCTTTCAAATTGAGAGAAGAAGAAGTTTCCTTCGATAGCAGCATTCTCATCTGAATCCGATCCATGGATAGCGTTTGCGTCAATAGATTTAGCATATTTGTTGCGGATTGTACCTTCAGCTGCATCAGCAGGATTAGTCGCGCCGATCAACGTACGGAAATCTTCAACAGCATTATCTTTTTCCAAGATTGCAGCAACGATAGGACCTGAAGTCATAAATTTTACCAACTCACCATAGAAAGGACGCTCTTTGTGTACTGCATAAAATGCACCAGCTGTCTCTTGAGAAAGTTGGATGTATTTCATTGCAATGATTTTAAAACCACCAGCAATGATATCGTTTAAGATTGCACCGATGTGACCGTTCGCTACTGCGTCAGGTTTGATCATCGTAAAAGTTCTGTTAGTTGCCATTATTTTAATTTTTTTGCAAAATTAGATAAATTGCTTTTCATATGCAATATCATTAGGCTTCATATAGACACAATTATTGATAAGCCAACTGGCTGATGCAACCCTTATCGCTAAGTTATTGCCTTCTCGTCCCAAATCTATGCCTATTCTGAAATAGATGTTTCCCTATGTTCCTGGTCCAATGTTTTTTGAAGATATGTAACAGGGCATTGTGTCCGACCGTTTATAGAAAAGTAAAAAAACAATTGATCTAAGTTCAATACGAATATGTAACTTTGTGATATTATGGCATTAAATCTAACAGTAGACATCGATAAAGACTCAGGCTTTTGCTTTGGGGTGGTATACGCTATTGATATGGCGGAGGAGATCTTGGAGGAGGATGGATATCTTTATTGTTTGGGGGATATCGTTCATAATGATGAGGAAGTTGCTCGATTGAAAGCAAAAGGCTTACGTATTATTGATCATGCCGCTCTGCCGACCTTGCGTAATGAAAAGGTATTGATCCGTGCTCATGGTGAAGCTCCCGAAACTTATCGTGTTGCTTTGGAAAACAACATTACCCTGATAGATGCCTCTTGTCCAGTGGTGCTCAAACTGCAGAACCGTATAAAAACTTCGTTCGATCAAGAGGAGAAAATTCTAATCTTTGGTAAGCATGGACATGCTGAAGTGATCGGTTTGCAGGGGCAGACAAATAATGAAGCCTTAGTTTTTCAGGATATTGCCGAATTGGATCAAGTCGAATTGCCGGCCTCATTTACCCTATACAGCCAAACAACAAAAAGCGTAGATAAATTCTATGCCATCAAAGACGAACTGATTAAGCGCGGGTATGAAGTGAAGGCCAATGATACCATCTGTCGACAAGTTTCCAATCGATACGAGGATCTTGGCGCTTTTGCCAGACAATACGATAAGATAGTCTTTGTATCGGGCAAGAAATCCTCCAATGGAAAGGTGCTGTTTGAAGTTTGTCAAAACGCCAATCCCGCGAGTTATTTTATTTCTGATCCAGCTGAATTAGATGCATCGGTCTTTGCTGAAAACGATCGTATTGGTATCTGTGGCGCTACTTCTACGCCAATGTGGTTGATGAAAGACGTAAAAGCAAGTTTAGAAGCATTATAGGCACAATTACCCGTCACAGATATTTCATAATTCCGCGGTTTAGATCCCGAGTGCATTCTTTTTTGCTTAGCTTTGTAAGCTATGAGCAATAAAGGTAAAAAAGGTATTCTTTTAGTACAATTGGGTACACCTGATAGTCCCACTACTCCAGATGTAAAAAAGTATTTAACGGAGTTTTTAATGGATCCACGTGTCATTGATATTCCCTATTTTCAACGAACCTTATTGGTGAAGGGAATTATTGCACGTACACGTGCTCCCAAATCTGCAAAAGTATACGCAACGATCTGGGATAAAGAAACGGGATCACCTTTGATGCATTACAGTATTTTGCAACGTGATCTGCTTCAAGAAGCATTGGGGGAAGAATACCATGTTGAATTAGCGATGCGTTACCAAAACCCATCGATTGAGGCTGCATTGAAAAATATGGAAGGCTTATTTTTGGAGTCCATTCGCGTAATCCCTTTATTTCCACAGTACGCTTCGGCAACATCGGGCTCGGTCATTGATCGTGTCATGGAGCTAATCCGCAAATGGAATTATCTGCCAGAAATCAGTTTCGTAAGCAATTTCTGTACAGACGATTTGATGGCAGAAACTTATGCAGATCACGCCCGCAGGCACGATTTGGAAAGTTTTGACCATTTTGTCTTTAGCTATCATGGCCTTCCTGTGCGACAGCTTGGCAAAGTGGATCCGACAGGTCAGCTCAAATGCCCTGAATCAGGCTGTGATTCCTGTAAAACAACAGCCAATTCATACTGCTATCTCTCGCAATGTTATGCAACAACACGGACGATAGCTGCAAAACTTGGGTTAAAAAAAGAACAATATTCCCTTTGCTTTCAATCCAGGTTAGGTAAAGAGCCCTGGATACAGCCATATACCTCGGATTTGTTGCACGACCTTGCCGCGAAAGGTTATAAGAAGTTATTAATTTTCAGTCCTGCTTTTGTAGCGGATTGTATCGAGACCATTGATGAAATTGGCGTGGAATATGCTAATGAATTTAAGCACTTAGGTGGAGAAGAGGTTTGTTTGGTAGAAAGTCTTAATGATGATCCCAAATGGATCGAGTCTTTAAAACAATTGGCACTCAATGCCAAAAATTAAAATAGGTAAAAGATGTTGTTAATAAACGCGTGTGTATTACTCATATTGGATTTTTATATTTTCTTTGCCCTTCGCGCAACGAAAATCAAATTTCCCAAAACAAAAGTATTTTCCATCCTCTGGTGGTCTTATTCTGTTTTACTGCTATTTGGAGTTTTTATTTCAGCACAATATAGTATTCCTTTAATCGTACGGTCGGTTATTTTAGTCGCCTTTTTTCTGACTGCCGCATCAAAGATATTTTTCTTTTTGATTTTATTGATTGATGATATCAGGCGCGGAGGTGTGTGGTTAAAACGGCTATTTACAAAAAAGAGATCTATTGAGGACTTAGTTGAAGATGCCGGAGACCCTTTACCGGAAAATCCGGTTAAAGGAATTAGCCGATCCGAGTTTTTGACCAAAGCTGGTATTCTAGTTGGTGCCTCACCCTTGATACCATTGAGCTGGGGTATTATTTCAGGAGCCTATGACTATCGTGTAAGGAGAGTGCCCTTGTATTTGCCAAATTTGCCTAAAGCATTCCATGGAATGACCATCGCGCAGATTTCAGATGTGCACTCGGGATCTTTCTACAATAAAAAGGCTGTCAACGGTGGTATTGATATGCTTTTAAAGGAAAAAGCTGATGTGACTTTTTTTACCGGTGATATTGTGAATGCCCAAGCTTCTGAAATGCGCGGCTATCAAGATATTTTTGCTCGTGTGAAATCTGATTTAGGTGTGTTTTCTACATTAGGTAACCACGACTATGGTGACTATTATTATGGTAAAGAAGATTCTCCTGCAAAACGCAAGAACCTCAAGGATGTGATCGATGTTCATAAAATCATGGGCTGGGATCTGTTAATGGATGAAAATCGTAAGATTAAGGTTGACGGTGAAGAGCTTTGTATTGTCGGGGTTCAGAATTGGGGGACAGGCCGTTTTCCGAAACATGGTGATATCAAGAAAGCGTTAATGGGTACCGAAGAGCAACCTGTTAAGTTGCTGTTATCTCACGACCCCTCGCATTGGCGGGCTCAGGTATTGGATACCGACGTGGATGTGATGTTTGCCGGACATACCCACGGTATGCAATTTGGCGTAAGGTCCGAGATGTTGCAATGGAGTCCAGTACAATATATCTATAAGGAATGGGCAGGGCTATATCGTGAACAACAGAACAAACGATTATATGTAAATGTCGGCTATGGTTTTTTGGGTTATCCAGGACGCGTTGGAATTCTGCCTGAAATTACCATATTCGAATTGCTAAAAGCGCATGACCCAAAGTTTAAAGCCTAAAAAATCCCCTTTGACTTTTGAGTTAATATAGCTATAATTGTGTATTCTGTACACCAGTTATACATAACATGCAATCAACTTTAAACTTTGGGGACTCTCCCCACACACGTGTTAATATTCTTACCGGGGAAAAAGTACTTGTGTCTCCGCATCGTAGTAAAAGACCATGGCAAGGGCAAGTGGAGGATCTCCCCGGGGATAATAGACCCGAATATGATCCACAATGCTATTTGTGTCCGACAAATAAACGAGCAGATGGTGATGTCAATCCAGATTATAAAGAAAGTTTTGTCTTCGTGAACGATTTCTCGGCTTTATTAAAAGATACAAGCCAACAGGAATTTAATGAGGATGAATTATTTGTCGCAGAGACCGAAAGAGGGATCTGTAAGGTAATTGCATTCACACCACGCCACGATCTTACACTACCCGAAATGGATCAGGCCGCAATCAAATCGGTGGTTGATCTTTGGCAAAAGGAATTTGTCGAACTCTCCAAGGTTGACTGGATTAAATACATTCAAATTTTCGAAAATAAAGGCGCGATTATGGGCTGTAGTAACCCACATCCCCACGGACAGATCTGGTCACAAAATCATTTGCCAGTAGAAATCCAAAAAGAATGCGTTCAGCAACAGCAATATTTCAACAAATATCAACGTACAATCCTGTCAGACTATGTTAAAGCGGAGTTGAGAAAAGAGGAACGCATTATTGACGAAAATGATTCTTTTGTTTCTCTAGTCCCTTTTTGGGCTGCCTGGCCTTACGAAACGATGATTGTCAGCAAACGATCTATCCAAAACATTGCCGGGTTTGACGAGAAGGAGAAGACGGATTTTGCCGCTATCCTCAAGTTATTGACGACGCGATATGACAATCTCTTCAAAACATCCTTTCCCTATTCTGCAGGAATGCATCAGGCCCCGGTAAATGATGGTGATCATCCAGAGTGGCATTGGCATATGCACTTCTATCCACCATTGTTACGTTCTGCTACCGTTAAAAAGTTTATGGTAGGTTATGAGATGCTAGCAAATCCACAACGTGATATCACACCGGAAGTTGCCGCAGAACAGTTGCGAAATTGTTCGACAGTACATTATAAAGCTAAATAAGATGATAACAAAAGATACAATTGTAAACAAATTTAAAGAACTCTACCAGGAGGAACCTCTTGTCGTTACTTCCCCCGGACGGATTAATATTATTGGAGAACATACGGATTATAACGATGGATTTGTATTGCCTGCTGCAATTGACAAGGCAATATACGTTGCTGTAAGTAAGCGATCGGATGATAACATTGTGCTTTATGCGGAAGATTATAAAGAACATCATGAGGTAAAACTAGCGGATATTGCAATCTCAGAAAAACATTGGCCAAACTATATTCTCGGTGTAGTTGATCAGTATCAGAAACGTGGGGCAACGCTAGGTGGATTCAACCTGTATATCGATGGCGATGTACCATTGGGGGCCGGATTATCGTCTTCAGCGGCCGTTGAGTGTGCCGTTACCTTGGCGCTCAGCGAACTGTTCGATTTACAGGTCGAACGACTTGATATTCCACAGATTGCACAAAAGGCCGAACATACCTATGCTGGTGTGATGTGCGGTATTATGGATCAGTTTGCTTCAGCCTTTGGTAAAGAGAAAAATGTCATCAAACTGGATTGCCGTACTTTGGGTTTCGAGTATGTGCCACTTGATCTTAAGGGTTATGAAGTTGTGTTATTGAATACAAACGTAAAACACTCATTAGCTTCTACAGCTTACAATACACGTCGTGAACAATGCGAACAGGCGTCTGCATGGGTACAGGAAAAATACCCGGAAGTCAAGAACCTACGTGATGTAACCATAGCGATGCTTGATGAATTGGTGAAAGATAAAGATGCCGATATTTATGCGAAAGCTAGTTTTGTGGTCCGTGAGAATGAACGTGTAGAGAAATCTTGTGATGCACTACGTTCAGGAGATGTTGTTCAGCTTGGACAGTATATTTTTCAGAGCCACGAGGGATTAAGTAAAGTGTATGAAGTCAGTTGTCCGGAACTGGATTATTTAGTGGATTATGTCAAGCAATTTCCTGAGGTGATCGGTGCCCGAATGATGGGCGGCGGTTTCGGTGGCTGTACGATCAATATCGTCAAAGAAGGTGTATTACCTTCAATTTTACCAACACTCGAAAAAGAATACAAACAGAAATTTGATAAAGAACTTTCGGTTATTCAGGTCAGGATTGCCGATGGTACCCGCGTACTTTGATAAAAAAGTAGGTACAGTAAGGGGAATAGCATGTTCATGCTATTCCCCTTATTTTTTGTCTTTTTTGATAACGACTTACTACACAAGTCCTAGTTAAGCTGGTCTAATGCCTGTTTTAAGTCGGCGATTAGATCATCGGCATGTTCGATTCCAACAGAGATGCGCAACATGCCTAGCGTGATTCCGGAAGCTTCTTTCTGTTCCTTCGTATGATGACCGCCCCACATACTCGCGGGGTGTACAATAAGCGATTCGACCCCTCCCAAACTGGCCGCGTTGATAAATATATGCAGCCCATTGATGAGTTTCTGTGCATTTAAAAATGCCTCTTCTTCATCTTTACCGTTGACATCGATGCAAAGCATACCGGAGAAACCGTTCATTTGTTGGGCCGCGAGCTCATGTTGTGGGTGATTGGGTAATCCAGGATAACTGACTTTTTTTATTTTTGGATGTTGATCCAGAAATTCGGCTAGCTTCAGCGCATTTGTATTGATCTGTTTGACGCGTAGACTTAATGTTTTCAATCCCCGTAATAGTAACCAGGAATCAAGCGGTGCAAGTGATGCTCCCAAAGCGACGGATCGTTTCCATACGCTGGCGATATAGTGCTGCGTACCGCAGACGATACCCGCAGTGAGGTCGCTGTGTCCGCCCAAATATTTCGTGGCGCTGTGGACAACGACGTCTATTCCAAAATCTGTTGGTGTTTGGTTGATAGGGGAGGCAAATGTATTATCGACCATACTCTGGATTCCATGTTTTCTGGCAAGCTCTCCGAGTGCTTTTAAATCGCTAATGTTGAGGTTTGGATTCGATGGAGTCTCTATATAAATCAGTTTGGTATTTGTTTGAATAGCCTTTTCAAAAGCTGAAACATCTGTTTGATCCACAGCCGTAACCGTGATGCCATAATCCGTTAGGAACTCTTTAAAGAAAATAGCTGTTCCGGAATAATGTGCATGTTGGGCGACAATATGATCGCCCGATTTAACGATGGCCAATATGGCTGTACTGATCGCTGCCATACCTGTTGCAAATACAAGTGCATCCTCCGTTTTTTCCAATTTTGCTAGGATGGACGCTACTTGGCTATTCGTTGGGTTGCCATGGCGATGATAAAAATAAGGGTGTTTCGGTTCGGTAGCAGCCTTGATGTATTCCGTTGGGTCAGGATCTGCAATGTATGTGGATGTCTGATAGATTGGAGTAGTTACTGCAGATGTCTGGTTGAATTGCTGTCCTTCATGGACGAGTATCGTTTCGGTATTGGTAGCCATACTAATAATATTGATTGATGCTTGTATCGCCTTAAGAATCCATAACTCGATCTTGTCGAATCTTTGATCGTAAGGAACCCTTAGCTCGTTTGAAAGCACTGTTGGTGCTAACAGCTCGAAGAAGGTTTGTCTTGTATATCAAATATAAATAAAATCTACTCAATATGTAGATTTTATTTATATCGGATGCATCAATATATCTTACAACATTTCTCTCAGCAGGCTCAATGCATATCCAATGGTATTCACATTGTTTAATGCTAAACGAAGCTGGCCTTTGACTTCTTTGAGGTTGCTGATCTCCGGATGGCTTTGTACAAAGGACAGTACTCGGCCGAATTGATCAGATTCAAAGTAGCTCGACTTGGGGTTATTGACAAAATAACCTTTCAGTGTATGCTTTTTATAGGCTATTTTTTCGAATCCGATCGTTTTGCCAAACCACTGTAAACGGAGTGTATTGAATAATTCAAAGACTTCTCGTGGGATAGGGCCAAAGCGATCTTCAAGTTCTTTTTCAAACGCTGCCAATTGCTGCTCGTTTTCCAATTTAGAGAGTTCCGTATACAGATTATATCGTTCAGTGATATTGGTTACATATTCATCCGGGATCAATACCTCGAGGTCGGTGTCAATCTGTGTAAAGGACACATATTTTCGTTCTTTCTCATCAGCGAATACTGCTGAAAACTCATCCTCTTTCAGTTCCTGAATAGCTTCGTCCAAGATTTTATGATACATCTCGAAACCGATCTCGGCAATAAATCCCGACTGTTCGCCACCTAATAGGTTTCCCGAGCCACGTATATCCAAATCGCGCATGGCAACATTAAATCCAGAGCCGAGTTCAGAGAATTCTTCTATCGCAGAAAGTCGTTTATAGGCTTCCGGTGTTAAAGTCGACAATGGTGGACTCAGTAGATAACAGAAGGCCTTTTTATTAGAGCGACCGACCCGACCCCGCATTTGGTGCAGGTCACTCAGTCCGAACATATGTGCATGATTAATAATAATCGTATTCGCGTTTGGAATATCAAGACCCGCTTCAATAATTGTTGTTGCGATTAAGACATCGAAATCGTGATTGATAAACTTAAGCATCACATCCTCAAGCTCATCACCCTCCAATTGGCCATGTGCAACACCGACCCGTGCTCCTGGAACCAGCTTGCGAATCAAATTGCCCAGCTGCGGAAGATCTGCGACCCGATTATGGATAAAGAATACCTGTCCACCACGATCAAGTTCGTAACTGACGGCCTCTCCGATCAGTGTTTCATTGAAAACGTGGAGTTCGGTCTGTACAGGCTGCCGGTTGGGTGGTGGGGTCGAGATGATACTCAGATCGCGGGCGCCCATCAATGAAAAGTGCAATGTTCTTGGAATTGGCGTTGCTGTCAATGTCAGTGAGTCTACATTCGCACGCATGACCTTCAATTTTTCCTTTACTGCAACCCCAAACTTTTGTTCCTCATCAATGATCATTAGACCAAGATCTTTGAACTTGACATCTTTGCTAACAAGGCGATGGGTGCCAATGATAATGTCTATTTTTCCTTCAGCGAGCCTGGCTAAGGTATCTTTGATCTGTTTGCTCGTTTTGAAACGATTAATATAGTCGATCGTGCATGGAAGGCCCTTTAGGCGCTCCGAAAATGTCCGGTAGTGCTGTAATGCAAGAATTGTCGTCGGTACCAGGACAGCAACTTGTTTACTGTCTGCTACAGCTTTGAAGGCTGCACGGATGGCAACCTCCGTTTTTCCGAAGCCAACATCCCCACAGATCAATCGGTCCATCGGATGCGGCGATTCCATATCCTTTTTTACATCGGCAGTAGCCTTTTCCTGATCAGGTGTATCCTCATAGATAAAGGAGGCCTCCAGTTCATTCTGTAAGTAGCTATCCGGTGAGAACGCATTTCCATGCTGGGCCTTTCGTTTGGCATAAAGCATGATCAGGTCGCGCGCAATATCCTTAACTTTTTTCTTGGTCGTCTTTTTGAGTTTGTCCCAGGCGTCGGTACCCAGTTTATTCATTTTGGGAACAGTACCCTCTTTTCCGGAATATTTGGAGATACGGTTTAAGGAGTTGATGTTCACATACAAAAGATCGTTGTCTGCATAGATCAGGCGGATCATTTCCTGAGATTTACCGTTGACGTCCACTTTTTCCAAACCACCGTAGCGGCCGACACCGTGGTCAATATGGGTAATGAAGTCACCAGGTTTAAGATCCCGTAAATCTTTGAGCGTAATTGCCTGCGAGCGCTCGTAAGCCTTCTTGCGTTTATATTTATAATAGCGGTCAAATATTTGGTGATCAGTATAACAAGCAAACTTTAAACTGTCGTCTCTAAAACCTTCGCGTAAAGCTTTATGAATTGGAATAAAGGTCGCTGATTTATCGAGATCTTCTAGAATCGTATAGATACGTTCGACCTGTTTGGTTGAATCTGAAAAGATCAGATTCTGGATCCGCTGGCCCTCATTCTCCTTGAAATTATGGATTAAGAGATTAAAATCCTTATTGAACGAAGGTTGCGGGTGGATATCGAACTTGAGTGTTACCTCAGCTTTATAAAAGAACTGTTTGCCGAATTCGATGATAGGGAACTCAAAGAATAAGGCATTGAGATTCTTCTCATCTGTAAACTCATAGGCTGGATTATGCCATTCGGGATTATCCTTTTTCTGCTTATCTGTTAGCCCCGCCCATAATTTTTCCGCTTTTTTTAACCCATCTTTTACAATATCTAACGTAAATTGAGCGTCTTTGATCCAGATCGTAGCGTCCTGATCTACATATTCCAATAAGGAAATGTGTTGGGATGTCAGGAATTTCGCTTGGACATTCGGTACAATGGTTACTTTGTGGATTTTTTTGACAGACAGCTGGGACTCAATGTCAAATGTACGTATGCTTTCGATGTCATCGCCAAAGAATTCAATACGGTATGGGAGGTCATTCGAAAAAGAGAAGATATCTACAATGCCACCGCGTATCGCAAATTGCCCCGGTTCATACACAAAGTCTACACGTTCGAAATCATATTCGATCAAAAATTCGTTGATGAAATCAATACTTAGAGCGGTGTTTTCTGTTATTTCCAACGTATTTTTATCCAGATCGTTGCGGTTGATCACTTTCTCAGCAATAGCCTCCGGATAAGTCACAACCATTTTCGGTAATTCCGAAGTATGGTTGAGTGAACTTAAAGTCTCCGCACGTTGCAATACATTGGCAGAGTCAGTTTGTGTAAAATCAAAAGCTTTGCGATAAGACGAAGGGAAAAAAAGAACCTGCTTATCCAACAGGCTTTCCAGATCACTTAAAAAATAAGAAGCGTCTTCATGAGTTGGTAAAATAAAGACCATTGGACGTTCCTGTAAGTTGTAAGAAGATACGGCTATGAACGCATCCGAAGATCCAATAAGCCCTTTCAGCTGAATCTTTGGGTTTTTGGATTGTATAGCCTTGGTGAGCGACTGGACAGATTCGCTTTGGCTGTATTTTTCTAATATTTCTTGAATTCCCACGAGCAAAAATTTCGAATAATTGCGAATTTAACGAAATAGTATCAAGTATTGGGTATGAAGTGCTAATTTTTTTGGTAAAAAAATGGCCGAATCCCTCGTTAAGAAGGGCATGACTTTGGAGAACTCAAAAGCTATAACAGATTGATCTGTGCGGGAGTTTATTTCGCGAGGTAAAAGGTGTAGGCAAAAGCGAGCAACACCAATAATGTGGCCAAGTAAATTAATTTATATTGCTCGTAAGCTGTAACATGAAAGGATCCAATTTTAACGCGGTTTTTGCTATTTCTCATGACTAATTTAGGTCGAGGTCAATCTTCTGTTCACTAATATAGCTTTTAAGTGTTGTATTACCAAAAGCATCCAGTGTATTTTGAAAATCTTCCCGATAGTCAAACTGAAAGTCCTCATGAAGTTTACTGTATTTACCCACCGCATGCTTTATGCGCCCTGTTATATATTTATGCAATTTGTGGGCGGCAGACTGATAAGAGGAGTCGAAAAGCCTGTCGTAATCAGCAATGGTTCTCTTCAGGATATAGCATCTAAATTCTACTTCACTGATTTTGTCCTTGGTGACTTTTTCGTGTTCATTCACTAAACCGCTTGCTTGTTTCACAAGCTTGCTAAGTGCAATAAAATGACTGTGTTGTGGCGTATTGCCAATTTGACTTAAACCAATATCGAACAATTGCGCCAGTTGCTTTCGTAGTTTTTCAATACGTTCCTCTAAATCGTCCGCATTTTCCAGTAATTGGAAATGTAATTGTTTGATCAGCATTTTGTCCTTGCTTATCAGGCGTACAAGGAGTTTGTCTTTTTCCTTCTGAGGTAGGTCAAGGACAGCTTTCTTTAATTCGGCATCTTGATGTAAGGACATAATCTATGTTTTAGTGTAAAAAGAGTTGTTGAGCGAAAAGTCAGGCACACTTTCGGTGTGCCTGACTAAATTTCTCGTTTTATAAGCCGGAATTTAAGCAGGCAATAGCTGCCGCCCATATTTACGACTGTTTGCTATTAATACAATATTCTGAACTTAATTGTATTGTCGATCTGTTTGAGTTGTTTCAATAGATCTTTATCATATTCACCTTGTATATCTGTTACCGCATAGCCAATATCACTTTTTGTCATTAGAAATTGGGCAACAATATTGATGTTATTTTGGGCATAGACCTTATTGATCTGCGCCATAATTCCGGGAACGTTTTGGTGGATATGCAATAATCTCGTTACCTGTTTTACTTTTGGTAAAATCAGATTTGGGAAGTTGCGACTTAAATAAGTATCACCATTGTTGATAAAATCGGCCATCCGCCGAGGTATAAACTCGGAATTTTTCTTTTTATTTTTCTTATCATCGAAAACGACAATACCTTTAGCATTGCAGATATCCTTATTGATATGGCCTCTGATATCACCCAAATATCCGATCGTTTTTAATTTGTCAGCATGTTGCAGTTGTTCATCACTGATATCGATATTGTCCCCCAATAGAAGCATCCCTACATCTTTCACATACTTTTCTTCGAAGGTGTCTTTTGTGCGGATAGAAAAACCGTCTCTTTTTAAGATATGAGCCGCTATTTCTGGTACATCACCCACGATCAAACAAAGGATACGGTTTTTAGGATAGGATATTGCACGGGGCAGATCATTTACATATAAAAACTCATCAAAACTAGGTGTGATGAAGTCTGCTTTCTCAGTGACACTTTTACGTTGGATATTCTCTGTAAATGCAAAGAATTTTTCAATCAATCCCGATTCTTTCAGTTGAAAATCTGAATAACCGTCACCAATGCCAAACAGTCTTCCTTCAATATTTAATTGTTTTAATAATTGCACTTTTCCACCTTCATTTGATAAAGGATTCTCTTCATCAAAACCGATGATATTACCTTCTTCATCAAATCTGAATGTATTGGCATAGATATTTTCAGTCTTGATATGATATGGTGTAACAACAGGAGTAATAAACTCCTTAAAACCTCCTGAAACAATCCATGCGGTGTCGGCGTGTTTCTTGAAAAATTCACGATTTCGGGAAAAAGAGGTTGAAACCTTTTTCTTAAGATGTGAAACAAGTTTATCCAGATGAGATTTATTGGCATTTAAGAGTTTTACGCGACCAGCCAAAGCCTCACGGAAAGATAGTTTACCCTCCATGGCAAGATTGGTGTACCGCTCAATTTCGTGATAGATAGATTCGCGATCCGGATGGTCCTCAAGGGAGATCCTTGCAAGTTCATCAAGTGCCTCTACTTGCGTAAATGTACTATCAAAATCAATGATGTAATAGTTTTTCATCTTGTTATTTTTTTATGAAACGATCGTGAGCAATAACGCTGAATGCTGATCTCCGATATCGGTAGGTTTCCGACGGTTTCAAGGTTTGGTTGTTTGTTATGTTATAGTTTTACTGTTTGTTATATAAATCGGCAATTTCCTTTAGCGTTTGTTCCAAAGGTCGATAACTGTGGTTTAGAAGTTCCTGGATTTTAGCGTTGGAATACTGCAATTTGGCACTTGAAGCTGCCGCTGTTTCCTTTGTCAATGTCGTATCCGATTTTTTAAATACGGAAAGCATGCTGGAAACAGTAGAGGCAATTTGGAGTAAGGTTTCGGAAACTTCGATTGTCGGTTCAGGCTTGTTCATTAATACACTCGCCACGCTCAACAAATCCTTGTTGCTTATATTGAGATGATTGATGATATAGCGCTCAGCCGTGATATCATCTCTTCCCATCAATTGAATCATGATCGCAGCTACATCTTCAACATCAACAACGCCGACACTTCCTTTCGGGTAAAATCGTAGACCTTTATTGATCATCGAAAAAATAGCTCCAGAGCCTTTCTCTTTTGCCGAAGCACCTAAAATTACTGAGGGGTTGACAATAACTGCACTTAAACCTTCGGTAATGCCACGCCAGACCTCCATCTCCGCCTGATATTTTGATAACGAATAGTTCGATGTCAATGAATTGTGTTCCCAATGGTCTTTCTCGGATACCGGAAGGTTGTCTCGATTTGTCCCTAAAGCTGCGATCGAGCTGACATGAAGTAGGCGAATGCCCTTTTCAAGGCAAAGATTGACCAGATTTGTCGTTCCTTCCACGTTCACTTTAAAGAGTGCCTTAGCGTCTTTCTTTTGGTAGGAAACCAATGCTGCACAATGGAATACTTTAGTAACCCCATCAAGAGCATCTTCTAATTCAAAATAATTGTTGATATCAGCGTCGATCCATTGGACCAACGAAGACGATAACAACGAGGCCGGAATAGTCGATTGAGCTCTTTTGATGGCAATGACGTCAATTCCTTGGTCTATCAACTGTCTGATTAGTGTAGACCCTAAAAAACCTGTTCCTCCAGTTATTAATATCACTTGATAAAGATACTGTTAAAAATAATGTTTTCAAAAGTTAGTTAATAAATGGATATTTGTGTGAATTGCATCCTGAAAACCTTCATGCTTTCGCGGGTATCAAACGCCATGAAAGCCAAGGTAGATTCTTTCAGTCCAATTAAAACAGTCGTTTTCAGAACAAATAGGAAATTTTACAAATTATAGCTTATGTCATCACTGTCCGTATTCTTTAGCCCGATTTCAATTACAGGTTTTGCTCCTGAGCATGGGTTCTTGAGTTCTCAACTAGGGAACATTATTCAAGCCTATGAAATAGATTTTCCGAGCTGGGAAGTGGATAAACAGCCTCAATTGGCTATTGTCGGTGTGGAGGAAGACCGTGCATCCATGAATAATAACGGAACGGATAAGGCGCCGGATGCAGTACGAAAACATCTCTATGCGCTATATCAGGGCGATTATAAGATGAATATCGTTGATTTGGGAAATATCAAAGCCGGTAATACAATTCAAGATACCTATATCGCTTTAAAATCTGTCGTAGAAGAACTGGTCAAAGAAAATATTCTTCCGATTATCATTGGTGGTGGACAGGACCTTACCTATGCACAATATTTGGGGTATCAAAACTTAGAGCGAAAGATAGAGCTGGCAATTATAGATGCTCGTTTTGACCTTGATGAGGAAAATGCTGAAAATGTAAGCCTGAATTCCCGATCTTATGTGAACCATATTATCTTGCACCAGCCGGACTATTTATTCAATTTAAATGCCATAGCCTATCAAACCTATCTCGTAAGTAAAGAGTCTATCAATATGTATGATAAACTATTTTTTAATGCAACACGAGTCGGTATGATTGCCGGTAAAATGGACCAATCAGAGCCTTTGATCCGAGCAGCGGATTTAATTAGTTTTGACATAGGAGCCATTCGGGCCTCTGAAGCACCTGGAAATGCCAATGCAATGCCCAATGGTTTATTTGGCGATGAAGCTTGTCAACTCGCCCGCTATGCCGGGATGTCGGATAAATGTTCTTCCATCGGTTTTTATGAATTCAATCCAACATTTGATCCAATGGAGCAGACGGCTATGTTGGTCTCCCAAATGATCTGGTGCTTTATTGATGGTTACTATAACCGCAAACAAGATACGCCACTGTACCCCAAATCATCTTATATCATTTATCGCACGACACTGGAAAATGAAGAGCATGAATTGGTCTTTGTGAAAAGTAAAAAATCAGACCGCTGGTGGATTCAAGTGCCTTATTTTGGATCTAAATCAGTCAATGAACGCTATTACCTCGTTCCTTGCCGTTATGAAGACTACCAATTGGCTATTTCAGGTGAAATGCCTGATCTATGGTGGAAAACACACCAAAAGTTACAATAATGTACCACTAAGTGGGGACATTGGTATTACGCCTTACCATAGAGAAGTGTGTAATACATCGTGCAAACTGATAACAGATTGGAGTTATCTGTTTTTTAGTGGTGCCGATTCATTAAGATTGAGACGTTATAGGTTTAGTTAAATGCAGTGATGGCAAAATAGACCTGCTCAGGTAAGCATACACCATCTTCAGAAAATACAAATCATGGAAATATTTTTCTTTGCGGGAATCGTATTGTTATTGGTCATTTTGATCGTATTGGTACTAAAAAAGAATACCGATACCAGTACCGGTCCTGCGTACAGTAAAGAGGTTGAAACACTAAAAATTGAGCTTGCTAGATCGCAACAGCGGGAACAAAGTTTGCTGGAAGAACGTCTTATGCTAAAAAATGAATTGGATAAGGAACGGGAGAATCTTCTGGTCGCAGAGCGGTCTTTAGAGAGTACACGTTCTTTTTATGAGGCGCAGCTCGATAAATTTCAGGAACAGAAGAATGAAATCGCAGAGATTAAACGACAATTCAACAATGAGTTTCAGGTTATTGCCAATAAAATATTGGAAGAGAAGACACAAAAGTTTACAGAGACCAATCATCGTTCCCTGGGCTTGATCTTGGATCCATTGAAGGAAAAAATCAAATTGTTTGAAGAGAAAGTCGATAAAAATTACAATCAAGAGGCCGCGGAAAGAAATTCTTTAAAGGGAGTTGTCCTTCAGCTGGTCGAACAGAGTCTTAAAATTAAAGACGAAGCCAATAGCTTAACCAAGGCATTAAAAGGGGATACCAAAAAGCAGGGCAATTGGGGCGAGGTAATTTTAGAGCGGGTTTTAGAGCGTTCGGGACTTATGCGCGATCGCGAATTTAGATTACAGGTCTCTCTGATGGATGCCGAAGGAAGAAGAATGCAACCCGACGCGATTATCGACCTTCCTGAAGATAAACATCTGATTGTAGATTCAAAAGTTTCGCTGATTGCCTACGAACGTTGGGTCAATGCTGAGACGGATGAGGACCGCGCAATTTTCGCAAAACAACATGTACAGTCTGTGGAAAATCACGTGAAAGAACTTTCCGCAAAAAACTATCACGAGTTATATGGTATAGAATCGCCAGAATTTGTATTGCTGTTTATGCCGATCGAATCTGCATTGAGTATGTCCGTCGCTGAAAAACCGGATCTATTCAGCGATGCTTGGGATCGTAAGGTTGTAATCGTTAGCCCTTCGACATTGTTGGCGACATTGCGTACTATCGCCAGTATCTGGAAGCAGGAACGTCAGACCAGGAATGTAATTGAAATAGCGAAAGAAGCGGGGAGCCTTTACGATAAGTTTGTGAGCTTTCTGAACGATATGGAACAGGTGCAAAATCAATTGGAGCGCGCATTAAAAAGCCATGAAGATGCAACTAAAAAGCTCTCTACAGGCGCTGGGAACGTTATCGGAAAAGTGGAGAAATTAAAACGTTTAGGAGCCAAAGCAAATAAACAGATCGATTCCAAATTTTTAGATGCGGAAGATTAACAAAAACGGGCTTGCCGAAAGGTAAGCCCGTTTTTAATTTTTAACCGTGCAAAGCAAAGCCTGTTCTGCTAACTTATGCTAAAAGTTTTGCTAAAGCTCTTTCATCCGCTTATTGATGGAAACATCCACATACGTATCCTTTAAACGATCTACAGCTTCTTTTTGAACAGTGACATTGCTGTCTGATTCGTAATCATGAATAGTCCTTTGGTTTTGGACTTCGTTGTCATAAGGATCCTTTCCTGCCAAGAGCTTGACGATTACCGGAAGACATTCGAGGAAGACAAAAAGCAGCGCAATAAAAAACACAGCATTTGCATTGGATTCGTTGACCTTTCCATTGGCATCGTACCTTAGATTGCCCAGAGCAGAGTTGCGGTCTGCAAAACCAGCGACATTGACAGCGCTGTCCAAAGAAGCGTTGGATAAGACTTTTTGGTCCAATATCCCTTCAAATTTCTGTTTCTGACGTATTGCGTTTTGTTGGGTCGTTATCTTGTTCCGTAAAGTGTCCAAATAGCCCTCTTTTTTCTTCAGCTCTTCTTCTTTCATTTTGGCATAAGGGCCATATCCCATGACACCGGATGTTTCAGTTGTTTTGTTACCGAATATCTCGTAATTCAATTTTGTACGGTCATTTTTAATACTGGCTTCTAATGAATCACGTTCGACCGTAATCGCTTTTAAAAGCGAAACTTCATTGGCATATTTCTTATTGAACGTACTGTTGAGCGTGTCGATTTTAGCGCGTTGATCTGCGAGAAAACGTACACGGAGGTTTTCTCGAATCTCTTTATCGAAGATTTTTAACTCCAACGGCCTAGAGATAACCAAACCAATCAAAATTGCCAATAAAATTCGAGGAAGAGCCTGCATAAGCTGCATAAGGCCGCTTTTTGATTTATTTATACTGAGTACAATATAGCGATCCATATTGAATATCGCTAAACCCCAAATGATGCCAAATACAATGGCCAAAAGCCAGTCAAATGCCCCTCCACTAAATACGAAATACATGGCATAGCCACCCGAAAGGCTGGCAAACAATCCCGTAAAAAAAATAGTAGCACCTATGGCTGTGTACTTACTATGCTCTTCCGGATATTTTTCAAGAGTTTCTTGATGTACCCCCGCACATCTCCAAAAGAAACGGTTAATATCGCTCATTAAAATATTTTTACCCAAATTGACAGATTATTTTTAACAAGGTTTATGAATAAGTTTTTGTTTTACAATACGATGACTGTTTTTATGTTCCTCTGCAACCCCTTTCCAAGAAGGCGGACCATTTGCCTAATTTTATTATCTTTGAAAAAAATCAGGAATAATCAGATAATATGAAGAAAAGACAACTTTTGCCATTTTTTGCGATAGTGGCAACTGCATTTGTTGGTTGTGAGGAAAAAAAAGTGATGACAGATAATCCTCTTTTATTGGCTTACGAAACCCCATTTAATGTACCACCTTTTGACAAGATTAAAACAGAGCATTTTAGGCCAGCTTTTGATGAAGCGATAAAAGTACACAATTTGGAAATTGACACGATAGTCAACAATTCGGATAAAGCAACATTTCAAAATACGATAGTCGCCCTGGAAAATGCAGGTGGATTATTGAAGAATGTATCTACTGTATTTTATAATCTAAATAGTGCCAATACAAATGACAGTATTCAGGCGATAGCAAAAGATTTGGCTCCCATCTTATCGAGTCATTCTGATGAAATTTCGATGAATACCAAACTATTTGACCGTATCAAAACAGTTTGGAGCAGTCGAAATACACTTGGATTAGACGAACAGGACAATAAACTGTTGGAGGAAACCTATAAGAGTTTTGTACGTTCCGGAGCGAATTTAAAGGATGCTGATAAGGAAAAAATGAAAAAAATTAATGCTGAGCTTTCAACATTAACAACGCAATTCGGACAAAATTTGCTTGCTGAAACCAATGCTTATACACTGGTCGTTGATTCTGCTAGCCAATTGGAAGGCTTGCCTGAATCGTTGAAAACGGCAGCAGCTGAAGAAGCCATAGCAAAAGGAAAGAAGGATAAGTGGGTGTTTACTTTACAGAATCCTTCCATTATGCCCTTTCTTCAATATGCAAAAAATCGTGAACTGAGAAAGCAACTTTGGGAGGCTTATCAGCTACGCGGTAATCAAGATAACACCAACGATAACAAGGCGATCATTCAAAAAATTGTAAACCTACGCCTTCAAAAAGCAAAATTATTGGGTTATTCTTCACATGCGGCCTATGTACTAGAGGAATCAATGGCGAAGAATCCGACCAATGTCTATGCACTGTTAAATAAACTTTGGACTCCAGCACTCGCTAAAGCAAAGGGTGAAGAAGCAGATATAGCAAAGGAAATAAAGGCTGAAGGAGGTAATTTTGCTGTGGCCCCTTACGATTGGAGATATTATACAGAAATTATTCGCAAAAAACGTTTCGCATTGAATGAGGACGAAATTAAACCTTATTTGAGTCTTCCTGCAGTTCGTGAAGGTGCGTTTGCTGTAGCCAATAAATTATATGGTTTGACGTTCGTAGCCTTAAACAATGTACCAACTTACCATAAAGATGTGGAAGTGTATGAAGTTAAAGACAAAGACGGTTCACATTTAGGTCTGCTATATGCCGATTTCTTCCCACGTGAGTCAAAACGAGGGGGAGCCTGGATGACTTCTTACCGTAACCAGTCGACAAAAGATGGCAAACGTGTTGCACCAGTAATTTCCATCGTATGCAATTTCACAAAACCAGTGGGAAAAAATCCTGCCTTGTTGACATTTGATGAAGCGACTACTTTATTCCATGAGTTTGGACATGCTCTGCATGGTCTTCTTTCCAATGTGAGATACCGCTCTATGGCCGGAACTTCTGTACCCCGTGACTTTGTTGAACTACCTTCACAAGTGATGGAAAATTGGGCAGCAGATCCAGAGGTGTTAAGAACATATGCTAAGCATTATAAGACCAAAGAAGCAATGCCAGATTCATTGATTCAAAAAATGGAAAAGGCCGGTACCTTTGATCAAGGATTTGCAACGGTTGAATACCTTTCTGCCGCGTTGTTAGACATGGATTATCATGCTACCACAAAAGAAATTTCAAAAGACATTAATGGCTTTGAAAAAACAGCAATGAAAAAGATAGGTATTATTGATGCTATTATTCCGCGCTATAGAAGTACATATTTTCAACATATCTTCGCTGGTGGATATTCTGCAGGTTATTATGCCTATATCTGGTCTGAAGTATTGGATTCAGATGCCTTCGCAGCTTTCAAGGAAAAATCATTGTATGATCAAGTGACAGCGGATTCTTTCCGTAAAAATATCCTTGAAAAAGGAGGTACTGATGATCCTGCTAAAATGTACCGTACATTTAGAGGTGCAGATCCAGATCCAAAATATCTATTGAAAAAGAGAGGTTTGAACTAATGCTCTCTAATTAAAAAAAGGCGATATAGAAATATATCGCCTTTTTTTTGTTCAGGTACTTGTTATTCTAAAAACTATTCTTACATTTGAATATTATTTATAATGAGTCTAAATAAATGTAGGTAGTATGTGTGACACAAAAATTCTAAGCCAAAGAGGAGATACCCATATTAGTGTTTGCCATAAGTGTCAAACATATTATATCTGGCAACAAAGTTTTGTACTGACATTTACGAGGAATAAATTCTTCGATTTCTTGAATATTACGAAAAGTAATGGTGATGAGCTCTTTTTTAGCACATTCCCAGATGGTGAATTTCGGTTGATTATGAAAACACCTTATCCAGATATCGTATTTTCATTTGATGAAGAACAATGGCAGAATTTCAGGGATGCACTCCAAGAATCTTATTACATGAATGAGTTTTATGGAATGCTGAATAATTAAGATAAAAAGTCCTGTTGCATCGCTTGTGTTTCATCTCTCTTTCCTTACGCGTTGACAACAGGCACAAACAAAACCCTCAGTTATAGTCGCATACACTTATGCGACTATATGCTGAGGGTTCTTTTTAGCTATATATTGATTACTCGCCTATCGCGTAATATTTAAAATCAAGGTCTTCAAGTTCCTTACGGTTCAATAGTTTACGGCCATCGAACACAAATGCAGGTTTTTTCATATGCTCCTTAATTTTGGCCCAATCATAATGCTTAAATTCATCCCATTCAGTCAATACTGCAATTGCATGTGCATCATTGCAAGCCTCATAGGCGGTATTGACAACCTTTACCAAAGCTCGGTTTTCTTCCGAAGAGCGCGTATTCAGATAATCTAGGTCGGCATAGATGCGTTCAGCAGACACTTTGGGGTCATAGACCGTGATTTCAGCTTGTTCACTCAATAGATAATCTGCAACATAAATCGCTGCAGATTCACGCGTATCATTGGTGTCTTTTTTGAATGCCCAGCCTAAGAATGCAATCTTTTTGCCCGATACAGTATTATACAATGTTTGGATAATGTTATCTGCAAATCGCTGTTTTTGATAATCATTCATCAAAATCACTTGATCCCAATACCATTTCGTAGTGGAGATACAAAAGATTTATTCTAATTTTACATTAAAAAAGAAACGGTTTGATAAAGCAGGAAGTTATTGATAAAGTACTGGAAACAGCACGGATAGAAGAGGTGGTGGGGGACTTCGTTGATTTAAAGAAACGGGGAACTTCTCTGATTGGAAATTGTCCTTTTCACCATGAAAAGACGCCCTCCTTCCACGTTTCAGTTGCAAAGGGTATCTATAAGTGTTTTGGTTGTGGTGTTGGTGGAGATTCCCTTAAATTCGTCATGGAACTGGAAAAGTTCTCTTACCCGGAAGCGATCCGTTATTTAGCCGATAAATATTCGATTCAAATTGAAGAAATCGAGCGTTCACCGGCCCAGCTTGCTGCGCAGGATAAACGGGAAAGTCTATATGTCCTGAGTGCTTGGGCCAGTAAATTCTTTGCCGAACAACTCTGGAAAACTGAAATGGGTCAGGTCATCGGACTCAACTATTTCAAGGAGCGTGGCTACCGAGAAGATATCATCAAAAAATTTGAATTGGGCTATTCGCCTGAAGAATGGACTGCATTGGTCGATAAAGCACAGGTAGCTGGTTTTCACCCAGATTATTTGGCTGCAAGTGGTTTGGCTATTGAACGTGATGATAAATCTTTATATGATCGTTTCCGTGGCCGGGTCATGTTTCCGATTCATAACCTGACAGGGCGTGTAATTGGCTTTGGTGGTCGGACACTAAAGACGGATAAAAAGGTCGCCAAATATGTAAACTCTCCCGAAAGCGAAATCTACCATAAATCCGATGTGCTGTATGGATTGAATTTTGCAAAAAAAGCAATTATGGAAGAGGATAATTGCTACTTGGTAGAGGGCTATGCCGATGTTCTTTCGGTACATCAAGCTGGAGTCGAAAATGTTGTTTCCTCCTCGGGAACGTCTTTGACAACAGGTCAGATCAAGCTTATTTCCAGATTTACAAAGAATGTGACCATACTTTATGATGGGGATGAAGCAGGTATCAAAGCCTCCCTACGCGGTACAGATATGCTGCTCGAAGAAGGCTTAAACGTTAAAGTGCTGCTTTTTCCCGACGGTAATGACCCCGACTCTTATGTTCAAAAGTTTGGTGCCACGGCTTTTAAAGATTATGTCAAATCCAATCAGCAGGACTTTATTTTCTACAAAACGAATATTCTGCTTCGCGATGCCAATAACGATCCAATAAAAAGGGCTTCGGTAATCCGTGATGTCGTCGAGAGTATTGCATTGATTCCCGATGAAATTAAGGTTTCTGTTTTTATCCGGGAATGTAGCAGCCTTTTGGATATCGAAGAGCGTATTTTATTGGCAGAACTCAACAAGATTAGGCTCAATAGAGCAAAGAAGGCCGATAAGGATGCCGCTCGTAAACCGCAGAGCCCGCCGCCTAATGCAGGGATGCCACCTTTTGGGATGGATGGTCCACCCCCGGATTTCTTCATGACAGATGATGAAAGAGGGGGAGTAGCTCCTATGGAGAATGTCGAACAACCGGTACAACTGACTTCGGAAATTCTTCAGGAACGAGAGATTGTCCGTATTCTAATCAACTATGGGGATTATCTGGCAACCTGGGAAGGTGATGGGGATATTCCCGTTGCAGGACTGCTACTGGGAAATATCAGCGACATCGAATTTAAGGATAAAGCTGCGGCCTATATTTTAAAAGTCTATAGAGATGCTGCAGAAAATTACGAAATTCCAGATGCCAAGCAGTTTTATTCGAATTCGGATACAACAATATCCGATTTGGCGATTAATAGTGTTGCCAGCAAATATTCGCTCAGCGAAAATTGGAATGACGATAAGCGTAAAATTTATGTAACGCAAGAATATGAGCATTTAAAACAACTTGTTGTTACAGCGATCTATCGGATCAAGAAGCGTAAGATTGAGGCAGAAATGCATCATATTCGTGAAGAAATGAAACATGAACAAGATGTGGCAAACCTAGAAGTCCTTATTTTTAAATATCAGAAACTTAAAGAAGCCGAACGGCTCTTGGGAGGCTTTCTGGGAAATACGATTGTTAAGTAATACTTGATATGGCCAAGCATCTTGAAACGGGCGAATGGGGTGAGCAAATGGCCATGGAATACCTCGTGGAGCAAGGCTATAAAATAGTGTTAAGAAATTGGCGATTTAAGAATTTAGAAGTAGATTTGATTGTCGTGGACAGGGATACCTTGGTATTCGTTGAAGTAAAAACACGGTCGGGAACGGATTTCGGCGAACCCTACGAATTTGTAGATCGCAAAAAACAGCGATTGCTAATTCGTGCAGCACAGGCTTATATCCTTAAAACAGGTTATGTCGGTGAAGTCAGATTTGATGTTGTCGCAATAACAAGATCCCCCAAAACAGTACTCACCCATATCAAAGATGCATTTTGGGATAGCTAAGGATACGTACTTATAAATAATTATACATAGATGAGAAAAATCACTTATTTTATGGCAATTGCAGCGCTAGCTTTTGCTTCTTGTAAGTCAAAAAAATCAAGTTTGGAATTTGCATCCCCTGGAGCAAATCAAGCTGTTTTAAAAGGTGCTCAAGTCCAGTTGAAATTGAAATTTGAATCAGTATCAATGGACTCTGTGGCTTATTTTGTCGATGATAAACATGTGGGTTCATCAACTGATACTACGGCAATTACAGTAGATACCAAAGACATGGCTTATGGCACACGCAATATTTCCGCCTTGGTATACAATGCTGGAAAACCCGATTCTGTTTCAAGTACATTTTATGTTGTACCTGAAAATGCGAAGAACTATGGTTTTGAGGTTGTCAACAAATACCCGCACGATACGACTGCTTTTACACAAGGGCTACAGTTTGCTGATGGCATTCTCTACGAATCTAATGGCCGTTATGGTGAGTCAAACTTGAGAAAGGTCGACCTAAAAACAGGTAAAGTACTCAAGGAAATCAAATTTGATGAAAAGACTTTTGCCGAAGGAATGACATTGGTAGGTAATAAATTATTTATGTTAACGTGGCAACAGGGAGAAGGATATGTCTTTGATAAAAACTCTTTTGTAAAGGAAAGTTCCTTTAAATATGAAAATAGCAAAGAGGGGTGGGGCTTGACCTACGACGGGCAGCATTTGATAAAGTCTGATGGATCCAATAAATTGTTCTTTTTAGATGCAACGACCGGTAAGGAGCTAAACGCTATCGGAGTTTACGATGAAGCTGGACCAGTGGATGAACTTAATGAACTGGAATATATAGACGGCAAAGTCTACGCAAATGTCTATCAAAAAGATGTTATTGTTATAATCAATCCGCAAACAGGAGCGGTAGAAGGACGGATTAATCTTGTGGGTATCTATGAGCATACTTCCGCTTATGACAATGAATTGAATGGAATTGCTTACGACCAAGCTGGAAAGCGTCTCTTTATAACAGGGAAGTTATGGAATACATTATTCGAGATCAAGACAGTTGAAAAATAAATGAACTTCAAATCTTGATCCTCCTTTGTGAGGCAGACAGTATTGCACATTCGAAGAAAATGGAAACCTTGTCAGAATTATCTGACAAGGTTTTTTTTATTGCCCCCATTCTTCTTTAAAGTATGGATATTATCGTGTGAGGCTTTCAATTCCAGCTTTTTTATAATGGCGGCCCGGGGCAGAGACAGATCGCTTTAAAACTGTATCGGAAGCTTTTAAAACTGCATGGAGAGAAACATTATGACGAGCAGATCTCTCGTCAGGTGCGCCTCAATTAATGAAAAACAAGAGAGTTGCCCTATATTAGTAAATAGTAGCTGGATGTATGCTATTATTGATGACTTATTTCGATATAGCGGACAGCCATAAAAGGGAGCTAGAAATCTTTTTTAACCAATAGAAACAAAATATTTGAAGCAAAAAAAAGGAATGAAGTTTGAAACTCCATTCCTTTCTTTATATTGATTTTATTTCGATTAATAAATCGGAGTAAACATCCAAGTATCGTCAAAACGAGATGAACCATTAAGTCCAGTAGTGATGTAACCGTTGTTTCCTACAGCGAAACCAACAGCATCTTGGCGTGCTGAACCAGCGAAAGCGCCGTTGTCATTTGTCCAGTAGTCACCAGAAATATTATATTTCCATGTGCTGTTGATTACGGCATTTTTGTAACCGCCAACAACGAATGGAGTACCATTGATTGCGAAAGCAGAAGCATTTGAACGAGTCAAATCGTAAGTATATGAATCATCTGCTCTATTTAGATCGTTCAATTTAGTCCATTTGCTACCATCAAATTTATAGAAATCTTTTGGGTAAGAACCGTTAGAGATACCACCACCTACATAGGCTACATTATTGACAACAAAAGAGAAAGCTGCTTTTCTTTTCGCTGAAAATGGAGCATCACTGATTGCTTGCCAAGTATTAGCAGCTGGATCATATTTGTAGAACTCATTTGTATTTGTTGTTCCACCACTAACGACAGTTTCACCTGTTCCAACATAAGCAGCGCCATTTAAAGTAAAAGCTACTGCATTAGACAAAGCAATAGGAAGTGGAGCAATGCTTGACCAAGCACCTTTTCCGTCATTAGCTGTAGGATCAAATTTGTAGAAATCTGTTAGGTTGTTTGTTCCGTCATTTCCACCACCAACATAACCGATATTACCAATGGAAAAACCGATGGCACCGTTTCTCTCAACACCTGTGAAAGGCGCTTTTTCAGCCCATGTATCTGATGCTGCGTCATATGCATACGTGTCTTTCACACGAAATGGCTTACCACCAGCATTACTTGCTAGACCAGTAGTAACATACGCAACATTATTTATCAAAAAGCTAGCAGCAGATGAAGTTTGTGGGCCTTTAAAAGCAGCTTTTGCAAACCATTCGTCTGATTTGTCTTCGCTGTCGTCACTTTTTTTACAAGAAGAGAAAGTTGTAACTGTAAATACAAAAGCTAATAAAACGAGTAGCCAATTTTTCTTGTTCATAAATTATTGAAATTTAGTATAAAGGATGTTTAATTTAATTTTCGGATCATTCTCATTATCTTTTGCCAATATTAACCTATTTCCAGTTGAAAACAAACCCGATGTCGGTAAAGATAGATATAATGAAGTATTATTGTATGCTGTTGTTTTAATTTTTGTTAAATATTCAATCAGATTGAAAGTATATGTTCCATTCGAACCAAAATCATTTCCTCGCACTAATGTTGCTTGTTGTGTTGTTGTCGAATAAGGTGAAGTTACCAAACTAATCGGATTTCCATTATTACTTGCCACCATTAAGACCAAACTCTGAGGCTGATCAAAAATGCTGGAAGCTCCATTAGGGACTTCAATGACAAGTTCAGCCTTATTAATCGCAATTGATGGATTGTTAACCAATTCTAATAACGTTGGGAATTCAATTTTTGCTACAACACCCGTTGAGCCCTCTAAAAACACATTTCCATCAGTTTGTTGACTCGCAATTTGAGGATTTTTTAAACTCATTGGCGCAAACTTTGTTGCAGAGCGATCTGCTTCAATTTGATTGTACTGATAGGCCTTGTTATCAATGGAAAAATATTGCTTACCAACAGATTTCGTTCCTTCATTATTCAGGAATGAATAGTGAACTTGTAGAAATACGGTGTCTTTAAAACCGATCAAAGCCGTGTTTCCGTTGTCAGGAACAAGTGCCAATCCTTTGAAATACTCCTGAAAGCTTGTGCTGTTCTGAATCCGGTTGTCATTATTTTTGATCATCGTAAACAGCTCATTGCTAATGGTACTGTTGAATCTAAAGAATAATGAATCTGCTGATTGTATACGTGGTTTAAAGGATAGTTCTGCCAGTGGCGTATTTTCATAGGCAAACTTTTGCTTACTGAAGATTGCCGCTGAAGTGACAAAAACAGGACGTTCATCAACTGGTTTGGTTAAATCAATCTGTGTTTGCGTAATTTCTTCCGTAACACGGTGTACCGATATCTTTTGTACTTTCGTTGTGTCGCCGTAAGAGTATTTGTTAGGTGTTAATACCAAGGTCACAGAATCCAAGGTAGCGTCATCTGGAATAGAAGCATTACTTATCGTTCCCACTCCAAGACGCATATAAGCGGTAGACTTCATACTACCCGTAACAGCATTGCTGTTCTTTCCAACGAGCATTGTTCCAGTAGAGGAAGTCGGAATATCGTCCAATTGATAAGTCGAAACTTTGGCGGAAACCGTATCAATTGGTACTAAACCGATTGTTTCATCTCTTGAACTATCCAATGAGAGCGAAATGTCTTTATTACAACCAACAAAAGCGGCCAATGTAAAAAGTGGAAGTAAAAGTTGAATACTACGTCTCTTAAAGTCTTTAATCATATTAATTTTTGAATAGTGCAAAAGTAATCAATGCGAACTGTTAATCAGTGTTATATTTTGTTAAATATGGTTAATTACCACAGCGATTGCAAATCTAGTAATTTAAATTTGTTTTAGTTATGGGTAGAAGATTTAAATTACTGATCAGTTTGATCGTTTTAATAGGGGCAGGAATTACTGTTGTACTGGGGATTTGGCTTTATGGAAGTTACACAAATCGCCGCGACCTGTTTCTTTCTACCGCTGAGCGTTCGCTCTTCAATGCGGTCCAGGAGGCATACCAAGCGCGCAATGGTGATCGGCAGTTAGATGGGCCAGAAGCGGACCGGAATCGCCTCCTCCAAGATGTAAAACGGGAGCTCTCGGCTTTAGTGCCCGCTGCTGAATTGGATAAGGCTTTACAACGTGTAAATACCGAACGGCCTAAAACAGAGCGATTTGATCGCGAGATCCACAACAGACGGGAGAAAATGTTTCCCAAAGACCGGGAAGGGCAAGGCGCAATTGTTCCGCCCTTTCTGTTCCGCGACTTTGAGATGAACAAAGCCAACCTGAATTTAATCGAAAGAAAGTTTAAAGAATCCCTGAACAATAAGAGCATTTCAGTACCATTTGAAATGGCTATTGTCACGATTCCACACGATCAAATCAAAGATGCGCGCCGTAAGTACCGCGAAGCAAATCTTGCTTGGACAAGGCCCATGATGGTCAACCCATTAAAAAATGAATTTCTTGTGATCAAGTTTCAGGAGGATTGGAAGTATCTGCTGTATAGCTTAAGCTGGCAGCTGCTCATCTCACTGCTCTTGATTGGACTGCTGCTCGGGACGTTCTTCTATTTGATGAAAACCATTCTCAACCAAAATAAGATGGCCGAGCTGCGTAAGAACTTCGTTGATAACATGACACATGAACTCAAAACACCGGTATCTACAGTCATGGCAGCCATAGAAGCGATACAGTTGTATGGTGTACAGGATGATAGGGAAAAGATGAATCGCTATCTGAATATCTCCAAAAAAGAACTGGAACATCTATCCAATATGATTGAAAAAGTACTTCAAATGGATATCGATGCAACAAGGGGCATTGTTTTGCAACGTACTGACTTCGATCTTGTCGCCATGGTGAAGGGAGCCATTGAAGTTGCTCAGCTGAATAAAATTAAGCAAGTGGACTTTAAGCTTATTGCTGTTCCAAGTGAAATAAGGATCAATGGCGACGAAGCCCATCTAAAGAATGTGATCAATAATTTGTTGGAAAATGCGATAAAATACGCTGGACAGCAGGTTTATATTGAAGTGGAAGTAAAGGAAATGAAAGAAAATGTCCATATTCGTATTACAGATAATGGTAAGGGAATTCCTTCAGAATACCATAATCAGATTTTTGATATGTTCTTTCGGGTTCCTTCGGGTAATCTGCACGATGTAAAGGGCTTTGGTTTGGGGCTTGCTTATGTCAAGCAGGTGGTAAAGAGGCACGATGGCAAGATTACCGTCGATAGTGAACTGGAAAAAGGAAGTACCTTTAATATCCGATTACCGTACGAATAAACAGCATTATTTATTTTTCTGAGCGGAAATAGGGCTTTTTATAGCGCAGTAAATAGGCTGATTTATCCGAAAGATGTCTTTGAAACAAGGCCGAAATATATTTTGATTGAATGACAACCCTATGATTGAAATTTTATATGTAGAAGACGAGCCAAGTCTCGGAATGATCGTTGCCGATAGCCTGGAAGCTAATGGATTTCATGTTACCCATTGCAGTAATGGTCACGAAGCTTTGGAAGCATTTACAGCGGCTCGGCCAGATATTTTGGTCGTCGATGTCATGATGCCCGTCATGGATGGCTTTACATTGGCGACAAAAATACGCGAATCAGATACGCAGGTGCCCATTATCTTCTTGACAGCCAAAGTGCAGACAGAGGATGTTGTGAGGGGATTTCGTTTGGGCGGGGACGATTATGTCAAAAAGCCGTTTAAGATTGAAGAGCTCGTTGTGCGGATAGAATCCTTGTTGAAAAATAGTCCTAAGATGTTATTCGGCCAAAAGCTGATGATAGGAGACTATAGCCTCGATAGCTTAAAACATCAGTTGACTTATCAGGGTGAGGTACTTAAGCTGTCTTTCCGCGAAAGTGAACTGCTGCGGAAACTGTATGAACAAAAAGATAAAGTCATACCGCGGGAGGATATCATGCGAGCCTATTGGAGCCATGATAAGTATTTCACGGGACGGAGTCTGGATGTGTTCATCAGCCGTATCCGGAAATACCTCAGTCAGGATGATCGCATCAAGATTATCAATGTCAGAGGAGTGGGCTACATGCTTACCGTCGATTGAGAGGTGTTCCACGTGGATTGGCGATGATGGTGCATATTAACGACGGGTTTTCATTTCTCCTTTTCCGCCAAGTCCCCGGATATGGTAGGTAAAACTTAATATGGCATAGCGCGTTATGGCGTTGGATTGCGAAACTCGTACCCAAAGATCACTGACCTGCTGATTGATGTTTTTATTGTCATTAAATAGATCAAAAACCGTGAGATTGATTTCGGCATTCCTACGCTTGAACAATTTCTTGCCTATAGAGACATTCCATAACAAACTTGTTGTACTTGGTGAATTCAGAATGCTGCCATTGTAAAGGTAGTTGAATGTTGAATTGAGCGTCCATGTTTTTAACAAGGTCAATGCAATGGAATTGCCAATGGTATGTTTATAGACCGAATAATTCGATTTCTCGCTTGCGGAGTTCTTGGAAAAGGCGATGTTTCCATTGTAATCCAATCCGATGATGATATCCTTGCTAAATGCCGTGTTTACACCGACCCGTTGACTTAGGCCGTAGGTTTGCGCATTGACCTTTTCGAGATTCAATAAGGTGTAATTCTGGTTGAAATAGAGGTTATTGTTTAGGTTGAAATTAAGTTTCAATGGTTCAAAGCGGTATCCAAGGCTATTTTGCCATTTGAGGTTATAGACACCATTGAAATTTTCAGGCCTGATGTATTGCCCCCCCGGCCCGAGTATAACATCCGCTGTGATCGTAAAGGCTGAATCTGTGGTGAAAATGGTATTGGAGATTTTATGCTCAATAAAATCTGCTGTAAAGTCGGAGGTAAAACTTCTGCCCGAACCTTTATTGATTGATCTAAATTGTACCACAAGGTTGTGGTCATATTCTTGCTTTAGATCCGGATTCCCCGAGCTAATGCGTAGTGGGTTTTGATTGTCTATAAAATCCTGTAATTGCTCGATAGAAGGAGTGTTCGTCTTTGCATTATACCGAAACTCAACCCGCGTGTCTTTATTGAAATTATACTGGAAGTTTAGATTGGGCAGCAAACTATTGAAGTGGCTTTTTGTGGTCAGTGTAATGGGAAACAATTTATCATTGACTTGGGAAGCCGTCTGATAATCTAAGCCAATCTGAAATCTTATACTGTCTTTTTTGTTAAATAAGTAGGATACTCCACCGCTATGGTAAACAAAATCATTACGAAATTCATTGGAAAGACGGTTTTTTAATTCACCTAGCTGACCTGTTTCGACCAGAAATTCATAGGTCTTGCGGTCCGAGTAGCGCGCAGTATTCCGAAAAGTATAATTCCCTTGCAGCCGTGAATACGTACCGAACATCTCGGTATAAGCTATCTTTGAGCGAAAACCATTATTATCACCAATGGAGTAATTCCTGTTGTTGACGGTATCGACCCGGTTAAATAGCCCGTCTTTATAATAGGAATTCAGTGCAAAATTTTCAGCATGGCTCTTGTTGCTGTTAAATGAACCATTGAAATTAAAACTGATCGTGCGCCCCGGTTTGTTGAGTCTCCGCATGTAAGTGAGGTCTCCTCCCCAGTTGAAATTTTCTCCAAAACTGTTGTTCCTACGATCAGAGCTATTAAGTATTTCTGTAAGATTTAATAACGTATTGCCTGTAGAACTTGTATTCCTGTCATTATTCTGATAGGAAAAATTAGGTTGAAAGTCAAGTTTCTGAATAGAATCTATCTTCCAGTTTGCGCGGATAGAGAGTGCATGATTGTTGCTGTAAGTGCTGTTTAATTGATCCTGATTGTTGATTTGGTTGGCCCGGTTGCCTGCCGTATATTCTGTTTTACTTTGGCTGAGGATATTATTGTCCGTGTAGTTGTACGTGTAATTCGCATTGAAATCCATTCGGTCATCGAAAAAACGATCCAAATAGTTGAACCCGGCGTTGAAGCGAGTTGTCACTCCCTGTCCGGTACGTCCTCTTGTGTTTCCACGTGGAGCAAAGCCGTTGGGCTGATTGACATTGTTGGTATTGATGTCGATAGCATACTGACGTTTGGGATTCATTTTGGTCACCTGGGTATTTATAGCATATTTCTGGTCGGGACCCACTCCTCCAGAGAGCTTGCCAAAATATGATTTTCTTTTCTCGGGCTTGGTGACGATATTGATCACTTTCATACGTTTTCCATCGTCAAAACCACTAAATTTGGCCTGCTCAGTTTTGTCATCGATAATCTGGATCTTAGCAATCACATCGGCCGGAAGGTTTTTTAAGGCAACCTTCGGATCGGTGCTAAAAAACTCCCTACCGTCAATAATAATCTTATTGACAGGTTCTCCCTGTGCTTTTACATTGCCATCGTCATCAATTTCAACACCGGGAATCTGTTTGACCAATTCGTCGGCATCTGCAAAATCCTGTGTGACATATTTCTTGGTGTCAAATTCAAGTGTATCCCCTTTAACCTGTATACTGCTCGAAGAAATGTTAATTTCATCCAGTACAATTTCGGCATTAGTGAGTTTGAACGTTAGATCGATCGTTTGGCCGATTAGTTTTACACGCCGAAGATCCATGCTGTAGCCCATCGGCTGTGTACTGACCAGATAATCTCCATTGGGAAGTGTGCTACTGCTGAACCTGCCCAAAATATCTGTAGGAACCTGTACTTTACTGGAATCTTTTACCGCGATAATGGTGATGCTTGCACCTCTGATAGGCTGCGAAGTCGTATTATCGAGCAACTTGCCCGTAATATACTGTTGGGCTTGCCCGTTTGTACCCAATAATAAGCAGATAGAAAAGATCAAAATGGTCCAAAGTTTGGTCTTCATCGGTCGAGGTACAAATGTGTTTTAATGTGTTGTTGACGGTTATATAATTTTATTTCCCAAAAATATGGCACTATTTGTTATGAATTATTATCATTTTAGTTACAATAACCCCAAGTGAATGGAAAGATTAGATATATTTGCAGTAGAATTATAAGATCAACTGAACAAATCCGTATAACGATCTAGTGATATGCGGATATAGATTAAAAAAATAAAAGATGAAAGAAAGTGTTTTGAGTAGAAAAGAGCGTATTATGAAAGAAGCATTGTTGCTTTTTTCAGATCAAGGCTATACGAATACCTCTACCAAAACGATTGCCCAAAATGCAGGAGTCTCCGAAGCATTAATCTTTAAACATTTTGGGAATAAAGACGCTCTGTTGGTTTATCTGATTAAATCAGGTTATCGTAAGGTTCTGACGCATCACCGTGGTATGATGACTTATCGTGAACCAAAGGAATTTCTGCGGACTATGATAAACCTCCCGGGCAAGTTGGTCAGTGCAGAACCCATATTCTGGAGATTGCAGGAGCGTTTGTCTCATCATCCTTTTTCCAAACAACAGCATGAACAATTTATGAAACCTGTTCAGCCTATTATTCATCGTGCTTTTAAGGAGCTGGGCTATGAGAGCCCTGAGTTTGAGACAGAATTTTTGCTGCTGATAATCGATACCCTTTGGAAAAAAGAAGCCATTGGAGAACTCGAAAATACCATGGAGTTGACACTCTTTCTCGAGAAAAAGTATCATCTGATTTAGATTTTAAGGCAAGATTTTAGCCTGTTTCCAAAATGTCGTTTCCTCACTTATGGTATTGTTTATTGTACCAACAGATCTAGCTCACTGTAGTCGTTGGGAATAGCAATGTCGTAGATGGGATAATATCCGATATTTTACCACCGCACAGAATGGCTTCGTCGTGTTATTATTGCTTCCACCAATTAGTGTGCGGTATATTTCAGCTTGGTATGTTAATGAATTGCCGTTTTATGCATGTTTATATGAAATTGTTGCAAAAACAATTTCATATTGTCCAAAATAATAACGTTCTTAGTATTTCTATTTTAAATACATTATACAAACTAATTTATGTTCAAAAAACTCGGTCTGGGAATATTGGCATTAGTCGGTACAATTTCTTTTTTGAAAGCTCAGGACAAAAAAGATTTTGTGAAATACATCAACTCCCAGCATGAATGGGTCGATGCGGTATTCAATACCTTGACGCCAAAAGAAAAAATCGCTCAGTTATTTTTGGTTAGAGCACACACCAATCTAGGACAGAAGTATATTGATTCAGTGGCTCAGGTTATACAAGACCAACATTTGGGCGGTCTCGTTGTTTTCCAGGGTGGTCCTGTTCGTCATGTCGACATGTTCAATCGCTATCAATCCCTGTCCAAGGTACCTTTGATGATGACTTTTGATGGCGAGTGGGGATTGGGCATGCGTATGCCGGATTCAACATTGTCCTTTCCTTATCAGATGACTTTAGGAGCCGTCCAAGATAATCAGTTGATCTATCGCATGGGACGTGAGGTTGCCTTAGATTTCCAACGTATAGGTATGCATTTCAATTTTGCACCCGATGTGGATATCAACAATAACCCTAAAAATCCGGTAATTGGTATCCGCTCCTTTGGTGATAATAAATATAATGTAACCCAGAAAGCAAAAGCGTATATGGACGGTATGGTGGATGGCGGTATATTAGCTTCCATTAAACACTTTCCGGGTCATGGAGATACAGATGTGGATTCTCATTATGATTTGCCACAACTTCCTTTTGACAAAAAACGCTTAGATACCCTGGAAATGTATCCGTTCAAAGAACTTATTAAAGCTGGAGCACCTGCTGTTATGGTGGCGCACATGAATATCCCGAGTTTGGACGATACACCTAATATGCCATCTTCCATCTCTAAAAAGGTCGTTACGGACCTTTTACGTAACGAACTTGGCTTTAAAGGGCTAGCAGTCACCGATGCAATGGATATGAAAGGCGTAAAGAAGTTTTTCCCAAATGGAGAAGCCGACGTACAGGCGATTATCGCAGGACATGACTTACTTGAAGTATCGGAGAATAGCAAACGTGCGATCGACTTGATCCTAAAAGCCATTGAAGAGGGACGTATCGCACAGGCAGATATTGATGCGCGTGTTAAAAGAGTGCTGGCCGCCAAATTATGGCTTGGTTTAGATAAATATCAGGCCACAGCACAACAGAATCTATACAATGATTTACATCGTGCCTCAGCGGTTCAGCTCATTGACGAACTGTCAAATGCAGCGATCACAGCATTAAATTCTACCGAAAAAATAAAATCATTCAAAAAGGATTTACCTACCGCTATTATCAATATCGGAATTACGGCTAATCAGACTTTCCAGAATGAATTAGCGAGTGCGCTGACCAATGAAACACAGTATTTCGTCACAGACAGCATGAGTAAGGATGATATTAAACGTATTACCAAAGAAATCAAGAAAAATAAACAATTTATTATCGCCGTGCATGACACGAGACTTCGTCCACGTCCGACCATGGTATTGAATAAAGATGTTCAGAGCTTGATGAAGAAATTTGCGAAAAAATCGATCTTGACCTTATTTACCAATGCCTATGCTTTGGATGGTTTTGAGGCGACGAAAAAAGCAAAGACAATTTTGCTGGCTTATCAAAATGATGCCTTCATGCAGAAAGCAGCAGTAAAAACGATTTTGGGGCAAAATACGCCGAAAGGAAAACTTCCGGTTACGATCAACAAAAAATTTAAATACGGACAGGGGAAATAACGTATTATAAAATCACACAAACAGGATGCCTCTTCCGAAAATGGTCCCATTGCATTAGCAAAGCCATTTAGGAAGAGGCATTTTTTTGTCAAATTCTAAATTTCTTCGTTAGCACTCCTGCTATCTGATGGCTTACTTTCATTTTTCATGCGATCAATAGCTGTAACGACATATTTGTACTGTTGATGCTGCTTGATATCGTCATCCGTATATTGAAGCTTATCGCCATCAAAGGTGATAAAGATGATTTTTCCAGGATCCTTAATGTTCACTTTTTCATCGAGATTGAACCGATAGACCACGTAGCCATAAGCAGACTCCCCATCAGTGGCCAAATCTGGTTTTTGCCAAAATAAGGTGTTCATTTTACCATTGGCCGAATTTTTAACCAGAAGACCGAAAGGTGCATTGGGTGGGATACTATCTAACCACGGCATTGTAGGGGGTAAAGCTGGTGTACGATATAGGTCATTTCGCATGGAATCCTGCAGTCCAACAAGATTGTCCGTGAGTGATTTGGAACTGAAATAAATACTTCCTTCCACGTCGTGCTCCTCTCTTAAGTGGCGTACCTGTCTGGGAATTTGGCTGCGGTCTGTCCAGCCTATTTTATTTTCTGTAACACGATAAGCCCCATGCCCCACATAAAAGTGACGGCCATAGGTGTGTTTCTGCCACCAGTCAACTAAGATCTCATATGCTGCAGCACGATTTTTGAAAGGAAAGTAGATCTGGGGATTGATGTAGTCTATCCAGCCTTCCTGCATCCATTTTACACCATCAGCATATAGTTCACGGTAAGCACTCAGCCCACGGGTATCTGAGCCAGCAGAATTATTTTCTTTGTTGTCCCATACGCCACAGGGGCTAATGCCATATTTTACATAAGGTTTTATCTTTTTGATGGCAACACCAAGATCGTGTACCAGTACGTTGACATTGTTGCGTCGCCAGTCGTCAATTTTCTCGATTCCGTTGTTATATTGACCAAAGGTAATCTGATCCGGTACCGGTGTATTTCTACTATCAGGATAGGGGTAAAAGTAATCATCGAAATGAATACCATCTACATCGTAGTTTTTGACTACATCCATAATCACATCAATGATATATTTACGCACTTCCGGAATACCTGGGTTGAAAAGCTTCTTGCCAGCATAGGTGAAGAACCATTCTGGGTGGCGCTTGGTAATATGGTCATCCGAAAAATGGGCCGGATTTAATGTTGTTGATGCGCGATACGGATTGAACCAGGCATGTAGCTCCATCCCTCTTTTGTGGGCCTCGGTGATCGCAAATTCCAGGGGGTCATAAAATGGTGACGGAGGCAGGCCTTGTTTTCCGGTCAGGTATCTACTCCAGGGTTCTCTGCCCTTTGCATAGAAAGCATCGGCAGCAGGACGCACCTGCAAAATAATCGCATTCAGCCCCGCGCTGCGGTGTTGGTCCAGTAAATCAATAAACTCCTGTTTTTGCAGTGCGACATTATTGCCCGCTTTGACAGAGGGCCAGTCTATATTACCTATGGTTGCAACCCACACTCCACGAAACTCCCGCTTAGGTAGTTGTTGGGAATACGTTCTAATCGAAAATAAACAGATAACAATGGTAAAAAAAGAATATGAATATGTTTTTCCCGTCATTCTATAAATTATAGCCAACAAAGATAGGGAAGCATTTCTTACTTTTTCCCTAAAAAATGTAAGATGTTTGTTGGATACTTGTTAAAAGAACCTGAGCTTGGTTTTCAAATTGATAATAATGCAAATACAGGTAACATTGTACTTTATTTGTGCTAATTTAGATGCGGTTTTCACAAAAGCAATAGCTTGATCAGCTAACCGCAATAAAAAAGATTATGAGCAAAGAACAAATATCCGTTTTTGACATGTTTAAGATTGGTATCGGCCCCTCGAGTTCGCATACCTTAGGACCTTGGCGTGCAGCCCAGCAATTTACCGCTGTTCTCAAGTCAAAAGGCCTATTGCATGAAGTCGAACAAGTCAAAATTCTGCTATATGGTTCTTTGGCGAAAACTGGTGCCGGGCACGGTACTGATATTGCCGTTCTACTGGGGCTAAGTGGAGATGATCCGGTTACCTTTGATGTCAATCGAGTGACACCCAAAGTCGAACATATCAAGGCGGTCGGTGAACTGGAAGTCGCTGGCGAACGGACGATTCCTTTTTCTTACCAGGAAGACCTCCTGTTTCTATATGCCGAAAGCTTACCTTTTCATCCCAATGCCGTTACCTTTCAGGCCTTCCTATCCAGTGGTAGGGCGATTACCGAAACTTATTATTCTATAGGTGGCGGTTTTGTGGTCCAAGAAAATGATACGGAAAGCGTCCTGTCTGAAGTAGATCTTCCATTCCCTGTGGATACTGCACACGAACTCTTGCATTGGACGATGAAAACAGGGCTGAAAATCTCTGAGCTGGTCCTTGAAAATGAATGTGCATGGCGTGAAGAAAGTGAAACCGTAGCAGGCGTATTGAATATTTATAAAACAATACACGAATGTATCTACCGGGGCTGTCATACAGGCGGAACATTACCTGGGGGCTTAAATGTTGAACGTAGAGCAGCCAAACTAAATAAGAAATTAATGCAGGGACGCAGTTATCAAGATTACGAGTCCTGGATAGCGGCCATTCGTGAGGGCGGCCAAAACTTCCAATATATTCTTGATTGGGTAAGTTGTTTTGCACTTGCCGTAAATGAAGAAAACGCCTCTTTCGGACGCGTGGTTACAGCGCCTACCAATGGAGCTTCGGGCGTTATCCCGGCTGTATTGCAATATTATATTACTTTCCACGACGGAATGCGTGAGAACAAAATTATCCAATTTATTCTTACAGCATCTGAAATCGGTTCGATCTTTAAGAAAAATGCAACGATCTCTGCTGCAATGGGTGGCTGTCAAGCGGAGATTGGCGTTTCCTCAGCGATGGCTGCCGGAGCGCTGACAGAAGTGTTGGGTGGATCGCAGCGTCAGGTTCTGATGGCTGCCGAGATTGCGATGGAACATCATCTTGGATTAACATGTGATCCAATTGGTGGATTGGTTCAGATTCCATGTATTGAGCGTAATACTATGGGAGCCATTAAGGCAATTACTGCTGCGCAGTTAGCACTGCAATCGAACCCAGATAAGGCAAAAGTGAGCCTGGATACTGTGGTTAAGACGATGTGGGAGACCGCTTTGGATATGAATGCTAAATATAAAGAAACAGCAGACGGTGGACTTGCCGTCAATATTCCATTGAGTTTGCCGGAATGTTAATGACTGTCTGAGTTTTCTCGTTTTTCGTATCTTTGACGCGGTAAAATAGATATATTCTTATAAATAGCGTAAACGAATGAAATATTGTGCAATCGCCTCCGGAAGTAATGGAAACTGTTATTATGTGGCTAAAGATGATTCTGCTATTTTGATAGATGCTGGAATCAACAGCAAACATATACACCTTCGGATGTACAATCTGGGGCTTTTACCGACTCAGATCAAAGCAATTTTCATTACCCATGAACATTCTGATCATATCAGAGGCCTATCAGTATTTGCCAAAAAATATAATCTACCGGTTTATATCACCAAGGGGAGTTACGATGGTACCCGATTGCATCTTCCATCCCATTTGGTCCATATAATCTCTCCGGACGAAGTCGTTGAAATTGGAGGTCTCAAGGTGTATGGTATTCCCAAATATCACGATGCCAAAGAACCCTGTAGTTTCCTTGTTTCAGATGGAACATACAATATCGGGGTATTGACGGATATAGGACGGCCTTGTGAAAATGTACAGCATGTTATTCAGCATTCGGATGTATTGCTTCTGGAATCAAATTATGATGAGGAAATGTTGCGTACAGGACGCTATTCGTATTTTCTGAAAAACCGGATCAGCAGTGGTTGGGGACACCTTTCAAATCGTGTTGCCGTCGAACTGTTTAACGCTTATAAAACCGATCGCCTTAAACATCTTATCTTAACTCACCTCTCCGGTGAGAATAATACGGTCGATCTGGTGCAGCAAACTTTCGAACCACACTGCGAACGTATCCAGCTTCATGTAGCAACACGCTATCAGGAAACAGAATTATTCGACCTGAAAGTTGTGCTAGAGAATCATGTAACAGCTTTTTCAATTCCTTCTGCACTCTCTTCCTAGTTTAAAATGCTCTTTTTGTTCGTTTTATGTCTTCAACTAAAGCGTAAGAATACTGTAAAATAAAAAAATTAGTTGATTTAAAAAGATTTCCTATTATATTTGCTTTGTTTTTAATCAGTCTAAATAACTCATGGTATGCTTACTTGGACAAAGAGAAACAAAAACACCATGTAATAGACGGCAATCTATCACATGGCGTAAATCTACATACAGCGGCAACTGAATGTAGGTGACTGAAACAGCACGCTGTGTCAGTTACTCCCGATATACGATATGGAAGAACTTGCAAGATAACGAATTTTATTGTTTTATTCGTTGTAGAGCTCGCTTAAACCAGCAAATTCTCCCATAATAAGTTGAAGAAAACTAAACATCAATCAACATATTATGAAAATTTTAATTTCATTTTTTACATTTCTTGCGGTATTACTGTGTAGTCATACCAGTCATGCACATGCCCTTTGGATTGAATCATCTTCTTATGGGACGTTAAACCAATCCCATGAAGTCAAGGTATATTACGGTGAGTTTGCAACGAATGAAAGAGATCAGATCGACAAATGGTACTCCGACGTGAAGGACTTCTCATTAATGTTGCATGCCCCTGGAAAGGAGCCTGTCAAGATTCAGTTGACGAATAAAGGTGATCACTTTAGCGGTTCATTTCAACCTACAGCAGCAGGAACCTATTTCCTGTCAATAGTTAAAGCACCTAAAGATCTCGGCGGCAAAACGAAGTATGAATTTTCTTCCTTAGTACCTGTTGTCGTAGGAAAGTCTGCAACACTTGATTATACGGCCGTAAAAAGCCCATTGCAGATTGAGTTGCTTGGTGCGGCTAACGCAAAAAAAGGACAAAGCGTACAAGCAAAGATCACCAGCTTTGGCAAAGTTGTGCCTCAGGCCAAAGTTTCTGTTTTTTCGGCTACTGGTTGGGGAAAAGAGTTTGTTGCGGACGAGAATGGTATCCTGACATTTGATGCAATTTGGTCGGGGCCATACGTTTTGGAAGCAAGTACGTTTGCTGAGACAGCAGGTGAACATGAAGGAAAACCCTATGCTTCGGCATGGCAGGGAAGTACAACTTTTATTACCATCAAATAACTGCAGATACAGCGCAGACAAAATAGTAAAGGGTCCATCTGAAACGATGGAAACACCAATGGATCCTTGCAAAAAAAGAATATCTACTATAAAAAACATCTACCACACTACATTCATGAATAAAACTTTATCCTTTCTGGCTATTCCTATGATTAGTTCGGTTTTCTCTGTTGCACAGGCACAGACGAACAAAATAATTGAGGGAATTCTTATCAATGAAAAATCTGAACCGATCACAGGGGCGACAGTAAAATTAACCAACACGGGTGCGACCACCAGTACCGATAATGAGGGGCATTTCGCTTTTCATAAGCTTTCATCCAAAACTTATCATATTGAGATTAAGGCGATTGGTTATAGTAAGCATACGATGGAGGTGAATGCAAAAGATGAGGTGACAAACCTTGGGCCCATCATCGTAAAAGACCAATCGCAGGCCATCGACGAAGTTGCGGTTTATGGTAAATACTATGAGCATTATAAGTTTGACAGTATCTCCGGATCGTTACGTCTTAAAACACCAATCTTAGAGTTACCTCAAAATATACAGGTTATTTCTGCTGATTTAATGGCCGATCAGCAAGTTTTTGATATTGTGGATGGTATTACGCGTAATATTAGCGGGGCTACACGTCAAGGCCATTGGGACAACCAATATGCCAATATACGTATGCGTGGCTCTAAGATCCCAGCATTCCGTAACGGGATGAATATCGAAGCTTCTTGGGGACCTACAGCCGAAGACGCGAGTATGATTGAGCGGATCGAGTTTGTAAAGGGGCCTGCGGGTTTTATGCTTGCAAACGGTGAACCTGGCGGGTTTTATAATGTCGTAACTAAAAAACCGACAGGAAATACCAAGGGATCTGTGACGCTGAATACAGGTAGTTTTAGTACGTATCGTGCTGCTCTTGATTTAGATGGTAAATTGCGGAAAGATGGAAAGCTACTTTACCGTCTGAATGTAGCTGGTCAACAGAAGGATTTCTATACAAAATATAACTATAGTGACCGTATTGTGATTGCTCCTGTCGTGACTTACAAGATGGATTCATTAACTTCATTGACATTTGAATATACCTATCAAGGTTCTACCTACTTGTCAAATGGTAATTATGCATTTTCGCCAAAAGGATTCGCCGATCCAGGTATTTCAAATGATTTTTTTGCAGGAGATCCTTCATTTGCGCCAAATAAAATCAAAGATCATAGTGCATACGTATATTTTGATCGAAAACTAAATTCTAAATGGAATTTCCATGGGCAGCTTGCTTATTTTAATTTTAAAATGATCGCTACCAGTTCGTGGGTGGGTGCGATGCGTGCCAACGGTGACATGTCTCGAACCTATAATATGGCTGATGAAGCAGGGGAAAACAAATTTGGCCAATTCTCGTTTACAGGAGAAGAATATACCGGTAGCGTTCGTCATCGTATTTTGGCTGGTGCTGACTTTGGTACTAAAAAATTCTGGGGTGATTTTTCGGCACTGGCAAAAGATACATTGGTCACAAAACCATTGAATGTCTATAATCCTGTTTATGGAATCGCGGAAGCGGCAATACCTAATCCCGACAGATCCAAAAGTATTAAAGTAAGGGCAGGGGGACAAAATTATGTTAACTCGGTATCGTATTCGTCTTTGTATGTACATGATGAAATGGCATTTTTGGAAGAAAAACTACGTTTGTCTTTAGGCTTACGTTATACAATAGCCCAAACTGTAGGGAAAACGGCTGTAGCGGATCGGACGGATAAAGCATTTACACCACGTGTTGGATTAAGTTATTCCATAGACAAATCAACAAGTGTGTATGGATTATTTGACCAGTCTTTTGTTCCGCAGGCTGGTACCGATTGGGAAGGAAATGCTTTTAAGCCCGTCAGAGGTAATGATCTAGAGGCAGGTATTAAGAAAGAGTGGGGTAATGGAAAATGGATTTCTACGTTGAGTGCATACCAGATCAAACGTAAGAATGCTTTAACAGATGATCTGGACCATCCAATTGCAGGTGGTAATAGTTTCTTTAAAATCGCCCTTGGCGAAACGACAAGTAAGGGGATAGAGTTCGATATTACGGGTGAAATTGTCAAGGGATTAAATGTTAATGCCAACTATGCATTGACAGATTCCAAAATATCGAAAGATGGAAAAGAAGAAAATATCGGAAATATCACACCGAATACAGCGAAACACACTGCAAATGCTTGGTTAACCTACCGTTTGCAGCAGGGACCATTGAAAGGACTGGGGCTAACAGGTAGCGTTCAGGGAATGTTCGATCGTGCTATTGGTACGACAAAAGAAAGTAACTTTAAGAATTATATAAGAACGGATGGTGGAATCAGCTATCAAAGTGGGAAATATAGTATTTCTGTGATGGTAAATAACTTGTTAGATAACAGGAAGTTGCTGACCTCAGGTTCGACAACTGCAAAAAATGCGAGTGTTACAGAAAGTGTTAGTTATTACACCTATATCGTAGAAGCTAGACGTAATTTCCGTATGGGGGTTACCTATAAGTTTTAAATAAACGATCTCGATAAATTATAGAATCGATGTATAGTACATTACTAATCGTTATACTCTTTGGAGCATACCTTTTTTACAACACGAGCAAAAAGGTGAAATTTGGCCCTAGGCCACAATGGCTGGAAAAACTGTGCGCACAAACTAAGTTTGTGCGCACTTTGAGCATATTGCTGCTGCTCTTTCCATTTGGCACTGTTCTCTATATGCAAGGATTTGGCGCGGGCTTTTTTGCATTTTTCGCCTATTTCATGTGCATGATGTGTCTCGTGGTGCTATTGAATCCTTATCGCTATTTCAAATTATACCCAATTGTGGGATTGTATGTATTTAGCCTTTGTGTTGAATTATTGATTTCCTAACCGATTAAATATGCCTGCTAATAAAAAATACCTCAGTACGCCCTTTCAGCGGTTCCTGAAAATTACAGCCGGATTTATCGGTGGTTATGTTGTCATGATCTCTTTTCACGTCTTGGTCACACATATTTTTGAGAAAAAGGATGTTGTTGTTACGGCTTGCTTCACGGGCTATCTCCTATGGGCAGTACTCTTACTGTTTGCTTTCCTTGCAAAGAACGGATGGAAAATATGGGGAATATATTTACTCTTGGCTGCAGTTTTTTCGCTGCCTTATTTTTTCAACATGTAATTGACCATGAATAACCGAAATTATAATATCTATTTCAATACGCATACCATTAGTGGCATTATTATTTGCGCCATCCTGTATGTGATATTTTTTGCGGGATCATTTGCATTTTTTAGGAATGAAATTGCTGCCTGGCAGAATAATACGTCCTATAAGACCTATCGCGAAGATCACCAAAACTTTGATCGTTTGCTCGATTCGCTCAAAGGACAAACAAATTTGCATGGACGCGATATCACGTTTTATATGCACCGGGAAGGGACCTCAGCCTATGTGGGCTTGAGTGCATCTAACGATAGCATCCTCAACAAAGAAAATCTAGCAAAGGTAACGCCTGAACAGAAAGCAGCAAAACAGAAGGGCCGCAGAAGAGGTGGCGATGATGATTCAAAGAACTTTACCTATAATTTTGCAAATAAGAAGTCAGGTGATTATACGCAGAATTACGATATGGGCGAATTTCTGTTTCGCTTACACTTCATGGCTCAGCTCAATCAGGTGCCAATTCGCGTAGGTATAGCCCCCTTTGGTTATCTTATTGCTGGAATTACCGCTTTTATTTTCCTATTTGCTCTTATTACAGGATTATTGTTGCATTGGGACAAGATCGTCTCAAATTTCTTCGTGTTCAGACCCTTTAGTAAATGGAAAACGGTATGGACCGATATGCATACGGCATTGGGTGTTATTGGTTTTCCGTTTCAATTTATCTTTGCGGTAACAGGCACGTTTTTGATCATTAATTCTGTCCTGGCTTTGCCGCTGAGCAAGTTGTTGTATGATGGCGATCAACAAAAAATGTATCAGGAGATGGGAGTTAGTGCCGAGACCGATTTTCCTTATACCTACAAGCCTTTAAAGGCAGACATTAAGATCGCTCCATTTTTGGATCTGGCAAAATATAAATGGCCTGAATCCGATTTTCAGCGCATTACGATAAAAAACTATGCAGATTCCAATATGCATGTTGTCATGGAGCTGGAACCGCAGTTTAACAAGAGCTTTGCTGGATCCGGTCTATTGTCTGTGAGAGCTATCGACAATAAAGTGGTTGCTGAGAAATCTCCGGTCAGTGACCCTACCTATGCCGATGGTGTCCGCAGTCTTTTATACCGTCTGCATTATGGTGATTATGGGGGCTATCCGCTTAAGATGGTATACTTTATTTTAGGTGTCATGGGCTGTCTGGTCATTATCTCAGGTATATTAATCTGGCTGGTAGCACGTGACAAAAACAATGTAATTCCACGAAAACGGAAATTCAATTTCTGGGCGGCCAATATCTTCACGGCAATATGTCTGACCATGCTACCTGTTACAGCGCTGACTTTCATTGCCATTAAATTGAGTCCAGAGGTTAATCAGGATTTTATTTACCGTGTGTATTTCTATAGTTGGCTTGTACTTTCACTGTATTATATTATACGGAGAAGCATTCGACGCACCAATCGCGAAACATTGCTGGTTGGAAGCATATTGGCATTTTTTATTCCACTAGTCAATGGTTTTATAACTGGTAACTGGATCTGGGATACATTTCGCAATGGACAGCGTGATATTTTTGTCGTAGACTTTTTATGGCTTATGATCGGTATCATCGGTATAATCGCCTATAACAAGACTAAAAAATTCTTTGAGACTATTCGTTAACAAAGATTCTTTTCTCTCTGCGAAGTAAGTACACTTCGTTTTTTAATTCCAAGGGCGCTCACAAGGTGCCCTTGGAACGTTTATAGGGTAAGGCTTGGGAAAAATCTTTGATGCCATGTTGATCCTTGATGGAAAAGTGGTAATTTTTCCAAAGAAGGTCCCCAATGATATTCCTCCTCCCATTCAGGTTGATGAAATAGACTGGGATTGATTTACTTGGAGTACGGCTTTCTTAGCGTACGGCTTTGAAAAATCGCCCAAGGCGCATCAGATCCTGTGCAGTCTTTTCGTTCCAGTCCACGGCATAGTTGAGCCGAATACAATTCTTAAACTGATCGTGCTGTGTAAACATCCTTCCTGGAGCGAAACTCAGCTTTTGCCTGAGGGCATAGTCGTAGAGCAGGGTCGAGTCTATTTTAGGGTCCATCTCTAGCCAAAGTACAAACCCACCCTCAGGCTGTGACATTTTTGTGTTTTCTGGAAAATGGGCCTCAATGCTGTTTCTGAAATTGATATAATTGCTGTACAACTTTTGCCTTAAACTATTGAGGTGGTGGTCATAACGTCCGATCTGTAGGAACTTGGCAATGGCCTCTTGATAAATTGCGGGCTGCGAAATCGTCTGTATGAGTTTTTGTTTTAGGATTTTATCCTTGTATTGCCCGGGCTCAACCCATCCGATTCGAAAACTTGGTGCCAATACTTTGGTAAATGATCCACACCACATCACCAGTCCCTCTTCATCAAAATATTTGCATGGTTTGGGCCGTGACGAACCGAAATAGATGTTTCCATACAGGTCGTCTTCAATCAATGGAATATGGTGGTGTGCGAGCAGTTTGACAAGCTCTTTCTTGTGTTCTTCAGGCATTAGCGCGCCCAATGGATTGCTAAAGTTGGTAACGAAGCAACAGACATCAATTTTATGAATAACTTTTTTCAGGGCATCTAATTCAATTCCCGTAATAGGGTGGGTCGGGATCTCGATGGTTTTGAGACCCAGTAGTTGAAAGGCCTGAATAAAACCAAAATAAAGGGGGCTTTCCACCGCGATGGTATCGCCAGGCTTAGTTACTGCGCGAAGGCAGCTGTAGATCGCATTCATGGCGCCCGACGTGATAATAAGATCCTCGTCACTTATTTTTCCTTCAAGTACCATTGACCATTTGGCAATTTCTTTCCGTAAGCTTGGACTTCCCTGTACCTGTCCGTATTGATCACCGTAATCATGCAGTTCATGAACCGACTCTATAATGCATCGATTGAGTTTCTGAATCGGAAGTAATGATGCACTGGGTAAACCCAGTGAAAAGCGTGTAATTTCCTTGTCTTCCAGGGAGTGAAAAACTTTATCGATCAATGCTGCAGGATCTTGTTTCTTTTCGTCGATTTTAAATGTGGAAATAGACGGAATAGCCATCCGACGAAGCCCCGACCGACTAACGAAATAGCCTGATTTTGGTCGTGACTCAATGAGAGATCTACTCTCTAATTCCATATAGGCACTTTTTGCTGTGTTTAAACTTACATTGTATAGCTTCTGAGCGCTCCGGACAGAGGGCAGACGATCTCCATAGACCAAAGAGCCATTTTTGATCTGGCTCTCAACAATATTGGCTATTTTCTTATATAACAGTTGCTGCTCCATGCTTATGCTAATTTACTGTTTCTGTTTTGATTTAACCAGGTGTTATATCGATGGATTCCTTTTCTGAGCAATTCTTCCGAACCAAATAGATCAATCAACTGGTGCTCGAAGAAGGATTGTGCTTTTTCCGTGAATACTTTGGAGAGCGTGTCCGAAATAGGCGCTTCGTAGGTAATTTCGATCGATAACAGATTTTTTTTGCAGATTGTTACGGACGAAAAAGCTGTTAATTGATTACATTGATCGAGTGCCATAAAAGGCATGCCTATGGAGTCTGAATCCAGTTGTTTTTTGTTGAGTATTTCTTTGATAAGCGCTAAATCAGAAAGATCCACTTGTCTGATCAGATACGGTTGATTTGCAGTTGTCGCCATAAGAATAAATCTTTTTGCTAATTTAAGAAGGGTACAGGATGCTGTTTAGGTACAGAGTGCTGTTAAAATAAGGGTACAGAAAAAAATAAGATGACCATGAGTTTTTTTAATTTCCATTTGAGATCTTTACACAAGGAAAAGGATATCTCTGGATCCATAAATTATGAACTCGTATGCATAGCTTGTTTCCTTTATTTATCGCGATGATCGCGATCATCGTATTGATCGAAATGTGGGCCACCAAACTACGGATAGCCTATCCCATTCTCTTGGTTCTGGCGGGGCTATTGATCAGTTTTATTCCCACTTTGCCCGTAGTGACAATTGATCCGGATGTCATCTTCCTCATTTTTCTACCACCACTGCTCTGCGAGGCCTCTTGGTCTATTTCGTTTAAGGAGATGAAGAAATGGTGGCGTATTATAGGGAGTTTTGCCTTCTTGGTTGTATTCTTTACCGCACTTTCCGTTGCGGTGGTTGCCAATTATTATATACCGGGGTTTACACTAGCGCTGGGTTTTCTGTTGGGGGGCATTGTGTCACCACCGGATGCTGTCAGTACGGGGGCGATTATGAAATTTGTAAAAGTTCCCAAAGCCACTTCTGCTATCTTGGAAGGCGAAAGTCTATTGAATGATGCTTCTTCCTTGATCATTGTCCGTTTTGCCCTTATTGCCGTTGGGACAGGGCAATTTGTATGGGGACAAGCTGCGGTATCCTTTATCTGGATGCTTGTCGGTGGTGTGGGTATTGGCCTGTTATTGGGTTGGTTCTTTATACAGGCACACAAACGTCTACCGACCGATGCACCGTCGGATATTGCACTTACCTTGATTGAACCCTATTTTATGTATTGGATCGCAGAGCAATTCCATAGTTCAGGTGTGTTGGCTGTTGTTGCTGGAGGTCTTTTGATGTCCGGTCAACGGTTGACATTTCTCAATAGTACAAGTCGGGTACGTGGTCTGAGTGTCTGGGAGAGTTTTGTATTTATCTTAAATGGTATTGTATTTTTTATTATTGGATTGGATCTTCCGGAGATTGTTGACGGTCTGCGATCCAATGGAACTTCACTGCGGGAAGCCATCGGGTACGGTCTTTTGGTAACGGCAGTTTTGATCCTTGCCCGTATTATCAGCTCGTATGCGGCTATGATTGCTACCTTAATTTTCCGCCCTGCTGTTGCTCCAAGGTCAAGGTCCCCTAAACAGCGTTTTCTAATGCCCCTTTTGTTGGGCTGGACCGGCATGCGCGGAGTTGTATCACTGGCAGCAGCATTGTCCATTCCTGTCGTTATGAACGGTGTGGCTGTTCCGCAGCGAAATCTGATCTTATTTATCACCTTTGTGGTGATCTTATCCACGCTCTTGATACAAGGACTTACCTTGCCCTACTTGATCAAAAGGACCAGACTATTTGAAACTTTTGAAGAAGAGCCCGAAGAGCAGGTTCGTACTCGCATGAAGCAAGGGTTAAAACATCATGTTTACCAATTTCTAAAAGATAAACATGAGAAAGAACTGCACAATCGCGATGTTATGGACCGTATTTTGAAACATTGGGAGGAAAAGGTGAATGCGGCGGATGATTCCTGGATGAACGAAAAAACGAAATTGATATTTATGGAGCTTTTGGATGTGCAACGGGAGTATCTTCAGAAGCTAAACTGTGAGTCGACCATTGATGAGGGGATTGTTCGTTCGCAGTTATATCAACTCGACTTGGAAGAAGAGCGATTGCGGCGGATCTAACCATGTAGTTGTGTAAAGCGACCGACGAGAATAATACTTGTATAACAAAAGGCTCCAAAGGAGCCACGATAAAATATGAAAGTAATCATAACAGGAGCCACCGGAATGGTTGGCGAAGGCGTTTTGCTGGAATGCCTCCAAAACGAAAAGGTAACAGCTGTGCTGAGCATTTCGCGTCGTACCGCGGCAATTCAACATCCTAAATTGAAGGAACTTTTGGTTGAAGACTTTACTAAACTTTCGCTATTTAGAGATGCGATTGCAGGATATGATGCCTGCTTTTACTGTGCAGGTGTAAGTTCTGTAGGAATGAAAGAAGACAAGTACCGTTATATTACGTATGATACGACACTAGCTTTTGCAAAGTCCCTGCTGGAAATTAATCCGGAGATCAGTTTTATTTATGTGTCCGGAGGAAGCACCGATAGCACGGAGCAAGGCAAGGTGATGTGGGCTAGGGTTAAGGGTAAGACAGAGAATGATCTGGCCAAATTACCGTTCAAAAAGGAGTATAACTTTAGACCGGGGGCAATGACGACTGTTGCAGGGCAAAAGCATGCCAATCCCTTTGCTTTTGTGGCCAAAATCATCAAGTTTTTTGCCCCTTCGGCAGTACTATCCTTGCATGAGGTCGGAAGGGCGATGATACATGCAGTGGAAAGAGATGGTGTTAAGAATATATTGGAGGTTAAAGATATTCGCGCTTTGGCTTAAACCGTTCGGGATGTTATGGTTATGCCCATTTCCAGTTTAGTTCTTCCCGATAGTCTATTTGAAGACGCTGACAAAGTTGCTGCAGGAAAACGTTGAATTCAGCGATTTCTGATAGTTGATTTTTTGGAAAAAATAATTGGTCAGCCATTTTTAATTTTATAAAAAAAGCCGAGGACGTTTCCGTTATATATTCAAATTGGTTGAATTGATATTTAGCTTCCATTTGATCACTTTTGATTTCCAGATGATCATCTTCAAAAGTGATGGTATGGACAAGGTCGATGCGGTTTTTGAACTCTTGGCTCCTGACATATCTGGTGCCGTATCTCTTATAGTATATTCCCAGGTATTTTTGAAAAAATAGGAACGCGAGTAGGCCGACAAGGATAATTAGAATTGCCAGAAATTTTTCATAATAAAAGAAAGGAACTGCGAGGATCAGCATCAACAACAAGAAAAGTAAGCGGGCATTTTTACGGGCTTTGATGATCTGTGGAGATTTGGACATGCTAAAAAGTATGGCTTCCAATTGATCTTGTTCGGAAAGTGTTAGTTTCAGTTCTTTCATAAGATAAAAATATCAATTTTTTGGATTATTCGATTTTTTCGAGCAGCTGTTGGCTGGAAATTTTCTCAAAATAGATTTCCATCTCTTCGTTACATTTTTCGATAAACGTTTTGGGGAATTCTTAAAGGTTTCAACTGATGGATTTTTGCGGATTCAATCACATTTAAAGCAATATTAGATTTTATAAAAAAGTTTTATAAAATTTCAAATTCACCAAAAGTAATGCTTTTTGGTGAATATACTCACCAAAAAGCATTACTTTTGGTGAATATAAAATGGGTTATGATACAGCGATTAATCAAAAATAATTTGGAGCAAGCACTTTTTAAAGGAAAAACTATCCTATTAATTGGTCCGCGGCAAGTAGGTAAAACTACACTGATCAAAGAGATACTCTCTGGTGACGATTATTTGTTTTTGGATGGAGATGATCCCTTGATAAGGACTTATCTAAATAACCCTAATACAAAAGAGATTGAAACAATTATTGGTCAAGCTAAAGTGGTATTTATTGATGAAGCACAGCGCATCGAAAATATTGGTTTAACGGCAAAAATTATACACGATCAATTTAAAGATGTGCAGCTTATTCTAAGCGGATCCTCGGCTCTTGAGCTGAAAACGCATACACATGAACCATTGACAGGACGTAAGAGAGAGTTCAATCTATTTCCTATTTCCTATGCCGAATATGAGAATAATACTGGTTTTCTTAATGCTGCAGGCGATTTGGAAACTAGATTGGTTTATGGATTTTACCCAGAATCGATAACTAGCCGCGGTGAAGAGCGGGAAGTCCTCAATGAGATTTCTCAAAGTTATTTATATCGGGATATTTTAGCCTTGGCGAATATAAAAAAGCCAGAAGTTCTCGAAAAAATCCTTCAAGCTTTGGCTTTTCAAATCGGATCTGAAGTTAGTTATAATGAAATTGCCCAGCTGACAGGAGTTGATAAAAACACCGTGTCTAATTATATCCATCTCTTGGAAATTTCTTACATTATATTTCCCCTGACATCCTTTAGCCGAAACCTGCGTAATGAAATAAAGACAAATCGAAAGATATATTTTTATGACAACGGAATCCGCAATGCTGTGATACAAAACTTTAATCCAATTGAATTAAGAGATGATGTGGGTGCCCTTTGGGAGAACTTTTTGATTTCAGAACGCTTAAAAAATAACAGTTATAGCCGGCATTTTGTTAATAAGTACTTTTGGCGAACAAAACAGCAGCAAGAAATTGATTACGTAGAAGAAGCGAATGGTAAAATAACTGGCTACGAATTTAAATGGAATCCTAAGGCGAAAGCAAAAATACCATCAAATTTTGTAGAAGCCTATAGTGCAGATGTTCAGGTAATCTCAAAGGATAATTTTAGAGCGTTTATTGGTCTTGAATAGCATTTGAATCATGGTACTCAGGCTTCTGTTTTAATCTCTTTTATTCAATTTTTTCGAGCAGCTGTTGGCTGGAAATCTTCTCAAAATAGATTTCCATCTCTTCGTTACATTTTTCGATAAACGTTTTGGTGAGTTCCTGTAATCTTAGGATGGTTAGCGGATTCGCTTGGTAATTTGCATTGTGCCTAAATTGCTGTTGTGCTTCCGTAATGTTTTTAAAGGCGTGAAGATGATCCTCATGATCTAGGCAAAATGTTGCGTAGGCATTAGGGACTATCAATTTGCAGAGCGTCATCAGAAAAGTCAGGTTGACACGTTGCGGTTTGTATTGGATGACGGAATTGATTACCCCGAGACAAGCCTGCTCCAACGCTTGCGATAGCATATAATATGTGGCCTCGATGCTTATTGACGACCAGTCTTCCTCGTAGGGTAAATATAATGTGCGCGCATTATTATAGCGTGTCTTCCACTGTTGATGTACATAATCCAGATTAAGCTGTGGGGCAACGATACTTTCCAGATCGATATTTGCTATTGATGGATTCTGAAACCAGATGTCACCAGCTTTCAGGAGCGAAAGAAAAAAGGGATGACCCTTTGAAAGCTGTTTGCTGAAAGTGGTGGTGTTTTCAGGGGCGAGCGTAAGCGATACATTGTTGGGGAGCAAATCCGTTATGAGCTGCGTTATATTATTGATCTCGGCGCTTAAAATATCATAAGCGACAAAAATATAGTAGGCATGCGTGATACAATCATTTTTTGCTCTTCGGAGCGCATTCTGATAGTTGTGATGATCAGAATCATAACCGAAACATACTACCAGCGCAGGAGTGCAATAGCGCTCTATAGCGTTTAGAATGAGGTCTCGATAATTGGCGTTACAATAGTTTTGTTTGTATATTTCATTGTTATTTTTGCAATTTTCGACTTCGTTGTTAGCTGCTGGGACTGGGTTAAGTTTTGACTTAATTTCTTCGAATAAAAGATTGGAATAATCGTAGATCCAGTTTAACGTGTTTATTAAAATTTGATAGCCTGTTTCTAATACAGCTTCATCGATAAAATAGTCTTGATTATAACGATAACCAATATAAGCTTCATCGATTTTAGCTAAGGCTTGTTTTTCTTCTTTGTTGTCGATTAGTCTCGCCAGTTTGGAGTCAAAAGTTTTAAGGTAGCCCATACTACCTGTAAGCGAATGTGATTTTCGATCATCATTTAAAAGGATATGTTCTGCGGTTTTCAAGGATAGTTCGATGGCCTGATGTAGCATAAAGGCTGCGTGTGCATAATTTTTATGCTCGAAATAGAAATTGTAGCCATCTATAAAAGATCGAATCTTGCCCTTTTCCTTATCGATATATGTTCGTGTTTTTTCGATAATCTCCATAGCTGTATAATTCGGAAAGATCAGTGGGATTTCTTGCACCGGATTTTGATAAACGCGATTTTCAGGCTGGTAGATAAGATAAGTGCGAGCCTGTCCGAGATCCAGTTGTTTTTGTGCTTCGTGCGTAAGGCACACTTTGATATATAAGTCTGATGGGCGGTTTTTGACGATTTTGTTAATCAGGCTACGGGGATCCGAATGTCGCATTCCTGTATTTGATGCTATATTAATCTGTAGCATCTGATACTTTTTACTATCGTGGTCAAAAGTCCAATGGTAGATTTCATCGACAGCAACGGCACGAAGGATTGCCTCGATAATAGGGTTAATATCGGTGTTCATAATATGGATTGAATAAATGGGCTTTATATTTCTGTTTCTAGAAGAGCTGTTTGTTTTTGATTGAGAGATTCTATCTCTTCAGAAAAAGCTGTTAAATAGGCGAGTTCTATTATTTTGATCATAGTCTGGTAAATTCGTGTACTGTAGTCTGAATAGGCGCCGGTATATCGGTTTTTGGCGAGGCCATAGTTGATCCATTCATACAAGATTTCATTCCATTCTTGTTGATCGTATGTTTTAACTGTTGCCAATAGTGCTGACAATGGATTGTCTAGTTCTTCATTCGATACATAATAAAGTATAATCTCCGCTTTTGCATGCCTAATCAAAACTGATTGGCATTCGGGCAATATCGAAAATGAATTGTCCATACCGATTGGTAGATTAGAGGATTCCTCAGATTTATTGGATAACATCTCCAATAAGGCGTAAAGACAGGCATAGTTAAAGAGTAGATTTGCCCCCGAAAATTTACTGTTTTCATGATCAGCAGACCAGAATTCTTTTTCGTCGATGACCGTTTGGTACCAATATCGGATATCTTCTCGCCAGCCATTTAGATCGTCTCTATCAAAGAAATCTTTTAATGCTGAGATGGAATAAGATTGGGAAGCAAGCCATTCGGGCGATATGATGCGTTTTTTTGGGTGAAGTATTTCGTCTTCTGTTTCGTCCAAAGATTGCTGGGTTTGGCGCTGCTCATCTGCAATGTCTTCTTGATTTTCTTTAACATAGTCTGGAAGTATTTTATTTTCATAGATCTTTCCGAGAGAAGCCGCTAGACACAGTAAGAATTCTTTTACAGCAAGTATTTCATGACCGTTATTGCCTAAAAAGCCGTTATCTCTGTCTCCTAAACTTATCCATAAATCATCAAGAATGTCGTACCATTGTTGTAAAGACTCATATGAAAAAAAACGGCTAATGCTGTCTGCTGCAGTATCAATATTACGTGCCGATGAGCCTGTTGCTAATAGCTGACTCCAGTGGTCTGAAACGCCTTTGTTGAACTTCAGGGGTTGTTCTATTGTTTTTAGGTTACATTTCCTAAAAATGACATATGCCAATTCTACCTGTTCAATTAATTTTTTGGTAAGATATCCGATAGAGGAACGCGGTGGGTTCATCTTTGCGTTTGAAGCCGCGTTGATTAGCATATTTAGGTCTGCTAACCAGTCAGGTATGGATGTTTCGCTTTCAAAAAACTCTATAAGATACTTCATCGGGTCATCGATGTATTCTTGGGTTAAATAGCGAAAATGTTTCGCTTTTAGTTTCTTTTGCGTATTTTTCATCAGATTATATTTTTTTAGTTGATGAAACTGCTACTTGGGCATATACCGATCTGTGCACTGATCTAAAGCCTTGTTGGTTTCATAAATTTTTTGGTTTGTAAAGTAGTTTATAATTGTCTTCGTTGACACTAAATTAAGAACTATTTTTCGGTAAAACAAATATTTTATATTAAAATTTTCGGTAATGAGTTCTGTTTTGAAGAGAATTAAGATTGTTGCGGATAGGGAGGGGATGAGTGTTTCAGCTTTTGAAGCTACAATAGGGGCCAGTAAAGGGGTTTTTACTCGTGCGCTTGCCAATGGAACTGATATACAATCTAAATGGCTAATAAATCTTGTTGAAAAATATCCGCAATATTCTTCCGAGTGGTTACTAAAAGGTGAAGGCGAGATGCTAAAGCCTAAGCTCGTATTAAAAGAAGAAGAGGAAACTTATTTAACTCCCGAATTGGAGGGAATTACGAACTCTGTAATCAATAGTTTGAGACAGGTTATAGCTTCACAAAATATCACGATTAAATCTCAAGAGAAGACAATTATGTCTTTGGAGAGATTATTGTCTTCATTGGAGCGGGAGATCGAATCCTTAAAGAATTAGTAAATAATCGACGATTTTTAAAAGGGACCTATAGGTGAATGTAAAGGAACGTGTGCTGCTTATTGCTGAAACCAAAGGGATCAGCAAAACCGAATTTTTCAAAGATGTGCAACTTTCCTATGCAAACTTTAAGGGAGGGCAGAAAAATACTGCACTCAGCTCGGATGCAATGGTAGCTATACTGTCCAAACATCCCGATATTAGTCCAGCTTGGTTACTCATGGGGGAAGGAACTATGATGCGGAAGGATGAGAGGAATGTGGTAAGTGCTCCACCTGCCGAAACAGCTCCTTCTACTGCCGAAGGCCTCGGAATTTATAGGCAGCTGGTCAATGCCTTAGAGCAAACAGTCAAGGCACAGGAAAAAACAATCCAGTCATTAGAAGGACAGGTGAGTTTATTGCAGCGCAAATAGCCATATCGCGTTGTTTAGAAACCAAATAATCTCCTCCAAAAAAATACCTGATTCCGGTGATTTCATTGGCCTCCTTTTTGTTTTAATTTCGTTATTGTAACGGTGCATGTTTGACCGGCAGCCAGAAAAAGTTTCTGTTGCATTTATAGATGTCTCGTTCCCTGCGGTTGATCGCAATGGAGCGGCCACTAGTCCTTTATTCAAAGAATTAATTTTATGTCGAAAAAAGTATTTGTTATATGCTGTCTGCTTTTAGCTTGTTTTGTGCATCAGGCAGTAGCACAGGCTGCGGGTCAGCGCCCAATGTATACCTCAACATGGGGGCACCTTTACCGTGAAGCAGGAAACAGTAAAGACCTCTTGGGGGTTTTTCCGACCGAGGCTCCTGTCTACCTGCTAGATTCCACCAATACACAGTATAAGGTGCAGGTGAGTAATGGGGATATCGGCTATATTGACCGTCAGCCCTTGAAAAGTGCAATGTTCGGAAAAAGATCTGCCAGCGAGCCAAAACAATATTTCTATCGTGGAACAACAGATGCCCAATGCCCACATTTCTATGTTCAGGTGTCGCAATTGCGCGTGCGTAAGGCTCCCAATACAACAAGTACCGCTGTGCGTAGGGCAGGGCTCAATGAAATGGTATGTATCGATTATGTGCCGCTCTACACAGATGGATGGGTCTACATCGGAGACCACTTTCATGAAAGTCCGGAGTATATTCAGATGAAATTTTTGGGGTCTGAACTAACGTATGACAAGGTGCTAAAAGAATATCTGGCCGTAAAAGGAAAGGACCAGGAGAAAGAGCTTGCAGCAGTTGGCCGACTGCGTGAGATCGGTTGGACCAAGTATCCCAAATTAAAACAGGCCCTTACCTATTGGAAGGAATCCTATGCCCAAGCGGGAATAGTAGATCCCAAAGTTGATATAGACTTTGAATTACTCTTGGCCAATAAATTCCAAAATGAGCTCCAATCCGAAGTCTATGCAAAGAAACTGAAAGCGCTGAATTTCCATTTTGAATGGAAAGGAGTGTCGTTATCTGATGGCAAGATTACGGATGCACAGATGAAGCAACTGGCTTTGCAAAGGGTTTCCGAAATCCCCGATATGCCCGAATGTGGTTGGGAGCCGCGGTATTACTATAAAACACCGAATATGATCGTTGCCTTTGAAGAAAACTATAAGGGGAAAGTGGTCGGTACGATGTATAAGCTGTTTTTTAGTGATGGCGAAAACATTGTCATAGGCAACGAGCGAATGGATGCCAATTACGCAGAAAGAGACTTTGTAAACCACTTTGGTGAACTGCTTTCGGCAGATTGGATTTCAACGCCACATACGTACTATATTCAAAATGGCGATGCCGGGTTATTTATTTTCAGATTTGTCGAAGGAAAACTGGCCAGCTATGAGTGCATGTATTATTGTTAATACTCCGAAATTGTGTCGGGGTCAAGTATAGACTTCCAAGCGTTTGAAAATGTCCTTCCTTTGTAATGTTAGCAAGGATTTTATTAACGAGTAGGAACAGGGATGCTCAAAAAACAAGGCCCTTTGAAGGGGAATTAAAACTCCGCTTTCAAAGGACCTTTGGATGTTATTGAATTCTTAAATTAGACTACTTGCATTTCAAAGAGTTTTGCAATATGTCCTTTCAATTTTTCTTTCACGTCTTCCATATCGACTTCTTTGCCAAGTTCCCGCTTTAAAGACGTTACATCCTTATCGTCGATACCGCAAGGAATGATGTTGCCAAAATAGTCGAGGTCTGTGTTGACATTGAATGCAAAACCATGCATGGTCACCCAGCGTGAAGCGCGAACCCCCATCGCACAGATTTTGCGTGCGGTCGGTTTATCGGGCTCTATCCATACACCGGTAAACCCGGGATATCTCCCGGCTTCGATACCGAAATCAGCGCAGGTTAGTATGATGGCCTCTTCCAGTGTACGCAGATAAAGATGTATATCGGTAAAGAAGTTGTCGAGATCCAGGATCGGGTAACCGACAATCTGTCCCGGACCGTGATAGGTAATGTCGCCACCCCGGTTGATCTTGTAGAATTTGGCCTCTTTCTCTTCGAGCCCTTTTTCATCTAACAGCAAGTATTCTTCGTGCCCGCTTTTCCCCAAGGTATAAACATGGGGATGTGCTGTAAAGATCAAGTAATTCGGGGTACTGGTTGCTGTCGCGTTGACCCTATTGTCGTGCTTAATGTCCAGTACTCCCTTAAAGATGGATTCTTGTCTGTCCCAGGCTTCTTGGTAATCGACAAGACCCCAATCTTGAAACTGCACCTCTTTGTTCATTTCGTGTTTTTTTAAGCTGTGAATGGACATAAGGTCCATTCACAGCATTGTTTGTCAAAATTAATACAATAAGTTATTGTATGGATAACGTTCATTGTGCATCTTCACAATGATATCGTAAAGTTTTTGTTTGAACTCTTCGATATTCGTTTTATTTGTTGCTGACAGAAAGATTGCGGGATCTGAATTTTTTGCCATCCAGGAATTACGGAAATCATCCAACGTTACCTCGATCTCCTCGCCATCGTGTCCTTCTTCGACGGCTGGTTTATAAAGGTCAATTTTGTTAAATACCGTAATCACCGGTTTGTCCAGCGCTTTAAGGTCCTTCAATGTTTCGTTTACCGCCTGGATATGATCTTCAAAATTCGGATGCGAGATGTCTACCACGTGGATCAGGACATCGGCTTCCCGAACTTCATCCAATGTGGATTTGAAACATTCCACCAAGTGATGCGGCAGTTTGCGGATAAAACCAACGGTATCTGAAAGCAAAAAAGGAAGGTTGTCGATAACAACTTTACGTACTGTCGTATCTAATGTCGCGAAAAGTTTATTCTCGATCAATACATCAGACTTGGAGATCATATTCATGATCGTCGATTTTCCGACATTGGTATAACCTACCAAAGCTACACGGATCATCTCACCACGGTTTTTTCGTTGTGTCTCGTTTTGCTTGTCGATTGCTTTTAGGCGTTCTTTGAACAAGGAAATTTTGTCCAGAATGATCCGTCTATCGGTCTCGATCTGTGACTCACCCGGACCACGCATACCAATACCCCCGCGCTGACGTTCCAAGTGGGTCCACATACGGGTCAAACGAGGTAAAAGGTATTGCAGCTGTGCCAATTCCACCTGTGTCTTCGCCTGTGCTGTTTTGGCATGACGGGCAAAGATGTCCAGGATGAGATTGGAGCGGTCCAATATCTTGCGTTTCAGTTCTTTTTCAATATTGCGCAACTGCGAAGGTGAAAGCTCATCGTCGAAAACAACGATGTCGATTTCCTCGGCTTCGACGTATGCTTTTATTTCTTCCAGCTTTCCACTACCGACAAATGTAGCGCGATCGGGGAAGCCCAGTTTCTGTGTAAACATACCTTTGGTCTCGCCACCGGCAGTCTGTACAAGAAATTCAAGTTCCTCCAAGTATTCCTTTGCTTTTGTCTCCGTCACACTTGGCGTGATGACACTCACCAAGACGGCTGTTTCGGGTTTTATAGCTGTATCGTGTATTTTAAATCTGGCCATTTTGTACTATTAAGTCTTTCAAGTGAAGTCGGCAGGTCATTAAGCTTTACACTGTATGCTATTGCCTACCTCTTGTTATACGTTCACTTTTTAATTATTTTCAATGAGCTCGCAAGCCCGGTTTTTGTTTGAAAAGGTAAATTTAAGAATTTATGCGTTTGTACACCACACAAGACTGATGCCGATTATGACATAATTCTCCATTAACCAATAAATTTCCTGTGATTTGCTTACCAGGGCAACTCAAAATATGTAAGCGTTCGGTCGCCATCTTTTGCCTAGTAAAAGAAGGGATATTTTTCTATATCATGTTCATAATGATGCAAAAGTAAATAAATTTGGTTTTATATACAAAAAAGATAAATTGTCTTCAAGCGCTAATTAACAACAATTCGTATCCTATTTATGTTGACGATCGGTCTTTAGATTCCAATGCGCTCTGTTTATTCACTTAAACACGTTATTGATTGATTTGCTGGCCCCGTTTTTTATTTCGAAAATGACATGCGGTTAAGAAATCTTGTCCCAGGCAATGCCATCGGATTTTCTGGCGAGGAAGCTTCGCAGCAACTGATTCTTTTCGCTTTGTAGTGTTGGGTCTTCTTTGAAGATAGCAATGACGGTGTTACGGCATTCGGTAAGCAATGCCTGATCCGTCGCTAGGTTCGCCATCTTGAGGTCAAGTACACCCGACTGTTGGGTGCCCGATATGTCGCCCGGACCACGCAGCTGCAAGTCGACTTCCGCAATCTCAAATCCGTCATTGGTACGCACCATTGTATCCAGCCTTAATCGTCCTTCTTTGCTCAGCTTATTGCCCGACATCAGGATACAGAAAGACTGTTCAGCACCACGGCCTACGCGGCCACGCAATTGGTGCAGCTGGGATAGCCCAAAACGTTCGGAATTTTCAATGACCATGACCGAGGCATTGGGGACATTAACTCCAACCTCGATAACGGTGGTGGCAACCATGATCTGCGTTTCATGTTTGACAAAGCGTTGCATCTCAAAGTCTTTATCTTTTACGGGCATCTTGCCGTGAACAATACTGATCTTGTATTGTGGTAGCGGAAATTCGCGTTGCAAGTTCTCAAGGCCTGCTTCTAAATAAATCAGATCCAGTTTTTCGCTTTCCTTGATGAGGGGATATACCAGGTAGACCTGCCTGCCTTTGGCGATCTCCTCGCGCATAAAACCAAACATCCGCAAACGCGAACTTTCAAAAAAGTGAACAGTCTTGATTGGTTTACGCCCAGCAGGTAATTCGTCTATCACGGAGATGTCCAAGTCGCCGTACATGGTCATCGCCAATGTACGTGGAATTGGTGTGGCTGTCATAACCAACATATGCGGTGGAATGACATTCTTCCGCCAAAGTTTGGCCCGTTGTTCTACGCCGAAGCGGTGCTGTTCGTCAATAACAACGAAGCCCAGATTTTTGAACTGCACCTTATCCTCGATCAGGGCATGGGTACCAATTAAAATATCTAAGCTGCCATCTTCCAATGCCTGGTGGATCAAACGGCGTTCCTTTGTGCTTGTGGATCCCGTAAGTAGCTTGATATTGACGATATCATCGCCTACCAGCTGTTTGAGTCCATGATAATGCTGTGTCGCCAGGATTTCTGTTGGCGCCATCATGCAGGCCTGAAATCCATTGTCGACAGCGAGCAGCATACTCATGAGGGCAACAACTGTTTTGCCGGAGCCAACATCACCCTGCACCAGACGATTCATCTGCGCGCCTGTATTGGTATCGATACGGATTTCCTTCACAACGCGCTTCTGTGCGCCTGTCAACGGGAACGGAAGGCGCTCATTAAAGAATGTGTTGAATTTTTCACCGACTTTATTGAACCGCTGGCCTCTAAACTTCTGGGTATTGAGCTGTTTGTTGTTGAGCAACTTGAGCTGAATAAAAAATAGCTCTTCAAATTTGATGCGTTTGATGGCTTGATTAAGCTCCTTTTGGTCGCTTGGAAAATGTATGGACGCGAAAGCCTGCTGCCGCGATATGAGGCCATGTTTAGTGAGAACTTCCTGGGGAAGCGATTCATCAATACTACGGAATACGGTTTCCAAAGCCGTCTGTTGTAAGCGCTGTATGCCTTTAGTATCCAGATTGAACTTTTTGAGTTTTTCTGTTGATGAATAAACCGGCTGTAAACTCATATTGCCGATCTGTTTTACCTGCGGGTTGTACAGATCCATTTCCGGATGGGTAATGGATAGTTGTCCATTGAATTCACTCGGCTTGCCATAAATAATATAGGCCGAACCAACTTTCAATGATTTTTGAAGCCATGGGATAGACTGAAACCAGACGAGTTCCATAGAGCCGGTTTCATCTTTGAAGGAACCGACAAGACGTTTCGTTCTCTTCTCGCCCACGAGCTGTAAAGAAACCAGACGGCCCAGAACCTGTGCAGCCATCATATCGGGATGGAGTTTCCGGATTTTATGAAACTCCGTACGGTCGATATAACGGAAAGGATATTGCGTCAACAGATCACCAATGGTAAATACCTGTAGCTCTTTTTTGAGTACATCTGCTTTTTGTGGACCTACACCTTTGAGGTATTCTATGGGGGTAATTAAACTTAATTCAGCCATTCTTCTTGAATGGCTAAATTACGAAAATTTATGCGTTTATGGAGCCGTTTCTTGGGTTAGTGTGACTATTTTGAAGCAGGTTCTTCATAGTTAATGTCTGCTTTTCCTTCTTTACAGATCACGCTCAATGGTTTTTGATAAGGGGCACAATTTATTCGGGGAGCCATCATAGGTTGGTATATTTCCATCAGTTTGTTGTTGTCATTGATCATATTCTGCAATTTTGTTTTGTCTACGGATTTGTGGTAGGGGAGGTAACTTATTCCGCAGATTGTCCGTATTTCCATCATTTTCCATTCTGTAGCGTCAGTACATGATTTTGGGCTAGCAAAGGCAACGATTTTGCTGTACTTCTCATTGGAAAGCGACTCAAGTTCCTTTTCTGTTTTGTCCTTGTAGGGATTTTCTAAATGTGATTCTGATTTACAGACAACAAATAGCATGCTGCAGGCTAAGAGGGTGGTTATACCCAAAATGGAAAGATTTTTCATAATATTCTTCTTGGTTTTTTAACTAAACGGGTAATTTTTGATCTCTGCTACAGGAGGTCTCTATTAAGTTTTTGTTAAGCGAACTTGGAGTATGTCGCCGTAGCCGTGAGAAGAGAAGAGAAGAGAAGAGAAGAGACTTGGTTAAAGTTGGAGGATAGATATTAATTGCATAAAAACAGGGCTGTCCAATTGTTTTGGACAGCCCTGTTTAAGATTTATTTCGGATGATTTCTCGATTAGAAATTACCCTTATTTACATCCCACCAAAGTCTGGTACCGCCGTTGTCAGGTCCGCCCAACAAGGAGATTGCAGATTGTACTTCAGCTGCATTTGTATTGTATTCATTTTGTGGGAACGGTAAACGACGGATCTGTATTTTAGTATCGATCAGTCCACCGCTATTGTTGACAACAACTGGGAATAGACGTGGATATCCTGTACGGCGGAATTCACTCCAAGCCTCTTGTCCTTCCGGGAAGATCGCCAACCATTTTTGTGTGATAATACGTTCCAATTTTTCTTCGTTGGTAGCGCCCTCATTCCATTTGATTGTAAGAGCACTTGGTGAATCTGCATTATTCTTCGCATTGAAAGGATCCTCATAAGCTGCTGCCTTACTTGTATTATCATTTAGGTAAGTGCTTAAACCTGAAGTTACACCCCATTGCGTAAAGGAAGTTTCCACTCCTTTTTCATAAAGTGATTGCGCTGTTCCGCCGGCATTGTTCCAACCTCTCAGTGCTGCTTCGGCACGTAGGAAGTAAACCTCAGCAGCAGTCATCAATACCGGTGCTGTTGTCGCTATGAAAGTTGGTGTTGTACCTTCGGTATTCAAAGCCGATAGCTTTTGGTATTTATCCTTTTCGATACCATCAGCACCTGCACGGATTCCAATGTATTTACCAGCGAAGGCCGTTGTTGTTGCATCTTTAATGACAGGTGCCATGTATTTAGAGATACGCGGGTCATTCAATCCTGTCATATAAGACGAAAGCGTCGCATTGATACGTGTGTCAGCCCAGTTTTTGGAAATAAACCAAAGCGGGTTGCTGTAGGTTCCATCTGCCGGTATGGTAATCTTGAAATTTTCGCTATTGCTTTCCAATACACCACCATTTGCAGGATCCAATGCTTTTTCAGCCTGTGTTTTCGCTAGTGTTGCATCGATTTTAACCAAACGCATCGCTAAACGAAGGCGCAATGAATTGGCAATTTTCAACCAATTTTTAAATCTGACCTGATTATCTGTATTCGGATATACAAGATCGATCTCGTCAATTTTAGCAGCCATTGGACTATCTGCTTTGTACGATTTCAATGCTGTTACAGCCTCATCAAGCTCTTTGAAGAAAGCAGCATATACATCAGATTGTTTGTCGTATGGAACAGTATTGGAAGTACCTACTTTACTATATGGAATAGGACCATAGATATCTGTCACCCGGCTGGCAGCTTCTACTTTGATCACCAAAGCCGAACCCCATAATGCAGGATAGGTTTCTGCAAGTCCATTGCTTTTTAATTTTTCAATGGATTTGATAACGTTAAGATATAAGACCTGGAACGGTTCGCCATTCCATCCATTAACCATCGCATAATTCAGGTTGTTTTGTCCGCTATTGAAAGGCGTAGGTGACATGAAAAAGCCTGAAAAAACGTCTGCATTCAGGTTTTGTTGTACCTGGTAGGAGTTAGGGTCTCCAGCGCCGGAAAAATTATAGATAGACATTTGTGCATTTCTGAGAAAAAGCACAAGATCCTGTCCATCACCTTTTAAATCTTCGTCGGTAAGCCCAATATTGTTTTTATTGTATTCTTCGAAATTCTTTGTACAGCTGGTCAATGTTCCTCCGAGAAGTAACAGGGCAAGCGAGAATTTAGATATATGTTTGATATTAAATTTCATTGTTGATCGTTTAGAAAGTTGCATTTAATGTAAGACCGTAATTACGCGTAGCAGGCATCATAAAGATATCCACACCGCTCAACGAATTGCCTGTTGACATCGTTACTTCCGGGTCAAAAGGCGCTTTTTTCGAAATGTAGAATAGGTTTCTTCCTACAGCATTTACACGCAGTTTTTTGAAAAAGCTATCTTTGATATTGAAGTCATAACCAAAGGTCAACTCACGAAGTCTCACGACTGTTCCGTCATAGATATATTGGCTGCTGACAGGACCTATACCTCCAGTTGATGTATACCATTTCTCAGCATCGACGACAGAAACAGGAGTTCCATTTGGTGTAACACCGTTTACAGCAACACCACCATTTGCTCGGGCTGCTCCAGTTGCCTCAGATACGCCATAACCATCCATTACCGACTGTGTAACTGACATGACATCATAATTAAACTTGCCGTCAATCAAGAAACTTAAGTTGAAATTTTTATAATTGAAACTATTGTTCCAGCCCATTTGCCAAATCGGATTCGAGTTTCCTAGCTTCGTATAGGCATTGGTTTTTTGAGGAATACCATCTTCAGAAATAATAATCCTTCCTTCACCATCGCGAACAAAATCTTGCCCGTAAATGTCTCCAAAAGACCCACCCACTTCAAGTTTGGAAGCAAAGTTGTTTTGATTTTCACCAGTTAGATTAAATTCAGGAACAGCATCAGCTAGTTTCTTTATTTTGTTTTTATTGTAGGTGAAGTTGACGCTTGTTGTCCATTTGAAATTGTCATTTCTAATAGCATCCAATGATACCAATGCTTCAACACCTTGGTTTTGGATATCGCCCGCATTAATCGCATATTGCTTGTTTAATGAAGCTTGGCTAGCAGCAACCTTGAAGAATTGATTCGTCGTGTTTGTTTTGTAATACGTAACATCCACATTCAAACGGTTGTTCCACATACGCCATTCTGTACCGATCTCAAAAGATTTGGTTTTTTCAGGCTTTAATGTTTTTAAGAAAGCAATGTCATTGACTGTCAATACTGCATATGGATTCACCGTGTTTGTTAATAAACTGGTATATGGAGGCAAGTCGTTGCCCACTACCGCATATGAACCACGAACTTTGGCCATATTGACAAATTCAGGCAAGTTTAACTTGTCGTTCAATACGACGCCCAATCCCGCAGAAGGGTAAAAGAAAGATTTTGTTCCTGTGAATGCTAATGTGCTCGACCAGTCATTTCTCGCCGTCAGATCTAAATAGATCCAGTTGTCATAAGCTAAGTTGGCTGATGCAAATACCGATTGTAATTGTCTCCGATTAGCCGACAATGTAGAAGTCACGGGAGTTGTTGTGTTCTGAATAAAGAACTGATTTGGGATTTTTAATCCATCAATACCTGTATTAAAGTCTACACCTTCGGTTTTCCAGTCTGTGATACTTGTTCCGACCAATCCAGTAATCTGAAATTTATCGCTGACATTAAAGTTCATATTGGCAACCACATCACCATATTGCTGTGTAATGGTCGTATTTGTGTAATTATAGTTACCATTTGTTTTTCCTAAAGGATTTGGTGTGCTCGCGTAGACTTTGCGGTCCCAAACCTCTGAAGTACGATCGACACTTCCTCTGGCTTGAATGCTGATCCATGGGGCAACCTTATATTTTGCGCTACCATTTAAAAGCAAACGGTTTCGGGTTGATTGAGTAGGATTTCTATTGACGATCCACCATGGATTTTGTTGTGTTGTAGGGCTATCGCTTAGGCTGAACCAGTTTTGTTCATTCAGATTACGACTTGTATTAAAGGTTTCGTAATTTTTGTAGTCTGCGATATTTAAGCTTCGAGGTAATAGATAAGTTCCAACCAATGGATTGTAATAAAAGCCCGAACTAGGCGCATTATCCAATTTTTGGGTAATGTAATTGGCACTACCTTCAACCGTTAACTTATTATCAAAAAATGAAGCACTCTCCTTAAGGTTGAAATTGTGACGCATCAGGTCATTTTCTGGAAGAATACCTTTTGCAAGCGTATTTGCATAAGAGAAGTACGTTTGATTTTTTTCGTTACCTCCAGACAATGTCAATGAATTGGTGAAGTTGCTACCTGTGCGGAAAAATTCGCCTACATTATCATAGTTGGCGCCATCGGTTTTGTCGCCCCAGCTAAATACACTGGTGTTACTGTTTTTACCACCCGAACCTTGGCCATATTGGTTTTGGAATTTAGGTGTAGATACAGCTTGTTCGATCTGTGCACTTGACGAGAAGTTGATCGTTGTGCGGCCTTGTTTACCTGATTTTGTTGTCACCAAGATAACGCCGTTGGCAGCTTGGCTACCATATAATGCTGCTGCAGATGCTCCTTTTAATACAGAGATGTTTTCAATATCTTCTGGGTTGATCAATGAAATAGGGTCACCACCATCGCGCTGTCCACCGAAAACGTTGTCTGGCTGGCTTGCCAATGTCTGGTTATTGATTGGAACCCCATCGACAACATAAAGTACCTGGTTGTTGCCGGAAGCCGATTTGTTACCACGCAAAATAACTTTTGCGGAACCACCTGGTCCAGAAGAGCTGGAAGCAATGTTAACACCGGCGACTTTACCGTTTAAATTATTTGCCAAGTTGGTGCTTTTAACTTTGTTTAATTCGTCACCACTGACCTGTTGCGTAGAGTATGTTAATGATTTTTGTGCACGGCTAATACCCAAAGCAGTAACAACCACACTTTCCAGTTGTTGGGTTTGTTCTTCCAAACTCACTGTTACTGTCGTTTCTCCAGGGCCCAATGTGACTGTTTTATTTTCGTAACCGACCGTACTGATGTTCAGTATGCGGTTTTTATCGTCGACATTGATCTGAAATGCACCTTTACCATCCGTAGAACTTGCGTTGGATGTGCCCAATACTTTGATTGTGGCACCTGGAATAGGGGCTTTGGTTTTAGCGTCTACAACCGTTCCCTTTACCTGGTTGGTTTGCGCGTGCAATAAAGATGCTGAAAAAAGCATTGTTGGAACAATACCTAACACCCTTAATGTAGAGTATAATTTGTTATTCATATAGTATATGTGTTATATTCAGTTTTTTATATACATATTTTCATAACGGTGAAATTTTTAATGAAATGGGCTAATTCCATTTAGCATTTTGGTTAGAAGAGAAGATATTGAATAATCGGGGGGCAAAATAAGTGATTATTTGTAATAGTGTGTATGCTATTCAATACCTAGTTATAGGAAGAAAAAGCGGTGTGATTTTCCTTAATAAAGATCTAATTTACTATAGTTGAGCAAAAATCAAAAATTTTATGAAACAAATATGATACATATAAGGTGTTTTTTGTCTTTAAATCATTGATAATTATTTTGTTATATGTTTTGTCATTTTTTTGAGCAGAGGTTGTAGTACTGTCTTTCATCATCAGAAAGTTGTAATCTGTTTAATTTCAGACAGTGTACTTGATTTAAGTGCTATTTGGAAATAACGAATGATCTATTGTCTTTCATGCGTCTTCGGTGTGGAAACAGTCTCCTTGATGTTTTTGATATTAAAAAGGATAATTGCAACAAGTATGATTCCGTAAGCGATATATTTTATTGGAGAAACGGGTTCTCGGAAATAGGTTGCAGCCAAAGTAAATGCGATCAGCGGATTAATATAGAGCAGAACGCCAGTCGTTGTTGATGAAATGCCAATGAGTGCATACATGCTCAGGAAAAGGGGGATAATCGTGAATAGCGATGCGATAAGAACTATGGTGCCCCAAAATAGGGGTTCTGCCGGAATTGCATGATGATTGTAGATCAGTTTGGGAATCACAAACAATGCACATATACTGAGCTGGATCACCAATTGATTGAGTTTATCGAAACCCGTAGATACCCGTTGTACGATCAGATAAAAAGCGTAGCAGGTGGCAATAGTAATAGCCCAGAGGACATCATGTAACGAACCTTTTGCAAGAAGGCAAACGCTGCCAAAAGCAATAAAAAGTGCTGTTTTTTGCCAGTTCGTTAGCTTCTCCTTGAGTATGAGATAGGCTCCCGCCGCAGTGATCAAGGGACAGGTCAGGTAGGCCAATGCCGCAGACTGAATGCTGATGTGGTTGACCGCATAGATATAGGTAAACCAGTTTCCAAAGATGAACGCCGACGCGAGCAGGGTAAGGCAGGTCTGGCGAAGCTTGCCCACCCGAGGTAGAAGTTGGAACTTCCGAATATCAGCTTGCATAGTTTTTCTTCGAAACAACAGCAGGTATATCCAGAGGATCAGGAGCGCCGTTATTATTCTAAAATACAGAATATCCTCGGCCGGATAGCCACGTATCCAGCGTACAGGGATAGACATAAACCCCCAGATAAAAGGGGCCAAAAAAGCCGCGAAAAGATATTTTCCGCGGCTTGTTGTTTCGTTGCTATTTTCCACGGATTAATCTTTCCAGGCAATGACTGAAATTTCGACATTGACGTTCTTGGGAAGAGTTTTGACCGCAACACACTCGCGTGCAGGCTGCGCTTCTTTAAAATATTCCGCATATACTTCATTGACTAATGCAAAATTGCCCATATCACTTAAGAAAATCGAAGCTTTGACAACATCTTCAAAAGTATATCCCGCATGTGTCAGGATAGCTTCTACATTTTTCAGCACCTGGTGCGCTTCGTCTTTCACACCCGATGAAATTAACTCCATTGTTTCGGGAATCAATGGAATTTGTCCAGAGACATATAATGTATTACCGGCTTTGATAGCCTGATTATAGGGGCCAATTGCAGCAGGAGCTTTGTCGGTATTTAAGATTTCTTTTTTTGACATGGATAACAGTGTTTAGGATGTAAAAAATATTTTGTAGATCAGGCCCAATAAAAAGACAATTATGGCCGTTGCATTAATAATATGCATGGCTTTTATATTTCCATTCGTCGGGCGATCTGCGTTACGCTTTCTAAAAAAGTACATGGAACTAAGTTACAACAGTAAATTAGAAAGTGAAAATGAAAAGATCAAAAACTTTGAAGGAACTCCCGGTAGACGATAAAACAAAATCTTGTACAAGTGACAGGTTTTTTTTGAATTTTGGTAACTTGGTAATGAAATAGAATTTATATGAATAAGATAGCATTAATTGGTGGCAGAATATACACTGGTGAGTCGATTTTGGAACAAAAAGCATTGCTGATCAGCGAAGGTAAAATTGTAGCGATTGTCAATGATCAGGAGGTGCCTGCAGCTTATACCAGTTATCCAGTTAACGGGTCTACTGTTTGTGCTGGGCTGATTGACCTTCAATTGTATGGTGACGGATCGGACTTGTATTCCGCCGAGCGTAGTGTAGCCTCTTTGGAACGTATCGCCGAGGGCTTGGTCAATAAAGGCACGACTTCTTTTATGATGACCCTGGCGACCAATACCATCCCTGTATTTAAGGATGCCATTCGCGTGGCAGAAGGCTTCCGGCATGATGCATTTTTAGGGCTACATTTGGAAGGTCCTTTCTTAAATCCTAAAAAACGGGGTGCGCATCCTGCGGAATTAATTATCGAGCCTACGAAGGAAAAGATTGACGATCTTTTGGCCGGAAATCAGGTTGTCAAGATGATGACGATAGCGCCTGAATGTATAACGGACGATGTCTTAAAGTATTTGCAGGGCTATAATTTGCTGCTCAGTGCTGGACATAGTGATGCAACTTTTGAGGAAGGTACGCACGGCTATGATTTGGGGATTCCAACAAGCACCCACCTGTTTAATGCAATGTCGCCTTTACATCATCGCGAAGTTGGGTTGGTCGGTGCAATTTTTAATCATCCGACTGCACAGGCAAGTATTATTGTCGACGGACATCATGTAAGCTTTGAAGCGGTAAAAATTGCGAAACGTCAGATGGGTGAGCGGCTGTTTATGATTACTGATGCTGTTGCCAGTTGCGATAAAGATATTTATCAGCATGTGTTGAACGATGGATATTATGCTTTACCTGATGGTACCATTTCAGGGGCTGCAATCTCCTTGCTCGAAGGGGTGAAAAATGCCGTGCAAAAGGTGGGGATACCACGCGATGAAGCGATCCGAATGGCTACGCTGTATCCCGCAAATCTTTTAAATAGAGGAGATATCGGAAATCTCAATCATGGAAGTATGGCGAATGTTATTGTCTTTAATGACGACTTTAAGCTGGAGCAGGTGATCTTCAAAGGAGAGTTAAAGCGCTGATCCATTTCGGAGAAGATTGACCGACAGGCCGAGATTGACTAATATTATCCGTATCTTCGTTAGTTATTTTTGAAAAAACACTATTCTATAGATTGATGAAACGTTCCCTATTATTTTTAGCGACAGCACTTTTTGTTTTATCTTCTTGTTCATCCAAGAAAAATAAGAAACAGGAGCCTGTCAACACCACAACTACAACTGTCGAAATTGTAAAAAAAGATCCGCCCTCACTACCCAAGCGCGAACGGGTGAAAAATACAATTGAAACAAAAGAACAGCCAGTTGTAGAGAAGAAGAAGGAAATCGTTGTCGATCTTCCGGTGTTACCGCGCGAGTTTCGCGCAGCTTGGGTGGCCTCTGTTGCAAATATCAATTGGCCGAGCAAAAATAACCTGAGTACAGCTGAACAGCAACAGGAAGCGATCGGTATTTTGGATTTTTTGAAAAATAATAATTTTAATGCGGTTGTTTTTCAGGTACGCCCATCAGCAGATGCATTTTATAAAAGTGATCTTGAGCCTTGGTCGTACTTTTTGACCGGTACAGAGGGGCAAGCACCTTCTCCTTATTACGATCCGCTTGATTTTTGGGTTGAGCAGGCGCATAAAAGAGGGATTGAACTTCATGTTTGGTTGAACCCCTACCGTGCCCACCATACCGCTGGCGGCGCCGTTACTTCAGCTTCCATGGCGCGCAAAATGCCCGAGTCGGTTGTCAAATTGAAACAGGGCTATTATTGGTTTGATCCATCCAAAAAATCTACACAGGATCACGCAGCGCGCGTGGTTATGGATATTGTCAAGCGTTATGATATCGATGGTGTGCATTTCGACGATTATTTCTATCCTTACGCGGAATATAATGGTGGCCAGGATTTTCCGGATTCAGATAGTTATAATGAATACAAACGTAATGGTGGGGATCTATCACGCGGAGACTTCCGTAGAAATAGTGTAAATACCTTTATCGAACGTATTTATATGGATATTAAGAAAGAGAAGAATTTTGTGAAATTCGGTATCAGTCCCTTTGGTATCTGGAAACCTGGTTATCCGTCAGGAATTCAGGGGTCTAGCCAGTATGATATGCTTTATGCCGATGCTAAATTATGGTTGAACAAAGGCTGGATAGACTATTTTGCTCCGCAGTTGTATTGGCCTATACAGCCAGCCAAACAGAGTTATACGGCTTTGTTAAAATGGTGGGAAAGTGAGAATACATTGGGGCGCCACCTTTGGCCGGGCATCAATACGGTTGGCAGACGTGGTCCGGAGTATGTTCAGGAAATTGTGAATCAAGTGGAGGCAGCACGTACACTATTGCCTGATAACCGGGAAGGTGTAATCCACTGGAGTTTGGCGGGACTGACCAAAAACCCGGCCATGACACAAGCTTTGGTGAATGGTCCTTATCAGGTGAAAGCATTGGTGCCAACAAGTCCTTGGTTGAATGCAAATCCTTTGTTGAAACCGACTTTGCTACTGACTCCTCAAGGGGGCAATATCTTTGCAAAATGGCAACACCAGCAAATTGATCAGGTTTCAAAATGGGTACTATATCTCAACTACGGTGGGGTATGGCAATATGAGATTCTGGATCCGGGGGTTACAAGTAAGGACATTCCAACGACATTGAACAACAAAAAACTGCAGTATGTTGCGGTAAAAGCTGTTGACCGCCTGAGCAACGAAGGGCCTTATGTCGCTGAGAAGATAAAATAACGAGTTGTTGTATCATCAACACTTAAAAAAGGGATATCTGAATTTTAGATATCCCTTTTTTGTTTTGATTTGTAATCTATGCAAGGTAAATTTATAGGTATGGAAGAAAGCTATAAAACGGTAAGCGATTCTGTGATTCGGATGTCACAGCTGATGTTGCCCTCGAATGCTAATTTTGGCGGTAAAATTCACGGCGGTTATATTTTATCTTTGATGGATCAGATCGCATTTGCTGTCGCGTCTAAATTTTCTGCACATTATTGTGTAACGGCATCTGTTGGCAAAGTTGATTTTTTGAAACCTATTGAGGTGGGGGAATTGGTGACATTGATCGCTTCGGTAAATTATGTAGGTAACTCTTCTATGGAGGTCGGTATTCGGGTCGAAGCCATGAATATTCAGACGGGTGAAACCAAGCATTGTAATTCCTCTTATTTTACGATGGTGGCAAAAGATGAAACAGGCAAGCCTGCCCGGGTGCCAAGGTTAATATTGGAGACCGAAAAAGATGTATTTCGTTTCTACCGCTGTGTGGTAAAGATGGAGGTCGACAAAGAAAGAGATCGTGCTATTCACGATCTGGAAACGGACTCTGCCGAGCAGCAAGCCTATATCACAGCGCATTTTGATGTGAAGATCAGTCTGAGCTCTTAGGTCTTCTTCCCTTTCTTACCATTCAAATGTTCCTAGATATTTACTGTCTGTGCATTCATCGCTTCCGTCTGTTTTGTAGAAAAATACATAGACATGGTAGTTGCCGACGGTCTGCTGTCGGGTTAGGGTGGCTGTCTGTGTTTTATGCGTCAGGGGATTCATGCTTTCATTTGTGAAAGCGCACTCATCGGGATTGTATAACAGCAAACGACAATTACTTGAGCTAATGTCATATTGCGATGCGGTATTTGCGTCATATTCCCAGGTGAGTGTAAATGTTTTTGTCTCTTTATCTACCTGAAAGGTGTAGGTGGAAATGGGATTGGGGGTCCCTTTACTCACGCGAAAGTTTTCATAATTGATGGCATGGCCAGTTGCGGTTTTTTCTATCGCATGATTGAGATTGTAGGACATGGCGTTACTATAGGCCTTTTTATCGGGGTTATAGTTTTTAAATCCGATCCTTAATAAGCCTAGCATTGGAGAGATGAATTTCTGGATGAGGGAAAAACGCGACCTTGATTGAATTTGATCTGCAGAAGGTTTTTTTCTGGTTTTCTTTGGTAGGCTCCTTGCATAGGTTGTATTTCCATTGGTAACAAACACGACTGATCCTGCTTTGCCCGAAAGCGTGCCATTGGCACCGTTTTTAATGACTGCCATAATATTAAGTTAATTGCTATTGATTTTTCTTTAAGTTACAAAATAAATAGGTATTGGTCAATATTAGGTTCGATTTTTTTTCGGAATTACAACGAATCTTAAACGGAACTTAGTCGGAGTTTATTCGGTAGAAACCGAAGAAGCACCGAAGAAGCACCGAAGGAGTACCGAATAAGCACCGAATAAGCACCGAAGAAAGACCGAAGAAGACCCGAATATAATCGCTATGTCTTATACTGAAATAGGTTTACATTTACCGAACAGATTACTATATAGATTTTACATCCTATTTTTTCTACTGGATTTGGTTGTCATTGTCCGTTTTCTGACTGTTATCGGTTGTCCTTTCCCTAACCACAGTTTCCCTAGTTTTGCTGCGGAACTTTTTTTGACTCAGCGTTACGTCTTTGAAACATTTTGGGAACTTTTTGGTTCTGCAATTGCTGATGTGCCTGCTGGGGAGACATCATATTGCAGGACATATGTGGCCTAAAATGATTGTATATATTGACTGCCTTGACCAGCTGTGCAAGTGCCGTTTTGTAGTCTGGAAAGGTCTCAGCCATGCGATATTCGCTTTTTAGGATGCCATTTAGCCTTTCTGCCACGGCATTGTCGTACGGGCTTCCGGATTGTGTCATGCTTATTGTAATCCTATTTTCCTGCAATATAGTGACATAATTTGTACTGCAATACTGGATGCCGCGATCGGAGTGGTGGGTCAGATCGCTCTGTGGATACATTCTATGTGATATTGCCATCCTGAGCGCTGATATACAGGCCTGTGCTGTTGGCCTGTGCGTAAGTTTGTAGCCCACGATCTTTCGGGAATAGGCATCTGTGACCAGGCACAGGTAGATCCATTTGTCCCGGATGCGGATGTAGGTGATGTCACTTACCCATATCTGCTCGGGACGCAGGGCCTGCCTGCGCTGCACAAGGTCGGGCCACTTTTTGAAACGGTGGTCGGACTGGGTGGTGATGGCATACCTGCGTTTGCATTTGACCAAAAGGTCATTTTCGCGCAACAGTCTGAAGAAAGCGTCCCTTCCCAGTCCAACCATCGCACTACCCATTTCTTTGACCAATATGCTGCGGAGTTTAAGGGTACCCATGCGATGGGAGTCCTTCCGAATTTCACGTACCCGCGCCAGCACAAGCCCGCTGCGAACGGAGTATTCCTGTTCTCTGCCCATATATTTATAGTAGGATTGCCTTGTTCTGCCAAATAGTCCACAAAGTCTGGAGACCGAAACATTCTGGTAACACGACTTCATTTCTTGGACGATTTGGCCCCAGACTTTTTTACAAAATCAGCCCCATGGAGCTCCTCCGCTTTTTTGATCAACATCTCCAGGGCAGTAATTTTGAGGTTCGCCTGGAAGAGTTCATCCCTGAGATCCTGCTCATTTTTCACCCCAGTGTCTTCTGGCTCAACAGTCTGGGAAACTTCCAGCTCCAGATTGTTTTCCCACTGCTGGTACCATTTCATAAAATACCGCGGAGTGGCTTCCCCCGGAAGATTGTACTTCTGGGCAAGTTGCGAATAACTCAGCTTGCCCGCAAGGTATTCTCTGGAAACGAGGATCTTGAAGCTATCACTGTAAACTTGCTGTCCCCCTGATTTACGTTTTGTCATACGCTTTTTCATAATATTAAATTTAAGATTTTAATATTCGGTTTTTGTAAACCTTTTTCAGGAATGGACAAATACAATAGCTATTAATTAGTTTAAAGTGGTGGTGTAAATCGAATAATTCCTTGCATAAGCACGCTGTTGTGTGTTGGATGATGCATGCTGTTGGTGGTTTTGTTGTGCTAATGTTTGTTTTTTGCTCTTAAATGCGGTGAAAAGGTCTTGCTAAATGCTTTTATAAGATGTTTTTGTTTTTATTTTGCTGTGCTGTGCGTTTTTGCATCTGTTTTCATGTGGATTGATGGCTTTTTTGTTGTCAGATTGTGCGTTAATGTGTTTATTGTTATTTCTTTTTCAAATAATTACGCATAAGCTTGCAAAAATAGGAAGCTTTTCATACTATTGTGTAGTAATTGATATAAACCTAGGGTTGGAACCGCCCGTTATGGAAAATTATTAACAACTAACTAAAAACCATGAATAAAAAAATTTCTCTTATTCTGTTCAGGGGTGATGCTGTCAACCAGTTTATGGGCACAGACCAAAACTGTAACGGGTAAAGTGACGAATGCCTCTGATGGTGGTACAATGCCTAATGTAACCGTGAGCATCAAAGGTAAATCTGTCAGTACACAAACCAAGCCCGATGGAAGTTTTACCATCAATGCAGAGCCAGGTGATATTTTGATTTTTAGAGCCGTGGGCTCTCAAGAAAGACAACAATTAGTCGGGACAAATGCAACGATCAATGTTGCGCTTTCTGGCAGTGAGGAGGCGCTTGAAGAGGTGGTTGTGACGGCAATGGGAATTAAGAAGGAAAAAAAAGCACTCGGTTATGCCGTTCAGGATATTAAATCGGATGAGTTGATGAAGAATAAGACCGCCAACGTGGTCAATTCATTGGCCGGTAAGATTGCGGGGGTAAACGTAACACAATCTTCGGGAGCAGCAGGTGCAGGTGCGCAGATTATCCTTCGCGGTGGTACTTCGCTAGAGCGGGATAACCAACCTTTATTTGTTGTCGACGGTATTATCTACGATAATTCAACACCCATTGGAGGGAATAGTGGATTTGATGGAATGCAGGCTACGTCAACTTCCAATAGCAACCGTGTCATGGATATTAATCCGGAAGATATTGAAAATGTTTCTGTGTTAAAAGGCCCTGCAGCAGCGGCGTTATATGGCTCACGTGCAGCGGCTGGAGCGGTTGTTATTACGACGAAACGTGGTAGTGAAGGGCGTGTTGAAATAGGCTTTTCGAGTCGTTTTTCTGCAAATTGGGCTAATCGTTTGCCTGAACAACAAGGTAAGTACAAGCGTGGGTACTATAACAGCGCTGGGACTTTAGATAACTATACAACACAATCTTGGGGAGAAGCTTTCAAGCCAGGGGAAGAAGTTTATGATAATGTTGGGGACTTTTTTCGGACGGCTACCGTTTTTGACAATACAGTCAATGTTACCGGGGGAAATAAGAATGGATCTTTTTATTTGTCAGGATCTCGTTTTGATCAGCAGGGTATTATCCCAGAAACTGGTTATGGAAAAACGGCTTTTCGCTTTAATGGTGATCAAAAATTCGGGAAATTAAGTGTAGGAGCCAATGTGGCCTATACTTTAGCCAATACCGATAAGACTTTAACTTCGGCGGGGCTGTATGGTTCTGGGGGAGCTGGAGCAATTTCTTCAGTTTACGGCTGGTCGAGAAGTGATGATATGAAGAAATATCTGAATGATGATGGAACCAAATATCGGATGTTCGAAGGTTTGCAGGAACTTCAGGATGATGTTGAAAACCCTTATTGGACGATAAATAGAAATAAATTAACCGATAATACAGAAAGGATCACAGGAAGTATTAATGCCAATATGAATATTTTCGATTGGTGGAATGTATCTTATCGTGTTGGGATGGATAGTTATTTAACTAAAAACTCTACATTAATTGCCGAAAATGGAGCTGTTAAACAACTTTGGCAAAACGGTATGATGTCTGAGAATGATTTGAAATTCAACTATTGGTCTTCCAATTTAATGTCCAACTTTAATAAGAAAATCGGTGATTTTGATTTAGGGGCCATGGTCGGTTATTTTGCTGAAGAGACCAAGGTGAATACAAATAGAAGGATGGGATATGATTTTGTCGTTAATAACTTCTATAGTTTTGGAAATATTGATAAAGCAAATAAGCTTTTTGATGAAGTTACCTCCAAGAAGAGGTTATATGGCCTATATGGTGAATTACGGGCTTCCTATAAAAATTTCCTTTTCTTAAATGTAACCGGTCGAAATGACTGGACATCCACGCTTCCGGTTGCAAATCAGTCCTATTTTTATCCATCTGTGGGAGGAAGTTTTGTTTTTACGGAGCTGTTGAAAGATAAAGGGCTAGATTGGCTGAGCTTTGGTAAGTTGCGTGCCTCTTGGGCCCGTGTAGGTAAGGACGCTACACCATATGCTACTAATACCTATCTGTGGACACCTAGAGAATCTCTAGGCGGAATTATTGGAACAGGAAATAGCTGGACAAAAGGGAATCCAAATCTTAAACCAGAAACTACAGGATCTTTTGAAGTTGGGGCTGAACTACGTTTCTTAAACGGTCGATTGGGCGTAGATTACGCGTATTACACCAATAATTCGTATAATCAGATCCTTTCACCACGTTTAGGGCAGTCTGTGGGTTATATTTTTGTCTCGGTCAATGCGGGCGATATTTACAACAAAGGTATGGAGCTCTCATTAACGGGTAAACCTATAAAAAGAGAAAATTTTGAATGGGATGTTACCTTAAATATGTCTCGGAATAAGGGGACAGTAGATAACCTGATTTCTGGCGTGGACATTCTTTATGTAACGGATGTGCAAGTTGGTAATGCTAAGGCTGCGTCATTCAATGGTGGAAGCTTTATGGGTATTTCTGGATCAAAATATGCGCGCACTCCGGATGGTAAGTTGATCTTGATGCCAATACAGGTATGCCAACTAGTGATAATGCGACGACGTATAATATCGGTAATCGGGAGCCGAAATTAATTGGCGGTTTAAATAATAGTTTGACCTACAAAAATTTCAACCTCTCATTTTTGTTGGACTATCGTATTGGCGGTGATATTTATAACGGAACAGATTATGCGATGACACTTAATGGGTTGAGCATGCGTACATTGGAACGTGATGAATTGACATTGTCTGGTGTTGTGAATACTGGGACAGCTGCAGCTCCAGTTTATGAGGATAAAACATTTACATTCAATGCAAATGAATCTTATCTGGTGAGTGGGGCGCAAACAAGTGGTAAAAAGATCATTCAAGACTATTGGGGGGTACATTATATAAAAGAAAGTGCCAATTTTATGACGAAAACCAATTGGCTGAGATTACGCACTGTTTCCGTTTCTTATGATTTCGGAAATTCTTTGCTTAAAAAATCTAATGTTTCCAAAGTTATTAAAGGGTTGACCGCGACGCTGACAGGTACGAATTTATGGCTTTTGACTAATTATAAAGGATTGGATCCAGAAGCTAGTGCAGCAGGATCGGGAGTGACAGGTTCGAGTTCTGTTGGTATTGATTATAATGGAGTGCCGAGCACTGCAGGTGTAACTTTTGGTGTTAATTTAAAATTCTAAGCACATTATGAAAAAATCAAAATATTTATTGGCTTTGTTGATAGGGGTGGCTAGTCTTTCTTCCTGTAGCAAGGGTTGGTTGGATATCAATGTGGATCCCAATACACCTTCTAGTACGGTAGCATCGGTTGATAGTCGATTGGCATGGATTCAGCATTATTATTTATATGCGCAAGGTACTGCTGGGGCGCGTGCGGGTTATGTGACACAACAGTTGAGTTTTACGAATGGTACCGCTTCCAACAGTATGATTGCTGGTTGGAACCCCATTGCAGGGATGTCGACGACACCTTATCAGTTCTTTTTTGTAGGAGCAGGGGCCAATTTCTCTGATTTAGAGGCAAAAGCCAAAGCAGAAAATGCCTATCATTATATTGGTGCGATGAAGGCAATTCGTGCCATGGGTTTTATGCTGATGACAGATTGGTATGGGGAAATGCCTTATACAGAGGCATTGGGAGATGTTATCACCCCCAAATTTGATGATGGAAAAACTATTTTTGAAGGTTGCCTAAAGGAAATTGATGAAGCTATTGCTTATCTCAAGATGGAGCAACCTGCCACAGCGACGGCTTTGTCTGCGGGAGATAGCTGGAACGGTGGGGATGTTTCGAAATGGATAAAGATGTGTTATGGAGTAAAAGCGCGCTGGTTAAATAACTTATCGAAAAAATCAAGTTTGTACAAGCCTGATGATATTTTGGCTGCATTAAATAATGCGCCATTAGCCATTAATGAAAGTACAATTGTAAATCATGTTGACGTACAGGGGGATAATCTTGGCGATATTTTGTTTGCAGATCCAGTTAAGACTTCCATTATTTATGATAATGTGGGGATGAATTCCAATATTTTGGTGACCAAATGGTATGAGAATTTATTGACCAATTTTGATAACAAAAATGTCGAAGATCCGAGGGCAGATAAGTTGATTCCATGGGCGGAATATGGTATTCCGAAGAAAATGGTACGTTCTAAAGGGGTTGATATGCAGTCTGATATCCGTATGAAATCTGGTCCTATTGTGGCTTCATATAACGCGAAAGATGTTGCTATTGAAAGTAATAATCGTTCGGTGGCTCCGCATAGTTGGTATATCAATTCAGCGAACACTGCCCGCTGGGGTGACACCGTATATGTTTCGTTTAGGAGCACCTCGAATGCAAAGGCCGAGAAAACACCGGATATTTATAAATGGGACGACGGTGTTGTTGCTGCAAGTGGAACTTTTTATTCGCGACCCGATGCACCGACTCATCTCTTAACATCTGTTGAAATGAATTTTATTAAAGCGGAGGTGTTATTTAAAAAAGGTGATAAGGCAGGTGCTTTTGCTGCTTATAAAACTGCTATACAAGGGCATATTGACTTAATGAATCTTAAGTTGGCTACTTATGGCAACGTCAATCAGAGCAAATCTCCAATGGCTCAAAGTAAAATTGATGAATTTATCAATAAAGGTATTGGAACTGCTGCAGATATTACACTGCCGAAAATTATGACACAAAAGTTTATAGCGATGTCTTTTACGCAACAGAACTGGAATGATATGCGGCGTTATGATTTTAGTGCTAATGTATATCCTGGCTGGAGCGTTCCCTATGAGTACACGGTTACAGCGGCCGCGAAAACTAAAATACCCGATGGTAAACAATTTAGACGTGTTAGACAAGTGTCGCATGAGATCAACTACAATGCGCAAAGCCTAATGGCATCACATCCTAATGCTTTAAGTGATGATATTTGGTCTTATCCAGTATGGTGGGATATTGCCGAATAATATAAAATATGTATTGTACAAAGCCGTTTTTTAACGGCTTTGTTTTTGTAATTTTAACGTATGAAATTCACTAATTATTTAACGACAGCTGTTGCGTTGCTGTTGGCATCTGTAGGATTTGCACAATCACCCAAGATTGTTCAAAAACCGATCACCTGGAATCAAGAACGTATTCAGCTGTCTTTGGATTATTTGAAAAATAGACATGGTCTGACGCAGTCAACACCGATTATCCATCCTAAAATGGTGGTGGTACATTGGACGGCCAATAACAGTGTAAAGGCGACTTTTAACACCTTTAATCCCGTACGACTTCCGGGGCGTCCGGAACTGACCAAGGCCAGTCCATTGAACGTGTCTTCGCAATTTGTCATTGATCGGGATGGGACTATTTACCAGTTTCTGCCCGATTCTATTTTTGCACGGCATACGATTGGTCTCAATTATTGCGCAATCGGTATTGAGAATATAGGTAGCCGCCAGAATCCACTGACCGATGCGCAGCTAAAAGCCAATGAAGAACTGATCCGCTATCTCAGTAAAAAATATCCCATCGAATTTGTATTGGGTCATCATGAGTACCAACGATTTAAGAAAACAAGTTGGTGGAAAGAAACGGATCCCAATTATATCACGGGTAAAGATGACCCGGGAGATAGATTTATGAATAACTTGAGAAAAAATTTGACTGACTTAAAATTGAATCCGCTCCCTTAGGAAGGTGTGATATTTTTTTTTGATGCCTGTCGGATTAACAGCTGATGTTGAGCGAATGTATTTCATAGCTATTGTTTATTGGAAGGTAATCGTATTGATCCTGCTGATTTGCTGTATTTTGCTGTGTTGTTAATGATGTGTTAATTGTATCTTATATGTTACAATGTATTGTTATTTGTACACTTTCTATTTCTTTATCCTTTGTTTTGTTTTACAGTAAAGTTCTGATAACTAGCTTTTCATATTTTTTTTTAAAACAAATTGTTTATTGTTTATTAATCAATTTTGCTAGTTCTGTCTGCTTATTATATAAGTGAACACTTACTTTCTTTTGCGTTTTTGTGTAGTTTTTAGTTTTAAAAACGAAAAGTTCTACTTACTTTTATTCTGATTTTCAATTATTCATGCATAAAACTGCATTTATGCACGAGCTAAAAGTCTATTTATGATGAAAACTACCTTACTAAATTTGACCTTTTTGGTTGCGATTGTCACCTGTATTTCTTGTGGAAGTTCGTTGAAGTCTGCTCAGACTAATGAAAAAGCCGGAAACAGCATTTCTGGTAATGTAACGAACAAAGCTATTGTGCCAGGGGCAGATCAGTTAACCTTATATCTGCCGCAATTAAAAGGTAAGAAAGTAGGTGTTATGGGAAATCAGACATCGATTGTTGGTTCCGATAAAAAACATCTCGTTGATGTTTTAATGGATAATAAAGTTGACTTAAAATTTGCCTTTGCTCCTGAGCATGGCTTCCGTGGTAATGTGGAGCGTGGCGAGAAGTTTGGAAATGATATTGATCAGAAAACAGGTTTACCACTATTTACATTATATGGTGGAAATAAGAAACAGGATTCGATTGTCAATTCCATCGATGTTATGATTTTCGATCTACAGGATGTCGGAGCGCGTTTTTACACTTATATCACTTCTTTACATCGTGTGATGGAGCTTTGTGCAAAGCATAACAAAAAATTAATTGTATTAGATCGCCCAAATCCAAATGGAGATCAGGTCGACGGTCCAGTAAGGCATGACGATAAGTTTAAATCCGATGTTTCTTGGCATAAAATAGCAATGATCCACGGTTTGACAATTGGTGAGCTGGCACAGATGATCAATGGGGAACACTGGTTGGAAAATGGTCGTCAGGCAGATGTGCAGGTTGTAAAAGTACAAAACTGGGATCACAAAACGATGTACGATTTGCCGGTAATTCCCTCACCAAGTCTACCCAATCAGCTTTCTGTACGATTGTATCTTTCATTATGCCTTTTCGAAGGAACTGATATTTCGGTAGGGCGTGGGACGGATTGGCCATTCCAAGTTTTGGGGTATACAAATCCGGTGTACGGCTCCTTTACGTTTACTCCGGGTGAACGTCATGGTATGTCCAAGCATGTGGAGGGGAAAGGTGCGACGAATTATGGTATAGATCTACGTGCCCTGGATCCTGAAAAGCAAAAATTCACACTAAAATATGTCCTGGATTTTTATCAAAAGACGCCTGATAAATCGACTTTCTTTGCGAGGCCTGAATTTTTTGACAAGCTCGCAGGCACTGATCAGTTGCGTAAGCAGATTCTTGCAGGTAAATCCGAGGCACAGATTCGCGCTTCCTGGTCGGATGACTTGAAAAACTATAAACAAATGCGTAAGAAGTATTTGTTGTATACTGATTTTGAATAGCAATAACTAACAATATTAACTAGAATCATTTATTTTAAAACTCTATAATCAATGAGAAAATTTGTACTATTTTCTGTTGCTCTTGGATTGAGTTTTCCTTCTGAATCCTATTCTTTTGCAAAAAAGGAAGGCTCTTTGAAGAACGTTAATTCAACAAGCGTTCTTTTAAGTTCTTCTGCAAAAAGTGCGGTTCAAAATACAGTGCAAGGTACTGTAACGGATGGAAAAGGTCCAGTCTCTGAAGTAAGCGTGTCTGTAATTGGTGGTAATGCATCAACGAAGACCGATGCGCAGGGGCATTTTAAAATTACAGCTGCCGTGGGGAGCAAGTTGCGTTTTTCATCCGTAGGTTATATTACACGAGAGGTTCCTGTGACTTCGAATTCGCTAAATGTAACTTTGGTCGATGATAATCAAACGTTGAATGAAGTCGTTGTTGTTGGATACGGTACGCAGAAAAAGAGTAACTTAACAGGTGCTGTTGCGTCAGTTAATATCAAAGAGACAATGCAAGGACGTCCTATTGCTGATGCAGGACGTGCCATGCAGGGTACGACACCAGGATTGAGTATCGTTATCCCGAGTGGAGAGGTGGGATCTGATCCAACGATCAAAATTCGCGGTCAAATAGGTTCAATAACTGGATCCAATAATCCATTGATATTACTGGATAATGTGGAGATTCCGAGTATCAATATTGTGAATCCCGATGATATTGAATCTATTTCAGTTTTAAAGGATGCCGCAGCATCATCTATTTACGGAGCTAAAGCCGCGTATGGTGTTATTTTAATTACAACAAAACAGGGAGCTAAAACTGATCAGGTGTCAGTAAATTATTCTAATAATTTCTCCTTTCAAAACCCATTCAAGAAATACGAAATGGGGACGGTTGATGCGTTGAGATATTCGTTGGATGCAGCTTTGCGCGTTGGTAGCAATTTTACTGGAGCTTTCTATAAAATAAATGAAGAAAGTTATCAAAAATCGGTTGAATGGCAGGATAAATATGGTAGCTCGGTCGGTAAAGATGATCCAACGTTGTATGGACGTGACTGGTATTATGATCCTGCAACAGGTTATAAATATGGCGTACGTACGTATGATCCTTATGACTATATGGTTCGTGAATGGGCTCCTACACAACAACATAATTTATCGCTATCGGGTAAGTCAGGTAAAACTTCTTATAATGTAGGATTAGGGTTGCTTGATCAGTCTGGTATGTTGAAGACTAATACGGACAAGTTCTCGAGATATAATGCTTCAGTACGGGTTTCTCATGAGATTAACAAATACATTACAGCGAGGGCAGGAGCTATTTATTCCCGTACGAATAAACAATATCCGTATGCAACGAATTCGACAACAGCAGATCCATGGTTATATATGTACCGTTGGAGCTCGCTGTATCCGTTTGGAAATGATGGAGACGGGGACCCAATTCGTAGTCCAGCTTATGAGACTGGTGCGGCAAACGTGGCGAGCCAGTTAAAAAACTATATGAATTTCAATGGTGGTGCTACTGTAAATTTCACGAAGAATTGGAAATTGGATTTTGATTACACATTGACCAATCAGGAGATGATCTGGAATAAGCCGGGTACACGTTTTACGGCAGGCAATTCCTGGGGAAATCCAGTAGCGAAAAAGGATGCAAATGGAAACCAGATGTATGTCGATGCAAATGGAAGCTATGTGGACGCATCTGCTGCGGGAGCGATGGCTGCATATGATCTAGATTATTTCCAATATACAGCTGCAGGCTCTAATCCTGACCATTACCGTAAGGAAGATGAGAATTTCTTGCGCCATACGATCAATGCCTTCTCTACTTACAATTTGAGCTTGGATGGTGGGCATGAGTTTAAATTTATGGCAGGTTTAAACCGTGTCGCGGAACAAACTGAAAATTCTTGGACACAAATTACAAACCTGCTGGATATCAAGAATCCACAATTAACGTTTGGATCGGGAACAGTGACTGGTTCCGGTTATAAAAAATGGGAATCTCAGATTGGTTTTTTTGGCCGGGTGAACTATGCTTATAAGGATAAATATTTGTTTGAAGCAAATTTACGTCGTGATGGATCGTCTAAATTTCCGACAAGCTTGCGCTGGAAATGGTATCCGTCGTTCTCTGCAGGTTGGGTGGTATCGCAAGAATCTTTTATGGACTGGTCACGTGAGTTCGTAAATCAATTTAAAATCCGCGGTTCATGGGGCTCGATTGGAGATCAGGCTGTTCCGAACAATTTGTATACAAGTTATATGACGAATGCCCAATCTAACTGGATTAACAGCTCAGGAAATAAGGATTGGTATGTAGGATCTCCTGCCGCCGTTTTATCTCAGGTGGGCTGGCAAGATATCCAGACCTTGGATTTTGGACTTGACGCAAGATTCCTCAAGAATAAACTGGGGCTTGTATTCGATTGGTATCAACGCGATACTAAAAATATGCTAGTGCCGATGGAAGGTGTTGCTGCGACTTTTGGTGCTGAGGCTCCTAAAGGTAATTTTGGCGCTTTACGTACGAGAGGTTGGGAGCTAGCAGTTGATTTTAACCACCGTTTCGAAAATGGTTTGGGGATTAATCTACGTGCAAACGTATCGGATGCAAAATCTGTCATCACAGAATACGGTACAACAACTTTAGTGGATGGATACTATAACGGTAAGACATTCGGTGAAATTTGGGGTTATGAAACGGATCGTCTGTATCAAAAAAGTGATTTCGTTTATGAAAATGGAAAACTAGTTACGACAACCGTCAATGGTAAGACAATGAACAAGTTGTCTGATCCAAATGGAGCTTACCAATCTTGGGTTCAAAATTCATCTACCTTCCTTTATGGTCCCGGTGATGTTAAGTTTAAGGATTTAAACGGAGATGGTGCTATAGATAACGGAAAGGGGACAATTTCAGATCATGGTGACCTTTCTGTGATCGGTAATTCGACGCCGAGGTATGAATATGGATTTCGTTTAGGGGCTGATTTCAAGGGTTTTGACTTCTCTGCGTTCTTCCAAGGTGTAGGTAGCCGTCAAGTTTGGGGAAAAGGGTTCTTGGCACAGGCCGGCTTTAATGCATCAGATGGAGCAATGCCTGCAGTTATGTCTTCAGATTATTGGACTGAAAATAATACGGGCGCATTTTATCCAGCAGCATACAGCAACGGTGGAACAGACAATATTAATAATATGCAGATACAAAGTCGCTATTTGTTGGATATGTCCTATTTGCGTATTAAGAACTTAACCTTGGGTTACACTCTTCCGAAGGGAACGTTGAGTCGAATCGGAGTAAGCAATTTACGTATATACACTGCTTTGGAAAACTTCTTTACATGGGATAAACTTAATGGCTTGCCTATCGACCCTGAAGCTGTTGTTGGGGTGAATATGTTTGTTGATCAGAGCTTGAATAATTACAATAGTGGCCGTATTGGTGTTGGAACGCCAACGTTCAAATCTGCTTCTTTTGGCGTTCAATTGACATTTTAATTGAAATTATCATGAAAATTAAAACAAAATTCTTATATATATTATTAGGTTCCTCAATGGTGTTGTCAAGCTGTAACAGCTTGTTAGATCGCCCGTCTTTGGATCAGATTACAGATGGTTCGGGGCTTTATTGGAGGGATGAAAATGACCTGAGGTTATTTGCGAACGGTTTTTATACGCAATATTTCAACGGCTACAATAGTTCCTTTACGACGGATTATACGCCAGTAAGGGGGTATACCTTTTCAGACGATTTGACTTTTAGTGGTCAACAAGCTAATTTTGAAAATGCTATACCTGATACGCGTTCATCCACATCTGAAGTTGCGGCATGGCTTGATACGTATGCTGGTCCCACATGGAATTATTCGTGGGTTCGCAAATCCAATATTTTCTTGAATAGAATAGAGACTATTGCTAAGCCGAACTTAACCACGGCTCAATATAATCACTGGACTGCTGTTGCGAAATTCTTTAAAGCTTTTGAGTATTCGAGGTTGGTCTCTGTTTTCGGGGATGTTCCATATTTTGAATCTGAAGTAGCTGCTTCTGATTTTGATACGCAATATAAAGATCGTGATAATCGTGGTGTCGTGATGGATCATGTGTACGATGACTTTGTATATGTATTACAGAATATGAAAGCCGATGATGGTGCAAATGTGTTGAATAAGTATATTGCAGCGTCTTTTATATCACGTTTGATGTTGTTTGAAGGTTCTTGGCAGAAATACCACGGTCTTGATCAGGCAAGAGCAAAGAAATATTTGGAGCTTGCCCAAAGTGCAGCGGAGGTTGTTATGAGTTCAGGTAAGTATTCATTTACTGCTGATTTCAAAAGTTTGTTTTCTTCCCAGGATTTAGCGACCAACAAAGAAGTGATTATGTATCGTAAATACGATGCATCCGTTAGTGTGCTGCATGCAATCGGATCTTATCAAAATGGCGTTGAGGCACAGGCCACAGCTCCAAATTTAAAATTGATCAAGGAATTTATCTGTGTTGATGGTAAGCCTTATTCTTCATCATCACTCGCTAGTGCGACGGATTTTTCGTTAAGCAAGTTGGCGACCTCTCGTGACCCACGTTTTGAGGCTTCCTTTGATACGGATTTGAACTCCAAGGCTTCAACATTTGTCTATGGAACAAAGTATGTCGCTCGCAATGGTTATAAGATAACAAGTGCAAATCCTGATTATGCTAAGTGGAATTCAAATACCAATACATCAGACGCTCCTGTTATACGTTATGGAGAAGTTGTGTTAAACTGGATTGAAGCAAAGCAAATTTTAGCCGAAAACTTTGGTGGTGCAGCTGTTACACAAACAGATCTCGATAAGTCAATCAATGCAGTAAGAAATAGGCCGCTTGACGAGGTTGCTATAGCTAAAGGAGTGACAAAGACTGCGCCGTTACAGATTGGTTCAATTGCTAATGATCCAGCTAGAGATGCAGATGTAACACCGCTAATGTGGGAAATACGTCGTGAGCGCCGGATGGAATTCGTGTTTGAATACTCGCGATTGCTGGATTTAAAGAGATGGAAAAAGCTGGGTTATATGGACTTTTCGAAAAGTACGGATTATTTCACGGGAATTTGGGTTGATGTAGCAAAGCAGGCCCCGGATTTCTTAAAATCTAACTATGTTGGCGTCACCAAAGTGAGGAAAGCGGATGGAACCGTAGTGACTTATAATGGTTCTAATGCTGCCGATATGGTTGGTTTTATAGTGGTTCAAAATGCAGCAAATAGAAATGCCGTGGATGATAAATTTTATTTAGCTCCAGTGGGTAAAGCGCAAATTGTTGACTATGAGCAAAGAGGGTATAAATTAACACAAACTAAAGGGTGGTAATTTAATCCACATATTATGAGGCCTTGTCTATGTTTTTAGACAAGGCTTTTTTGTGTCCATGATAGCCGAGGCTGTCGAAAACAAACCTAAATCTATATCTAAAATACTTTGCATAAAAACGCATTTTTATTTTATTATTATGCATAAAAACGCTATTTTTAAGAAAACATTACGCATGAGGTTTCCAATTATCACCTTTTTTATTGCATTATCCTGCGTTTTTAACGTTGTGATGGCGCAGCAGTCCTTCAAATTTGCCCACGTAACAGACACGCATGTCGGTGGTGCAACAGGAGAGGAGGATTTGCGACGTACTGTAAAGGACCTGAATACATTGAAAGATATTGATTTCGTTATACTTTCTGGGGATATCACCGAGTTTGGCGCTGATCATGAGTTGAAGCTTGCAAAGCGCATCTTAGATAGTTTGCAGCTGCCCTGGTATGTGATTCCGGGAAATCACGATGGAAATTGGTCTGAAAATGGAGCCAATACATTTCGCACCGTTTTTGGTGGTGAAACCTTTTTCTTTAAGCATAAAGGTTACGCATTCATTGGAACCAATTCAGGACCAAATATGCGTATGAGCCCTGGTCAGATTCCTCGTGAGAACCTGGTCTGGATGGATTCCATTTTTGCAGCGAATCCGGATAATCAGTTGCCATTGATCTATATTAATCATTATCCACAGGATTCTTCGCTAAATAACTGGTTTGACGCTTTAAAAAGAGTTAAAACGCGGAATGTTCAATTGGCGCTTTGCGGACATGGTCATGCCAATAAATTATACGATTGGGAAGGAATTCCGGGGGTAATGGGGCGGTCAAACCTGCGTGCGAATAAAGCGGTTGGCGGCTATAATATTGTGACCATCGCCGATGGTAAAGCGAGTTATCAGGAGCGTAATCCCGGTGTAGGGATGCAGGAGAAATCTTGGGTTGTTGTCCCTCTATTTAATCATCATTATGAAAATGAAACGGTAAGCTACCCGAGACCAAGTTATGCTGTGAATACCAAATATGCAGATCAGGTTAAAGTCAATTGGACGTTTGAAGATGCTAGTGATATTGGGGCGGGACTAGCTGTTTACAAAAATAGCGTGATTACATCAAATACCGCGGGCGATATCTTTGCGCTTGATTTAAAAACGGGTAAAAAGCTATGGGCATTCCGCACCGGTGGTAAAGTTTATTCTACGCCAGCTGTGTGGAAGGGGATTGTCGTGGCGGGATCATCGGATCATGCAATTTATGCGGTAGATGCCCGTAATGGCAAGTTGTTGTGGAAGGTACAGACTGAAAAGGCGGTTTTGGGTTCGCCTCTGTTACATGATGGCGTGGCTTTTATCGGTGGTTCGGATGGTAAGTTTAGAGCGCTGGACATCAAGACGGGGGTTGTAAAATGGAGTTTTGATCAGGTCAAAGGATTTGTATCGACCCTGCCAACGTATTATTTGGGGAATGTAATTTTTGGCTCCTGGAGTAATGGATTCTATGCTTTGAATGTCAATACAGGTAAGCTGGCGTGGGAATGGAATAACGGACAGGCTAATCGGATGTTTTCAGCGGCGGCATGTAATCCGGTGGGGGTAAATAATCGTGTTTTTGTAGTTGCACCGGATCGTTTTATGACAGCACTGGATGCGAAAACGGGGGCGGTCATTTGGCGGGAAAAGAAAGATACCATTCGGGTGCGCGAGTCGATGGGGCTGGCTGCAGATCATAAATTGGTTTATGTGAAGACGATGGACGGCGATCTTTTAGGTATTTCAGTTGCTGGGAACAGCATGGATGTTGCCTGGAAGTCCAAGCTTAAATTGCCCTACGAATTGACGCCTTCTGCAATTACCTCCAATGGCAAATTGGTATTTGTGCCGAGTCATTCGGGTTTGCTATCCGGGGTTGACGCAAAAACAGGCGCGGTAGTATGGCAATATAAAATATCCAATGGAATGGTTAATCCTGTTGCGCTAAACGGCCGAAACAAGGTGATAGCGAGTACGATGGATGGCAAAATAGTTTCATTAGAGTTTTAAGCAATCGATTGAATTGATCTTTTTGAAAATAAATGCCTTGATATGATAAAAAAATGTCTAAACTTCTTAAATTTACGTCAAGCTTTTTTGCTTGTTTTTGCATGTTTTGTTTGTAACTTTGCGAAAGCACAGCAAAATGCTTGGATTAGAATAAACCAATTGGGCTATACCCCGGCGGGCAAGAAGGTCGCGGTATGGGGCGGGAAATCAATCAGGCAGCTTCGTTCTTTTGAAATTAAAAACGCACAAACGGGTAAAACAGTGTATGTGCATCCTGTCGGAAAAGATTATGGGGCTTATGGTCCTTTTGTTCAGAGCTTTCGTTTGGATTTCTCTTCTATGCAGGATACAGGACGCTTTTTTATTCAGGCTGGAGATGTGAAGTCTCCAACATTCCGAATTGCTCGGGACGTTTACAAAGGAGCGGCCGATTTTGTACTGCGTTATATGCGGCAACAACGGACATTGTTCAACCCTTTTCTGAAAGATAGCTGCCACACACACGATGGGTTTGCGCTTTATGCAGGAAAGGTTGGTATTCCCGATAGCTCCCGCATCGATGCTGGCGGAGGTTGGCATGATGCTTCTGATTATTTGCAATATGCGACTACGTCGGCAAATGCGACATTTCATCTGCTAGCGGCTTACCGCGATTTTCCAAAGGTATTTGGTGATCTAAAGCAAGCAAATGGTCTTGACGGAAAAAACGGTCGTGCCGATGTACTGGATGAAGCAAAATGGGGCCTGGATTGGTTGTTGAAAATGCATCCTAAAGCCAATCAGATGTACAACCAGATTGGTGATGACCGGGACCATGCAAGCATGCGGATGCCAAAGGAAGATCCCTATTATGGTCGTGGATTTGAAAGACCGGTGTATTTTATCGATGGCGAACCACAACAGCGTGGTAAGTTTATGAATAATACGACGGGGACGAGCTCTACTGCTGGTAAATTTAGTAGTGCTTTTCGCCTGGGGGCGATGTTGTTTGACAAAGAGGATGGTAAATATGCAAAGCTGCTTTCGAAGAAATCGGAAACGGCCTATGCTTATGCCAATATAAAACCAGGCGTGACACAGACAGTTTCTGTGAAATCGCCTTATATTTATGCCGAAGATAATTGGGTGGACGATATGCAGTTGGCCGCTGCAATGGGGTTTTCGGTGACAAAAAAAGAAAAGTTTGCTCGAGAAGCCTTAGGCTACGCACGGCAAGAAAAGATTACACCTTGGATGGTAAGCGATACTGCTGCACATTATCAGTGGTACCCTTTTATTAATCTTGGGCATTATGAATTGGCAAAAGGATTAAAAGGACAAGATCGCGAGGAGATTGTTTCTTATTATAAACAGGGGATTGAGGAAGTCAATCGGAGAGCCGAAAAAAATGCATTTTTTCGTGGAGTTCCCTTTATTTGGTGTAGCAACAACTTAACGGTATCCTTCGCGATTCAATGTCTCTGGTATAAAGAATTGACGGGAGATGCGCATTTCGATGAACTTGCTCAGGCTAATTTTGACTGGTTGTTTGGAACGAACCCTTGGGGCACGAGTATGGTATATGGTCTTCCGTCGTGGGGCGATACACCTGTTGATCCGCATTCGGCTTTTACCTTTCTGGGTAAACATCCGATCGATGGCGGTTTGGTTGATGGGCCCATTATGGCATCTACGTACCGCAATCTGATCGGTATCAAGTTGAATAATCCAGATAGCTATGCGGAGTTTCAAAGTGATTTGGCGGTCTATCATGACGACTATGGAGATTATAGTACCAATGAGCCGACAATGGATGGTACCGCTTCGTTGATTTATCTGCTGGCTTCAAAAGAAGGTAAGGCCTTGGAGGAGCCGGCCGGAAAAAAGTAACACGGGATGTTTTTGGGGCTATTGTCCGGGGCGACTCGACAAAACGGCAGGTAGCTTTGATGTTTACAGGTCATGATTTATCTGAAGGTACAGGAGAGGTGTTGGCAAGTCTAAAACGTAACGGCGTTAAAGGTTCTTTTTTCCTGACAGGAGATTATCTCAGAACACCGGGTTTTAAATCCTATGTCCATCAGATGATAAACGATGGTCATTGGATTTCGGGGCATTCGGATAAACATCTTCTGGTGAGTGACTGGGGGAGTAGGGACCTGCTTTTGGTGAAACGTGACTCTTTTGTCGCGGATCTAAAGGCAAATCTGAAAGCATTGGAAAGTGGGGGTATTGACATCGGGAATTTGTCCTATTATATTCCTTCATACGAGTGGTATAATAGTGAAACGGTCGATTGGGCAAAAGCAGTAGGTCTACATTCGGTTAATTATACGCCGGGAATACGGACTGCGGCTGATTATACCTATCCTGAAATGGGGACTCGTTATGTATCGTCGACAGCGATTCTCGACAATCTCTGGTCTTACGAAGCTCGGTATGGGCTCAATGGATTTCTGATATTGATTCATATGGGAACCGATGATCGGCGGAAAGATAAACTGTATCATCATTTGGATGATATCATTAGCATATTAAAGGGAAAAGGGTATCAACTTGTGGATGTGCCCGATTTATTGAAATAAAGAAATACAATATATACTAATAATGGTAAATACAACGGAGAAAGATTCGAATTATCAGGATTTAGACAAGATGTCTGTGCATGAGTTATTGACAAATATCAATAATGAGGATAAATCTGTGCCACTTGCTGTAGAGCAGGCTATCCCTCAGATTGAAGCATTGGTCAAAGTGACTGTGGAGAAAATGAAGGCTGGTGGTCGAACTTTTTATATCGGCGCTGGTACAAGTGGTCGTTTGGGCGTGTTGGATGCGTCAGAATTACCTCCGACTTACGGTGTGCCATTTGAATGGATCATTGGGTTGATTGCTGGTGGTGATACTGCAATTCGAAAAGCAGTTGAATTTGCAGAAGATGATCTGGAGCAAGCCTGGAAAGATATGGAAGCCTATGATATTGATGAAAACGATGTTGTTATCGGTATTGCGGCCTCTGGAACCACACCTTATGTTATTGGCGGATTAAAAACCGCAAATGAGAAGGGACTTGTTACGGGATGTATTGTCTGTAATGGCGGTTCTCCGATTGCTGAAGTAGCGCAGTATCCGGTTGAAGTTATTGTTGGACCGGAATTCGTTACGGGGTCTACGCGGATGAAGTCAGGTACAGCACAGAAACTTGTGTTAAATATGTTCAGTACTGCAGTGATGATCCAATTGGGCAGGGTAAAAGGGAATAAGATGGTCGATATGCAATTGTCAAACCATAAGCTGGTCGGTCGTGGTGTACGTATCATTATGGATCAAACCGGGGCGCTGGAAGAAGAGGCTGCGGCTTTACTTGAACAATTTGGTAATGTAAGACAGGCAATTGAAGCTTATCAGGCTGCCCATTGAGTATAACCTACTAAAAATCACCTATTTTAAAAACAAACTATGTCACCAGTAATATTATTATCTTTTATAATAATCTATTTTGCAGTTCTGCTTGCTGTAGCTCACTTCACCTCGAAGGGGGCTTCCGATAACTCTACTTTTTTTGTCGCAAACCGGAACTCTAAATGGTATATGGTCGCCTTTGGGATGATCGGTACCGCGCTCTCCGGCGTGACTTTTATTTCGGTTCCCGGCGCAGTAGGTGCGTCTGAATTTAGCTATTTTCAATTTGTTCTTGGGAATGCCGTTGGTTTTGTCATTATTGCCTATGTATTGCTTCCGCTCTATTATAGAATGAACTTGACTTCCATCTATACCTATTTGGAAGAACGTTTTGGGCACACCACGTACAAAACAGGTGCTGCTATTTTTTTGGTTTCCCGTACGATCGGTTCGGCATTTCGTCTTTATTTGGTGGCAATCGTATTGCAGCATTTTATTTTTGATGCCTGGAATGTGCCTTTCGCGATTACGGTCGTTATATGTTTGGTATTGATCTGGATGTATACAAATAAGGGCGGTTTAAAGACGATCATTGTGACAGATACCCTACAGACTACCTTTTTAGTGACTGCAGTCATTCTTTCCATTTATTTTATGGCAAAAGGATTAGATTTTGGTATTGTGGATACTTTCGAAGCTGTGAAAGAAAGTAGTTACTCCAAGATCTTTTTCTGGGATGATTTTGTTGGCAGTAAAGCAAATTTTTGGAAACAATTCTTGGGAGGGATTTTTGTGACCATTGCAATGACGGGGCTTGATCAGGATCTGATGCAAAAGAACTTATCGATGGGGACCATTAAAGAAGCCCAAAAGAACATGATTACGTTTACAAGTGTTTTTGTGGTCATTAATATTTTCTTTTTAGCTGTCGGTGCTTTGCTGTATATCTATGCGGCTAAAAACGGGATTGATGTCACTCAACTGGCAACACGCGACTATTTGTATCCAGAAATTGCATTAAACCACTTGGCTATTGTTCCTGCAATCATCTTTATGATGGGACTTACGGCGGCTACTTTTGCAACGACAGATAGTGCGCTAACTGCCCTGACGACATCTTTCTGCGTAGACTTTTTAAACTTCAATAAAAAAGAAAACCCCAACGATCCAGCTTTGATCAAACAGCGTAACTATGTCCATTTTGGCTTTTCCATTGTGATGTTGTTGGTTATTCTGGTCTTTAAGCTGATCAACGATGATTCGGTCGTCAATGCAATCTTTACGGCAGCGAGTTATACGTACGGACCTTTACTGGGTTTATTTGTTTTTGGGATATTCACAAAATATGCCGTGCGGGATAATGCTGTGCCTTATATCTGTGTGCTTTCGCCTACCGTATTATTTTTGCTTAAAACCTATGTTATTGAGGTGTATACACCGTATGTTATCGGATTGGATTTGATCATTATAAATGGTTTTATCACGTTTGTAATGCTTTTGATCAGTTCTCCAGGTAAAGCAAGTGAAAAAGCATTGGCCCACAATTAATGCATTTCAGTTATAAAAAGTTTCTCCATTGGTGAGAAGATGTAAATACAAGTATTGATTTTGATTTGTACGTACAGAAAAATTAAGTTAAGTTTGATATACTTAGTTTTTCTGTACGTATGTATCATAGCATAAATGAGACTACGGAATTTATCCGTAGAAAAATTGGAGATTTTGCTCCAGAATTCGGTATCATCCTAGGTACTGGTTTAGGTAAGTTGGTTGATGAAATTGAAGTCGAGTATCAGCTGATGTATTCCAATATACCTAATTTCCCTATTTCAACTGTTGAATTTCATTCTGGTAAGCTTATTTTTGGAAAGTTGAGCGGACGCAATGTGGTCGCTATGCAGGGAAGGTTGCATTACTATGAAGGTTATGATATGCAGCAGATTACATTTCCGATCCGGATCATGAAGGTTTTGGGGGTGCAGAAATTGTTTGTTTCCAACGCTGCGGGATCCCTGAATCCTGATGTGAAAAAAGGTGACCTTGGAATTATTGAAGATCATATCAATTTATTGCCGGATAATCCGCTTCGTGGACAAAATTTGGCTGAGTTTGGACCACGATTTCCGGATATGAGTGAGCCTTATAACCGAAAGATGATCGAGCAGGCTCTTGAAATTGCAGCCAAACATGCTATTGCTGCGCGAAAAGTTGTTTATGTTTCTTCTGCAGGTCCAAATTTGGAGACAAAAGCTGAGTATCGCTATATGCGGCTTATTGGTGGCGATGTAGTGGGCATGAGTACCGTTCCTGAGGTTATTGTCGCTAATCATATGGCTCTTCCGGTATTTGCTATTTCTGTTGTTACGGATGAGGGCTTTCATGAACAACTTAAACCTGTGTCGTTGCAGGAAATTGTCACTGTTGCGGAGAAAGCGGAACCTAAAATGACATTAATTTTGAAAGAATTAATAGCTTTGCAATAAATTGCATCTTCATGTAACACCGGTGAGGGAGAAGGTTGTTGGATTTGTGTGGGGTGAAGTGTAATTGGTTCATTCAGGTGAATTTAGCTTTTTTGGTTTTTATATAATTTTAGATGAAGTTGATCGTACGCATACTTGCCGCATGGTGTGTTTTATTTATTTATTCCGTGGATGTCATTGCGCAGAGCAAAGAGGATTGGAGCAGTGCATTGGATTCGGCGAGAGCCAAGGAGGATGGAAAGAAGGATTCTGTTATCCTGTCTGCAAAGTATATCCGATATGCAACATTGGATATGCTAAAAAAAGGCACTTATACACGGCAGATTGATACGTCACATCATAATTATCAATATTATAATCCGCAGAATTTACCCTGGAATCCCAGTGTGAACCTTGGAGCCTATGGGCTTGCCACACGGGATCTATTGTTCCAGCCTAAAAAGACCATTGGCTTTCAGTCTGGTTTTACAGCACTGGAACGTTATTTATTGAACCCCGATTCGGTCCAATATTTTAGGGCCCGTGCGAGGTACTCCGAATTGTCTGCGGTAGGATTCTTTTTTAATGATCAGGTTTTTAGGGCTCGGGTGGCCCAGAATATCAATTCCCAATGGAATATGAATGTCGATTTTCATTCCACCAAAACGGATGGATTTTACCTTGGGCAGAATTATTCAGATTTAAAGGCTTCAGTTGCTTCTTGGTATGAATCGAAAAATAACCGGTATAATTTGTTGATCAATGCGGTATTTAATCGTTTGGATGCCATGGAGAATGGTTCTATTACGAAGATCTTCCATTTGCGCCTGGAAATAGACAATCGCCGGACCGGTTTATACCAAAATTCTATGATGCGAGTAATACAAATATACCTCGGTCTAAATGGTGGGATAATTCATTTTTCCTGAGACAGTCACTTTATTTGGGGCGATTGGATACGATCGATAAAGGTAAGCCTACGATGGAGATTCGTCCAACGAATAGCATGGCACATAATACCCGCATCCGAAGGCAGACTTATAGTTTCTTCAAGAACATGGATGACCAAAATGCAGCTTTGCCATACAATAATAGGGCATTGGCGCTAAACAATGATAAGACGCTGATCACGAATGTTTCAAATGAATTTGAATATAACTTTTTTCTCAGAGGGAAGTCGGTCTTTAAGAATGAGGCAAAGTTGAATTTGGCTTTTCAGCACGACATGAACTGGGTGGAGCAGAATCAGTTGGACTCCATGCGGTATTATAACAATACTTCAGCTTATCCACAGCCGCTAAAGAAACTACCGGATAGCACGACATTTGATCGTTTTTATCAGAACGGGATCGTGAAAGGTGAATTAGGGTATAAGTTTTCAGATCGACTTGATTTTAGTTTAAAAGCGAATCAAATCTTATTTGGCCACAACTTTGGAGATTTCTTGTATGAGGCTAAAGCGGATATCTCGATGGGGGATAAAATCGGAAAGGTGACGTTGTCAGCTTATTCACAGAACAAATCCCCGGAGATGGTTTTCGAGAATTTGAATTATACCTACGGAAAATGGAATGATTTAGATCTTAAAAAGACGAAAATTCAGAATCTGGGTTTTCAATATGCCAATCCGATGCTTGGATTCCATGGCAAGGTGGAGTATTTTCTGATGAACAATTATACCTATTTCGAAGAGTTGTCGAATCCACAGAACGATCCGAAGAAAGATAAATGGATTGTTCCTGCACAATTGGATAAAGCTAATTTGTTAAAGGTAACCGTTGGACAAAAATTTAAATTAAACCATTTTACCTTCGATAATCTTGTGGTCTATCAAAAGACAGATCAACAGAACACACTGGCTGTTCCGGAGCTGTATACCTGGCATAGTTTGTATTACAGTAACCTGTTTTATAAAGTTATTGATTATAGTATCGGTCTGGACGCAAAGTTCAACACACCCTATGCCAATCCGAATTATTCGATTGGGACAGGACAGTTTTACAATGCTTACAAACAGATTGAGTTTTCGACATATCCGATCATGGATTTATGGATTACAGCGAATATACAACGGGTAAATATGTTTTTGAGTTATAATTTTTTAAATCAGAACTTTTATCCGCATGGTTACTATACGGTCAGACGTTATCCGATGAATAGTGCTAATTTTAGGTTTGGTATTTCTTGGAAGTTCTATGATTAAAAATTATTTCGGTGTTTCTTAGCTTGTTGTGATATTAAAGGCATAAAATCTTATAAAATAATTTTGAGAATAGAATTTTTAAGCTATATTTGCACACGCAATTAGGGAACGGCGTTCTTTAAAAAAGTATGGAGGCTTAGCTCAGCTGGTTCAGAGCATCTGCCTTACAAGCAGAGGGTCACAGGTTCGAATCCTGTAGCCTCCACAAAGCATCATCAAATGGTGCTTTTTTTTCGTTAGGGGGTTTAGCTCAGCTGGTTTAGAGCACTACCTCGACAAGGTAGGGGTCACTGGTTCGAACCCAGTAATCCCCACGATAAAAAAAAGCGTTCTTCATGAACGCTTTTTTTTATGGGCTGAATGCGCTGTAAATTTGAAAGTCCCCGATCCGGTATTCAATCTGTCTCGGGAATCTCTCGTGTTTATTTTCTTACTATTTCCGTTTCTTACCTAGTTTAATTCCGTAACCTGTCGTCCATTCAATAAAATCAGCTTTACCGCCATGGGCTTTAATGGAAACACCGGCAAAGAAATCTTTGTATACTTTATAACGTACACCTGCTCTTAAATACACGGGCATGCTTTCGCCATTGAATTCGTTGCGATGAAGGTAGACTCCTACATTTCCGTTGATGTATAGACGTGAATTTAACACATGATCAATGTAGAATGCTGGGCCGTAAGAAAATAGGGCGGAGAATTTCCCGGCTTTATCGCCGGCAACCTTCTCATCGTTTCCGCTAGCTGAATAAAATGCATCGAAGCCAGCGCCAAGCCGCCATTTGTAGCCGAAATGCCTGCTGTAGTATGCGCCTAATGTAGATTTAAAATATTGGCCATCGTGTTCGCGGTCAATCTGTTTGAAGCCAAAGGCATAGTTGAAATGGAGTTCCTCTGTTTTCTCCAGTTGTGGAATACTTGTTTTTCTGTAATCAAAAGGTTTGTTTGTTGGTGTATACGAAACAGATAGGCTCAAGGGGACGAGGTTTATCCCGGTGTTCGGTAATGCCAGGGCTCCATTGCTGAAGTGATGAAAGGCTGCGCCGGCCCCTACCTGGAAGTTTTTATTTAGACGGTAGTTGGCCTGAAGTCCAAGATCAATAAATACATTGTTTTTGCTGCCAATAAGTAGGTTGAAAGGATTGTCTTCTTCATTATAGGGGTTGAATCTGCCAGAGAGACCGAGTGCAATCCGATAGTTGAAATTCCATCTCGAGTTTACTTTTGGTCTAATGGGAATGGCGACAAAGCCATAGGCCGCGAAAGGTCGTCCGAGGTGTTCCTGACCAAAAGTACTACTGTAGATTCCGATGCCGTATATCGGATAGTTGTATATTTCATTGTAAATGCTCTTTAATGAGTCTTGAAACTGAGTTTGAAAACCGACTCTGAAATTTAGTCCACTATAGTATGAGTCAGCAAGGGTTTCTTTGGAGCGCTCATTGAATTTGAGTTCGCCCCCGCTTTCATGTTCAAGTTGAAATATAAGTCTCGTCTTGGCTGGGGTACGGCTTTGTAAAGTGTCTTTCGGATTCTCTATTCGGGGTGTGACCTGTGCTGTGGCACGAAAGGAGAGTAGTGCCAGGGTCACAAAAGCAAGTATTCTTGATCTCATGAAATAAAACGTTAGCGTTTTTTAAAATTTTGCAAAATAAGAATGATATATCATTGTAACAATAGTATTTAAACAGTAGCGAAATCTAGTCGTAAAAAATGCCATTTTTCAGCCACATCTTGTCGGTTGGTGGTGAGAGAAATTGGGCGGCTTAACCATCAGGATGTCAAATGGGTAAATAATTATTGTTTATGTCTTTAATTGTATTGCATATAAAAAGCAATTTATCTAAGTTTGAGGTGAAAAGAAAAAGGAAATATGATTAAAAACCTATTTAGAATTACTGCTGTTACGTTTGCACTAACAACAGCAGGGTGTGCTTTGTTTGCCCAAAACACCAAATTTGATTGGAAAGAAGCATCTGAGGGGGGGTACACCTACAAGTACGTAACCAACGATCCTACACATTCACGGTTTTATAAGCTAAAAAATGGCTTAACTGTGATTTTGAGCCCGACCAAAAAAGAACCACGTATTCAAACTTACATTGCAACAAAAGCGGGGAGTAAAACAGATCCGAAAGATCACACCGGTTTGGCCCATTACCTCGAGCATATGTTGTTCAAAGGAACGGATAAATTTGGCTCTAAAGACTGGGCAAAGGAGAAACCTTTGTTAGATCAGATTGATGCGCTCTATGAGAAATACAATGGTACAACAGACGAAACCGAACGGAAAGCAATCTATAAGGAAATCGATAAAGTATCTGGAGAAGCTGCGAAATATGCCATTGCGAATGAGTATGATAAATTGATGGCATCAATGGGAGCGGAAGGTACCAATGCTTTCACTTCGTTTGAGCAGACTGTTTATCAGGAGCAAATTCCTAGTAATGTAATGGATAAGTACCTTGCTGTACAGGCAGAACGATTTAGATATCCGGTATTGCGTCTGTTCCATACTGAGCTGGAAGCTGTGTATGAAGAGAAAAATATCAGCTTGGATAAAGATAATCGTAAGGCTGTAGAGTCGATGTTTTCAGCAGCGTTTCCCAATAATAATTACGGAAAGCAGACGACAATTGGTACGGTAGAGCACCTTAAAAATCCGTCTTTGAAAGCGATTCGTGAATATTTTCATACCTATTATGTCCCTAATAATATGGGGGTTATTATGTCGGGGGATTTTGATCCTACCGAGGTGGTGAAAAAGGTGGATAAGACTTTTGCTTTTATGCAGGCGAAAGAAGTTCCGGCCTATACTTTTGATGCGGAGAAACCAATTTTAACTCCTGTTGTCCGCGAGGTGAAAGGTCCGGATGCTGAATTTATGTTAATGGGATTCCGTTTTCCTGGCGCTGCGACAAAGGATGCCCGTATGCTCAATTTGATGAGTCAGATCTTGACAAATGGTTCTGCTGGTCTGATTGATCTGGATTTGGTGAAGAATCAAAAATTATTAGGTGCAGGTGCTTTTCCTTATGTGTTAAAAGACTACTCTTTGCTCCTGTTGCAGGGTAATCCTGGTCAGGGACAGAGCTTGGAAGAGGTGCAACAGCTGCTGTTGCAAGAATTGGCAAAATTGAGAAAAGGTGAATTCTCGGATGATTTGATAACAGCCATTGTCAACAACGCGAAGAAAGACGAAATTAAACAGAACGAAAGTTATGGTGACCGGGCTGAATCATTGATGGATGCCTTTACTTCGGGTCAGGATTGGGCGTCTGTTGTGGGATATTCGGATGAATTGAATAAAATCACCAAGCAAGATGTGGTGGATTTTGCTAACAAATATTTGAACGATAATAATTACGTCGTTGTTTATAAGCGTAAGGGCGTTGATAATAATGTTGTTAAAGTTGTTAAACCTGAGATTACTCCTGTAACGGTCAATCGCGACGATCAGTCTGAGTTCTTGAAGCAGGTTGAAGCAATGCCAGAGGATAAAATCCAACCGGTATGGGTCGATTATAATAAAGATATTCAGAAAGCTACAGCGAACGGTTTACCAGTACTTGCTGTAAAGAACTCAGATAATGAGCTGTTTTCGCTGTCTTATCGTTTTGATGGTGGAAAATGGAGCAATAAGTTACTTTCATTGGCTGCGGGCTATCTTGAGTTTTTGGGTACAAAAGACAAATCCAGTGAGCAATTCAGCAAGGATTTCTATCAATTGGCTTCTGATTTTTCGGTGTCTGCAGGAAATGAGGAAACCATGGTGTCAATTTCAGGTTTGAATTCCAACTTTACGGCTACATTGAACTTGATTCAGGATTTGTTGCGTAATTGTGTTGCTGATCAGGAGGCTTTCAAAATGTATATTGCCCGTCTTAAAAAAGCGAGAGCAAATGCGAAAGAAAACAAGGGCGCGATCATGGAAGGCCTAAAATCTTATGCTAAATACGGCGCTAAAAATCCGTTTAATAATGTGTTTACAGATGCGGAATTGGATGCTTTAAAAGCGGAGGATTTGGTGAAGGCATTGCACGATTTGGCTAATATGAAACATACGATGCTTTATTTTGGACCGTTAACTGCCTCGGAATTTGTAGCGAAAGCGAAGCCGTTGAAACAAGGTGCTGGAGAATATGTTCAGGCAAAAAAGGCGGTCGTATTTGCAGAATTGCCAACAAGCAAGAACCAGGTCCTTTTTGCTAATTTCGATATGAAGCAGGCTGAAGTGTTTTGGTATAGAAGTTCAGGAGTATACAACAGTGCCTTAACACCGACTGTTTCATTGTTCAATAATTACTTTGGTGGCGGAATGGGAAGTATTGTCTTCCAGACTATCCGTGAATCAAAAGCATTGGCTTATTCAACTTATGCTTATTACGGACAGCCTTATAAAAAGGAAAATCACTATACGGTCGGAGCCTATGTAGGAACGCAGGCTGATAAATTTAACGACGCGATTAAAGGCATGAATGAGTTGCTGGATGTGCTGCCTGAAAGTGCTAAGGGGCTGGATATTGCGAAAGTAAGTCTGCAAAAATCAATTGCCAGTGAACGTGTGTTGAATGCTTCTATCTTAGGTAGTTATCTGGCTGCACAGCGTTTGGGAAATGCAACTGATATTCGTAAAGTTGTCTATGAGCAAGCGCCAAAATTAACCTATGGCGACCTAAATACTTTCCACAAGAAAGAAATGAGTCAAAAGCCGTACGTTTACTGTATTGTAGCGAAGGAAGAAAGTCTTAAGCCAGAAGATCTTGCGAAACTGGGCGAGGTTAAAAAGCTGGATCTTAAAGAGATCTTCGGCTACTAGATATCGGATTGCTTGTCTTAAGAATTAGATTAGCGTATGAAATTAAGAAGCCTCCGGTGTTTGCCGGAGGCTTTTTTTGTATCAGGTTTTGTGATGCCCTTTGTTTTTTTTATGCTTGTTCACGCTACGGAATCCTTGTTTCACTGTTCGTGAGTAGGATTAGTTTTAGGGTGAATTCGCTATCATGGCTACTAAAACTAGCATATTAAAACCGGATAATCTCCTCAATCTGTTCGTTGATAAATTGCAGCGTATCTTCTTTGAATAACTGCCCTTCATCATTCAGTTCGTTCTGAACATTGGGTAGAAAGATCTTGAGGGGAAGCACGTGCATTCTTAAGTAGTGGCATATGCCGGTCAGATGATCGATGCCGCGGAGGTTGCCATAGCGTCCCGAAGATAGTCCGACCAATGCAACTTTCTTGTGATAAAAGCTGATCGGAAAAGTGCAGCAATCGATAAAAAGCTTGAGTGCTCCTGGTATACTTCCGTTGTATTCTGGTGCGATAAAAATAAACAGCTCCGCTTTACTGATCTTTTCTTGGATAGGTTCAAATGCTGTACTTCTTTTGCCATAAAGATCTGTTTCTAAAATGTTTGCTGGTAGATCTTCCAACGAAAAGATGTCACTTTCAATTGACTTACGGTCAAGTAATTGCTGGTAGCACTTTGCTATTTTTAACGTCTTACTATTGGGACGGTTTGTTCCGGATATTATTAAAATCATTGTGTTGTTGATACTTATAAAAAGCGCAGTTTCAAAGTGGATACATATCTTGATTTTTTGTATCTTAGCATCCTGAGGATATGTGCTTTCGATCAATCAAAAGTACGAAATATGCTGAATTTGTTTTGTTAATTTGAATTACGGATAAAAAATTTGGCAAATTGATCTTCAAAAAAGTGAAATGTAGTATAAAAAGACATTTTAATTAAGAAAGGTTTTCATTCAAGATGGGAAAAGTAATTGCAATCGCAAATCAAAAGGGTGGGGTCGGAAAAACCACAACGTCAATTAATTTGGCGGCTAGTTTGGCGGTTTTAGAATATAAAACATTGTTGGTCGATGCAGATCCCCAAGCAAACTCTACTTCTGGGATTGGCTTTGACCCTCGTACAATCAGCGCAAGTGTATACGAATGTTTGGTAAATGATTTGGATCCTCGTGAGGCGATTCAATCAACAGAAACACCAAATTTGGATCTTTTACCCGCTCATATTGATTTGGTTGGGGCAGAAATTGAGATGATCAATATGCACGAAAGGGAGTACAAGATGAAAAAGATCTTGGATCAGGTGAAACAGGATTATGATTTTATTATCATCGATTGTTCGCCTTCCTTAGGCTTAATTACAATCAATGCACTATCTGCTTCAGACTCAGTCATCATTCCGGTACAGTGCGAATACTTTGCGCTAGAAGGACTTGGTAAGTTGTTGAACACAATTAAAATCGTTCAAAACCGTTTAAATACAAGTTTGGAGATCGAAGGAATTTTGTTGACCATGTATGATGTTCGTTTAAGATTGTCAAATCAGGTGGTCGAGGAAGTAAAAACACATTTCACAGATTTAGTTTTTGATACGATTATTCAGCGAAATACCCGTTTGAGCGAAGCTCCAAGCTTTGGAATTTCTGTTATCATGCATGATGCGTCCTGCAAAGGGGCAATTAATTATTTGAATTTGGCACGCGAGATTTTACAGAAAAACGGGCATCTTAATGAAATGAATAAAACAGTAACCGCATAATATGGCAGCACATCAGCGTAAAACAGGACTGGGAAGAGGTTTAGGTGCGCTATTAAACGATAGTGTAGAAGTTCCTGCTAAAAGTAATCAGCAAGTGGAAGAGGCTCCTCTAGTTACATCAACTGCTGTAAAAACAACAAAAGAGAATGGCAGTATCAGCCATGTTCGTGTAGAAGAAATATCTGTCAACCCTTTTCAGCCGCGTACGGAATTTGATCCGGTTGCCTTACAGGAGTTATCGGAATCAATTATTTTACAAGGATTAATTCAGCCGATTACCGTACGTAAAATTTCGGACGGTAATTATCAGTTGATCTCCGGGGAGCGACGTCTCCGCGCTTCTCGCTTGGCCGGTATTACCGAAATCCCAGCGTATATCCGTACCGCCAACGACCAGCAGATGCTGGAAATGGCCCTGATTGAGAATATTCAGCGGGAGAACCTAAATGCGATTGAAGTAGCCTTGAGCTTTCAGCGCATGATTGAGGAATGTAATCTAAAACAGGAAGAATTGGGGGAGCGAGTCAGTAAAAACCGTTCTACTGTTACAAATTATCTCCGTTTATTAAAACTCCCACCTGTCATTCAAGCGGCAATACGTGATGGAGCATTGACCATGGGACATGCTCGTGCCTTGATTAATATTCCTGAGGTTGATAAACAGCTTTATATCTTTAAGTTGATTATTGATCAAGGTTTATCCGTTCGTAAGGCGGAGGAGTTGGTTCGTGAGTTACAAAAAGGCGGTAAGAAAAAAGCCGGGAAAGATAAAGCTCCGATGTCTTTTCAATTGCAGAAGATTGAAGATGATCTGGCTTCGAAATTTTCTTCTCGCGTCAAATTGAATCTGAAGAGCACAAAAGGAAAAGGAGCAATTGAGATCCCTTTTGAATCGGAAGATGATTTAAGTCGCATTCTTGAATTGTTAGATTGGTAATATGGCCAAGTTAATAAGCTTGATATTTGCGGTGTTTACACTGTCGGTGGTACATGGACAGACTGTGGATACAATTCCTAAGAAACAAATAACACCCGTCAAAATAGATAGCATAAAGCAAAAATCGGTACAGGATACCGTAAAGAAGGAATCTCGGAAGGAACGTAAAAAACGGGAGAAGGAGGAGGCTAAGGCGAAAGAGAAGGTTGTATTCAAGGATTCGACACGCTTGGCTATTGAAGCAAAAAATAAACAGGCTTGGAAACGTTCTTTGGTCCTTCCAGGCTGGGGACAATATACCAACGGTGGCGTTTGGTGGATAAAAGTGCCTGCAATCTATGGCGGCTTAATAACAACCGTACTTGTTTTTGATTTTAATAACCGTTATTATAAGGAATTACTGGGGGTGTTACAGGACAAAGCTCTTGGTAAGCCTATTGATCCTTATTACATCGGAATCTCAGACCAATCTATCATCCGAGCAAAAGATAATGCGCGGCGAAATCGAGACCTCATGGTGCTGCTTACGTTAGGTGTTTATGGCCTGAATGTCGCAGAGGCTTATATTGACTCGATGCTTAAATATCGCTGGAGCATTGGCGACGATAAACCCAAAAAGACTGCTTTCTTAATTGGACCTACTTTAATGGATGCGAGTCTCGCGTCGGGAACTTATTCATTGAAACCTACTGTAGGACTTAAATTGACCATGAAATTCAATTAACTTCCGTATTCCTAAGGTGGATATTTCGATTGGAAATGATTGTTGATCAGGGGTTATCTAATTTGTCTTTTAGTGAATATTGCATATACACTGCTCGTTCAGATTGATGTTTGTGGTTTTTAAACATGGGTATTTCATTGGAATTTTTTAATTTTAAAAATAAACTATACTTTTTTTTCTAAATATATGAACATCATTCTCTTGGGATATGGCAAAATGGGGCAGATTATCGAAAGATACGCACTGAAAAGAGGCCATCAAATTTTTTTAGTTGTCGATGAACATAATCGTCCTAACCTGACTGCTGATGATATCAAAGGGGCTGATGTCGCAATAGACTTTAGTGTACCTTTCGCGGCACTGGATAATATGAATCTTTGCCTTGAGGCAGGTGTACCTATTGTCGTCGGAACAACCGGTTGGTATGATCAACTGGAGGAAGTTAAGGCGAAGTGTTTGGAGGCTGATGGTTCCATTTTGTATGGATCTAACTTTTCCATCGGAGTGAATGTATTCTTCCATATCAATAGAATGTTGGCGAAGGCCCTACAGCCGTACAAACAATATGATGTCCAGGTAGAGGAGATACATCACATTCACAAACTGGATGCACCGAGTGGTACAGCAATTACGATTGCTGAGGGGATATTGGATAATAGCGATGTGAAAACCAACTGGGTGAATACTGTTATTGGTGATCAGGATGAAATTATTCCAAAACCACAGGAGCTTTTAATTGAAAGTCATCGTATCGAAGAGGTTCCGGGAACACATACGGTACTTTATAGTTCTGAGGTTGACCAAATAGAGTTTAAGCATACCGCACATAGCCGCGATGGATTTGCCTTAGGAGCTGTAGTTGCTGCTGAATGGTTGAATGGCAAAAAAGGTTTCTATCAGGTTACTGAAATTTTTGATTTTAATAAATAGTATTAATAAGTAGATTATGGGCTTAATTATATTTGCGGTTTTAACAGCAATATCGGGATATGGACTGTGGCAATTGTTTGTTAAAGCGGGCAGAAATGGCTGGGAAGCAATCGTACCTTTTTATAGCCAGTATATTCAGGCGAAATTGACAGGAAGACCTACATGGTGGGTAGTTTTATTGCTCGTACCGATTGTCAATGTCTTTGTTTTCTATAATCTTTACCTTGACTTTATCCATTGTTTTGGAAAACGCCGTTTTTGGGAGAATGCTGCTGCAGTTTTAGTGCCTTTTATTGTTTTGCCAATGTGGGCAAAGGACAATAACGTACGTTTTTTGAATGGCTTATATGCTAAGAATTTAAAGGCTGCAAGCCAAGAAGGTCTTGAATTGACTGAAGAGAAGCGTGCCGAAATTGCACTTGAATCTTATAAAGAATATAAAATTAAATATCCGTACAAGAAATCGATGGTACGCGAATGGGCAGATGCCATTGTATTTGCAACCGTAGCGGCATCGCTTATTCGTGGCTTCCTGATCGAAGCTTATATGATTCCAACAGGATCTATGGAGCGTACCTTGTTGATCGGGGATTTCTTATTTGTGAGCAAGTTAAATTATGGCCCCCGTGTTCCTAATACGCCGATTGCCTTTCCTTTTGCGCATCATACGATGCCCATCACTGGCGGAAAAGCGTATTCTGAATTGATTGAGCTTCCTTATAAACGTTTGCCAGGATTTCAAAAAATTGAACGTAATGATGTCGTTGTTTTCAATTTTCCTGCGGGTGACACTGTTGCGCTTGAAAACCAAAATTCAAGTTATTATGATCTTGTTCGAGTTTATGGTTGGCAGACTATCAATTCTCAGTTTACAATCCAGGCAAGACCTATCGATAAGAGGGAGAACTATATTAAACGCTGTGTTGGATTGCCTGGCGATAAAATTTTCATGAAAGATGCCAAACTCTTTGTGAACGATCAACCAGGATTTGATCCTCCAGAAAGCCAATTGGACTATCTCGTATTAACGGATGGTACCCCATTAAATATGGATAGGTTACGGGAGTTGAGAATAGAAGCGGTCGGTAGCGATCAGCAGCCTGGTGTTTATCAGTTGTTCATGACAAAAGATGAACTGGCCATTGTAAAATCTTGGTCGAATGTCAAAGAAATCAGAAGAAATCCTGTTGGAGAAGGAGCTTATCCGTATGATCCACAATACAAATGGAATTTTGATAATTTTGGACCGATTTTAATCCCGAAGAAAGGATGGACAGTGGCATTAAATGCACAGACTCTGCCCATTTATGAAAGAGCTATCCGTGTTTACGAGAATAACAAGTTAGAAAAACGTTCGGATGGGATCTATATCAATGATGTGAAAGCAGACCATTATACGTTTAAAATGGATTACTTTTGGATGATGGGTGATAATCGCCATAATTCTTTGGATTCAAGGGGCTGGGGATTTGTTCCCGAAGATCATGTTGTCGGAAAGGCTTTATTTACTTGGATGAGCTGGGATGACATTGGTACCGGACTTTCGAAAATTCGTTGGAACCGTATCTTTAAAGGAATTCATTAATAATTGCAAGGTCAGCAATAGTACCGCTATTTAGGGGGGAATAAAAAGGGCTTTCGTGTAAGAAAGCCCTTTTCTATTTATGCATTTTTGTGCAATTCGCTAGATCACAAGAAGCTCATTTATAAAGTTAGCGCTCTTCGCAGAACATGCTATTATTTCAAACAAGCCAGATAACGTTTGATGGTTTCTTCTAGTCCTAGGTATAATGCATCAGAGATGAGGGCATGGCCAATACTTACTTCCAGGAGTTCGGGGATATGTTGGTTGAAATATTGCAAATTGTTGAGATCTAAGTCATGGCCCGCATTTAGACCTAAACCGACTTCACGTGCTTTTAATGCAGCTTTGAAATACGGTTTTATAGCGAGTTCCTTGTCAAAGCCATATTCCGTGGCAAAACCTTCTGTGTAAAGTTCAATGCGATCTGTTCCTGTTTCTGCCGCAGCCTCTACCATTTCTTCAACCGGATCAACAAAAATAGAAACACGTATACCTGCATCTTTGAACAATTTGCACATATCTTGTAGGTAGGCTTTGTTCTTAATGGTATCCCAGCCATGATTCGAGGTCAATTGTCCTTCGGTATCTGGCACTAAGGTTACTTGTGCTGGTTTATTGGCCAATACAAGGTCAATAAATTTCTGTTCCTGGCAATTTCCTTCAATATTGAGTTCGGTCTGGATTGCTGCTTTTAAGTCAAAGACATCCTGATAGCGAATATGTCTTTCATCAGGCCTCGGGTGGACAGTGATACCCTGTGCTCCAAAACGTTCACAGGCTAATGCTGCAGATACTAGATTAGGATTATTGCCACCTCTGGAATTTCTGAGCGTTGCGATTTTATTGATATTTACTGAAAGTCTAGTCATTTTCCTGTATGTTATGTTGTAAAAATACAAATAATATCTATTTTTTTTTTAACTTGCATATATGGATGGAATCGACTATAGCCTGTTTAGCGGCTTTCGCCTATTGGACGTTATTGATATCATATTGGTAGCGATTATTATCTACTATATCTATAGTTTGATTAGAGGGACCATTGCTGTTAATATCCTGATTGGTGTAGCACTGTTTTATGGTGTTTATATAGTCGTTAAGCAGATGCACATGCGTTTACTGACCGAGATATTCGGCGGTTTTATATCTGTAGGGTCCATTGCATTGATTGTCGTGTTCCAACAGGAAATCAGACGGTTCTTACTGCACGTTGGGAAGAACATATCCATGAAACGGAAAAAAGTTTTTTGGTCATTTATCGGGAATAAGAAAGCTATACAAAAGGATTTGACGGAAGACTTAAAACCGGTTATTGAAGCTTGTAGAAGCATGTCGCGTACACGGACAGGTGCTTTATTGGTTTTTTCAAAATATTTTGATGAGGAGTATTATCAGAGCAGTGGTGAGTATATCGATGCCCATATATCGAAGCGCCTGATTGAAAGTATCTTTCATAAAAATAGTCCTTTGCATGATGGAGCAGTCGTTATTGTTGATTTTAAGATTATGACAGCATCTTGTGTGCTACCATTGTCGGATAGTGAGGATTTGCCGCTGCAATTCGGACTACGCCATCGCGCTGCTATTGGGGTGACGGAAATCTCGGATGCGATTGCTGTTATTGTCTCTGAAGAGACCGGAGAGATCTCTTTTGCGAAAGACGGAAATGTCAATATGAACGTTTCACCAGAAGAACTTGAGCAATTGCTAAAAGACGAGCTATAAAACTAAAGGCCGATTTATAAAAAAGGCTTTAAATGCAATGCCCCCAAAAAGTGAGATACTTTCTGGGGGCATTTTTTAGCTATAAATACCTATTTCTTTGCAGCGTTGATAACTTGTGTGTTCAATTTGATGTATTCACTATTTTTATCTGCTGTGGCAACTTCAAGACCTTTCGTTGCAGTTTCTATTGCACCTTTTTTATCTCCAGCTTTTAATTGAGCTTTTGCTTTCCAATAAAGGACGTGGGCAGCTTTGGGTTGAGCTTTGGCGGCTTCGTCATACCAGTTTAGCGCTTTATTTAGATCTAAGTTATTACTGAAGTAATATTGGGCTGCGGCAAAATAAGGTTTTTTCTCGCCCTTCATAGCTTCGTCGATGGAAGCTAATATTTTAGCCTGTTGATTGACTTTGAGATCAACCTTTACTGACGTTTTTTCCCAAGCCAAACTCAATACAGCACCTGTAGGCGTAACATTGTCGAAAGAAATGCTGAAAGTTTCTACTGGATTTGCCAGGGTATGAGGTTTCACATTGAAGCGTAAAGCATCTTCACTTTGTTTATAGGCATAGGCGCCCCATTGTTTTGTGTTTTTACTGATGATGATGGTCCACTCTGATTTGTTCGGGATCGTGAAAAGAGCATAGGTTCCGGCGGAGAGCTTATGTCCATTCAGCTCAACATCCCCTTCAAAGGTTAATGTGGTATTTGTATTTGCACCTGTGCGCCATACTTCGTTGTAAGGGACAAGATCACCAAAAATCTTACGACCGTTCATGCTAGGTCTGCTGTAGTTAAGGGTTACGTTTTCAATACCTAATCCTTGTGTAACTGTCTGTGAGCTACTTGCTGCAGGTAGTTTTAACTGCGCAAAAGATTCGTTGGCCGTAAACATCATTGTTGCGGCAATGGCAATTGCAAAAAGATTCTTTTTCATCTGTATTATTGTTTGTTTGTTGTTGTATGCTTAATCTTGTGGCTCAATATGCTCTTGATATGCATTTGATCATGCTTTCCATTTCTCCTGTTGAAAAAACAGAAAATCTAATTATAGTATGGCTGTAATATTTAATGGCTCTTACAGCATCTATCTCCTAAAAATAGGAAGAATTTTAAGAAAAAAAGGCATCTATTTTTAGATGCCTTTTTTTCTTAAAATATAAGATGGATTTACATCAATTCGTTTTGCCAACTTTATGACCTACTATAGAGAAAAACATAATGTATAGATAGCCCGGAATCATTGCATATAAGAAGGCGTGTTGAAAATCAATATGCAAATGATCTTTTAACAGCCCGTAGATCAAAGGCCATATAGCACCACCAGCAATCCCCATAATCATGATTGCTGATCCTGTTTTTGTGAATTTTCCCAGACCTTTAATTCCTAGCGGGAAGATAGCTGGCCACATGAGGGAGTTAGCGATTCCTAACAAGGCAACGAATATAAATGAAGTTGTACCAGTCGTAAAAACAGAAATAATGGTGAATGTGATGCCAATGATTGTGCAAATACGCAGGGCCATTTGTTGTGATACAAATCTTGGAATAGAAATAATACCAATAATATAACCGATCAACATACAAGCGAGTGTAAATGCTGTTGCATAGGTTGTAAAGAAGGGATCAACTTTCAGTTCGCGTGCATAGACGCCAATGATATCGCCTGCCATAACTTCGACGGCCACACAGAAGAAAATTGCCAAAGCCCCCAAGAACAAATGTGGATATTGAAATATCGATGTTTTCTTTGCTGCCACAGTTCCGCTTTCTGCGCTGGTTTCTTCTTCGGCATCCACATCGACCTCAGGCAGGTGTGTGAACTTTAAGAATATTGCGAAGGCAACGAATATAATTGCAAGAGAGATGTATGGAGTGTGCACGCGTTGAAGAAGATCATCTAATATCGCATTCTTTTGGACAAGATCCGTTGTTGCTTCTAATTTTGCTGTTACTTTTTGAGCATCTTTTAAAAAGAGTGTTCCAAAAAGGATAGGTACAATGATACCAGCCGATTTATTGAAAAATCCAGCTATTGAAATACGTTGTGCAGCGCTATCAATGGGACCAATAATACTTAAGTAAGGGTTAACGGCTGTTTGTAATAATGCCATTCCTGAACCTTGGATGAAGATTCCTGTTAAAAATAGGCCGTAGCTTCTATTATCTGCCGCAGGAATAAAGATCAAAGATCCTAAACCTAATATAATAAGACTGACAACTAAACCATTTTGGAAACCAATTTTTTTAATGATGACTGAGCTGGGAAGTGCTAGGAAAAAATAAGCAATATAGGAAGCAAAGGTTACGAAGAAAGCTTGCAAATCTGTTTCGAGGTTACAAGCAATTTTTAAGAATGGAATTAGAGTTCCGTTTGCCCAGGTAATAAAACCGAGGATAAAAAATAAACCACAGCAGATGGCCATAGGGCGAAAAGCTGTTTTACCAACGTTAGGATTAGTGGTCATGTTTTGTTTTATTATATTTAGTTAAGTTATCGTTCGAGGATTGGTAAATCAGTAGGAATAAGGAATGAACAAACGATTGCGCTTCATAATTACTGATTTTTAAAGTATCCATCCTACAAGACTACTTAAATTTCTTGAATATCGGAAATAAATAAAGGCATATTTTTGGGGGATTTTGATAATTAATTGACAAAAAAAAGAAGGATAAATTGTGAAATTTATCCTTCTTTGCGTATAAATATTGTCGAATTGTAATTGGAGCGAGGTGATAAATCGAGTTAGCAAGAGTCGTATAGTTATCGTTATTTTGGAACGATAGCTACTGTAAGTCTTGAGATACAATTTAATTTGTTGAAGCGATCGTACATTTTTATTTCCCAAATATGTGTGGATCGACCAATGTGTATTGGGCTACATTTTGCTGTTATTACGCCGCTACTTACCGGGCGTATATGATTGGCATTTACTTCAAGTCCAACTCCGCGGTATTTTTCTGGATCAACCACGAGATTAGATGCGATACTTCCCAAAGACTCCGCTAGAACGACAGAAGCGCCGCCATGTAAAATACCATGTGGTTGTTTGACTTTATCTGTCACCGGCATGGTCGCCGTGATGGAGTTGCCATCAATTTCTGTCGCTTGAATCTCGAGTAGACCCGATAGGTATTTGTTGAAAAATACGTTTATTTCCTCAATGCTGTAATGCTGAAACCAAATTTTTGACATCGTCTGAGTTTAAATAACGTTCTTGGATAATGATGCGATGATGATTGAGGTGACCAGCAATGACATACAAGAGTGCTTTTACACTTATTAGCCGTTCAGATGCCATCCCTTTACGTTCCAATTCAACCTCATTAAAACTATTGAAAAGCATCATGTTCGCTTTGCGAAGAAAAGTAAATTCTTTACTCAGGCTTTCTAAAGTGCGATCGTTGTAACGGGAATACTGAATGAAGTAGTCTTGGTCGTATCCAGCGAGCTCTTTAAGGTCATTACGTGAAAAACGCAATGCCCGATAAGCCATGATACGCTCGTTATCGATGACGTGGCCAACAACTTCTTTGATTGTCCACTTATCTTCAGCGTATTTAAAATTACCTCTTTCCTCTGGTATCGTGTCCAGAAATGCTGGAAAGGAGAGCGTTTGTTCTTCTAGTGCATCGAACACGTTATCGACGACAGTCTCAATATAAGGCGCGTAGACCGCTGGATATTCGTCAGATTTGAGTGGCTTCATATTTTAAGTTGCTTTTTAAGATTATTCGAAATGTTGTTCCTTTACCTACTTCAGATTCTTTTACAAAAATTTGCCCCTGGTGGTACCGCACCATTCTTTTTGTCAGACTAAGGCCAAGCCCCCAACCTCTTTTCCGCGTTGTGAACCCCGGCTGGAAAACAGATTCAAAATTAGATCTCGGAATTCCTTTGCCCGTATCACTAATGTCTATAAAAATTTCTTCTTTCGCAATATTTTCTGAAATATTAACAGTTATCTTTCCTTCTGTACCAATGGCATTTACTCCGTTTTTCAATAAATTTTCGATAATCCAATCAAAGAGTGGAATATTAAGCTGTGCTTCAAGATGTGTGTCCCCTTTTAATTCGAAAGCAATTTTATTACTGGTTCGTATGCGAAAATAATCCATGTAATTTTTGATGACATCATACAGGTTATGGTTAGTCAGCACGGGAGTAGATCCTATTTTCGAAAAGCGATCAGCAACGATTTCAAGTCGCTTAATGTCATTTTCCATTTCATTTAGGGTGTCATCTTCTTCGGCATCAAATTTTATGCGAATCAATTCTAACCAACCCATCAACGACGAAATAGGGGTACCCAATTGATGTGCGGCTTCTTTTGTTAGTCCTACCCAAACGAGATTTTGTTCGGATTTCCGGATAGAATTGAAAACGGTATAAGCAATAATGAGAAAGAGGGCAATCAGCGATAATTGTACATAAGGAAACACCCTTAACTGTTGCAAAAACCATGAATCTTTATAATACACATGCCATTTTTGCCCATTTTCCAATTCCAACGTAATAGGCGGATGGCTTTTCTTCATAAACGCAAGCTGTTTTTGAAAATAAACGGGATCATAATCGAGATGCTTTGTAACACTGTCGTTGTGTCCGGGTTTAATATTTGTCTTTGTTGAATCGAGGTTACGCCAAAAAATAATGTCTTCTTTGTCGTCAGTAATAATTGCGGGTAAATTTAGACTGTCTCTTACGGCGTAAATAAATGTAATGAATTCATCATCAACGTCGGGCATGGTCATAATATTTTTGGTGCTCATGGCCCATACCTCAGCCTTCGAACGCTCGGCATGTGCAAGATTTCGAACGAGGTAATTGGTATAAACCAGGGAGGCGACAGCAATGACTGCTGCAAAGATAAGCAAGATAAATTTCCAGCGTTGCTGGCTAATCTGATAGGGTTTCATGATTCCGTATTCGTGTCCTTCATTTGCAAATTACTGAATAAATGTCTGTTTTCTGCACTTTTATTTCATTGAAGAAGTTATCGTACCGCCCAAATCAAAAATTTTGTGGTAATTTTGCGACATGAGTTCAGAAAGAAAAGTAAGAGTGCGTTTTGCACCAAGCCCGACAGGTGGTCTTCACCTTGGTGGGGTACGTACAGCTTTGTTTAATTTTCTCTATGCGCGTCAGCATCAGGGAGATTTTATTTTACGTGTCGAGGATACGGACCAAACTCGTTTTGTCCCAGGTGCTGAGGAATATATCAACGAATGCTTAGCATGGTGTGGTTTGACTCCAGATGAAAGCCCATTAAAAGGAGGCGAGTACGGACCTTACCGTCAAAGTGAGCGAAAACCATCTTACCGGAAATATGCTGAACAGCTGATCGAGAATGGTTATGCTTACTATGCTTTTGACACAGCAGAGGAGCTGGATGAGCAGCGTAAGTTGCAGCCTAATTTTCGATATAGCCACGAGAACAGACTTCAATTACGTAATTCATTGAGTTTGTCTGCCGCTGAAACTCAACAATTATTGGATGCGGGCACGCCGCACACCATCCGTATAAAGATTCCGACAGATGAAACGGTATCGTTCACTGATATGATCCGTGGAAAGGTTGCTTTTGATACAAATCTTGTCGATGATAAGGTATTGCTTAAGGCAGATGGCATGCCGACTTATCACCTCGCTGTTGTTGTAGATGATAAGGCCATGGAAATATCACATGTATTCCGTGGTGAAGAGTGGTTGCCTTCGGCACCTATCCACATCTTATTGTGGGAATACCTTGGTTGGGGGGATAGTATGCCAGGCTGGGCGCACCTTCCATTGATCCTTAAACCGGATGGAAACGGTAAACTAAGCAAGCGTGACGGTGATCGTTTGGGATTCCCTGTTTATGCTATGAACTGGACCGATGCTAAATCTGGCGATACAACAAAAGGATTCCGTGAGATGGGCTTCTTACCCGAGGCTTTTGTCAATATGCTTGGCGTGTTAGGTTGGAATGATGGTACTGAACAGGAACTTTTCTCCTTAGATGAATTGATTCAGAAATTTGGTGTTGACCGTATCAGTAAAGCCGGTGCGAAATTTGATTTTGAAAAAGCAAAATGGTTCAACCATGAATGGATTAAACGCACGTCGACAGAATCCCTGTTGCCAAAGATCAAAACGGTATTGGAACATCATCAAGTAGATGCCGATGAAGCTTACGTGAGCAGGGTATTGGATGCTGTGAAAGAGCGTTTAACTTTTGTTGAGGACTTTTGGAGTCAGGCGTCTTTCTTCTTTTTGCAACCTGCGGAATATGATTTGAATGCTGTGAAGCCTAAGTGGTCTGCTGAGAAAACAGCATTTTTTGAGGATATAAACCAGTCATTCGAAGGATTTGATACGTGGAAAGCTGCTGAATTGGAGCCTTTCTTTAAAGATGCGATTCAGGCATCGGGAATGAAAATGGGCGAGCTGATGATGCCATTCCGGATTATGTTGGTAGGCGGTAAATTTGGACCAGATGTCTTTCAGATTGTTGAACTGCTCGGCAAAAACGAGGTAATAGCACGTGTGAAAAAAGCACTTAAAGAATTTGATGCTTAAATAGATTAAGTATGAGATACCAAAAAGGGGTTGTCTGCATTGATTTGCAAACAGCCCCTTTTTTTGAAAGAACCTGTTTAGTTGATTCATATTGTTTTTATTAAGGCATCAATGAGCTCGTGATACTCGGTTTATTAGGCAGAAGGAATCTCCGGTTCGCTTTCATTGCTGTTGCTGCTTGCGAAAGCATGAAAGTTGTATATAGGAGATTTAGCTGCCTCATTTACAAGTATGGCATCCTTAGGCGCATGAAAAGTGTTTTGGCTGGGCCGAATAAAAATATTAGCCCTGTTACCAGCATTCCCAGGATTCCCAGATAAGTAAATATCTCCATGTTACTGATTAGAGATGCTTGCTGACTTAGGGTTCCCGAAATACTTTTGCTTGCAATACGCCCTGCTATGTGATCGCCATATATTCCGGTATATTTGTCCATTAATGTATTCCAATAGTTTATTGTCAGTGGGTTGCTTGTATTCAGTGTCTGTTCGAGTTGAATATAATGCTTTTGATTTAGTGTATAGCTAGCATTTTGAATAAGTGCAAATCCGACATTCGTACCCCAAAACCGAACGGTTGTGCCCATGAGGCCTGCATTGCCAGCATGATGGGATTCTACACCTGTCAAAATATAAATAACCAGTGGTGTAAAAAGCCATCCTTGTCCGATTCCTTGAATAAACAAAGGAAGACCGATTGCCCAGATTGTGGTATCAGGGTAAAATATAGGTACAAATAAAAAACATGAAGTCGCCAATATCAAAAAGCCAAAACCAAAGATATATTTAGGAGATACATCGCGGAGGAGTAAGAATCCTGAACTGCCAACACCCAGTATTGTACCAAGGACATTGATGTACTGTACATCAACAATATAATGCCAGGGCCACTTCCATACGGTAGCCATCACTGTGTATACATTATTGAGACAGCTGCGAATAATATAAAAGAGAAAAAATAGGATAACACCAAAGATCACATTTTTGTATCTGAGGATCTCAAAATGAAACAGCGGTCTTTTGACAATCCGCTGTTTAATGATGAAAAATGCTCCGAAAATAAGGAAAAGTGCGAAGTTGATGGTGATCGTGGAGCATGCAAACCAATAGTATTTGCGACCATAAATTAAAACGTAGGCCCCGCAGCTCAATGATATCAATAAAAATAGACAGCTGGCCAGATCCAGTTGATAGAGTGGGAACTTTTTACCCAAGCGATTATTGTTGAGTAACAGCAAGGCTATTGCAATCACTATCAAATGCCAATAGAGTACGACATGGATCATATCTTGCCATCCATAGTCCATTATGCTTTCTTTGAGTAAGGATGTCGTCAAAGTTGATCCTGTAAGCATAAAGGTATATAGGAAAAAATAGGCGATCGTTCGGCTTTTGGTATGCTTAATCTGCATCATAAGCAGTGGAAGAAAGCATGCACCTTCCAGTACACAGAAAATACCTTCGATTACGCGGAGAATGCCAATAAGGAAGGGGTCTCTTGTAAGTGAAATACCGAGTAGAATCAGGATGGAGAGGCTACAAGTCAAGAGTATGTATGTCCTTACTCTAAAAAACGAAAACAGCCGTTGAAATATGAGTAAGGTAACGACAATGGCGCCATACATCAAGGATAGAAAATACTGAATATCCTCAGCTTCAATATCCAGTGCCGAAGCGGTAAATGCCGTATTGGAATGGAAGAGCGACATTAGCATGAGGTGTGGGAACATCGCTACGATCATTAGCGGGAGTTTTATCCATTCGGGTACCCAGCTGTAGTATAAAGATTTGTTTGTACTCATGGGCGATTAGGATTGATGGGCGGCATGGACAACGACATTCATACCTGCGCGTAATTTCTTGAGGTCCTGTTTTGGATCAAATACAATTTTAATGGGAATCCGTTGCTCAATCTTTACGAAATTTCCGGTTGCATTGTCTTGTGGTATCAGGGCAAATTTGGAACCTGATGCCGGAGAAAATGAGTGGATTCTTCCTTTAAAACTGAGTTTGGGAAAAGCGTCGACCTGTATAGTAACGATAGTGCCTTCTGCAAGATTTTCGAGTTGAGTTTCCCTAAAGTTAGCGTTGATCCATTTCTCTTCACTAATGACATTGGCAAGTGTCTGACCTTCCTTTACATATTGTCCTGCTTGGATGGTTCGTTTTCCAACAAAGCCATCATAAGGTGCTGTAACTACGGTATACGAAAGAAAAAGCTGTGCATTTGTTTTTGCGGCCTTTTTAATATTGATATTGGCTCTTGCCGGTAGTTCGCTTGCTTTTTCTTTATTGGTGTTTAGTTGAGCTGAATTATATTCTTCGATTATAGTGTGCAGTTGTGCCAATGCTATATCATATGCTGCTTTGGCATTATCGTACTGTTGTTTGGTCGCAGCCTCTGCTTCAAATAAATTCTTGAATCGCTTGTAATCCTGTTCGGTCTGCCATACACTTACTTTTGCAGCTTCTAATCTTGCCTTTTGAACAGAAATGCTATTGGCTGTTGCATTGGCTGTTTTGCTGATTACCTCAGCATTGCTCTGGCTACTTTGGAGCTCGGCATTCGCCATATCAACCTTTGTTTGATACTCACTGGCATCTATAATTAATAAGGTATCGCCCCGATGTACATATTGGTTTTCCTCAAATCGTACTTCCTTGATAAAACCAGAAACCCTACTGGCAATAGGTGTCAAGTATTGATCAATTTGTGCGTCATTTGTTGTTACATATTGATTGGTAAAAATAAGGTGTCTGACTAAGACGCCGATACCGGTCAATAATAATAGGCTGGCAAATATGACGAGCATTTTATTAAATCCTTTTGTTTTGTCTTCTTTATCTTCTTTATTCATTGTTATTTTGATTGCGTAATTTTAATAGTCTGCTTTATGTGTTTATAGTGTGTCAACACAGGCGAACTGTGTACTTTTAGCATCATCTAAATTTACAGTTGAGCCTTTTTATTTGATCCGATGTTGTAGGAGACTTTTAAAAATTTAATTAAAGTCCGTTGTGCCAGTATTCAGTTCCGCTTATGATGTACTCGGAGTAGCAATTTTTCTGTTTTTGTATGTTACTTAATCAGGGTTACCCGGAATACGAGCAAACTTCCTCTGAGAGCATGAGCATATGGCTGTACAAAGATACTGTGGAATAGAAACGTTTTGTTTTGTATAGTCGGACGGATATATGTTCATTTGCGCCATGTTGTAGGAAAAGTGTAATTTTAAGTTATGGAAGAGGAAAAACTTGTAGCTATTGATGCTGACCAATATGATTTTTATGTAGACCATATGTATGTCGATCGTATCGATTCTCGTGAGTACAAACATAAAAAGGCGCGGCTGCTCTATGCTGACGGTGGTATTATTCATGTGTTTACAACAACAAAGCACTGGTATTTGCCAGCAAGGTTTTATATGTGGATTCCGGCAAATACAACTTATCATCTGGAAAGTACAAGCTCTCGTATTCCGCTATATAGTTTTTATTTCAAGGAGAAGCAGCATATGCCGTCCGTACTTTCAACGCCAAATATATTTCTAAGCAATGATCTGGTGCGTGAAATGTTTTTATTTGCTCAGGATTGGAGCGGAGGGATCAGCAAAACGGCTGATTATTCAAAGTACTGTCTCTTGCGTGCGATGATGGCGATTATTCCGGATACGAGTTCACCAATAGATGCTTTTCCGATGCAGCATCCTTATCCTAAAAGTGAAAAACTCAGGAGCGTAGCGAGATATCTGAATAGCAATATTGATCAAGCATTTACCATTGAACAGGTTGCTGTGCGCTTTGGTATGAGCAGCCGCTCGTTGTCACGGTTGTTTAAAGAAGATATGGGGATTAGTTATATCCGTTTTTTAAGAGCCATACGAATTGCGAAAGCCCTGGAACTGATGTCTGAGAATAGCTACTCCATTCTAGAAATAGCGATGCGCGTAGGGTACAATGAACTGTCTTCTTTTAGCAATATCTTTACACGTGTAACGGGTATCCGTCCATCGATATATATGGCGAAGATTAATGAATATAAACAGTAATGTTTTTATTTAGGCCAAAAGTTCCTGCAGATCTTCCTGTGATAGTGACTTGATGAAGCTTTCTTCTGTCGTGATCAGGCTTTGTGCAATCGACTTCTTTTTATTCTGTAAAGCTAATATCTTTTCTTCGACGGTATCTTTACTGATAAATTTATAGATAAACACGTTGCGCGTTTGACCGATGCGGTGTGAACGGTCTACAGCCTGTTGTTCCACAGCTGGATTCCACCACGGATCCAGAATAAAAACATAGTCAGCTTCAATCAGATTGAGTCCCACCCCACCTGCTTTTATCGATATAAGGAATAACTTGGTATCGTTGTTTTTACGAAATTGGCTGACGGCTTCATCCCGATTCTTTGTGCCGCCATCCAGGTAGGCATAATTTGTTCCTTTATGATCGAAATACTGACGGAAAATATTGAGCTGTTTTACGAATTGGGAGAAAATCAGCACTTTGTTGCCTCTTCGCATGACCATCTCAAGCGTTTCAATGACAGCTTCAAACTTGCCGGAATCACCCGAGAATTTCTCATCCACCATTCTGGGATGGTTGGCTAATTGTCGGAGCTTTGTCAGGCCTTGCAGCAGCGCAATTTGCGTAGATTTAGGCTTGCTGTCCAATTGTCCGTCAAGAATTGCATTGCGATATTCAGATTTGACTTTTTCGTACAACTCGGATTGTTTTTCAGTCATTTCACAATAAAGGATCTGTTCAGTTTTTGGCGGTAATTCTGTTGCCACCTGATCTTTTGTACGTCTTAATATAAATGGTTTGACAATCGCTTGAAGACGCTGTGCTTTTTCTTCATCTTTTTTCTTTTCTATGGGCTGTACAAATTCCTTTTGAAAATAAGTATAGCTGCCTAGTAGTCCTGGATTGGTGAAGTGCATCTGTGCCCAAAGATCCGAAACGGAATTTTCTACAGGAGTTCCACTCAAAGCCAATTTGTTTTTGCTTTTTAGGCTTTTGATGGCTTTAAACGATTTGGAAGTTGGGTTTTTGATATTCTGGCTCTCATCGAGGATAATGTAATTAAAATAAAAGCCACTCAAGGTTTCTTCGTCAATACGCGCAATTCCGTAGGTGGTAATTACCAAATCATATTTGGCGAAAAGAGTAGCATCTTTGATGCGGTTGTTTCCGGTATGAAGGTGGATATTAAGCTGTGGGGCAAATTGCTGTGCTTCTTTCTGCCAGTTGTATACCAATGATGTTGGCAACACCAAAAGTGAGGTACGGATATCCTGTTCGTCTTGGAGTTGTTCTTTCTGCTGTTGCAATAGGGCTAAAGTCTGTATGGTTTTACCCAAACCCATATCATCTGCAAGACAGCCGCCAAATTTATACTGCTTCAAAAAATTAAACCAATTATATCCTGCTTTTTGGTATGGGCGAAGATTTCCCTTGAAATGTTTTGGTTCGGGAATATCAGCAATCTCTTCAAAATTGGCTAGATTCTGTAGTTTTCGTGTAAATACCAGCTGTGTATGCTCACTAATTTCAAAGAGTAGACCAATATGTACCTTATTTAGTTTGAGCTCATGCCGATCTGCAGAAAACTGGAAGAGATGATTGTATTTTGCAAACCATTCTTCCGGAATCATGGCAATTTCTCCATTCGGTAAGGTAAATTCCTTAATGTTATTAAGAATATGATTGCGCAGCTGGATAAATGGGATCTCATAGGGACCAAATTTTGCGATAGCGCTGATATCAAACCAATCATTGTCTTCATCAATGGAGATATCTAAGGAGGTGTGCCCTATGAAGAAGCGTTTTTCTTCACTATTTTGTATAATGTGGAATCCTAGAGTCTCAAGTTGTTCTTGATGGTTGTTCATCCAGTCAAATACTGAAAGCCGTTTTCCATTATGGGTAGTTGGCGTTAATAAACCGAGTTGGAGGTCGACATCCTGTAGCCCCAATTTTTTTAAGCTTTCATGTTGTTGTTCTTCCCATTGCAAAGATCGTTTTACACGGTGGAATATATACTGATCATCTTTCTCATTATATTCCATACGAACAGTAACTTTATTCTCGGCTCCTGCGGTAAAGGTGTGCGGCCCGTACTTGAATTGCAGTTGTAATTGCGATGCCCCGTCTTCAATATAAATCAAATGGAGGAGTGGAATTGCTTGGTGTTGGTGGGTTTGAATTTCAAATCCTTCGGCATAGACATGATAGCGTTCAATCAGTCCACATACAAAGGTTTCGAAATATTTTTTTTCGGTACTTCTACCGACAGAAATGTAACGTTTATTTAGGAAAGGGCTGAGTTTCTTGCCCTCAAGTGCCTGATCGAAATAATATAGGGTATTGTTTAGAAGCAACCATGCTTGTACATTGGTCAAGACAATGGCATTTTTGAACATAAACTCCAGACGCTGATTTTCGTATTTGATTGTTGGGAAATAACGTGTTTCTTCTTCGTTTCGTCGAAAATGAAATAAAATTGATGCCGCGGAGGTTGCCAATTTAATTTCTTGATCTGCTGGATAACCATCTTTGCTCATCATGAAAAGCGGTTTGTCTCCAACAGCTTCAAAAAATTGGATCATTTTTTCATCAATTTTAGGACGAAGAAGCTCATGTAGCTTTTTATCGAAAACTTTGGAAAAGAAATCGACAGGTCTAATTGCTTTTTTGTAGTATTTTTTGATGAGATGCGTTTGTTCGATTTCATCGAGCAATCGAATTAGTTTATAATCTAATTCATCCAATTCAGCGGCGTAAGCATCTACAGTATTGCTAAATATACGTTGATAGCGTAGTGAGTAAGTCCCATTGGGATTGAGTTTGACCATGTGTGGCTCAATGAGATAGCCAAGATAGGGGTGCTCACATATAGAATAAACGATTTTATATACTGGAAATGACTTTGACTGTTGCATTAAAAATAGCGGACCTTATAAATAAAGGTTTCTAATATACAATAAAATATACCATTAATCGCAATTTGCGCGTTGAAATTTTAAAAATCGATTCTAAGGAATAGCTAGTTAAGATCTCGTACTAACCTTCATTATGAGGTTGTGCACGGGTGCCGTTAAATATCAAGGGGCGTAGGCCCTATTTCACGGCTTGATTTGCTTGGATTGAAAATTTGGGTTGCAATTAGCCTTGATCGCTATAGGAGTAAAAATCTAATAGTTCCCTTCAAAGACAAACTGTGCCGGCCCTTTTAAGAACACCTCTGAGAAATGGGAGCCTTTCTTATGGAAGGAGATATACAGCTGTCCTCCTAATACTCGGATAGGAATATTGATATCACCTTCTAAATTTTGCTGCAAGGCGACAGCCATGGCCGCGGCAGTTGCTCCAGTGCCGCAGGCATAGGTTTCATCTTCAACACCGCGCTCAAATGTACGGAGGAAATAACCATCTCCTTCAGCTTCAATGAAATTTACATTGATGCCTTCTTTTCCATAAGTAGCGTTATTGCGAATGGCGTAGCCATCTTGAAAGACATTCTTATCTTGCAGATTTTTTACAAACTCAACATAATGTGGAGAACCTGTTTGTAACAGATAGGCTTCTCCATCACGGGTAAAATCGGTTACATCGATCATCTGGAGATTGACAAGGTCTGCTGATAAAGAGGCATGGTGTATGCCGTCTACTGCCAAAAAGACAGTTTTGTCAGTAATAATGCCTAAGTCGCGTGCAAAAGCGACGATACAACGCCCCCCATTACCACACATGCTGCCTTCTCTACCGTCGGCATTATAATAAATCATCTCAAAATCGTAATTTTCTGTGGTTTGTAAGAGCATTAGACCATCGGCACCAATGCCAAACCGGCGGTTACAGAGCTTTTCTACCAATGCTTCATCTGCGCGGTCAAATGCTTTGTTGCGATTGTCTACTAAAATGAAGTCATTGCCTGCTCCCTGATATTTTGAAAATCTTACTTTTGATGCCATTACGTTGATTTGTAGTAACAAAAGTACGTTTTTTTGTTACAAAAAAACGGAGAAAAGTTAAGATTTGTTAAAATGGTTGCATTTGTCTAGTAATTAACATTTTTTAACGTGTCGGATTTTCCGAAGGCTTCGAAATGGTATTACATTTGAACATATCCGAATAAAATCGGTAATTTTAAGAGCAAAAATTATCAGCTTATATTAAGACATTTTAAAATAAAAATAAGTTTATGAATAAGGTCGGTTTAACGCTATTAACGGCTGTTTTCGGTGGAGCGGTAGCATTAGGTGGTTACAAGCTTATTGAGAATAAGAAGTTTGATGGTAAGTCTTTCGAAGACAAACAAAAAGTTTATTTTGCGAACAACCCAGTAGGAGCCATGTCTTCGACAGGTAATCCTGATTTTACCCAGGCTGCTGCTGCCGTTTCTCCGGGCGTAGTACATATCAAAACAACGTACACGCGTAAGGGATCTCAGGAATCACAGGGTTCTCCATTCGATATGTTTGAGGAGTTTTTTGGCATGCCACAGGGTGGCGGACGTCGTCAGATGCAGTCCCAGCCTATACAAGCATCCGGATCAGGTGTAATTATTTCAGATGATGGTTATATTGTAACCAACAATCACGTGGTGGAAGATGCAGATAAAATTGAAGTGGTACTAACAGACAAGCGTACGTTTGAAGCTAAATTAATTGGCCGGGATCCAAATACAGATATTGCTCTGTTAAAGGTTGCTGGAAAAGGCCTTCCTGTTGTTAAATTAGGTAATTCAGATAATGTTAATGTTGGTGAATGGGTATTGGCTTTTGGTTATCCACTTGGATTGCAATCTACTGTAACAGCAGGTATCGTTAGTGCTACTGGCCGTGATATTGGTATCTTAAGAGAAGGTCAGCAACAACGCGGTAATCCTTTTGGAGGAAATACGAATCAGCCTCTAGCAAGTTCGGCTATTGAATCCTTTATCCAAACTGATGCAGTTATTAATAAGGGGAATAGCGGTGGAGCATTGACAAATGCTGCTGGTGAATTGATTGGTATTAACTCTGCTATTGCTTCTCCAACAGGTGTGTATGCGGGGTATGGTTTTGCAATTCCTGTGAACTTAGTGAAAAAAATTGCTGATGACTTTGTGGAATTTGGGAATGTAAAACGAGGTTATATTGGTATTAATTACCAACCAGTCACGTCTGAGTTAGCTAAAGAAAGAGGTATTACGGACGTGAACGGGTTATTTGTCGAAGATGTTGTAGCTGGTGGTGCAGCAGAAGCTGCCGGTATCAAAAAAGGAGATATCTTGACTAAAATTAATGGCAAAGTAATTACAGGATCGCCAGTTTTAGGAGAGACAATAGGTCGTCTGCGTCCTGGTGATAAAGTGAATATCACCTACAAACGTGATGGTAAGGAAAAACAAGTGTCGTTGACGTTAAAAGGCGAAGAATCCTTAAAGACTGCAAGCGCTAGCGGAAAAGCTTCTAAAAGTGCAACGGAGATTTACAATAAATTAGGAGCAAGCTTTATTCCTGCTTCTGCTCAGAAGAAAAAGGAACTGGGTGTAAACTCTGGAGTTGTTGTAACCCAAGTGAACCGTGGTGGTATCTTTGATTATTTCGGTGTAGAGCGTGGACTGGTCATTACAGAGGTGAATGGAAAAGCTGTAAATACAGTAGATGATGTTGAAGCTGCTCTCGGCGCAACACAACGCAATATTGTACGATTGAAAGGTGTATCTCCGCAAGGTGGCGCTGTTCAATTGAGCTTCCCTGTAGAATATTAAGCATTGAATTAAGAATTGGTTGATTAATATAGTTTAGGTGGTTCTAACCGTAAGGTTAGGCCACCTTTTTTATGCTTTGTGTTATTGATCGTATTTTTTATGACGATATCATTCAGCTCGCTACACTTGGTTTAATGAAAAGTGTTTAGTCTCATTGGCTTCATTGAATTGGGGTATTGGACAGCAAAGTTCTCCAGTCTGTTTTCATTGCTGGCGGTGGATCCGGAATCAGAAGGACTTTATGGGAAAGCTAGGACACTTGGTAAGAAGTAAGTCAATTTTAAGCCGGTTGTTTCCTTAATCATTTTAGTTTAGCTATTTTGCGGAATGAAGTGCCGATAGAGCTCCAGCACTTTTTATGCTGGGCCTTTATGGCCTTGTGATTTATTACATATTTTGCTATTGACAAGCATGAAAACCTGATTATGTCGGCTAATCGCGTTCTTTGCACCGTTTAGTTGGATCATAGCGTGGTATTGCTACTCTTTGATAGCTTTTAAAAATTATAGAGATGAAGATTTTAATGGTTTGTTTGGGAAATATCTGTCGTTCTCCCCTTGCACATGGTATATTGAAACAAAAAGCAGCAGATAATCAATTAAACTGGGTCGTTGAATCGGCGGGTACAGGCGACTGGCATATTGGTGAAGCCCCCGATCGTAGAGCTATAGCAATTGCAAAGAAATATGGTGTCGATATTTCCGGTCAGCGGGCTCGGCATTTCAAACCGCAATTTTTTTCCGAATACGATCTTATATTTGTAATGGATAGACAAAACTATGCAGATGTATGCGCTCAGGTGATTGATAAGGAAGATCTGCACAAAGTTAAATTGTTTTTGGGAGATGATGTTGTTCCTGATCCGTATTTTGATGATAATTTGTTCGATCCCGTGTTTCAGATGATTGATCAACGTTGTGCAGAGGTTATTGCCAAAGGAGGGAATCCAACAGCATAACTATATTTATCTGTGCGTTAATATGCTTGCAAATCATCGTAAATTTATCTTAGTTTGTTTAAAACAAAAAAATGAAGGCAGCAGAAGTAAATAAGAAGTGGAACATCCTACAGGATGAAATTGCTTCGCTATTCGATATGGAAAAGCCTGACATCAAGGTCTGTTTATTCCTTATTGGTGTTCAGGAATTGGGCAAAGGTGCCCAAAAATTCTCAAAACGAGAAAAAGAAGAGTTGATGCACATTGCGACGTGTCGTCTTTTCAGTGCTATGGGATTTTATAATCTGAAAGGTCTGGATGAAGAAGGGTGGCCACATTGGGAATTGGTAAAACCTATTCCTAACTATACTCTTTTGGAGCAAGAACTGATTATGAAGTCCTTGATCATAAATTATTTTGAAGAGTTAAACGTTATCTAAAAGATAACACAATTGAAAAAAGAGGAAGTTCTAAATGGGAACATATAATTATTAACAGATGAGATTTTTAAAGGCTAGTTTAATAGCAGTATTCTGCTTTTTGCAGGTTTTAGCATTTGCGGCTAAACCCGAGTTTAAATACGTACAGATCGTTACTGACAAGGGGACCTGTGTGCTGCGGTTGTATAATGAGACACCAAAACATCGGGATAACTTCGTGAAATTAGCAAAAAGTAAATACTACGACGGAACCTTGTTCCATCGCGTCATCCAGAATTTTATGATCCAGGGAGGCGATCCTGACTCAAGAAATGCTGTTGGAGGAGCACAGCTGGGTAATGGAGGACCAGGGTATACCATTCCTGCAGAGATTCAGGACGGTTTATTCCATAAAAAAGGGACCATTGGAGCGGCTAGGGATAACAACCCTGCAAAAGCTTCTTCGGGCTCTCAGTTTTATCTTGTTCAGGGAAAGGTATTCACACCTGAAGATCTTAATCGTTTGGAGCAAACACGGATGAATGGTAAGAAATTTTCGGAAGCACAGCGTCAGGCTTATACAACTATTGGTGGCGCACCTCATTTGGATTGGAATTATACTGTATTTGGTGAGTTGGTCAAGGGAGTGGATGTTATCGATCAGATTGCAGCTGTGAAAACAGATAAGCACGATAGACCAGAAGTCGGCCAAAAGATGAACATGCATGTGCTAACGAGGCGAGAAGCGTTAAACTTAGAGCGGGAACTGAAAGGTCTAAAACCTCAGACTGGTATCTTTTCTAAAATCGGTGATCTGTTCTCTTCTAAGGATTATTAATGTTTTTATGAAGTCGCAAATCAGGGATTGAAGCGCTTTTTTTCCTATTATTTAGAATCTCAATACTCAAAAAATGAAAATAGTAACCTATAATGTGAATGGTTTACGTGCAGCCTTGAAGAAAGATTGGTTAGGCTGGTTGAAAACTGTAAATGCGGATGTCATATGTCTTCAGGAGATTAAAGCTACACCGGATCAGATTCCCGAAATTGCTTTGTTGGAGCAGATGGGCTATGAGCATTACTGGTATCCAGCTCAAAAAAAGGGCTATAGCGGAGTCGCCTTGTTTACGCGGATCACACCTAAGCATATTGAGTATGGTTGCGGCCATGAAGATTATGATTTTGAAGGACGTATTATCCGTGCTGATTTTGATCAGGTCTCCGTGATGAGTACCTATTTCCCATCAGGTACAACAGGAGATGTGAGACAGGATTTTAAATACCGTTTTTTGGAGGATTTTCAGTCATATAGCGATAAGCTTTTGATCGAAAAACCGAATTTGGTCGTTTGTGGTGATTATAATATTTGTCACCGTGCCATCGATATTCACAATCCAAAATCAAATGCAAATTCTTCGGGATTTCTTCCGGAAGAGCGCGAATGGATGGAGAATTTTATTAATTCGGGTTATATTGACTCTTTCCGCCATTTAAATCCTGATCCACACCACTACAGTTGGTGGAGCTATCGCGCAGGGGCTCGTGCAAAGAATTTGGGCTGGCGTATTGATTATAATATGGTTTCAAAACCTTTGGCGGAACAAATCAAATCGTCCAGTATAATGCCGGATGCGGTACATTCCGATCATTGCCCGGTATTGCTGGAGCTTGCTATCTAATCATTAGATGACATTTCATAAAAAAGCTTTCATACGTATGAAAGCCCTTTTTTATGGTGAAGCGCAAGAGCGTACTATTAACTAACTATCTCCCTTGGCTATGGATAATGGAAAGTTGCTGGGCAACTTTCTCTGCGATCGTTAAAAATGATTTCGTTACAGGATCTTCGGTATCTATGGCAACAGGGAAACCATTATCTCCTGCGTCAGAAATGCCTTTTAACAAAGGGATTTCACCAAGGAAAGGAACTTTATATTCTTCTGCAAGACGTTTTCCACCATCTTTACCAAAAATATAATATTTATTCTCTGGCAGTTCAGCTGGTGTAAAATAGGCCATATTTTCCACGACACCCAATAATGGAATATTGATGCTATCCATTAAGAACATTCCAATTCCTTTGACAGCGTCAGCCAGGGCAACGTGCTGTGGGGTTGTGACAATCACAGCACCGGCAATCGGGAATGTCTGTGATACGGTGATATGGATGTCACCAGTGCCCGGAGGCATATCAACAACCAAATAATCCAGTTCACCCCAATGTGCATCGTTAAAAAGCTGCTTGATGGCCGAGGTTGTCATCGGTCCACGCCATGGAATAGGCTGGTTTGGATCAGTGAAAAATCCTATTGAAAGTAGCTTCAGTCCAAATTTTTCAAGCGGTTCAATTTTAACCTGGCCGTTTGGCATTTCTATCGAACCCGGTTTGGCACCTTCTAGGCCAAACATAATCGGAAGCGATGGCCCATAGATGTCGGCGTCTAAAAGACCTGTTTTAGCTCCTTTAGCATGGAGTGCAAGTGCAAGATTTGCAGCGACAGTAGATTTACCAACTCCACCTTTGCCTGAAGATACCAGGATGATGTTTTTAATACCTGATACTTGCGCGCCTTGTTTCCCGATCACATTGGAAGTCATATTGATGTTGACTTCTAGGTTTTTGTCTATGAAATGGGCTATGGCGTTTCGGCAGGCATGCTCAATATGGTCCTTAAGCGGGCAAGCTGGTGTAGTTAAAATGACATCGAAAGAAATTTTTTCACCTTCGATCTCGATATTTTGAATCATATTCAATGTTACAAGATCCTTTTTTAAATCAGGCTCTTCAACATAGGATAATGCATTTAATATTTGTTCTTTGGTAACCATCTAATATTCATTTGTAATCATGGATTACAAAACTACTCATTGCGGATCAATTTCATGTCATTTCTTTGTTTTTAATGGGATTAAGATTACTGTATCGTACTCCTAATCTTTAGGAAAGATCCGTTATCCAGTCCATTTTCGTTTTCGGGTAACCAACCTGTTTTCTAAATAATTTTGTCGGACTGTAGAAAGGGATAAAGGCCATCCTGGTTTCAGTGAATTATAATTGTATATGCAGCCAAATTTATCTAAGTTTGACTGTTGATATGCACGAATTTGCATTAAGTAATAATTATGTCCAATCGATTTATAACATCTTTTAAGTCCCGCAAATGGCGATGGCTTTATATTGCTTTAGCTGCTATTTTGGTTTTGGCGATCGCAGTAGGCACCTATGCTTATCAGAAAAGAGATGCCATGCTCATGGGAGCAATCAACAAAGCGAAAGCGAAGTTGCTTGAAAAGTATGATATGGAATTGAAGATTCAATATTATGCTTTCCAGGGGATTAATGCCGTACAGTTTAAGAATATACAGCTATTGCCCAAAAATAGGGATCAACTGGCTCAAATCAATGATTTGACAGTGTCTGTAAAATTGTGGCCTTTGTTATTTGGGGATGTGAAGTTAGGACAAGTTCTTTTAGATAATGGGAAGGTTTCTCTTGTTAAAAAGGATTCGATCAGTAACTACGATTTCCTGTTCAAGAAGCAGAAAAAGGATACTATTGAAAATGATAACCCAAAGCAGAATCTGGCGGCCTTGGCAGATCGATTGTTGAAAAATGTATTTTTTAAGATTCCAAATGACCTCGATCTCAAGAACCTTGAGTTTTCCTATCGTGACGACAGTACTTCACAACGCATTGCAATTCCTTCTGCTGTGATAGACGGCGGAGATATGGAAACCAAGTTTCTGTTAAATGACCATGAGGCAGCCTGGAATCTGACCGGAACGATTGATTCAGATAATCAAGAATGTGACCTTCGTCTTTTTTCCGATAAAAAAGAGGTAAATCTTCCACTATTACAGCGCAAATTTGGTCTCGCGGTAAGTTTTGATGAAATATCCTTCCGATTGGACAAGGCTCATCGAAGAAATAAGGAGTTGCTGGAGTTGCATGGGCAATGGGGATTTAAAAATCTGAAAGTAAATCACTGGCGTATTTCTAGTAAAGATGTTATTTTTCCTGAGGCCATCATGCAGGGGGCATTGAATATTGGAGCATCATCGATTGAAGTGAGCAAAGAAAGTACCGTTCAGGTCAAAGATTTCGTGTTTTCTCCTTATATCAAATATGTGCACAAGCCGGAAAAAGAACTCTTCCTCGCCATTCATACCGATAGGATAGAGGCTCAGCACTTTTTTGATGCCATGCCAGTTGGATTATTTCCTGGCTTAGACGGTATTCAGGTGGAGGGGCATATTCAATACGATCTGAACTTTGCTCTCGAAATCAAAAAGCCCGAAAAGCTTCTTTTCTCTTCCAAAATGGATGATAGGGATTTAAAAGTTGTCAAATGGGGGGAGGCCGATATTGCGATGTTAAATACACCATTCACGTATACAGCCTATGAAGATGGTAAGCCGATGCGGGAAATTGTTGTCGGACCTCAAAATCCTAATTTTACACCTATAGATCAAATATCCCGTTATATGCAGATTAGTTTGATCAATACCGAAGATCCATTTTTCTTTAAGCACAAGGGCTTTGAGGAGAAAGCTTTTAAACTCTCTATTGCTACAAACATTAAGGAAAAAGGATTTAAGCGCGGGGCGAGTACGATATCAATGCAACTGGTGAAAAATGTTTTTCTAAATCGCAATAAGACGGTTGTACGGAAGCTGGAGGAAATTTTGCTGGTATGGCTGATGGAACGCTCGCAGCAAGTGAGTAAAAAACGCATGTACGAGGTTTACCTGAATGTCATCGAGTGGGGAAATAATGTATATGGTATTACCGAAGCTGCACGCTATTATTTTGGGAAAACACCAGCGCAATTAGGGCTTGGAGAAAGTATATTTTTGTCGAGCATTGTTCCGCGTCCTAAAAAGGGACTCAACTTTTTTGACTGGACAGGGCACCTGAAAGGGAATATGTTGCGCTATTTTAATACCTATGGTCATATTATGACCAAAACAGGGCAGATTAGTGTGGATTCAACAACTTCAAATTATGGTTTTTATGAAGTTGTTCTGCAGCCGCATCTGCGGGCAGCAAGACCAGCTGTGGTAGATTCTGTTGATGTATTAGATATGGGGGATGATCCATTGTTGTTCGATCGTCTCGAAAGTAGTTCTCCTACCGACAATCTTGAGCATGTATCTGTTCCGAAGAAGCTAAAACAAATGGATCTAACAGAAAAGAAAGAGGAGGAGGCTAGTGAGCAGGAGAAACCAAAACGATCGCTATTTGACAAGATATTAGGGCGTAAAAAAGAGGAAAAAGAAAACGACACACACAAATAGTGCCTGTGCTGAAAGAAGAATATTAGCATGAAAAAGATAGAAATTGACGGACTGCTTTTCGAACCTTTATTTGAAGAGGAGCAAATTCAGAAACGAGTGCGCTTGATGGGGATTGATATAAGCCTGCGTTATGAACACAAACAGCCTGTTTTTATAGGCGTCTTGAATGGATGTTTTATGTTTATGGCAGATTTGCTTAAGCAAATTGATGTTCCTTGTGAGATGTCGTTTATTAAGTTGGCTTCTTATATTGGAACCGGGCAATCTGAATTAAACGAGCTTTTAGGACTTGGTATCGATCTTGAAGGCCGTGATGTGATTATTGTAGAAGATATTGTCGACTCCGGGCATTCCCTGAAGTATACCTTGGATGCCGTAAAAAAATTAAATCCAGCGAGTGTGATTGCCTGTGCACTTTTGGTGAAACCTGAGGCGCTGCAGTATCATTTCGAGGAATTGACCTATGTTGGCTTTGAAATAAGTAAAGAATTTGTAGTTGGGTATGGTATGGATTTTAATGGTCTTTGTCGGAATCTCCCTGATATTTATAAAAACGTAGCAGTCTAATGTACTAACAAGTGATCATTAGATTTTAACTATAGAATTTTGATCTATTCAGGTGTTTGATCGTTGTATAATTCTTTCAGATTTATGCGTAAAATTTCTAAATCTGATAACGGTAGTTTGGAGACAGTTTCAAGTATTTCCTTTTCATCAAATTTAATGACTAAAACACCTTTGTTATCTTCCTCATAGCCCGATTTTTGTATTGTAAAGTCTATCTTTTCAAAATCAAATTCTTTTTGACCCCCTTTAAACCATTGGTAGTCGGCGGTGTAGTTGATTTTGTTTTTTTGAAATTCAATAATTTCAGCGCCATAGGTATTCCATAATGAAACACGGAGCATATAGTATGCTATTAATCCAAATAAGCCAAGCATGATAACACTCACAATTGTCAGCCCGCTATTGGATACATTGACAGTGACGCCACCAAGGGGTAGAATTATAGAAAATATGGTAAGTAAATAGATGAATAGTCTGGCAATTAGAGGCCCCCTTTTTTCTTTTAATACCAATTGGTTTTGTTTTAGGTCGATTTGATTCATATGTTGTATTGCTGTTCTTATCGGTCTGTTTTTATGGTGTAGAGAACCGGTTTTGATTCCTATAAATTGGTGTTTGCGAAACCTATGCGCATTTTAATGGTTAACTTATTTAAACGAACAGGTTTCGATATGGTCGTTCACCATTCCAACGGCCTGCATATAAGCATAACAGATGGTAGAACCGAAAAATTTGAATCCCCTTTTCTTCATGTCTTTTGCTATTTTATCAGAAATCGCTGTAGTTGCAGGTACCTGTTGCAGACTGGTCCAGTGGTTGACAATTGGTTTTTTTTCAGGCAAAAAGGTGTATAAATAGTCGTAGAAGCTACCATATTCTGCTTGGATTTTCTTAAAATGCTGTGCATTGGTAATGGTGGATTCAATTTTATTCCTGTGTTTGATAATTCCCGAATCGACCAAAAGTCTAGCAACATGTTCGTTGGTATAAGCAGCGACTTGATCAACATCAAAATTGGCAAAAGCTTCTTGGTATGCCTTTCTTCGCCGAAGAATCGTAATCCAGCTTAAGCCGGCTTGTGCAGACTCTAAGATCAAAAATTCAAATAAAGTTTTGTCATCGTGGACTTGTCGTCCCCATTCTTTATCGTGATAATCGACATATTGCGGATCAGATCCGCACCATTGACAACGTATGATTTCTTTGTACATGTTCTCTGAAGATTTTTTGAATGCAATATAACTTTTTATCCTAACTTTACGACCACAATTAAAGAGTTTCGAATATAGACGGTTCATGAGCATTTCATTACCGTTAAGAGACAATTCATTTTAATGAGCGTAACTATCTTCAAATATCATATTCTATTTGTAGTACTACTGCTGTTTTCAATTACGGGATTGAATGCGCAGCGGCGGACTTTTCGGACGGTTGTACAGGACAGCAGTACAGTTAGTACTGATAGTCTAAATATCGTAAAGGATTCTGTTGAATCGCCAAACCAGAAAGTTTTGGCATCCTTGAATCCTGCGTTACAGAATCAATATCGGATCGTAACAGTGAACGGGGAAGGTTTAAGGATTCATAACATTTATAATTTTGATGTTCAGCAGTATTTTCAGAGCAAATTAAGAAGTAGCAATTTGGATCGGCAATATGGAACGCTCAAGGCTCATCGTGAAAACTGGATTTTATTTACAGTTCTCGCATTAATTTTTGGTGTTGGGTTGATTCGGGTATTTTTCCCTTCTGATATTAAATTGGTTTTTCAGGGGTACTGGGATGATAGGGTCTTATTGTCTGTAAGCAAAGAGGATACGATCCTGACATCTTGGCCATTTATTTTTCTATTTATATTATTTTCTGGGGCAATAGGCTTATTTGTAAGTCTATTTTATGCATATGAATTAAATAGATTCGATTTTATTACTTTTCCCAATTATATGAAGACTGCGGGAATGGTTGGTGCTTTGTTTGCGTTAAAAATCGGATTTATCCGATTCCTATCCTTTGTTTTTCAAATTAGAAAGTTGGTAAAGGAATATGTGACCGTGCTGTATCTGATTTATTTCAATACACTTTTTTTTAATGCTTCCTGTACTATTAATTTTGAGTCTTGTGCCTTTGACATCGGTAGGAGTTGTACTGCATTTGGCTATTGTTGGAGTGGCCTTACTCTTTTTCTATCGGTTTCTTAAGACAGCGACTCATATTATGTCTATGTATAAATTTTCAATTTCCTATTTAATTTTGTACCTTTGTTGCCTAGAAATAGCACCAATATTAATACTGTTAAGATTATTGAGCTAAAACTGGTTAATATGCAAACTTCAGACGTAGAAAGAGCAAAGAAGGTAAAAAGTGTACTGGTGACTTTACCAAAACCTGAAAACGATAAGTCCCCTTATTATGATTTAGCAAAGAAATACGGGTTAAAATTAGACTTTCGAGGTTTTATACACGTAGAAGGAGTTCCTGCCAAAGATGTGCGTAGGGATAAGGTTAATTTAGCAGATTATTCTGCCGTAATATTTACGAGCAGAAATGCTGTAGATCATTATTTTAGAATTTGTGAAGAGATGCGATTTGAAGTGTCTGCAGAAATGAAATATTTCTGTATTTCAGAGACGATTGCCCTCTATCTTCAAAAGTATATCCAATATAGAAAACGGAAGATTTTCTTTGGTAAACAGACCGCGAAAGACCTTGAAGAGGTATTGAAAAAACACAAAGGGGAGAATTTCTTGTTCCCTTGTTCGGATGTGGCCAATGAGGAAACAAGTAATTGGTTACAACAAAACGGCTATAAATTTACACCGGCTGTGCTTTTTAGAACTGTTGTAAGCGATTTGACTGATTTGAAAGATGTTTTCTACGATGTTATCGTGTTCTTTAGTCCTTCAAGTGTACAGTCCTTATATGATAACTTCCCTGACTTTAAGCAGAATAATACAAGGATTGCAGCATTTGGTGCTTCTACTCAACAGGCTCTTTTAGATCACGGATTGATTTTAGATATCCCTGCTCCAACACCAAAAGCGCCTAGTATGACGATGGCTGTTGAAGAATATATCAAAAAGGTAAATAAGTAATAGCCTAACATAAGGTAAATAACAAAAAAAGGGTTCTTAAGACCCTTTTTTTGTTATGTGTGCAGTTTAAGATCGGCAAGGATCTGTAAAGACTTTTACGGGCGTTGCTGTTGAGTTTTATCATTCCGAATCGGGAATGGTACGATGACAATTTTACGAATTGGCCGGATGATCAATTTGTGGGGTATGTTCATCTTGTATGAAAGATAGATGAATCGTATTTTTATCTGTAGGGGTATAGAAATGGTGGCGAGTCGAATCGATGATGTTAAAATGTAATAAAAGTGACGATGGTCATTGAGATTTTAAGTATATTTCTATTAAATTGCTTGGAGTAATTTATTCCAATTAAAAATAAAGCATAGGCAGTATTTTTAAAATTTGATAGAAATATTTTTTTTATGTTTGTAATTAAGCAAAATTAGTCAGTCGTGAAGTTAAAGCAAGTTGATAAAATTTCGGGCATTCAATCAGAGGACTTTTTAAAGAATTATCTGAAACCAGGTTTTCCTGTAATCATATCAGATTTTATCAGTGCAGAAAGTCCAGCGTGGAAGAAATGGAGTTATGATTACTTTAAGGAAATCGCAGGAGATATAAAGATAGATGTCTATGGAAAAGAGGAAGAATCAATGGACCGTGCTGCCAGTGCTCCTGTTGGCCATATGACATTTGCAGAATATTTGGATCTGATCACAAAAGAGCCTACAGAGTTACGGTTGTTTTTGTTCAATCTACTCAAGATACGTCCTGAACTGAAACACGATGTTATTTATAACGATGTTACAGGCGGTAAGGTATTGCAATGGTTGCCGTTTATGTTCTTTGGTGGAGAGGGGTCAAGTACCCGTAATCATTTCGATATTGATATGTCACACGTGTTTATTTCTCAATTCCAAGGATTAAAACGTATTTGGCTTTTTCCAAATGATCAATCTGATTTGATGTACAAATTGCCATACAATTTTCATAGTATTGCAAACCCCAAATATAGTAGTGAAGAGGAATATCCCGGGATAAAGTACCTAGATGGTTATGAAGCTGTCATTCATCCTGGAGAGACCTTATATATGCCAGCAGGCTGGTGGCACTATATTCAGTATGAGACAGAGGGCTATTCGATTTCTGTTAGGGCGTTAGCAAATTCGATCAGTGAGAAATTGCAGGGGGCGCGTAATCTGTTTATCACAAGGCATTTTGACAATACGATGCGAAAGATCTTCAAAGACCATTGGTTCCATTATAAAATTAATACAGCAAAGCGTCGAGCCAATAAAGCAATTAAAAGAAACAAACGTTAATATAGAAAGGGGACAGTAAAATGTCCCCTTTTGTTTTTTAGCGTATTTTATGTATCAAACCTAGCTTACCCTCACACTGCAATAAGGCTTTTTTATTCTTCTGTATCGTCCCATTTGCTAGCTTCCCGGTAGAATAGTGTATAAGGGTCGCTTGGGTAAATCATTGCGTCCGGGTTATGCCGAAATGGAACATCTGGGTTAAAGATTTCCTGAAGAATATCTCGCAGGAATCTGACAAAATTTTCTTTCTGGAAAGCAAGGAATTCATCAGTCAATATTCCCGATTTACCACTGAATAATGTCCCTTCTTCCCGCATTTTACGGGCGACATAGAGATGAGGTTCGAGTTGTTTCCTTCCTGTCTTTTGTTCGAATACATAGGCATAGAATAGCGTCTGCACCATGGCTTTATTTTCGGTATTTGGCGCAAATACCTGGTCGATTTCTTTGAATATGATCGAGTCTCCACCAGTCTTGTAATCAACAATTCTACTGATAATACGATCGTCGTGTGTTACGACCTCATCTACACGGTCAATGATGCCGTAAAGTGTGACCTGTTGTTCTTCTCCATTGATCTCAATAGGAAAGGGCAGTACATAATCGTTGTCATTCTCGAGTTCAATAATCCGAAATGCTTTGTAGTTGTTGATGTCATATTCAAGATACATCTTGACATACTCGCAGGCAATCTTCAGCATGATCCGCTGCAGGCTGTTTAAGTCATGTGTTGTCTTTAATTCGATCTGATATTGCAGGCCTATTTCACGAATCACCTGTGCTTCTATTTTGTCGATCTCGTGCCGTAAGACAGTTGTCGGTGTAAAGTCCTGCTGCCCCTTGAAAGGTAGGAATATCTTCTCCATGACATTATGGATGACAGTTCCCAGTTTATTCATCTCAAATTCCTGAGAGATTGAAGGTGGTTCTTTGATACCGGCAATATGTTTTAAAAAAAACTGTAGCGGGGATTGCAGGTAAGTTGTTAGTGCCGTTGCAGATATCCTTTTCTGGTTGACGATAAAATCCTGATATATCTTTTCCCAGACTTGACCACGTTTCTCGATGACAATCTCTTGCGCCTTATCCGCAAATTGGATGGTCTGTTGTTGAATTTTTCGGTCAAACTGAAATTTACTTTCAAACTCCAGCTGTTTGATAAAGCGACTTTCTTCGCCGGTAGAGCTTTCGTCTACTAAGCCATTGTAGAAAATATGTATTCCTTCACTGTATTGAAAATGGCGATAGAATAAATAAGCTGACAGTGCATCCTGATTCTCCAATATGGGAAGGCCATAAGCGCTTCTCAGGCTATTAGGTATAAAGGTCGGTGAATTGGACGTTTTGGGTAGAATGCCTTCATTTGCGCCTAAAATATATACGTTGTCAAAATTTAAACAACGGCTCTCCAAGAGTCCCATAATCTGAATTCCTTCTAGCGGATCTCCTTCTATCGCTGAATTTATTGGAGCGATTGCTTTTTTAATCAGGCCAATCTGGAAGCTGATGCTTAAGGGCGCAACTGTTTCAAAGCCCAGTAGCAGCTGATTTAACGTTTTCTTTGTTTCGATCAAAAGGTTGTTGTCAATTTGGCGGATGCGCTCCTGAGAAGAGATGCTATGCAATAGGTCATCGACGATCAGAATGAGCGCAGGGATCAAATGTGCCGAATTTTCGATTGGCACAAAAAACTGAGGCAGGGAGCTTTTGAGATGAAGTTCCTCCAATGCGATCTCAAAGAGCTGTTTGTCGGCAATCTCTTTTTGGATCTGAAGTTTATCTGCTAAAGAAACCATGCTGAGCGGATGGTTGATAAAGGTCTCTATGACCTGATAAGGAATCTTCCGCCTCTTGAACTGTGATATCTCCAAATGTACATCCATCCATAGGTCCAGGATACCGAAAATGGGAGACTGCGTCAGTGGATATCCCGTTGTGATGTTGGGGTTGACATCGGGTAGACTCTGTAGCAAAGGAACCAGTAGGTTTTCATCTGCTAGAAGAATGGCAGAGGTCTGTTCCGCTTTATGGTGCTGTTCGAGGATATCATAGAGCAATTTTGTTTGGCTGATTTTTCCGGTGCTGGCATATAGATTTACGGTTGAGGTTCTATTGCCTATAATGTTCGGGCTATCGCCAAGCGCATTGACCAAACCTGTTTGAAAAATATTTCGACGGATAAAAAGTCCCGCCTCCTGCATAGTGTCCTCCAGGTAATAGGCATCGGCATCAAAATAGAATAGTGCGCTGCCTTTGTCCTGCCATTGTCTAAATAATTTTGCCTCAACTTTATTTAAAGCATTGAAACCGACAAAAAGGATATGCTGAAAGGAAGATGCAAACTGCTGATTTGTAGCCTTGCCTTCAACCAGATCACGGTAGATTGTTGGATAGTTGGTTTGGCCTTCTGTTTTAAGCTTTTCTTTGAATCGATCATATAATACCGGCAGTCTTTTCCAAAGTTGAAGAAAGCGCTCTTGTACTCCACTATGCCCCGCAATAGAAAAAGACTGCCAAAATTGACGGATAAACCCTTGCTGTTCTTGCGTGAGATGTTGGAAAGCAATGTCGATTTTGGTATTGTCATAAAGTTCTAAATAGATCTGCTCGATGGGAACGAGATCATAATCCAGTTGACCGAAGTCACTCAATATAATTTCGGCAATGGGATAGAACTCTTCCAGCGTTTCTGGTTGCCTGCCCTCAGCTACCAATAACTCATTATGAATATTAAACAGATGAAAAAATTGGGTTAAAGGACTGGCTTCGGTATCATCGGTCGAAAGTCTGAAAAATTCCTGAATCGTAAAAAACTGCGGCGACCAGATCGCCTGGCCATACACTTCAGAGAGATGTTTTTTGAGGTAGGTAATCGGCCGTTTATTATTAAACACGATGGCAATTTCACTCAGATCGTTTCCAAAACGTTTTTGAATGTCTGCTGCTACTAATTTTAGAAAGGCTGTCTGCATCGTGCTATTATTTTACTTCAGTTAATTGATTTGATTTCGCATAATAGAGATAGGCTTTAACGTTGTTATAACCAAGGTTCTCCAAATTCTTTTTATAGTTGTCGACTTGGTACTTGTGCCCAATATAGTCTGTCTGTGTGAATTTAAAATCCAGAACGATTGTTTCTTCCACGGAGGTGAAGACCTTATCTGGACGAATGGTCTCACCCTTGGCGGTAATAATGCTTGCTTCATTCCAGATTTTATAGTTCCCGGTGAGCCATTTATTGATTAGGGGGTGCTTCCAGATCTGATTGATCTCCTGCATGAGAAAAGGCTCTTCCTCTTTGGAAAGGATTCCTTCCTGGATCAGTTGGCGTACCAGTTTATGGATGTCTTCTTCCTTTGAAATTTGAGCCATAATATCGTGGGCCAATATGCCGTACTGCGCGGCTTTTTCCAGCATCATAATATCATTGATGTTACGCGTACTCGATTTTTCTAAGGCCATTTCCAATTCTTTGGAAATGGGGTAATGGCGAAGGGAAATAATATTGTCTTTCTGAGCCTGATGTTTTTTTTGTTCGATCGTTTGATCGATGTGTACACCTTTTTCTTCCAGTGCAAACGGAGCTATGGGGCTATCCAAGACTTGATAGAGCACATCGCTGATATATTCGTCTTTAATATCATATCCTGTAATTTCACCCGTTTTTTTGTCAACAGATTCTTTAAAGGAAGGAGCCGTAATATAGAGGTGTTCAACAGCACGTGTTGTTGCTACATAGAATGTGTTGAGGGCGTCCATGTAGTTGAACAGCATCTCTTCAAAATATTGCTTGAAAAATACAGATTTGCCGACTGTAGATGTATATTTTATTGGAATTTTTCCCAATTGGGCAAAAGGAGTATCCGAGGTCTCTATCCAAAAATCGCCATTGATCATGCCATCGAGATCCCAGGAACAGAATGGAATCATCACAACGTCATAGGCCAGACCTTTTGATTTGTGGATTGTTGTTACCTCGATCGCATTAATTTCTCCGTTGGAAGGGAGCACCGCCCGGTTGCCATCTTCTTCCCAAAACTCCAGGAACTGTATAATGCCACGTTCGCCATTGGTGGAGAAAGCTGAGATCATATCTTTGAACGCCAGGAGGTAAGGGAGGTGGATATTGTCTGTGGTTGTGAAACCGTAGATTTCAATGAGTTTTTCAATTAAATGAACTAAAGGCTGTTTCTGCGCCATTTCCCAGGAGTCAATCAGCGCCTCGGGGAGATAATCTTTAAGTGCGCGGATGTCATTGCCGGCAAATTTTAACCATGCATTCTGATCGATTGTCTTGTTTTGAATATGCTGGTATAGATAGACCATCTTTGCTTTATGGATGGTATGTTTATCCGAATTATAGACTAAAGCCTTCAACGTTTCGATCAACAATAGTACAGAATCATTGCTTGCTAAGGATAATGCATCACCAGATATCACTTCAAATGTAAGCTGCTGCTCTTTTTTGAAGTCCATGAGCTTTTGGATGACCAATTTAGCCTGCACATTACTCCGTACCAGGATACCGATCTGCTGCGCCTGATATCGTCCACTACCGAGCCAGTCGCCTATTTTTTGACATAGTTGTAGTAGCGATTCTTCAATAACCTGATTTCTTCTGTAGCGTCCATCAGTGACAGGAATGTAGGAGATTTCGATAGATCCTAATTGCTCAAGTTTCCCTTTTTTATGTTCAGGTATTTCCTGTTGGCTGTTTTCATAAGCTTTGACCAGCATCGTGTCATTGCCAGTAGAAATCCACCACTGTTTACCTTCTTCATCAAGGCTTTCGAATACTTTTTCATTCAATACCTGTTGCAGATGCTGGGGAATACTGCTAAAGAGGTAATTGTTTAAATGGATGATATTTGGAAGACTTCTAAAATTGGTGTCAAGGCTTCCGTTTTCGATAAAGGTGGTTTTGCTATCCTCGTCTAAGTGAAAGGTGTGACCAACCTGTTGTTCTACCTGTTGCAGGAGTATACGCCAATCCCCATTTCGCCAGCGATAAATACTCTGTTTGACGTCCCCAACGATCAGGTGTTCGCTGATTGTGCCTTTGGCATCTGCCAATGCATTGATCAGTAGTGGGCTATAATTTTTCCACTGAATACGCGAGGTATCCTGAAATTCGTCAAACAAAAAGTAGTTAAAACGATTGCCGATTTTCTCCCAGATAAATGTTGGGTCGCTATTTTCATCAAGTCCGAGTTTGTTTAATAAAATCTGCGAGTCGGAAATTAATTGAGCGCCATTGTCCCGCCGCCATTGCGTCAGTAAGTCGCTCATTTCCTTAAGCAGGCGTAGGTAATAGAGATTACTTTGTACCGCTTGATAAGCAATGTAAGCCGATAGATTATCGTGTAGCTTTTGGAACGATGCCAGAATGGGGCTGAGTGCGGCGATAAGATCATGCCGTATATTTTTGTCACTATCTGTAAAAGCATCTTCATTGTCGATCAACTGGAGATACTTTTCCAGTACCTTGGCAATTTCGGAAGCGCTCAGCTTTTCCGTTTTTTTATTGGTTTTGCTAGCGGAGATTATTTTATTGCGCGATTTACCTTTCAGGTCACTTTCGGAGATATTAAAATTCCTGAATGTTTCACTAAAGGCTTCAATTGTCATGGAGAGTGCTTCCGTGAAGGAGTTTATCTTCTGTTCAACTTCCTGATTGAGGAGATTAAAAACCTCCTTTGGATTGGCAGAATTGATGTAGCCATCAAATTCCTGAAAATTTTCAGAGAAAATAAGACTTGCCAAACCCATTAGTTGTTGACGGTAGTTCCAATTTTCATTTTTTGCTATTTTCTTTTCCGCATAAGCGATAATCCAATCCAGTAGGTCGGGTCGTTCATCCAGCAATTGATTAAGCATGACTGTCAGGTCATTTTTCACTTTATTGACATTCATTTCAATCTTATAAGCAGCATCAAGATTGAGTTCATACGTAAATGCGCGAATAACTTTTTGGGAAAATCCATCAATTGTACTTATGGTAAAATGACTGTAGTCATGTAGGATACGTCGATACACCCGAAAAGCTTTCTCTTGTACCAGATGCGGATTCCAGTCTGGCTGCTGCTGGAGTAAAAGCTTTCTGAAATCTTCAATTTTAGGGTTAGGATCGCCTGTTGCCAAGCCATGGAGTACCGAGAGGATACGTTCTTTCATCTCGGCGGTTGCCTTATTGGTGAATGTCACCGCCAAAATCTCCTTATAGCTATTCTCGTTGGAGAGTAGGAGTGTGAGATAGTGTAAAGTCAAGCTAAAGGTTTTTCCCGAACCGGCCGAAGCTTTTAGTATTTTTAATGGCGCAACAGATTTCATAGAATGAAGGTAGAAAGTAAAAAGTGAATTGGCAAAAATGTCGATGACTATTTCGAAGGTACTGTACCCAAACGGTTCATCCTGCTTACCGATTTGGTAAAGATGTCCTTTTGAAGGAAGGAACTGTTTTTTGTCTTGATTTTTGAAAAGTTTGTTGTAGCTTCCGTATGGAAGCAAGAAAAGATGAAGGTCTAAGGGGCAGGTATTACGGTTGAAAGAGCTTGTTGAAAGAGCTAACCCTGTCGTTTTCAGTGAAGTTTTATTAAATTATAATGATGATTAGAAAAAAATAACTATCTTTGCATCCCCTCTAGTATGAAGCTCGGGGGATATGTTGAATACATAAAATAAAATTAAAAAATGGCAACTAAAATCAGATTGCAAAGACACGGTAAAAAAGGACGTCCTTTTTACCACGTAGTCGTAGCGGATTCTCGCGCTCCACGTGACGGTAAATTCATCGAACGTATTGGTTCTTACAACCCAAACACAAATCCAGCAACTATCGTTTTGGATTTTGAAAAAGCTTTGGATTGGATGAATAAAGGTGCTCAACCAACTGACACTGCTCGCGCTATCCTTTCTTACAAAGGTGTTCTTTACAAAAAACACTTGCAAGGTGGTGTGAAAAAAGGTGCTTTTGATGAAGCTGCTGCTGAAGCTAAATTTACAGCTTGGACTGAAGCTAATGATGCAAGAATCTCTGGTAAAAAAGATGGTTTAGCACAAACTAAAGCTGAAGCTAAAAAAGCTGCTTTAGTGGCTGAAGCTAAGAAAAAAGAAGAAAAAGCTGCTGCTGTAGCTGCTAAAAATGCTCCTGTAGCGGAAGAAACTGCTGCTGAAGAGACTGAAGCTCCTGCATCAGAAGAAACTGAAGGTTAATTCTTTCATAAAGTATTCGAGAAAGCCGACTCAATCTTGAGCCGGCTTTTTTTGAAACAGCCAATAGGCTAATGGTTTGCCAAATCATGTCTCACAGCTAATCGCTAAATACGAAATATATGACTATTGATCAAAGCTTTTACATCGGTTACATCAGTAAAACAAGAGGTCTTAAAGGAGAAGTACAACTATTTTTTGAATTCGAGGAATACGAGAGTTTGAATATCGATGTTGTCTTTGTGGAAGTGAACAAAAAGCTTGTTCCTTATTTTGTTGATACCATTAAATTTCAAAAAAATAGTACAGCGTATGTGACATTTGAGGATGTGGATCATATCGATAAGGCTCAAGTACTTGTACGTAAAAAGCTATATCTTTCCAATGATAAGATGCCCGAGCGCGATCCAGATGATTTTAGATATACTGATTTAATCGGTTTTTTAGTGATTGATGAAAACCATGGTGAATTGGGGCAAATAACAGATGTTCAGGAATTCCCACAGCAATTTGTCGCTTCGGTAAATATGGACGGTAAAGAACTGATGTTCCCATTGTCCGATGATTTAATCTTAGGAATCGATGGCGAAGAGGAGATCATTGAAGTTGAATTGCCAGAGGGCTTGGTGGATCTTTATAAAGAATAAGCATATCCCCAAGCTTATTCAAATAAATAGCGGTATACGAACTATTGCAGTAATTTCTTATCTTGGTCTGTATATTATTACTGGCCATAATTATTGATTTATTTTGAAACCGTTATTACTGCTGCTATTCCTATTCTCGTTGTCTTCTTGTGCTTTCTTTGGGAAGAAAAAGGACTTTCCTGAAGGCAATTACCAAATGATATTGGGCTATTCAAATGAGGAGTATCATAAAGTAAAAAGAGAATCACCCCAAAATGTGGAGGCAGATGTCTATGGTAATGACCCGACGATATATCGGTCCTTTCTCTCCCTCCGTGATAAAGATAAGTTTGTGATGGCGATCGATGATATCTTACTCTACGGTAAGTATAGATTTAACGGCGATCGATTAGAATTGACCGATGAGAAAAAGGGTAGTCTCGCTTTGGATATTGTTAAGGTAAAAAACGATTTTGTTCAGCTGAGAGGTGATTTTTCACAGTTTAGCTCAGCACGTGTACCCACTAGCGAAAAACTTTATATCAACTTTGTGTTAGATAAAACCCCTATCCGGGAGACTCCGAGCAAATTTGATAGCCAGGTAAATCTATGGCGAAATGCCCCTGTAAAATCAGAAAGTGAAGAGGAGATAAAAGCCAGGGCATTGAATTTTGTAGATTATTCTATCGCTTATTTCCAACACATATCAAGTTCAGGCACACATCACGATTATCGAATGGATGGTGTTGAATCACCCATTATGTATGCTGAGAATGGCATTGTGCTCAAGGCATGGGCAGATGTACCCGATTCTTGGAAGGAATTATTTTACAACGAAAAAAATGCATTAGTCGCCTACCAATATTTATTTGATGGTTTTAAATATGGATCGAAAGAGGAGTACCATGTTAGGGGACTCTTATTGATCACGTTTTATCTCAAAAATCTGCGGAATTCCCTAGCAACGAATCTTTAGCCAATCCTGTTGTGGCGTAGTCAGTCTCTTCGCGGTCGATGATCCTCGATCGTTAATTTTATCTGTTTTTTTAGAGCCTTTTATATTTGGTGGAGCCTAAATTCCTGTTGTTGCCTGGGAATGAATCCGAAGCCGTATTTATTGCAGTCTTTTTGTCGCTATTTTTGCCTTTTCGAAAAAATATTTTTGTCGTTTGATTTTTTAAAACGATATTAGCAACGCTTATAGAGAAAGGCCGAGGGACTAGACCCGTTGAAGCCTTAGCAACCTGTATTGTTCAAGGTGCTAAATTCTACCCTACTCCATGTGGGAAAGATAAGTTACATGTAGATAAACGATTCCTCGACGTGTGCGTTTCGATGTAAGCCAACCAAACTAAAAACAGTTTTTTAATGAAGATTATCGATCATATCCAGAATGCCAAAGGAAAAACATTGTTTTCTTTTGAGCTATTGCCACCGGCGAAAGGGCAGGGCATCCAAAGTATTTTTAAAACCATGGATGAACTGATGGAGTTTAAACCTCCTTTTATCGACGTAACCTACCATCGGGAAGATTATATCTATAAAGAGCATGCGAGTGGATTACTGGAACGCGTTTCCTATCGTAAACGTCCTGGGACAGTGGCGATATGTGCTGCAATCATGAATAAATATAAAGTAGATGCGGTGCCCCATTTGATATGTGGTGGTTTTACAAAAGAGGAAACTGAAAATGCATTGATCGATTTGAACTTCCTGGGGATAGATAACGTCTTGGTATTACGGGGCGATGCACGTAAGGGCGATGCCGATTTTATACCGACCGAAGGTGGACATGCCTTTGCAACAGATCTATTGGAACAGGTAACTGATATGAATAAAGGAAAGTATCTGCATGAAGACATTATCACATCGGAAAAGACTGATTTTTGCATCGGTGTAGCGGGTTATCCCGAAAAGCATTTTGAATCGCCAAATTTCAATACTGATTTTAAATACCTGAAACAAAAAGTCGATATGGGAGCAGAGTTTATTGTGACTCAGATGTTCTTTAATGTTGAAAAATACAAGGAGTTTGTAACAAAATGTAGGGACAACGGAATCCATGTCCCTATTATTCCAGGGTTAAAACCACTGACAACGAAAAAACAGTTGGTGACCTTACCAAGGATATTTCATTTAGATATTCCGGAGGAACTGAGCGATGCTGTTTCAGCATGTAAAACGAATGCCGACGTCAGACAAGTAGGTGAAGAGTGGTTGGTGCAGCAATGTCAGGAGCTAATTAAATTTGGCGCTCCGGTTTTACATTTCTATACGATGAGTAATCCTGGTCCAACAAAGAAGATTGTTGAAAAACTAGCCTAACTCATAAAAATAAAACGAAAAGGGAGCGCATAAGCTCCCTTTTTTTATGGTAGTATTCGTTGTGAAAGCCTAAAATATGTCCAGAATTTTGATCGTGTGGTTTAGGTCGATCGCTATATTTAGGGTTTAATAGCCTGTTTATAGTCAGATACTTGTGTTAAATAGTGTTAATTAACTTATTGGAGTCAGGATAACTTTTTAACTTAAAGTGCTAAAAAAGATTTTAACAATAGACCAAATTGACCTTATGACGTACACTAGATTAAATTCTCTACTCGGCTTTGCTTGCGGACTAATTGCTACATGTGTATATATCTCCACCGTTGAAAAGACGGTAAGCTGGTGGGATTGTGGTGAATTTATTGCCTGTGCCTACAAGCTGGAAGTGGCACACCAACCGGGAGCACCATTATTTCTTCTTATTCAGAATATATTTTCCAACCTGGCTTTGGGTAATGCAGGTAAAATCGCCTATTGGATGAATATTGGATCCGCAATCTGCAGTGGGCTTACTGTTACATTTTTATTCTGGACAATAACAGCAATTGCCAAAAAGATACTCAACAGGCAAGAGAAAGTTCAATTATCGAATTATTTCCAAATTTTTGCTGCGGGCTTAGTTGGTGCAATGGCTTTCTGCTTCAGTGATTCATTTTGGTATTCGGCTGTTGAATCCGAGGTATATGCGATGTCTTCATTGTGTACTGCGATTGTTTTTTGGGCAATTTTAAAGTGGGAAGTCCGTGCAGATGAGGAAGGTAGCGATCGTTGGCTGGTTTTTATTGCTTTTGTTATGGGCCTTTCGATCGGAGTGCACCTATTAAATCTGTTGGCAATTCCGGCTATAGCGATGGTTGTCTATTTCAGAAGAGCAGGACAGGTTAATGCGAAAGGTACAATAAAAGCTTTCTTGGTAGGAGTGCTGATCTTGGGGGCTGTTTTGTGGGGAATTATTCAATGGTTGGTCGTTCTCGCAGCTAAGGTAGACCTCTTATTTGTAAATTCATTAGGTTTAGCCTTTGGCTCAGGTATCTTCTTCTTTTGTCTGCTGTTGGGGTGCTTCCTCATTTATGGGCTATATTATTCTTATAAAAAGCGGCAATACACACTGCATACCGGGTTACTGGTCTTTTGTTTTATTCTATTTGGTTATAGCTCCTATACTATGGTTTTAATCCGTGGAAAAGCCAATCCGTCGTTAAACAATAATGCGCCGGACAATGTGTTTTCTTTTTTGGGTTATCTGAGCCGGGAGCAATATATCCGGGAACCTTTACTCAAAGGGCCCAATTATGATTCACAAGTCGTTGGTGTAGAGAGTAAAACCGGTTATCGCAAAGATGAATCAGGGTATATTCCTTTTAGTCAGGTCGATAAGTATAAGTTTGATAAGGAAACTTTCTTTCCCCGCATATATAGTCAAGATGGAGCCCATCAGGCTTATTATAGGAGTTACCTCAATTTGAAGGAGGGGCAGCAGCCACAGTTCTCGGATAATTTTAAGTTCTTTTTTAATTTTCAACTGGGTGATATGTACACCCGATATTTCTTGTGGAATTTTGTCGGTAGACAGAATGACAGGCAGGGGTATGGGACCTATAGTGACGGCAACTGGTTGTCGGGGATTAAACCATTGGATAATTGGCGTTTGGGAGGGCAAGATAAAATATCCCAATCACAGGAGCATGACCCGAGCCGGAATACCTATTTTTTCCTTCCATTGCTACTGGGAATAGCCGGAGCGATCTGGTTGTATCGAAACAATAAACCTTATACCTTGGTCTTGACCTTACTGTTTGTGTTTACGGGAATAGCGATCGTTGTTTATCTTAACCAAACTCCTATGCAACCTCGGGAACGAGATTATGCTTACGTAGGATCTTTTTATGCGTTTGCGATCTGGATCGGACTGGGAGCAATAGCATTTGTTCGGTTTCTCAATCGTTTTGTACAAACACGGTATGCGTTAGCGACAGGTATTTCTTTCGCTTTATTGGGCGGTCCCATTATTTTGGCCCATCAAAATTGGGATGATCATAATCGTTCTGAAAAATCGCTGGCAAGGGATATGGCACGTAATTATTTAGAATCCTGCGCTCCAAATGCTATTCTATTTACCTATGGAGATCATGATACATTTCCTGTATGGTATTTGCAAGAAGTGGAAGGAGTACGCCCGGATGTTCGGGTTGTGGTATTAAGTTATCTGACTGGCGATTGGTATATGCAGCAGGCGAAGCAGCCGACGTATCAAGCGGCAGGTCTTCCCGTGACGATCCCAGCTGAAAAGACAAAAAAAGGCGTTCGTGATTATATCCCTTTTGTGGATAGACAGCTTGATAATGCGGTGGATATACAGCAATTATTGCAGTTTGTCACATCGGATGATCCGGAGTATAAAGTTCAGCTGAATTCAGGTGATATGGAAAACTATTTCCCTTCCAAGAAAGTCCAATTGCGCGTTGATAAAGAGGAGGTGGTTAAGAAAAATGCGGTTCCGGCTTATTTTCAGGATGCTATTGTTTCTGCAATGGAATGGGAAATTCCGAATGATCATCTGACCAGGGCGGATTTAACCCTGTTATCGGTGCTTGAAAATAACCATTGGGACAGACCGATATATTTTTCGAACATGCTGCCAAGTGACATTAAATTGGGCCTGGATAAATACCTGGTCAATGAGGGCTTTACTTCCCGATTGATGCCTGTCGCTGCTACAGATCAGTCGACAGGAAAACGAAATGAGCAGGCCGGCCTAGTTAATATGGAAGCATTATATAACAATATTATGCATACGTATCAATGGGGCAATGTTAAAAATGCACAGTATTTGGATACCGATTCGTTTCGCTTTACAAGTATGTACGCCCGTGATATATTTGGAAAAGCCGCCCGGATGCTCTTGGCCAATGGTCAGGTCAAACAAGCTGGGGAAGTAGCGAAAAAAGCATACGATCAATTACCCGATCGCGTATATGCGATGTCAGATGCCATCAATTATGCCGATATTATCGATAGTCTATATCGTTCGGGACAACCGCAGCTAGCCAACAGGATGATGGACCGAAACCTTGATTATGTGGCTGAAAATATGGAGTATCTACATCAGTTGGTGACGGATAAGAAAAACCTGAGCTTCGAGTGGAATGATATTCAGACCGGTTTGGATTCTGTAGACCGGTACCAGGCTATTTTATTGGAAGCAAAAGATACCAAGCGATTGGCACGTGTTGAGCGCTTGAGACAGCAATATCAAAATTGGTACGGAGTAGAATAATTTTGATGACACACTGAACCAAATTTACGCGGTCTGCCTAAACGGTAAATTGACTGCTATACTTGAGGTAAAAAAAACAGATGAGGCCTCTTCTAAAATATTGGAAGAGGCCTCGATACATATAGGATAGGGAATGAGCCAAATGATTAGAATTTCATGCCGACTCCAAAGCCGAGCAAGAAGGGATTGATGTCAACTTTTGCCGGTATGGATAAGTTAGGTGCAAGATTTGATGCATCAACATTGACATCTGTTTTTAAAAGAATGTACTTCGCATCCAAATTCACGAAATATTTTTCAGATAGCTTAAAATCAATTCCCAGCTGAGTCGCAAAACCGAAAGCATTATCGTATTTTACATTTTTTACCGTTTTTCCCGCGTTGACGCTATAGAATATGGTATAATTTATTCCTGCACCTACATAAGGTTTAATGGCACCATCGGGGAAGAAATGATACTGAGCTGTCAGTGTAGGTGGAAGGAGCCATACACTGCCAAGATCGACATTGCTGGATGAACTGCCACCAATGGCAGTTAAATTTGAACCGGTTGTATTAACTTTATGTTTTGTAGTCCCAAGGATCAATTCCGCAGCAATGTTTTTTGTGAAGAAATAGGTGAAGTCCAGTTCAGGGATAAATTTCGTATTGATGTCGACGTCTCCGCCTATGGTATTAATATTGGCCGATTCGTTTGGCATGACTGTCACACCTCTGAGTCTCATTTGCCAGCGTTGATTAGGGATTGTTTGTGCCTGTAAACTTAGTGCGCCTAGGGTGAAGGTCAGTGCAATTAAAAGTAGCTTTTTCATATCATTAAGGGTATTTGTTTGCTGTAAAACTATTGCTAAAATCACGGCAAAAGAGTGACGATAATCAGGTTGAAAAATGAATGATACAATGTTTTTCTTATTGCAGATGATGTACCTTTATAAATTACTGCTGTAAAAAAAGAGAAGTACGGGAAAGCATAAATCTTCTCTTGTAGTTTTTCAGTTCGAAGAAAGTAAACGGGCAGGCAGTTTTCAAGCAGTTATCTGGATTGAGAACGAGCTAACCTGATAAAAGGTGGTCATTTTCGAGCAGGAGTGGATTCTTTGGGAAGCTTTATCTATGAGAGCTGATGTTCCAAGAGGTTGACAGAGCTGTAGTTTAGCCAGATTAATGGGGATATAAATCCGGCATGTTGGAGAATATTGGGGATAAGAATACACTATAAAAAGAAGAGGTTGGAATCACTTCCAACCTCTTCTTTTTATAGGTTACGATTTTACGCGTTTTTCTTTACTTCCTTACCCCAAGAATCTTTTAATGTAACCGTACGGTTAAAGACTAAATGAGCTGGAGTTGAATGTGTATCTAAGGTAAAATACCCCAATCGTATAAATTGATATCCTTTCCCCGGGGTTGCATTTGCAAGATCCGGTTCAATGTAAGCACGTTCAATGATATGTAGGCTTTCAGGATTTATCGATGCTTTAAAATCTTCTGCAGCGGCAGGATTTTCATCATTGAACAATCTGTCGTACAGTCTCACTTCGGCTTCTTTTGCATGTGGAACAGAGATCCAGTGGATTGTTCCTTTTACTTTTAATCCCGAAGTGTCTTCTCCCGATTTTGAGTTTGGAACATACGTACAATGAACTTCCGTTACATGGCCATTTTCATCTTTCACAAAATCATGACAGGTGACAATGTAAGCATGTTTCAAACGTACAGAAAGTCCAGGGCCTAAACGGAAGAATTTTTTTGGTGCATCTTCCATAAAATCATCGCGCTCTATCCAGAGCTCCTTTGAAAATGGAATGGAGCGTGAACCTTCACCACCTTCGACTTCTGGATTGTTCTCGCCAACAAGATCCTCTACCTGACCATCAGGATAGTTGGTGATCACCAATTTGATCGGATCAAGAACAGCCATTCTGCGCCATGCCGTTTTGTTGAGATCCTCACGGATACAAAATTCCAAAAGACTGACATCGATCATGTTTTCACGTTTTTGAACGCCGATTTTTTCACAGAAGTTGCGGATACTCGCAGGTGTGTACCCTCTTCTGCGCAATCCTGAGATCGTAGGCATACGCGGGTCGTCCCAGCTTTCAACAAACTTCTCATTGACCAACTGCAGCAATTTACGTTTACTCATGACGGTATAAGTCATATTCAAACGTGCAAATTCGTATTGTTTGGAAGGGAAAATCTCCAATTTATCAATACACCAATCATAAAGTGGACGGTGTGGAATAAATTCCAGCGTACAGATCGAATGTGTAATTTTCTCAATGGAATCTGATTGTCCATGCGCAAAATCATACATTGGGTAGATACACCATTGATCCCCTGTTCTGTGGTGATGCGCATGTTTGATGCGGTATAACAAAGGATCACGCAAATGCATATTGGGGCTAGCTAAATCAATCTTTGCACGTAGCACTTTTTCACCATCTTGGTATTTACCGGCACGCATAGCCGCGAATAAGGTTAGATTTTCCTCAATAGACCTATCGCGATAGGGAGTGGGAACACCCGGTTCTGTTGGGGTACCTTTTGCTGCTGCAATTTCTTCAGCAGTACTGTCGTCGACATAAGCTAGACCTTTTTTAATTAGATCAACGGCATAACTATATAGTGTCTCGAAATAATCTGAAGTATATAATTCCGCTGCCCACTGGAATCCAAGCCATTGAATATCTTTCTTGATACTTTCAACATACTCAGTGTCCTCAGTGACAGGGTTAGTGTCATCAAAACGTAGATTAGTCTTGCCATTATACTGCTGTGCTAATCCAAAATTCAAGCAGATGGATTTGGCGTGACCAATGTGGAGGTAACCATTTGGCTCAGGAGGAAAACGTGTCAATACACGTCCGCCATGCTTCCCTGTACGAAGATCCTCTTCGACAATTTCCTCGATAAAATTTAATGATTTTTCTTCACTCATAATACAAAGTTAATTATTCGCCGTGAAATATTAGCTAGGAGATCGTAGATATTCGGCTTAGCATGAGCGGTTGAATATTGCAGCTGTATCTGTTGGAATGGAGAGACTTAATAACGTTGGGATATGAAATAAAAAAGGGACGAAATTTCGTCCCTTTTTACCGATTTTTGTTACTACTCTATTTATAAGCGAAGACTTCACCTAGCTCATCATTATTGGTAAAGGTACAGTGTTGATCGATCAATTCTCCCGTGCCGATATTGATAATCATTCCATGTACCGCAAGATCATTACGCTCTTTCCATGCGTTTTGGATAATCGACGTCGCACAAAGATTGAAAACCTGTTCTTGTACGTTGAGCTCGATTAAGCGATTTACTTTTTTATCATGTTCTTGGATCGCATCGATCTCTGCGCTATGTAAGCGATAGACATCCTTGATATGGCCCAACCAGTTGTCGATAATACCATACTGCTTACGGCTTAAAGATGCCGCAACACCACCGCAGCCATAGTGACCAGCGATAATCACATGTTTTACTTTCAGCACATTCACGGCATAGTCTAATACGGAAAGCATACTCATATCCGAGTGAATGACCATGTTGGCAATATTACGGTGAACGAAAACCTCCCCCGGCTTTGTACCTGTCAATTCATTTGCGGGCACACGGCTATCTGCACAACCGATCCAAAGAATTTCCGGATTTTGACCTTTAGCAAGTTGTTGGAAGCGTCCCGTAGCGTCATTCTTTACGAATTCCATCCACTCTTTATTTCCTTTTATGATATTGTCAAATCCTATTTTTAAATCTTTATTTTCCATATTCTTCTTATTTCACTCTTGCCCAAAGGCATCGTTTCGATTTTATTATAATAATACAAATGTCTAAATTCATTGTTTACTTCAAACAACTTATTTTTTATTGAAATCTGTTCTTGATGTTCAATAATCCTTCCTCTTGTTTCAACCAAGGATTGCTGGTAGAACGATGGAAGGTAATGGCTTACGCGATACGTCGAAAGCCTTTCCCTTATGAGGAGGGTTTTTTATAGACAACCTGCAAAAGCTCGATATCTTTTCCCTTACTTCTCGCGTTCTGCTCAAAATCTTTTATGACTTCGATGACATCCTTGTCTATAAATTTACTGAATGTTCCATCGATGCGGATCTTACTGATCGATTTTGGTAAGCTGTATAATTTCTGTTGGATAGGAACCTTGTTCAAAAAGGATACTTCCTCCGCTAATGTAATGACAGCCTTATCTTCTTCATTGTCTTTTTCAATATTATATTTGAAAGCATTTTTCATATTTGCTCTCAAAATATAGAATGTCGCCACGACAATGCCTATTCCTACACCCATAAGAAGGTCGGTAAACACGATCGCTACAATGGTGACAAAAAATGGAATAAATTGATCTAAGCCTTTTTTGTACATTGAGGTGAATAGACTTGGTTTAGCCAATTTATACCCTGTATGGAGAAGAATAGCCGCTAGGCAGGCCAAAGGAATCATATTCAGCATTGTTGGGATAGCGAGCATAGCAACCAATAGCCACATACCATGCATGATAGCAGACTGTCTCGTTTTTCCACCTGCATTGACGTTTGCTGATGAGCGTACGATAACGGATGTTAAGGGTAGACCGCCTAGAAGTCCACTGGTCATATTACCGATTCCTTGTGCAACGAGTTCACGGTTGGTTGGCGTATTTCTTTTGTAAGGGTCTATTTTATCGACCGCCTCGATGCTCAATAAGGTTTCTAGGCTTGCAATAATTGCAATCGTAAATGCAGCTATCCATACATCTTTGTTGACAATCTGTGTGAAGTCCGGTTGGGTAAATAATCCTGTGAATTCAGCAAAAGAACCGACAATAGGGACCAAAACAAATTGTTTATCATACAATTGAAGCGCTGAGCCGTTGAAAAAATAAGCTAAGCTTACGCCCAGAATCACGACAACCAATGGGGCCGGAACCTTATTAAGCTTTGGAATAGATGGCCAGAAGATGAGGATTGCCAATGATAGTGCACAGATGATCAATGCACCGAAGTTGATCGCGGAGGCGATCGTATCAAAATAGGCGCCAATACCATGTCCATTGTCCATTTCGAAGGCATGTGTTTCCACTAAGCCCAATGCCAAAGGAATCTGCTTCATGATAATTGTGATGCCGATCGCGGCAAGCATACCTACAATGACCGCTGAGGGGAAATAATTGCCGATCATCCCGGCTTTTAATATACCAAGAATGACCTGCACTACACCTGCGATCACGACGGCAAGTAGGAAGGTTTCATATGCGCCCAGGCTCTGAATAGCACCTAGGACAATAACGGTAAGACCAGCAGCTGGCCCACTTACACTGAGTGGTGATTTACTGATTGAAGCGACAACGATTCCACCAATTACACCAGTCAATAATCCTGCAAACAATGGCGCACCAGAGGCCATTGCAATTCCCAAACATAATGGAAGTGCCACCAAAAACACCACAACACTAGCAGGGAAGTCATATTTTAAGTCTCTTTTCGATAGTTTCAGAAAAGCCGACGTACGAGTTCCAAACATAAAATTTGTGTTTATCTATAAATAAAGTTTTCATCAGGCAACCTTTAGTGAGCTGTAGCTTTGTATCGTTATATCGTATGTCCTTCAATAGCATTGACAAAGTGTCTTGCTGAGAAAGCTCAACGATAATATTCAACCGAACTAAAGCAGATCGATTACTTCAGAAAAATCAAGGATACCGCACATGCATTATCTTTTGCATGCGGGTCGATGGAATTACATCCCCGAGGGATGCCTTTATTAACAGTTAGGAGGCGGTGTTGGAACCGTAGGATGGAAAGCTAAAATGCTTTTCTCATTTTTAAGATAATTCTTCTGTTTTCCTTGGTTCTCAACGATAATGGTTTCAAATACAATAGGTTCTTCTGTTTTTGTATTGAAAAATTTTGAGGCGGTTTCAAGTGTATCGTTACTTGCACCGTTATTGTTTTCGATTTCAAGTTGTAAAACGACCTGTAAGATGGTGCTTTGATCTAAGCTGTTGGAAAAAATAGGCGAAATAGAGATGGCCATCTTTGTGAAAAAGATGATAGCGCAAAGGAATGCTGCCACAAATCTAAACCGCTTATTTAACATTTTTTATTACCTTTAATCTTACTGTTTTACATCGTAAAAATAGTAATTCTATGTTAAATTCAAATGAATAGTGCACTAAAAATAAAATTTGGCACGAAATTGTGACGAAGAGATTATTTTTTGAAAAGTTTTCAATTTTTTTTGATTTATAAATATTAAGCCTTTCATATGGCAAATAAAGAACAATTTATTGAGAAGGTCCAGGCCTCCTATAATCCCAAAGGAGCATTTATCTATCTGGGAGCGGGAATGCTCAATGGTGAAATTTTGGCAGAGGCAAAAGTGGATTTGGCCTTGAAAATGATGAACCGTCACGGACTTATTGCCGGGGCGACCGGAACCGGTAAAACGCGTACGCTACAATTGATCGCCGAACAGTTGTCGGATGCCTCTGTACCTGTATTTATGCTGGATGTCAAAGGCGATTTATCGGGCTTAGCAGAACCAGGTGTCACCAATCAGGCCCTTATTGATCGGGGAAACGCTGTGGGCGTGCCGTTTGAGCCGTCGTCATTTCCCGTTGAACTGTATTCACTTTCTGGCAATAAGGGGATTCCCATGCGGATTACAGTAGAAGATTTCGGACCGGTCTTGCTGGGCCGGATCCTGGAGCTCAATGAAACACAAACAGGGGTATTGGCCGCAATGTTTAAATATGCGCAAGATCATCAAATGCCATTGATCGATTTTTCAGATACCAAAAAACTGCTAAGCTACCTTTCAGAAGGACCTGGTAGCGAAGAAATCAAAAGCGATTATGGTAAGATTAGTTCCGCCAGCTCGGGAACTATCCTGCGTAAGATCGTCGCCTTGGAGCAGCAAGGTTTGGCTCATATCTTTGGCGAGAAAGAGTTTGATATCAACGATTTGTTTCAAAAAGTAGATGGTAGGGGGGTGATTAGCCTGTTGAATATTTCCGATGTGCAAGATCAACCCGTACTGTATTCTACATTCTTATTGAGTTTATTGGCACAATTGTTTAAAAATATGCCCGAAGTTGGCGACCTGGATAAACCGAAGCTGGTCTTTTTCTTTGATGAAGCCCATCTGCTGTTCAACGGAGCTCCTAAAGCCTTTTTGACACAGGTGGATCAGATTATTCGTCTTATCCGTTCGAAGGGGATAGGTGTTTTCTTCTGTACACAGTCTCCAACCGATGTACCGGAGTCCGTATTGGCGCAATTGGGAAATCGGGTGCAGCATGCATTGCGTGCCTTTACACCCAACGATGCTGAAAACTTAAAGAAGACAGTCAAAACGTATCCAAAATCTGATTTTTATGAAATTGATCAGATGTTGACCGCTTTGGGGACGGGACAGGCATTGATTACCGTATTGAACGACAAAGGTATTCCTACAGAGGTTGTTGCTACGCATTTGGTACCAGCACGTGCCGTGATGGGGCCTGCAGCTGATGCAACAATCAACCAGATTATCAATCAGTCTGATTTGAAAGCTAAATACCAGGAGCGACAAGAAAATCGTTCTGCAGCTGAAATCATAGATGAGCGAATGCAGGCCGCTGAGCAGGAACAACAACGTGCGGCGCAGGAAAAAGAAGCAGAGAAGGCAAGTCGGCCTTCTTCCAGGAGACAGACGCCTTTGGAGGCTGCACAACGAACTGCGACAACGACGCTAGCACGGGAAGGAGTTAAGTTGTTGGGCAAATTAGCGACGGGTTTATTAAACGCATTTTTAAAAAAGAAATAACAATAATTTTTTGATTCTTTTCGTTTCAATACTATACCTTTGAAGGTGGAGCTGAACTTAGCTAAATTTGCTTTTAAGGGCAAATTTAGCTAAGTTTGCGGACGAAAAGAAAATTCTATTAACGCAATTTAAATATGAGTAAACCAACCCTTTTGATTTTGGCAGCAGGAATGGCTAGCCGGTATGGTTCTTTAAAACAAGTCGACAGTTTTGGCCCACACGGCGAGACAATTATTGACTATTCAATTTACGATGCCATTTGCGCAGGATTTGGAAAAGTTGTATTCATTATTAGGGAGGAGTTCCTAGATAAAATGAAAGAAGTTTTTGATGAAAAATTGAAAGGTAAAATAGAAGTAGATTACGCTTTTCAAGATTTTGACCTAACGAAATTTGGCGTTAACCACGTTATCGAAAGAACTAAACCTTGGGGTACTGCCCATGCGGTGATGAGCGCTAAGGATAAAGTGCATGAACCTTTTTGTGTAATCAATGCAGACGATTTCTATGGCTCGGATTCTTTTCAAAAAATGGCCGAATTCTTAACAACCGAAGTTTCTGATGAGCAAATGTCATTGATGGGCTTCCAGGTTGGAAATACCATGTCTGATTATGGTTATGTTTCACGCGGAGTATGTGAGGTTACCCCTTCTGGACACATGGAAAGTGTAACTGAACGTACAAATATATACTACAAAGGTGAAGGTGACGATCGCAAAATCGTTTATGAAGAGAATGGTGTTGAAACAGACCTAGATCCAAAAACCCGCGTTTCGATGAACTTTTGGGGCTTTACACCAAAGATTTTCGAAGTGGCGCAGGCGATGTTCCCTGCATTTGTTGAGGAAAATAAGGCGAATTTAAAAGCAGAATTTTTCATTCCTTCCGTACCGGATTATATGGTGAAACATAAGTTGGCTGATTTTAAAGTGATCCCAACTTCTTCGAAATGGTTTGGCGTAACTTATAAAGAAGATAAACCTATCGTACAAGAATCGATTTCGAAATTAGTAGCTGATGGAATATATCCTGAAAAGTTATTTTAAGAGCTAAAAGAAATAGCTTATCTTTCACCTGTATTGTCAAGCAATACAGGTTTTTTTTTACCTGTGCGCTAGATTAATTGAGCGGAAATAGATCTTAGATGAAAAAAATTCTTAAGGTGTTTGGTTATATTATTTTAGGATTGTTGTCTTTTTGTGTGCTCTATATTGTTGCTGAATACAGTCTGTCAAGAATTTCGGCTCCAAAGAAGAATATAGACGAAGAGAAGACGATTCAGGTTTTTGTTCAGTCCAATGGTATTCATACCGATATTGTATTGCCTGTCGTTAACGAAGAGATGGATTGGTCGCAACTATTTCCCTATGGGAATACAGTTGGGAAACATAGCGGATATCGGTATGTGGGTATCGGTTGGGGTGATAAAGGATTCTATTTGGACACACCAGAATGGAAGGATTTAAAAGCATCGACGGCCTTTGTTGCTGCCTTTGGATTGGGGGAGTCTGCCATGCATGTGACCTATTACAATTCGGTTCAGCAGGATGAGTTATGTTTTGCTTATCAGATCAGTAGATCCCAATACCGGGATCTGATAAAATATATAGAAGATTCGTTGGATCGAAATCAAGCGGAAACTATTTTGGTGAAAACAGATGCACAGTATGGTGACTCAGACGCTTTTTATGAAGCAAAGGGAGCCTATAGCATGTTTTACTCCTGCAATACCTGGACAAATAATGCCTTAAAGAAGGCAGCTATGCCAGCAGGTATATGGGCGACATTGGACAAAGGAATATTAAGTCACTATAAAAATAAGAAGTAGTTAGAAATACATAAGCAGGATCTCGTTGAATGTGAAGTGAGATAGTGAAAATGATAGCCATAAAAAAAAGCTCCAGGATTAATCCCGGAGCTTTTTTTATGAGGAGGAGTGATTACTTCACTTCTTCGTAATCTACGTCAGTTACATCATCACCACCTTGGTTTCCACCTTGAGCTTGACCTGCATCACCTTGAGGTTGTTGTGCACCACCTTGAGAAGCAGCATACATTTCTTCAGAGGCAGCATTCCAAGCATTTTGCAATTCTTCAGAAGCAGCGTCGATATCAGCAAAGTTTTTCGCTTCGTAAGCAGCTTTTAATTTTGTTAAGCCAGCTTCAATTGGCGCTTTTTTATCTGCTGAAATTTTATCGCCATATTCTTTCAATTGTTTTTCAGTTGAGAAGATTAAAGCGTCAGCTGCATTTACTTTGTCAGCTTCTTCTTTCATTTTTTTGTCAGCATCAGCATTTGCTTCAGCTTCTTCTTTCATGCGTTTGATTTCGTCGTCAGACAAACCTGAAGATGCTTCGATACGGATATTTTGTTCTTTTCCAGTAGCTTTATCTTTTGCAGATACTTTGATGATACCATTCGCATCAATATCAAAAGTAACTTCGATTTGAGGAACGCCACGAGGAGCTGGTGGAATGTCATTCAAATGGAAACGGCCGATTGTACGGTTTTGGTTTGCCATAGGACGTTCACCTTGTAAGATGTGAATTTCTACAGATGGCTGATTGTCTGAAGCAGTAGAGAATGTTTCCGATTTTTTAGTTGGAATTGTTGTATTTGCTTCGATCAATTTAGTCATCACACCACCCATTGTCTCAATACCTAATGAAAGTGGAGTAACATCCAATAATAAAACGTCTTTTACTTCACCTGTCAATACACCACCTTGGATAGCAGCACCTAAAGCTACAACTTCATCCGGGTTTACACCTTTAGAAGGCTCTTTTCCGAAGAATGCTTTTACAGCATCAACGATTGCAGGGATACGAGTAGAACCACCTACTAAGATAATTTCATCAATATCAGATTTGCTGAAACCAGCATTTTTCAATGCAGACTCACAAGGAGCAATTGTTCTCTTGATCAAGTCAGCAGCCAAAGCTTCAAATTTAGCGCGTGATAATGAACGAACTAAGTGTTTTGGACCAGTTGCATCAGCAGTGATATATGGCAAGTTGATTTCAGTAGAAGTTGCGCTTGATAATTCAATTTTCGCTTTCTCAGCTGCTTCTTTCAAACGTTGCAATGCCATTGGGTCTTTTTTCAAGTCAAAGCCATTGTTTTCACTTTTGAATTCTTCGTTCAACCAGTTGATGATTACGTTATCAAAGTCATCACCACCTAAGTGTGTATCACCGTCAGTAGATTTAACTTCAAATACTCCGTCACCTAATTCTAATACCGAAACGTCATGTGTACCACCACCACAGTCAAACACAACAATTTTCATGTCTTTGTGTGCTTTGTCTAAACCGTAAGCTAAAGCTGCAGCTGTAGGTTCGTTGATGATACGTTTTACAGATAAACCAGCGATTTCACCAGCTTCTTTTGTTGCTTGACGTTGTGCGTCGTTGAAATATGCAGGAACTGTAATAACAGCTTCAGTTACTTCTTGACCTAAGAAATCCTCAGCTGTTTTCTTCATTTTTTGAAGAATCATGGCAGAGATCTCTTGTGGTGTATATTTGCGGTCATCAATTTCTACACGAGGTGTATTGTTGTCACCTTTAACGATTTTATAAGGTACGTGTTCAGCTTCTTTCACAGCTTCATCGTATGAAAGACCCATAAAACGTTTGATGGAATAAATAGTTTTATGCGGGTTAGTAATTGCTTGACGCTTTGCTGGATCCCCAACTTTGCGCTCGCCACCTTCTACGAAAGCTACGATCGAAGGAGTTGTACGTTTACCTTCGTTGTTCGTAATTACTACAGGCTCGTTACCTTCCATTACGGCAACACATGAGTTTGTAGTACCTAAGTCAATTCCTATAATTTTAGACATATCTTGTGTTTTAATTTTTTACTTAAATAAATTCTATCAGTCTATTATCAACCCTTATGCCAATCCAAAAGTTTTGTAAAAAAAACACTATTTGTCATCAATTTGTCTTTAGGCACTGCCAAACTGACATTTTCAATACACCAGTTGCTCTAATATCCTTTTTTTTGCTGACTCGTTTTGACGATTACGTGGCATATATCTGCCAAAGATTTCCGAGAATTCGGCAAGTTTCATTTTTTTTGATTTCTTATCCCGCCAATCAGGAGGAACAAGTTTATTGGTATAGGCGATATTTGTAGCCCAATATTGAATGTGCATTTCTGGGATGACAAGACCCAATATCATTCCCGGAAGGCCATGGCTCAAGGCTGGTCCTGCCGATACTGGGATTTCTTCCGAATAGTAGGCAATCAGATAAAGTGAGTCTTTGGTGGCACCGTTGACTCTGCGGCAATTTACACCGGCAATATTGCGGAACTCTTCGGTGAAACGCCAAGTAATGCTGTCCAATGTTTCCGAAAGAATGTATTTTTCGTCGATATCAAGCTGGATGTCTGCTGTACCAGCTTTCAGATCCTGGTAGAGGACCTTGCCATTCTTGTTGGCGCCAGCTCTAAACTGCCCCCTTTGGTTTCCTCCGCTTCGGGCCGCACCCTGAGATCTGCCCCTTCTGCCATTTGCCGAACTTATCGTAGGTGCAGCCATTTTTACTTCAGCACGTTGCTTTTCGGTACCCTCGCTTTCCTCGGGCATCAACAGGGTAGAATTCTCATCAAAGTAGAAGTTTAATTTTTCTGTATGTGAATCCGGTACCTTGTCGAGATATTCCATCATTCCCATACCCCTGTCCATTCCTTTCGAGTTCATGTCGTTGGACATCTGCCGTATGCGTGCTTTTGTGTAGGTAACTTTGTCAAAACTAATGGTACCCCTACTTCCAAAATAGGCGTATTGTGCCTGAAGGGTTAAACCATACAAGCAGCAGATGATTAGTGTTAAATATATCTTTTTAATCATTTCCTTTCCCCAGATATTTGTTGAAATCCCATTTTACACCGACCAAAAAATACTGCGTCAATACCTGTTGAACAGATTCGGAATAGTTGGTGTCACTCGCATTACGGCGTGTGTTGTTGAAGGTGTTGAAAAGGTCAAAGGCCTTTACGCTGAGTGTCATGCTCTCATCTTTCAGTACTTTTTTCTCCAATTCGATATTGGTATAAAATTGATTGATTGATTTCTTATAGAGTTTCGTAGGTCCTGTGTAGCTATAGAAAATGTTGGCCATGATATTAAACTTCTTCGGTAGAAAGTATTTGACATAGGCCGAGGTCCCACCTTGAAAACTTGTTGCGTTGTATTGTGTGTTGATCGAGTTTTGCTGGATATTAAAGCCGGCGTTTGCAGATAGGTCGAAATCGAACCCTTCTGAGTCTTGTTCATTTAAGCTTGAACCTAGGCTAAAGTTGGTATTCTTTGCATTGTTCAGCAGAAACTCGCCGCCGGATTGTCCGCCTTCAAATTTGGTGTAGCTATAGCTGTTGTTAAATCTAACATTTGCACTTTTGTTAAAATTGATACGTCGATTGGCCAAAGGTTGCATATGGTTGATATTCAGACCGCCATTCCAGTTGGATTTGCCAGATAGATTTTCATAAGTACTGATCTGGGCAGAGTTGTCCAGTATGGTTGTTTTGTTGACAATCGGATTATTTACGAAAGATAAGTTTCCGTTGATATTAATATTGGTTCCTTTCAATAAACTGAAAGCATTATAATTGGCCGAAATATTATTGTTCACCGCACGTTTTAGGTCAGGATTACCAACTTGTTGAAACAAAGGGTTGGTCTGAGGTTGCAGCGGTTGTAACTGATCAAAGGATGGAATGATATTCGAACTTTGATAAGCTAAACGTATATTTTTGCTATTTGAAAGACGATAATTCGCATCAACATTTAAATTGTTGTCCCAAAAATTCCGGGCGAGATCGATTGACCTATAACTATCATTTAACTTCTGATTCTTATAGAACGTACGGTTTGAAAAATTGATCTCCAACTTTTCCCTGCGATAGGAAAAATTCACATTAACGCCCTGATTGGTGTTATTGTCAATCTGGTTTTGGGAATAAAGGGAATCAAACTTTTGGGTAATATTGTCTATCGAATTTTGGGTATTTGTATTCTTCGAATGATTGAAGCTATAACCTAAAGCTAGATTGATATAGTCACTGATTCGGTTATTGAAGTTAATTGACGAGTTGAAGTCATTTCCGCTATTCCGTCCGTGCCGGTCTTGGTCAATAATTGTGCTATCTCCTGTTTTGTAGAAATAGGTTCGCGAATAGACTTTGCTGTCTGAATTTGACTCTTTGTGGTTATTCCCGACCATCAGGTTGACAGAACGACCCGCTTTTAACCGTTTTCTATAATTTAACCGAAAATTATTGCTGGAGCTTGAAGAATTGGATTGATTGTTCTCCCTAAAGTCGCTGATCGGATTACCTGATCCGTCGCCCGTTTTGCTGTCTGTATAGGTTAGATTAGCGTTGTTGGCCCAATTGGCATTGGATTGAAGTTCCATAGTTTGCGTGGAATCCAGTCGCATGTTAAGGTTTGACCTTAAACCATGGCTTCGACTATGCCTTTCATTATCGTTTTTGCTGTTTTTTTCCTGAATGGACTCGTCTGGCAGTACATTCTTATTGTAAGTCTCCGAGTGATTCCTGTTGCTGTTGTTGTCGTAACCATAGTTGGCATTGACTTTTAGGGCTTTTTTGAAGAACTGATTTTCATAATTGGCACCAAGGTTGGTGTTCAGTGGTGCGCCCGTAATTTGGTTGTTCATGCGTAGAGAGCCTTCACGACCGCTTGAACTGCCCATGTTGTTGTGACTCGCGGTGATGCCAATCCGCTCGGTCTTATTAAATTTGGCCGCAAAGAGATTTCCCGCATACAATTCTTTTGATCCAGCCAATGCTTCCATGTTTCCAAAGACACCCTTTCTTGCTTTTTCCTTCAGTACTACGTTAACAGTTTGGATCCTTACTCCGTCATCGATGCCCGACAGCTCCGCCTCCTCCGATTTTTTCTCATAGAGCTGTACCTTGTCAACGGCATCTGCCCGTACATTTCGAATGGCTATTTTAGGATCATAACCAAAAAATTCTTCCCCATCAATAAAAACCTTCTGTACTGATTTCCCTTGAGCAGTGATACTTCCATCTCCCGTAACCGTAAAACCGGGTAGACGGCGTAGTAAATCTTCTAATTTCGCATTTTTTTCTGTTGCAAAACTCGCCGCATCATATTCGATGGTGTCGCCTTTCAGTGTAATTGGAAGACGTCGGGTGACAATCACCTCCTGCAAAACATTTCTTTGGGAATTTATTTTGATATCATGCAGATCGAGATCTTTGTCTGCAATTTGGATCGTATCACTATATAGTTCAAACTTGGGGTACGTGGCCAAAATAATATAGCTCCCGGGTTTGATATTTTTGACCTGGAATTTTCCCTCTTCATTGGCTCGGTTAAAATAACGGAGGACTGAATCTCGGTTCAGTAAAATAATGGAAGCATTGGTCAGGGGCTTGTCATCCGCCTTGTCTAGAATCCTCCCCTTGATGTTTATTTGGGAGTAAGCACTGTTGATGACGATAAATAGTAAAAGTATTAATTGAACTAATCTTTTCATGTACGGGTTGTATCTTTCAAAGATAATTTACTTAATCGTTAATAAATGTAAAACATCTCTTCTGAATGTAAAATCTTTGGTATATAATGTAGAGGAAATCATATTTTTTCTTGCTATACATGTACTTTTTGAGCATCATTTTTTTTTATTGCATTCAATACAGATTGTTGGCGGAAGGTTGTTTGAGAAAGTTGGAAGTAAAATTTACCTTTGCACAAAATTGGTATTATGACGTTTGAAAATTACTTACAACAATTCGAAGATATCTTAAATCATCCTGAGAATCACCCTACCTATCAAGATGATGAATATTATCAGTACACAAAAATGAACTGGACAAGAATGGGCCGTTGGTTAAAACGCTTTGAACCAACGTCGACTTTTGAACAATTTGTGGAGTCAATTACTGAAAAGCAACAATGGATCATTATTACTGAACCTTGGTGCGGGGATGCAGCGCATTCGGTGCCTATGTTGGCGAAGATGGCCTCAAAAAATTCCAATATCACGGTGGATATCCAACTGCGTGACAGCGCTCCGTTTCTGATCGATTCTTATTTAACCAACGGAGGTAAATCTATTCCAATTCTAGTGATACGTAATGAACAGGGGCAGGATTTGGTTGTCTGGGGCCCAAGACCTCAAGCCTGCCAGGAGCTGTTTTTGAATATGAAAGCGCAAGGGGCAGATTTCTCCGAAATCAAAGAGGAGATTCAAAAGTGGTACAATGCCGATAAAGGAACCGAAATCCAAAAGGAAATCCAGGCCTTGCTAGACAAATAAGAAAAAATTCATCTTTATAAAAGACTGGCAATTTTTAAGTTTAACCGGATAATCATCTCAGGTGTAGACCTGGTCTTTCCTGAGCATGGTTTGAAAAAGTGAAAGAATTCGCTGTAACAATCCGCGTTTAACTTCGGTATATGTAAGCCTATTTCAGTATAATATAGAGCTGGAAGTTTCCCAGACTGTTGAGCCAGAAGACACTGGGGTGAAAAATGAGCAGGATCTCAGGGATGAACTCTTCCAGGCGAACCTCAAAATTACTGCCCTGGAGATGTTGATCAAAAAAGCGGAGGAGCTCCATGGGGCTGATTTTGTAAAAAAGTCTGGGGCCAAATCGTCCAAGAAATGAAGTCGTGTTACCAGAATGTTTCGGTCTCCAGACTTTGTGGACTATTTGGCAGAACAAGGCAATCCTACTATAAATATATGGGCAGAGAACAGGAATACTCCGTTCGCAGCGGGCTTGTGCTGGCGCGGGTACGTGAAATTCGGAAGGACTCCCATCGCATGGGTACCCTTAAACTCCGCAGCATATTGGTCAAAGAAATGGGTAGTGCGATGGTTGGACTGGGAAGGGACGCTTTCTTCAGACTGTTGCGCGAAAATGACCTTTTGGTCAAATGCAAACGCAGGTATGCCATCACCACCCAGTCCGACCACCGTTTCAAAAAGTGGCCCGACCTTGTGCAGCGCAGGCAGGCCCTGCGTCCCGAGCAGATATGGGTAAGTGACATCACCTACATCCGCATCCGGGACAAATGGATCTACCTGTGCCTGGTCACAGATGCCTATTCCCGAAAGATCGTGGGCTACAAACTTACGCACAGGCCAACAGCACAGGCCTGTATATCAGCGCTCAGGATGGCAATATCACATAGAATGTATCCACAGAGCGATCTGACCCACCACTCCGATCGCGGCATCCAGTATTGCAGTACAAATTATGTCACTATATTGCAGGAAAATAGGATTACAATAAGCATGACACAATCCGGAAGCCCGTACGACAATGCCGTGGCAGAAAGGCTAAATGGCATCCTAAAAAGCGAATATCGCATGGCTGAGACCTTTCCAGACTACAAAACGGCACTTGCACAGCTGGTCAAGGCAGTCAATATATACAATCATTTTAGGCCACATATGTCCTGCAATATGATGTCTCCCCAGCAGGCACATCAGCAATTGCAGAACCAAAAAGTTCCCAAAATGTTTCAAAGACGTAACGCTGAGTCAAAAAAAGTTCCGCAGCAAAACTAGGGAAACTGTGGTTAGGGAAAGGACAACCGATAACAGTCAGAAAACGGACAATGACAACCAAATCCAGTAGAAAAAATAGGATGTAAAATCTATATAGTAATCTGTTCGGTAAATGTAAACCTATTTCAGTATAAGACATTCTGCCTTTTAACGCTGTTTGTTCGGTGCTTCCTCGGTACTTGTTCGGTACTCATTCGGAGCTTCTTCGGCTTGTAACCGAAGAAGCTCCGAATGAGTACCGCTTCATATCCGTCGATAATTCCTATAAAGACCGAAGTTGTCCTATACTTTTCATTGTCTAAGTCCAGTTTGTTCCGCATTTGTTTTTCTCAGTATCCATATCGCTTTATTGCCAATAGGTTTAATATCGTCTTTGCTAAAGATTAAAAGATTTTAAGGAAAACGATCCGCTGTTTTTGTTAGCTTTATATGAATTATTGTCCATTTTATGAAGGGCATTCAGATTAACTTAAAGGATAACTAAAACAAAAAAATATGAACATTGAAGATCTGAGAGAATATTGTTTGTCTATTGGGCCAGTTATGGAGGAGACGCCATTTGGTCCGGATACACTGGTATTTAAGGTAGGTGGCAAGATTTTTTTATTGGTGGGACTGGATCAGGTTGATGAGCTTCGGTTTAATGTGAAGTGTAATCCGGAGTGGGCAATCGAACTGCGTGAAAGGCATGAACACACAGTGCTTCCGGGGTATCATATGAATAAAAAGCATTGGAATACCATTATTGCTAATCGGGAACTTGATGATAGAAAGCTTGAAGAGTTAATTTTGCATAGCTATCAACTTATTGTCGAAAGCCTGCCTGTGAAGATTAGACAAGAAATAAGTGGGCGCTAAGTGTGGTTTACGTGTAAAGAATTAGTTGCTTGGTGCATAAAAGGTATTAAAAGGGCTGTTTTTGGAGCGAGGAATGGTAGCTTTGCTAACTCGATGTATCGCTCAATAACATCGATCATTAAATTTACACTAAATATTATTTTTATGAAACGAACACGAAATTACTCGTGGGTAATCTGTTTTATGCTTCTTTTCAGTTTGGGAAGTTGTATAAAGGAAGAAGCGCTAAATATGGAAGCGGATATTGTCGGTGTTCATGCCGATGAAGATGTCTTCTTGCTGAACCCGGTCATCTCAAATACGCAAGTTACACTTTATCTTCAGCCCAATATTCATGATCTTACCAAGTTGAATATGACTTTTGACCTGACTCCTGGTGCCTCGATTGAGCTTTTGAAGGATTCTTTGAAAATGCCGGTCGGAACTCAGGATATGAATAAAGTAATTGTTGATGAATTGCTAAAAAACGGCGTATATTATAAAGTTACGTCCGAAGATCATCAGTTTACAAAGAACTACCTGATTAAAATTGTGAAAACAGATGGTGGATTTGTTCCAACAGAATATGGCTTTGAAGATACGGCGATCGATAAAGATGATAAATACACCATATTTTACAATAAAATTGATGGCCAGGATTTCTATAATTGGGCTTCCGGAAATCCAAGTTTCTCCTTGACATTGAGCTTGGGAGGAGGTACAAAGGAGCCCGAGTCATATCCTACTAAAACGAGTTCGGATGCACATTCAGGATCGAAAGCGGCTTTATTGGAAACGAAGTTGACCGGTGCTTTTGGGGCGATGTTCAAGAAACCTATTGCTGCGGGAAATCTTTTTATAGGAGCGTTTGATACGGGACCTGTATTGACAGATCCACTTTCGGCAACGCAGTTTGGTCTTCCTTTCAATCAGATACCGTTGGTTTTGGAAGGTTACTATAAATATAGTCCTGGCGCGACGGTGACGGACGAAAACATGAAGCCGGTCAATACCAAAGATTCCTGTGATATCTATGCGGTTTTTTATAATCGCAAGCAGCTGATGGATTCGGAGCCTGATCCGAAGAAGAAAGTTTCCTATTTGACCGGACATAATATTTTGAAAGATCCAAGTATAGTGGCTATAGCCAGGCTGGAAAATGGTGGCGCAACAGCGACCAATGGTTTTGTCAAGTTTACATTGCCATTTAAGTACACGGCGAAAGTAAATGATGCTGACGTTGCCAATTTGGATTATAGCATTGCTATTGTGATGTCTTCGAGTAAATATGGTGATAATTTTATTGGTGCTGTCGGTAGTAAGTTAACGGTGGATGATCTCAAAATTGTAACGAAGAAATAATGAAAATGATAAAATATACAATCGCAGTGGCTGCGATGGTTTTGATAGGGTCTGTTGCAAATGCGCAGGAAAATACATCGGGTGAAAGTAAATTAGGTTTTGATGTGATGGTTGGCGGTAAGATCGGCGGAGCCGCACCGCTTTCACTGCCACGTGAAATCCGAAAAATTAAAAGCTATAATCCGAATGTTCCCTTTTTTGTCGGAGCAAGGGCAAACTATCGTATTGATCCCAAATGGGGAGTATCTTTGGGTCTCGTCTTCGAAGGAAAGGGAATGGATACGAAAGCGACTGTTAAAGGATACAAGACGACATTCAATGCTGTGAATGATGCAAAAGAGGAGCTGAGAGGTTATTATACGGGTGATATTACAACCAAAGTGCATAATCTGTATCTGTCTGTGCCGATTCAAGCGACTTATCAGCTTTCAAATCGTTGGAATGTGCAGGCAGGACCTTATATTTCTTTTGCGGTAAAAAAGGAATTCTATGGCGAGGCTTACAATGGCTATCTTAGACATGAAGAACCTACTGGAAATAAAATTGTTGTGGATAATGCCGATTATGATTTCTCGGAAAGTGTTAGGAGTATTGATGTTGGTATGAGTTTGGGAGCCCATTATGCTATCGACAAAAGATTTTTTGCGTTGGCACAGTTGGATTATGGCTTCAATAATATTATGAAAACCGGATTTGAAAGTATTAGTTTTGGACTGCATAATATCTTTATGAATGTCGGTATAGGATATAAATTGAAATAGTTTAGCGAGCTATAAAAAGAAATGGCCGATCTCAGGATCGGCCATTTCTTTTTTATATGTTGTTATGTTCATTTAAATGATGCGGAGTTTTACATTTTTAATCCGATTTCTCTCAAACGTTCATCCAGGTACTGACCAGCGGTATAATCTTCGTAGACCTTTGGGTGTTCCGCATCGATGCAGGAATCCAATGAAGCCAGACTCATGGTGGATTTTGGATGTAAAAAGAATGGAATAGAAAAACGGGAAGTGCCCATTTTTTCACGCGGCGGGTTTACAACACGATGCGTAGTCGATTTCAACTTATTGTTTGTTAACCGTTGCAGCATATCCCCCACATTGATGACAATATCTTCACCTTTGGCTTTGATAGGGAACCATTCTCCGTCTTTTGTCAATACTTCAAGTCCATCTGCACTGGCACCAATCAATAAGGTGATGAGGTTAATATCTTCGTGTGCTCCTGCACGTACTGCATCAGGAGCTAAAGCGTCAGGATCGCTGATTGGAAAATAGTGTATTGCACGTAGAATAGAATTACCATTGATAACATATTTTTCAAAGTAATCTTCTTCCAGATCAAGGTAGGTAGCAATCGCTTTTAATAAGTCCCGGCCTGTATCTTCCAATTTTTTATAGACCTCCGCTGTCACACCATTAAAACGAGGTATTTCAGCCACTTCAGGATTGTCCGGAAAATCAGCTTTGGAGTATTCTTCACCAACGATCGTTTGACCGCGTTGCCAAAATTCCTTTAAATCAGGAGTCTTCGCATCTTTCGCTTTTTCTCTTCCTTTTGCTGTATAGCCACGTTGACCTGCAAGTTCTGGAAATTCATATTTTTCCTTCGTCTCGGTCGGCAAACCAAAAAACTCAGGAACTACCTGATATAATTCTTCAATCAGCTCTTTTGATAAGCCATGATTTGCAATCGTTACAAAGCCCGTTTCGTTAAAAGCCTTGCCAATATCTTGGATGAATTGATTTCGTTGTTCTTGGGTTCCTTGAGTATAATGTAGCAAGTCCAAGCGAGGTATGTTTACTAAAGCCATACGGTGTTGATGTTTGTTCAGGACAAAGTTAACGGAATTAATTTTGATTATTAAACAGGGGCTGTTAATAAAAGTTTTATGTTTTGTTTTATTTAGTTGTATTTCAGTGCTTAAAAGTTTTCCACATTTTCTATTATTGGCAAATTCAGCTAAGAAATATGAAGCGCAGTCATGCTGACGAATATATGACAAAATTTATATTTTGGATCTTGTTATTCTGATTACTAACTGGTATATTTGTTATGCAAGCATAATAAATAGCTTGTGAGTACGCTTATGAACCAAAATCAGACAATCGACTATTTTTTAAAAACAGGCTGGCAGACAATTGCCAATAAATATAATCAAATTGCTTCGCAGTACGGTTTTACCCAGGCCGCAGGTTATATTTTGATTAACATTCATAAAGAGGGTACACCTGTTTCTCAGATTGCAAATTTGACAGGAGTTAAAACAACTAGTTTGTCTCGGGTGTTGAATAATTTGGAGTCATTGGGATTTATATACCGTGAGACGAGTGAGACCGACAAGAGATCTGTAAAAGTATACTTGACTGAATTGGGTCGGGAGAAAAGAAGAATTGCCAAGGATGTGGTGCGTAATTTCAATCAATACTTAGCGGATAATTTTTCAGAAAATGAACGTGATCAATTGATTGCTTCTTTAGCGAAACTCAATGAGCTTGCAACCAGTTACAAGGAAGAAGTAATCGTTTAGAAGTTAAACCAAATGTACAGAAGTGCATAATAAATATGTTATGATGAACAGAAATATTAGAAAAGTGGCGGTTCTCGGTTCGGGTGTTATGGGCTCGCGAATTGCTTGTCATTTTGCTAACATTGGTGTTGAGGTTTTATTGTTGGATATCGTTCCACGTGAACTGCTGCCGGCGGAACAAGCCAAAGGTCTCACGCTGGAGAGTAAGGTTGTTCGGGACCGAATTGTCAACAGCTCCCTAGAAACGGCTTTAAAAACAAACCCTTCGCCAATTTATAGCAAGTCATTTGTCAGACGTATCAAAACAGGTAATTTTGATGATAATCTAAAAGACATTGCTCATGTGGACTGGATCATAGAGGTTGTTGTTGAGCGACTTGATGTTAAAAAGTCTGTTTTTGAGCGTGTTGAGCAATTTCGTAAACCTGGAACATTGATTACTTCCAATACTTCTGGTATTCCTATTCATTTAATGACAGCGGACAGAAGTGAAGATTTTAAAGATCATTTCTGCGGTACACACTTCTTCAATCCGCCACGCTATCTTCCTTTATTGGAGGTTATTCCTACACCGCACACGAAGCCCGAGGTCGTTGACTTTATTCTTCATTTTGGCGATAAGATGCTTGGAAAATCGGTTGTATTATGTAAAGATACACCTGCATTTATTGGTAATCGTATCGGTGTTTATTCGATGTTGGCGGTTACTCATTTGGTGGAACCTCTTGGGTTGACAGTGGAAGAGGTCGACAAATATACCGGTCCCGCAATGGGGCATCCCAAATCGGCAACTTTTCGTACGGCTGATGTTGTAGGGCTTGATACCCTGGTGAATGTTGCCAATGGGCTGGCACAGAATGCGCCTGAAGATGAAGCCAAGGGTGTCTTTCAACTTCCAACATTCATCAGTAAGATGGTAGAGAATAAATGGTTGGGTGAGAAAACCAAGAAAGGGTTTTATGAAAAAGTAAAAGCTGCCGATGGTAATTCGGAGATTTTGTCTCTAAATCTAAAAACACTGGAATTTGGTTCACAGCAAAAAGTGAAATCAGCAACTTTGGAAGCCACCAAGCCTGTGGAGGATATCCGCAAGCGGATGAAAGTATATGAACAAGGGAGCGATAAAGCCGCTGAACTTTTCCGTGCCATGCATTATCCGTTGTTTGAATATGTGTCCCGTCGTGTTCCCGAAATTACAGATGATTTCTTCCGCATTGATGATGCCATGCGTGCTGGATTTGGTTGGGAGTTAGGACCATTTGAAGTGTGGGATGCGCTAGGTGTCCGAGAGACCTTAGCTAAAATTAAGGCCGAAGAAAAACGACTTCCAGGTCAGGATGGGGAGGTTGCTTCCTGGGTACACGAGATGTTGGAAGCGGGATGTGAATCATTCTATAAAATTGAAAATGGTGTACGTCACTATTATGATATTGCGACCAAATCTTATAAAGCTATTCCCGGAACGGAAGATCTGATCGTATTGGATCATATTCGGGAAAGTAAAACAATCTGGAAAAATACGGGGGTTTCTATTATTGATCTTGGTGATGGTATCATTAACTGTGAATTTCATACCAAGATGAATACCATCGGCGGAGATGTTATCCAGGGCTTGAATAAAGCTATTGATCTCGCTGAAAAGGAATATCGCGGTTTAGTGGTGTCCAATGATGGGAAAAACTTTTCTGCTGGAGCCAACATTGGAATGATTTTCATGATGGCCGTAGAACAGGATTTTGATGAATTGAATATGGCAGTCCGTGCCTTTCAAAATACATCCATGCGCTTACGCTATTCGTCAATACCTGTAGTCGTTGCGCCATTTCAAATGACCCTCGGTGGGGGCTGTGAATTCTCCATGCATGCTGATTTTGTGCAGGCTCACGCCGAAACCTATATGGGCTTGGTTGAACTTGGCGTCGGTGTTATTCCCGGCGGCGGTGGAACCAAAGAGTTTACACTACGTGCCTCGGAGGAATTTAAGGAGGATCAGATTGTTCAGAACACCTTGAAAGATAAATTCCTGACCATTGGGCAGGCGAAAGTTTCGACTTCTGCTTATGAAGCCTATGAACTCGGCTATTTGCAGAAAGATAAATTTGCAATTACAATGAACCGTGCCCGCCTTTTGGCAGATGCCAAAGCAAAGGCACTGGAATTGGCTGATGAGGGTTATGTTCAGCCTGCTCCACGCAATGATATCAAGGTTTTAGGAAACCAAGGATTAGGGATCGTGTATGTGGGGGCTTCATCAATGCGTGAAGGTAATTATATTTCTGATTATGATCGAAAGATCTCAGAAAAACTGGGCTGGGTGATGTGTGGTGGAAATTTATCGTCACCGACCGAAGTGTCGGAACAGTATCTACTGGATCTTGAACGTAAAACTTTCCTCGAGCTTTGTGCCGAACGCAAAACGCTTGAAAGGATTCAATTTATGCTGACCAAGGGTAAGCCTTTACGGAACTAAAAATCACTACTCACGAAAAAAAATAAAAATAATGGAAGCATACATAGTAGCAGGATTTCGTACAGCAGTAGGCAAAGCGCCGCGGGGAGTATTTCGCTTCATGCGGGCGGATGATTTAGCCACGGATGTTATTAAACATCTTGTATCCACTGTGCCAAATTTAAATAAAGAAGATATAGACGATGTCATCGTTGGGAATGCGATGCCGGAAGCGGAGCAGGGACTCAATATGGCTCGTTTCATTTCACTGATGGGATTGGATACGGATAAGGTCCCGGGAGTAACCGTTAATCGGTACTGCGCTTCAGGTTTGGAGACTATTGCAACAGCGGTCGCAAAGATCAAGACTGGCATGGCAGATGTTATTATCGCCGGTGGGGTAGAGGTGATGTCCGGAATGCCCTTTGGAGGTTGGAAAATTGTGCCTAATCCTGTCGTAGCAAAAGAGCATCCCGATTGGTATTGGGGTATGGGATTGACTGCCGAAGCTGTAGCCAAAGATTACAATGTCTCACGTGAAGATCAGGATGCTTTTGCACTTAAATCAAATCAAAAGGCAGTTGCAGCTATTCAAAATGGTCATTTGAAAGATGGTATCGTACCTATCACCGTAAAAGAAAATTATTTGAAGGACGGCAAGATTGCAACGCGTGAATATGTCGTTGATACGGATGAAGGTCCTCGAGCTGATACTTCCCTGGAGGCTTTAGGGAAATTAAAACCAGTTTTTGCAGCGAATGGTTCCGTGACAGCAGGGAATTCCTCACAAACTTCTGATGGGGCAGCATTTGTCTTGGTGATGTCTGAAGCAAAAGTGAAAGAGCTTGGTGTAAAACCTATAGCAAAGCTCGTTAGTTTTGCTGTAGCAGGTGTTCCACCCCGCATTATGGGTATCGGACCTATCTATGCCATACCCAAGGCTTTGGCAAGAGCCGGTCTTAAAAAGGAAGATATTGATCTCTTTGAGCTGAATGAAGCTTTCGCCTCTCAATCGCTAGCCGTAATTCGTGAACTTGGATTAGACGAAGAGAAAGTAAATGTCAATGGCGGTGCCATAGCTTTAGGGCATCCACTTGGATGTACAGGAGCTAAATTGACGGTCCAAGTCTTAAACGAGTTGAAACGCAGAGGCAAAAAATACGGCATGGTGACGATGTGTGTCGGAACTGGTCAAGGAGCTGCTGGTATTTTTGAGTTACTTTGATCTTAGGAGTAAAGAACAAGGAGCAAAGATAAAAGATGCATAATTTTAGGAATTTAGAAATTTGGAAAGGAGCAATGGATTTGGCTCAAATTCTTTTAGAAACAACCAGATTATTCCCTGTTGATGAAAAATTTGGTTTAACCAGTCAATTGCGACGTTGTGCGGTTTCCGTTCCATCAAATATTGCGGAAGGATCTTCTCGTAGTTCAAATAAGGAATTTGCTCATTTCTTAAAAATATCTTTGGGATCCTGCTTTGAAATAGAAACGCAACTGGTTCTTGCAGAGAGATTCGAATACATTCCATCAGATCATAATGTCAAAATAATTGAACAAGTGGTTACACTGCAAAAACGAATAACAACATTTTTAAAAACAATAGAAGCAAAGCAATAGGGTATTGAGAGTCAATCTTTACTCTTTATTCCTTGCTCCTTAATCTTAAACAAAATGGACAATAAAGCAATTAAAGGCGGAGAGTTCGTGATTAGAGAGACTCCCTATACAGCCGTTTTTATTCCGGAAGAATTTGATGAAGAAGCCAAAATGATTCGTCAGACCTGCTTGGACTTCTTGGATACGGAAGTATTGAACAAGCTGGACCGTATCGATGCGCAAGAAGAAGGACTTATGCCTAGTTTGATGGATAAGGCCGGTGAACTGGGGATGTTGGGTGTTTCTATTCCCGAAGAATATGGTGGTTTCGGCAAGAATTTCAACACTTCTATGCTTGTTGCCGATGCGGTAGGTGGCGGGTTTTCCTTTGCTGTCGCATTGTCTGCTCATACGGGAATCGGTACGCTGCCTATTTTGTATTATGGTAATGATGCCCAAAAGGCAAAATATGTTCCAAAGCTTGCTACGGGTGAATGGAAGGCGTCGTATTGTTTGACAGAACCCAATGCTGGATCGGATGCAAATTCGGGTCGTACTTCCGCAAAATTAAATGCCGAGGGGACACATTATTTGATCAACGGGCAAAAAATGTGGATTACAAACGGTGGTTTTGCAGATATCTTCATCGTATTTGCAAAAATCGATGATGATACAAACCTGACGGCATTTATTGTCGAGAAAGACTTTGGTGGCATCACGATGAATCCTGAAGAACATAAATTGGGTATCAAGGGATCTTCAACACGTCAGATCTTTTTCAACGATTGCGCCGTTCCTGTAGAGAATATGCTTTCTGATCGTGAAAATGGATTTAAGATTGCTGTAAATATCCTGAATATTGGTCGTATAAAACTGGGCGCTGCCACGATCGGTTCGGCACGTATGGTGATCAACCATGCGGTGCAGTATGCCAATGAACGTGTGCAGTTTAATCTGCCGATTTCTAAATTTGGCGCCATTCGTTATAAGCTGGCTGAGATGGCAACACGTTTGTTTGCTGTGGAGTCGGCATCGTATCGTGCCGGTCAAAATATTGATGATGCCTACGAGGCATTGATTGCCGGCGGGATGGATGAAGCAAAAGCAAAATTGAAGTCGGTGGAGCAGTTTGCAATTGAGTGTGCTATCATCAAAGTATGGTGCTCGGAGATGTTGGATTATGTGGTAGACGAAGGAGTCCAGATTTATGGTGGAATGGGGTACTCCGCAGATGCGCCAATGGAACGCGCTTATCGGGATTCACGGATCAACAGGATCTTTGAAGGTACGAATGAAGTGAATCGATTGCTTGTCGTTGACATGCTGTTAAAACGGGCCATGAAAGGTGAAGTGGAACTGATGGAACCTGCGCAAGCTGTAGCCGAAGAGCTTTTAGCTATTCCGGATTTTGGTGAAGAGGACGATGCGCCTTTTGCTGCAGAAAAGAAAATTGTGGCAAACCTTAAAAAAGCAGGATTATTGATTGCGGGAGCAGCAGTGCAAAAATTGATGATGTCTCTTTCCAAAGAAGAGGAAATCCTCATGAATATTGCGGATATTATCGGGTATGTTTATATCACCGAGTCAGTTTTGTTGCGCGCAGAAAAATTGCTGCATACAGGTTCTGATAAAGCAGACTATGCAAAAGATATGGCTAAGATCTATCTGTATGGCGCTATTGATAAAATCAGCGCTGCCGGTAAAGAAGCATTATATTCTTTTGGTGAGGGTGATGAACTGAATATGATGTTGGTTGGTTTGCGCAGATTCACAAAAGCACAGCCATTTAATGTGAAAGATGCACGTCAGCGAATCGCAAAGAAATTGATAGATGAGAATAAATATTGTTTTTGATTGATAATAGATTATTGGTTTTGGTTGATGGCCGGAGAGAAATCTTCGGCCATTTTTGTGTTACAATCCTAGAAAGTCACTGTAATTATGCTAAATTTAACCTTTTAAACCCTAACCATTATATGACATCTTCAAGATCATTTACATTTACAGAAGACTGGGTAGTCGTCATTTTGGGGATCGCTACCATATTTCTCGCACTCTCAGGAATTGTTGCGCCAGTACCTAGTTTTTCGTGGAGTAATTCCGCCGAACTCGTCGCAACGGTTTTCGACCCGACAAATTTAATGAAGCTTTTTGAGCAGTTTATTTTTGTATTCGTTACCGCGATATTGGGCGCCTTTCTTTTGGGGAAATCTGTAAAACATTTATTCGTTGTATTTCCTGTTGTATTTATCCTTACCGTATTTGCATTGGTGCTGGCAGGGAATGCAACGGTTAAAGAATACAATCTCGAAGCTGTAATTTTTAGTTTGATTATCGGTTTAGTCATCAGCAATTGCTTTAAACTGCCTAATTGGTTTAAAGAGGCGCTCAGTACCGAGCTGTATGTCAAGATAGGCCTAATTCTGCTCGGAACTACAGTGATCTTCGGGGATATCCTCAAAGCGGGATCCTTGGGGCTTATTCAAGCACTGGCTGTCGTATTGTCTGTTTGGTACTTTGCTTTCTGGATCTGTAAAAAATTAAAGATTGATAAGGAGATGTCCCTAATGCTGTCGAGTGCAGTATCTATTTGTGGTGTTTCCGCAGCGATAGCAACTTCGGGAGCAATTAAAGGTGATAGCAAAAAGCTTTCCTATGTCATTTCGTTGGTCCTTATTACAGCGATTCCAATGATGATTTTCATGCCTTATATGGCGGAGTGGATGGGCTTGTCGCAAGAAGTTACCGGTGCTTGGCTCGGCGGGAGTATTGATACAACTGGTGCTGTCGTGGCTTCAGGTTCCCTGGTAGGAGAAGAAGCGTTGAAAATCAGTACCATTGTGAAATTTTCCCAAAACGTATTGTTGGGGCTGGCTGCTTTTGCAATCAGTATTTATTGGACTTATGCGAAATCGGTTGATGATGAAACCAAGCGGGATAAGCCTACGCTAAAAATTATATGGGAACGTTTCCCGAAGTTTGTGTTGGGATTTGTATTTGCATCGCTGCTCTTTTCATTCGTGATATCTCCCGAGAAGATTGATGCCGTCAAAGGAAGTTTGAAAAACTTACAGGGCCTCTGGTTTACCCTGGCATTTACATCCATTGGTTTGGAAACGAACTTTAAGGATCTTTTTGCTCAAGATAACAAGAAACCGCTATATGCTTTTCTGATTGCCCAGACTTTTAATGTTATTATCACCTTATTGATTGCACTGGTGCTATTTCGCTAAGACGGTAAGTGTTTCAAGGTGAAATAGATCGTTAAAATATGACTGTAAAGATGGCTGTCTAACTAGGACGGCCTTTTTTATGCTTTTTCATCAAGGGGTTATGAGTGATTTTTTTTCTGATTCGTAGCACAGATCTTCGTTTTTTATAAAATCGCTTGCTTCTTGATTTTCGCTGGATTGTTGGTGTGTAGGATGGTTGCCTTCGCGATTTTTTTCATGCTGAGGGAACTATGAATAGCCTTTTTTTTGGATCTAAATGGCTGTTAGTTAAGGTTTAATTGGGTTTTGAAAAAAAATATCATTAAATCTATCAAATTAGTAGTCTTTTAAAAAATATTTATATATTTGTATCGTTATCTGATTTACAGGTAAATAGGAAGGCGAGCAAAAAGGACTGACTTGATTATGAATCGAACTAGCCATGAAATTGATTTTATAAAAAAGAAATGTGATGAAAGTTGTTTGAAATTGCTGCCTGATAAGTGCATATACGGATTCGTTTATGCAGCAGGAAATAAAAGAAAATAACAAGATAAAAAGAATGAAACAAAATTACTCTCCAAAAACAAGTTTATTGGTTGCTTCGGTAGAAGGATCTGTTGTTACCCTAAAAAGTGACAAGAAACGAATGTGTTGTTAAAATTTCTCTCTTACACTCTCTTATATTAGAAAAGGGAAGCCGAGGCTTCCCTTTTACAAAGTTTTAACAATGAAGCAAGTATCGATTGGCGTTGGCACTTGTTTTAGATTCACCATTAAACTGAATAAATTTATGAAAAAAAATGCTATTTTTCGAATTAGCGTCATTTTTAGCTTGCTTTTAACAGGTTCTTACCATACCTACGCGCAAGTAGAAAACCCTAAACCTATTATAAATGCCTCGTTAACAGGTACCGTAATTGACGCCGTAACAAAAGAGCCCCTGCAAGGCGTAACGGTTCAGTTGGAGGCTGTTACACACCAGGTGAAAACCGACAGTAAAGGCGTTTTCCAGTTTGTAACAGGACAAAAATTGCCATTTTCATTGATTGTATCCATTGTTGGTTATCAAACCCGTCATATCGTGGTGGACCATTCTCCGGCAGTGATTGAGCTTACCCCACGATTGGAAGCATTGGATCAAGTAGTGGTCACCGCACGCCGTCGTAAGGAGCAGTTACAGGATGTTCCGATTCCCGTATCGATTATTCGTGGCGCTGCATTGGAGGATGCAGGGGCATTTAATGTTAATCGACTAAAAGAGCTTGTACCTACAGTTCAGTTATATGCATCGAATGCACGTAATACGACGCTTAATATCCGGGGACTGGGCTCAACTTATGGCCTCACCAATGATGGTATCGATCCTGGTGTAGGATTTTATCTTGATGGTGTATATATCGCCCGCCCTGCCGCGACTTGGCTGGACTTTATTGATATCGACCAGATAGAGGTGCTGCGTGGACCTCAAGGTACACTCTTTGGAAAGAATACAACAGCAGGTGCATTTAATATAACCTCACGTTTACCACAATTCACACCAGAGGCCAATGTGGAAGTCAGCTACGGAAACCAAGGTTTTATTCAGGCGAAGACTTCAATCTCGGGGCCATTGGCCAAAAACCTGGCTGCGAGAGCTTCTTTCTCTGGCACACAACGGGATGGAAACTTGTTTAATGTACATACCAATAGGAAGATCAATGATATCAACAACCTGGGCTTTAGAGGGCAATTGCTGTTTACCCCAACCGAGAATATCAAACTGGTGCTTTCGGGTGATGTTTCATCACAGAAACCCGATGGTTACGGCTGGGCGGTTGCCGGAGTTGTAAAAACACAGCGTGCAGACTATAGACAATTTGATGCAATTATTAAAGATCTGGGCTACGAGTTGCCTTATAAAAGTGCCTTCGAGCGTAAGATAGATTTGGATACGCAATCTAAAGCTGATAATAAATTGGGTGGGGTCGCATTGAATGCCGATATCAAGATTGGAGAAGGGACACTGACCTCAACCTCTGCGTGGCGGACATGGACATGGGTCCCGCTCAATGACCGCGATTATTTAGGACTTCCGGTATACACCGTTTCAGCAGGTAATTCCGTCCATAACCAGTGGTCACAGGAGTTCAGATACTCTGGAAAAATCAGTGAAAAGGTTAGCGGGGTCGTCGGTTTATTTGGCCTTTGGCAGGATCTGGGTACAGACCCCGTACATACCGAAGAAACAGGATCTGCCTTTTGGCGTTTTCAAAAAAGCTCTACCAGTGCTTTGTGGCAGACACCGGGATTATTTGACAATTTTGGAATCAAGACCGTTTACGGGATTAAAAGCACAAGCTTGGCAGCCTATACACAGATTGATTGGGCTGTGACGCCAAAATTACATATCCTCCCAGGGCTGCGCTACAATTACGATAAAAAGGTGGCCAACTACGATAGGCAGACCTATGGTGGTTTGCAGACCTCAGATCCCGCCCTGCTTGCCTTAAAGAACGGTGTATATACCAATCAGACTTTTGATGTCAATGCGGATGCAGACAATTTCTCTGGTCAACTCTCCGCAAGATATCGCTTCAATCCAAAGATAAATGCTTACGCAACGTATTCCATCAGCTATAAACCTGTCGGTATCAACGTCGGCGGATTGCCGACAGCCAATGGAGCAGTGTTGCTGGATCTCGCCGAAGTAAAACCTGAGGCTGTCCGTCATAAGGAAATTGGTGTGAAGACGAATCCAACACGCAATTCACTGCTCAATCTGACCGTGTACCAAACGGATATCAAAGACTACCAGACCCAAGTGCAGACTCCTGAACCAGGGGTGAACCGTGGTTATCTGGCCAATGCCGAGAAGGTGCGTGTAAAGGGTGTTGAATTGGATGGAAACATCAACATCGGACATTTTCTCCGATTGAATGGAGCACTGGCCTATACAGATGCCAAGTATGTCAAATTTACCAATGCACCTGTCCCTTTAGAAGAGGTTGGCGGAGCTCAGGCTTTTAAAGATATTTCTGGTGGCGTCCTTCCTGGTGTTTCCAAATGGTCCTGGTCGCTGGGTGGCGAAGCGAATAAAAGCGGTAAGCTGATCGGGCTTAATGGATCTTACTTTTTAGGTGCAGACCTATTTCACCGTTCTAAATTTTCGTCCAGTTCTTCACCATCCCAATACCTAAATATTGATGCCTATTCGGTCTTGAACGCCAGGCTAGGATTCAGGGGATCGAATGGTATTTCGGTGTTTGTGTGGAGTAGAAATCTAACAAATAAAGATTACTACGAGCAGTTGCTGGCGGCACCTGGAAGTTATGGGCAATACGCAGGTGTAGTTGCAGATCCAAGGACTTACGGCGTTACACTGCGATACAATTGGAAACAAGGGAATTAAATCCGTAATTCATAGTATATTCTTATCGACCGTCTCCATTTTATCATGGGGACGGTTTTTGTTTTTTCGGTAATTTTGAATAGCTCCTTTTTTTATATATGGAAATTTGTATATTAAATCATCATTAAGGTGAATGATTTGCGCATGAACGAAAAAGAGCTTTTACAACACTATAAAACAAGCGGTGACTTGTCTACACTGGGGAAACTATATTCGCCCTATATGTCTTTGCTTTATGGTGTGTGCTTTAAATACTTACAGGATCCCGATCGTAGTCAGGATGCTGTGATGCAGATATTTGAAGAGCTGATACCGAAGCTTCGTCAATATGAAGTCGATAATTTTAAGAGCTGGTTACACGTTTACAGTAAAAATTATTGCCTTATGCAATTACGTAAGGATAAGCGGACGACGCAGGTTGATATTGAAAACAATTTGTTTGAAAGCGAACAAAAGCTAAATGATACCAGTGAAGCGAAGTGGGAAGAAAAGGATTTCGAGAAACTGGAAGGCTGTATGCAAACTTTAAACCGCGAACAAGAGGAATGTGTACGTTTGTTCTATCTCGAGCAAAAATGTTATAAAGATATTGCAGATTTGACTGGATATGATTTGAATAAGGTCAAAAGTGCTATTCAAAATGGAAAGCGCAATCTGAAAATCTGTATGGAAAGGAAAGAAAATGGAAAATAATTATCAATTATCAAGGATCCATAATTACATCCATGGTTTGATGAGTAAAGAGGAGATGTTTCAGTTGGAACGTGAAGCGTTGGAAGATCCCTTTTTACAAGATGCCATCGATGGTTACCGATTACAAAATGGTGTGGATGCCCGGCAATTGAGCCTATTGCAACAACGCCTCAATCGTAGGGTGGAAGATACTGTTGCAACAAGACACGCCCAGTATTTCACATGGCAGCGTTTGGCCATAGGTGCTACCGCAGGTGTACTGTTTGTGACTTTATTGGCCCTGCTATATTTTAAACATTTTAGCGGCAAAGCTGAGCGTACAACGGATGTAGAATTAAGTGAACCTGAAAATAGGGTATCTGTTCAACCTTTGCTGGACGGGGGGGATGCAACACCCCGTGAAGGATGGAAAATTTTTGAACAGTACCTCAATCAGAAGTCGGTAGCGCCTGCAGGAGGTGGCGAAATTATTGTCAATTTTACGATCGACAAAAATGGAGTGCCCACCAATATTGCTGCCGAAGGGCAACCCGATCAGTTACTCTTTAATGAAACGGTTCACCTTCTACAGAATGGACCAAAATGGCAGGGAACAAAAGGCCGTTTAAAGATTGTTTTCCCCGTTAAAGCGGAAAATAATACGGCACAAGCAGCTGTCATTAAACCTCCGCATTGTTTTGGAATTGAGAAGAAATAGAGATCGGTTTTAAATAACAGCCCATTTTGTAATAAATGGGCTGTTATTCTATAAGAGAGGATATAAAGTTTATTCTTCCCAACGAATTTTATCTGCAATGGGTGTACGGTTAGGTTCACGCGCCTCAGATTGGTGGTGTCCTAAGTAGAATAGACCGATACATTTTTGATTTTCCTCGAGATTTAAGAAACCACCCAAGTGATTGATTAAACCTGGAGTCGCCCAGTATCCACCGATATTTAGCGAGTGCGCAGCCAACCACATGTTTTCAACTGCAGCAGCTGTACAAGCTAATTCTTCCCATTCAGGAACTTCACCCGTATAATTGACAACAATCGCAATGGCAACGTTTGACTGTGTTGCTTTTTTGCCCATTGTTATTTCAGTTGCTTCAGTATATTTCTCTGTAGGTGTTACCGATTTGTAGATACGTGATAATTCAGTGCCTAAACGTTCTAATCCTTCTTTGCGGAAGATCACAAAACGCCAAGGTTGTGTTCTTTTGTGTGTTGGAGCAGCATTGGCCGCTTCCAAGATACTCAAGATATCTTCTTTACTGACTTCTTCTTCAGTAAAGGAAGCTTGAAATACGGATCTTCTGTAGTGTATTGCTTTTAATACGTCGTTTTTCATTATAATTTATTTTTCCTTTATGCTTTTTCTTCCCATAAAGATACAACATGCAAAATTGTTTTGACGGCTTTTTCCATATCTTGTACAGCTACCCACTCTTGTTTTCCGTGGAAAGCATGCCCTCCAGCAAAAATATTTGGACAAGGTAAGCCCATAAATGAAAGGCGGGAGCCATCTGTTCCACCGCGGATACTTCTTCTTTCGGCCACCATTCCTGCACGGTTGATGGCTTCCATACCGATTTCCATAATTTCAGGATGCTGATCCAGCACTTCTTTCATGTTACGGTATTGTTCTTTTACGACAAAAGTATAGGTGCAGTTTGGATATTGTTCGACAATCGATTTTGCGATGCCTTTCAGCTCATCTTCATGTTTCTTTAGATTGGCTGTAACGTGGTCGCGTACGATAAATTGAATTTCAGCTTTTTCCACAGATCCACTGATATGAACGGGGTGTACAAAGCCGTCTTTTTTGTTGGTGCTTTCAGGTGAAAGTCGATCTTTTGGTAGTGCATCAATTACCGCACTGGCGATTTTGATGGCGCTTTGCATTTTACCCTTAGCAAAGCCCGGATGTACGGATACACCATGAATAGTTAATGTAGCTCCATCCGCTGAAAATGTTTCATCCTCAATGGTTCCCGCTTTTTCGCCATCCATTGTATAAGCAAAATCTGCTGCTAAACGTTTCAAATCTGCTTTATCAACACCTCTTCCAATCTCCTCATCTGGTGTGAAAAGAATTTTGATATCGCCATGTTTGATTTCAGGATGTTTCATCAATAAACGGGCAGCATCCATGATTTCGGCCACACCTGCTTTGTCATCTGCACCCAACAAAGTGGTGCCACTCGCTGTAATGATATCATTGCCAATTTGATTGGCTAGATCGGGATGTTCGGCGTATTTGATAATAATACTCTTGTCGTCAGGAAGCACAAGATCCTGGCCCTGATAATTAGGATGAACCAGTGGTTTAACATCTTTTCCAGAAGAGTCCGGAGATGTATCCATATGAGAACAGAAGCAGATAACAGGAACTTGCTTTGCAGTATTGGATGGAATAGTTGCATAGATATATCCATTTTCATCCATTGCTGCGTCTGAAATACCCAATGCTAGCAACTCAGCTACAAGTAACTTTCCAAGGTTCTTTTGCTTTTCCGTAGAAGGACATGTTGGTGAATTTGCATCAGATTGTGTGTCAATCTGTACATAGCGTTGAAATCTTTCGGATACCGAAAAATCACTTATGTTGTTGATCTCAAATGTGCTCATTTTCTAATAGCCTTAATGTGATAAGGGTGGTCAAACTTAGATAAATTGCTTTTTATTTGCAATTTAATTTGGTTGCATTTACAAACAATTTGTCCCTACACCACAGGTTTAATTCTATTTGTTAACAAACTGACAATAACTGAAACTCATAGGAGGGGGCACGACCCCAATTCCCGCTGAAAGGAATTTATTGTTATCTATAATTTGTTGCTACATATAATGTGCAGTAGCGCTTTTGAACAGTAAGTTTTACCCATAGCTATGTGAAAAAGAAATCTTGGATGATCCCACATCAAAAAAAAGACCTATCAAATCGTTGACAGGTCCTCTTTTTATTGTATCGTTCTCTATTTCTTTTCGTCTGCGTAACCAAATACTTTCTGTAAAATATTGGTATTTCTACTGCCGCCTATGTTCTGTCTAATTTTTGACTCCTGGTCGGCAACTTTGATGAAAAGGCCGTCTATTGCTTTCTGCGTAACGTAGGCAGTAAGATTTGTCTCCACTTTATTGCCTAAAGGGAGGTTGTTATAAGCTGAAGTCAATTGTGTCCAATACTGGTCCACATTGTTTGTACCCATGGCAGATTTGATAACTGGACTAAATTTGTTCGTTAACTCTGTCGATGTATTTGTTTTAAAAAACGTTGTCGCGGCGTCTTCTTTGCTGCCTAAAAGAATATTGGTCGCATCTGTAATTGTCATCTTTGAAAGTGCATTGACAAATACGGGGGCAGCCTCTTTAACGGCTCCCTCAGCAGCTCTGTTCATGCTCTGTATAAACTGATCGCATAATTTTCCCATACCAACAGCGCGAAGTGTTTTTTCTACTTTCTGTGCTTCGGCAGGCATCAAAATCTTTACTGCCGCATCCCCCAAAAAACCATCCTTCTTGGCTAAAGATTCGATACTCAGATTTAAACCATTGCTTAAAGCCTGTTTGATCCCCAATGAAGCATCTTTGTTGGATAAAGACGTCAAGGTATTGGATTTTGATGCTGTTGCTTTAGTATTTGATGCTGTCGTCGTTTTAGTACTGTCGGTTTGGCTCTGATTTGCTTTTGTCAATGTTTCACTGATTTTCTTGAAAATCTGCGCTTCGCTTGCATTGGAGTAAAGTAGTCCTGAGACAAATAGTGTACAATATAATAGTGGAAATTTCATCATGTTATTGTTTTGCTGTCAAAATTAAACATATCGACTGTTAATTTATGTGAAAGTTTAAAGCAATTGCTAGGAACCATAGCTATTGTCAAGAATCGTAGCAGATGCGCTACACCGTGCTGAATCGCTATCCCTGATGCGGTATAAATAAAAAGCTGTCCCACAAAATAAAACAGCAGATTCTAAGCGAACCTGCTGTTTGTGTTATAGGGTTGTTGTAATTAACATGATATTATTTCCAGGAGAGCGTCGTTGCTACTGGAAAGTGATCTGAGGGGAATTTATTCATATACGTGTCCGTCAGGATACCATATTTTTTAACCTGGAAAGGTTTGGTAATAAAAATATGATCAATGCGGCCTGTTGGTCTGATGCTTTTGCCCCAGCCATTGAAGGAAGAATTGGGTTCATATTTGAATGTTGCCAGTTCATGTACGTCAGTGACTACTTTGCTGTTGGCTAATGTGAAATAAGCCTCATCTTTTTCATCCACATTGAAGTCGCCGGTTAAAATCAAAGGTAGGTCTTTGGCAAACTCTTTTGCTTTTTCTAGAATCAACTTGGCACTCTCGGTGCGTGCAGTACGTCCGATATGGTCAAAGTGCGTGTTCATGAAGATGAAGCGTTTTTTGTTGGCCTTGTCTTCAAAAATACCCCAGGTACAGATTCGCGGTAGTGCTGCATCCCAGCCTTTATTCGGGTGTTCGGTATCTGTTGCCGAAAGCCAGAAAGTTCCGCTCTTTATTGCTTTAAAGCGATTTGTATTGTAATAAATAGCCGAGTGCTCGCCCTCTTGTGCACCATCGTCGCGACCAACACCCACATAATCAAATCCAGGAAGGAGCTTTTTAAGATCTTGAACCTGATCAAAAAAACCTTCTTGGATACCAAAGATATCAAAGCCATGGTATTTAATCAGATTGGTTAGCGGAACTTTACGGTCGTTCCACATGTTGTCAACATCGACGGTATTTCTTTGACGGATATTATAGCTGGCTGCAATAAATTCCTGTGCATAAGACAGAAAAGATAGACAGAGCGCTAAAGCGAGAATAATACTTTTTTTCATTTAGAATCTAGTTTTTAAAAAGGTACTGAAACGGTCATGCTCATCAAGTCGGCCTGGTAAGTGGTCGACTGATTAGGATCCATGATTATTTCAACGGTATTGTTATTTCTTTAATACACGGAGCAACAATTCAGGTTCGTCAGTTGTAATAAAATCAATTTTCTGATTAATTAGATTTGTCATTTCCTCTTCTGTGTTTACTGTCCACGCATTCACTTTCATGCCAAGTTGATGTGCATCTTTCAGCCATGTCGCATTCTTTTTGAAAACCGAAAAGTGATAATCCAAACCATTTATTCCCGCAGCCTTCACCTCAGCAGGAGTTTTGTCACCTGTGAGGTATTGAATATTGGCCTTAGGCGCCAGTTCGTGAATCTTCTGACAAGCCTCAAAGCTAAAGGAAATATAATCAGTGACTTTCTCTGCTTTCAAGTTTATAACCATTTCCACCGTTTTTGTTGTCGCTTCAAGTGTACGCTCTACGCCTAGTTTATTGATTTTCAATTCAAGGATAAGACGTAAACCTTTCAATTTTTTACCAGCGTTAAGATATTCTTCCAAGGTGGGAATAGACTCACCGTTAGGATGCTTCTTTTCTAAGAGCTCCTTGTACGTTGCTGTGGCAATATCGATACCATAGAAATCATTATCATGGTTGACCACAAGAATATTGTCTTTGGTCAAATGCACATCAAATTCGGATCCGAAGAGCTTAAGGTCGTGGGCTGCTGTTAAAGAAGCAATGGAATTTTGCGGAAGATGGCTGTTTTTCCATACGCCACGATGTGCAATGGCCTTAGTTTGTGCAAATAATGCTGAAGATGAGATCACCATGGCCAGTGTCAGACAGCTAAAAATATGTTTTTTCATGTGATAATTATGTATGAGTGTTTGTTTTCAACGGCATAATTTGCACGTTTCACTCGTTGATTTATTCCTATTCTATTTCTCTTTTTGGGCATTTATATTACCGATTAAGATGTTTATGGTAAAAAATCGACCCCTAATGATAGGATCGTTTCTTACAAAGCTGTTTAAAAGCTGATTTTACATAGGACAAAAAAGTGGTACTTTTTATCTCGATGTACAAGATCTAAAGTACCACTTTTATATTTAGGAATTGTTAAGTGTAATTTATTTTTTACCGTTCCATTCGGCCATGAACTCATCTAGGAAGCTGAGCATATATTCATGGCGATGCGCTGCGATTCTTTTCGCGGCTTCTGTATTCATCTTATTCTTTAACAATAGTAGCTTTTCGTAGAAGTGATTGATTGTAGGAGCTTCCGAATGCTTGTACGCTTCCTTATCCTTATATTCCTGAACGGGAACGTTGGGATTATACATCTCACGGCCTTTGTTTCCGCCAAAGCTAAACGCGCGGGCAATACCTATTGCGCCAATAGCATCTAGACGGTCAGCATCTTGCACGATCTCCATCTCTTTTGAATGGAATGAAACTTCACCTAAACTTGCTTTGAAAGACATGTTGAAGATGATTTTCTTGACATGGTCAATGATCTCAGGCGAAATTTCTAGACTTGCCAAAAACTCTCCGGCAACACGAGGGCCGATTGTTTCGTCGCCATCATGGAATTTACTGTCAGCGATGTCATGTAATAGCGCCGCCAATTCGCACACCATAACATCTGCTTCTTCATCTTCTAAAATTAACTTCGTATTGTTCCATACGCGTTGAATATGCGACCAATCGTGGCCTGCTTCTGCAAATTTCAACCGGTCTTGCACAAATGCTACTGTGCGCTCAATAATGTTATTCATACAATACTTTTGTTTTTTCGCGAGTACCCTCGTATAATTCGTATTCTAATAATCTACAATCTAATTTACCATTATAAAATTCTATACGTCGGGATGCGCGCAACCCGATTTTCTTTGCCAGATCTGGATTTCCAGTAAATATATAGCCTCTATAACCTTTGCATTCCTGTTTCATGAAATCTCCCATACGCTTATAGGTAATTTCTAGCTTGCTGTGTGTGCCCAAACGTTCACCATATTCAGGATTGAATAAAATGACACCTCCTTCTTTAGGAACGTGTGTTTCGGCAAAATCGCATACTTCAAATGAAATTAATTGCTCTACACCAGCAGTTCTTGCGTTCATCTTGGAGACGTTGATAGCCTCTTCCGAAATATCACTTGCGATAATTTGCGGAGCCGCTTTTTTATTGATCTGATCTTTAAGTACGCGACGTTCCTGGAAGAAAACTGTTTCATCATAACCTATGAAATGCATAAATGAATAGTTCATGCGTAATAATCCAGGTTTTCTGTTTGTAGCAATCAGAGCTGCCTCAATAGCTAAGGTTCCGGATCCACACATCGGGTTCACAAAAGGAGAATTACCATCCCATTTGGATGCAATAATAGTAGAGGCTGCCAGGGCTTCCAACATTGGCGCTTTTCCCGGGATCTTCCGGTAGCCATGTTTCGCTAGTGTTTCACCTGAGGTATCTAGAAAAATTTCAGCACGGTCATCTTTCCAGTACAAGTGCACAACCGCTTTATTATTGTCCGGACCTGAATTAGGGCGCATACCCTTTTTTTCCTTGATACGGTCTACGATTGCATCCTTAACTTTGACGTTTGCAAATAATGGTGTGCTGATTGTCTCATTGTCCACATTGGAGCTGACAGAGAAGTATCCGTCAAATTGAATGAGTTCTTCCCATGCGATTTGACTCAATTCGTCATAGAGCTCCGTCGGATTATTGGCCGTAAACTCTTTTAACGAATACAAAATCTGAGATGCTGTGCGCAGGTTCAGATTGAGCTTGATCGTATCGTTTATACTGACCTTTAATTCTACTCCTGTAGGAAATGCCCTGACAATGTCAAAACCTAACTCTTTAACTTCCTGTTGCAAATAAGGTGATAAGCGCTTATTGCACGTTATAATAACTTTATTGGGGGTGTTGAAAACTTCCATCATATTTTGTACAAAGTTAATTAAACTCTTCCTCAAAAATTGCTTAATTTTACGCTTTAATATTTATTTTTTTGATTATGGAAATTAGAGGAAAAGTACACGAGATAGGAGCGACACAACAAGTGACAGAATCATTCAAAAAACGCGATATGATTGTAGCTTATGCCGAAAACCCACAATTTGTTGAGTATATCCGTTTTGAATCAACACAAGACAGAACGTCAATTTTTGATAACCTAGCAATTGGTGAAGAGGTAGAAGTATCTTTTAATCTTCGTGGTCGTCCTTGGACTAATAAAGATGGCGTAACAACTTATTTCAATTCATTGGTAGCATGGCGTGTAACAAAATTGGGTAATGCTGCTCCAGCACCATCTTCTCCAGGTTACGCAGATATGCCTGCTCCTGTAGATTTGGCTGGTTCATCAGATGATGATGATCTACCATTCTAATCTGAATAGGATTTTATGCACTATCGCCTTTGCGGTAGCCAATAGATTATTTGAACTGTAAACAATCCAGTTATTTACAATAAAAAAGGCTTCTTCAAGAAGCCTTTTTTATTTCATAGCATCAGCATGGCACCTGATTTTTCTTGGCGCTGAAATTGCTTGCTATACGGTGTCGTACATCAAAAAACAATAGATATGAAATTATCCGTATTATTTCTTTGCTTAGCAGCAGTTTCGCTAAGTGCATGCAATCAAACTTCAAAAGAGAGTCCGCATGCTACAGCAGATTCTTCAGTACATGAGACTGCGGCAGTAGATACTGCCCATACATCACAAAACTCACTGGATTGGGCTGGTACCTATGAAGCTACTATTCCCTGTGCAGATTGTGAAGGTATCAAAACCAATATCACCTTAAAGAATGATAATACCTTTGCCATCGTCAGTGAATATATTAATAAAAATACCAAGGTTGAAGATACTGGCAAAGTCATGTGGCATGACAACGGATCCGTTGTTCATCTCACAGGGAAAGAGACAAATATGAAATTGAAGGTCGGTGAAAATAAGCTGATTGGACTAGATCAGGAAGGCCATGCGATCGATGGTCCCAATGCACATCTCTATGTGTACAATAAGGTCGAAGGAGAGAAACTGTAAAACGAAGCTCCGATAACAGAATTAGCCGCTGACGTATTTACCGTAGGGAACTTTTCGGAGAAGATACGTCAGTAAGGCACTCGCCAACAGGGTGAGAACCGTTGCTGCCGGGATTTTCCACAAAGTGGATAATGGAAGTAAAGGATGAATATAATTCAGCAATAAAATATGGCATAAGTAAATGCCAAAGCTGTGAATGTCAATAAATTCCCAGAAAGCGTTGAGCTGTTCTGGGAGTTTAAGGCCTTGCACGAAGATGAATAAAAAGCCTGCACTCAATGCGATATTTGGCGAAAGATAGTTGTAAAGTGTCGGGTCAAATTCTCCACGAGAAACACTCAAATGCGATGTCCCCGAAACCGTAATTAAACAACAGATCAGAAAAAACGTAAAACTTGATAATTTGACCATTTGGATTGGATAATTACGTAAATAATGCCCCAAGACTAGGTAGCCCGCATACCCCGAGAAAAAGGTCAGGTCAAAATTAGGTAGGTAACTATTGAACCATTTATTCGTAAAAAATAACGCTGCAAACCACAATCCCAAAAAGATCTCAAGCTCCCTTTTACTGCAGTTGCCAACAATTTTGCATATGAAAGGAACTGCAAGGTAGAGCCCAAGTATCATGTATAGATACCAAAGGTGTGCATTCGTTCCTGATTTTAAGCGAATTAACACAATGTTAATAACTTGTGGAAAACCAATATAGTCAAAATCAATGTACCGAATAAAATAATAGAGAAGATAGACGATCGTCCAAAAAAGAAAGGGCGGGACAATTTTTAACAGACGTTTCCGATAAAACTGTCCCGTACTTTCATCTTTCTGTAGCAGCAGAGCGCCTGAAATAATGACAAACAGGGGTACCGCAAAGCGCGAGAAGCTATTGAGCCAATTGGCATAACTCCAGTCGAATGACTCAAATTCATTGCTGTTTAGGTAGCCCGAAGATGAATGAATCAATATAACGAGGAATATCGCAACAATACGTAGTACACTGATATAACTGGTTCGCGCCATTTGATTATGCTGTTTTTATTGACTTTTACTGTCGTAGGCTTTCAAATACAGCAGGGTTAGGAGTGCGCCAATGCTCGCCATGCCCACGCCAACAAGCGAAGGTGTGTTATAAGCTAAACCCAACGTTATTGGAATTCCACCTAAAAATGCACCTAAGGTATTGCCGAGGTTAAAGGCAGCCTGGCCACCTGCCGCAGCCAATGTTGCAGCTTCTTTTGAAGCGCGGATTAACATCAGTTGTGTCGGCGAACCAATAGTAAAAGATACCAGTCCAGTAATAAATGCCAAAGGATAAGCTGTCCAGCCCAATGGCGATATAAAGTAAACCATCACAAGGCATAGTGCCATGGCGGAAAAACTAGCGATCGCAGCTTTGGTTGGGGAGATTGTATCGGCCAGTTTTCCGCCGATAAGATTCCCGAAAAACATACCGACACCGATCAGGACCATAATCAACGGTACACGATCAGCAGCGATGCCCGACACATTGGTCACTAAAGGTGCGATGTAACTGATCCATGCAAAAAGTCCACCGGTACCGATGGCGATAATAGCCATTAATAGCCAAGCAATTTTTTTGTTGAAGAAGTTGAGCTGGCTAAAGATATTATTCCCTTTGGAAGCTTCAATTTTTGGCATCCAAGCATAAATTGCTGCAAAAGTGATTAACCCCAATACACTGATGATACCATACGTCAAACGCCATGAATAATGATGGCCGAGGTAGGTTCCTAGCGGTACTCCAGCCAAATTGGCAATGGTCATTCCTGTAAACATGATAGATATAGCCTGGGCTTCTTTTCCCTTTGGTGCCAACCGAGCAGCAACAACAGATCCAACACCAAAAAATGCACCATGCGGAAGCCCCGCCATAAAACGGGAGAGGCTGATCAAAAATTGACCTGGAGCAATACTAAATAGTCCGTTGAAAATAAAAAAGAGCAACATTAAAAAAAGTAATACCTTCTTTGGCGGATATTTTCCCGTAAATAGGACTAATGTTGGGGCACCTACAACAACACCCAGTGCGTATAGTGCAATTAGGTGCGCGGCAGTAGGGATCTCGATATGAAGATCTTTGGCAATATCAGGCAGGATACCCATCATCGTGAATTCGGTCATTCCGATGGCAAGTCCGCCAAATGCCAAAGCGATAATTCCTTTGTTCATTGTATTTTAAGGTTGAGGTTGTACGATAATGGTACGAAGATAATAAATAGATTGTACTAAAAATTACTGATACCTTTTTTGAGGGACACAAGTAATATTTTTAGTCTTTCTTAAGATGATCTGACGTTGATCTAATCTGCTTTCCAGTACCACCGAATCCGCAGCATGATAAACAACTTTAAAGCGGGGGATATACTGGCCGGAAAGATAGCAGCCTGAAATTTTCTGCTTGCCATTCTCTTTGGTATAAATACCATCGACAATGATGGAGTCTCCACGCAAAACATAAATACCTTTTGCATGTTCTGTCCAGGATCCATTTTTGTAACAGCTATCCGGGATTGTTTGTACCTTATTGTTGACGTGCATGGTCGCGTAAACAGAATCACAGGTAAACTTGAAATCGGTTAAGGTATACTGCATCATCTGCTGTTGTCCTGGAATACTGTCTTGGACCCATTCTCCCTGTAAAAAGGGTGCGCCTTCGTTCTGCATATCCGAATTGAATTTGCAGGCAGTAAAAAAGAAAAACATACCTATGGCAAGTGCCAATAGGTATGTCTTTGTTCGTATATTTTTTATTGAAATAAAAGTCACAGCTTATTTTAAACTTCCAACCATATCTTCTGGTTTTACCCAAGCATCGAAATCTTCAGGAGTCACATAACCTAAGCGTACCGCTTCTTCTTTAAGCGTAGTGCCGTTTTTATGTGCTGTTTGCGCGATTTCTGCTGATTTGTAGTAACCAATTTTTGTGTTTAGTGCCGTTACTAACATCAATGAGTTGTCTACCAATTCTTTGATGCGTTTGTAGTTCGGTTCAATACCAGCTGCACAGTGCTCTTCAAATGAAACACAAGCATCACCCAATAGGCGAGCAGACTGCAAGAAGTTTGCGGCCATCAATGGTTTGAACACGTTTAGTTCGTAGTGACCTTGCGTTCCACCAATTGTAATAGCCACATCATTACCCATCACTTGCGCCGCAACCATTGTCAATGCTTCACATTGCGTTGGATTAACTTTACCTGGCATAATCGATGACCCTGGTTCGTTTTCAGGAATCAAGATTTCACCGATACCTGAACGTGGGCCAGAAGCCAACATACGGATATCGTTTGCAATTTTATTTAATGAAACAGCCAATTGCTTTAATGCACCGTGTGTTTCAACGATTGCGTCGTGAGCAGCCAATGCCTCAAATTTATTTTCAGCGGTTACGAAAGGTAGGCCAGTAAATTCAGCGATATATTTAGCAACGACAACGTCATAGCCGTTTGGTGTATTTAATCCTGTACCTACAGCAGTACCACCCAATGCAAGTTCTGACAAATGCGAAAGTGTATTTCTTAAAGCTTTCAGACCATGGTTCAATTGAGCGACATAACCTGAAATCTCTTGACCTAGAGTCAATGGGGTAGCATCCATTAAGTGCGTACGGCCAATTTTAACTACGTTTTTAAACTCCTCAGCTTTTTTCGCCAATGTGTCACGCAATTTTTCAACTCCTGGAATGGTAACTTCAGCAACAGCTTTGTAAGCCGCAATATGCATTCCTGTAGGGAAAGTATCGTTAGATGATTGTGATTTGTTTACATCATCATTTGCTTTTAACACAGGTTCACCTTCACCAATTTTATGTCCAGCCAATACTTGTGCACGGTTTGCTACAACCTCATTCACATTCATATTGGATTGTGTACCCGAGCCCGTTTGCCAAATAACCAATGGAAATTGATCATCCAATTTGCCCGCCAAGATCTCATCACATACTGTAGCGATCGCATCACGTTTCTCTACAGGTAATACCCCCAACTCGTGGTTAGCATAAGCAGCTGCTTTTTTCAAATAAGCAAAGCCTGCGACGATTTCGTGTGGCATTGAAGCTGCCGGTCCGATTTTAAAGTTGTTGCGTGAACGCTCTGTTTGTGCACCCCAGTATTTGTCTGCAGGTACTTGAACTTCACCCATTGTGTCTTTTTCAATTCTGAATGACATAGTATGTAAGTATAAGTAAAACGTAAAAATTAAAAGCATATGTGCAAAGCACATTATACATCACTCACAAAGTTACAGGATAATACAGTAAAGAACAAGGATTAAAGCATAAAGACACAATAAGCAGGTTTTAAAAACCAAGACGTTTTGTCAAGGAATCATTCACATGGTGGAAAACCTGTTTCGGTTTTAACGTCCGCCAGGGAATCACGTTCAATGTACCACCGAAATTAATGTAATAATCTATATTTTGCTGCTGGAATTCTTCAATAACATGTTCACGGAAACCAATGCCCGCAATCCATCCGTCCTCGATATCCTGAAACCATTCCTCATAGTAAGAGTCGTCTGAAGCATGAAAATTCAGTACATTCTCTCCGATTAGAATAAAATACTTGATCCCTTGACTGATCAATACATCGATAATCTCTCGCTTGAGCAACATGATGTCATTGTAGATTGCATCATTCCATTCACCAATCAGTTCGATAATACAGTACTGTTTCTCATAGTCTACAAACAGTATTTTCAGATATAAGGTAAGCGAACCGAATTCATCCCATTGTGGGTGCAAAAGAAAATTATAGATCTGTTTGTCAAAATCGAATTCGCTGTAGACTGTACCATAAAATGGGGATTGTTCATCTTCAGCGGCAATGTAATAGTCCCGCCAATTGTAATAAGGTTCGATTTCGTGCATAAAGTGGAATCTTTTTCAATTCAAACTAAGATAAATTTACGCGAATTTGCAAGTTAAATTATAGAGATCATTGTCATCTATTGTAATTAAATGTTTGGCACTCCTACGAGCTGTTTGGTTATGATTTTTGATAAAGACTTTTAATCATGGACAGCTTTGTTTGCTGGCCAAAACAAGGTCGTGAATTTTTTGTTTTTAATGTAAAAATATGGGTTCAAAAACTCGTTTAACCGAATAAACTTGCTATTTTTGATAAAGTAATTAATTGTTGAATAGTTTGTCTCATCTTCGGTAATTCATGAAGATTTCCCATGCAGAAAAGTATTAAACGAAATATTTTTGTAGCCGCTACATATGCTGCAGTATTGCTTCTCGGCTTGCTGTTGGGACAAAATTATGCCGAGGAGCAGGGAAGTAACCAGAAAACCACCTTTTCAAGTTTGCGCTCCAATGGCAATTCCGATAAATTACAATATCTCATTCAATTAATTTCCGAGAATTACGTCGACAATGTCAGTATAGACACCGTGCAGGATGAAGCCATTGAGCATGTTGTTTCCCGCCTGGATCCTTTTTCCACCTTTTTGAAACCCAATCAAGTGCTAGCAAAGCAGGAAACGCTTGAGGGAACATTTGATGGTATCGGAGTAGAGTACTTTCGCCTGAAAGATACGCTACTTGTTGTTGGGATGGTTGCAGCTGGTCCCGCTGAAAAAGCAGGTATGCGTATTGGCGATCGCATTTTAAAGATCGGAAATAAGGATCTTGTCGGAAGAAAGGTTGCGGAATCCGAAATTGAAAAACTGATCCGCGGAAAGAAGGGGACAGCTGTATTGATCTCCATTCAACGCAATGGAGTAGTATTGGGCAATCCAATAAAAGTCATTCGTGATCAGGTAAATGTTTCGAGTTTAGATGCATCGTATATGATCGCTCCGAAAACAGCTTATGTGAAAATTCGAAGATTTGGACATAAGACAGCAGATGAATTCCGGCAGTCACTCATTGACTTACGAAAAAGCGGAGCTCAAGATCTTATTTTGGACCTACGTAATAATGGTGGCGGATTTGTACATACGGCAATTGATCTGGCTGGTCAATTTTTCAAAGAAAAGAGACTGTTGATGTATACCGAGGGTGCGAATGAACTACGCCAGGATTTCTATTCTGAGAAGGCGGGCGATTTTGGTGATGGCCGGGTCATTGTGCTGATCAATGAAAGCACAGCATCAGCGAGCGAAATACTGAGCGGTGCTCTTCAGGATTTGGATCGGGCAACTATTGTCGGTCGCAGATCCTATGGCAAAGGTTTGGTACAAGAGCAGTTTGATTTTTCAGACGGTTCTGCAATCAACCTGACTGTTGCTCGCTACTATACACCGCTTGGAAGGTGTATTCAGCGAAAATATGCACGGGCAAATTTTGATGCGGCAAAATACATGACAGGCTTCGATCTATGGACAATGGATACCGAATTCAGTCAAAAGGAAATGTTTACAACCAGTAAAGGAAAGCTTGTCTTCGGTGGTGGCGGTATTCTTCCGGACGTGACTATCCCGATTGACACCAATGAAACCAGTGCCAAGTACCGCGAGATATTTCATTCCAATGCGATCGAAGAGTTTGTTTATGATCGTTTCACGAAACATCTGCCGGCATATTCTATCGAAAATTTTATTAGTGGCTATCACTTGCCCGCAACAGAATTTGATCTATTCATTTCATATCTTAATAGCCAAAAGCGGATCGCGGTCACAGCCAAAGAAGCAAAAAACTTACATGATTTAATTCAATCCGATATCGAGGCCTTGGTAGGTCGGTATTATTTTGGTCGTGAAGCGTATTACAAAATCAAAAACCGAAGAGATAAATTTATTGAAATAGGTCTTAAAACGTTGGGCTATCAAATGCCTAAGGTTTAAGTCTAAGATCAGACCATACAGGATAATGATCCGACAATTTCTGTTTGACAATCTGATAGTTCATCACCTGAAATTTCAGGCTGGCAAAAATATAATCGATCTGGAATATCGGAAGCAGGGCATGATGGGTTACTCCCCAGCCATTACCTTTCTCCTTAAATGCATTATACAGCCTGTCTCCAATTAGATTGACCGAGTAGCTCATTGGCGTATCATTGAAATCACCTACCGCAATATAAGGATATTGACATTCATTCATGTGTTTCTTTAACGAATGCGCCTGTTCGCTACGAAGCTCGAAGGCATTCTTAAGTTTACGGCTCAATTTACGTGTCCTCGAATTATCCGATTCATTATTATTCGACAGATTTTGGATAAATTCCTTGTCTTCATTTTGAAGCGCAAAAGAACGGAGATGTATATTATAGATACGAATCAGTGTATCCTGTTTTTTGATATCTACATAACTAATCCGGTTGATTCCGTAATCGTTGTCTCTGATGGTACCTGAATCATAAATTGGGAAGCGGGATAGGACAGCCATTCCATAAGCCTCGTAATCGTTTTTAGAACTAGGCTCAAAGAAAAAATAATCATAGCCCAGTTTATCTTTGAATTCCTCGGAGAACACATGTTTTCCTTTAATCTTGCTAATATATTCCTGAAAGCAGATCACATCGGGAGATATGCTGTCAATAATTCGGACAACGTCGGCTTTAAAGTTTTTTTTCTCATCGTTTACTTTTTTGAACAAATGAGCATTGAAGGTCATGATGCGAAGGGTACGTGTCTCGGAGGATACAGGGGCATTCTCTTTTCGAATGTTCCAATGTTTAGTTAAAAAAGGCCATCCAATGAGGATTGTCACGAGTGAATAAAGTGCAATTTTTCGTTTGCGGAGTAGCCAGTAAAAGATAAATCCAATATTGATAAGGAGAATTGGAAGGTAGCCCAGGCCCATAAATGCAATTGGCCAAAAGGATTTGGGATTAATGAAGGTCGCCGAATAGCTCATAAGTAATGCAACGATCGCAAGCATATTTGCCAGGAACATTGTTTTACTTATAAAGCCCAGTTTTCTTCTTAAAAATGTCCTTTTATCCATCAACCTTGTCACCACTATTGCTTGCCCTAAAGAGCGTTTCTTTTTCATGGTTCGTTAGACTGTCGTAGCCAGAAACAGAAATTTTATCTAAGATAGCATCGATTTCGTCCTGATTGGGTAAGTCATAACGATGTTTCCGATTTGTCGGAATATTGTTACCTACAACGACTTTCATTTTTGCAGGCTTCTGTTGTTTTTTCTGAAAAATCGTAGACCAGTCCATTCCCGATTTTAGCGCATAAGTGAATCCCATTCCAAAAAGTATAACTGCAAAATACGAAATGGCAGCAGGTCGATTGGTCATCGTAAGGGTAAGGAATTCGAATCCAAAATAAATAATAGCCACTAATTTTAGCTTAACAGTACCAATAAGGAGAAAGCGTAATTCGTACTTGGGAACCAAAGTCACAATCGCGGCTAATACTGCTGCCAACGGGAGAGAGCCGCCCATGAGCTGAACGCTGTCAGAAACGGGAATAAGTGACCCAAAGCCCACATAAAGAAGGCTGCCGAGCAACCAAGAAGCAATATAAACAAATAGAAATTGCCGTTTGTTTAAGAAGGTAAAAAAGATCTGACCAACCCAATAGAGCCAAAGACTATCAAAAAGTATGGTCAGAAGCTTGACGTAAACGAAATTTGATGTGATTAATGACCAAGGTTGTGCGATAAATGCTGAGAAATTACTCGGTAAACTCAATCGACGTACAATAGGCTCCAAAAAGCTTTGTGGTACAATTTTTAATTCGAAGAGTAGATCTAAAAAATAAATGAGGACAAATAAACAGACCTGAATACTGATCACCAAAGGTACGGGCGAGCCAGTTTTATAGGTTTGTCTCCAAAAATCTTTTAAACCGATGTTATTCATTGCGCACGATATTAATAAATTCCTTTTCTAATCTTCCACAGTTTAAGCAGTAGATAGCCAAATAGTGCACCACCGACATGCGCCAGGTGAGCCACAGAATCTCCTGGTCTAGACAAGCTCATGTAAATTTCGATGAGGATAAATCCACCGATCATATACTTTGCTTTGACTGGTACAGGAATAAACAAAAATTGAAGCGGTATGTTTGGAAAAAGGTAGGCAAATGCCAATAGAACACCATAAATCGCTCCTGAGGCCCCCAACATCGGAATGAGGTAAGTTAGGGCTTCATTATTTCCGGTATTGGCCATCGCAATAAGTTCGTTTCCGCTTAAGCCGTGAAGTGGAGCGAAAGAACCTGTCGCATTATAGAGTTGTATACCATTTACAGCTGTATAAAGAAACCAGGCACCGATTCCCGAAACCAGGTAGAAATTTAAAAAACGTTTTGAACCAAGGACCTGCTCAATCATAGGACCGAACATGACCAGGGAAAACATATTGAAGAAAATATGGGTAATATTGTTCTTGTCGTGCATAAACATATGCGTGATCACCTGCCAGATTTTAAAATAAGGGGAGTCCGGATAATAGACCGCAAGATAATCATATGCTACAGGTACAAGTTGTGATCCAATATAAAATATGATATTGATGATCAATAAATTCTTGATAACAGGTGTCAGTTGTGGAAACATATATTTTATCTTCTAATTTTTGCCAAATTTTTCCGCCAATTCTTGCAATGTAAATGTTACAATTACAGGATTGCCATAGATGGAGATATTGGGTGAGTGACAAGCAAACAGTCTGTCTACAAGCTCTGCCATTGCTGTATTGTCCAACGCGGTACCAGGTTTAATGGCCGCATTACGGGCCAGGCTTTTTGCAAGATTTTCGCGCTTAGCGAGCTTATACTCAGATTGATTGTTTTTGTAATCCTCCAATATTTTCTCAATCATCTTTATTTCGTCGAATCCTGTCCCTAAGTCTGCAGGAATTCCGTCAATAATATAGGAATTTTTTCCAAATTCACGAATTTGAAAGCCTAAGCCATTGATGTCCTCAAGAAGGTCTTTCATTAATTCATTATCGGCAGCATTTAGGTCCAAAGTCTGTGGAAACAAACTTTGTTGACTCAGACCTTTATGTTGGTCCAGTTGCGCAAGAAATTGCTCAAAGAGAATACGCTCATGTGCAGCCTGTTGATCGATTAGAATAAATCCAGAGTGAATCTGAGAGACAATATATTTATTATGGAGCTGAAAAAAGAGCTTTGAGGATGACTTATCTTCGACCTGAATGACCTGTGAGCTATCCGTATGCAATTCCGGCTCCGCATGCAATGGCAGCTGAACAGATTCCTCCTTTTCGACGATTTGGTACAGGGAATCCCAATTGCTGGGTATGCCACCTGTTTTCTTACTGAGTCCTTCAGCATAGCTTTCTGAGCGCGTGTAGCTCGAGCCAGATTTTGATTTGTCTGTATCAAATGGATTGAAGTCTGGATTAAAAGTTACCGTTGGAACGATAATTTCATCCAATGCCTTTTTTGTAATAAGATTGGTGAAGCTTGTTTCCTGTTCAAAATCCAAAGATGGCATGATATTGTATCGTCCCAACGATCTTTTTACGGCTGAACGGATAATGGCGTAAATAGCCTTATCGTCTTCATACTTAATTTCGGTCTTGGTAGGGTGTACGTTGATATCGATGCGTGCAGGATCTATGTCGATAAATAAGACATAGAAAGGGAATGTTTCGGCCTGTAAAATATCTTCATAAGCATTCATGACTGCATGGTGCAGGTATGGATCACGTACAAAGCGTTTGTTGACAAAGAAAAACTGTTCACCACGTGTTTTTTTTGCAAATTCAGGTTTCCCAACAAAACCTTCTACCTTGATGATTGACGTATCTTCTTCCACCGGGACAAGTCGCTGATTGTAATTGTTGCCAAAAATATGGACAATACGTTGTTTCAGCGTCTCAGCCGGCAAATGGTAGATCTCATTTCCGTCGCTATGTAGGGTTAGGAAAATCTGTGGATTTGATAAGGCAATACGTTGAAATTCATCAATAATATGACGCATTTCTACGGAGTTACTCTTTAGAAAGTTCCTTCGCGCAGGAATATTGTAAAATAGATTTTTAACTAAAATATTTGTTCCGGCAGCAACAGCTTCCGGGTATTGGTTGACAACTTTTGATCCCTCTATCTCAACAACTGTACCCAGTTCATCTTCAATGCGGCGTGTTTTGAGCTCTACCTGTGCAATCGCAGCAATGGAAGCCATTGCTTCACCACGGAAACCCATTGTGCGGATAGCGAATAAGTCTTCAGCCTTACGAATTTTCGATGTTGCGTGACGTTCAAAACAAAGACGAGCATCAGTTACGCTCATTCCACAGCCATTGTCAATGACCTGGATCAATGACTTGCCTGCATCTTTAACAATAAGTTTTATTTTGTCAGCTCCAGCATCAATAGCATTCTCAATCAATTCTTTAATGGCAGACGCTGGTCGCTGCACCACTTCTCCCGCCGCAATCTGATTAGCAACATTATCTGGAAGTAATTGAATAATATCCGACATATAATACAAAGTTAAGAAATATCCATATTTACAGCGTATAAACACTGATGAAAATCAACTGGACATTCCATATGTTCTTTAAAAGCAAAAACCTTTAATGTGTTCATTTATACAAATGAAAAATGGATGGCATTGATAAATAGTTGTGTCCTATTCCTCGGCCGTCAAAGTCAGTGTGCGATATCTATTGCCCCTGTAAGACAAAGCCCAAGGAGTTGGAAAACATTCCTGCGCAATAACCGAGCCATCCCGGGCAAACAGCAGCCGTGAAACATAATACTTCGCGACTGCCGCTTCATAGGCATTACATTTCCAGTTTTAAGAAACGTGCTGTTTCGCTTTTATTATTTTTAATTAAGTTTTCAGGTGTTCCTTCAAATAGAACCTGCCCACCGTCTTTGCCACCTTCGGGACCGATATCAATGACCCAATCGGCCGATTTAACGACATCAAGGTTATGCTCAATAATCAAAATGGTATTCCCGCGCCCGACCAGACGATTGATAACGCCCATAAGGACATTGACATCTTCAAAGTGAAGACCTGTTGTCGGTTCATCAAGGATATAGAATGTATTTCCAGTGTCTTTTTTAGAAAGTTCAGTAGCCAATTTTACCCGTTGTGCCTCACCTCCGGATAAGGTTGTCGAGGACTGTCCTAAGGTGATATAACCCAAACCTACATCCTGCAGTGTTTTGATCTTTCGGTAAATACTCGGTACATTTTCGAAGAAATCCACAGCATCGTTGATGCTCATATCAAGTACATCGGAAATGGATTTTCCTTTGTAGCGTACCTCTAAAGTTTCTCGGTTGTAGCGTTTTCCGTGACATGTTTCACAAGGAACCTGTACATCGGGAAGGAAATTCATTTCGATGACTTTCAGCCCGGCTCCCTGACAGGTTTCACAACGACCACCTTTGACGTTAAAGGAAAATCTTCCTGGTTTATAGCCTCTGATCTTAGCTTCTGGAAGTTGAACAAACAAGGTTCTGATGTCTGAAAATACACCGGTATAGGTCGAAGGGTTGGACCGTGGTGTACGGCCGATAGGACTCTGGTCGATCTCGATGACTTTGTCAATATGTTCTAACCCTTCAATTTTTTTGAAAGGCAGTGGAATTGCTTTGGCTCTGAAAAAATGTTTATTCAAAATCGGGTATAAAGTACCTGTGATTAGGCTTGATTTACCCGAACCTGAAACACCCGATACAACAATGAGTTTTCCTAATGGAAAAGAGACAGACAGATTTTTTAAGTTATGTCCGGTTGCTCCATGTAATGACAATGTTTTTCCATTGCCCTCACGGCGTTTCTCAGGAATCTTAACCTCTTTTGTCCCGTTGAGGTAAGCTGCTGTTAAAGAGTTTGATTTTAGGATTTCTGTTGGTGTACCTTCGGCAACCACAGTCCCACCATGAACGCCTGCAGCAGGTCCCATGTCGATCACATGGTCGGCATGTAGGATCATGTCTTTATCATGTTCTACAACAAGGACCGAATTGCCAATATCGCGTAGGTTTTTAAGCGCATTGATCAAACGTTCATTATCCCGCTGATGGAGCCCAATACTCGGTTCATCCAGAATATAAAGTACATTCACCAGTTGGGAACCAATCTGTGTGGCCAGACGGATCCGCTGTGCTTCACCACCTGAAAGTGTTTTAGCTGTACGGTCTAAAGTCAAGTAATTTAGGCCGACATCCAGCAGGAAGCCTAAACGTGCACGGATTTCCTTTAATATCTCTGTTGCAATAATGAGCTGGCGTTCATCAAGTTTGCTTTCTACCTGATCAAACCATTCTTTGATGGATGTAATGTCCATCGTTGAGAGCTCATGGATGTTTTTATCCGCAATTTTAAAATGTAAAGATTCTTTTTTCAGACGTGCTCCCGCACAGGTTGGACAGGTCACTTTCGTTCTGAAGTCATCTAAAGAAGGCGCCTCATCCGATGATTTTCCCGAAAACTCTTCCAGCATCTTAAAGATTCCTTCAAATTCAACACGATATTCACGCGTGCCATAACTTCCATAAGATACAGTGACAACGATAGGCTCTTCCTTATTGCCAAATAAAAGCTGGTCAATCTGTTCTTCAGTTAGTTTTTCAAGCGGTGTCGTAATGGTAAAATCTAATTTTTTTGCGACAGCTTTCAATACTTCCGAAGTCCAATTTTCCCGGGTAGGTCCCAAAGGGGCCAAACCACCTTTTTGAATACTTAGTTTTTTATCCGGGATAACGGCATTCTTATCAATTTCAAAAATATAGCCCAAACCATCACATGTAGGACACGCACCGTATGGGGAATTGAATGAGAAGGTATTTGGCTGTGGCTCATCATAAGAGATCCCCGATTCGGCATCCATGAGATAACGGCTATAGAATTGCTCCTGATTATCTTTCGTGGAGACCTTGATGATACCTTTCGCTGTTTTCATCGCCTGCATCACGGAAGTTTGTAAGCGCTTTTTATCTTCACGCTCTACTTTCAGACGATCTACGACGATTTCAATATCGTGTATTTTGTAGCGGTCGACCTGCATTTTTGGAACAAGGTCCAATATTTCTCCATCCACACGTACCTTCACATAACCTTGCTTACGGATTTGTTCAAACAACTCACGGTAGTGGCCTTTACGTCCCTTAACCACTGGTGCCAGGATGTTCAGGGACTGTCCTTCAAACTCAGTCAAAATCCGTTCGATAACCTGATCGTCCGACATACGCTCCATTTTCTTCCCGGTCACATAGGAGAAAGCTTCTCCTGCTCGGGCAAATAGTAGACGCATAAAATCATACACCTCAGTAATGGTTCCAACAGTGGACCTCGGGTTTTTGCTGGTGGTTTTCTGCTCAATGGAGATCACTGGGCTTAAGCCCGATATCTTGTCCACATCCGGACGTTCCATGCCACCCAAAAACTGACGGCTGTAGGCACTGAATGTCTCCATATACCGACGTTGTCCTTCGGCATAAATGGTGTCAAAAGCCAAGGAAGACTTTCCGCTGCCACTTAAACCTGTGATAACAACCAATTCATTTCTCGGAAAAGAAACATCTATATTTTTTAGATTATGCGCACGCGCTCCAAATACCTGAACTTCACTTTGTTCGCCCAAATCTGGGCTTCTTTTTACTGCCATGAAAACTCCTTAAGGTCCCCGTGTGAGGGATTAAATGCAAAACATGCAAAATTACAGATTTTAAAGGAATTATGCGAGCCTATCTGACTTTTGGAACAAAATGTGATATACAAGTGATTTAAAAAAATAATGTACCTTGCACAGTAAATCTAAATTTATGCGAAAATACGACGTCAGCAAACAAGAGAAACAATCGATCGACGATATTGTCCAATTTTGGAAGAAAGAGAACTTATTGGATGAACAAAAAGCGAACGAGCTGATGGATAGTTTAGACGTGAAAAGTTTTGATTGGGGACAACTGGCTAGATATGCCTTTTGGATTGCCTTGGCATCTCTGGTCTTCGCTGTTTTTTCGTTGTTTACAGATGCATCATTCTTGGCCTTTGTGGATACCCTCTACGAAGCACCTAATATCCTATTTTGCTTCTTTTTCGCTGCCGTGGCTGTATTATTCTATACGCTGGGTTTTCGGTATAAGAAACGCTATCCTTATAAAAATCTATCCACGGAAACCATGATGCTGATTGGGGTTTTCGGAACTGCGGCCTGTATCGGGTTTATGGGTAAAGTATTGGATAAAGATACGATGCACTATTCCCTGTTATTTTTACTCTCCGTGGCGATTTATGGCTTTCTTGCCGTTAAGCTCGAGAGTAAGCTGATTTGGACGTTTATGCTTTTGGCCTTGGGCGTATGGTTTGCGACCGAGACCGCCTACCATAGCAATTGGGGATTTAAGTTTTGGGGGATGAACTATCCGCTGCGTTTTACCATTTTTGGGGCACTGATAACCGCGTTGGCTGTTTGGGTTCAACCCAGGTTTGAACGGCTACAAATCTTTCAGCCCATCAGTTATATTGTCGGATTGATCTATCTGATGGTATCCTTGTGGACCCTTTCTATTTTTGGAAATTATGCTGATTTCTATGAATGGACGACTGTACGTCAATACCATATGTTCTACTGGGGTATTTTATCCACTGCCGTGTCGGTATTCCTGGTTGTCTACGGCTTAAAAGCGAAAGATAACGTCAGCAGAGAAGTAGGCTTTGTATTTTTAGTGCTCAATATCTATACCCGCTATGTCGAGTATCTCTGGGATAATATCAATAGAGCAGTGTTCTTTTTAATTTTGGCCGTGTCCTTTTGGTTTGTCGGCCGTTGGGCAGAGAAATTATGGAACAAACGGAAGGAAGAGATTGCTGGATAACTCTTAAAATTGAATCGTAAATCCGACACCTCTATTCGAACTGATGCTCAGATTGGGATCCAGACTTAAATATTTGCGGATTCGGGTAATAAAGACATCCATGCTCCTTCCTGTAAAGAAATCTGCAGTTCCCCATACCTTTTCAAGGATTTCTTCACGTGTGACAAGCTGACCATTGTGTTGCCATAGAAAGAGGAGAAGTTGTGCTTCACGTTCAGTGAGCTTAAATTGTTCCAAAGTATGGCTTAATAATAATTGTTCAGGATGGAATAGATAGCTCCCGATGGCGATCGATTTTGGAGTACTATTTTTCTGATTCCGCTTTAATATATTTTGTATGCGAAGCAATAGTTCCTCGGGATCACAAGGTTTAGTGACATAATCATCTGCACCGATTTTTAGTCCCGTGAGCTTATCTATTTTTTGCTCCTTTGCTGTTAAGAAGATAAAGGGTAAAGCAGGGTATAGTGCATTGATTTCTTTGGCGAGGCTAAAACCACTGATTTGAGGAAGCATAACATCCAGTATAACCAGATCGTAATCGGCTAGCAGCTGGAAATTTTCCGTCAGATCATTGGGCTGCGCTATCCAGTCTATGGCAAATGTGGATAGCTCAAGGTACTGCTTAAGCATATAACCAAAATCTGGATCATCTTCAACGAGTAATATTTTATTCATTTTTGTTTTCAGTAGTTGAGTTAATATAAATGCTTTAGTCTATGGCCGCCTATTGTCTTTTCACAGCTTATCCTTGTTTTTGGTCATATTTCCGATGATGGAACAAGCGTATGCGGCAGCTGGATTTTAAACGTAGTCCCGACATTGGGTTCGCTGGTTACAGTAAGCTGTCCGTGATAACGATCGACGATTTTTTTTACAAGGAAAAGGCCGATTCCCAGGCCTTTGGTGTCGTGAACATTGTCTTTTTGGATACGGTAAAACTTGTCGAAAATATAGGGTAGCTCGGACTCCTCCATGCCATAACCGTTATCCTGTATATAAACCGAGAGTTTACCTTTTTGATCCTCAAAAAAGATATCAATCCAAGTTGCACCATATTTTACGGCATTGTTCATCAGGTTCTGAAATAATGTTGTCGCATCATTTGGGCTCAGGCATAGTTTGCCGTCAGGCAAAGGACTTAATTGGAATGCGATAGCCGGATTGGTCAATTGAAAATCGTCGAAAATAGCTTGAAGTTCTGCTCTGGTAACAGGAGGCTGATCAGTTGTTTGAAGGTTCTCGTTAAGGGGATCAATTGTCTGTTCCAAGCGATTTACTTGTCGCTCAATAACCGTTATAATGTTTTCGTCTGTTGATTTTCGAAGTGTTTTAGCGGCAATCTTCAGGGTTGCAATAGGTGTTTTGAGTTCATGTGAAATATTGTCGACGACATCGTGCAGTACGGTGATCTGTTTCTGCTGTTTTCGGAGATTCTGAATGGTTCTATAAAAAAGCCAAAGAAAAGCGGCTAGAATAAATAAGGTGCTCAATAGGAGCGAAGTAAGTTCTTTGAACAATATCCAGTTGAGATTCGTTACCTCAAAGGAAGTTTTCCGATGTACAAAAAAGGTGTACAAGATCTCTCGGCTTTGGATACTGTCTTTGATTTTCTGTGTTTCTGTTTTTTCTGTTATCCATTCGCTTGAAGAGAGTTCTACGGGTTGACGAAACGTTCCATTTGTTATGTAGACAGTGATAGGCCCCGCTGCGATTTGTTTTTCTAGGTTCTTGAAGTAAATACCCAAAATTTCCTTTTTCAGGATGACATCCATTCCCAAGGGTTGAAATAAGCTGTCGACATATCGCGTGAGCCTTTGGGATGTTTTATGGGCGTTTGCATGGTATAACTCCTTTAATTTTTCGGCCGTTATCTCATGTTTAACCAATTTGATGTAGTAATCTCTAGCAATGTCTTTGCTCATTAAATCATCATCAAAAAGCTTGTCGTTGTCATGAAGCTTGCCCAGCTTGCTTTTCACAGTGGCAAAAATATCACGCTGTTTGAGCTGATAAGTATTGTACAATTGATACCCCTGTATGCCAATAAGTACGGCAAAAAATAACGCGAAGAGGACGATATAACTTTTGGGTTTCAATTCCATACACAAATATAACTGCTGAGGGCTAAGATAATATACCTTAACCCAGTATTAACCCTTTATTAACCATTATTTGCCGTCACTATAGACACTTTTGAAGCATAGAATATCAGCGTATGAAATGGCCGCGATTGTCAAATAGGTATGACCACAAACTGGCCTACGTATTACAAAACATAAATTCTAACAAATAGAATAATGCGGATAAGCTATACTACTATTAAAATACTATTTATTTGTACATGAAATTGATCCTATTTTTTCTGGCTTTCCCCTTGTTGCTTTCGGCACAGACCAAGCAAATCGGGGGACAAGTACAGGATGCAAACAAAATTGTGCTGGCGGGAGCGACTGTTATGCTATTGGATAGCAACTATCAAGAGATCCGTGAAGTAAAGACTGACCATTTTGGAAAATTCTTACTTACGCTGGATCATCCTAGTGGATACTATCTACGGACAAGCTATCTGAACTTCAAGTCTCAGGAACTTTTTTTTCGCAGCGATACCATTTCACGCCCTTTGTTACTTGAACTTATTCCCGAAGCAAAGGTACTTGAAGAAGCGCAGGTCGTGGGTCGAGCTCCCCGATTGATCCGTAAGTTGGATCGCTTAGAGTTCAACGTTCAGAATTCCAATCTTTCAGCACTGAATAGCTGGGATATTTTGAAGCGTACGCCATTGGTGATGGTGAATGGTGCGGATTTAATGGTCCGTGGAAACAAAAATATTGTTGTCCTCATTAATGACCGAAAAGTGATGCTCACGGGGGACGAACTGAAAACCTATCTGGAGAATACAGCAGGTAGCGACGTGCAATCGATAGAGGTTATTACCAATCCACCTGCAAAATATGAAGCTGAGGGAAGTACGATTATCAATATTAAACTTTCCAAATCCAACCTATATGGCTATAGAGGCACGGTGGTTGCATTGGCCGAAAAAAGCAGTACCTGGAAGCAACTGTTTGGACTAACCCAGTATTATAAAAATGAAAAATTCAATCTTCGAGGTACGTATAATTTCGGACGAGGGACTTACGCACGCTATGAAACGAATTATGTTTATTATCCAAATGAGCAAACCTCATGGGAAGGTGTCATGGATCGATTTGATACCAATAACAGTCAGAACAGCTATGTGTTTTCGATAGACTATACACCCGATACAACCTGGACGGTTAATGCTGGACTAAATGGATATTACGGACCGAAAACCTATGGTATTTATGAGGTGCCCACCATTATATACGATAAAAATCATGTACAGGAGTCCAGTTATTTTACCACCAATGATCATCAACGATCGACAAAAACGAATAACCTCTACCTTCAGGTAACAAAGAAGCTTAATTCCAGGTGGAGCATAAATTGGTCATCCTACTTCACTGACAATCATTCGACAAATGATCAGGATGTACTGACAGAGCTGCGATTTAAGGGGGAGGAACCGACAGATACCCGATTTATTAGTAATAATGGAAATAAAAATCGGCTTTTTTCTTCCCAGATAGATTTCACCGGAAAAATAAAGAAGCTGGGGATGGAGTTTGGTGGAAAATTTAGCGATGTGAAAACGACGAGTACCCTTGCTTTCTTTGATGATGAATCAGGAGAGCTCGAGCAAAGGCCTGATAAGAGTAGTGTGTTTGATTACAAAGAACGTAATGTGGCTTTGTATGGCTCATTGGACTATGCCTGGAAAAAATGGAGCTGGAAAGCAGGTTTAAGGGGAGAATATACCGATTTGGAAGGTATTGTATCCGAACCAGCTGATATCAATAAGCGTGATTATTTTGTGCTCTTTCCGACATTTTACATGCAATATGCCTTGACTGACGATCAGCAGTTTGGTTTTTCCTATGGGAAGCGTATCAGCCGACCTTCTTACTCTTGGCTTAATCCCGCAAAATCTTATTACAATCGTTTTTCTTATTTTCAGGGAGACCCACGTTTAAGGGCGACGATCGTTCATAACCTGAATCTGACCTGGACAAAAAACAACTGGAATATCGATCTCTTCTACCGATTTGAAAAGTGGCCCAATATGGAAATTTCCCGCCAAGATAACAACAATCACCAACTTATTTTCCAATATACCAATATCAAGAAAGGACAAGGGGCAGGGATAGACTTAGGAAAGAGTTTTCAGCTGACCGGGCGCTGGGGATTGAATCTGCAGCTAGAGGGGATGTATAACCAGAATTACTTTATGGGTACTGATGACGTATTGCACAAGAATGATGTGTATATCGGCAACGGAAACGTAAGCACCAACTATGTGCTGAATAAGGATGCCGGTTGGAACCTTGAACTGGGTAATACATTTACATCGCCCACGATACAGGGGCCATTTCATATTACAGGGTATTCAAGTACCTATGTGATGACAAATCGAAAATTCTTTAAAAAGAAATTTGAAGTAAATCTATCATTTATGGATATTTTCAAAACAGAGAAAATGACGATATCATCCAAGTACGGCGATCAAAATAATTTTTATAGGGACTATCGGGATACTAGAAAAGTAAATCTGACGCTGCGGTATCATTTTGGAAATCAGAAAGTCAAAAGCAGTAATCAGCCCACTAGAACAGAAGAACAGAATCGTTTGTAAATCAGTTAACCTTAGTAAAGTTAAATCCTGCTACAGATTCTATTGACTTCGTATATTTTCCATCTGTCGGTAAATGGGAATGAATGCAACACGGATAAAACAATAATCCTCCACATCGCATGTGGAGGATTATCAGATGCCCAGAAAGTATTTTCTTAGTTTATTTTCAACGAATACGTGATATTAATACCACCAGCGGCAAGCATATCGTGTACTGAGCAATACTTTTTAACGGCTAATTCAGCCGCTTTGGCTGCTTTTACCTCATCAATTTCACCTTTTAGGAAAAAATTAATGTGAATATCTGTAAATACTTGTGGAATTTCTTCCCGGCGTTTACCTTCTACTTCGACCTGGATATCGTCAATTTGTTGGCGTTGTTTTACCAGTATGCTATGGAGGTCAAAGACGCTGCAAGAACCCAGTGCCATTAAAACCAATTCCATTGGACGAACACCTTTACCTTCACCGCCGATAGCTTCCGAGCCATCAATGTTGACTTTGACAGGGGATAATTCACTGCTGGCTTCGAAATGCACAGCTTGGTTGACACGGTTTAATTTGATTTTCATCTTATTCTATTTTATTCTTTTTTTGCTCATTTAGGCTGTGGGGAGATGGGGTTATACTTCATCTCCTTTTTCAATCCATACGAGTTTCTTTCGGTTCAATCTATACTAAACAAATATACAAAAAAGGCAGACGAATATTCGTCTGCCTTTTGTCAGTATGTAGATCATTAACTAGTTTGAAGCAGGGGCAGTATCTGGCAGTTTAACACCGCGATATTTTGCTACGTCAACTTGTGGGATCTTCGATCCATATTTTGAATTGATCGCACTGATGAAGATGTTGGCCATTAGGGCATTTCCAATTGGCGTTAGGTGGATACCATCCAAAGAGAAAGCATTTCCAGTGATATATTTTGCACTAACCGCTAGTCCGTTGATACGAACACCATCTTTTACATTATTCAAGAACTCATGTACATCCGCTAGAGCCAGGCCTTTTGAGTCCGCAGCAGCTTTGATGGCCGCATTATACTCGTTGATACGTTGTACAACTGTTGCCGTTTCGCTTACATCAAGCACGTATTTGTCTTCCACAGGATTCAGTGGGTGTAAGCCGTACGGAATTTGTGCCGCATTTGGTTTCCCCAATAATCCTGTTGAAGAGAAAGGGAGAACAAAATAATCTTGATCAGTAGCAGCACGAGGACCTGACTTTGTTGCAATGTAGATATTTGTTACCGGTGTCGGCGGATTTGTTGCATTCACAGCTGCCAATAAAGCAGCACGGGTTACCGTCGTAAAATAAGGTGTTGCTGTTACATCTGGAATTGTGGCCAGTACGCCTTTTTGACCTCCTGCTGTTAATGTCGTTACATAGTTGCCCAATAAAGACGTGAAGAGCGCTGTAGAGGTCAATGTTGATGTTGGTCCATCTTCCACACCACCGTTAGTCGCCCAGCCTAAAGCATCGTTATTGCCCAAAGCAAAACTAAAGAAGGTATGGTTTTGCGTCGTTGAATAGGCAAAATATGTTTTCATCGCATCTGCATCGGGTAGCAAACGTTCGAAGTACATATTTCCGGCCTGCGACCCTATCCCAGCTACAAAAGCCATATCCATACGCATGCCTGGTACACCAAGGTTGTTGATCGGATCTGTATATTTGGTCAATAATTTTGGTGAAGCCGAGCGATAAGCTAATTTATCGGTTACCTGTGCCGTCACAGGCTGTCCATTGACAAGTGCTGTAAGCGTAATATAGCCAGAACCATTGGCTTGATCTTCACTGAAAAATGGCGATTTGAACTCACCTCCACCCACTTGTTTCAATTGTTCCGCAATTAAATTGGGGTAAGCCACCTTTTGGCCCTCTAAGTAGAGTCCGCCATCGGCATATCCTGCTGTCAATGAATTACCGATGGCAACATATTTTGAAAAATTAAGCGATCCAGCCGAAGGCGTATATTCGTCCAAGGTCGGTTTACATGAGGCGATCGCTAAAAGTGCTAACGCCGCAGCTATATAAAGTTTGTTTTTTTTCATCTTAGTCAAATTTGGCTGTTAATTACCATTTATAGCTTACACCAATACCAGGAGCAAAAATATTTGTTGCATAAGTACCTGATAGATGGCTCTCCACGTTGGTTGACTGGCGAGCCACAATCCGTTGATACGCAAAGGAACCTGTGACGTCAAATTTTGGTGATGGTTTTATTGTAAAACCTCCCGATATTAAGTATCTGGTGTTGTCTGGTGTCTCGGGATAAACATAGGCGCTCTGTTGCACGGGTGTTGCGATCACACCGCCACCTATACGTAATTGCAAGCGGTCGGAAGCAATATATTCCAATCCTGCTTTGACGGATCCTGCTTTATCGTATTTTTTTGGTGAATGCGTATCTTGCAATACGGGCGTGTTTTCTTTGTAATCGAAATCTAGCGCTTTATAGATGTCGTAGTTGATGAGCGTTGCATCAAGAGCCATCTTCAATTTCTCCGAAATAGGGAAGGCGATGCCTGCGGCAAATGTGGATGGTAGCGGTAATTCAGCACTGAATTTGTTGCCCGCAGGGAAGTTGCTTGCGACGGATTCAGGTACGTCAAAATTTGCATCCCCATTTTTAAGTTTGGTGACGACTTTAGAGCGGTAACTTACCGATATGGCAAATTCGTCTTCTAGGTTATAATGTATACCCACGTTATACCCCGTTCCAGTTCCAGTTCCTTTTAAGGTTGCCAATCCGGCGTGACCGTCCGGATAGAATACAGGAACAGAATTTTCGAGGTCTACGGTACCAATGTTGTATACAAAACCACCCCCAACACTAAAATTTTCAGTTAGTTTGAAACTTAATGTGGGCTGAATATAGATTGCACGTAGCGAAAGGCTAACCAAACTGAATTTACCCACCCAATCTTTCCCCCAATCGACGGCTCCACCATAAGGTGTGTAGACTCCAATACCGGCTTTCCACCAGGAATTTTTAGGGCCGAATGCGGCAAATAATGAAAAAGGAGTTGAAATCTGATTTCTAGTATGATAAACAACTGTACTTCCAACCTCTTGAAATGCAGATTTGTACATTACGGCATTACCTGCAACTGAAATAGCATTATGGTCCATTTTTGCTAAAGCACCCGGGCTATAGAAAATGGAAGATTCATCTAAAAAGTAAGCAGAGCCTGCTCCTCCCATTCCCACTGCCTTGGGACTTTGTAGATTCACTTGTGATCCTTGTGCAAACAAGAGTGACGGACTTGCACAAAGTATTGAGAATAGTAGTTTCTTCATACTAGTGTTTATTGTTTGGTTAACATTCCTCTTTCAAATACAATGCTAACATAATAAATGTTTGACTAAAATTAATAAATGTTGTGTAATATTTTTTTTGCTCGTACCTTTAAGTGCAAGGATACTAAAAATTAAACGATCATATTATATGGCTACAATCACTTTTAAAGGCAATCCAGTAAACACGAAAGGCAGTTTACCACAGGTTGGCGAGCAAGCTCCTGATTTTAAATTAACTGCAGGCGATCTTTCCGATAAGTCTCTTACAGATTTCAAAGGAAAAAAAATTGTATTAAATATTTTTCCTAGTGTAGATACCGGAACTTGTGCTGCTTCCGTACGTGCATTTAATAAAGAAGCATCGCAGTTGGATAACACTATTGTGTTATGTATATCGAAAGATTTGCCTTTTGCACAAGGACGCTTTTGTGCAGCAGAGGGGCTAAATAACGTAGTGACATTATCAGAGTATAAAGATTCAAACTTTTCAGATGCTTATCAATTGGCTATCGCTGATGGACCTTTGGCGGGTTTATTGAGCCGTGTTGTCATCACATTGGATGAAAATGGAAAAGTATTGTACGAAGAGCAAGTCGCAGAAATTGCTGATGAGCCAAATTATGCTGCAGCGATCGCATCGTTGAATTAAGAAGGATGCGAGTGAATAAAAAAAGCCTTTGCTTATGCAAAGGCTTTTTTATTTAATATGTCTTCTTGTTGTTATTTTGTTTTTTCTAATGCTTGCAAGATGTCGTTGATGATATCTTGTTGATCTTCCAGACCCACAGACAGGCGGATACTGCCCGGTTTGATGCCTAAGTTCAGGCGTTCATCTTCCGACAATTTTGAGTGTGTGGTGGAGGCTGGATGCGTTGCGATTGATCTTGAATCTCCTAAATTAGAGGTATATAAAATCATTTCCAAATGATCCACAAAGGCTTTTGCTCGCTCAAAACCACCTTTGACAACAAAGGTTACAATACCGCCACCAGCTTTCATTTGTTTCTTGGCCAGCTCATATTGTGGATGGCTTGGTAAAAATGGATATTTTACATCCTCAATTTCCGCATGATTTTCCAATGCCTCGGCCAAAGCCAATGCGTTAGAACAATGACGGTCCATACGGATGCCCAACGTGTCTAAACTTTTTGATATGATCCAGGCATTGAATGGCGATAATGCGGGGCCTGTATGACGGATAAAGAACATCAATTTATCGATTAGCTCTTGTTTCCCGACAACAATTCCACCCAAAACACGACCCTGTCCATCCATATATTTGGTCGCCGAATGGATAACCAGGTCAAATCCATATTGAATCGGTTTCTGAAGATAAGGTGTGGCAAAGCAGTTGTCGATCGACAGAATGATATGAGGATATTTCTCCTTGAATTTACCCAACCATTCCAAATCAACCAATTCCAGACCAGGGTTAGAAGGTGACTCTAAAAAGATGATTTTCGTATTTGGCTGAATCGCTTTTTCCCATTCTTCCGGATTAGCTGCGTCTACGTAAGTTGTTGTAACACCCCAACGTGGGAAGAGTTCTGTAAATAACTGATGTGTAGAACCGAATATTGCACGTGAAGAAACGATATGGTCTCCACTTTCGATAATTCCTGCAAAGGAGGCAAATACTGCTGCCATACCTGATGCAAAAGACAATCCTGCTTCTGCACCTTCAAGAATACAAACTTTGTTGATGAATTCTGAAGTATTTGGATTGGCATAGCGGGAATAAATCATTGCATCCTCTTCGCCAGCAAAGACCGCCCGACCTTGTTCAGCGCTGTCGAAGATAAAACTTGATGTAAGGTATAAAGGAGTCGAATGTTCGCGAAGTGCTGAACGATCGACCTGTTCACGTATGATTTTAGATTGATCTTGTTTCATGATGTGTAAAGGTACGAGATGAAAATTTTATATTTGTATAATTAGCATCGAAATAACCCATTTTATGAAAAAAAAATTGGCTTTTGCCTTGTATTATAATCCTAGTGCTTTGCTTTTCCTGTTCAAAGGAAGGAGAAATGGACTTAGGGAACAAACAAAAAAAAATTGCGATTTTTTATTTAAACTCTTATATAGATAGAGAGCTAATATCTCCATTGAGCGAGATGAAACTGGCCTATAAAGGGAATAAACTTACGCGCATTACCGGTGATGTGATGCCATTACCTTTGGCAACAGGTTACAAGCCTTATTTTACCGATGAAATTTATTGGGATGTTAACTTAAGTGGCAATCGAGCAATATTGAAAAAAAAGAGTACCAATGCAATGATGGCTTTTACTGAAACGCATGAATTATTGTATCGGAATAAGTTGATTGTTGAAAGAACAATCGTTCAAAAAGATGTCCCCACTAATTTCTATAGCTATGAATATGAGGGGAACCAGTTGAAAAAAGAATATCGATATGTTGATGGTAAATTATATACCGACAGGACGTTTTATTTTAATCAAAAACAAAATTTGGACAGTATTGTATCTGAATTTTCCTATGTTACCTCCAAGACAGTAGAAATATTTAGTAATTATGATACACAAGAAAATAAGGTGAGAGGACTTACAGTACTTGAAGATCTTATGCCGAGGGCACTGTCCAAAAATAATTATTTGAAAAAAACTACTGTGACGATCTTTGAAAATGGCCAACGAACTGCGCCCAATGAGAAAAAATGGGACGCAAGCCTTTTCAATTAATGAAACATAACACTATTAAACTTTATGCTTTGGGATGAATCAATAGTTGTGAATGTTATCCGAAGCATAACCTGGTGGATAACCTCGACTCCTAAATGAAAAAAGCCGGTATATGTACCGGCCTCTCTTATATCATTAAACTAACTTATTTTTTGACGAATTGCATCACGACGATATCTCCAGAAATAAATGTCAATTCATTATCCCGTACATCAAAGTTTGTCGTAGACTTTAAACCATTCATAAATTCGTTGTAAGCCGCATTCTCACAGTGCATCATGGTTGAAACCAATTTATCACCGATTTTGATCGAATTGCCTTTTTCGCTTTCGTAAGTTCCACCAATACCATTACAGCCGTTGTTACCATCTACTTTGTGGTCTTTTGTATTGAAAGTCAATGTTGGAATTTTGTCCTTAAATAAATCCTTAAGTTGTTTTCCTGCAGTTTCTGGTGTGGTCAGGGATTTAAGTTCCCAGGTGCCTTCCAGAGACGCATTGTCCACTGTGCTTGGTTTTTGAACCGTAGTCGCAGTGTCGCCGCTACCTGTTGCCTCAGCTTTTTTTCCAGTTGTGTTACATGCGATTGTTGAAAACGCCAATGCAACCGCTAAAATCATTAAATTACCTCTCATAATCATTTTTAATAATATTAAACTTTCATTATTTCTTCAGCATCAAAAACCATGAAAACAACCTGAAGGTTCTTTTTGGTCAATAAAGACAGACACTTTTAGAAAAAACGTTCCTTTTTCTGCCCTATACTTATAATTATCATGCCAATCTCAGGTATAGCCCAATGGAGCATCTATTTGAATGCTGTTAACTACTTTATCCTCTATTAATAACTTATGGATGATTTTTGTTTGACCGACAAGCGAAAGAATCTGATTTTTGGGGAAATTAGGGTGAAAAAAGGACAGTTTTGGTTTGATATAGCATATCAATCGAGGTAAAGCATGTTTTTCTTTGGTGTTGAAGATAAAAAATCGCTTATGCCGGTATACGAAAAGTTAAATAACTGGCTGTAAATAGTACCATTGATAAATTGGAATTCTTGTTTTAATCAATCGATTGATTAAAACAAAAAATACGATTTGACCTGGGATTTATCCTATTGGAGCTGAGCATCGGTCGGTTTTGTACGCAAATGTTACATACAGCATTTTGCAAAACTTCTTATCTTAGGGCTTTACAACCTAATTTTCTAGCACATAAATATAGACTATGTTGACAATCTTGTTATCCTCCATTTTACTTTCCAGCGGGCCTGTAGCCAAATCAGATACTTTAAAAGCTTACGGGGCTCTGCCAACCGAGCGTCAATTAAAGTGGCAAGAGATGGAAACGTATTGTTTGATTCATTATACGCCGACAACTTTCCAAAATAAGGAGTGGGGTTATGGTGATGCACAGCCCTCGTTGTTTAATCCTTCGGCCTTTGATGCAAATCAAATTGCTAAGGCAGCGGCAGCAGGTGGTTTCAGGGGCTTAATTAGTGTGGCAAAACACCATGATGGATTCTGTTTGTGGCCAACCAAGACAACATCCTATAGTATCGCTTCTTCACCATGGGAAAATGGAAAAGGTGATATGGTCAAAGATTTTATGCAAGCGACCCATCGGAATGGGATGAAATTTGGTGTATATCTTTCTGCTTGGGACCGTCACGATGAACGTTACGGCACACCGGCCTATGCAGATGCCTACAGACAGCAACTGACCGAATTGATGAGCAATTATGGCTCTTTGTTTACCTCGTGGCATGATGGAGCAAATGGTGGTGACGGCTTTTATGGTGGCCATGAAGGGAAGCGTATCATCGATCGAACAACTTACTATGAGTGGCATGAGAAAACTTGGCCTATTGTACGAAAATTACAGCCTGAAGCCGTTATTTTCTCAGATATCGGTCCCGATATGCGTTGGGTGGGTAATGAGAAAGGATTTGCTGCCGAAACATCATGGGCAACATTTACGCCGATTGGCTTAAATGGAAAAGTCGCTGTTCCCGGAGCGACAGAATCACATAATGCCGAAACAGGTGACCGTAATGGTAAATATTGGATACCTGCTGAATGTGACGTGCCACAACGTCCGGGATGGTTTTATCATGAAGAACAAGATAGCCGTGTAAAAACACCAAATCAGCTTTTTGAGATCTATTTAAAATCCGTTGGAAGAGGAGCATGCATGAATCTTGGCTTAGCACCGATGCCTTCTGGTACATTACATGAGAATGATGTGAAGTCGCTGCAGGCTTTTGGGAAAAAAGTGAAGGAAACTTTCCGTACAAATCTGGCTAAGGGAGCAACCATCACGGCATCCAATGTCCGTAATGGTGATTCAAAATCCTATGGTACTTCATTTATTACCGATAACGACCGCTATAGCTATTGGGCAACAGACGATTCCAAAACATCGGCAACATTGGAAATAAAATTAAAATCCGCTGCTAAGTTCGACCTTATCCAGTTAAGAGAGAATATTAAGTTGGGACAACGTATCGATAGTGTTTCGATTGAACGTTGGGAAAATGACAGCTGGAAGCCTTTGGCCAAAGCAACAAGTATCGGCGCAAACCGCCTCATCAAAATCGAGCAACCTCAAACTGCAAGTAAACTACGTCTTCATGTTTATGCTCCTGTAGCGATTACGCTCAGTGATTTTGGATTGTTCAAGGAGTATAACGAGCCCTTTGCATTTAATACCAAAGAGGTGAAAAAGCTGACTGGATTTAAGATTTCGACAGGTAGATCCAATAATAATGCTTATATATCTGACGGAAAACCAAGTACTTATGCGACTGTTGCCGATCAAGGTGTAATCGTTGTCGCTACAGACAAACCTGTTTCTGGTATCGGCTTCCTTCCTCGTCAGGATGGAAAGAACATAGGGACACCAACACATTATAAAATATCAACCAGTACCGACGGGAAAACATGGACCCTTGTTAAAGAGGGCGAGTTTTCCAATATTAAGGCAAATCCAATTTTGCAACAGGTGTTTTTTGATACGAACAGCGCAACCAAGTTTATCAAATTTGAACCAAAACAATTTATCGACGGCAATGAATTGGCCATAGCGGAACTTGAATTGTATGGCAAATAAATTTTTAATGCTTATCGTGGTATGTATATGTCATACCACTTTGCTTTTTGCCCAACAAAATCCACTCGTACTTTGGTATAATAAGCCCGCGAAGGTTTGGGAAGAAACTTTGCCATTAGGAAACGGACTCATCGGCATGATGCCAGATGGAAATCCTAGTCAGGAAAAAATCGTGCTCAACGAGATCAGTATGTGGTCGGGCAGTCCAGAAGATCCCAATAATTATGAAGCCTACAAAAATGTTGAAGCCATTCAGGCACTGCTTAAAGCTGGTAAAAATGATGAAGCCGAAAAACTGGTCAATGAAACTTTTGTGACCAAAGGCAAGGGGTCTGGTTTTGGTAATGGTGCAAAGGTTCCCTATGGCTGTTATCAGCTATTCGGCGACCTTTTACTGGATTATAAATTGCCCGCGGGAAGGATCAAAGATTACAAGCGTTCCTTGGACTTAGCGACAGCCTCGGCACAAACTTCATTCAGGATTAACGGACAACAGTTCCAACGTCGTTATTATACTTCTTTTGACAATAATGTAGGTGTTATCCAATTAAGTCAACATAATGATGAGGTACAGCAGTTAGGCATATCATTCCAGCGCCAGGAAAATATTGATCGTTATACCTTGTTGGACGATGGGATTCTGATCGAGGGATCTTTGCCTGATGGAAAGGGAGGTAAAAATCTGAAATTCGTTGGATTAATTCAGGTTAAAGGTAAAAATCTGCAGATCAGCAAAAAAGATAAAACCTTAGAGCTGTCTGCAAAAGGCGGTCTCACGGTCTATTTCTCAGCAAGTACTTCCTATTATGGGAAGGATCCTTTACCTGTTGTCAAAGCGGCTGTTGCAGCCGCAAAAACTGCTGACGAACAGAAAATATATAAAAACCATCTTGCTGCCTATCAAGAAATCTTTAATCGGGTAAATCTTAATTTGTTTGGAAATAAGGCGAATAACGCTATCCCTACCAATGAACGGATTGCCAATTTCTATAAAAATCCAGTTCAGGACCCTGATCTGGCCACGATTTATTATCAGTATGGAAGGTATTTGAATATTTCAAGTGCTGCTCCTAAAAATACAAATTCTCTGCCGCCAAATCTGCAGGGACTATGGGCTAATCAGATCAATACACCTTGGAATGGTGACTATCATCTCAATATCAATGCACAGATGAATCATTGGGGCGTGGAGGTCAATAACCTGAGCGAATATCATAAGCCTTTTATTGAAATGATAAAGCGGATTGCAAAAACTGGCGAGCAGACAGCAAAGGCTTACTATAACGCACCGGGTTGGGTGGTCTATATGATGACGAATATCTGGGGGTATTCCGCTCCGGGTGAGCAGGCTTCCTGGGGAGCGAGTACGGCATCAGGCTGGCTATGTAACCATCTCTGGGAACATTATCTGTTTACCGGAGATAAAAATTACCTCAAAGAGATTTATCCGATACTCAAAGGAGCTGCAGAGTTCTACGATCATACATTGGTTCAGGACCCTAAAACAGGATGGTGGGTCACTTCACCGTCGGTGTCGCCGGAAAATGCTTTCCGAATGGCCAATGGAAAAGTTGCTGCGGTTGTGATGGGACCTACCATTGATAACCAGATCGTACGTGAGTTATACCAGGCGGTGATCAAAGCTGATTCTATCCTTGCGACGAACGATAGTTTTGCCGGCGCCTTGAAAGCGAAGCTGAAGGATGTCCCTCCGCCTGTAGTCGTTAGCCCATCGGGGCGCGTAATGGAATGGCTCGAGGACTATCAGGAAGTTGAACCTAAACATCGACATGTATCACATTTATATGGTCTGTATCCCGCGGCATTTATCTCGCCACAGACGACACCTGAATGGGCTGACGCAGCACGTAAGACTTTAGCTGTACGTGGTGATGAAGGAACCGGCTGGTCTAGAGCATGGAAAATATTGTTTTGGGCGAGATTACAGGATGGTGATCATGCACTCGAAATTCTAAGGCAGTTGCTTAAGCCCGCTTTTACCAATGAAACAACCTATCAGGGAGTCGGGGCAGGTACCTACCCTAATTTGTTCTGTGCGCATCCGCCTTTTCAGATAGACGGAAACTTTGGCGGTGCAGCCGGAATTGCCGAGATGTTGATACAGAGCCACAATGGTTATATCCATCTATTACCTGCTCTACCCAAAGCCTGGTCAAAGGGTGAAGTTAAGGGACTTAAAACCCGTGGAAACTATACCGTAGACATCAAATGGGAAAATGGAAAGGTTTCCGCCGTGCAGATTAAAGGTAAAAAAGGAAAGCTTCGTCTATTTGAAAACGGAAACTATAAAGATTATGAAGTTCGTTAACTATTTTTGCTTGATTTCTGTGCTGGCCTTGGGGACGATAGCCTGTACACAAAAGTCCGAATCGGCGAAGACAGCCGCCTTGTTGAATAGCTTTAGCTATAAGATAACCGGAAAAACCACTGCCGGGGACGGGACTCAGGTGAGCCTCGTCGATCACGATAATAAACTGCAGCAATTTGTAAAAACGCAGGTTGCCAATGGGCAATTTGTTTTGGAAGGCGAATTGGCCATGGCCGGATTTTATGATATTCAGATAAAGGGTATGGAGGCCTATACATTATTTGTCGAAGGCGGGAGTGACTATGATCTGAGTGAAAATCAGGGCAAGTTTACCTTGACAACCTCTTCGCAGAATGCCAAGGATTTCATACAGTTCAATGCGAACTATAAACAGCGTGAAGAGGAGGAAAAAAATAAAACAGCAAATAAAAGCCAACGGGTAAGGCAGCTGGAGAGTCAGTTGCCTTCGATGGCTGCGAGAAATGATGGTTCCTATGAGAAAACAGTGGATGAAATACAGCGCTTAAGCGGCAATGCCGCATTTAATCCACGCACACTATACGCCGATTTTATTCTCGATAGTACCCACCGTTCATCCTTAGTATTGCCTTATTTTTTTAAATACATCTCCTTGGATCAGACGAATTATAAAAAATTCGATGCCGCATTGCTGAGTTTTAATACGGATTTGCAGAAGCATCCTTATTTTAAATTTGCCCGCGAAAAGGTCGATAGGGTGAAAGACTTCTATGAAAATATGCCTGTATTTCCTGCTATTAGCCCCATGAATGTGGAACGGGATAGTTTGAATTTAAAGGATATTTCAAAGGCTAAAATGCTGATTGCCGCGTTTTGGAGAACTTCCAATACAAATAGCAAGGCCGATATGGAAATGTTACGGAAAAAAGAATCTCAGTTAAACGCTATGGGGGTAAGGGTTATCTATTTTTCGCTGGATAAGGATCTGGATAAATGGATCAAATCAAGTAAGGAGCTGGCCCTCGGCAAACAGAGTTATTTTTTGAATTATAATGACCAGGCAACGATGGAAAATGATTTTGGTATAGATCGTACGCCAAGTTATCTATGGATAAATCCGCAGACCTTCCAAATTTTATCCTTGAGTGGTGAGGATCCAGCAATGCCACAGTTTTTAGGGAAGGTAAAGGAATTTCTTGCTAAAAATTAACGATTATTGTCTTAAAAAATCTTATATTTGAATTAACTGTTTAATATTTGTTATTTCAATACATAATGAAAGTCGTTCAATTTACAGTTCCGGTTGTTTACCAAGGATCTATTTGTGTGCAGGAAGACATTCTGCCTTCATTCTATAGCAACTATCACCGACACAAGGAAATCCAACTGACCTACATCCTGAAAGGGCGGGGAACCTTTATGATTGGCAACTTTACACATAGTTTTGAAGAGGACGAGATCTATATCGTTGATGCGGATGAACCGCATATGTTCAAAACGGGGGAAGATATAAGGGATGGCATTCATGCCATCCATATTTTTTTCGACTACGAACATTTTAAACCCTTTCTGGATTTTCCTGAATTCGATGATGTCAAGTATTTCCTGGAACACATCAACGTCAGTAAAAAATTGGATGCAGAGCACTCCGTCGCGTTGAAAGAAAAATTTGTACAGATTAACGTGAGTGCGGGCATAGATCGTCTCCTCTCGTTTGTGAAGCTGATTAATTTTTTAAGTAAAAAAGTGGATCAATGGACTTCGCTGTATACAGGTATTCCACAAAAGAAGTTCTCAGATGCCGAAGGATTGCGAATCAATGAAATATTCCAATATACTTTCCAGCATTTTGGAGACAAGATTTCCTTGGAAGATATAGCTGCGGTAGCACACATGACACCACACGCATTTTGCAAGTATTTTAAGAAACATACCCGGAAAACCTATGTTACCTTCCTCAATGAAATCCGGATTGAACGCGCCTGTAAAATGTTGATTGACGAATCTTCGGAAAGTGTTTCTAATATCGCTTTTAAAACAGGGTTTAACAATGTTGTCAATTTCAATCGGGTGTTCAAGAAAATAACCAAACTTTCGCCGAGTGAATATGTACAGGAACATCGTATGCGCGACTAGGCTGTTTGGCGGATGTTACTATGCCGTTTAATGGAATAGTCTATGGGGATTTCCGAGCTATAGCTGGATCCTCATGCCGTTGATTTTTGGTAGGCTCGCCTCCGCGGAAATCGGAAGAATGGTTTTGTTGACAATATCGGAGAAAGACTCGTCAATAAAATTTAAAAATAGCAGGTGCTAAAATGGTATTTTTGAGTTCTAACGATAACCATTCCGATGAATAAAAATCTATTTATTGCACTCCTAGTTTTATGTATATCTTCGCTGCAGCTCCGGGCCCAATCTTCTCTTTTTAAGATCGATACGCTGCAATACCAAGGAACGGATAAGCATATTGTCAATTTGGTCATTTTGGGGGACGGTTACACCAAAGCACAGCTGGATGACTACGCTGCCGATGCCAAGCAGTTTACCAACTATTTTTTCTCGATCGAACCCTTCAAACAATACAGCAGTTTTTTTTAATGTGTTTGCTATTCGTACGGTATCCGAGGAATCTGGTGCAGCGCACGACTGCAAAGCGGGTGACTGTGTACATGGTGAAACCGATCTGAGTAAATATCCCCCCCGTTACAATAAGTTTACACGGGATCATGCTGTTCCGATTGCTCATCCGAACACGATTTTTGGAAGCAGCTTTGACAATGGTGGTTTACATCGTTTGGTTGTACCGCAGAAAAATGATCGTATTGAAGAGGTATTGAAAATGCATACCCTAAATTATACACAGGTCGTTGTGCTGGTCAATTCCCCATTTTATGGTGGTTCAGGAGGAAAATGGGCAACTTCTACTGTTAATTTTAAGAGCAATGACATCGCGGTGCACGAAATTGGACATTCTTTTGCCCAGCTTGCGGATGAGTATTGGGCTGGTAATCAATATGCTATTGAGTCTGTAAACCGCTCGCAATCGGCAGATGCAAAGCAGGTCCCCTGGAAATACTGGCTTGGAAAAGACGGAGTTGGTATTTACTCTTATGGTGGTAAAGGTTCGCCCTCTAACTGGTTTAGACCACATGAATATTGTAAAATGCAATACCTGGTAGCTCCATTTTGTCCCGTTTGTCAAGAGCAATTTGTTGCTTCCATCAAGAAGAAGTCAAGTCCATTTATTCAGGTAAAACCTGCCCTCGATAACCCGATTACCTTAGATAGTGTTCAGAAGTTTTCGCTACGTCTGGCAAAACCTTCTCCGAACACCTTTAAAATGTCCTGGTTGTTGAATGATCAAACAATTGCGACCGACATTGATTCGATTTACCTTGATCCGGGAATGCTAAGCGTTGGAGCGAATACCTTGAAGGTGATGATTCAAGATACGACAAATCTATTACGTAATCCATCCTATGTCAACCATCGAGACTCGGTTGTATGGACATTTAATCAGGTAAAATTGATTGATTTAGCGAAACCATCGACCACATGGGGCGATACATTGGAAACCTGTTATGGTGGTGCTCAGGTGCTTACAGTAAAGCATCCTATTGCCGGACTTGAATATCGCTGGTATGATGCCGCCACAGGATTTTGGGAAGAGACGGGCAATAATATTTTTTTGCAAAATATTGTGGAGTCAAAAGTATACCTCGTCCGTGGTATTTGGGATGACCGGGTTTCCGAGAAAACAAAAGTTTACATCAACATATTGGACAAAATTGATAAGCCAAAGAATATTCAGGTTAAAATCGACAAGAAGAAAAACACAGTACAATTGACGGTAAAAGATAAAGTCGATGCGCGTTATAACTATATCTGGTTGAACGAAGAAGGTAATCCGATCTATGAATGGGACGAATTTAATGGCGAGTATGTACGTCCAACAGGGGTGAACAATGTGCTTAAAATGAAATTAACAACCTCTTCTGGAAAGATATACGTTCAAAAAATAGATAAAGAGACCACTTGTAAAAGTGAGAAAACGATTGTAACTTTTTAGTTATACTGTTGGAGTGAAATGATTTATAAGTTAATTTTAGTCTGCCGGTTAATTAACTTATAAATCATTTATATTTATGAAAAGAAAATCCAAGTCAACTTGGGGAATTCTTTCATGTGTATTCATCCTGGTTTTAGCCGCAATGCCTTCGTGCAAAAAGCATGCAAAACTTCCCGATGAAAACGATGAAACAATTCATGCGGTAAAATTCAAAGTCAAGGATTTTGAAGCGATTGTTACTCCTCTAAAAAAACAATCAACCACGGCAAAACGAGCAGCGCTGAGCGGAGCTGCTTCCGAAAACGAATTGCTGTACCACTGGACGTTTGATAATAGCAACACTGTTCCAGAAGGCGCACTCGATGCCGCTGTTTTGATCGATTACAACAATGGAAAGACAGACTATGATTTTTTGAGCGGTTGGCCCGCAACGGGAAAAGCCATAAGTTTTAAGGGCGGGAAAGAGATCCTAATCAAAATCCCTACCAAAGGTATTCAATCCTTAGGCAGCTGGACGTTTGATGGCAATAGTTCGAGTACAGGACCAAGGGCGCTGCTTTTGAGTTATTCGCTGGATGAGGGGAATAGTTTTTTGGCGCTCTCGGACACAATCAAGTATCCATCGAATGTGTCACTTTCATCCAAAATCCCTGTGAGTGTATCGTTGGCGAATATTCCTCTTGGTAATAGCAAAGAGCTCTGGCTGAAAATTTCATTATTTGCGGGTAGCAGGGATGGAGGAGCGGGTTACAGTCCAACGACAGGTACCTTTAAGATGGATAACTTAATGGTTTACGGACAAGTCAACCCGGCCGCTTTACCAAGCAAGTTTTACTATCATGTGTTCGATGCAAAATCGAAGGCCATGATCAAATCGGGCGTACTTAATTCGCAGGAAACTTTCGATGTTGAATTGCCGAATGGAACCTATTATCTGAGTCTGATTGCTAAAAATTCAATATTGCCGCTGATTATGGCAGAGGCTGTGGATTTTGAACACTTTTATGCTAGGAATGCTTTTTCTGAACAATCTGCGGAGTTGTTTGCAGGTCGGGATACCTTTGAGGTTAACGGGGCGCTAGAGCGGGTACTGAAGTTAAACCGGATCTACAGTGAGGTCAAGTTGACCTTTACAGACAGCGAAGATCTGAGCGCAATTGATAGTATTCAGGTGGAGCAACTTCATCCTGTATTTCATTATTATCCTTTTATGACGCGAAGTAGCGATCAGTTCGATAAAAGTGTGTTGACTGTTGTCCCACATTTTACGGTAGCTGATCAAAGTTTTTCGTTTAACCAATTTATGGGCTATTATCTTGATAACAAGGTTATTCGGTATCAGTTTCGAGTTTTCAAAGACGGCCAATTACTGCGTACATTTGAACTGGGAAGCGAAATCCGAAATAATGTTCAAATACAGTTTAAGGGCAAATTGCTGGAGACTGCCAATGGGAATTTGGGCTTTCAGGTCGTGAAGAACGAACATTGGGACGATCATATTGTGATAGAATACTAGCACAGTTATTGTACTTAGCATCTAGCCGCCCTACATCTATTAAAACAAAAAGGTGTCCAGCAATGGACACCTTTTCTGTGATAGCGGATTGGCTATATCAATTTTTTTAGCAAGGTATTCCAACCAGCCAAGTCATTCAATATTTTTTCAAGATCGGCAATGGCAACACGTTCCTGTGCCATCGTATCGCGGTGACGGATGGTAACGGTGTTGTCTTCCAGTGAATCGTAATCGACTGTAATACAGATTGGTGTTCCGATTGCGTCTTGACGACGGTAACGTTTTCCAATGGCATCTTTTTCGTCATATTGAACGTTGTAATCCAATTTTAACGTATTTAGGATCTCACGTGCTTTTTCTGGTAAACCATCTTTTTTGGTCAATGGTAAAATTGCAGCTTTTACCGGTGCCAATGCTGGTGGAAATTTCAATACAACACGAGAATCTTGTTTTTCTGCAGTAGAAAGATCTTCCGTTACCAAAGAGTTGCATAATACTGTTAAGAAAAGGCGATCCAATCCAATTGAAGTTTCAATTACATATGGAATGTAGTTTTGATTGATTTCAGGATCAAAATATTGCATTTTCTTTTTAGAAAATTCCTGATGTTGTTTCAAGTCAAAATCTGTACGCGAGTGGATACCTTCAACTTCTTTGAATCCGAATGGGAAGTTGAATTCAATATCAACTGCAGCATTTGCGTAATGCGCTAATTTATCGTGATCGTGGTAACGGTAGTTTGATGGATCGAAGCCCAAGGCCAAGTGCCATTTCAAGCGTGTCTCTTTCCATTTGTTATACCATTCCAATTCAGTACCCGGGCGGCAGAAAAATTGCATTTCCATTTGCTCGAATTCACGCATACGCATGATAAACTGACGTGCAATTACTTCGTTACGGAAAGCTTTACCAATTTGTGCAATACCAAAAGGAATTTTCATACGTCCTGTCTTTTGAACGTTAAGGAAGTTGACAAAAATACCTTGTGCAGTTTCAGGGCGAAGATAAACTTGATCTGCTCCATCTGCCATAGCACCCATCTGAGTTGCAAACATCAAATTAAATTGACGTACTTCAGTCCAATTTTTGGTGCCTGAAACCGGACATACGATATTATGTTCTTCAATGATGGTTTTTAGTCCAGCTAAATCGTCTGCATTCAATGCGGTATTCAAAGCGTCTAATAATGCAGCAGCTTCTGCTGTCTTGCCATCTGCCTCATAACGTGCAATCTTATCTTCGATCAATTGATCAGCACGGTAACGTTTTTTTGAATCCTTATTGTCGATCATCGGGTCGTTAAAGCCATCAACGTGACCAGAGGCTTTCCATGTCGTAGGGTGCATGAAAATTGCGGCATCAATACCAACAATGTTTTCGTGCAATTGCACCATGGATTTCCACCAATAAGTCTTTAGGTTGTTTTTTAATTCCGAACCTAATTGACCGTAATCGTAGACGGCACTTAATCCGTCATATATTTCGCTCGATTGAAATACAAAACCGTATTCCTTCGCGTGTGATACTACACTTTTGAAAAAGTCGTCTGTCTGTTTGCTCATAAGTGGCAAATATAGATATTAGTTTTAGATTTTAGATATAAGATTCTTGATAAGAGGTATTCTTTAAATGCCTAAATCACGGATCTGCTGGGACGCATTTTTGTTATCTACTTTTTTGATGATATGCTGGATAATGCCATCTGCATCAATCACAAAAGTGGTGCGTGCTGTGCCCATATACTTTTTGCCATACATGTTCTTTTCGACCCATACACCATAAGCCTCTACAAGGCTCTTGTCTTCATCTACAAGCAGCTGAAAAGGAAGCTCATGTTTGCTGATGAATTTTTGGTGCGATGCCTCGCCATCCACACTTACGCCTATGATTTCAAAACCATCTTTTTTCAAAGACTGATAATTGTCTCTGAAATTGCAGGCCTCCGTGGTGCAGCCTGGGGTATTGTCTTTTGGATAAAAATATAAAATAACTTTTTTCCCTTTAAAATCTGAAAGATGGACTGTTTCACCATTTTGATTTTTTGCACTGAAATCCGGTGCTTTCTGTCCTATTTCTAGTGTTGCCATATTACATTGTATTTAGTCGATTAAGATACGATTAATCTCTTGAACCCCCTGATTTATTGCCAAAAATTAGAGGACTACCTTATAAAAGAAGCTTCGTATGTCTTTAAATTCCCTTTGTTGTCTTTCACTTCGAGTTTAAACGCATGTCGGCCACTGCTTAAGTCGGGTTCGAAGTCGTGCCAGATATGTCTCGTTTTAGGGTCATATTTCATCAAGGCCCATTTTCCATCAATATAAGCGTCAAAAGTATCTATTCCAGAGAGATTGTCGCTGATTGTAAAGTCAATGGATTGCTGTCCACTCACATTCTTTCCGTCGGCCAGGTTACGTGCCACAATATTCGGTGCAATGGTGTCAACAGCAACATAAAAACCGCCAAACTCGCGTACATTGGCCACGACCCAACCGTTCTCATATTTACCTCCCTGTGCTCCACCGTCGGAAGAAACAATCAAAGCCTTGTCATAAAGATTTTCAGACAAGCTGTAGTCTGGTTTGATCATGAGCTTGTAATATCCGAAGACCGGTGTATAAGCGTTGTGGATATAGTGCATTGCCGAGTAGCCTTTTGCAGGTTTTGCTCCCTGCGAATAATTGAAGTAAAGGTCGTCATACAATATATTTTTGCTCATATAAACCCGGGCATTCTCCGCTTCATATTTGTTCTCGTCAGCATAGTGGAACATTTTGAGGCCTGTAGCACCTGTACGGCTGATGGAAAGTGAAGGGTTATTCTGCACCTTAAAATTCAATTCGCTCGTATTCCCTTGAACATCCTTGACAACATATTTGACATCATGGACCTCATTGTCTTTCAATTCGATTTTCCCCAGGTTGTCCAAGTGTTTATAGATGTTGATCGGATTGTTTGGGTCTTTAAAACTTTTTTGAACGCGTACACCGGACTTTTTTAAGTAAGGGTAGTCTACGTAAGACTGGATCGCACGGGTCTGATCAAAAGGGATTGATTCAAACAGCACCGTACTGATGTTTTTGTTGTCCAAGAAAAGTTCGATCGAGTAGACACCATACGTAAATGAGATACCTCTGCGTTTATCAACCGTGTTAATGCCTAGCCCAAAGGTGCCATTCACAGAGATGGGGGCGTTTGTTGCTAAACTATAATTGCCGCTACCAACAGATCTGATGGTTTGATGCCTGCGTGGTGTATTTTCATCAAATAGTTCGGAGCCTAAATCATAGACCGTCACGCCGCGGATGATCGGTTTTACACCATCCGGGAAGAGCAGCCCGAACAACTGTGGATTGAGTGGTAGCTGCGCTTTTGTGTCACGGATTTCAAAATGAAGATGTGGGCCTGCAGACCCGCCTGTATTGCCCGAATTTGCAATAAACTCGCCTTTTTTCACCGGCACCTGATTTGGTTTGAGGAATACATCGACATCAAAACGTTTCTGCTTGTACTGCTCATCTTTGATGATTTTAGCAAGATCCGAATTGAAACTTTCTAGGTGCATGTATACCGAGGTGTAACCATTGGGGTGATCAATATAAACATAATTACCACCACCACCTATCTGAACCCTGACGCGGGACACAAAACCTTCCGCCGTTGCATGCACAGGAATATTGATGCGTTGTTGTGTCCGGTAATCGTCTCCACCATGGAAATGCGTTGCGCGCAATTCGCCGAACGATCCTGAAGCCTGCGGCGCAATGTCCATGGGCCGTACAAAATAGTTTTGTGGATAATTGCGGCTTTTGATAATATCTTGCCCTTGGCTTAGGCCTGCCATACAAGTGAGGAGGGCCAGTAATGCTATTCTTTTTTTTGTCATAAGATGTCCCAGCTTATTTAATTTTACAGCTAAACATCTTCTGTTCGCCGATGAAACCTTCCAATAAATCGCCGATGGCTACCGAACCGACACCCACAGGCGTACCCGTGTAAATAAGGTCCCCTTTGCGGAGGGTAATAAATTTGGAAGTATACACAATCAGATCTTCGTAGGAGAAAATCATGTCCTTGGTATTTCCCTGCTGAACTGTTTGCCCATTTTGCTGCAGGGAGAAATCAATCGAATTCACATCCACAAGCTCCTCTTTAGGAATCAAGTTGCTGATTACTGCAGAATGGTCAAATGCTTTTGCCAATTCCCAGGGAAGGCTTTTTGCTTTTAGTTCTTGCTGCACATCCCTTGCGGTGAAGTCAATTCCCAGGCCGATTGCATCGAAGTATGTTGATGCAAATTTTGGTGTCACATGTTTTCCTTCTTTACAGACCCGGAGGACAACTTCGGTTTCGAACTGAATATTTTTGGAGAATTCCGGGTAATAGAAATCTTTGTTATCCTTTAATACCGCAGTATCAGGTTTTAAAAATATAATGGGATTCTCGGGGACTGGATTATTGAGCTCTTTCGCGTGGTCGATGTAATTGCGACCGATTGCAATTATTTTCATGATATAAATTTTTAAGGCAATGAAGCTTTCAGATTTCTTGCGAACTCATGAGCTCGGTTTTCATCGCGTGTACGTTTGAGGCGGTATTAGAAAGTACTATATGCTATTTGTGAACTACCTACACTTGGCCGGAATGCGCTATGCTAACGAACGTAATGGCTATCTTCTAAAAGCTTGTCGTGCATTCATACTCGGTATACATTAGTTTTCGTTTACCACAACAAACTTAATAAATGTCCAAAGCTTATCCAAAAATGAAGGAAAACAACTGCTTTTATACTTACTATCAAATTAACTATTTACATAGGGTTTAGTTAGGGTTAGCTTAGGGTTTAGTTAGGGTTTGTTTAGGTATAACCTAATTAAACCCTAACTTAAACCTAGCTAAATTCTAATTTATTGCTAAACTAAATCAAACATTGATAACTATTATTTGTTAGGGTGTAAAATAGATCCCGCAATTACAATAAAAAGGTTAGAAAATGGCAATATTAGAAGATGGTCCAAATGGTGGTTTTCGAGGTAAAGTAGGTTCAGTATATGGCTACAATCTCAATGGAAAATGTGTTATACGGGGGGCGAGGAAGAAAAGTACGAAACCACCAACTGCCGCGCAATTGGCACATCGTCAGAAAATAAAATTGGTAAGTAAGTTTTGTGGCTGGATAAAGCCTATTGTCAACTTTGGGTATCAATTTGAAGAAACTAAAAACTCCGGACGAGGGAAATTTCAACTTGCGCAGCAGCATATTTTCAAAAATGCAACTGCTGTGGATGTCGAAAATAAACCAGTTATTAATATGGAAAAAGTGCAGGTATTTGTCGGGGAGCTCGTCTCACCCGAAGGTGTTCAGGCCCGTTGGGAAGATGATCTGTTGAAATTATCGTGGATACCGAATCCGAAATACGGGGATAGCATGTTTAAATTAAATTTGGCCTTAGTCAGTTTAGATCGGGAGGGCGACCTCAAAATGGCCATCGCGGATGCGGCGCAGGGGGAATGTACGGTTGACATCGCGGCATTTAGAAAGGATAAATTTGATTATCATGTCTACATCGGTTTTTGGGATACCTATCATGGTGCATTCTCAAATTCTACCTATTGTGGCGTCATTTAATAGGATTTTTCCACCTACTTGTGTATCTTTAACACTATGAATAAAATACTGGCGGTATTGTTCGATCTGGACGGTACGTTAATTGATTCGGAATATTTCTATTTCAAAAACTGGGCACCTATATTAAAACAGGAATTTAACCTTCAGATCAACTATGAAGATTGGATTCGCGATTTTGCTGGACATACTTTAGCACATAATGTCAAGCGTCTTACCGAGGACTATGGCTACGACGTGACGGAAGAACATATGTGGAAGCGTACACGTGCGGCTTATGCCGATTCTAACATGAGCGATATTGAATTGATGCCTGGAGCACGAGAAATTTTAGCTTTTTTGAAAGCAGAAGATATCCGTATTGGGCTTGTGACCTCGAGTTATAGAAGCACAGTCGATACTGTTTTGGGCAAGCACGAGCTTTTGGATTATTTTGAGTTTTTTGTCACGCGTGAGTGTGTGGAGCTGCCAAAACCCAATCCGGAACCTTATCGTTTGGCATTGACACATCTGGGTCTACCAGCCGACCGCTGTGTGGCTATTGAGGATACGTCAACAGGAAGTACATCGGCATTGGGAGCAGGGACGCAGTTGATTGCAGTTACGAAGCAAGAGGTAGAACGTGCTAGACTAACAGCTGTTGATAACATTGTGGAAAACTTATCTGAGGCGAAAGCCCTGTTGGCGCAATGGATTTGAGGGTTGTAAAATAATTTAATCGTTTTAGCATTTGTATTTTTATTCGGATATATGTAATATTACCGAATTGTAAAGGGAACTCTGATTATGAACCGTAGAACCGCAATAAAGCAATTTTTCATTATAGCTGGCGGACTGACAATTTTGTCGTCCTGTCTGAATGATGGAGGTGCATCAATTGTATTAAATAAGCTGAAGATTTCGGCGGAAGATGAGCAATTTTTGGGCGATCTGGCTAACATCCTGATTCCGAAATCGGATACACCGGGAGGAAAGGATCTGAACCTGCATCTTTTCGTCATCAAAATGGTAGATGACTGTGAGTCGCCAGAAAATCAGGCTAAATTTGTCGCTGGTTTCAACAAGTTGCGAAAACAGTTGAATTTAAAAAATAACAAAGAGACTGAGACCACTTTGGCGGGGTTAAAAGACCAAACCGACGAGAAGGCTTTTTTTGAGACCTTCAAATCGCGTGCAATTCAGGGGTATATGAACTCAGAATACGTGATGAAGAATAAGGTGATCTATAAACTTATTCCGGGTCCGTACAATGGTGCGGTAAAAGTTAAGGCATAAATAGCAGATGGCAAATCTAAATATTGACAGTGAAAAAAACAGAACCTACGATGCGATCGTGATCGGTTCGGGAATTAGTGGCGGTTGGTCCGCAAAAGAGTTGTGCGAGAAGGGCTTGAAAACATTGGTTTTGGAACGTGGACGTGATGTACAACATATCAAGGATTACCCAACCACCAATATGATGCCTTGGGAGTTTGAACATCGGAATGAAATGCCTTTCAAAGTAAAAGAAGAAAATCCGATTGTCAGCAAATGTTATGCATTCCATGAAGATGCGGCCCATTTTTTTGTAAAAGACAAGGAACATCCTTATATTCAAGAGAAACCTTTTGACTGGATCAGAGGCTATCAAGTTGGCGGCAAGTCGTTATTATGGGCGAGACAGACGCAACGTTGGTCTGACTTTGATTTCGAAGGGCCAGCGAGAGATGGTTTTGCAGTAGATTGGCCGATACGTTATGCTGATTTGGCGCCTTGGTATGCTTATGTCGAAAAATTTGCTGGAATTGCCGGTAATCACGATGGACTTCCTGAATTGCCAGACGGCGAGTTTCTGCCAGGGTACCCCTTAAATATTGTCGAGAAGTATTTTAAAGAAAGCGTCCAAAAGAAATTTCCGGAGCGCAAAGTGATTTCAGCACGTTGTGCACACTTATCTAAACCAAATCAGATTCACATCGAACAAGGACGTGTACAGTGTCAGAATCGCGTACTTTGTCAGCGAGGATGTCCTTTTGGTGGATATTTCAGTTCCAATGCAACGACAATTCCTTGGGCGGCCAAAACCGGAAATATGACGCTACGCCCATTTTCGGTTGTTCATTCGATTCTCTATGATGAACAAAAAGGAAAAGCAGTCGGTGTACGTGTTATAGATACCAATACAAAAGAGGAAATTGATTTTTATGCCAAACTGATTTTTGTCAATGCGGCTGCAATCAATACGAATTTGATCTTATTGAATTCTAAATCGAACCGTTTTCCAAATGGTTTGGGTAATGATAGTGGTGTGCTCGGAAAATATGTTGCCTTTCACAACTATAGTGCACGCATTTATGCAGAGTATGAAGGGATGTTGGATTTTACGGCCGAAGGGCGGAATCCCGCCGGTGGAGGGTATATTCCACGTTTCAGAAACTTGCACAAACAGGAAACGGACTTTTTAAGGGGCTATGCCGCCGGTTTCGGAGCTTCGCGTAGTAAAGAGTCCGATCGTTCGGGCGTAGGGCTAGATCTGAAAAACAATTTGTTGAATCCTAAATTAGGTGTTTGGCAGGTTGGATCTCACATGATGGGGGAAACGATACCAAAAGAATCGGGCATGGTTTCATTGGATAGCAGTAAGAAAGATGACTGGGGTATCCCGTTGTTAAAAATTGCTGTCGATTATGATGAGAATGATGAAAAAATGAAAAAGGATTACATTGCTGTCATGACGGAGATGTTTACGGATGCTGGCTTCACAAACATTCGCCCGGATTCACACTGGCAGGCTCCAGGTTTGGACATCCATGAAATGGGCGGTGCACGTATGGGGCACGACCCGAAAACTTCGGTATTGAATAAATGGAATCAGATGCATGCTGTGAAAAACGTTTTTGTCACAGATGGTGCAAGTATGACCTCGACATCAACACAAAATCCTTCATTGACCTATATGGCATTTTCGGCACGATCTGTCGATTATGCGATTAGCGAGATGAAGAAAGGAAATATTTAGTTTACCGGGGAAAGGTTTTGAAAATAAATCTTTCCCCTGTAAAATTAAAGTGCTATCTTTCCACCCGAATAGCACGTTAAAACCAAGAAAGAATAACCAAAAAGGAAAACAATAACGAATAAACAATAACGAATAAACAATTAATGAACCAATAAGTAATCAAAAAAAGCAATTAAAAAACCAAAATAGGGCAACCAAAAAATTTTACAACAAAAGCAAAAGCGATTTAGCAGACTTTATTGCAGATTCTATGCGGCAATAATACCATAGACATTTGAACCCAGACGTTTTCTGTTAAGTGAAAGCAATGGAATATAGCAGGCAATTTTAAGAAAGTAGATCGATTTTAAAACTATCAATTAAGGGAAACTAAATTAAACTAGACGTTCTAAGTATCTTTTTGCTAAAACGTTTTTATAAACCAAATCACTATTAATATGAGCAAAGTTGACGTAAAATCACTTGCGCAGCTTGGGAAAAAATCAAAGTTATTTTTCTCATTGGCTGTCATTGCTGGTACTTTCCAACAAGTCAATGCCGCAGTCGGAACTTCTGCCAATTACGATGGCAAATCCTTCGTAAAAGAAGTAAACCATGTGCAGCAGCAAGTTAAAGGAAAAGTATTGGATGCTACTGGAAAACCAATTTCAGGAGTTAACATCGCCGTTAAAGGTACTTCAAAGGGCACACAATCTGATGCCTTGGGTAATTTTACATTGGATGCTAAAGCGGGGGATGTATTGGTCGTCTCTTCCATTGGTTACAAAGCCAAAGAAGTTACTGTTTCCGGGGCAACTGTTTCTGTACAATTGGACGATGATCAGAGCCAATTGGACGAAGTTGTCGTTGTGGGTTACGGTACAATGCGTAAATCTGATGTGACAGGTTCTATCGCCATGGTCAAAGGGGCGGACATGATCAAAGATCAGAGTTTTAGCCCTTTAGATGCTTTGAGGGGAAAAGCTTCGGGGGTGAATATCTTTTCTAATTCCAGTCAACCTGGAGCATACGGAAATAGAGTCGTTATCCGTGGTGTGGCTACGATCAACTCGTCTTCCAATCCTCTTTACGTTGTCGACGGAGTCGTGATGGAAGATTTTAATTTGTTGAATCCGAATGATATCGAAAATATTGAGGTCTTAAAAGATGCTTCTTCTGCAGCTATTTATGGTGCACGTGGTGCAAATGGCGTTATCTTGGTAACAACAAAACGTGGAAATAAAGACGGATCTAGAACAATTAGTTATCAAGGATCAGCTGGAGTGAGCTCTGCTCAACGCTACATGGATGTGCTGAATGCACAGGAATGGGTGGATGCCTTTATGATCGGATTGGAGAATGAAAACAAATACCAGGGAAAATCTTGGTCTTTGGATAAAAAGACCTGGTTTAATGATGAAAACTATTTTGATGGAAATGGTAATCCACTGTATGATACGGATTGGCAGAAAGAGGCAACACGTACAGCTATTTCACATAATCATCAACTAAATGTACAACAAGGTGATGAAAAATCTTCTGTTGGTGCATTTTTGAATTATACCGACCAACAAGGGATCATGAATAATACCTGGAACAAGCGGATAAATGCAAAAATGGCTTATGATGCAAAACCTACATCCTGGTTATCTACAGCAATTAATTTAACCGTTAATCACACTTGGGGACGTTATACTCCAGAAGACGGCGGTGGACAGGAAGCTCGTCGTACCATGATTGAGATGATTCCTTGGTATCCAGTTTATGATAAGGACGGTCTCTATACGAACTCGTCGTCATCGACTGTAGCAGAACAATTGGGTTTTGAAGGTATGTCCAATCCCGTCGCCATTCTAGATTTGCAAAAACGAATGCGCTACAATACACAAATTTTTGGAAATGCGGCATTAACATTTCATCTAGCTGATGGTTTGGATTTGAAAACCCAACTAGGGATTGACCATCATAGAAAAGATTATAAGGGATATTCTTCAAAGCTGTTAAATAATATTTCTAGGCCGAATGGCTGGGCAGAACGTACCCATACAAATACATTGTATTGGCAGGAAGAAACTTATCTAACCTATAATAAGCAATTCGATAAACATCGGATCAATGCAATGGCAGGTCTCTCTTGGCAAAAGAAAACGTATGATTACGATAAAATGAGATCAGAGGGATTTCCGGATGATTTTTACGAGTATAATAACATGGGATTGGGCATCACTCCTTCTGGACTCGAGTCTAATGTCAATGAATGGGCGATGAATTCATATTTCTTAAGAGCTGCTTACTCATATGATAATCGCTATTCAGCAACGGTAACCAGCCGTTATGATGGTTCATCCAAATTTGGTAAGAACAATAAATATGCATTTTTCCCTTCACTAGGTTTGGCATGGAATGTGTCCAATGAGGAATTTTTACAAGGCAACGAAACAATCAGTAATTTGAAATTACATACAAGTTACGGTTTGACAGGTAACTCCGAAATCGACCCCTATAAGTCGTTGTCAATCGTCGACGCGGGAACAATCTTGCTGAATAATGCTAGGGCTCCATATTCATTTGTGAATACGATTTCGAACCCGGATTTAAAATGGGAAAAAACGGCCCAGTTTGATTTTGGGGTGGAACTGGGATTACTAAAAAATCGATTAAACTTTGATATTTCTTATTATCGTCGGAAAACGACAGATCTTTTGTTGGAGGCGCCTCTACCAAGAGCAACCGGCTTTAATTCGGTTTATAAGAATATAGGATCTGTTCAGAATCAAGGTTTAGACATGATGATTACAGGTACAATTGTGACCAATGAGAATTTTGAGTGGAAAGCATCGTTGAACGGAAACTATAACAAAAATAAAGTCTTGAAATTAGGCGAGAACAACGCTGATATCTTACAAAATGATTGGGTCGGCGGGGCCAATAGCATTATTCGTGTCGGTGAAAACCTAAATAGTTTCTATGGCTATAGAAGATTAGGCGTATATACACAGGCGGATGTTGACGCAGGAAATGCAGAAATAAAAGATATAGGACGTGCAAAACGTTCAAAAGAAAAGGAAATCATAGGAAAAGGACTACCTGATTGGACAGGTAGTTTTATTAACAACCTCCGTTACAAGAACTTCGATTTCACCCTAGATCTGCAATTTGTCAAAGGAGTGGATGTCATGCAACAATTTTTCCATTCTACTTATGATCGTTTTGGAATTACCAATGGTCTGAAGGAAATTTTGACAGATGCATACAATGGTTCCAATCCGAATACCATGCAGCAGGCCATCTATCTGACCAATGGTGGGCATGCGGGACAGGATACCAATGTGGATGATGCTTGGGTTGCGGACGGATCTTATCTTCGTGTAAACTTGATGCAATTGGGATATACATTCAAAGCTGATGCATTGAAACGAATAGGATTATCCAGGTTACGTGTTTATGCAAATGCAAATAATCCATTTTTGTTCACATCAAAAGATTTTAAAGGTTATGATCCAGAAAGTACCTCACAAGGGGAGAGTAAATTTGGACAAAATATGACCTTTTTCTCTTATCCTAGAGCGAAGACTTTCTCTTTAGGTGTTAATGTTACATTTTAATTCATAGAATTTAAAAAGATGAAGACTAAATTAATCATGTTGTTATTAGCCGGAATGGCATTGACAACATCCTGTAATAAATTTTTGGAAGAAAATCCGGGTTCAAACTTATCGTTAATAAGTTATTATCAGAATGAAGGACAGGCCGAAGCAACTGTAAATTCACTTTATCGTCGCGGGGCGCCAATACGCTATTCTTCTACCGGTTCTTACCTTGGATCTACAGCCTCGATCAATACTATTTTGACTGGATATTTTACAAATAGCTACGAAGGACAAGAACGTGTTAGTTTATTCGCCCGTGAATTGACGCGACAACAAAATACAAATATCATTTCGCCAACGATGAATACAATCTGGGATGAAGGTTTTAAAGCGATTAATATTGCCAATGCAGGTATAAAGTACATTCCAGAAATAAGTATGCCAAATGAGGCAAAGAAAAATACGTTGTTGGCAGAGGCAAAATTCTTTAGAGCTTATAACTACTTTTACCTTGTCAAAACATTCGGGGCACTCCCGTTGTATACGCTTCCTAACGAAAACTTGACTGATCCACTTTACATAGAGCGTACAGATGCTGCGAAAATATATGAGTTGATCGAGCAAGATTTAAAGAGTGCGGTTGACGTATTGCCTGCAAAAAAATTTGCAGAGAATGGGCATCGCATTACTAAATATGCAGCAGCAATGCTCTTAGCTGATGTTTATTTGCAAGAGGGAAAATACGCAGATGCGGCAACAGCAGCTAAAATTGTGGTGAATTCACCGCATAAGATGACTGAAAATATTGATCTTGAGCAGAGTAGTGCATATAACTTACTGCGTAAGACTGATGACTTAGATGAGGTTATATATGCACAGGAGTTTGATGAAACTATTAATAATAGTGGTGCGCGAACAGCGACTGCTTTTAGTTCTTCGGCAGTTTCTGTATTTACTACTTATTCGATATTTGAGCGTGTTTTTGGTCCCACTAAGCAGTTTTTGAATGTTTATGATAAAAAAGATTTGAGGATTAAACCAAATCAGTTCTACCATTGGTCATATACAAATCCGATTAACGGGAAAACATGGACATCAACAGATGCAGGAATATGGTATTATGTGGATGAACAGGCATTGCTGACAACAGGGAGGGGTACAAAAGACTGGAATTTTTACCGCTATCCCGAGGCATTATTGACTGCCGCTGAAAGTATTGCTAAATCAACGGGTGTAAGTGCGGAAGCAGCGGGTTATTTAGCGAAGGTCAAAGCTCGTGCTAATACCGAAGGAAAATCAGTTGCTGCTTATACGGCCGAATTGCAAACATTATCAGCAGAAAATTTTGTGAAAGAATGCTGGAAAGAGCGTCTCCGCGAGTTCCCATTGGAATTTAAAATGTGGGACGATATTGTTAGAACTAAAATGTTCCCTGTTATTTCTACAACAGAAGCTGGAAAAGTAGATTTTGTTCCATTGATTGGTGCAAAGAATGGCTCTGGAGCAACATTTAAAGAATCTGACTTATTATGGCCTATTTCTCCTGATGAGATACAGCGTAATAATAAACTGACTCAGAATCCAGGATATCAATAGATATAACTAATATAAGATAAAGGGTATTCAATCTACCCTTTATCTTATCAATGTATAAAAATAGGGCTTGTGAATATTCATGAGTTCTTTTTTATGGGATATAAGTTGCTTTTTAACTGAATTCCCATAAAAACAATAATTTTAAATTATTTTTGATTTAAAATTAAAAATACCTATCTTAACGATCGAATCATACACTTGAACTAAATAATAAACCAAAGAAGGAAATCAACAACGTATATTTCTAAAATAGCTTCCATTTTTTTTACTTTCTTAGCAAAACCGATTTTGCTGATATAGGATAGCGATTTTGAATCACGTGCCGATACTCAATTAATATTTAATACTAAATGTTTCCGATATAATGATGTGTATTGAATAACACAATAATCACTGTTTTCGGCAACTATTATAAATAATAATAAATAAAAATGCCTTTGCCAATAAGCTAAATCGTTTTATATACTAATCACCATAATAAAAATATGAGCAAAATTGATTTAAAAACAGTTGTGCGATTAAAAGGAGAATCTAAGCTATTCTTATCTTTGATTTTTATCGCAGGAGCAATGCAGCATGCGCAGGCTACTGCCTCTTCTCAAAGGATGTTAAACAACTCTTTTCTAACGGAATCGAAAAAGCCCCAACAACAAATTAAGGGAAAAGTCTTGAATGCTGATGGAAAGCCAATTTCAAGTGTAAACATCACTGTTAAAGGAACATCGAAGGGGACACAGTCAGATGTGTCAGGTAATTTTTCTTTGGATGCTAAACAGGGAGACGTGTTGGTTGTCACTTCTATTGGTTATAAAGCGAAAGAAGTTACAGTTTCTGGTGAAACCATTTCTGTTCAATTGGAAGAAGACCAAAGTCAGTTGGAAGAGGTTGTTGTTGTCGGTTATGGTACGCAAAAAATAAGGGAAGTTACTTCTGCAGTAGCCCATGTAAGTGCAGACCAATTTCGTCAAAGCGGCGCGAGAAACCCGTTGGATCTCATTCAAGGAAAGGTAGCGGGACTGCAGGTGTCTAGAAGTGGGTCAAATCCTAATTCAGGTGTAGCGACTCAATTGCGGGGCGCGATTTCCGTTACTGGGAGTGCAAGTCCATTGTTTGTTATTGATGGGATACCTGGAGGTAATCCGGATCTACTGCAACAAGATGATATTGAGTCTATAGATGTGCTGAAAGATGGATCCGGTGCTGCGATTTATGGAACAAGCGCCAATGCCGGTGTCATTCTGATTACGACAAAAAGGGGAAAACCTGGTAAATCGGTATTCAACTATTCCAGTTATTTTCGCAAAGATTTTGTCTATAATAGACCTGATTTTTTAACTCCACAAGAGTTTAGGGATAAGATTGCTTCTGGTGAGCTAAAACAAACTGATTTTGGCCATTCTACCGATTTTTTTGATGAATTGATTAATAAAGATAATTTTTCACAAAACCATAACCTTTCACTGTCTGGAGGTAATGAATCAACTACCTATCGTGGAAGTGTCAATTTCCGAAATTTGGAAGGTATTGCAAAGGAAAATTCAAGAAAGGAATATACAGTAAGAACGAGTATAAACCAGAAGGGCTTTAACGATCGTTTGAATTTTCTCCTCAATATCGCTACCAATACGAACAATGCGAACTTGTTAGGCGGTGGTGGCTGGGAAAGTGAAGCTACGAAAAATCCGACGCTCTCAAATTATAACGATGATGGATCTTTTCGTTATGACCGAACGAGTACAAATGAATTTGCTCGATTGTTTACTGAAACAAGTTATCGGAAACAACAGACATCTTCTTTAGACGGAAAAGCAGATTTAAATATAATTGAGGGATTAAAGGCCAGTGTTTTTGGGTCGGTACAACGTAATTCCTATACAGATGGTGCTTATAGAGCGCTCAATAGTGAAGCGTCTTTAGAAGATCAAGATTATCCGGGTGGGGGATATGCTTCCAAATCCAATCTATTGAATGAAAAATATGCATTTGAACCGACACTTCAATATAACACTACCGTTGCCGAAAAACATGCAATCACAGCATTAGCAGGATATAGTTATCGTTATGAGAAAGATGAGGGACAAAGTGCAGACAATAGGGGATTTATAAATAATAATTTCCATGAAGATAATTTGTCGGAAGGACAAGCGCTTCGGGATGGACGGGCTAATATGGACAGCTATAAGAATGACAATACTTTGATCGCTTTTTTTGGCCGGGTAAATTATACCTACGCGGATAAGTACATGGCTCAGTTTATTCTAAGGCGTGAAGGTTCGTCTAAATTTGGAGCAAATAACAAATGGGGGAGTTTTCCGGCAGTATCAGTGGGGTGGAACATCAGCAATGAAGATTTTATGAAAGATATCGGTTTTATAAATAATTTAAAATTACGTGCTGGTTATGGCGAAACGGGAAATACGGGCTTTGCTAATAATGCCTCTCGATTAACTTTGGGGGGCGGAGGAAAATATCTGTTCCCTGATGAGTCCTACCGAGAAACCTACGGACCCGACCGTAATCCGAACCCAAACTTGCGGTGGGAGACGAAGAAGGAAACAAATATCGGTGTTGATTTCACAATGTTGAGCAATAAGCTTTCAGGTTCAATTGATGTTTTTCAACGAAAAACTGTTGATCTTTTGGATACATATACTACCCCACAGCCTCCTTATATAAGAAATAATATATATTCCAATGTAGGTACGCTTTCTTCTAAGGGTATTGAGCTAGCGCTTAGCTATCGTGCTATAGACCGTGAGAATTTTAAGTGGAACATGGATTTTACAGCTAGTACGCTAAAAAATGTTTTAGATAGTTATTCGAATGATATATTTAAAGTAAAATATAAAACATTTGGTGAAATCGGCGGAGCAGGAGCATTGGGCGATGCATTCACAACGTACGAAGGGCACAAGATCGGTGAATTTTTTGGTAAACGATTTGCCGGATTTGATGATGAAGGAAAATGGCTTTTTTATAACCGAAATGGCGAAGCTGTGCACAATGATGCAATTAATAATTCAAGAGATGATTTGAATTCTTCTGATTTAGCGGTAATAGGAAATGCAGTCCCCAAATATTATATTTCCTGGACGAATAATTTTTCCTATAAGAATTTTGATCTGAGAATTTTTATGCGGGGTAAATTCGATTATGATATCTTAAATACAACGGCACTTTCTTATGGCAATAAGGTCTGGTCAGAGAATCTTTTGAGAGATGCTTTCACCAAATATAAAGATATTAATGATACCTATATGTATTCTGATTACTATTTGGAAAGTGGTAGTCACTTAAAAATTGATGAAGTTACATTGGGATATCGATTTAAATTGAAAAGTAACACTTGGGTGAATAATGTGCGCATATATTTGACGGCTCAAAATCTGGCAACAATAACAGGGTATTCAGGGAATGATCCTGATTTTGTATTGGATACGGGGCTGGGTAATGAAGTAAATGGACAACGTTTAGGTATTGATAGTAGAGGACCTTATCCCAATACGAGATCGTTTTTGTTTGGCGTAAATTTTGGTTTTTAATGGATAGTATTATGAAAAATATTGTTAAGATTTTATTTTTAGCTTGCGTAATTAATGCATCAAGTTGTACAAATTTAGATGAAAACGCTTATGATATCATTGTAGCGGACGATTTTATAAAATAAGAATGAGGTTATATCAGCTGTATTGCGTCCATACACGCATGCAAATGCGTGGATATCACCATCAGGGCAGGATGGATGGTGGCGGCCAGCAGAATTATCCGCAGATCAATTGGCCTGGCCGACCAAAGGGCGGCATGGAGAGGATGGAGGCAAATGGAAAAGGCTGCATTATCATACTTGGACAGTAGATGAAGGTGGGTTAAACAATGCATGGGTATTGATGTATTGGGGAGTAGGTTTGTGTAATAGCCCCATCGATATTCTCGAAAAATCTGACGTGGCTCGCATGGGGATAACAGATGCTGAAAAGAATGAGTTTATTGCTGAACTAAAGCTTTTACGGGCATTACATTATCTAAAGCTAATGGATTTATTCGGCAATATTCCAATAACTACCAAAGCGCCAAGTTCAGCAGAGGAGCCTTTACCTCAGCCCTCTTCTACAAAAGAGGTTTTTGAATTTATTGAAAAGGAAATTTTAGCTAATATTGATCTAGCGCCCAAATTATCGAGAGCCATGTTAGGTCGGGTTTCGCAGGCGGCAGGTTATGCTATGCTGGTGGAGTTGTATTTAAATGCTGAAAAATGGTCTGGTCAACCGCGGTGGGATGATTGTATTGCAGCGGCGGATAAATTGATATCGGGTGCTGGAGGAGGTTTGAATGGTGCTATGGCATTGGATCCAAATTTAACAGATTCCTATGTGCCGACCAATGACATGTCTAAGGAAACTATTTTTTCAATTGCCTACGATTATCAAACAGCAGACTTTGAACCTGGATTTCCAGGGGAATTTTATCATTTTGTACAAAGCGAGATCTATGGTGGGGGAAGAACTGGCAATAACGGTATTGTGTTAATTCCGGGTGTTTTCGATCAATATAACGAAAAAGATTTGCGAAAAAAAGAATGGTTTTTAAGCGGACCTATGGTTAAGTTTGTGGATGGTAAAATTGTGCAAGGTTCGGAGGAATACAAGGGAGAACAGCTTGTTTTTGTTGATTATATTCGAAGGGCTAAGACTGGAGGTACGTCTTCTACCATGAGCGATGGAGAAGAGAATAGTGGTATCCGATTTAATAAATATAAGCTTGGTAACTCTGTTGAGGGTACTGTCAACGGTGTTAAAATACCTGCGAATGCAAATTATAACAATACAGATTGGAACGTCTATCGTCTAAGTTGGATCTATTTTGCGAAAGCCGAGGCATTGATGCGAAAAAATGGAGGACGCCCTTCGCAAGAAGCTGTCGATTTGATTAATAGTTGTAAAAAGAGAGCCTTTTCTGATGCAGACTGGAATGAAGCAAAGTATACCACAAGCACACTGACACTTGACGAGCTCTTGGCAGAGCGAGGACGCGAATTTATTTTTGAAGGATTTAGAAGGGAGGATTTAATCCGCTTCGGCAAATTTCATACAGCGACGTGGTGGGATCATAAACCTTCTTCTGACAGCAAAACAGTGTATCCAATACCTCAGCAACAGATATCGATGAATCCCAATTTAAAACAAAACCCCGGTTATTAATGTTCAGGAATAGTAGATGCCGCATAGGCATCTACTATTCTTTTACCTAAAACACATGAAAAGATATTTTACGTTGTTTCTTTTGAACTTTATTGGTGTAACCTTATTTGCACAAAAAAATAATTTTCAGAACTATGCTATCCAAACTTTAGATAGCATCTATAGCAAGTTTGGAAATACCAAGAATCAGCTCTTGGCTGAAAAATATCCCTTTGATGAAAACTTTAAAGCTGATTATCTGGATAATAATCAACAGGCAGCGCAACAAAAGAAATATGCTTATCTATGGCCTTTCTCGGGTAGTTTCTCGGCTGTAAATGCCTTGATGGACTTACCAAAAACAAAAAAGGCATTTCAGTTCATACTTGACAAAAAAGTCCTGATTGGCTTACAGGAATATAGGGATGAAAGTAGGTCACCTATTGGCTATGCGTCTTATTTAAATACAGCTCCTCCCTCGGATCGTTTTTATGACGATAATATCTGGTTGGGTATCGATTTTACAGATAGCTATATCCATACAAAAAAAATAAACTACCTGACTTCGGCCAAAGAGATCTGGAATTTTGTAAAGAGTGGGGAGGATGATAAATTAGGTGGTGGCATTTATTGGTGTGAACAGAAAAAGGAATCTAAAAATACGTGTTCGAATGCACCAGCAAGTGTATTTGCACTGAAGTTATTTATGGCAACCAATGATAGGTACTATCTGGAAGAAGGGGAGCGTCTTTATGAATGGACAAAAAGAAATCTTCAGGATCCCGAAGATAAGTTATATTGGGACAACATGCAGCTCAATGGAAAGATTGGAAAAGCTAAGTTTTCGTACAACGCCGGACAAATGTTGCAGGCAGCTGCATTGCTTTATAAGTTGACGAAAAATAACCGGTACCTCGCGGATGCACAACAGCTGGCTGAGGCATGTTTCGGCTATTTTTTCGAAACGAAGGAGAAATTGGATTTTCCAAAATTGAAAAATAGCAATTTGTGGTTTCATGCTGTTATGATGCGTGGTTACATAGAGCTCGCTGTAGTGAATGGCGACAAAAAGTACCTCACAGTGTTTGCAAAGAATCTTGAATTTGCCTGGCAGCATATGCGCGATAAAGAAGGATTATTTAGTGCAGACTGGACCCTGAAAGATCAGCATAAATCGAAATGGCTGCTCGATCAATGTGCTTTTGTCGAAATGTACGCACGGTTGGCAAAAGCTGGGTATTAAAATCGATGTAAAACGGTATAAGGTTAAGACGCTGAAAATAATTTTTCAGCGTCTTTTTTTTGTTCTGTAACATATTGGTTAGAGAGATTAAATAATGTTTACTTAACATAATATACACTGTAAAATTTCTATTTTTGAAATAGGTCAACTTATTACCAGCGTGACTTGTAAAATATGATCGATAAACCTTGATCTAGCATGTGAACGATTCATTGGATAGGCGGGGCATCAGGTTATCTATTTTGGATACAAGAAAGCTTGAGTAGGTTGCGTACTCATTGAATACCAAGTTATTTTATTATGAAACCATCATGATTTATTCAATCACATTAGGGAATGAATAAATCTGATAGCTTCATCGCAATTGAAAAAACAAATTTATACAGATGAAAATTAAAAATCTATTATTACCATTGATCGTACTGGGGCTATCCACAAGTGCTGTGTCGGCACAGAGCAAAAAGATCAAACACGTTGTTTTAGTTGGTTTTGACGGTTTTGGAGCGTATGCTTTACCAAAAGCGGAAATGCCAAATCTTAAAAAGATGATGCAGGAGGGGACATATAGTACACATGTACGTACCGTATTACCTTCCTCTAGTGCTGTAAACTGGGCTTCCATGATTATGGGCGCTGGTCCTACCGCGCATGGATATACAGAATGGGATAGCAAGACACCCGAGATCCCTTCTACAACCAAAACAGCAAACGGAATGTTTCCTTCCTTATTTAATGCTGTTGCCAGCAAAAATCCCAAGGCACAGTTTGCTGTGGTGCATAGCTGGCCGGGTATAGGTTATTTGATCGACAATAAAGTCGTGCAAAAAATCATTAACACCAAGGATGATGATGAAGCGACATTGAATACCACCGTGGATATCATAAAAAAGGAGAAACCGACGATTACTTTTGTGCATTTCGACCAACCTGATGGTGTAGGCCATAATATCGGGCATAATACACCGGAATACTATGCCGAACTAAAACAGGTCGACAGACGTATTGGTACATTGCAGCAAGCTGTAAAAGATGCGGGAATTGCAGACGAAACAATTTTTGTTATTGCTGCGGATCATGGTGGTACCGGAAAAGGACACGGTGGTAAATCGCTGGCCGAGGTGGAGATTCCTTGGGTAATGACCGGACCAGGTGTGCCAAAAGGAAAAGAAATCAAGGAAACTTTGATGATTTATGATATCGCACCTACGTTAACTTGGTTGCTTGGTGCACCGCTTGATGCCGCTTGGCGTGGACAGGCAATCAAAGCATTCCAACAATAGTTGTTGCCCGTCAAACAAAAAGCCCCAAAGAATTTTCTTTGGGGCTTTTTGTTTGACGAATCGTCAATATTATATATCTACGACCACATCCATTTTGAAGTCGTCATCTTTTAGATGGACAATTTCCGTTGCTTTTTCGTAGTTAGTTGATTTCTTGGAGAAGAAGTCATGTTGTGTCGTTTCAGTATTCAAACCATTCAATACGATTGGGTTGACTTGTTTTACTTCGAAGATCGGATCAAAGCCCAAATTCATCAATGCTTTGTTGGCATTGTAACGAACATATTCTTTTACCTCTGCGGTTAAGCCAACTTCAGTATAGATCTCTTCTGTATATTTCAGCTCATTTTCATACAAATTGTAAAGCAAGGCCAAGAAACGAGCTTTTACCTGATCTTGATTTTTTAATTTTTTGAATTGATCTTGGGCTATTAATCCAACGAATACACCATGAATAGATTCGTCTGCAATAATTTTCTTAATGATATCGGCAGAAGCAACCATTTCACCTTGTCCACATAACCATAATGGCAAGAAGAATCCAGAATAAAATAAGAATGACTCCAATAATACAGATGCAGCCATCGCCATATAAATCTCTTCGTCCGAAGCATCTTCTTTATCGATCGCGCGGTAGTAACCATCAATCGTTTCTGCTTTGTATTGAAGATATTTATTTTGTTGAACCCATTCGAAAATGTCGTTTATTTCTGCGGTTGTAGAAACTGTCGTGAAAATAGTGGAATACGATTTTGCGTGGATAGCTTCCATCATACACATATACGACAATACAGCTTTATTCTGTAAAGTATCGATATGATCGATGATTTTAGGCATACCTGTGTGGCTTTGAAGAGTATCCAACAAAGTTAATCCTCCTAAAGCTTTTTTATACGCATCTTTCATTTCTGGGCTGATACGTTTCCAGCTATCGATATCTTTTGAAGGAATGTATTCCGTATCGATCCAGAATTGACGGATATTTTGTTCCCAGAACATCAATACATAATCGTTCTCAGGGGTATTCCAGTTGACAGCTTTATATGTTTTACTCATTTTTAGTTTAAAGTATTAGGCATTTATTATCACGTATTTGGATTGTTGATTTTAGATAAGCCAAAAGCCGCCAATGGCGTAGGCAACTTTTGACTTTCTCCCATTATATATCCAAATACTAAAATCTCAAAATTAAGCTGAACAAGAGACACATTCGTCGATGGTCGATTTTCTTGTCCGTGTATAATAAAGGGATTTCAATCCCAATTTATGTGCATAGATATAATATCTAGACAAATCTCTCGTCGAATCCTTTGAGTTTGTATGCAAAATTGTAGATACACCCTGATCAATATGGCGTTGGATAACCGAGATCAATTTTAAGACCTTGAATTGATCCATATCATAAGCCGATTTGAAATAGAAATAATTATCGTTTGTCAAGTATGGCATTGGATAGTAAGTTGTACTATCTCCATACTCACGTACCTCAATGATATCTACGATTGGCATAACTGATGCGGTTGCATTCATGATATACGAAGTCGATTGATTTGGAGCAATAGCCAAGCGGTAAGCATGATAAATACCATGTTCTTTGATTTTCGCTTTTAATTCCAACCAATCTTCTACAGTTGGAATATGTATTCCTTCAAATAACTCCGCTACCTTAGCTGTTTTAGGCATATAATCGCGGTTTACGTAATTGTTGAAATATGTACCATCGGCATAGGCTGATTTTTCAAATCCAACAAATGTTTTACCACGTTCTTTGGCAATTTCCATCGATGCTTCCAATGAATAATAGTTCATCATCATAAAGAAGGTATTGGCAAAATCCAGTGCCTCGTTAGATTCATACATGATGAAGCTTTTTGCAAGGTAACCATGGAGGTTCATTGCACCTAGCCCTACAGAATGCAATTCACGGTTTGCTTTTGCAATAGATGGAACCATATCGATATTGGTCACGTCTGTAACGACAGTCAAAGCACGCATAGCCGTTTTTACGGTCTCTTTGATACGTTTGTTGTCCATTACAGTCGCAATATTTAAGGAGCCTAAGTTACAGGAGATACCATAACGGATCGTGTCCTGTTTACCATAGATCTCAATATCGGATACTTGAGATACTTGCATGATTTCAGTACACAAGTTCGAGAATTTCACTTGACCGATTTCATTCAATGCATGGACACGGTTGGTGTTCTCTTTGAAGAAAATATAAGGATATCCTGATTCTTTTTGTGTCTGTGCAATTTTAACTAAAAGGTGACGAGCATTGATTTTTTTCTTTTTCACGTTTGGATTCGTGATCAATTCGTCGTACATTTTGTCCATGTCCATCTCATCCAAGAATTGTCCATACTCTTGCATCACCGTATGTGGGTAGATCAAATAGCATGGTTCATCTTTTTCTGCCAATTCCATGAATTTATCAGGAACGATGATACCGATAGACAATGATTTGATACGTACTTTCTCGTCAACGTTGATTTTTTTACAATCTAAAAATTCTTCGATGTCGGAGTGGAAAATATTGAGGTATACTGCACCAGCACCCGGACGTTGTCCCAACTGGTTCGCATATGAAAATGTATCTTCCATAATCTTCATGATTGGAAGTACACCGCCGGCACGGCCTTCAACACCTTTGATAGCTTCTCCGCGAGCACGGATTTTAGAGATATTGAACGATACACCACCACCGATAGAAGACAACTTCATTGCGGAATCAACAGCGTAACCGATACCATTTAAGTTGTCACCGATTTCATCCAAGAAACAAGACACCAATTCACCCGAGCGTTTCTTTCCTGCATTTAAGAATGTAGGGGTCGCTGGCTGATATTCTTGATTGATCATGATTTCTGCGTACTCAATTGCTTTTTGAACACCCTCTTCTCTTGCTAAGAACAAGGAAACAGCAACTACACGGTCTTCATAACGCTCTAAAAACTTCTCGCCAGAATCGTCACGTAAAGCGTAGCTCTGGAAGAATTTAAATGCCGCCATAAAAGATTCGAAACGGAATTTCTTCGCATACACATAGTTGAATACCGTTTCCATTTCTTCAAATGTAAACCATTGGTAAAAGTCAATATAATAGTTGTTTTCTACCAAATAGTCTATTTTTTCCTTTAATGTATAAAAGAACACTGTGTTCTTATTTACATATTCCAAGAAATATGCACGAACCGCTTCCTTATCTTTATGTAAGCTGAATTCGTCATCATGCTTAATCATGATTTCATTATTAAGCAATATCCAGTTTTTTGCTACTTCGTTTGCTACCATCGCAAAAGTTCTTTAAGATGTCAATAAATTGATTAATATCTTCCATTGTTCCGGACAGTTCAAATTTGAACGCCAGTGGAATGTCGAAATCCTGTGAAATGCGATCAGCTGCTAGACCAAAATTCGGTCCCCAGTTGCGGTTGCCACTGGAAGTAACAGAATAGATATTTTTAGCTTCGCGTTTCATGAATTCTTTTGTGTTTTCGGGCACCTGTCCAAAATTTGTGGTGAAAGTGACCAAATGCCCAGGGTCTTTTACCGTTAAATCGGCGGTGATCTTATGAATTTGCCAACCCGTTATCTGAGCTACTTTATCCATAAAACGTTGTACGTTCCCCGTTCTGGAATCATAATAAATGTGTATCATGTCACTGTTTCATTTTAATGATACGCTGAATTTATTAAAGTGCAATGGCAGCCAATTCCTCTGGTTTAAAGCCAATGATACGGTGTTGAATCTCTTCATTTTCCAACACAATTACCGTAGGAACTGTGCGGATTTTGAATCTTGCGGCCAAGTCTGGTTCATCAAAAGGATTAACCGTTTCATATTGGATACCTTTTTGATCCAAATAAGCCGATACTTGTGCACAAGGAGCACAATCGTTTTTCTCAAATTTGATAATTCTTGCCATGTTTACTTGTTTATTTTTTTATTCCAATCTTTATAGAAAAACTCGGTACGGAGTTAATGGTATCAATTTTAATCGGGGAGACCAGATTTAAGGTGCATCTGGCCATTTAAAATAGACAATTCATCAAAAAGAAAAGTCTGTGTTTCGATACTTAAAAACTTCGTTGAGTTGCCAATTCTTTCATTAGCTTAACAAATATCTTATATTTTCTTTCGATGCGGTAGTTTGACTTTTCCACATTTTGGGTAAAAGTTTGTCAGAGAATGCGTTTGCTGCAGATTAGTGTTTGTAAGTTGTTGATTATCTTGATTTTGTAAATGTGGATAACTTTAAATTAGTAAATTTTACCACTATTTTACAAATGATTTAAGTTTAATTTTACTGTCATAAAAAAGCTACAAAGCTTGCTTTTTTATGAAAATTTTATTACCTTATTTTGCCCTAATTTGAAAAATAAATTTATGAAGAAACTATTCTATGGTCTCTTGCTTCTAGCGTCGCTACAGACGCAAGCGCAGGAAAACATTACCTTTCAAAAACCTTCTACTGAAATTTTGGCCTTAGCCGATTATGTGCGCCCCCCTCAGATAAAGATTTCAAGCGATAGAAATTGGATGTTATTTACATTCCGGCCTACGTATAAAAGCCTGGCAGACTTAGGCCAGGAAGAAATGAAACTGGCTGGATTGCGGATTAATCCGAAGACGAACATGGAAAGTTCGACAATCTTTTTCGATAAGATTGCCTTGAAAAAAATAGGACAAAATATGGAATTTTCCGACTTCACGGGGATGCCCGAAAAAGCGGCGATGGCCAATTTTGTGTTCTCTCCAGACAATAAGCGTTTGGCATTTAGCAATACAAATGAAAGCGGAACAGCTTTATTTGTCATTGATCTTGCAACGCGAAATGTCAAACAGTTGACAGCGTACAATTTGAACGGAACATTGACAGCACCATTTCAGTGGCTGAGAAATTCTTCCGGTTTAATAATAACAAGCCTGCCAAAGGATAGGGCCGCACTGTTGGATCCTTCAAAAGATTTGCCGACAGGACCTATTGTCTCAACAAGTGATGGGAAGGTGTCTCAATTGAGGACATACCAAGATCTGCTTAAAAATCCGCAGGATGAAGTGAATTTTGAAACATTGGTGCAATCCAACCTTGAACTTGTAGATCTGGACGGCAAGATTTCTTCCTTTAAAGATAAAGCCATTTATACGGGGATCAGTTTCTCTCCGGATGGTGAGTATGTGATGATCACGACGATTACAAAACCTTATTCCTACGTAGTTCCGGTCTCGTCTTTTCCACAGCAGGTTCGTATTTATGATCGATCGGGCAAGGAAATAGCGTTGGTGAATGAGGCAGCCTTGACAGAGGTAATGCCGAAAGGTTTTTCGTCGACACGATCGGGAAAACGTGCCTGGCATTGGCGGAGTGATCAGCCAGCTACGTTGGCTTATGTAGAAGCCTTGGATGGCGGGGATGCGAATAAACCTGCGGAGTTTCGTGATGCCTTATATACTTTATCTTACCCTTACAATGGTGCGGGAAAGCTTATTTTTAAAATCAAAGACCGTTACGCTGGTGTAACATGGGGGAATGATAAATATGCATTGATCAATTCGCAATGGTATGATACGAGAAACGCAAAAACTTTTGTGGTAAATCCTTCCTCGGGAGAACCTAAACTATTGCATGACCGGAACAGTCAGGACGTCTATAATGATCCGGGAGATGTGTATATGGAAAAAAATAGTTTAGGCACTTATTCGATGTATATAGATAAAGATAAAGTGCTGTTTGTAGGTAAGGGGTTTACTAAAAATGGTGAGTTTCCTTTTGTGGATGAGCTTGATCTGCATTCATTGAAGAAAAAACGCATCTACACTGCTCCAGCATCTGAACTGCAGGAACGTATCACCCAACTCGTGAACCCTAAAACTGGGGATTTGTTGATTTCGCTTCAGTCAGCATCGATTTATCCGAATTATTTCATGAAAAATATGAAATCGGGGAAACAGGTGACGCTCACCACGTTGGAAAACCCGTTTAAATCTTTGGAAAAAGTTCATAAAGAGATTTTAAAGTACAAACGCAAGGATGGGGTCGAACTTTCCGGAACATTATATTTACCTGCCGGTTATGATTTTACGAAGAAAGAGAAGTTGCCTCTGCTAATGTGGGCTTATCCAAGGGAATATAAGGACAAGAATACAGCCGGACAAAGTACGGCCAATCCGAAAGAGTTTACCTTCCCAAGTTATGGTTCTTTTATCTACTGGGTATCGAAGGGGTATGCTGTATTGGATAATGCGGCCTTCCCTATTGTTGGAGAGGGAACAAAAGAACCGAATGATACCTTTATTGAACAACTTGTGGCAAATGCCGAAGCTGCAATTGATGCGGTAGATCATTTGGGTTATATCGATCGGAAAAAAGTTGCTGTGGGTGGGCATTCCTATGGTGCTTTTATGACAGCACATCTGTTGTCCAATTCAAAATTGTTTGCCGCAGGAATTGCCCGTTCTGGAGCATACAATCGGACCTTAACACCATTTGGTTTTCAGAGTGAACAACGTAACTTTTGGGATGATCCAGCCTTGTATATGACCATGTCTCCATTTGTGAGTGCTGATCGGATGAAAACCCCACTTTTGTTGGTTCATGGCGGAGCCGATAATAATCCCGGAACATTCACCCTGCAGACAGAACGCTATTTCCAGGCCCTGAAAAACTTGGGAGCTCCCGTGCGTATGGTCATTTTACCACGTGAAGCACATGGATATGTCGCCAAAGAAAATATCTTCCATTTACTTTGGGAGCAGGATCAATTTTTGGAAAAATACCTTAAAAAATAAGGTGAAGATCGAAAAGAATATAAAAAGGTTGCCTTGTACGGCAACTTTTTTGTTGCTCAAGTTTCGCTTAAATGGATCGATGTACTCCACTTGATGTACGTTAATCTGATTTGGATACCCCGAAGTTAGGACTCAACTTTGGCAGGCTCCTGTTGCACAGCCGGCAAATGTGCTGAAGTACCAATGGATTATACATAATATTTTTTTAAGTTTGGGTAATTTACTGGAGGGAAAATCCAATTATGAGACCTGATATATTTAGAGAGAAATCGCCATTATCTTCCGATGACTGCTTTGTGGTCTTCGATCGGAGAAAATCTTCCTTTACGTTTCCTGTACATATTCACCCAGAATATGAGCTCAATTATGTTGAGGGGGCAGTGGGGGCACAACGTATCATTGGCAACTCGATAGAGTCTATTGGCGAGCGGGATCTGGTACTCATTGCAAGCCCCGAGCTTGAACACGCCTGGAAAGATGGCGATTGCCAATCGAATGATATTCATGAGATCACGATTCAGTTTCATCCTTCATTAATTGAACAGTATCTGGATAAAAAGCAGTTTGCAAGTATACAGCAGTTATTATCCAAAGCCTCGCGTGGTGTAGTTTTTGGGAAAGACACAGTAGATCGGGTATTACCGTTGTTACGCATATTGACTTTGGAAAGAGACGGATTCTATTCGGTTATGAAACTTTTGGTGTTGCTGTATGAATTGTCTAAGGGTGAAGATATCCGTGTACTATCTACGGCGACCAATACGGTATTGAGTAATAGCGAATTGATGATGGGACGACTACAAGAATATATCGTTACCCATGTAAATAGAGAATTGAGCCTTCCGATGGTTGCGGCAGTAATGAATATGAGCAAATCAACATTTTCCCGTTTTCTGAAATCGACTACAGGAATGAATTTTACAGATTATCTGCTGGATTTTAGGATCAATATGGCCGTGCGATTACTGAAAGAAGAGACCTTGATTGCCGATATTGTCGAACAATGTGGCTTTAACAGCGTTTCGTATTTCTACCGTGTATTTAAAAAGAAAAAAGACCTTACTCCGGTCGAGTATAGAAATAGCCTCCGCAAGCAACAGATGATTATCTAATTTTTTTCTTTTTTCCTTTCTCATTTCGCTTTTTTAGATAGACGAAAGATCTATATATGTCTATCTAAAAAAAGTCAACCATTCCGTGAATATGGTGGGGTTTAAACGCTATTTAGTTATTGATTACCCCTATTCCTCTTGCTAGATAATTCAATACAAGTGAGTTTAAAGTTCAATAAAATGGTCTTTATTTGTTTTTAATGTGTTGTTTTTTAGGTTTTTACGATGTTGTTCTGTTGCCTCATTTTTTTTCCTATTTTATTGTTATTTCTATTTTGCGCAATCGTTTGTGTTGACATTTTTGTGTTTTTTCCAGGAGAAATATGAATGAAAAGTACAATACAAATGAGTTGATCTTGCTATTTACGGCATCTCCTTTTCTCTAATTTCGTCAAACAAACCAATAGAAGAATACCAATTAAGTATAGACATATTATACAAACCATCTATTTATTGTAAACCTTAAATACACACAATATGAGAAAAACAGCTTTACTACTCTTACTTTCCACTTATGGGAGCTTAGCCTTTGCACAGCAATCCCAAAAGGTGAGGGGCAAAGTCCTCGATGCGGATAATAAGCCAGTGGCAGGAGCTACGGTCAATATCAAGGGGAGCGCCAGCGGAACGAAAACAGATGCCGATGGTTCTTTTACACTTGATGTTGCGAAAGGCAAAACCTTAAAAATTACCTACGTGGGGATGAAGGAGCAAGAGGTGCTTGTCAATGATGCATCAACCTATAGTATTGTACTTCAGTCGGGTACGGAATTAGATGAAGTTGTGGTGATCGGCTATGGTACGGTGAAAAAAAGTGATTTGACCGGTGCAGTGTCATCCGTGACGGGAAAGGATCTGCAATCGAATTTAGCTAAAAGTGCTGCCGGCGCTTTACAAGGGCGCGTTGCTGGGGTGAGTGTGTCAAATGCTGGCGGATCGCCAGGAGCAGGAATGAATATCAATATTCGTGGTATAGGTTCGATGGGCAGTACTAATCCTTTATATGTGATTGATGGTGTATTTGGCGATATCAATACGGTAGATCCAAACGATATCGCTTCATTGGAAGTATTAAAAGATGCATCAGCAGCAGCTATTTATGGTTCTCGTGCGGCTAATGGAGTGGTGATTATTACAACGAAGGGCGGGAAAAGGGCAAGTCCAGCCACGTTGAGTTTAAATGCTTATACTGGGGTGCAAAGTCTACCAAAAAAAATGAGCTTGATGGATGGACCGCAATGGAAAAAATTTGTGGACGAAAAGGGATATCTACCAGTACAAGCCAAAGACTTCAATGCGAATACCGACTGGCAAGATGAAGTGTTTCAAACAGCACCCGTGAATAAGATCAATCTGGATGTTGCTGGTGGTGGCGATCGATCGACCTATAGTGTTTCCGGAGGGTATCTGAATCAAAAAGGTATTTTGAAAACAACGGGTTATGAATCTTTCAATGTACGCAGCAAAAATACCTTTAACTTTTTCAATGATCATCTCCGTGTTGGAAATACTTTATTGATTAAATCGGGGGATCGCCAATATGCCAATTTGGTAATCACAGATATCCTGCGTCAAAATCCGTTATTACCGGTTTATGATGCCAATGTTGTCGGTGGATATTCAACCTATGCACCATGGATGAAAAATTTGGATAATCCCGTTGGTAATTTGAATCTCAATACCAACCATGTCTATCAGACAGATATCATGCTCAATGGATATGCGGAGGCAGATCTTTTTGTAAAAGGATTAAAATATAGATTGAATGTAGGGATTAATAGAACCACAGGAAGAAATTATAACAAATCGGATCGACGTCCCGATGGTACTGCCGTTTTGCAATCTTCGCTGAATGAAAGCGCTTTCTTCAATAATCAGTGGCTGATTGAAAATACCTTACATTACGACAATACTTTTGATAAGCATACAATTTCCTTATTGGCGGGTTACTCCTCTCAGGAAAACTCAAATAGAGGATTTGGTGCCAAGAGACTTGATATTCCAGCAGGCACGGATGCAATTGATGCAGCATCACCAGCAGAGCAATCAACTTCAGGAAGTCTGCAGGAAGCATCCATGATATCGCAATTTGGTCGTGTGATGTATACGTATGATAACCGTTATCTATTTACTGCAACGGTTCGTCGAGACGGATCTTCGAAGTTTGATAATGGACATCGCTATGGGGTTTTCCCATCGGTGGCGCTAGGCTGGAATATCATGAACGAAAGCTTTTTTGCAAAGGCGAAAAATTCAGTCAATGAATTCAAAATCCGGGCAACTTATGGTCGCTTGGGTAATCAGGAGATTGCCAATTATACGACACAAAATGTTACGAGATACGGTATTAACTATATCCAAGGTGGAGCGTGGTGGCAAGGAGCAATCCCTGGAACGAGCTGGGTTTCGCCATCTAATCTAACTTGGGAAGAGACCGAGACGAGTAACCTCGGTGTTGACCTGGCTTTTTTACAAAGTAAGCTAAGAATCAGTGCAGATTATTATGTTCGAAATACGAAAGATATCTTGTTGTCAATCAACCAACCACCTTCTGCAGGAAAATCGGGTTCACCAGTAATGAATGCGGGTACTATCAGTAACAAGGGTTTCGAGTTTTTAGCGAGCTATCGCGATGCAATTGGTGAGGTAAATTACAATATCGGTGTCAACGCTTCGGCCGTTAAAAATAGAATGAAAGCGATTACCGTAGGAAATAAGCAGGAGTTTGAGGGGTATAATCCACAGGGTGAAGGTGTAATCAGTTGGGCTAAAGTTGGTTATCCCATTGGCGGTTTTTGGCTGATCCAAACGGATGGATTGTTCCAGTCAGATGCTGAAGTACAAGCCTACAAATCGGGGAATGGTACTGTAATCCAACCTACTGCCAAAGCGGGGGACATTAAGTTCGTGGACTACAATGGCGATGGAAAGATCGATAACAACGATCGTCAATACATGGGCAGTCCTTATCCTTCATTAGCCTACGGTATCCGTGGTGGACTGGATTATAAAGGCGTTGATTTTGCGTTCTTCTTTGATGGTATGTACGGTAACAAAATATACAATTATACGCGTGCTAGAATAGAGAGCACAAGTGAGGTGCATAATTATTCTACCAGTCTTTTGAATTCGTGGACAGCAAGTAATACCAATACCGATATCCCGCGTTATACGCGTGAGGATCCCAATGGTAACGTACGTCGCGTCAGTGACCGCTGGTTGGAAAGCGGTGCGTTCTTCCGTTTAAAAACAATAGAATTGGGGTATACGCTACCTAATACTTGGTTGAATAAAGTAACCTTGAAAAATGCGCGTATTTATTTGGCTGCTGACAACCTGTTTACCGTAACAAAATATAAAGGTTATAGCCCTGATTTAGGTCCAAGCAATAACGATAATGGGGTCGGCCAGACAGGAGTAATGACGGCTGGTACAGATCATGGTCGGTATCCGCTGGCGCGAACTATTATGTTTGGTATACAGGCTAATTTCTAGTGGATTACAGGAAGTTTACAATTAAATTTAAAATGAAAAGGATGAAGATTTCAATTAAAAAATATACAGCAGCAGCAGCCGTTCTTCTTTTGATGGGAAGCTGCAGCAAAGATTTTCTCAATCGTACGAACCCAAACAAACCGGTGTCGGAGATTTTCTGGTCGAATGAAGCTGAAGTACAGGCGGCAATGGCAACCGTTTATTCACCTATCCGTGGGCAAATGGAAGGGTATTATGGCGCCTATACGGGATGGCAGACGATGAATCGTGCTGATGATGTTTGGTTCCTTGCAGGTGAAGAAAGATTTACATGGGAATATGCAACCTTTCTAAATACTCCGGGAACTGGAGGAAGTGATTTTGGAAGTTTATATAATGGCATTAATCGAGCCAATGTGCTTCTCTATAATATTGGGAAAGTTTCCATGGACGAAGCAAAGAGAAAGGAGCTGATTTCCGAGGCTACTTTTTTACGGGGTGTATATTACTTTTTGTTGGCGTCAAATTATGGCGATGTACCGTTATTGTTGGTTCCCGCAGATGTTGATCCCGAAAACAAACCATCGACAGCTGAAGCTGATATCTGGAAACAAGTGATCGCGGACTTCAAGGCTGCAAAAGAAAATTTACCTGTTACACGTCCAGCAGCAGAAGCGGGCCGAGTGACTAAAGGAGCAGCGATTGCCTTTTTAGGAAAGTCATTGGTGTATACTAAACAATACGGGGAAGCCGAAACAGAATTGAAGACGCTGTTAACTGCCCCTTATAACTATGATCTTGTCGAAAATTTCGAAGATAATTTTAAAGACAATACAAAGTTAAATAAAGAATCCGTTTGGGAATTGGTATATGATGGTAAATATGGTTCAGATGGTATTTGGGGGGCAGAGAATCCCAATAGTCGTCAAGGATTTATCATTCCCAATTTTGCGGGACCGGCAGGTACAGGGGCTTGGTTTAAGTTGGTGCCCGGAATTTCCGTTGTTCGCGATTTTATCGCAGAGGAGCGCCCAAGTGGATCAGATAGCCGTTTTGACAAACGGATGTATACCAGCTTCTACTGGAAATATTCGGACTATGAAACTGGTCTTACAGACGGCGCTTGGTTCGGCAATCTTTCTTTTGATAAGTTGTGGTCAGAGTCTATGGCTAAAATTTCAGCAAATCCAGGTCTTGTGTATCCGACGATAGACAATAAGCCTGGACGATTCTTGATCAAGAAATACACCAACTTCTTTAGAAATGTATCCGGAGCTAACAGTATGTACGACGCCGCAAATACAAACAATAACTTCCGTCTGCTACGTTTTGCAGAAGTACTACTTTTACATGCAGAGGCATGTGCTAAGAATGGTAACACTGCCGGGGCAGCTTCTAGTTTAAAACGCGTTCGCGATCGTGCAGGATTAGCCAATAAAACTTGGACCAACGCGGATGATTTGATGAAAGAGATTATTCACCAGAACGAACTTGAGTTTTTCTTTGAAGGTCATCGTTTCTTCGATTTAAAACGCTGGTATCCTTATGCTCAAATGAAGCAGATTTTTGTAGATAATAAAAAGCAAGGTGCCGCCGAGTTTCAACCAAAGCATTATTATCTGCCTTTGCCAGAGGGTGAAATTAATACCAACACCAAGATTCAGCAGCATCCGTTGTGGCGATAAAGAAGTATAGTCAAAATCTTAATCCGTATAAATTTACCGATCATTAAAATTGTAAAGTATTATGAAAAATTATCTGACATTATGTTTATTGTGTTGTATGGCTTTTGTTGCAAGTAGCTATTCTGTTCCTAAACTTATTGAAAATGAAAATAATACAAATAGCAAGGATTATGTAAAAACAAAGAAGCTTGTGTTTGCTAATACAGTTTCTATAAACCTTAATAATTCAACCGGTACGGCATTACCTAATTGTGGTGTTTATCTCAAACAAAATGGAAATATAGTGATGACTTTGTATTATCCTATTGCGCCTGGTGTTAACTTTTATACGAACATTCCAGCAGGAACTTACGAAGTTGAAGGGTTCTTTTTAGGATCGAATTCTGGCCAATATCTTTATGGATTGCCAATGAAGGGATCTAAATGTGGGGGGCCGGAGTCGAACTTCGGGAATTATCAACTTAATGATTATGACCAATTTTCCATCATATGTATACTTGCTAGTCAAGCTAATGGGTATCCTTTCTGTGCAAATCACTAAGAGCTTGGCATACACATAAAAATTTATTCTCGATTCCACAGTTGAGTGTTAGTTTTTTCCGGTAGGGGAGTAGATGCCTCTGCCGGAATACTTTTTAAAATTTCTTTTAAACAATAATATGTATGATTGCAGTACAACGGATGGGTAGATTTTTCACTACTTTGATTTTGCCATTTATATGCTTTGTTCTGTTGTTTTTTTCCTGTAAGAAAGATCGGGAAACAACGAATGAATTATCTTCCAAGTTGGCATTGACATCCAAAATCGATGCAGGAGAATTGTTGCTTGATGTCAATCAGCATACACTAGAGTATGTTTTCAACTTTGAGAAGGGAGCCGTAAATGTCCCCGTAAAGGATATCCTCAAGATAACTTCCGATCTGGCACATTGGCGTACAAAACTCTCCTTTAGCGACGGATCGGAGATGGAGGTACCTACCAAAGGTACTTCGCTCGATTTTATTGTTGAAAATATTAAACTGGATCCTTCGGGTTATAATCCACTGTCGGCCACGGTAAATGTATGGTTACCGACCTATGGTCGTGTGCGGGTGACCGTACGCGGTAAGCATGGCAAACTGGGTACTATTACGCATTTATGTAACGATGATACACCACGTCAAAACGTACCGATATTAGGCTTATATGCCGATTATGATAATGTGGTTGATCTTGCTTTTACTGACCGGGAAGGCAACGAGCGCGGTAGCACAACGATACATATTATCACACAAGCTCTAACAGTACAAGACTTTCCCCAATGGAAGATTGTCAAAGGGCAAACCGAGAAAATGGAGCCTGGGATCAATTTGGTGAGTTATCCGGGGCAGAGTGAACTAGATACTTCTTTACCTTATATGATTGATAACGAGGGGGAATTACGTTGGTTGTTGCTGTTGAAAAAATCGCCTGATTTACAGAAGTTTTCCGGATCGATAGGTCTTAAGCGGACCAAAAAAGGGACCTTTATTTCGGGTGACCAGTCTCAACAACGTGTCGTTGAAATTGATCTTTTTGGAAATCTGATCAATCAGTGGGATCTGGGGAAACTGGGGTATGGATTTCACCATGAGGTTAGTGAAGCAGCCAATGGTAATTTCTTGATCAATGTAACCAAAGTTGCGGCACGTTTAACTAATGGCGGCCCCCGTATTAACGACTTTATCATCGAATTGAACCCCCAAACAGGTGTCTTAGTCAATGAATGGGATCTTGCCAAGCAGCTGGATACGACGCGTTATGTCAAGCCCGATGGCATAACACCGCCAGCATTTTCGCAAAGCCCCAATAACTGGGCGCATAATAATTCAATCACAGAAATTGGCGAAGATTTATTAGCCACGGCGCGTTATCAGGGGATTTTCAGTTTTAACCATTCGGGAGTGACGCAATGGATTATATCGCCCCATAAAAATTGGGGAGCCAAATACCAGACCTTGTTGCTAAAGCCAATTGCCGAAGATGGTACAGTAATTACAGATCCAGCAGTGATCAATGGGAATGCTGCAGTTGCAGGTTTTGACTGGCCTTGGGGGCCACATACACCTGTCGCGTTGAGCAAGGATCGTATTTTAGTTTTCGACAATGGGTATAACCGGCAATGGAAATCAAATTTTGCTCCCGGGGTGAAAAGCTTTAGCCGGGTCGTGGAATATAAGGTTGACCTGACCAATAGAACGGTACAGCAAGTATGGTCTTATGGAAAAGATCGCGGCACGCAAGGCTTTTCACAGGCCATTTCGGGCGTGCAATATTTGGGGCAAACTGGACATGTTTTATTTTGTCCGGGTATGGGGGTAGCAACTTCTATTGGTTCAGGCGGACGTGTTGTAGAGATTGATCCGAAAACAAAAGAAGTGATATTTGATCTTGAGGTCGCTACTGGTAGCGGTACGGCATTCCATCGTGTGACCCGTATGCCGCTTTATCCCGAAAACTTGTAAAGTAACTATTTTTTTGAACTGAACTAAATTTATGGCCGAATCATTTGAACGTCAGCAAGCTTATATTATCGAATCACAACGCTTATTATTGGAGAGAACTAATGTTGAACTGTCTAATCCAGGAAAAATTGTTAAGCGTTATTTATATCCTGTTGTTACCAAAGAACATATCCCCTTGACCTGGCGTTATGATTTTAATCCCTTGACAAACCCGCTTTTTCTAGAGCGAATCACCTTCAATTCAACAATGAATGCGGGGGCACTCTATTGGCAAGGAAAGTATCTGTTGTTTGTTCGGGTTGAAGGGGCTGACCGGAAATCATTTTTTGCGATAGCAGAAAGCGAAAATGGGGTGGATAATTTTCGTTTTTGGGATCAGCCATTGGTACTTCCGGATTTGGATCAAGAGGAAACAAATGTATATGATATCCGGCTGACTGCTCATGAAGACGGTTGGGTGTATGGTATTTTTTGCAGTGAAAAACGCGATGCAGCAGCCGCTCCGGGGGATCTCTCCAGTGCCGTTGCTTCTGCAGGGATTATTCGATCAAAAAATTTGAAGCACTGGGAGCGTTTACCCAATCTGAAAGCGAGCAGTCAACAGCGAAATGTCGTATTGCACCCCGAATTTGTACAGGGGAAATATGCCCTCTATACACGGCCGCAGGATGACTTTATCCTAGCAAAACGTGGTGGCGGAATTGGATGGTCATTGATTGATGATATTAAAAATGCCGTTGTTGTTGAAGAACAAATTATCAACAAACGGTTTTATCATACGATTAAAGAGCTGAAAAATGGTGAGGGACCTGCGCCTTTAAAAACGGCGAAAGGCTGGCTACACCTTGCCCATGGTGTAAGGGGGACAGCAGCAGGGTTACGTTATGTGCTCTACCTTTATCTCACCAGTCTGGATGATCCAAGCCAATTGATCGCCGAGCCTGCGGGTTATCTGATGGCGCCGGAGGGAGAGGAACGGATCGGTGATGTTTCCAATGTGTTGTTTTCTAACGGTTGGATCATGGATGCCAATGGTATGGTTTATATCTACTACGCATCGAGTGATACACGAATGCATGTTGCGGTATCTTCGGTTGACCAGCTTTTGGATTATTGCCTAAATACAGCACCCGACGGCCTTCGCTCGGCAACCTCGGTTGACAATGTCCTCCAGCTTATTGGTCGCAATGCGCTATATACCATGGAATCTGGAATTTGTTCCTGAAATGATGTGAAACGGGCCTGATAATAGGATTTGAAAATTGAAAGCCGGTCTCCTATTCTAGATCGGATAGCCCACCTTGTTGTTAGTTATAAAGGCTTATTGTTAATTATAAAATCGATATTTAGGAGTGTACAAATGAAAAATCTGATCAAATTTTATGGGGTGATTGCTTTACTCTTGCTGTGTTTGACAGTGAAATCTCAGGCCGATCAACCGCTAAAGATAATTTCTTACAATATCTGGAATGGATTTGAGCATACGAAAGCAAGATCGGATAAATTTGTCCATTGGATGGAACGACAGCAACCGGATATTGTTGCGTTAGAAGAGCTGGTCGATTTTAAACAGGCCGATCTTCAACAGCTTGCCAAATCCTATGGACATCATTATAGCATTTTACTCAAAGAGAAGGGATATCCGGTAGGGATTACATCTCGCTATCCGATTACCCTGATCAAAGCCCAGGAGGATGAGTTTTGGCATGGCATGCTGCATGTTAAAATTAAAGATATTGACATTATAGTCACGCATCTCAGCCCTTTTTCCTGGAAGTATCGATTAAAAGAAGCACAGCAGATTGTGGATTATATCAAAAGTAATTCCTTGAATAACTGTATGATCATGGGGGATCTCAATGCTTATTCCCCATTGGATGCAGTTTGGCTGGAACACAAAGCACTACTGAGAAAGAATTTATCGAATTGGGATCAAGCACATCCAGAATATGGCAATATGCGTGGCCAGCATTTTGACTATAGTGTGCTGTCGACTTTTATTGCTGCAGGTTTTGATGATTGTATCGGACGTACTGTATTTCCGGAAAATAAGCGTGTCAGTTTTCCGACAGCAACACTATATGGCTGGAATTGGGGTGACAGCCGATTAGCTGAAGTGTCGGAAAGGCTTGATTATATCTTATTGTCGGAGCGATTGTCGCCTTTGGTTCAGCAGGCCGAAGTGCACAATGGTCCTGATCTCGAAGGAATATCAGATCATTACCCAGTTTCGGTCGTAATTGGCCAATTGGAGAAGTAGAAATATAATTGTAGATTGCGGTTGACCACGAGAAGAATATTCATGGAACTTTCCGTAATAGATATAGTGATCATTGTCTGTTATTTGCTGACGATGATTGTCATTGGCCTGATTCTTAAAAAGCGAGCTTCTAAGGATCTCGACTCTTATTTCTTGGGAGGGAAATCACTTCCTTACTATATGCTTGGTATTTCTGATGCATCGGGGATGTTCGATATTTCGGGCACAATGTGGATGGTTTATCTTGCCTTTGTCTATGGCCTAAAGAGTATGTGGATTCCTTGGTTATGGCCTGTCTTTAATCAGATTTTCCTGATGGTTTACCTTTCGGTATGGCTACGGCGTTCAAATGTCTTGACGGGAGCTGAATGGATCCGAACCCGTTTTGGGCATGGTAAAGGGGCGGATGGAGCTTACACCATCGTTATTTTATACGCCATTGTAGCGGTATTGGGTTTTCTATGTTATGGATTTATCGGAATCGGTAAATTTATGGAGGTATTCTTTCCCTGGGAACAGCTTTCTCGGTTCATCCCGTTGACTATTGACCCGATGTATGTTCCCCAGGTATATGGCATATTCTTTACAGCTATTACCACATTTTATGTCATGCTTGGCGGCATGCATAGTATCGTTTGGGCAGATATGGTGAAGTTTGGAATCATGATTGTATCAGGCATTGCAATCGCAGTGATTGCAATGCAGCAGGTAAGTCCTGAATTGTTGGCCGCCAATACACCCGAGGGATGGGACTCTCCCTTCTTTGGCTGGCATTTGGATATGGACTGGAGTAACGTACTCCCTTCTATTATGGACAGAATAGCCGATGATCAATACAACCTGTTTACCATATTTGTGATGATGATGCTTTTCAAAGGTATTTTCATGAGTATGGCTGGTCCGGCGGCCAACTATGATATGCAAAAGATTCTTGCTTGCAGGTCACCAAAAGAGGCCGCATTAATGAGTGGTTCAGTATCTGTTATATTGCTGATCCCGCGTTATCTGATGATCATGGGTTTTACGGTATTAGCGCTTGTGTTCTTTCGGGATGAGTTTACAGCGATGGGAAGCCATATGGATTTCGAGATCATCTTACCCAAAGCAATTAGTCGTTTTGGGAAGGTTGGATTGACAGGTTTATTATTGGCTGGACTGCTGGCTGCTTTTATGTCTTCTTTTGCTTCAACGATAAATGCGGCACAAGCGTATTTGGTCAATGATGTCTTGCTGAAATTTTTTTTATCGTTCGGCTTCGCCTAAAAAACAGATTCGTTTGAGTTATATTGTTTCTGTTTCTGTGGTTGTCTGTAGCACGATTATCGGATTATATGTCCAAAACATCAATTCGGTGCTGCAGTGGATCGTTTCGGCACTCTATGGTGGATATATTGCCGCGAATGTGCTTAAGTGGCATTGGTGGCGATTTAATGGAACCGGATTTTTTTGGGGAATGTTGACCGGTATATTCGGCGCAATTATTCTGCCTCAGTTTTTCCCACATACTTTGCCGCTTTATTATTTCCCCTTTTTGTTTGTCCTATCGTTATTAGGTTGCTTACTTGGAACTTGGTTATCTAAGCCAACTGAGGAATCTGTGTTGGTTGATTTTTATGTTCGTGTTCGCCCATGGGGATTTTGGGAGCCAATTCACCAAAAAGCATTGCAGAAATACCCTGATCTTAAAAGAAACGATCACTTTAAGCGTGATTTATTTAATGTTGGGGTGGGGATTGTATGGCAATGTTGTTTGACATTGATCCCGATGTATATTGTTATTCAACAGGGACAGGGCTTATTGACCAGTGTATTGATATTAGGTATTACCACACTGATTCTTAAAAAGAACTGGTATGATAAGATGTGCCGCGATGAGGCCGAATACGATGCTTTTATGACAAAATACGGTATGAATAAAGCGGATTGATAAGTAATTAAGTTCCTAAAATAAGGCTGAAAGAAGCGAAGAATCATGTAATCGGACGGCCTGTTGTTTGATTAAAAAATCGTTCACTCGTACCGTACCGATTACATTGATAATGCGTTTTTAATTTAGTTGCTCGCTTTAACCGTAAATGGAACGACATACTGTCCCCACTCCAAAGAAATAGTTCCTTGTGGAGTCGCATTGATCTTAAACTGTTCCTGTGAATTGCTTGCTGTGGCATTGCTAACAGAAACACGTAGGGCATCTTCGTTGGCATCATATTTTGTTCCCCACTGATTCCACACTTTATTAAACATAATTGTTGTTTCGTGTTCCCCAGGGATACTGTAAAGACCATATTTTCCAGCGGCTAATTTCTTGCCTTCAACCAATACATCTTTATTAAATTCGATGGTGGTCGCTTCATTCGCTCCAGTACGCCATACAATGCCGATAGGGGCGATATCAACACCAAGCTGACGGCCTTTCAAAGAAGGGCGGCTATAGTTAATGTCGATCGTGACACCGTCGGTGGTGGTTACTTTGGTGTTGTCTGGAGGACTCGGGCGTTTACTTTTGTCGGTCTGAGCAAAGGTAAGTTGACCTATTAAGGTCAGGATTGTTAAAATTAGTACTCTCATTTTGCGTATATTATTGATTAAACAATTAAATATAAGATTTTTAAATTATGGAATTGTTAGTTTTTTTTGAAGACTTTGGGTGAGGTATTTTGGTTATATAAACGAGAAAAGCCAGGATATGAATCACTGGCTTTTTCCGTTTATACCTATTATTTAAACAAGATATTCAAATAGTGTCTGGTCTTTGTTGATTTCAATGACATCAAACTTATATTCTTTCATGCGTTCAATCAATGTTTCGTAATCTTCAGGCTTGTTGAGCTCTATGCCGACTAGGGCTGGACCTCTTTCGCGTTCTGTTTTTTTGATAAACTCAAAACGGGTAATATCATCCTTAGGTCCCAATACTTCAGAAACGAAGAGTTTTAATGCACCTGGTCGTTGTGGAAAACGAACGATAAAATAATGTTTGTATCCTTCGTAAAGCAGAGACAATTCTTTGATTTCACTCATGCGGTCGATATCGTTGTTTCCACCGGATATGATACAGACGACTTTCTTGCCTTTAATTTCATCCTTGTGAAATTCAAGAGCAGCTACCGATAAAGCACCCGCGGGCTCAACGACAATTGCATCCTTATTATACAGCTCTAGGATACAGGTACAGATCTTTCCTTCAGGAATAGAGCGTGTATCATCCAACAATTGTTTGGCAATTTCAAATGTCGTTGCACCGATCTTTTTAACGGCGGCCCCATCAACAAATTTGTTGATATGCTCGAGCTCGATCGGTGCGCCATGTGTCAAAGCCGCTTGCATAGAAGGAGCTCCTTCGGGTTCAACACCATAACATTTGATCGCTTTGTTTTTACTCTTCAGGTAATAGCTTGCTCCCGCGGCAAGTCCACCGCCACCAATTGGGATAAATATGGCATCCATATCGGGAAGATCTTGTAGAGCTTCAACGGCCACAGTACCCTGTCCTTCCACAACTTTGAGATCATCAAATGGCGGGATGAAAGTCATACCATGTTCTTCTGTATAAGCCAGCGCCGCTTTTTGACAGTCATCAAAAGTGTCTCCGGTCAAGATAATCTCTACATTACCGTTACCCCACATTTCCGTTTGTGAGATCTTTTGGCGTGGTGTCGGACCCGGCATAAATATCACGCCTTTGATGTCGAGTTTATTGCAGGAGAAAGCAACGCCTTGGGCGTGGTTACCTGCACTCGCACATACAACGCCGCGTTGTCGCTCTTCCGCTGTTAAGGAGATAATTTTATTGTAGGCACCGCGTAATTTATAGGAACGTACGACTTGTAAATCTTCCCGTTTGAGATAGACTTCGGCACCGTATTTTTCGGACAGATGCCGATTATATTGAAGCGGTGTTCTGTTGACCACAGACTTGATGCGGTCAAGTGTAGCTTCTGAATTGATGTTTAAGGTTGATAGATTCATTGTTAGATGATTGCCTAGTTAAGGTAGCAAATAAAACGCAGATATTCGCTGTTATATGAGAGATTCTACCTATACAGTGTTTAAATTGAGTTGATTTTGAATGGAGGACCGTCTGAACACATGCTAAAATAATAATCAGCTATGCGTCATGTGTATCCTTTTAAAAAATGTACTTATGATAAAAAAAGGCTGCATCTGCAGCCTTTTTTTATATTTTTTCCTGGATGAGGCTTTTTAGGTCATCATCACAAATATTTTTCTTTTCGTCGGCTAAAACCAGGAAACGTTGGTAGCAATCTGCTAAATCATCTTTTTCAAGATGGAAGCCTAAACGCTCCAAATGGTGTTTAAGGGCATGTCTTCCTGAGCGTGCAGTTAAGATAATATCAGCTTCAATCAAACCAACATCTTCTGGTCTGATGATCTCATAGTTTTCGCGGTGTTTTAGGAAACCATCTTGGTGAATACCTGAGCTATGCGCGAAGGCATTACGGCCAACGATCGCTTTATTCGGTTGGACAGGCATGTTCATCATTTCACTTACCTTGCGCGATAAGTACGTAAACATGCGGCTATCGATGTTTGATGTTAAGCTTCCAAACGACTGGTTGTGCACTTTAAGGATCATGGCTACTTCTTCAAGAGACGTGTTTCCGGCACGTTCACCGATACCGTTGATCGTACATTCTACCTGGCGGGCTCCATTTTGAATGGCAGCGATAGAATTTGCTGTTGCAAGTCCTAGGTCATTGTGACAATGTGCGGAAATAATTGCCTGATCGATATTGCGTACATTCTCCTTTAGGTAGTTGATTTTTGAACCATATTGGTCTGGTAAACAATAACCGTTTGTATCAGGTATGTTGACCACCGTAGCACCAGCCGCAATCACCGACTCAACCATTTTAGCTAGAAATTCCAAGTCTGCGCGACCAGCATCTTCTGCATAAAACTCGACATCTTCCACATAGGATTTGGCATGTTTTACAGCCGCAACAGCACGTTCTAAAATTTCTTCTCTTGTGCTGTTGAATTTATATTTGATATGCATGTCCGAAGAACCAATACCGGTATGGATACGTGGGCGTTTGGCATATTTTAATGCCTCGGCAGCTACGTCAATATCGTTTTGATTGGCACGGGTCAATGCACATATAATAACATCGTTCACCGCTTTAGATAATTCTATCACCGATTGAAAATCACCAGGGCTAGACACTGGGAAACCGGCTTCGATAATATCTACCCCTAGTTTTTCCAAGTCTTTAGCAATCTCAATTTTCTCTGGAGTAGTTAATTGGCAGCCTGGTACCTGTTCGCCATCACGTAAGGTGGTGTCGAAAATGTAAAGATGATTAGGATCGTGTAACATAATTTCTTAATTCAAAAGATTTACAAATTAAAAAGGGTATACTATTTAATAAACTCCAATACTTTTTCACCCATTTCCTGAGTACCTAAGATTTTTGAAGATTCAGTGCTGTTGTTGGCAATATCACCGGTTCTCCAACCAGCTTTTAATGTTTCAGCAACAGCATTGGTAACAGCTTTAGCTTCGTCCTGTAGACCAAAGCTAATATCAAGCATCAAGGCTGCGGATAAAATTGAAGCAAGTGGATTTGCTTTATTTTGACCAGCGATATCGTGTGCTGAGCCGTGGATAGGTTCGAAGAAGCCTGTGCCATCACCTACGGAAGCAGAAGCCAACATACCCATCGAGCCCGCGATCTGTGACGCTTCGTCTGTCAAGATATCACCAAAAAGATTTGCCGTCAATACCACATCGAATTTCTTCGGATTTTTAACCAATTGCATGGCTGCATTATCGATAAACATGTGCTCAGTTTCAACATCCGGATATTCTTTTGCGATTTCCTGTACCACTTCTCTCCATAGGCGGGATGTTTCCAATACATTGGCTTTATCAACAGAGCATAATCTTTTGTTACGTGTGCGTGCTGCATCATAAGCTTTACGTGCGATACGTTCAACCTCGTAACGGTGGTAGTTCATCAGATCTGACGCAAAGGTGTTGTCCTCATTACGGTTTTTTTCACCAAAATACACATCACCTGTCAATTCACGGAAGAAAAGGATATCTGTACCTTTAAGAATTTCAGGTTTTAAACTCGAAGCATCCAATAACTCGTCGAATAAAAGGATTGGACGAAGATTTGCATAAAGACCTAGTTCTTTACGGATTTTCAACAAGCCTTGTTCAGGTCTTACTTTAGCAGAAGGATCATTATCATACTTGATATGGCCAATGGCGCCGAAAAGGATCGCATCAGAAGCTTTTGCTTTCGCTAATGTTTCATCAGGAAGAGGGTTGCCCGTAGCTTCAATTGCAGTATGACCCATGATAGCTTCATCAAAGCTGAATTCATGACCATAATTTTCACCGATTTTTTCTAAAACTTTTTTACCCCAAGTTGTTACTTCTTGGCCGATGCCATCTCCAGGTATGATTAAAATATTTTTCTTCATTGTATTTTTAGTATTGAGCTATCAGCGATATGTATATTGAAACTTTGGAAGATAGGCCTAAGCCCTATTGTATTGTCTTTATTTTTGACTTTTGATTTCCAGTGTTTAGCCGATAGCTTGATTCTCTTTTTATTTTTTTGTTCTTGTTTTCGAATTAATTGAAGTTATCCACATTTTTCATGTGGATAAAGCTTCTTTTTTGTGGATAACTTCGGATACAGCCTTTACTTCTCCTTTTTCCAACACGATTTTATTGTCAATGCAGGTTGGTAGTTGTGTCTGGAAGTGCCCTACATAAATGAGCGTCTGGCCACTTTTACTGAGGTCATCAATGACATCGTTGAAATACTGGGTCTGCTCTTTATCTAAGCCCTGACAAGGTTCGTCCAAAATCAGCAATTCTGGATGCTTCACGATCGTGCGAGCCAATAGGACCAAACGTTGTTGGCCTAATGGTAACGACCCCAAGGTTTTGTGTTTAACCTCTTTGAGGTCAAAAAAATGGAGAATTTGCTCGAGCTTTTGCTGTTGTTCAAATCCTAATCGCTGGTATAGGCTCATGGAATCAAAAAATCCAGAAGCAATAGTCTGCCCAACGTTGGCATTCATATCATAGTACCAATGCAATTCTGGCGATATAATACCCAAATGTTCTTTGATATCCCAAATGCTTTCTCCAGATCCTCTTTTTTTGCCAAAAAGATGGATGTCGTTGGCATAGGCCTGTGGATGATCGCCATTGATTAAACTGAGCAACGTGGATTTTCCTGAACCATTATGCCCTTGTAGCAACCATTTTTCGCCGGCTTTTACTTCCCAGTCAATATTCTTTAAGACTTGTTTTTCGCCATAGGAGATATTGATCTTGTTCATTTTTACCATGATTGGAGAAGTTACTTCAGGGGCTCGTTGCAGAAAATAGGGGAGTGCCTTTCTTGTGCGGGGCAATCCTCTGGATAACGCATTGCTATTTTGGCGAATAACAATCTTACCATGCTGGATCTCCGCAAAACGATTGATACATTCCGGTTGTTCGTCATCATTACTTATCAACAACAAGGTAACTCCTTTATCCGCAAGCTGATCGAAAATCTGATTGAGATCTTCCCGAGACTGTGCATCTAGTCCTGTATAAGGCTGGTCGATAATGAGCACCTGAGGTTGAAGCCACAAGGCCTTGATCAATTGCAGTCTTTTGTGTTCGCCACTCGAAAGTTCAATCAACTGCTGATCTTTGAAATTTTCGAATCCAAAAATGTTCAGGTAAGAACGTACGTTTTCAAAAGAAAGCTGTTCTTCTTGCGCAAAATGTTTCAACTCAGCAAAAACCGTTAATGTATCGTTTTTTGCAAATTTGTTGTAGCGCTGTTGGTAATAGAAATTGCGATCGCCTTCAAGATTGGTAAACTGAAACCAATTGGAAACGTAGTGAATTTTCGCTGGCAGTGGGCTTGTTGGATTAAGGTGGAATGTGATCTCGCCTTCATACTTCAATTGCCCGGCAATCGCTTTTGCAAGTGTGGTTTTTCCTGTACCGCTAGGACCGCCTAAGATCCATTGTTCGCCAGGAAAAATTTGCCAATTTAAGTCTTGCAGTACGGTATCTTTACCGTACTGAATGGTTAAATTGGCAATATGGACGACAGGATCTACCATTGTCTGTTTGCTTCAAATGCTTCGATTGAATCTTTCTGGTTAAGGATAAAATCAATGTCATCATATCCATTGATCAAACATGATTTTTTGTATGGATTGATTTCAAACTCAAATTGATCACCTGTCTCTGTCAACATGACTGTTTGTTTTTCAAGATCAACGATAATCGCTGTTGTCGGATTTTGGTGCACCAATTCGAAAATTTTTGCCAAAAACTCTTCGGGTACCTGAATCGGTAATACACCATTGTTAAGGGCATTTCCTTTGAATATATCGGCAAAGAATGAGCTGATGACCACATCAAAACCATAGTCTTGAATAGCCCATGCGGCATGTTCGCGGCTTGAACCACAACCAAAATTCTTACCGGCAACCAATATTTTCCCTGTATAGGTCGGGTTGTTCAATACAAAGTCAGTTTTAGGCTGATTGTCTGTATCAAAACGCCAGTCGCGGAATAAATTATCACCAAAACCTTCACGCGTGGTTGCTTTTAGAAAGCGTGCGGGAATAATTTGATCGGTATCAATATTTTCGATAGGTAGAGGGACTACCTGTGACGTTAAAGTTTCAAATTTTTTCATTTTTTTCTGCTTAGATCAACTCTCTTACATCTGTTACTTTACCTGTTACTGCCGCAGCTGCTGCTGTCAAAGGAGATACCAGCATGGTGCGGGCATTCGGTCCCTGACGCCCTTCGAAATTTCTATTTGAAGTCGAAACACAATATTTACCAGCAGGGATTTTATCTTCGTTCATACCTAAACATGCCGAGCATCCTGGTTCACGTAACTGGAATCCTGCCGCTTCAAATATTTTATCCAAGCCTTCTTCTTTAGCTTGTTTTTCTACTTGTTTTGAGCCCGGTACAATCCATACTTCAACGTCTTGTGCTTTTTGCTTGCCTTTAACGAATGAAGCTACTTCACGTAAATCTTCAATACGGGAATTGGTACAACTTCCGATGAACACATAATCAACACGGTTGCCTAAGACTGTTGAGTCATCTTTGAAGCCCATGTAATCCAATGCTTTTTGGTACGATGGTCTTTCTGATTCCGCTTGTGCGCTAGTTGCTGGAATATGCTCCGCAATACCCATACCCATGCCTGGATTGGTACCATAAGTAATCATTGGCGCAATGTCTGCAGCATCAAAAGTCAACACTTTATCAAAGATGGCATCTTCGTCAGAATACAATGTTTTCCAGTACGCTAGGGCTTTATCCCATTCTTCACCTTTCGGTGCGAATTCACGACCTTCTACATAGTCGAAAGTGATCTGATCCGGAGCAATTAAGCCTCCACGTGCACCCATTTCGATACTCATGTTACAAATGGTCATACGTGCTTCCATGCTTAATGAACGGATTGCTGAACCAGCATATTCAATAAAGTAACCTGTACCGCCGGCAGCAGAGATTTTGGAGATGATATATAGGATGATATCTTTTGCCCCAACACCTTTTTGAAGGGTACCGTTGACTTCAATTTTCATTGTTTTTGGCTTCGACTGCAATAAACATTGTGTTGCGAAGACCTGTTCAACTTGAGAGGTTCCAATACCAAAAGCAATAGCTCCAAAAGCACCATGTGTTGAGGTATGACTATCGCCACAGACCATCGTTTTACCTGGTAGGGTGATACCCAGCTCCGGACCAATAACGTGTACAATCCCTTGGTATGGATGCCCCAAACCATATAATTCAATACCAAATTCAGCACAATTTTTGGTGAGCATATCAACTTGATAACGGGATAGCTCTTCTTTGATCGGTAAATGTTGATTGAGTGTCGGTACGTTGTGGTCGGCAGTAGCTACCGTTTGCTTTGGACGAAAAACTGGGATTCCTCTTTTACGCAAGCCATCGAAAGCTTGAGGTGAAGTAACTTCATGAATCAAGTGGGTGTCGATATATATAATATCCGGAAACCCTTCTTCACGCTTGACGACGTGCGCATCCCAAATCTTTTCTACTAATGTTTTTGACATTTTTTATTCTCTCTTATGTTATTTTTATATGAACCAAGGTGATATTGTAAATGTCTCAATATCACCTTGATTTCAATATACTAAATTACGAAATATTCATGATTTTTGGAGCATGTATAATTTCGTATGAACTTTTAAACAGTTTTGATCGCTTTCATTGCAGTCATCGCTTTACGCAATTTGCGACCAACGATTTCTACTGGGTGATCACGCAAAATTTCATTGATAACAACCAATTGTGCATTGTCAACTGCAGCGTCTCTGCCTTCGTTGAAGTTTTTACCTACTAAGTCCGTGTCAACAGTTTTCATGAAGTCTGCTAATAACGGTTTACAAGCCTGATCGAATAAGTAACAACCATATTCAGCTGTGTCAGAAATAACACGGTTCATCTCGAACAACTTCTTGCGAGCGATTGTGTTAGCGATCAATGGTGTTTCGTGCAATGATTCATAATACGCTGACTCAGGTTTAATACCCGCTTCAACCATTGTTTCGAATGCCAATTCAACACCTGCGCGGATGAAAGCAACCATCAGTGTATAGTTGTCGAAGTATTCTTGTTCGTTGATTTTAACATCACCAGCAGGTGTTTTTTCGAATGCAGTTTCACCTGTTTCGGCTCTCCATTTCAATAAATTTGCATCACCATTTGCCCAATCTTCCATCATGGTCTTGCTAAAGTGACCTGACATGATATCATCTTGGTGTTTTTGGAATAAAGGACGCATGATGTCTTTCAATTCTTCTGAGATCTCAAATGCTTTTACTTTTGCAGGGTTGCTCAAACGGTCCATCATTCCGCTTACACCACCATGTTTTAAGGCTTCCGTAATCACTTCTACACCGTATTGTACCAATTTCGATGCGTAACCAGCTTCGATACCTTTCTCGATCATTTTGTCGAAAGACAAGATCGATCCTGTTTGCAACAATCCACAAAGAATTGTTTGCTCACCCATCAAATCTGATTTTACCTCAGCTACGAATGAAGATTTCAATACACCAGCCTTGTGCCCGCCTGTTCCTACACAGTACGCTTTTGCTTCAGCCCAGCCTTTTCCTTGTGGATCATTTTCCGGGTGAACAGCGATTAAAGTAGGAACACCAAAACCACGAAGGTACTCTGCACGAACCTCAGAACCTGGACATTTTGGAGCAACCATGATGACAGTAATATCTTTACGGATTTGCATACCTTCTTCAACGATGTTGAAACCGTGTGAATACGATAACGTAGCGCCTTCTTTCATCAAGGGCATTACAGCGTTGATTACTGAAGTATGTTGTTTATCTGGAGTCAAGTTGATAACTAAATCCGCAGATGGGATCAATTCTTCGTAAGTGCCTACGTTAAAGTTGTTGTCCGTAGCGTTTTTCCAAGAATCTCTTTTTTGTTCAATAGCTTCTTTACGCAAAGCATAAGAAACGTCCAGTCCGCTATCTCTTAAGTTTAAACCTTGGTTCAAGCCTTGCGCACCACATCCTACGATTACGATTTTTTTACCTTTTAAAGCGTTTACACCATCCGTGAATTCGGTGTTGTCCATGAATTCAGCGTGACTTAATTGTTCTAACTGCTCTCTAAGCGGTAAGGTGTTGAAATAATTTGCCATTGTTTTACTTTCTTTCTGTTATGGGTTGTTGATTATTTATTTTAATTATTGTACTAATCTGCGTTGAGCCATTGCGTAACCGAAATGAACGTTATCGTGTCCTGATGTCAGGGCTATAACTTCTTCAATGGTATCCATTGGATAGCCATAGGTTGCTGTTGAAAAAGAGGTGATTTCTCCGAAAACACCGTTTTCATAGTCAGCAGCAATTTGCTCAATACTGCGGATTGCGATTTCTTTCAATTCATCAACCTCTGCTTGTTCAACAAAGCGGGTTGGTTTGGTGTCTTTTTTATAATCTTCGTTATATTTTACCCAGTTCGTATCGGCCTTGATTCCTGTACGGACATAAACCAAGGTCTGTGTACTGACGACAATGTGGGCAAAATTCCAGATGATATTGTTGTTAAATCCCGCGGGAATTTTGTTAAGCTGTTCAATGGAAAGACCGTCAAGTAATTCAATGAATTTTTGACGTGACTTTAAGATAAATTTAAATGTCTCTTGCATAATACTATTAAAACTTACATCGTAAATACGTCATCTCTTTTGTCGAGATACTCGTTTTCTACAATTTCTATCGATGGTTCCTTGGCTTCAAACTGAACCAATTTGGAATGGAAACCTGCACTATCTTTAATGATGGCGATACGTGCGCCACGGACAAATTCGATCAAACCATATTTGGTCAATTCTTCTGTCAACTTGTCGATCTCTTCGCGGTGACCTGCAGTTTCAAAGACGATATAGTCGTTGCGGATCACAACAACATTGGCACCATATTGACGTAGTAAACGTTCTACATATACTTTTTCATTGACCACATCCGCAGGTACTTTATACAGCGCCTGTTCTTGCCAGATCACTTCATCATTGGTGTTGTAATAGGCCTTGAGGATATCAATCTGTTTTTCCAGTTGACGACAAAGCTTACGCAGAACATCTTCAGCCTCCGTAATTACGATGGTAAAACGATGTATTCCTTCTACTTCAGAAGGAGAAGTATTCAAGCTTTCAATATTGATTTTTCTTCTTGAAAAAATTGTTGAGATCCGACCGATAAGACCGATTGAATTCTCTGTATATAGGGTGATGGTATATTCTTGTTTTTCCATGTTAAATTCTACTTTAAGCGTATCTCCGATACCGATGTTCCTTGTGCAACCATTGGAAATACATTGTTTTCCTTACCTACCATCACTTCCAATAGATATGCACCGTCGTGATCAATCATGGTTTTCAGGGCATTACGTAGGTCTTTACGTTCCGAAATCTTCTGACCGTCGATGTAATAGCCTTTCGCTACAGCAACAAAGTCAGGACTCGTGATATTCACGAATGAATAACGTCTGTCGTGGAATAATTGCTGCCACTGGCGTACCATGCCCAAGAATTCATTATTGAGGATCATGATTTTGACTTTTGCGCCAAATTGCATAATCGTTCCGAGCTCCTGGATCGTCATTTGTATACCACCATCACCGATGATCGCTACGACAGTTTTCTCTGGCGCGCCATACCAGGCACCGATTGCTGCCGGAAGACCAAAGCCCATCGTTCCTAAGCCCCCTGAGGTTACATTCGATTTGCTGTTGTTGAATTTAGCATAGCGACAAGTTACCATTTGGTGTTGACCGACGTCCGTTGTAATGATCGCATCACCACCTGTCAATTCATTCAACACATTGATGACCTCACCCATGGTCATAATATCTGTTTGTGGGTGAAGTTCATTTTGGATGACTTCTTTGATTTCTTCTTTTTCAAGTTCACGGAATTGTGCAAGCCAGGCGGAGTGATCCACAGCCGTTACCAATTCTGTAAGCATCGGAAGAGTTTCTTTACAGTCGCCCCATACAGGTACGGTTGTCTGTACGTTTTTGTCAATCTCTGCCGGGTCTATATCCAAATGGATTACTTTTGCCTGTTTGGCATATTTGTCCAAACGACCTGTTACACGGTCATCGAAACGCATGCCGATGGCTATTAAAACATCACATTCATTGGTCATGACATTTGGCGCATAGTTACCATGCATACCCAACATCCCTACGTGAAGTTGATGATCCGTTGGAAGTGCACTTAAGCCCATTACGGTCGATGCCGAAGGAATGCCAGTTTTTTCGATAAAAGCTTTGAATTCTTCCTCTGCTTTTCCAAGAATGATACCTTGTCCAAAAAGAACAAATGGTTTTTTTGCATTGTTGATTAACTCGGCTGCCTGCTCAACATATTCTTTACGAACTTGTGGTGCAGGTCTATAGCTACGTACGTGGTTGCATTTTTCATAACCAAAGTAATCGAACAATTGCATTTGTGCATTTTTAGTGATATCGATCAATACCGGTCCTGGACGACCTGTGCTGGCAATATAAAATGCTTTTGCGAGTGCAGCTGGAATTTCAGTTGCGTCGGTGACTTGGTAGTTCCATTTGGTGACCGGTGCCGTGATATTGATGACATCTGTTTCCTGAAAAGCATCTGTTCCCAAGAGTGAAGCAAAGACCTGACCTGTGACACAGACGATAGGGTTACTATCGATCATGGCATCAGCCAGTCCAGTAACTAGGTTTGTTGCTCCAGGACCACTTGTCGCAAAGACGACGCCTGTACGACCTGAAGTTCTTGCATAACCTTGCGCCGCGTGGATTCCACCTTGTTCATGGCGCACTAAAATATGCTTCAGACGATCCGTATAATCATAAAGGGCATCATAGATCGGCATAATTGCGCCTCCAGGATAACCAAATACGGTATCAACTCCTTCGCTCAATAAGGCCTCCAATACAGCTTTCGATCCCGAAATTTGTGTCGGAGTTTGCTGCGCTGTAGCGGCCTTATTTTCTGTTATTTCCAGTGTACTCATTACGTTGATTTTTTTTATTGTTGATTATTCAGTCTTTTTAGTATTTAGATATTTGATCTGAGACATTAAGCATCGATTGTTTAGGTCTCTATTTGCTTAATGTCTCTGTTTTTATTTTCTACTGATCCGTTACACAGCCTTCTGAGGCATCGGCAACAGTTTTAGCGTATTTGTATAAAACTCCTTTGTTAACTTTTAACGCTGGTTGTACCCAAGCGGCGCGACGTTGCGCGATCTCTTCATCGGAAAGTAGCACATTGATGCTGTTATTCACTGCATCGATCTCGATAACGTCATCATCATGTACAAGACCGATTAATCCGCCTTTGTAAGATTCTGGTGTGATATGCCCTACGACAAAACCATGTGTTCCACCTGAGAAACGGCCATCGGTAATTAAAGCAACAGATTTACCAAGACCGGCACCAATAATCAAGGAGGTTGGTTTAAGCATTTCAGGCATGCCTGGTGCTCCAACAGGACCTTCATTTTTGATTACGACAACATCTCCTGGTTTGATTCTACCAGATGCAATACCGGCCACTAAATCATGCTCTCCATCGAATACGCGTGCAGGACCAGTGAATTTTTCACCTTCTTTACCGGAAATCTTGGCAACAGAACCTTTCTCTGCTAAGTTCCCATAAAGAATCTGTAAGTGTCCAGTAGCCTTGATTGGATCGCTCAATGGTTTGATAATCGGTTGGTCATATTCCATGATTGATTTAACATCAGCCAAGTTCTCAGCGACCGTTTTTCCTGTTACCGTAATACAGTCACCATGAAGTAAACCTTCATTTAAAAGATATTTCATGACAGCAGGAGTTCCACCAAATTGCTGAAGATCTTGCATCAAGTATTTACCGGATGGTTTGAAGTCAGCTAATACAGGGGTTTCGTCACTCATGCGTTGAAAGTCGTCTTGCGTGATATCTACGCCCACGGCTTTGCCTATTGCGATAAAGTGAAGTACAGCATTGGTACTACCGCCCAAGATAACAATGGTACGTAGCGCATTCTCAAATGCTTTACGTGTCATGATATCAGAGGGCTTGATATCTTTCTCAAGCAGCGTGCGGATATGTTGACCTGCCTCTAAACATTCATTTTTCTTTTCTTCCGAGATCGCTGGATTGGAAGATGAGTATGGTAAGCTCATTCCCAAGGCTTCAATTGCCGAAGCCATAGTATTTGCTGTATACATTCCGCCACAAGCACCAGCACCAGGGCAGGTATGTTTGATAATGCCTTCATAGTCTTCATCGGAAAGATTGCCGCAGATGCGTTGTCCCAATGCTTCAAATGCAGACACAATGTTTAATTCTTCACCTTTATAGTGGCCTGGAGCGATAGTACCGCCATACACCATTAAAGAAGGACGGTCCAAACGGGCCATTGCCATAATAGCACCGGGCATGTTTTTGTCACAGCCAGGAATAGAGATCAAGCCATCATAATACTGTCCACCACAGATCGTTTCGATACTATCAGCGATCACATCACGACTTACCAACGAATAACGCATCCCATCGGTACCGTTGCTCATACCGTCACTGACGCCAATGGTTCCAAAGGTCAAACCCACTAAATCATTGTTCCAAACGCCCTTCTTGACGATTTGTGCCAAATCATTTAAGTGCATATTACACGTATTACCATCATATCCCATGCTGGCAATACCGACCTGTGCTTTGTCCATGTCGGCATCCGTAAGACCGATACCATAAAGCATTGCTTTTGCAGCAGGTTGCGTTTCGTCTTGTGTAAATGTACGGCTGTATTTGTTCATTCCGTTTTCGCCGTTAGATGATGACTTCATAATTTTCGTTCTCTAATACTAAATTTTTATATCTTCTTTGGATTGATGCACCTATGCTGTGTTCCCAGGCTTCTTTGTAGATGACATCATCGACTTGTTTGATTCCGATAATTTCTGCCGCAGTCCCGCATAAGAAAGCGCTGTCAGCAGTATAAATGTCTTCTATCGTCAATTGCTTTTCAATGACTTCGAAGTTTAATTTTTTACAAATGTTTTTTACGGTCTGACGTGTAATGCCCGGGAAGATATTCTTCACTGGCGGCGTATAGATTTTGAAATCCTTTTCGATGAAAATATTTTCACTGGATGCTTGGGCAACGTAGCCTTCGTGGTCGAGCATTAACGCTTCGTCGTAACCCTTCCTGATGGCTTCAGTTGTCGCAAGGATGGAGTTTACATATTGCCCAGAGATCTTCGAGTCAATTTTAAACGACTTTGGATTAGGTCTTTTGATATCAGAGATACATACCTTTAATAGGTTTTGACCAAGATATGGTCCCCATTCCCATGCTGCCATCATGATGGTTGCTTCGGTTGATGAGGTTAGGTGCATATTTGAACCGGTCAATACCAATGGACGTATATAAGCTTCTCTTAGGTTGTTGTTGGCCAGGAGCTCATAACAGATGTCGATCAGCTCTCGGTTGCTCCAACGATAGGGAATATTAACTGCTTCACACGATCTCTTTAAGCGATCGAAATGCATGTCAGCTTTAAAGATACGTGGTCCATTGTGGGTATTATACGCACGTAGACCATCGAACACCGCATACCCATAATGCAGTGACTGTGCAAAGGGATCCAATGCTGCTTCGGAAGCTTTTACAAAAGCTCCATCTAAATAGATCAACGTGTTTTTATCGTAATATTTCATAACCCAAAATTTACCTAAGTATAATAGTTCCCTTTTTTGTAATATTGGTGGTAAATCATGCTATCTCAAGCTTCTATAAAAACTTTCGATTTTCATTTCCTCAAGGTAGCAGGAATTACAATAATTGGCAATAGGTAAAGTGCTAATTTTGTATTTAGAATAAAATTTCATTAAATATGTTTTTGTAAAATTTTATTTTTTAATAATTCATTTTATTCGGTTTTATATTTTGTTAGTCGTATACCATATTTAAAATTGGTCTACAGGTGTGAAAAATTATTTTTTGTTACAATGGCCAATTTTCTTCCTAAAATGAAGAAAATGTCAAAAAAACTTTAAAAAAAAAAGCTTCCGATATTTCTATCGGAAGCTTTTTAGATTTTATAAAATCGATTTGATTTAATCTCCGATAATTCCTTCAGCAAGCACGGTAATGACGTTGTCTTTTGCTTCCACAACACCACCTTTAATGAACACTTCTTGTCCACCGTTACCTTGTTGAATAATTACTTTTCCATCTTCCAAAGTAGAAACGATGGCAGCGTGGTCTTTCAAAATTTGAAAAGAACCCGCAGTGCCCGGTACAGTAACGGATGTTACTTCGCCTTCGAATGCTAATTTGTCTGGAGTGATAATTGTTAATTTCATTATTCTTAGATATAATCTAGATTAAACTGCTTCTGCTAATAATTTTTTACCTTTTTCGATAGCATCATCGATGTTACCTACTAAGTTGAAGGCAGCTTCAGGGTACTCATCTACTTCACCGTCAATGATCATATTGAAACCTTTGATGGTATCTTTGATGTCTACCAATACACCTTTTAAACCTGTAAATTGTTCTGCAACGTGGAAAGGTTGAGATAAGAAACGTTGTACACGACGTGCGCGGTGTACAGTTTGTTTATCTTCCTCAGATAATTCGTCCATACCTAAGATGGCGATGATATCTTGCAATTCTTTATAACGCTGAAGAATTTCTTTTACACGTTGTGCAGTATTATAGTGTTCGTTACCTAAAACGGCAGGAGAAAGGATACGTGATGTAGAATCCAAAGGGTCCACAGCAGGGTAGATACCTAGCTCAGCGATTTTACGAGACAATACTGTAGTTGCGTCCAAGTGAGCGAAAGTTGTCGCTGGAGCAGGGTCAGTTAAGTCATCGGCAGGTACATATACAGCTTGAACCGAAGTGATTGATCCGTTTTTAGTTGAAGTGATACGCTCTTGCATTAAACCCATTTCAGTTGCCAATGTTGGTTGGTAACCTACGGCTGAAGGCATACGACCCAAAAGGGCAGATACTTCAGAACCCGCTTGTGTAAAACGGAAGATATTATCGATGAAGAATAATACGTCACGGCCTTGACCTTCGCCATCACCGTCACGGAAGTATTCCGCAACTGTCAAACCTGATAAAGCAACACGCGCACGTGCACCAGGAGGCTCGTTCATTTGACCGAATACGAAAGTACATTTAGAATCTTTCATCAATTCGTGGTCAACAGTATCCAAAGGCCATTCGCCTTTTTCCATGCCTTCCATAAAGTGCTCACCATATTTGATGATACCAGACTCCAACATCTCGCGCAATAAGTCATTACCTTCACGTGTACGTTCACCTACACCGGCGAATACAGAAAGACCACCGTGACCTTTTGCGATATTGTTGATTAATTCTTGGATTAATACAGTTTTACCTACACCGGCACCACCGAATAAACCAATTTTACCACCTTTAGCATATGGCTCTAAAAGGTCAATAACTTTGATACCAGTAAAAAGTACTTCGGATTCAGTTGACAAGTCTTCGAATTTAGGAGGTACGTTGTGGATAGGACGACCATTCTCTTTATTCAAATTTTGGATCCCGTCTATGGCATCACCAACTACATTGAATACACGACCTTTGATTTCTTCACCAACAGGCATTTTGATAGGAGCACCAGTATCGACAACTTCCATTCCGCGAACTAAACCTTCAGTTGCGTCCATGGCAATTGTACGTACACGATCCTGACCTAAGTGTTGTTGAACTTCTAATACAACACGTTGTCCATTTTCTTTTTGAATGTACAATGCATCGTAAATTTTAGGTAGATTTTCACTGTCGGCGAAGTTGACGTCAACAACTGGGCCGATAATCTGCGCTATTTTACCAATCTTGGGCATATTATAGGGACTAAATATTTATTAATCAATTTTATATAAGAGACATAAAAGGCCTCTTTTTTGGTCAGCAAAAATAAGGTTATTCGTTTTTAAAAACAAATAGAATTTGCAATTAAATTACAATTTTATTAATGTAGGTCAAAATGTTATCGATTGTAATTCTGTATGTTTCGATTTCTATACCTGCAAATATAGTTTTTCTCTTTTATCCGGCTATGTATTTTTGAAGTTTACAGCTTTACTTCGCTGAATCTTTTATTCGTTTAGGAATGGAAACTGATTAAATAAAATCGACCTGTAACGGAGTGCCTCTAGGATTCGTTACAGGTCGATCGAAATAAATCTGCTATTTTATGAAAAGCAGGACTAGATTTTTTTGTTTAGTTCGTCCTGTAACTGACGCTTGAGCAATTGTTCCTTTTCCATGGATTTTTTGCGGAAAGTAGCAAATTCCTCTTGCGATTGCTCGGCCGTTTTTTGGAATTCCACCGTGTCCACTTTCGCTTTCCGATAAGAAAATAAAAAGATAAATGCTGCTACTGCCAATACCGCAATGATCGTCCAAACAACAGTATTGTAAAAAGTTTTAGATGTATTGATTCCCAAGAAAGAGAAACTTTCTGTTTTTTCCTTCTCCTGTGCCAACTGATCCTTTAAAACCTGAATTGAATCTTGTAAAGTTTTGGTATTGGACGTATAGTTGCTTGAAGATGATTTTAAAGAGCTGATTTCCTTGTGGAGTTTTGCTACGGTATCAATTACATTTCGTTTCACAATATCAAGGTTGGTTTTTCGTACCATCTTGAAATCATAGTTGTTTTTCGAAATATAATTCAGGTGGTCAAATTGATTCGCCAAACTTCCTTTTTTTAATCCATCCGGACTGTACTTGAAGGCATTATTCTGTTGTGCTGCTGTAGTGGCGGGAGCCGCAGCAGGAGCTTGAGCCTTCAATAGTGTATGTGATGAAATAAATAAAATCGTAAAGAATATAAATGCTAATCTCAATTTGCTCATGTTGTTTATTTTATAAAATGCGTTAATCTAGCTTATCCTAATTGTAAAACTAGGATATACCTGTGATAAATATAAGGAATTATTGAAAAAACGAAAATGTTAAGTGAAATATATTCCAATTCCCATCGGTCATTTCCCGTTACTTTATCATGATTCGATAGACCAACTTGGCAAATACCGTAAAAAGGACATGATCTTTTCCTTATAGATCGCCGTATTTAGTTTGAAATAGTATGCTCCTTTTTTTGAGTTTTCCTTATCCTTTTCCTCCAGTTTGATTATAAGGTCTGAGGAAAGCAGTTTTCGGCTGAAATTGCGCTTATCCAACTCGATATTGTAAACACCCTCATAGAGTGCTGCAATCTGGGGAATCGTGAATTTCTCAGGCAGCAATTCAAATAATATCGGATACAAAGCTGCCTTCATGCGTAGGCGGTGCTGTGCCGAAGCGATCATCTGATCATGATCGAAGATCAGTGTTGGATGCTCCTGTAATGGAAACCATTGAGCTTCGTAATCGTCACTGAGGATATGTTTATATTGCTGCGTATCAATCAGCGCAAAATAACAGATACTGACAACCCGGTCGCTAGGTTCACGCTTAGGTTCACCGAATACACTACATTGTTCCATATATACATTTTCAAGTCCTGTTAACTGTTTGAGCACTCGGCTCGCCGCTTCTTCCGGACTTTCGTCAGATTGAACGAAACCACCCATCAGACTCCATTTATTTCGTTCGGGTTCGAAATCACGTTTAATTAAAAGTACTTCAAGGGATTCGCCGTTAAATCCAAATATGATACAGTCTACTGCCAAAAGGATCCCTGAATCTTTTTTATAATATTCCATCATCTATCGTTTTATCTTTTTTTATCTGACACCACCCCATTTATTCCACGAGCAAAACTATGTAAAAAAGTAAATAGCTAAAAATAAGTATAATAATTGTCTGATACATCCCTTTAAAAGGCTTTTATACGCCTATGTCGGGAATTCGGGTTAACCATAATTTGCTGCTATGAAGTTAGCTCTATTTTTTAAATATGAAAATTTTCTTTCATATTTAAAAAAATAAATGTTTATTTGACACTAATTATTTTTTCAAGGCGAACTTCAGAAAGGGGGGGATTGAAAAATAAGGCGTTAGAGACAATTATAAGTTATAAACCAAATTCAGCAAAAATGAATAAATCGTATGTCATTGGGGTGGACTATGGAAGTGATTCGGTCCGTTCGGTATTGGTTGATGCTAACAATGGCGAGGAGATAGCTTCTTCTGTGTTTTACTACCCGCGTTGGAAAAGAGGGGAGTATTGTGATGCTGCTTTAAGTCAGTTTAGGCAACACCCGTTGGATTATATCGAAGGCTTGGAAGCAACAATAAAAGATTGTTTGCTCAAATCGGAAATCGACAATATTGGCGCAGCTGTAAAAGCAATTTCCGTGGATACAACGGGATCTACTCCAGTTGCCGTAAACGCAGCCGGGGTTCCATTGGCGTTGTTGGACGAGTTTAAAGACAACCCCAATGCCATGTTTGTTTTATGGAAAGATCATACAGCTGTTGGAGAGGCCAAAGAAATTAACCTGCACAATCAAAATAGTTCGGTGGATTATTTGAAGTATGTGGGCGGAGTATACTCTTCGGAATGGTTCTGGGCCAAATTACTTCATGTTTTTAGGGCTGATGAAAGGGTCCGTGCCGCCACATATAGCTGGGTTGAGCATTGTGATTATATTCCTTTTCTATTGACCGGGGGAACACAGGTGTCTGCTATGAAGCGTGGGGTTTGTTCAGCGGGGCATAAATCGCTTTGGGCCGAAGAATTTGATGGCCTACCTCCAAATTCTTTCTTTTCAACACTTGATCCATTGCTGGATGGTTTGGTTGATCGTTTGTTTTCCGAAACATACACTGCTGATCAATCTGCTGGTCAGCTTTCGGAAGAATGGGCGCAACGATTAGGTCTTACAAAATCAGTCGTTGTTGGTGTAGGTGCATTTGACTGTCATATGGGGGCCGTCGGAGGACAAATTGAGCCGTATTATCTGAGTAAGGTGATGGGGACATCGACCTGTGATATGCTAGTTGCTCCGAAGGAGGAGGTTCAGCATACGTTGGTCAGGGGAATCTGCGGTCAGGTAGACGGTTCAATTATACCGGGAATGATTGGTATGGAAGCTGGGCAATCGGCATTTGGAGATGCTTACGCATGGCTGAAACAGGTGTTACTGTGGCCAACGAAAAATTTGATACAAGATATTGAAGAGATCGAAGGGCATACGCGTGAACAGTTGATGGCAACCCTGGAAGATAAACTCTTGTTCAGTCTAAGTGAGCAGGCGGCATTACTTCCCGTAACGGCAACATCTGAATTAGCTTTGGACTGGCTCAATGGTCGTCGAACTCCGGATGCGGATCAATCCTTGAAAGGAGCGATTACAGGTTTGCACCTCGGAACAGATGCGCCGCGGATCTTCAGGGCGATTGTCGAAGCGACCTGTTTTGGCGCAAAGGCTATTGTTGACCGTTTCGTGGAGCAGGGTATTCCGGTAAGAGGTTTGATCGGTTTAGGCGGAGTTGCAAAGAAATCACCTTTTATTATGCAAATGATGGCCAATGTGATGAATATGCCTATTCGTATTCATAAAAGTGAACAGACTTGTGCCATTGGCGCAGCAATGTTCGCCGCAACAGCTGCTGGTTTATATGACCGGGTTGAAGATGCTATGAAGGCAATGGGGCAAGGTTTTGAACGAACCTACATACCTGAGGAAAAATGGGTAACAATCTATGCCGAACGCTATGAATATTACAAGGCTTTGGGAGCTTTCATCGAAGGAAAGGAATCGCTAGCCATTACTGTTTAACCATTCAACTTTTAATCATGTATAATTCAATTAAAGAAGAAGCCTACCATTGCAATATGCAATTGCCCCAGCTGGGATTGGTGCTTTTTACATTTGGAAATGTGAGCGTTGTCGATCGTCGTCAGGAAGTTTTTGCGATTAAACCAAGTGGGGTTCCATATGAAGAGCTTTCACCCGAACATATGGTGATTGTAGACTTCGATGGTCAGGTGGTTGAGGGGAATCTTCGGCCATCATCAGATACGAAAACTCATGCGCTACTGTATAAACATTGGAAGGAAATCGGTGGGATCACCCACACGCACTCCACCTATGCGACAGCATGGGCACAGGCGCAACGGGATATTCCCATTTTCGGAACGACACATGCAGATCATTTGACTGTAGATATTCCCTGTGCTCCACCAATGCACGATGAGATGATCGCCGGAAACTATGAGCATGAAACGGGTTTTCAGATTATCAATCACTTTGCCGAAAATAAGCTGGATTATAAAGAGGTGGAAATGATTCTGGTTGGTAACCACGCGCCGTTTGCCTGGGGTAAAACTGGAACAAAGTCTGTTTATAACAGTGCAGTATTGGAACAAGTTGCTAAAATGGCTTGGTTGACAGAACAAATCAATCCAAGTGCGCCTCGATTAAAGCCTGCACTGATCAAAAAGCATTACGAACGGAAGCATGGGGCCAACGCCTATTATGGTCAATAATTTTTAGTAATAAAAAATCTATAGCAAAAACTACAATTTAACATGAATATCAATTTAAAAGAGCTTGAGGTCTGGTTTGTCGTGGGAAGCCAAGACCTATATGGTGAAGAAACCTTGCGACAAGTTGCCCTACATGCTGAGGAAATAGCCAATTATTTACATACCCAAGCAGCGATTCCAGTAGCGGTAAAATATAAACCGATCGTAAAAAATACGGACGAGATTTATGCAACATTGGCAGCCGCCAACAATGAAAAAAACTGTATTGGGGTTATTACCTGGATGCATACATTTTCACCTGCAAAGATGTGGATCAGAGGATTAAAAGCTTTGCAAAAGCCATTGTTGCATCTGCATACGCAGTATAACCAAGATATCCCATGGAATAGTATCGATATGGATTTTATGAATCTCAACCAAAGTGCGCATGGGGATCGCGAATTTGGACATATCGTCAGCCGCTTAAAAATAGGTCGTAAAGTCGTTACCGGGCATTGGCAAGATGCGGAAGTGCTGGAACGGATTAATGTTTGGGCACGTGCAGCAGCCGGCTGGCACGACTGGCAAGGTGCTAAATTTGCAAGATTTGGCGATAACATGCGTTATGTGGCTGTTACAGATGGCGATAAAGTGGAGGCAGAGTCGCAATTTGGTTTCGCTGTAAACACCTATGCCATTGGTGATTTGGTAGAGGTTATCAATGCGAGTACGGAAGCGGAAATCGCTGCATTATTAGCGGAGTACGAAGCGACTTATGAACTTGCCGAAAATGTAAAAGTTGACGGTGAATATCATACTAACCTCATCGAAGCTGCTAAAATAGAAATTGGCCTACGGAAATTTTTGGAACAAGGAAACTTTAAAGGTTTTACGGATACCTTTGAGGATCTGCATGGGATGGTACAACTTCCGGGCTTGGCGGTACAACGTTTAATGGCTGAGGGTTATGGTTTTGCCGGCGAAGGGGATTGGAAGACTCCGGCTTTGGTGCGTGCTTGCAAAGTAATGGGTGCAGGATTGGCTGGAACAACCGCATTTATGGAGGACTACACCTACCATTTTGATCCGCAGAATCCCATGGTACTTGGCTCACATATGTTAGAAGTGGACCCCGCTTTAGCAACTGGAAAACCACGTATAGAAGTACATCCGCTAGGAATTGGCGGCAAGGCGGATCCTGCCCGTTTGGTTTTCAATGGCCAGAGCGGAGATGCATTGAATGCCTCTTTGGTCGATATGGGAACGCGTTTTCGTTTGATCGTGAATAAAGTACAAGGTGTCGCTGTAGAAGAGGAATTACCTAAGCTTCCTGTTGCACGCGTGTTATGGAAACCGCTGCCAGATATGAAAACAGGCTGTAGTGCCTGGATTGTGGCGGGGGGGGCACACCATACCGCCTACAGCTTGAGCTTAACACCCGAATACCTGGAAGATTTTGCACGTATTGCCGGGCTGGAATATGTATTGATCGACGAGGATACTACGGTAGCGAAACTCGAAGATCAATTGAAATGGAATGAACTATATTATTTACTGAGTAAATAATAGCCTAAGCCATTTATACCTGCTCTTCGGGTATAGATGGCTTATTGATAATAACCAATTTGGGAAATATGGAAAAATTTGCAACGGTAGATTACATCATCTTCGTAATTTACTTCTTTATTGTAGCCGGTTATGGCTACTGGATTTATCGTAAAAAGACGAATAGTTTAAGCAGTAGCAAGGACTACTTTCTGGCGGAGGGATCATTGACTTGGTGGGCCATAGGCTCTTCGTTGATCGCATCGAATATTTCTGCTGAGCAGTTTATTGGTATGAGCGGTAATGGATTTGAGGTCGGTATTGCTGTAGCCGCTTATGAGCTTATTGCTGCGGTAGCGTTAATTATTGTTGCGGTTTGGTTTATTCCGGTCTATCTGAAAAACAAGATTTTCACGATGCCCCAGTTTTTGAACAACCGATACAATGAAACAACAAGTCTTATTATGGCAATCTTTTGGTTGTTTTTGTACGTTTTTGTCAATCTGACTTCCATTTTGTATCTCGGGGCAATCGCCATTTCGAGTATGGCCGGAGGTGGTGACAGTTTCCACACCATTACAGTTGCTTTAGCTGTATTTGCCGTTATCATTACGCTGGGTGGAATGCGTGTTATTGGTTTTACAGATGTTATTCAGGTTGTTGTATTAATTATTGGTGGTATAGCAACGACCTATGTGGCATTGACCTTGGTCAGTGAACATTTTGGTTTGGGACAAGACGCCTTAGCGGGATTCAATAAACTGATGGAAGATTCGCCGGAGCATTTTAACCTATTTGTCGATAAACCTGGACCGGGTGCCAGTCAGGAAGATATCAATAAATATCTGATGCTGCCTGGAATAGGGATGTACCTTGCCGGGATCTGGATTGTCAACCTAAATTACTGGGGCTGTAACCAATACATCACACAACGCGCTTTGGGAGCTGATTTAAAGACGGCACGTACAGGGATTCTTTTTGCAGGGTTTCTAAAGTTGTTTATGCCGATTATCGTCATGCTTCCAGGAATAGCTGCTTATGTGCTTTATAAAAATGGCGCATTACAACACGAAATGGCTCCTGGAGGGGTGTTTCATGCCGATAATGCGTACTCGGCAATATTGGGCTATCTGCCAAATGGAATGAAAGGATTAGCACTGGCGGCGCTTACGGCGGCTATTGTGGCCGGATTGGCCGGAAAGGCGAATAGTATCGCAACGATCTTCACATTGGATATTTTTAAAAAATACATCAATAAAGATGCGAGCGAAGCAAAAATGGTCTGGGTTGGAAAGATAACAATTGTGATCTCTATTTTACTTTCTGTTTTATTTACCTGGAATGATGCGCTGGGCATCGGTGGCGCCGGAGGATTTACCTTTATCCAAAAATATACAGGCTTTATCAGTCCGGGTGTTTTTGCGATGTTTTTGCTCGGTATGTTCTGGAAAAGAACTACGGGTGCAGCCGCCATTACAGGCCTGGTTACGGGATTTGCATTGTCGGTATTTTTCAACGAGTTTGCAACAAAAGTTTTCGGACCAGAAACATGGATCTATACGGCATATCTTAACAAAGCGGGTGTTTATGAAATTCCATTTCAGATATGTATGGGACTAGCATTTGTGTTTACGATGATCGCTATGATTGCTGTCAGCTTATTTGGGCCAAAAGTTAATCCAAAAGCTTTTGTATTGGATCGATCCATGTTTAAAGTGGAACCGTCCGTATTGGCATTAATTGTTGTGACTTTATTGTTGGTGACTGCTATCTATGTGCGTTTTTGGTAGAAATGTTGCCATTTGAATAATTAAATGATTATGAACCATTCCTAATTAAAATTAGGAAGCCTCCATCAGACCGATGGGGTAAAACTTAATTGCAGATGAATAAGAAAATTATTATTGGTTTGTTGACTTGTGCTTCATTGGCTTATGGCTGCCAGTCTTCATCAACTCAAAGTAAACAAGCAGCGACCTTGGCTGACTCTACCTCCAACCAAGCTTTTGATAGCCAGATTGATGGTAAAGAAGTTAAACTATTCCAGCTCAAGAATAACAGACTCGCTATTACATTGACAAATTATGGCGCACGCCTGGTAAGTTTAAAAGTGCCAGATAAAGACGGTAAATTGACTGATGTGATTTTGGGCTATGATTCGGCCAAAGAATACAAGGATAACTATAATAATTTTTACGGCGCAATTGTAGGACGGTATGGGAATCGGATTGGCAAAGCTAGCTTTAAACTGAATGGAGAGGTTTATTCTTTAGAAAAGAATGATGGCGAGAATTCACTTCATGGCGGTACCAATGGCGTTTACAACAAAGTGTGGGATGTAGTCAGTAGCACTTCGACATCAATCACATTAGCCTATACCTCACCTGATAAAGAAGCAGGTTATCCGGGAACGGTCAAGATGGAGGTTACCTATACTCTGGAGGACAATGGTGCTTTGGCCATAGCCTATCAGGCGACAACAGATAAAGAGACGGTCTTAAATCTGACCAACCATGCTTATTTTAACCTCAATGGGGTCGGAGATTCTTCTATTTTGGATCATGAACTTCAAATTGATGCAAAGGCAATTACCGAAGTTGACAATACCTTGATTCCAACTGGAAAGAGTTTGCCTGTAGCGGGCACAGCATTCGATTTTACAAAACCTGCACGTATTGGTGCTCGTATTGAAGATCAAAATGCACAACTGAAGATCGGAAAAGGCTATGACCATAATTTTGAACTAAACAAGAAGGATGGTTTCCAGAAGGTCGCACAGGTGTATGCCGCGAAAACAGGTATTGAAATGGACATCTACACAACCGAACCTGGTTTACAGTTTTACAGTGGTAATTTTATGAAAGATTCGGACCCTAAAGGGAAAGAGGGAAAAGTGTATCCATTCCGTTCTGCTTTCTGTTTGGAGACACAACATTTTCCAGATGCACCAAATCACCCCAATTTTGCATCAACGGTGTTAAAACCTGGAGAAAAATATAGTTCAAAAACAACCTACCAGTTCAGTGTGAAATAATTGAATCTATATGATGAAGCTAAGATTAAAATTAGGCGTTGTTTTTACGCTGGCCACTGGATTACTGTATGGACAGAGTAGTGTAAGATTAGAAACGCCGCAGCAGGAGCAGATTATAAGTCGACATATCTATGGACATTTTGCCGAGCACTTGGGACGCTGTATTTATGATGGATTTTATGTCGGTGAGAAAAATGACTCAATTCCGCATGCTGATGGCGTCCGGAAAGATGTTATCGAAGCCCTTAAGAATTTGAACATTCCAAATTTACGTTGGCCGGGTGGATGTTTTGCCGATACCTATCATTGGAAGGATGGAGTTGGGCCCAAAGCGCAACGGCCTGCTATCGTAAACAACTGGTGGGGTGGCGTGACAGAGGATAATTCTTTTGGTACACACGATTTTCTCAATATGTGTGAATTGCTTGGTGCGGAACCTTATCTGGCGGGTAATGTGGGTAGCGGTGAGGTACAGGAGCTTGCCGACTGGGTCCAATATGTGAATTTTAAAGGAGAAAGCCCCATGTCGGATTGGCGACGAAAAAATGGTCGGCAGGAACCTTGGAAGGTAAAATTCTGGGGCGTAGGAAATGAAGCCTGGGGCTGTGGCGGAAATATGACCGCCGATTACTATACCGACATTTATCGCAAATACGCCACTTTTATGTCGGATTGGACTAATGGAAGTGGTTTGTATCGGATAGCATCAGGAGCCAATAGTGCAGATTATAATTGGACGGAGACTCTCATGAAGAAAATTCCGAGTGGTTTGATGAAAGGCATGGGGCTTCATCACTATGCGGTGATCAACTGGGATAACAAAGGCTCAGCAACTCAATATTCGGAAGAGGAATATTTTAGAACCATGAAATCAGCTTGGTTTATGAATGAGCTGGTGGAGAAGAATATCGCCATTATGGACAAATACGATCCGAAAGGACTTGTGGATCTGATTGTAGACGAATGGGGTGGCTGGTATGCTGTAGAGCCCGGTACGAACCCGGGTTTTCTCTACCAACAAAATACCATGCGTGATGCCATGATTGCAGGAATGACGCTCAATATCTTTAACAATCATGCTCGTCGGGTGAAGATGGCCAATCTAGCGCAGGCTGTGAATGTATTGCAGGCGGTTATTCTAACAGAAGGAAAGAATATGATTTTGACGCCGACTTATCATGTGATGGAAATGTATAAGGTACATCAGGATGCTAAGTTAATTCCTATTTCACTTCAATCAACGGATTTTGAATTTAACCAGGAAAAAATTCCGGCCGTTTCGGTTTCAGCGTCACAAGACAAGCAGGGCCGTACTCATATCTCCTTGGTAAATATTGATCCGAAAAAGAATAATAAGGTACGTGTGGATCTCGGTTCAGTGAAAGCTGCAAAAATTTCAGGTCGAATTCTTACCGCGGAGAATCTACGCGATTATAATTCCTTCAAGAAGCCCACAACAATTAAACCTGTTGTGTACAATAAGGCAAAGGTAGTGAATGGTGCCATTGAAATGGATATTCCTGCATTTTCAGTTATTGTATTGGAATTAATATAACAGCCGATTTTGATAGGGTGTCATGTCGTGCTACCCTATTTATGCTGTTAGAGCTGGTGTAAAAACCTGAAATGATAAATTATTGTTGAACAAATACATATAGGGATGAAAAGAGTAGTGTCAATACTGTTACTGTTAGCGAGCTTGGGCTCTTCAGCAATGGCACAGTCACCGATAACATTAAATATAGCATTGGATAAACCTACAGGCAAAATATCGCCACATATGTGGGGTGTCTTTTTTGAAGATATCAATCTTGGTGCCGATGGGGGAATCTATGCTGAATTGGTAAAGAATAGATCATTTGAATTTGATCAGCCTTGGATGGGCTGGAAAAAGCTCGAAAATGGCTCTGAGGGAACCTACCTGCTGCTAAATGATAGCAAACGTAAAGGGAATAAACGTTATTTAAGGATAAACAATGCGACTAATTTGAAATTAGGGCTACAAAATGAAGGCTTTAGAGGAATGGGGGTGAAAGCGGGGGCAGCATATGAGTTCTCTGTACAATATCAAAGTGCAGCTAAGGGGATGAAAATCCATGTTGAGCTGCTCGATCAACAGAATAAGGTTATTGGTGCAGCTGAACTTCCACTTGAACCCGTCGGATCATGGTCTGAAGCTGCAGTCAAATTTCCTGTCAACCAAACGACAGATAAAGCCAAGTTAAATGTTTGGTTTACAGGGGCGGGTACGTTAGACGTAGATATGCTTTCATTATTTCCAATAGACACCTGGAAAGGAAGACCGAAGGGTTTACGTAAAGATATGGTTCAGATGCTTGCCGATATGAAACCCGGCTTTATCCGTTTTCCTGGAGGCTGTATTGTTGAAGGGAAAGATTTGGCCAATCGCTTTCAATGGAAAAAAACTGTTGGACCAATAACAGAAAGGGAATTGATTATCAACCGGTGGAATACCGAATTCAGCCATCGGCTTACACCTGATTATTTTCAGACTTTTGGTTTAGGATTTTATGAATACTTTTTACTGGCAGAAGATATTGGAGCATCTCCAGTTCCCATTCTCAATTGCGGTATGGCCTGCCAATTTAATACCGGAGAACTTGTACCATTGGACGAACTTGATACCTATGTTCAAGACGCTTTAGATCTGATTGAATTTGCCAATGGCGCAACAGATACAAAATGGGGGAAATTACGGGCGGATATGGGGCACCCTGAGCCTTTCCACCTCAAAATGCTGGGAGTTGGAAATGAAAATTGGGGGCCACAATATATCGAACGGTTGGCCGTCTTCAAGAATGCGTTAAACGAAAAGCATCCAGAGATCAAAATTATCGCCAGTTCGGGCACGGATCCCGAAGGAGATCGTTTTGACTTCTTAAATGATAAGCTACGGGCGATGAATATCAATATCATTGATGAACATTATTACCGTCCACCATCCTGGTTTCTGTCTAGCGCCAATCGCTATGATAATTACGCTAGAAATGGGGTGAAAATTTTCGCAGGAGAATACGCTTCGCATACGACGCGACCAAACGGTCCAGGGAAAAGTACCTGGGAGGCGGCCCTCTCGGAAGCCGCTTTCATGACGGGCCTGGAACGAAATGGCGACGTGGTGGAGATGGCATCTTATGCGCCATTATTCGGTCATGTCGATGGCTGGCAGTGGTCACCGGATTTAATTTGGGTGGATAACTTGCAGGTATATGGAACGCCGAGCTACCAAGTACAAAAATTATATGCTACCAATAAAGGAACAAGCATTGTTCCGATCAAACGGGATGGCGAATTCGTAGCTGGCAAAGATAGCCTATATGCTTCTGCAGTATTTGATGCAGCTGCGCAACAGCTTATCGTGAAAGTCGTCAATTACAACAGTAAGCCGATGAAAGTGAACCTCGACATAGATTCGAAGAAAAAGCCTGCTGCGGCAGCAGAGAAAATCACTTTGGCCAATGCCAACCTAAACCTGAGTAACAGTATCGAGGAACCATTGAACATCCGTCCAAAACAGAATACGGTAACTTATAAGGGAAAGACGATTGTTGAAACATTTGAACCCTATTCCTTTACCTTGATTAAAATGTCCGTTAAATAAGATGAATATCCGTAGACTCTTTTTTACTACCCTGATTCTATTTGCACATAACGTGTTTGCACAGGTAAAGGAATCGGATCTGGCGGCTTACCTGATGGTTTACTTTAAGGATGAAAGCCATGGTCTGTATGTTGCTGTCAGTCAGGATGGCTATTCTTTCACCGATATCAATAAAGGTAAACCGATCATTGCTGGCGATAGCATTGCACAGCAGAAAGGTATTCGGGATCCCTATATCATGCGCGGAAAAGATGGTTATTTTTATATGGTCATGACGGATTTACATATCTACGCACAAAGGCAGGGTTATAGAAATACGGAATGGGAGCGTGACGGAGTCGCATTTGGATGGGGTAACAACCGAGGTATTGTCTTAATGAAATCGACTGATTTAATTCACTGGAAGCATACGGAGCTCTACTTGGAAAAAGCCTTTCAAGGTTGGGAAAATGTAGGCTCCTTCTGGGCTCCCGAACTCATATATGATGATCGTACTGGGAAGATGATGATCTATTTTACGATGCGGTTTGGCAATGGACTGAATCAGCTTTATTATGCCTACTTAAATAAGGAGTTTACAGCATTTGAATCAGAACCACAGCTTTTGTTTCAATACCCCAAAGCAAATAAAAATTACATCGATGGCGATATTACGAAAGTGGGCAATAAATACCATCTTTTTTATGTCGCCCACGATGGTATTCCGGGCATTAAGCAAGCTGTTTCAGATTCTCCAAATGGCCCTTATCAGTACGATGATCGCTTCTATGATCCTGAACCAGAAGCCTGCGAAGCTCCGAATGTGTGGAAAAGGATAGGGGAAGATAAATGGGTTTTGATGTATGATATCTATGGGATATCGCCCCATAATTTTGGCTTTAGTGAAACAACAGATTTTAAAAATTTTGTTGATTTGGGACACTTTAATGCAGGTAAAATGAAATCTACTAATTTCACTTCGCCTAAACATGGCGCTGTCATCCCAATAACAAAGCAAGAGCTGGAGCGATTAGCAAAGCATTGGCAGTTTGATTTGTCTTTGCAAAAAAAATAGAAGCTTTTAGAACAGATCTTCGTAACTTATTGCCTTTATATGGCAATAAGTTACTTAACCAAATAAATTGCTGGTGAATTTAAGCTTAATACCGAGTTGAAAATTATTGATTGTTTTGAATATTTCTTTAATTGTCGCCTTTTCAATATTTGTCAAACTATCTATAGGTACGTAATTGTTGGGTGCCAGTTTAGCGATACGGATCTGGTTAGCCTGATTTTTTAGGCGGATCGACATCAGGTAATAATAAGATTGATTTAATTCCTCGTACTGTTCTTGTGTGAAGATGCCCAACTCAAGAAGCTGTTTTAGCCTACCACCTGTATTTTCTTCATAAATTCTGTTTTTCAGCGCGTAAACCCGGACTAAATCAACAATGGGCGTCATCGCTTTCTTGATATTGAAGACTTCAGAAGAACCTATTGTTTGCGTTTTTATCGCTTTGAAAAATGTGAGCGGCGGTTCATATTGCAGCGCATTCTTTGCAATGAACGTAAAAAAACGCTCGTTGGGTTTTTGTAGCTCAATATTGAGAAATTCTTTGAGTTGATCAATAATGCCCTGGTCACCATATAATCGCCTACAGTCGAAGAAGGTCGAAAATTTAATCGCATTCTCGGGGATACTTTCTTCAATCCATTTTTTGTAATTTTTCTTCCAATGTGACAGCGAATGTGTCCATTCGGGATTACTGGCCATATACCCCCCGGTACAGTAGCTAAAACCAATTGTATTGAGATGATCCGATACGCGACTGGCAAAATTGAGGAAATACGCGCGTACAAGATCACGTTGTTCGTTTGCTTTATCTTCGTAAATAATTGCATTATCCTGGTCGGTCATTAGCGTCTGTTCTTTCCTTCCTTCGCTACCCGTTACCATAAACACAAATTTTGCAGGCGGTTCGCCCATTTCCCCGATCACTTTTTCAATTACTTTAAGTGCAATACTGTCGGCAACGGTCGTAATAACTTGGTTCGCAATCTCTGCATTTACACCTCTACCGAGCAATTGGTGAATAATCTCAGGAACATTATTCCATTTTTCACGCAATTCATCCAATGTTTCTGCGAGTTTAACCGATTGAATAAATACGAGAGGAGACTGCCCTTGTTCACTCAATAACCGATTTCGGCTAAGGAAGCCGATATAATTGCCTGCCTTCTCAACAAGGAGATATCTTGATTTCGTACGGAACATCATCAGTACAGCTTCGTAAAGATAGGCCTGATCCGAAATACTGACAATAGGGTTATCCATTACCTGAGCAATAGATTGTGTTGCAGGAATCTGCTGGGCCACGACATTGTCTCTTAAGGTAATATCTGTCGCATAGCCAAGAATATGCTCCCCTTTTTTGATAAATATGCAGCTTACCTTGTGTTTCGCCATGGTTTGTGCAGCCTCAAAGATTGGTGTATCCGGTGTACAGGAAACGATATCTTTGTAGGTGATGTGTTCAATTTTACGCGAATAAAGTTGATCTGCAGCAAAATAGCTTTCCTCGAAGGAGGCTGGCGACTTAACAAAATGAGAAAACTCCTCATCTAACATTCTTTTTCCAAAGGAATTGGTGAAAAAATGGAAAAACTCTTCATTCGCATTACAGAGCTCAATAAAGTCTTTTCGGGGTAAACGATAAATGACCGTACCTTTTTTGGCAATGACGGACTTGAGTGCTTTCGTTCGGTTTAATAAGACCGATATTCCACCAAAACAATACGGTTTATGGTGTATCTCGACCAATCGTTTATTATCGGAAACATCTAGAAAGAATGTTTCATATTCACCTTCGAGGATTAAATCAACACCATCCATATCGGTAATGTTCTGCCGATAAACTAAGGTGTCTTTGGAAAAACGATGTTCATTGAATCTGTCGACAATACTCAATTGTAGGGTTTCGGGCAGAATTTGAAATGGCTGCGTAGATTTCAGCAGGGGTAGGATAGCGTCGGAGTTTTTCATGGAAGTCACATTAACAGATGTTCTCGAATTCAGCTTGCTGATTTTGTATGTCCTGCTCGGATAATTCATCTCTTCGAATCATTTCAAAATAGCATTTAGCAGTTATTTCAGCATCTTTTTCAGCATTGTGCATTTCTGTGGCTGGAGTCGCAAATAGTGTATCATGCAGCGATGAAAGTGGAAGATGCACCATATTCGGATTCCGAACGTATTTTTTGCTATGCAACAAGGTGCAGAAATAAGCTAAGTTATGAAATGGAATAGCCAAGTTGGATCGATAGAATTCGGCCGCTAATACCTGCAGGTCGAATGAAAGAAAATGCCCGATAAGCTGGGGCTTATATTTTTTGATGTCATGACTGAATTTCCGTAATACTTCTTTTTTCTTCTCACCATATTTCATTAGAAAAGGCGGTGTCAATCCATGAATCTGTTCTGATGCAGGACTGATTGGTATTAACGGCTCATAAATATATTTATTGGTTCGTTTAACTTCATGTTGCTCTTCGTCATAAATGATCCAAGCCAGTTGCAAGATGTGGGGCCAATTATCACCGTCCATGTAACTCTTGTTCCACTTTTTCGGTAAACCAGATGTTTCCGTATCTAAGAATAGAAAATATTTTTTCAATGAATTGCAGTTGAATGAATTCTAAAATACTAAAATAATCTAGTTATTAAATATATAAATCTCTATTTGTAGAAGGATAGCTTTGTAAAAAACGAGATACGTGTTTAAATTATTGAAATTTTATATGTAAAATTGACATTTATTAGTGAATTAAAATAACCAATTATGTACAGAAGGCTATTATGCACGTTACTCTGTGTCTGTTCTCTTGTTGTTGAGATCAACGCAAGAGATAAAACATCCTCCGTTTCTTATACAATGGATGGGATTACAAATCGTGATAGATTTCATTATGCGATTGAACTTCTCCAACATGAGTTAGAGGTCTCGTCATTAACCACGAAGATAGAAATCAGTACAGTGGGACAACATAGTTCGTTGCCCGATTCTTTGAAAGAAAAGCTAGTTAATAAGGAACATTTTATTATATATAGAAAATCCAGTAAAGGAGCAATATCCTTGATTGGTATGGACGAATCTGGTGTGCTTTACGGGTGTATGACATTGCTTGCACACAGACAATGGTTGAAAGGGGAGCCATTCTTTTTTGCCGACGGTCCAAAAATGGTTATGCGCGGGACAAGTGTTGGACTTCAGAAAACAACCTATTTGCCCGGCCATGATATTTACGAGTATCCTTACACACCGGAATCTTTTCCTTGGTTTTACGATAAGAAGTTATGGTTAAACTATTTGGATATGATGGCCGAAAATAGATATAATGCTCTGTATCTATGGAATGGGCATCCTTTTTCTTCGTTAGTAAAATTAAAGGATTATCCTTATGCGCTAGAGGTGGATGAGGGAACATTTGGAAAAAACGAGGAGATTTATACATTTCTGACCAAAGAAGCCAATAAAAGAGGGATCTGGATTATCCAGATGTTTTACAATATTATCTTGCCAAAGCCATTCGCCGATCGCCATGGTTTAAAAACACAGGAACGAAATCGGGTTATTACGCCCTTAATTTCCGATTATACCCGAAAAAGTATTGCCGCTTTTGTGGCTAAATATCCTAATGTGGGTTTACTAATAACGTTAGGAGAGGCAATGGAAGGCGTCGGCCAGGATGATGTCAACTGGTTTACGAAGACAATTATTCCGGGAGTACAGGATGGACTACATACATCAGGGATCAGCGTTGAGCCGCCTATTATTTTAAGAGCACACGATACCGATGCACCTGCGGTAATGGAGGCCGCTTTACCAATTTATAAGAACCTGTATACCATGGCAAAATATAATGGTGAGGCATTGACTACGTATACGCCGAGAGGGAAGTGGGCGGAGTTACACCGCTCTTTAAGTGCTATCGGCACGGTCCATATTCAGAACGTCCATATTTTGGCCAACTTGGAACCTTTTAGATATGGCTCACCTGATTTTATTCAAAAATCAGTTAAAGCTATGCACGGAATTCATCATTCCAATGGTATCCATATATATCCACAAGCTTCGTATTGGGATTGGCCATATTCGGCCGACAAGGTCGCTAATAGATTGCTGCAACAAGATCGGGATTGGATGTGGTACAAAGCGTGGGCACGGTATGCTTGGGATGAAAATCGGGATTTACTACATGAGCAATCGTATTGGTCGAAGGAGCTTGCTCAATATTATGGTATCAGTGAGACAGATGCTCAAAAATTATTATTGGCTATTGAAGAAATTGGTGAGATATCGCCTAAAATTTTGCGACGATTTGGTATTACAGATGGTAACAGGCAGACATCCTCCTTGGGAATGTTGATGACGCAGTTGATTAATCCTTATCGCTATGGCTTGTTTACTTTACTTTATGAGTCGGAAGCTCCAGCAGGGGAAATGATAGTCGATTATGTAGAGAAGGATGATCGCCATGAAACTCATGTTGGAGAAACTCCAGTGCAGGTGGCAAAAGAAATTGTGCAGCATGGCGAACGTGCGCTGATGCTCATTAGCGGATTGGGAAAGCCGACTAAAAATGTGGCTGAATTTAATCGCTGGCTCCAAGATATTCGGATTCATGATTTACTAGCGAACCATTATAGTTGTAAGGTTAAGGCCGCAATTCAGCTTCTTCAGTATAAATATACTCATGAACTAAACGCTCTTCGAAAAGCTTTGCCTGATCTTGAAAAAAGTGTTTTGGAATACCGTAAACTGACAGAGATAACGAATGAAAGCTATTTATACGCAAACAGTATGCAAACCAAACAAAGAAAAATACCGATGCGTGGAGCAGATGCTACCTTCATTCACTGGAATGAGATGTTGCCTGTCTTTGAAACTGAATTGAATAACTTTAAACATGCGATAGATTCCTTATCAGCGAGGACTGGCATTTCAGCGCGTTCAAAAGAAAAGCTAAAATCCCAACAGATTACCTTTGAAGATCGTCAACAATTGCTCCCATTGAAAAAAGGAGCAAAATTGTATGCAGATCAGGAATTGGTAGTTACACATATGGCGAATGAATTGGAAGGACTTCAAGCGCTACAGATTGACGCTGAAAAGCAAAAGCTCCAAGGAACACAGCTTCGATTTAAGAATGAAAGAGCTGTAAAGATATTGGTGGGTTACTACAATAGCACCGACAAAGTTTTCGCACCTAAACCTGTACTTGAAATTGATGCGAGCGCTAATGATTTTGGGCAGGCAGAAACAAAAGTACGTAATGCCATCCGAATTCAGTACATGCCAATGGTTGATATTCATACTTATTCCTTTCCTCCAGGAACCAATGAGCTAAAAATACCGAAAGGAGAAGTGCTGATCTTAGGTATTGTGGATGACAAGGAACTCCAAAATCCATATAATGCTGATGTGGACAATCAAGGCGATGATCTAGACGATTTGTTTGGTTATTACCGTGGAACTAAATTGTAAATATAACTATGTTCAGGATAGTACAGGATAAACAACTTAAACGAAGTAGGTATTTTACGAAAACACAATAGATCTACTTCAACTTTTTTGATAATAATAAGGAATGAAAATTAAAAAATCTATTCTTGCGCTTCTTTTCTGTGCTCTTTCTTATGCAAAAGCACAAGAAAAATTAGTGGATAAAGTTCACACTTATGTTCAAGAGTTTAATAACAACGATAACGAAGCTGTGATCAATAAAATTCCGAATAAGGATGCCTATGATTGGATGCTGGCGAATATTCCTTTATTGGACTGTCCCGATAAAGAAATTGAGCAAACTTATTATTTTCGATGGTGGTCTTTTCGAAAACATATTAAATCGAGCCCCGAAGGTACCTTGGTAACCGAATTCATTGAACCTGTAAAACACGCTGGAAAATATAATTCAATCAGCTGTGCGCTAGGGCACCATTTGTATGAAGGAAGATGGATTCGTGAAAATGCATTTCTAAAAGAATACATAGACTTTTGGCTTTATCATGCTGATAAAAATCAATCTAAACCGAGGTTTCATCAGTTCAGTTCTTGGTTGCCAGATGCTTTATTAGCTTATTATAAAGTAAATCCCGATAAGCAATACTTAAGAGATAGACTGTCGGACCTTGATCTAGATTTTGAAAAATGGGAGAAAGAAAGAAAAAGTAAAAACGGTCTCTTTTGGCAATTTGACGTTCAGGATGGCATGGAAGAGTCTGTTTCTGGTGGACGTAAAGTTCATAATATGAGACCTTCGATCAATAGCTATATGTATGGGAACGCTGTAGCAATAGCAACAATTGCCAAATTGGTGTCCAATTCAGCATTAGAGAAAAAGTACATTACCTATGCCCAAACTTTACGTGAATTGGTATTGGATTCACTTTGGGACAAAGAAGATCAGTTCTTTAAAACGAGGTTAGAAAAAGGAGGTCTACATCCTACACGTGAGGCAATTGGTTTTATACCGTGGTATTTTCATTTGCCACCAGACAAAACGACGTATGGAAAAGCTTGGCACCAGCTTCCTGATACAGCAGGATTTAATGCGCTGTGGGGAACAACAACCGCTGAACGACGTGAGCCGACATTTCGAACACGCGGAACTGGTCATAGTTGTGAATGGGACGGAGCAATTTGGCCTTTTACGAGTTCACAGACCATCAGAGGAATGGCTAATTATTTAAGCGATTATAAAAAGAATAAGGAATTGGATGCAAACGACTTATATGACCAAATTCATAAATATGCTAAATCGCATGTGATGAACGGTAAACCTTATATAGGTGAATACCAGGATGAGAAGACTGGAGAATGGTTGAAAGGAGACAATCCGAGAAGTAAATTTTATAACCATTCCACATTTGCGGATGTCATTATTCAAGATTTAATTGGAGTAAAACCACAAATTAATTCTATTCTTGAAATAAAACCCTTGATTTCGAAAGATAAGTGGGACTACTTTGCGTTGACCCAATTAACGTATCACCGTAAGAACATTGCTATTTACTGGGATGTCACTGGCGAAAAATATCACAAAGGAAAGGGACTGACCATCTATGTAGATGGAGTGAAATCACTACAAAAAAGGGATTTAAAAAATTGTAAGATTAACTTAAATTAATATGATCAGAAAGCGCTATCATCGTGGAATAATAACTGTTTTGCTCTGTTTATCCATGCTGGGTTTGCAAGCACAAACTTGGCTAAATGTCATGGATTTTGGTGGCCAGAAAGATAGTACCGGAAGTAACACATTGGCTATCAAAAAGGCTATTACAGCAGCATCAAATAAAGGCGGGGGTACGATCTATTTCCCGGCAGGAAAATACGTCACTGGACCAATTCATTTGAAAAGCAATATTACGATTTATATCGATGCGGGAGCTGAGTTACATTTTAGCGATAATTTTGATGATTATTTGCCCATGGTAGAATCCCGCTGGGAAGGAACTGCTGTAACAAATTTTTCGCCATTATTTTATGGAAATAACCTCGAAAATATTAGTATTCAAGGACGTGGGATTATTGACGGACACGGTAAAAAATGGTGGGGCTATTCGGAGGTTGAAGTTAAAAAACAGACAGAAGATAGTAAATGGCAAAAAGAATTTAAACGCCTCAATAAGAATGTTTTGGCTCCAGACCTTCCGGGATGGATTGAAAGAGGGTTTTTACGACCGCCCTTTATACAGTTCTTAAACTGTAAAAATGTACAGATCAAGGATATTAAAATTCAAAATTCGCCATTTTGGACAATTAATCCACAATATTGTGATAACGTTACCGTAGACGGCGTAACGATTGATAACCCCCCGTCGCCTAATACAGATGGTATAAATCCAGAATCTTGTTCCAATGTTCGTATCGCCAATTGCCACATTAGTGTAGGGGATGACTGTATTACCATAAAATCTGGTAAGGATCGCTCGGGAAGAAAGATCAATATCCCAGCAGAGAATTATACCATTACAAACTGTACAATGCTTCGCGGGCATGGTGGGGTGGTTATCGGGAGTGAGATGTCCGGTGGAGTTAAAAATATTGTTATTTCTAATTGTATTTTTGACGGAACAGATCGCGGTATACGTCTAAAAACCGCAAGAGGTAGAGGGGGCATCGTGGAAAATATTCAAGTTTCTAATATTGTGATGCGCGATATTCGAGATCAGGCGATTGTCATGGACATGGAATATGCTAAAAGTGAACCAGGGCCAATTAGTGAACGTACGCCTAAATTCAGGAATATCTTTATTAATAATTTGTCTGGCACAACAAACCGTATTGGCTACATGCGAGGCTTAGCAGAAATGCCAATAGACAATGTAGTGTTTTCGGATATAAATATGGAAGGAAATACGGGGTTTTCAGCACTCAATGTGAATGGATTGACATTGAGTAACGTAAACATAGCAATCAAACAAGGTGCATTATTATCTGTCAACAATGCTAAGGAACTGAGTTTAGTAAATGTAAAAAATGCGACACCAGTGGCAGAAAAATCGCTGATCGAGCTTGAAAATTGTAAATCAGTGAATGTGCAGAGTTGTTTTCCTTTGTTAGGTACAGCACTATTTTTGGATTTAGTAGGATCAGAGAATGAGTCGATTTATATTCATGGCAATAATTTAGCCCGAGTAAAGCAAATTCTCCGTGGTACTTACAAAAGTGGTCAGTTCATATCAAATATAAACCCTTCGGAATCTAAATAATGCGTTTATACCTGTATATTTTATTATCGTTTTTATCGATATGTCTCTTAAACTCCGCTTTTGCACAAACGCGTGTATGGTTTGATCATCCTGCCAAACAATGGGAGGAGGCTTTACCTATTGGTAATGGGCGGCTTGGGGCCATGGTTTATGGCGGGGTCGAGGAAGAAGAATTACAGTTTAATGAAGAGACATTATGGACGGATGGACCACGAAATTATAATAAAAAAGGCGCATCGAAGTATCTTCAAAGTATACGGAACCTGCTTGATCAAGGTCAACAGAAAGAAGCGGAATCTTTGGCGATGCGGGAATTTATGGGGCTTAAAAGTGAATCAGAAGATCCTAGTGCCTGGTTGGAAAAAATTGGGAAAATTCGTGAGCAGAAACATGGGCCATTTCAGGTCGTTTTTGACGATAGCAAATGGCCACTTATAGTGGTGCCGCATTACGAGGGCTGGGAGAATCTGGGACTGGAGGGCTTGGATGGCGCTGTTTGGTTCCGTTATGAATTTAACCTTTCAAAAAATCAGCTATCAGAGCGCTGGTCGTTGGATTTAAATAAAATCCGGACCAATGATTATACCTATATTAATGGTAAGCTTGTCGGCCAGTCAGCGGGAGATGATACCCGAAGGCTGTATCAAATACCTAAAGAGCTGCTGCGGGAAGGTAGAAATAGTATCGCAATTCAGGTGATCAATTTGGAAGGAAAAGGAGGTGTAGCTGGATATAAGGACACAAAGCAGTCAATAGGATTAAAAAGTGCGAGCGGAAAAATTATTTCACTAAATGGGCACTGGAGATACTATATTCAAGATCAAAATATTCCTAAAATAGGAAGTTTTCAGGCATCCTATCAGCCTTTTGGTACATTAAATTTAAAGTTCAATCACAAAGAGACAAAGAACTACAGCCGGATACTCGATTTGGATAAAGGCGAAGTTTGCGTCAACTATGATGCTAGTGGAATCCATTATAAAAGAACTTATTTTGCAAGCTATCCCCAGAATTTTATCGGCATACGGTTGGAGGCTGACCAGAAGAAAAAAATTACCTTTAGGCTTGCAATGAATACCAAACATCAGCGTGCAAAACTTGATCGCCTCAATAAATCATCAATCCGCTTGGAAGTATGGGTGAAAAATGGAGCAATGCGAGGAACAGCTTTTCTTCAGCTTAAATTGAAAGGGGGACAAGTGTCCTATACTGGCAACGAACTTGTCGTGCAACAAGCGGATGAAGCTCAAATTTATCTGACTGCCGCAACAAATTTTAAATCATATCAAGAGCTGAATGATCAGTATTCTGCTGTCGCATTGGATAGATTCAAAGATTTATGTAAGTTGGACTTTGATAAATTGTATGAACTCCATCAAAAAGATTATCAACAGTTGCATCATCGCTTTGAAATAGATTTTGGCGACGGGAGCCAACTTGATACTATTCCAATAGATAGAAGATTACAAAGGGCAGTAATGCTTGATGATCCAGGGCTGCTCGCACTTTATGTGCAATATGCCCGATATCTTCAAATTGCTGCGTCTCGACCAGGTAGCCAGCCAATGAATCTTCAAGGTATTTGGAATCCATCCTTAGAACCATCTTGGGGTAGCAAATACACAACTAACATCAATTTGGAGATGAATTACTGGCCGACTGAAGCTTTAAATCTTTCTGAGTTGCAGCAACCTCTATTTCAAATGATTCGGGATCTTCATATGGCGGGTGCAGAAACGGCCAAAGAATATTATGCTGCTCGAGGTTGGGTTTTGCATCATAACACGGATTTATGGCGCGGCACAGCTCCCATCAATAGTTCCAATCATGGTATATGGCCTACAGGTGGAGCTTGGTTGGTGAGACATCTTTGGGAGCATTATCGATATACGCAAGATATACACTTTTTAAAAGAATATTATCCAATCATTAAAGATGCTACCTTATTTTTTAAGGATTTTCTCGTCAAAGACAAAGCAACGGAATGGTTGGTAAGCTCGCCTTCAAACTCTCCTGAAAACGGCGGGTTGGTGAAGGGACCTACAATGGATCATCAAATTATTCGTTCATTGTTTGATATTTTCAATCAAAGCTCGAAGTTGTTGGATGCCGATAATCTCTTGCGGGATTCAATTATAAAGATGCGGAATCAGATTGCGCCGAACCAGGTTGGGCAGTACGGACAGCTGCAGGAGTGGTTGACGGATTTGGATGATCCAGAGAATAAACATCGGCATGTATCCCATTTGTGGGGGTTATTTCCCGGAGATGAGATCAATATGATTCGTACGCCACAGTTGGTAGAGGCTGCAAAACGCTCGTTGGTGTTACGGGGAGATGAAGGGACAGGTTGGAGTTTGGCATGGAAAATTAATTTTTGGGCTAGATTAAAAGATGCTCAGCATGCTTATCACATGGTAAAAATGCTATTGCGACCGGCGGGGAAAGGTGGCGGCTCTTATCCAAACCTATTTGACGCTCATCCTCCATTTCAAATCGATGGGAATTTTGGAGGGGCATCGGGAATTATCGAGATGTTGCTCCAGAGTCAGACGGATGGAATTGAGCTATTACCGGCATTACCAGTTGAAATTGGCACAGGGAAAGTCAAAGGGATCAAATCCCGTGGTGATTTTCAGATTAGTATGGAATGGAAAGATAGTCAGTTACTAGCCGTGACCGTTGAATCGCTTTCAGGAGAAGAACTCCATTTGCGTTATCAGGACCATGAAGTAAAGATAAAAACTAAGAGAGGCGAATCTTATGCCTTTGATAAAGAGTTGATTTTAAAGAAATAATGAAGACTAGATTGATGTTGACGAGAAAGCTGTTTTGCTGCCTATGTATCTTATTTTTTGGACTATTTTCATTTGGTCAGAACGTTCGTAAGACGATTACACTGGATACTGACTGGGAGACGATAATGGACCAAAAAGATTCTGCGAGGTACAATGGATTTCACAATCTGTCTTTTATGACAGATAAGAACTGGCGGAAGGTCGATGTTCCACATAACTGGGATGGCTACGAAGGATATCGTAGATTGCTACATGGCAATTTACATGGTTACGCATGGTATCGGAAAAATTTCTCGCTCAATCAACAAATAAATAAAAATAGATTCTATTTATTTTTCGAGGGAGTAGGTTCCTATGCTACAGTTTGGTTAAATGGTATACGGGTTGGGTATCATGCGGGCGGAAGAACCACATTTACATTGGATGTTACTGATGCGATTAGATTGGACGGTACTCCTAATCTATTAGCTGTCCGGGCAGACCATCCAGTTCATATTATGGATCTTCCTTGGGTCGATGGAGGTTGTTCTACGGAGCGCGGTTTTTCCGAAGGATCGCAGCCTATGGGAATCTTTAGGCCAGTGAGCCTATTGATGAAAAACGAAGTCGCTATCACACCTTTTGGCGAGCACTACTGGAATGATGAGACTGCTGATTCTAGTAAAGCGGTCGTACATCAGGTCGTTGAAGTGAATAATAAAAACCAGAAAAGTAAAGATTTGGAGATTGTAACCGAAGTTTTGGATCAGATGGGCCAATTAGTTATTCGATCAACATCGGAGGACCAGATAGAGGGAAACGCAATTAAGGAAATTCGGCTGAAAGATCTTGTGCTGACAAATCCACAATTATGGTCTGTGGAGTCACCTTACCTGTATCGTATAAAAATGCAGCTCAAACATGGTGGGCAGGTGATTGATGAGGTAGAAACGCGCTATGGAATTCGCTCGGTTCGTTGGTCAAAAGGTTTAAAGCCTTCTGGTGATCCACGTCTCTTGGTCAATGGAAAGCCCGTATTTATTAATGGCATTGCAGAATATGAACATAAACTGGGGCAATCGCATGCCTTTGATAAAGAGGAGATTGAGTCCCGGGTTAGACAAATTAGGACTCTCGGATTCAATTCATTTCGGGATGCACATCAGCCACATAACTTACGTTATCAACAAGCATGGGATCAACACGGTATTTTATTATGGACGCAGCTCGCAGCACATATCTGGTTTGATACTCCCACATTTCGTACGAATTTTAAAAGATTATTAACAGAATGGGTTCGCGAACGTAGAAATAGCCCATCAGTGATTTTGTGGGGGCTCGAAAATGAAAGCACGCTTCCAGAAGAATTTGCGCGCGAATGTACAGTATTAATTCGCAAACTAGATCCTACAGCATCCATACAGCGATTAGTGACGACATGTAATGGTGGCAGTGGGACCGATTGGGATGTCCCGCAAAATTGGACGGGAACCTACGGGGGAGACCAAAAATATTATGGTGAAGATTTGAAAAAACAGCTGCTTGTTGGTGAATATGGCGCTTGGCGAAGTTTGGGAATGCATGCCGGGCCACCCTATCTTCCTAACGAAAATAAATACAGCGAAGAGCGTTTTGCTGATATCCTACAAACAAAAGTACGTTTGGCAGATTCTGTTAGAAATAATGTCATAGGTCATTATTTATGGCTTTGGAACTCCCATGATAATCCGGGCCGTATTCAGGGAGGAGAGGGAAATCGAGAGATCGATCGGATTGGACCAGTTAACTATAAAGGCTTATTGACACCTTGGGGGGAACCCACAGACGCTTATTATATGTATCTTTCGCATTATGGTAAGAAGGAGCAACCCATGGTTTATATTGCTATGCATTCTTGGCCAAACCGTTGGTTAGCTCCCGGAGTGAAAGACAATATCCGTATTTTTTCGAATTGTGAGGAAGTCGAACTGTTCAATGATCTAGGATACCTGTCGTTAGGGAAAAAACGACATGCTGGATTTGGACAGCATATTGAATTTGACGGTGTAAATGTCAAGTATAACGTATTGTACGCTGAGGGTCGCATCGGAGGAAAAGTTGTTACTCGTGATACCATTATATTGCAAAATTTTCCGCAAAGTCCACATTTTACTGACCTGTTTCAAGATCCATTGAAGATTCTAAAACCGGAGCCGGGATATCACTATATCTACCGGATTAATTGTGGCGGCGATAATTTTACGGATGAATACGGGGCCGAGTGGAAAGCTGACCAACCTTATCGGTCCCAATTAGGCTGGGGTAGTAGATCTTGGGCGGATAGTTTTGAAGGGATGAATACTAATTTTGCTAGTCAACGGATTATTTTTGATCCAATTGGTGGAACAAAAGACTGGTCGCTTTTTCAGAGCTTCCGCTATGGACTGGATAAGTTGGGCTATCAATTTGATCTTCCAGATGGAACTTATTGGGTTGAATTATATTTTGCCGAACCTTGGTACGGAAAGTTTTCGTCGGGAAATGGCGATCGAGTTTTCGATATTGCTATCAATGGCCAAATTGTAGAACATAAGTTTGATATTTATAAAAATGCGGGTTTCCAGCAAGCGATCAAAAAGAAGTATGCTGTCAACGTGGTTGGTGGAAAGCTATTGATCAACTTTCCACGTGCGTATGCTGGTCAGGCTTTAATACAGGCAATTACTATTGTGTCAAAGAAGCCCGTTCATTTAGTCTCAAAATCAAGTGCTCAAGATCATTATAATCTTGATTTAGGGAATCAGAAAATTCAACGCCATAGTTGGCTGGATATAGGTAGTGTATTGAAGAAGAAGGGGGATTCAGTTACATCATTCTTCTCGTTGCCACCATCTTTGTTTGGTTCAGACTATTTCGCGCTTGACATCCATAAATCCTATCATTTACGTTTTAAAGAACCAACTAATATCTTTTTTTTGGGGCATAAGAAACCTATTGATTTTGAAGATACCAAAGACAGTGTTCAATTAAATACGGGAAAATATCTTTCCGTATCTCGTAAGGTGTTGCAGGCAGGCGATGAGGTCCTGTTAACCTCTGGCCGCCGAGGAGAAGTGGTGGTATTTCAGCAGCAAAGCGGTCTGCTACCTGTTTATGATCTGAAAGAGGTGAAAAACTATAAGGCCTATCAAAGTGAGTGGCGGGAAGGTGTTTCGGAAATCGATTTTGCAGGACAAAAACGTTTGGTATTTAGCAGTAAAGATGGTTATATCGGCTGGCAATTTCAGGTTGGTGCAGCGGACGTGTATTCATTATCAATTAAGTATCATAACCCATTTAAGGAATCACGCCAAGGTTATTATGAGATTTTAGATAAAGATAAGCACGTACTAGTGCTTAAAACTCCTCTACAAATGGATCCCACGCGTTCAGGCAAATGGAATTATATCAATACTGATACAAAGACGATGATCAATGCAGGTACTTATTTTTTAAAGATTTATTCTGTTGATTTAAAGGGTGTTATGCTGGATAATTTAGAGGTTAAATAAATTGGTGTCAGGATAGTCCATGATGGTTGTCCATAAAATTTTCAGTTATATTGAACACTCAAAATTTTTTTATGTCGTTTTGACGTTTAATTGAGTGATTATATAAAAAAATAAAGTTAAGGGACTTTATTTATGTTTAATAATAACCAAAAAAGGGATAAACCATTTCATGCCTATGAAACGTTTTGCATTACTCACGTTTTTATTTTTAAGTGTGTCTATGACATTTAGTCAAACACAAGACGCTTATTGGAAAACTATTACCGATCGATCAGAAAAAATTGTAGCGAAATTATCGTTACAAGATCAGAAAAAAAAGGAAGCAGCAGTTCACATTATTCGTGATCAGTATTATCTTTTAAACGCTTGTTATGCGCTTCGTGATTTGAAAATCAAGGAGAATACGGATAAGAGCCTAAAAGAACAAATCACACAAGAAACGCTTCGGGAAACAACTAGTTTAAATCAAGCTTTTGTAGCTCGGCTAAAAGAGGTTTTAACAGAGCCTGAAGTTGAGGCGGTTAAAAACGGTATGACCTATAATGTCTATCCAAATACGGTGAGAGCCTACCAAGATATGATTCCGCTGCTTACAAAAGATGAAGTTCATATGATTGATAGTTTGTTGTATGAAGCACGGGATTTTGCCATGCAAGCTGAATCATCTGAAAAAAAGCATGCTTGGTTTGGCAAATACAAAGGTAAAATCAATAACTATTTAGCTTCCCACGGTTATAACCTCAAAGAAGAAGGCGATAAATGGGCCGCGAGATTAAAAAAATAACCCAATAAATCAAATTAATACCCAAATTATGAATCAGTTCATATTCCCGAGTAAATCCTCTAAAAGGTTGGCAAAACTGCTGGCCATTGGAATAATGACTGGCGGGATCATTCCGTCATACTCCTATGGAGTAAATCTAAGTGAACACAATCTACACTTTTTTAAAAATATCACAGGGAAGGTTGTTGATCAAAACGGAAAACCTCTTGCGGGGGTAACGATATCCATTAAGGGATCAAAAACTGCGACGTCAACAGACGCAGATGGTACATTCAGGCTAAATTTGCCAGTTGGAAATGAGATTTTGGTGCTCAATTTTGTTGGCTATAAAAGATTAGAAATACCAGTTGGAAACCAGAATGTGTTAAACATACGCATGGAGGCTGAAAGTCAGGAGCTCGAAGAGGTTGTGACAGTTGGTTATACCACACAGAAAAAAGCACATTTGACTGGATCGGTTGTGGCGATAAAAGCTGAAGAAATTGAAGATTTACCTTCGACGAATGTGGGTTCGACATTGGTGGGCCGGGTTGTAGGTCTTAACGTCAGCGGGGGAACGAGTCGTCCGGGAGCAAAGCCCTCCTACATTCTACGGAATCCAATGGGCGGCGGTAAAGATGGCGGAACAAGTGCCCCTTTATTTGTGATTGATGGTGTGATTCAGGTAGATGGACAAAATCAACCTGATCAGACGTTGTTTAATAATCTCGATGCTTCAGAAATTGAGAATATTTCCTTTTTAAAGGATGGTGCTGCGGCGGTGTATGGCGTTAGAGGGGCAAATGGCGTTGTTTTGGTAACAACCAAAAAAGGAAAAGTGGGTACGCCAAAGATCAGTTACAACGGTTCGTATGCCATTAATGATGCAACCTATCATTCAAAAGTGATGGATGCGTATCAATTTGCTAATTACTTTAATATCATGAACGGACTGAATGGAGCAAACCGTGACCCAAAAGCAGCCGGTTTTGACAAATGGTTTTTCTCGCAAGATGAGCTAGACTATTTTGAGAATCATTCTTATAATTGGTTAGACGATGCTTGGAAAGCAAGTTATCTGACACGACACTCGTTGAATATTTCGGGCGGCGCAGATAAAGCGACTTATTTTGCAAATGTGGCTTATAATAAACAAAACGGTAATTTGGGTACACTGGATTATGATCGCTGGAATTTCCGAGCCGGAAGTGATATTCAAGTGGCAAGTAACTTTAAGGTAGGTATGCAGGTTTCGGGGAATACAGGTAACCAGCAAAAAACCTTTAATAAGATTGGCGGTGAAAATGACGATAACGATTACAGAAATCTATTGTTGGCTTCGCCCTATGTTCCAGCTTATGTCAATGGTTTGCCAGTTCGTCTGCCGGGAACAGCAGGTGATCTATCTGCTTATCATTATTATGAATTGCAGAAATTAGGTAATTTAACAACTACCGATTCAAGACAATTCAGTATTAACCTCAATGCCGAATATCAAGCCCCTTGGTTAAAAGGTTTGACTTTACGAGGATCCTATGCTAAAAATTTAAAAAATGAGCGTGGGGACCAAATTGGGACAAAGTATCAAACTTATACATTTGATCAAAGAAGCGGTGAAAACGGACATATTTACGATGAAAATATATCTGGAGAAAAGGCTGTCACTTTTAGCAACGGTAATCGCGTTTATTTTTCAAATGCAACCGGTAATAATTATCAGGCAAACTTTACGGCGACCTATGATAAACAGTGGAAGAAGCATAATTTCTCGGGATTATTTTCGGTGGAAAAAGCGGAAGCAAAATCGTCCCAGGAAGACGTTTGGAAAAATGATCCATTACAAAATACGAATGGACAATTTGGAACTGCTTTTGGTACTGTAGAAGGACGTACAGCGGCTTATGAATCTGGAACCTTAGGCTACCTTGGCCGACTAAATTATCGCTATAGCGAAAAATACCTTGCGGAGGTATTATTCCGTTCGGATGCTTCGACGAAGTTTGCGCCCGAAAACTATTGGGGTAAGTTTTATAACGTCTCTGTAGGTTGGGTCATCAGTGAAGAGGATTTCTTTCATGTAAAAGGTATTGATTATTTAAAAATGCGCCTTTCACATGGTAAATTGGGGAATGATCAGACCGCCGCTTGGGGATGGAAACAACGTTATACCTATCAAATCGGAAAAGGTGGAGTATTTGGAGGAAACGGCGACGCAACCACAGGAATGAAGATGGAGAAAACTGCTAACAGGAACGCCACGTGGGCTAATGATTATAAAAATAATATCGGTATCGATGCCCGTTTCTTCAATAGTCGGTTGTCGGCTACCATCGATGGTTATTATAATTTCGGACGAGATTTGCTCCTCGAGCGTACAGGAAATGTCCCAATCTCGGTCGGCGGTTCTGTTGCTGCTGAGAATTTTGCAAAAAAGAATACTTATGGTCTTGAGTTTGACTTGGGGTGGCAAGATAAAATTAACGAATTTAGCTATGGAATTAGCACGCGCCTTTCATGGACAAATGATAAGATTCTGGTGTGGAATTATAATGATGTGGATATGATGTATCCATGGAATCCCCAGCTAAATGCTTCTTCAGATAATGGTGCCTGGGGGTATGATTATTTGGGTATGTTTAAGACACAACAAGATATCGATAACTACGTCAGCCAGTATAATATTACCCAAGTGTTCAATGAGACGGCCGATAAGTTGAGGCCAGGTATGCTCTACTATCGTGACGTTCGGGGGGCGCTCCAAGCTGATGGTACATTTGCTGGTCCTGATGGAATTATCAACGAATTCGACCAAATTCAATTAGCCAAAAATAATACCAATCATTACTCAGTTGGAATGACATTAAAGGCTGGTTATAAAGGGATAAGTGCGGAAGCAGTTATTACTGGTTCTTTCGGCGGTTATAATGAAATTACTGAACGTAAACCATTGAATAATGATATTTCGCGTGTTTACACGAATTTACCCGCTTTTTGGGGAGATGTTTATGATCCAGTGCTAAACCCAACAGGGAATATGCCAAATCCCAATTGGGCAGATATGTATAATGTTCGTTCGAATTTCTGGACTGTTCCAGCTTTTCAAATGCGAATGAGCAGCTTTAATGTAGGTTATAGATTTCCAGATAAAGTTAATAAATACTTGAAAGTTTCAAATCTAAGGGCCTATTTAAGTGCTATGAATCCATTGACAATTTATAATCCATTTGGTTATAAAGACGGTAATGGTGGAGGATGGGATGTATATCCGAATTTGAGAACTTATTCTTTTGGTATTAACGTAACATTATAATTAGGCAATGAAAAAATTAACAATTTTAAATATAGGACTTTGTTGTTTGTTACTGACCAATCAAGCCTGTAAAGATAACTTTCTAGAGGAAAAAAGAGATTTAGGGGCCGTTGATGAAACAGATTTGTTTCAAGATCCTATTTTAGCCACGGCTTATGTGGATTATGTTTATGGCCTGTTCTTGCCAGCGAATAATGCACAATCTTTTGTTGCTACTCAAGATGCTTCGGATAACGGAGGGTATAACAATACTTTTACACAAACCACAGATGAATTAGCTGGGGAAACCGATTTCAATAAGCAATGGAATGCGATTTCCTATATTAATAATCATGCAAATAAATATTTTGGTCAGCGCATGAGTGCTAGTATTGGGAATAATGTGTGGACGCGAATGAAAGAGATCAATGTTTTTCTCGAAAAAATCGATCTGGGAGGGATTGACGAAGCAACTCGAAATCAATTAAAAGGTCAAATGTATTTTTGGCGTGCTTTTCAGTATTTCCAATTGGTTCGGATGTATGGTGGTGTACCTTTAGTTCTCGAATCACAAAATCCGATAGTAGGAGATAGTGATGCTAATTCAATTCCCAGAAGTACAACTACAGAATGTATTGCGCAAATTGTGAAAGATCTGGATTTAGCCAAAAGCCTCTTGCCAGGTAAATGGGATGGCGGCAACTGGGGGCGGATTACTAGCGGTGCAGCAGCAGCGTTAAAAGGACGCGTGCTCTTGACTTATGCTAGTCCGCAATTTAATCCAAATGATTCACGTGATCGTTGGGAAGCGGCTTATGCGGCAAATGCGGAAGCAAAAGCGCTACTGGAGCAAAATGGCTTCGGTTTATTTCAAACCGGAGGTACTGTAGGAGGCAAGGCTTGGAGTGATATGTGGTTTACTGAAGTAAATAATCCCGAAGCTGTTATTGTATACGGATTTAATAATGCATCTTCCAGTTCAACAGCTGTAAAAAATAACGGCTGGGAGCAAGTAATTCGCCCGCGAGAACTTTCCGGTGCAGGATCGATTTCGCCAACTAAGCAGATATTTGACGCTTTCCCGATGTTAGATGGTAAAAATATTGACGATCCGACATCTACATATACTTATGATGCGAAAAAGTTTTATAAAAATAGAGATCCACGCTTTGCCCGAACTTTCGTTTATAACGGAGCTTTATTTCCTTATGCAAATGGGGAGAGCTACCGCCAATGGACCTATTATTGGAAAAATAGTAAAGGAGCCTACGTTTCGACGGAAACTAAAGGTTCTAACGCAAGTGGTATCTATCTTCGAAAGGGATCTAACCCTGCTGCGTCTGCTACATCGAATGGGGCAGCGGGATTTCAGCAAAGTGGTACAGACTATATGGAAATGCGTTTTGCTGAAGTAGTATTGAATTTAGCAGAATCGGCTATCGGCGTCGATAAATTACAAGAAGGTTTAGATGGAATCATTGAAATCCGGAAACGTGCAGGAATTGAGGTCGGTGATGGATCATATGGTTTAGCCACGGTTGCGGGGAATCGCAATAAATTATTTGGGGCGATTATTAATGAACGCAAATTGGAGTTTGCGTATGAAGGTAAACGATTTTATGATCTTAGACGTTGGAAGCTTTTTGAAGAGGGTTCACCTACTGCCCAACGTATTGGTTTAAAACCATTAAATGGAACAAGAAGAACAGGTTTGTTAATTACGGTAAAAAACAATGGCATGGAATATACCGGTAATTCAGATCCGTTAGTTCGGAATGGTTCAAATGTTCCTGTAGTTGAACGCCAGCCCGCAACTTATCCTGACGGAATTGAAAATCAGGAGCAATATTTGGATTATCTGTACGATAATTATTTTGTAATTGCTGAAAAAGATGATTTGGATCCGACAAATACTCCATGGAAATTTAAATGGTACCCAGAGTATTACTTTTTCGGATTAAATCAAACAGCCTTATCTACTTCACCTTATTTACAACAAACTACAGGTTGGGATAGCATGAATGGAGCTGGAACTTTTGATCCGCTAAAATAATTCCATTTGTAAAAAATATTAAAGCAATGTATGTGAATTGTGACACGCATTGTTTTTTATAAATGTATATCTGACATATATTTGAAATAAGAATTATAAATCCTACTAACTAGATAAACATGTTACATAAAATAACGCTGACAGCATTGTTAAGTCTCATTACATCAATCGCATTTTGTCAGTATCCCAAAATTCCAGAAGACGTTAAGAAGAATACAGATGAGCTGATGCGCAAAGCGACCAAACAGTCTGATGAAGCTTGGCAAAAAGCCCTACCTGTCATAGAAGAATATGCAAAACAAGGTAAGCCTTATATTCCTTGGGCTGGGAGGCCTGCAGATTTACCACAAGCGACTATTCCGGCTTTTCCAGAAGCGGAAGGTGGTGGTAAATTTACTTTTGGCGGACGTGGTGGAAAGGTGTATGTTGTGACCAACCTGGAAGATAATGGTGCTGGTTCATTGCGGGAAGCCTGTGAGAAAGGTGGCCCTCGTATTATCGTATTTAATGTTTCGGGTATCATTCGTCTGAAAACGCCATTAATTATTCGGGCTCCATATGTGACTATTGCTGGACAATCTGCACCAGGTGATGGTGTCTGCGTGGCGGGTGAATCCGTTTGGATCAATACACATGATGTTTTGATTCGTCATATGCGTTTTAGACGCGGTGAAACATACGTCGGTCGTCGGGATGATGCGATCGGAGGGAATCCGGTGGGAAATATTATGATAGACCACGTTTCTGCAAGTTGGGGACTGGATGAAAATATGTCCATGTACCGTCATATGTATAATGACAGCACGGGAAAAGCAGAGGAAAAACGAGGTACAGTGAATATAACTATTCAAAATTCTATTTTCTCTGAAGCGCTGGATACTTGGAACCACGCCTTCGGTAGTACCTTAGGTGGAGAAAATTGTACGTTTATGCGTAACCTTTGGGCGAACAATGCGGCCCGTAACCCATCTATTGGCTGGAATGGTTTGTTCAATTTCTATAATAACGTTGTTTACAACTGGGTGCATCGCTCAATTGATGGCGGTGATTATCAGGCGACTTATAATATTGTGAATAATTACTTTAAACCAGGTCCAGCGACCCCACTGGATCAGCCTGTAAGTTACCGGATCTTAAAACCCGAATCCGGCAGAAGTAAACTGTCTTACGTGGTATTTGGCCGTGCACATGTTAAAGGTAACATTGTGGAAGGGAACGCCAAAATCACTTCAAACAACTGGGATGGTGGAGTACAATTGGAAAATAAAAAGGGGGATGCGATGACTTATGCTGAAGCGCAACCTTACTTTGCAGCAATGAGCGCAAAGGAACCATTTCCTCATGCTAATTTCCCTGTAATGTCTGCGCAGGAAACTTACGGTTTTGTTCTTGAACATGCAGGAGCCACCTTACCTAAAAGAGATCCTGTCGATACACGGGTTATTGGCGATGTTAAAAACGGTAAGCCAGTCAAACTATTAAGCAATGTGAAACTGCCAGAAAAAGATTTTGAACATCGGAGATTACCAAAGGATTCGTATAAAATCGGTATTATTACTGACATATCCCAAGTGGGCGGATACCCAGTATATAAAGGGACACCTTACAAAGATTCCGACAATGATGGTATTCCGGATGCAGTAGAAAAAGAAATGGGACTTAATCCAAATGATCCTAGCGATTCTGCGAAGATTACAGCATCAGGTTATGCGAATATCGAAATCTATCTGAATAATTTGGCGGCGAAATAATTGCTGCTGGCATACCCTTGTTTAGGAGATAGGCACAGCATCAAGTAAGCTGGGTATTTATATAACCAAAAAAAATAAACGGAGCTTGCGAGCTTATGTTAATTACTTACATATGAAATCATTATTTAAGCGAAATACCATGTTAATTTTGGGGTTAATAAGCCCAATAGCAGCATTAGCTCAATATCCCGTTATTCCAGATTCACTAAACAAATTGGCTGCTGAACGGGAAAATATGGAAAACATACGCTTAGAAAAAGTGTGGGTGAAGGCACAGGAAGTTATAAAGAAAGAAGGGAAGCCCTATATTCCTTGGGCAGCCAAACCTAATGACTTACCACAGGCGAAAATTAAAGCGTTTCCTGGGGCTGAAGGTGGGGGTGCTTACACTGCTGGTGGCCGAGGTGGAAAAGTTTTTGTTGTGACGAGTCTTGCGGACAGTGGACCGGGAACGTTGAGAGAAGCCTGTGAAGCTGGTGGTGCCCGTATTGTTGTATTTAATGTTGCTGGTATTATTCGACTGGAAAAACCAATTGTCGTTAAGGCGCCTTATATTACGATTGCCGGACAGACAGCACCAGGAGATGGAGTGTGTGTGGCTGGAGAATCTTTTCTGATTGATACACACGATGTCATTTTACGCTTTTTACGTTTACGTCGCGGTGAAACTGACGTAACGCGTCGTGATGATGCTGTAGGCGGTAATGTGGTTGGTAATATCATGATTGATCACGTATCTGCAAGCTGGGGCCTGGATGAAAATATGTCGATCTACCGGCATGTATACGACCGCGAAGGCAAAAATCTCAAATTGCCTACAGTAAATATTACGATCCAGAATTCTATTTTTTCTGAAGCATTGGATGCTTACAACCACGCATTCGGAAGTACAATAGGCGGATTGAATAGTACATTTATGCGTAATCTATGGGCTTCAAATATTAGCCGGAATCCTTCCATAGGAATGTATGGTGACTTTGGATTTGTTAATAATGTCATTTGGAACTGGTGGAATCGAAGTGCTGATGGCGGAGACAATAAATCCTTATTCAACTTTATCAATAATTACTATAAACCCGGGCCGATTACACCCAAAGATAAACCGATCGCATACCGTATCTTAAAGCCAGAGTCTGGAAGAGATAAAGCATTTAAAGATCAATATGGTAAGGTATATGCACATGGAAATGTAGTAGAAGGTTTTCCAAAGGTCACTGACAATAACTGGGATGGCGGTATCCAGATTGAGGATCTACCGAATGTTGGCGGCCGTGAAAAAGAAATCCGTGTTGATAAAGCTTTTCCAATGGCTCCAGTTACAACACTATCCGCTCAAGATGCTTACAATTATGTGCTTAAAAACGTAGGTGCTTTTCTGCCTAAACAGGATGCTGTTGATCAACGGATCATTAAGCAAGTGTCGGAGAATAAGGTTTATTATGATACAACGAAAGCGCAACATGGATTTGTATCACCATATGTTAAGCGACGCCTCCCAGAAGATTCTTACAAACAAGGAATTATATCGGATATCGCGCAGGTGGGCGGTTATCCAACTTATGTGGGGGAACCTTATCAAGATTCAGACAATGACGGTATTCCTGACAATCTGGAGAAGAGCATGGGTTTAAATCCCAATGATCCCGGCGATTCGAGAAAAATAGCAAAAAACGGCTATGCCAATATTGAGAACTATTTAAATGGGGTTGTAGCATTAGATGCTGTCGTACCCAAAAAGTAAAAATAACCATGAGAAAAAGAATGCAGTTTTTTTCTTGTATCGGATTATATGCTTTCACCTGTATTGCTTTTACTGCACATGCACAACAAATGAAAGCATATACACCTTTGGTATGGGATGAGGCAAAGTTTGTGTACCATGCAGATTCGCTTGGAAATCAGATTCCTGATTTTTCCTATGCGGGATACAAAGGGGGAAATGCAGCTATTCCTACAGGGGAGATTGCTGTTGTCGTTCCTCTAAAAACAGGTGATGCTACACAGCGTATTCAAGCTGCTATCAACTATGTGTCAATGCTACCGTTGGGTAAAGATGGATTACGAGGAGTGGTGCTTTTACAAGCGGGAGTTTATTCTGTTTCCGGTTCTCTTAAAATAAGTGCCTCAGGTGTTATTCTGCGTGGTAGTGGTTTCACAACAAATGGAACGGTCATCATTGGTGAAGGAACAACAAGAGAAACACTCATCCGTATTCTCGGAAAAGACGATATCACGTTTGCAAAAAAGACAAACGTAACAAGCGCTTACGTCCCTGTCAACGCGCGGGTATTGGATATTGATCATGCGGCTTCCTATAAAGCTGGAGATAAAATTAGGATTACAAGACCTTCCACGCAAGATTGGATTAATCAGCTTGGTACTGATCATTTTGGTGGTGGCATTACTTCGCTAGGTTGGAAACCCGGGCAACGCGATGTGACTTGGGATAGAACGATTGTTGCAGTGAAAGGTAATGGTATCGAGATTGATGCACCAATCACAACAGCATTGGATAGACGCTATGGCCAAGCGACTGTTGAGCAGTATAATTGGAAAGGAAGAGTCGAAAATGTAGGTATCGAAAATATCGAACTTAAATCTGCTTTCGATGCGAATAACCCAAAAGACGAAGACCATCGCTGGATGGCAATTACCATTGAAAATGCTGAAAACGTTTGGGTTCGGCGCATGCAGTTCCGGCATTTTGCAGGATCAGCTGTCTACGCTTTGGCAAGTACTCAAAAATTAACTGTAGAAGATTGTATTTCCCGCGATCCGGTTTCGGAAATTGGTGGGCAAAGAAGATATACGTTTTTTACAAAGGGTCAGCAGACTTTGTTTCAACGGCTCTATTCCGAACATGGGTACCACGATTTCGCTGTAGGCTATTTGGCTGCAGGGCCAAATGCTTTTGTCCAATGCCAGGCAGTAGAACCTTTCAGTTTTAGTGGCGGGATAGATAGCTGGGCATCGGGGATTCTTTTTGATAATACAGATATTGATGCGCAGGCGCTAAGCTATAAAAACCGAGGTCAAGATGGTCAAGGGGCGGGCTGGTCAGCAGCAAATTCTGTGTTTTGGCAGTCTACAGCTGGACTCGTGGAGTGTTTCCAACCCCCGACGGCACAGAACTGGGCTTTTGGGATTTGGTCTCAATTTCAGGGAAATGGCTATTGGGAGCAATCGAATGAATATATCAAGCCCAAAAGCTTGTATTATGCACAGTTACGGGAAAGAATTGGCCTAGCGGCTGATGAACGCGCAGTACTGTTGCCAGTTTTGACCGAAGCATCCAGTAGTCCGCCCGTCAGTGTTGCCATGGAGCTGACACGTCAGTCTGAAAATCCAATGACGAAACTGGTTGACTTTATTGCAGAAGCCGGTGATCGTTACCCCTTAAATACGACCGCAAATGTAAAAACCATCGATCAAATCGGCTATAAAGAGACTACCCCAGCAAAAAAACAAGCCGATATGCGTGTCGTAAACGGTTGGTTGGTACGTGGTGATGAAGTACTCGTAGGGGCCAAATCGGATGTTCCGTGGTGGAGTGGTAGCGCTCGACCGCATGGTGCTGAAAAAGCTAAACCACATATCACGCGCTATGTGCCTGGAGAGGTTGGCACGGGGTTGACAGACGATCTTGAGGAGATGACGGATTCATTAAAAAAAGATAACATTATCGCCATTGATCACAATTACGGACTTTGGTATGATCGGAGACGTGATGATCACGAACGTATTCGTCGGATCAATGGGGAGGTGTGGCCTCCGTTTTATGAACTGCCATTTGCGCGTAGTGGTCAGGGGTTAGCCTATGACGGCCTGTCTAAGTATGATTTGACAAAGTACAACAAATTTTACTGGGGACGCTTGAAACAATATGCAGATCTAGCAGACCAAAAAGGTTTGGTATTGCTTCATCAAAATTATTTTCAACATAATATTATTGAAGCTGGTGCACATTACGTGGACTTCCCATGGCGTGCAGCTAATAATATCAATAATGTCGGATTTCCAGAACCGGTTCCTTATGCTGGTAATAAACGAATTTTTATGGCAGAACAGTTCTATGATATCGATAACCCTGTTCGTCGTTCGTTACATCGCGCTTATATCCGTCAATGCTTGGATAACTTTAAAGATAACTCGGGAGTCATTCAGATGATCAGCGCCGAATATACGGGACCCTTACATTTCGTTCAGTTTTGGGTCGACGTGATCAAAGAATGGAAAGCGGAGACAGGTAAAAATCCAATTATTGGTTTGAGTGCAACAAAAGATGTACAAGATGCCATTTTAGCCGATAAAGAACTTGCTAAAGAAATTCAGGTCATTGATATCCGCTACTGGCATTATCAAGCCGATGGAAAGAGCTATGCTCCCCAAGGTGGACAAAATCTGGCGCCGCGTCAGCATGCACGATTGTTGAAACCAAAGAAAACATCGATGGAGGCCGTTTATAAAGCCGTATCCGAATACCGCACAAAATATCCGGATAAAGCAGTGTTATACTTTGCTGACAACTACCCAACGATGGCTTGGGCATCTTTTATGGCAGGAGGCTCTATGGCAAACCTACCTAGGATAGGAAACAACGATTTCTACCGTGCAGCATCAGCGATGAAAGCGACAGAAATCAATGGCGCTTGGTTGCTAAAAGGTAGCCAAGGTCTGATCATTTATAAGGAAAAATCCGATGCAGAAGATATTGATCTATCCGATTATAAAGGCGGTTTTGAAATGACACGCATTAATCCGAAAAACGGAACGATTATTAAAACGGAGAAGATCAATCTCGGGAAGCATATTCATTTGAGCAATTATACAAAAGAGCCAGAAATTATTTGGCTAAATAAGAAATAACAACATGTCTATTCGTAAGAAACTTATACTATTTACAGTTGCAGGAGCCCTTTTTTCGTGTGCGTCCAATAAGGAGTCCAACCAGTCCACGCTTTTGAAGATCTCGGAAAATGGCCGATATATGATGACCGAGGATGGGCGTCCCTTCTTTTGGTTGGGTGATACAGGCTGGCTGCTTTTCAACAAGATGAACCGGGCGGAAGCCGAGCAATATCTGGAAGATCGGAAGCAAAAGGGTTTCAATGTCATCCAGGCCATGGTCCTGCATACCGTTCCTTCCGTAAATAGTTATGGTGATTCTTCGGTTGTCAACAAAGATATTTCCAGACCGCTTGTGACCGAAGGGAACAATCCGGATAATGCAACAGCGTATGATTATTGGGATCATGTCGATTACATTATTGATAAGGCTGCTGAAAAGGAACTCTATGTTGCTTTGGTCCCGGTTTGGGGATCACCAGTGAAGGATGGAAAAGTATCAGCTGAGCAAGCAGAAAAATATGCTACGTTTCTTGCGGAAAGGTGGAAAGACCGTCCGAATATCATTTGGTTAAATGGTGGTGATATAAAGGGATCAGATAAGATGGAAGTGTGGGAGAAAATCGGCCAAACAATAAAATCCATCGATCATAACCATCTAATGACTTTTCATCCTAGAGGACGAACGGCTTCTTCGGATTGGTTCCACGATAGACCCTGGCTGGATTTCAATATGGTGCAATCTGGACACCGTACCTACGCTCAGGACACTTCCGCGAATGAACGGAAACATTATGGCGAGGATAACTGGAAGTTTATGGCAGCCGACTGGGATATAAAACCCCTTAAACCAACCATCGACGGGGAACCTTCTTATGAAGGTATTCCACAGGGATTACACGATATAAATCAACCGAGATGGAAAGATGCTGACGTCAGAAGATATGGCTATTGGTCTGTATTTGCGGGTGCATTTGGTTATACCTATGGGCAAAACTCGGTCATGCAGATGCATGGGAAGCAAGATTCCACCTCGGCGTATGGTTCGGATGAGCTATGGAGTTCGGCAATTAATGCGCCGGGTGCGTTCCAAATGAGATTTTTGAAGGAGCTTATGCTGTCAAGAGACAATTATTTTGATCGTGTTCCCGATCAGTCTTTAATTGCGGATAATGGTGAGAAATACAATCGTTTACTCGCGACAAGAACTGGGAATTACGCATTTATCTACAATTACAATGGGAGGGAAATGAAAATTAATATGGGAAAAATCGAAGGGGACAAAGTAAAAGCATCCTGGTTTGACCCCCGAAATGGATCAACCAAGGTAATCGGAGAGTTTGAAAATAAAGGTGTACAAACTTTTGTGCCCGAAGGCGGGCAAAAGGAGGGAAACGACTGGGTGTTGATCTTAGATAGCATTTAATGAGGAATTTAGTCAAATTGTTTGTTTTATTTAGTGTGACATCTCTCTTGGCTTCATGTCAGAGGGATGTTTACCTATTTACCTCCTTCCGCGAACCAGCTAATGAAGGTTTACGTTATCTGTATAGCAAAGATGGCTACCATTGGAATGCGATTAATGGGGTTTATTTGAAACCGGAATTAGGAAAACAGAAAATCATGCGCGATCCGTCGATGATACGGGATAAACAAGGTATTTATCATTTGGTATGGACCATTGGTTGGCAGGGAAATGAAGGAATCGGCTATGCACGTTCAAAAGACTTGATCCATTGGGAAAATCAACAGATCGTTCCAGTGATGCAACAAGAAGCAACCACTGTCAATGTTTGGGCGCCAGAGTTATTTTATGATGATATAGAAGACCGGTTTATTATTATTTGGGCTTCCACCATTCCTTATCGCTTCGCAAAAGGCGTAGAAGAAGAGAAAAACAATCACCGCATGTACTCTACGACAACCAAGGATTTTAAATCTTTTACGGCAACCAAATTATTTAGCGATCCCGGATTTAGTGTCATTGATGCGGTCATTGTCAAGAAGGCGCAAAAAGATTATGTATTGGTACTAAAAGATAATACGCGGCCCAACCGGAATCTAAAAGTGGCTTTTGCAAAAGATGCATTAGGACCATTTCAGCAGATCTCTGAGCCTTTCTCGCCGTATTTAAGTGAGGGGCCTGCGGTGCTTAAAGTCAAGGATCAATGGTTAATCTATTTCGATTCATATGGTAGCAAAAGCTATGAGGCTGTGTCCACCAAAGATTTTAAGGTCTTCGAAAAAATCAACGACAAGATTTCCGTTCCAGAAGGGCATAAACATGGAACGATCTTCAAAGCGTCCAATAAAGATTTAAAAAATTTGCTTCGGGATGAAGCCAAAAAGAAATAATATGACGATCAAATCAGTATTAGTCAGTCTATCGCTGGCTGCTGTCGTGCAACAGGTGGTAGCACAGCAAGATACGGTACGGTATATAGGAAAGACATTATCCAATGTAGACTATCACCACGGACAGCTGACACCTGCTGTGGGTACGCACAATATCCAGGTATTTCGAGCAAACAGAGAATTTCCTGAATTGGCCGGCGGACACAATTTTACCTATAACCATCAGCCTTTTTTAGCGTATTGGAATGATACTTATTATTTACAGTTTCTGAGCAATCCTATTGGTGAGCATATCGCGGAAGGAAAGACCTTGTTGCTGACGTCAAAAGATGGCCGCAATTGGTCTAATCCAACGGATTTGTTCCCGACTTATCTGGTTCCGGAAGGTTTTACCAAGCCAGGACATACTGATAAGGCCGGGAAAAATTTATATGCAATCATGCACCAACGTATGGGCTTTTATCATGCAAAGAATGATAAACTGCTGACGCTCGCATATTACGGTGTAGCCCTGGATGCAAAGGACGATCCAAATGATGGAAATGGTCTTGGACGTGTCGTTCGGGAGATCCACAAAGATGGTAGCTTTGGGCCGATCTATTTTATCCACTTCAATGCCTCTTTCGATGAGAAGACCGCAAAATATCCGTTCTATAAGAAGAGTAAGGACAAGGCATTTGTACAAGCTTGTGACGAGTTGCTCGGCACGCCGCTTATGATGCAACAATGGGTAGAGGAGTCCGACCGAAACGATCCGTTAATTCCTTTGCAACGTCCGGTAAAAGCGTTTTCCTTTTATCATCTCAATGATGGAAGGGTCGTCGGTTTATGGAAGCATGCATTGACATCGATGAGCAAGGACAATGGAAAGACCTGGCAATATTCACCGTTGCGTGCCCCCGGATTTGTGAATAGCAATGCAAAAATCTGGGGACAAAAAACATCCGACGGGCGCTATGCAACAGTGTATAACCCATCGGAATTCAGATGGCCGTTGGCCGTATCGACCAGTAATGATGGATTGAATTACACGGATTTGTTATTGGTTAACGGGGAGATCACCACTATGCGTTATGGCGGTAACTATAAGTCTTATGGACCGCAATATGTTCGTGGTATCGTCGAAGGTAATGGTGTTGTTCCCGATCGTAACATGTGGTTGACGTACAGCATGAACAAGGAAGATATTTGGACTGCAGTTGTGCCTGTTCCGATCAAATCTACCGTAGATGAGGCCGTGAACGACGATTTTGCGAAAAATGCAGGACAAGCCTATAACAACTGGAATATCTATAGTCCATTGTGGGCAAGTGCCAAGGTTGAAGGAAAAGCGTTGGTCTTGCGTGATAAAGATCCTTTTGACTATGCGAAGGCAGATCGTGTGATTCAATCGGCCCAAAAAGGGACCATTGAATTTACGGTGACGCCACAGCAAAATGATCATGGCTCTTTACAGATCGAATTGGTGAATGATAGTGGCTTAGCAGCTGCGCGAATTATCATGGACAAAGACGGCATTATTAAAAATAAAGCCGGGTACCGAAATGCTTCGTTGACGAAATATGAGGTTGGAAAATCTTACCACTTTGTGTTAACTTTCGATGTGAACACCCGTTCTTATCAAGTTGCCATTAATGGCGAGGACAAAGGTATGAAGCTATTTTTCCAACCCGTAAGCAACGTGAGCAAAGTGTCGTTCCGTACGGGCGATGTCAGAAGGTTTCCCAATGCGGATACGGAAACAGATCAGGACTTTGATGTCGAAAATGCGGGAGCTTCGGTAAAAGAAGCTACTTATCAGATTACTTCGTTGAAAGCTCAAAAGCTGAAATAAATGAGACGGTTTATTGTACATATAGCTTTATTGGTAGCCGGTTTTTCGGCAAAGGCGAATGTCATATTGCCGAATATTTTTGCGAATCACATGGTTTTGCAGCGCAACCAAGCGGTCGCGATTTTTGGTTCAGCGAGCCCTGGCGAGCAGGTAAGCGTAGCTTTTCAAAACCAGTTGAAGACGACAGAAGCCGATCAAAATGGTCGTTGGAAAGTTGAACTAAAAGCCATGCCGGCTAATGCGGTTGGACAGACGTTGACCATCAGGGGAAACAATACGATCGAACTTAAAGATGTTGTGGTCGGTGAAGTATGGTTGTGCTCGGGCCAATCGAATATGGAATACCAAATGCGTAAAATTGAGAAAGTTAAAGCTCCGTTGAGAGGTACCTATTTCCCTAAAAATGAAGTTTCAGAAGCAAACAATCCCAATATCCGAATTTTTTTAGTACGCCGAAAATTTCTGGCCAAGCCGGATGGCCAATATCAGGGCTGGGCTGTAGCACGGGATTCGGCACTGCGTCAATTTTCTGCACCGGCCTATTTCTTTGGGAAAACGCTACAGCAAGAATTAGGTGTTCCTGTAGGCATTATTTCATCAGCTGTGAGCGGCAGCAGAATCGAGCCTTGGTTCTCTGAAGAATATTGGGCAGGTTCACCTTATCTGAAAGATAAAAAGAAAGAAGGCGATCCCGGTAAATTCTTTCATACGATGATTGAGCCATTAGCGCCTTATACCTTAAAAGGATTTGTTTGGTATCAAGGTGAATCCAATACCTTTTTAAAAGAGAATATTAGTTATAGTTATAAAATGAAGGCGCTGATCGAAAATTGGCGGACTCTTTGGGAGAACCCCAAATTACCGTTTTATTTTACCGAGATCGCACCTTTTTATTATTCCCTGGACGAAAAAGATCATGTCCGTATGCCGAGAACGGTGTTGCCGGAATTTCGGGAAGCCCAAGATCTGGTTTTACAATTGCCGCATACAGCACGTATCATTACGACGGATTTGGTCGATGATCCACACGATCTCCATCCAAGTTATAAATGGGAAATCGGTCGTCGTCATGCCCTTAAGGCTTTAAAATATGTCTATCATAAAAATATTGTAGCCGATGGCCCTGAACTAAAGATCGTAAAATATCAAGGCAAACAAGCAAGGGTAAAATTGAAACATGCGAAAGGCTTAAAGGCCATTGATGGTAACCTCTTAACATCATTTGAAGTTGCGGGTGAGGATGGCATCTTTTATCCAGCACAGGCTGCTATCAACGGACAGACAGTCATACTTGAAAGTGACCAGGTACAGCAGATCCGTCAGGTTCGGTTCGGATGGGACGAAGTCGCGCAACCCAACCTGGTGAATACCGCTGACCTGCCGGCCGCACCTTTTAGAACAAATAATCCATTACAACATATTAAATTGAAATAGTCTTTAGCGATCATGAACTTGAAAACAAAAATAGCGTTATCCTTACTTTTTTTTGGGACTATGGGATTGCAGGTATCTGCCCAAAAAACAGCGAGCCAATACCTCTCTGGAACAGGAAAGGATGATGGTGTGTTATGGGATTTTTATGTGACCGAAGGCTTGAACGCTGGGAAATGGACTAAAATACCAGTTCCCTCCAACTGGGAACAACAGGGCTTTGGGAAATATAATTACGGCTTCAATAAAGAGGCTGATAAAGGCAAAGAGGTCGGTCACTATAAATATAGATTTAATGTATCCGATGCCTGGAAAGATAAGCAGGTTCGGATAGTTTTTGAAGGTTCGATGACCGATACCGAAGTCAAGATCAATGGTAAGCTGGCTGGCGCTATCCATCAAGGATCATATTATGTTTTCAAATACGATATTACAAAACTATTGAAATTTGGCGAAGAAAATCTATTGGAGGTCCATGTTGCTAAGCATTCGGCAAACAAGTCAGTGAATGCGGCGGAACGGGAAGGTGACTTCTGGATTTTCGGCGGCATTTTTAGACCGGTCTATTTGGAGGCTCTGCCCCTGCATCATATTGAACGTGTTTCGTTGGATGCAAAAGCCGATGGTACATTCCGGGCTAAAATTGCCACGGTGGGAGAAGCGGACGAAATTACGGTTCAACTGCTTGATGCAAAAGGAAAGAAATTTGGAAAACAGCTGAAAGCAAAGCTGTCAGACAAAAACAATTGGCTCGAGGGACAATTTTCAGCTCCGCAATTATGGTCTGCTGAATTTCCAAACTTATATATAGCACAATTTACCTTGTCGAAAAATAGTAAGGTACAGCACCAGCTGGAGCAAAAATTTGGTTTTCGAACCATAGAAGTGAAAGAACGTGATGGCGTGTATGTCAATGGCGTAAAGGTTCGATTTAAAGGTGTCAATCGGCATGCGTTCGTTCCGGAATCCGGACGGACGACGAGTAAAGAAGTTAGCATTGCCGATGTGAAACTCATGAAGGAAATGAATATGAACGCTGTTCGGATGGCCCATTATCCACCAGACAATCATTTTCTGGCTGTCTGTGATTCATTGGGTTTATATGTCATGAACGAGATAGCGGGCTGGCACGGGCACTACGATAAGGAAGTCGGTACTAAATTATTGCGGGAGATGATGGTGGTATCCGAAAATAATCCGTCCGTTGTTTTTTGGGCAAATGGGAATGAAGGTGGGCATAATCCGGATTTCGATCCCATCTTCGCAGAGGAGGATATTCAAAAACGTGCCGTGATTTATCCTTGGGCCGTACATGATGGTTTTGAAACAACCCATTACCGGGAATATAACTATGGTATTGGTACCTATGATCATGGACACAATATCATTATGCCGACGGAGTTTTTGCATGGCATGTACGATGGCGGGCATGGTGCTGGATTGGAAGATTATTGGAAAGCGATGCTTGCCAATCCCCTTGCTGCGGGTGGTTTTCTTTGGGATTTTCGCGATCAGGGGATCGTTAGGACAGATAAAGGCGGTATTATAGATACTGATGGAAATCGCGGTTCGGATGGTATTATTGGTCCACATGGCGAAAAGGAAGGAAGCTTCTTTACCATAAAAGAAGTTTGGAGTCCTATCTTCTTTGAAAAACGAGAAATGACAAAAGGATTTGATGGTTCGTTCCATATTGAAAATAGATATTCTTTTACCAATACTAATCAGTGTACATTTTCGTACGAACTCAAAAAGTTAGGCGGCTATGATGAAGTGAAAGCAACAAAAAGCGGAACGATTGTCGCTCCCAATATCCGCCCCGGTGATAAAGGGATTTTAAAAGTTGATTTCCCTACGGGTTGGGAGGACTTTGATGTCTTATATCTTACCGCAAAGGATGTGCATCAACAGGAACTCTTTACCTGGAGCTTTCCGATTACATTGCCGAATCAGGTGGCAAGTAGCCTTCTGAAACCAAATGGAACAGGGGAGATTGCCGTACAGGAGACCGCGAATGCCTATCTGGTGAAAGCGAATGGCATTCGCTTTCAAATCAATAAGAGAAGCGGATTGCTGGAGCAGGTTCAAAATGCCAAAGGAATAATTCCTTTCAAAAACGGACCGGTTTTGCAGGAAGCGGCGACAAATTATAAGAATTTCAAATTGGGCCGTGAGGAAGGGAAAGTGATTATCGCATCTACTTTTGATAAAAAAGATAGTTATAATACCTTGCGTTGGGAAATCCTTGCTTCGGGACAGTTGAAAATGCATGTTCAATATTTTCCTGAAAGTTATTTTACACGTTTTGTTGGAGTGAATTTCGATTTTCCAGAAGATCAAATCGAAGGTGTTGAGTATCGGGGAATGGGCCCTTATCGGGTTTGGAAAAATCGGATGAAAGGGAATCAGTTTGGCGTTTGGAAAAAGAAGTACAATAATACCGCAACGGGCGAATCGCCATTCGAATATCCCGAATTTAAAGGGTACCATGCCAATATGTATTGGACCAAATTTATCGGAAAGGATCAAAGTTTCCGCGTGTTTACCGATCGGGAGGATGTGTTTCTGCGTTTATATACGCCAAAAGGACAGCAAGATACCGAATGGAAAAACATGGAACCTACTTTTCCGAAAGGCGATATTTCTTTTATGAATGGTATTTCAGCCATCGGCACGAAAACACAAAAGCCAGAAACGACCGGGCCTATGGGCATGAAGCACGTTTACTACGATTTTGAGAAGGAACCGAGCCGGGCGCTGCATATGGTCCTCTATTTTGATTTTGAAAACTAATGAAAGCAGGAACTGTCATATCTACTGTAATGGTCTTCTTGTCGATCTTGTGGCATCAAGCTACAGCGCAGATCACTGTTGCAAACCTGCGGACTGAATTACGTTCGAATCCGATCGGTATAGATGCCATTGCTCCAAGACTGAGCTGGCAATTGCAGGGCAGCGGGCGGTCTATCCGACAAGAAGCCTATCGGGTTTTGGTTGCTTCTTCACAAGAAAAACTGGATCAGAATATCGGCGATTTTTGGGATTCTGGGAAACAGCTTTCGAATAATTCTACGCATGTTATTTATGCAGGCAGCGCTCTGCGGAGCCGCATGGGAGTGTTCTGGAAAGTAAAAGTGTATACGAATAAGGGTGAAAGTAGCTGGTCTGAGCCGGCGGGTTGGACCATGGGACTGCTGCATTACAAGGATTGGACAGGACGCTGGATTGGTTTTGATCAGTACTTCCCGACAGACAATGAAAAGACTGGTCAATTGGCTGCCCGTTATTTCAGAAAGGAATTTATAACAACCAAGCAGATTAAGCAGGCTACAGCCTATGTGATGGGGCTCGGACTTTATGAGTTATATATCGACGGCAAGAAGATAGGGGATCAAGTACTGGCTCCAGTGCCTACGGATTATACCAAGAACATTAAATATAATGTTTTGGATGTAACAAAATCACTTTCGCAGGGTAAACATGCGCTTGGTGTCATTTTGGGAAATGGACGGTTTTATGCCATGCGTCAAGCAAAGCCCTATAAAGTGAAAACTTTTGGATTCCCAAAAATGCAGATGCAGCTTATGCTGACTTATACGGATGGTTCAACAGAGGTCATTAAGACCGATGATTCGTGGAAAGGAACGACCGAAGGACCCATAACGGCAAATAACGAATATGACGGTGAGAATTATGATGCCAGAAAAGAACTAACGGGTTGGGCAAATCCGGATTATGACGATAAAACATGGTTAAAGGCTGCTTTTGTGCAGGAGCCCGGTGGCAATTATGAAGCGCAGTCGGAAGGTATGAAGGTGATGCGAGATATTGCACCGGTTTCGATCGTCAAAAAGTCTGAAGGAAAATACATCCTTGATTTCGGACAGAATTTCTCGGGTTGGGTAAAGATGACGGTGTCCGGTACGCGTGGAACAGCAGTGACATTCCGTTTTGCAGAATCTTTGACCGAAGACGGCGAATTATTTACGACCAATCTGCGTGACGCGAAAGCAACGGACCATTATATATTAAAAGGTGGCGGAAAGGAAACCTGGGAGCCGCGATTTACTTATCATGGATTTCGTTATGTCGAAGTCAGCGGCTATCCGGGTGTAGCTTCAAAAAGTAATTTTGTTGGCCGTTTTGTCTACGACGATATACCCGATGCAGGAACCTTTGTGTCTTCCAACACACTCATCAATCAGATTCATCAGAATGCATGGTGGGGTATCGCTTCCAATTACAAAGGTATTCCGGTAGATTGTCCTCAACGCAATGAGCGTCAGCCCTGGTTGGGTGACCGTCCAGTCAGTGCATACGGTGAGAACTTCCTCTTTGATAACGCCAATTTTTATCATAAATGGCTCGAAGATATTCGGCTGTCCCAAAAGGAGGATGGCGCGTTACCGGATGTTGCACCAGTTTTCTGGCGCTACTATAGTGATAATATCAGCTGGCCAGGAACTTATCTATTTATCGCCGATATGCTCTATCAGCAGACCGGAGATCTACGCATTTTGGAAAAACATTATCCGGCCATGAAAAAATGGATGGATTATATGCAGGCCCGTTATACAGGCCCGGGCGGTATCATTACCAAGGACAGTTATGGAGATTGGTGTTTCCCACCGGTAACCATTGAAGCCGGCAGAGGTAAGATTGCCGATAAAAAATATCCAAGCGCATTGATCGCGACATCTTATTACTATCATTTGCTACAGACCATGGCCCGCTTTAGTGTCCTCGTCGGCAACGGACAGGATCAAGCTAACTTTTTGGATCGTGCAGCGAAGATGAGAGTCGCATTTAATGCCGCTTTCTATCACGATGCAGGATATTATGGTAGCAATTCATTGACTGATAATTTATTGGCGCTATCTTTTGGCTTAGTCGAAGATACAAACAAAGAAAAGCTCAGTAAGCGGATTGTGGAGATTGTCGAAATAGAAAATCGGGGGCATCTGAGTACAGGACTTATCGGAACACAATGGATTATGCGTGCGCTCACCGAAATCGGACGAGCAGATCTTGCCTATAAGATTGCAACCAATAAGACCTATCCTTCCTGGGGTTATATGGTCGAAAATGGGGCCACAACAATTTGGGAACTATGGAATGGCAATACAGCCCATCCCAAGATGAATTCACAAAATCATGTGATGATGTTGGGCGATCTCTTGGTATGGCTCTATGAGGATTTAGCGGGTATCAAATCAAAGGAGCATGCCTTTCAGACTGTTGTCATGAAACCGCAGGTCGTAGCAGGGTTGGATCATGTGGATGCAAGCTACAAAAGTGTTTATGGAACCATTCAATCCAATTGGAGCAAAAGCAAATCGGCTTTTGAATGGAAGATTTCTATTCCGGCCAATACCAAAGCAGAGATCTATCTGCCCACAACAGTACGGTCATCTATCCTGGAAAGCAACCGAAAATTAAAAAACGATAAAGATATTCAGATCCTACGACAGGAAAAATTAGGCACTTGGTTCATGATCGGATCCGGAGATTACCAGTTCAGCATTAAATTATAACAATATGAAAAAGACTTTGTCAATCTTTATCCTCAGCTTGTTTGCACTGAGTTTGTATGCACAGGACAATTCAACGGAGCAGAAAAAATCGCAGGAGTGGACTGCAGAGCTCAAGCTTGCCAATCCTGCAAAAGAAGAAAAGATCAAAAGCTTGATCTTGAACCATTTGATAGCCGTGAAAGAGTGGCATAATAGCCATCCGATTAGTACTGTTCCAGCAGGAATAAATCCGTACACGGGCGAAAAATTAAGTGATATGGATCGTTCCATTATTGCAGATTCAGCGCAGCCCGATTCTATACACAACAACTTGATGGCTGGTTTGCATCAAGAGCTTGAAGAGCAACAGGTTGCTTTTATCTTGGACAAATACACGATCGGAAAAGTTGATTTCACCTTAAAAGGATATAAGGCAATTGTCCCAGATCTGACAGCAGTTGAGGAACAGACCATCCGTAAAAATTTAGAAGAAGCCCGCGAAAAAGCAATAGATTATAAAGGGATTAAGCAAGTTTCTGCCATTTTTGAAATTTACAAAAATAAATGTGAAGCTTACTTAAATGCCAACGGCCGCAATTGGCGTCAATTATTCAAAGATTATGTGGCAAAGGTAAAATCCGAAAAAGAAAAGCAACAAAAATAGACTTGAGTTTACCAAATCAGTTCCAATAAAAAACAAACATCGTATGCGTTGGCAGGGGAAAAACCAGTTAAGATGCATACGTATAAAATATCGATAAACAGATGAAGATAAAGATCAAATTGGCAACAGCCCTATTGTTTTTATGCTCCTTGAGTTCTTACGGACAAAATCCGACATTAAAAAAATGGCAAAAAGGGGTCATAAAAGATGAGTTTATTTATGATACGGCATCTTTCCCTTCCTGTCATTCCGCTACCATGGCAGAGACAGACCAAGGTTTGGTTTATGCCTTTTTTGGTGGAACGAAAGAACGTCATCCCGATGTGGAGATCTATGTGAGCAGATTTGAAAACGGCAACTGGTTAGCGCCAGTGTCGGCAGCGGATGGTGTACAACCGGATGGCAAGCGCTTGCCGACCTGGAACCCAGTTTTATATCAAATACCTAACGGAGATCTCTTGTTATTCTATAAAATTGGGCCTAAACCATCGGAATGGTGGGGCATGCTCAAACACTCCAAAGATGGCGGTAAGACCTGGTCTGCTGCCGAAAAGTTACCTGAAGGCTTTATTGGACCGGTGAAAAATAAGCCTGTTCTTTTGCAAAATGGCACCTTGCTGAGTCCTTCAAGCACCGAAGGAAATGGTTGGAACGTACATTTTGAGGCGAGTTCGGATTTTGGAAAGACCTGGCGTAAAATAGGGCCGATTGCCCGTGGTGCAGATAATCTGGATGCCATACAACCGAGCATACTTGATCACGGAAATGGTCAGTTGCAAATATTGGCGCGCACACGCAACCGTGCGGTCGTAACATCTTGGTCTAAGGACTGGGGCGAACATTGGACCCCACTGGAAAAAACGACGCTCCCCAATAATAATTCGGGTACGGATGCCGTAACGCTAAAAGACGGACGGCATGTATTGGTGTATAACCACGTGCTTCCGGAAGGTAACTTAGCCAAAGGGGCGCGTACACCATTGAATGTGGCTTTTTCCAAAGATGGCAAGCAGTGGCAGGCCGCACTTATACTTGAGGATTCGCCAATCAGTCAGTATTCTTATCCTGCAGTGATTCAAACGAAAGATGGGCTATTGCATTTTGGCTACACCTGGCGTAGAAAGAAAATGAAACATGTCGTCGTAGATCCGAAGAAAGTGAAATTAATCCCAATTGAGGACGGCATCTGGCCAACAAAAAAAGGATATAAAAAACCAGACCCTAATGCATATGTTAAGGAAGAAGATTAAGTTCGTCTGTGCAGTCTGCTTGTTTTTTGTCTCGCTTGTTGTCCAGGGGCAGGACAGCTTACTCAATTATGAACATAAATTTAAGCAACCCCTGGAAAAAGTTCTGGCAATGATGCAAGAACGGTATCAGGTCAAGATCAAATATGATCCACGCAATGTCAAAGACATTATGGTGGACTACGCACCTTGGAAGTTTAGGGCAGATCTTGTGGGCACAGAAATCAATTTGCTGTATCCCTTGGGGTTTAAACTGCAGGAGGAAGCCAAGCCCGATACCTATAAATTAAAATCATACGAATATAACCGCTGGAAACCACAGGAGGGTTGGGATTTTTTGAGCTTACTGTCCAAAAAATATACGGATAAGGCAAGTTGGGAAAAGAGAAAAGATCAATTGCGTGTTGCGTTGAGACAAGCGATGTACTGGGATAAGCTGAAAAGTATACCGAATCAACCCATTCGATTGGGCAGGGTACGTCGCTATGCGGACTACCAAGTTCAGAATTTTGCCTTAGAAATTATACCAGGGGTCTATATCAATGGCAGTATCTATTCTCCGCTCAAACAGAAGAAAAACATTCCTGTGGTATTATCTCCTGACGGTCATTGGCCACAGCAGCGGTATCGTTCGGATGCGCAGAAGAGATTTATCACCTTGGCTCGACTGGGCTGTATGGCTGTAAGCTATGACCTATTTGCCTGGGGCGAGTCCCTATTACTGTTTGCGTCGACAGACCATCGCAGCAGTGAGGCTATGTTGATGCAGACTTGGGGTGCAGCGCGTATTTTAGATTATGTTATGAGCTTACCACAGATCGATCGAAGCAGGATAGGCATTAGTGGCGGATCGGGTGGGGGTAGTCACAGTATTTTGATGGCTGCCTTAGACGATCGCTTTACGTTGGTGGCTCCTGTCGTGGCGATGTCCTCCTACTTCTTTGGTGGATGTCCCTGTGAGAGTGGACTGCCCGTGCATTTTGTCTGTGGCGGGACCAATAATGTCGAACTGGCTGCGATGACAGCGCCCAAACCACAGCTGATCATCTCCGATGGTCAGGATTGGACGAAGGAGACTGCTATCAACGATTTTCCATACCTGCAAAGGATATACGGATATTATGGGCAGCAAAATCAGGTACAACACGCACATTTTCCTGAGGAAGGTCATGATTTTGGCTATAACAAAAGACAGGCGCTCTACAAATTCCTGCTAGATCATTTTCGTTTGGATCAAGCGAAAGCTGCCGATAACATCGCGGAGACCGGTATTCAGATCGAGCCAGAGGAGTTGTTATACAGTTTTGGAAAGAAGGGGGAAAACTTACCAAAAAACGCGATTCGTGGGATGGAACAATTGAAAGCATTGTTAAAATCATATCAGATTGAACTATGATGAACCGAAAGAAATTTATATGCGATACCTTGGCCTTAATTGGTGTAGCAGCGCTGCCTTCTGCTGTCTTTGCCGCACCTAAGCAGCGTTACAATGTCGCCGTAATTGATCTGATGATTTTAAAGCGGCAAAAACTAAGTGCATTTGACCTGGCAAAAGAAATAGGAGCGGATGGGTTGGAAGTTGATATGGGCGGATTGGGCAACCGGATTACTTTCGATAGTAAGTTGGGCGATCCTGCGCAACGGAAGGCCTTTCTTGACAAAGCAAAGGAAACCGGAATAACGATCTGTTCGTTGGCCATGACCGGCTTTTATGCACAGTCTTTTGCTACGCGGCCGACTTATCAGCAGATGGTAGGGGATTGTTTGGACACTTGTCAGAAAATGGGGGTTAAAGTGGCTTTTTTGCCTTTAGGCGTGACGTGCGACTTGGTTAAATATCCCGAACTGCGACCTGCTATCGTCGAGCGTCTTCGTATAGTAGGTGAAATGGCAAAAAAGGCCGGTGTGATCATCGGGATTGAAACAGCATTGGATGCAAAAGCTGAGGTTGAGCTTTTAAAGGAAATTGGGTCCAAACATATCCAAATCTATTTTAATTTTTCCAATCCGTTGAAAGAAGGGCGTGATCTGATTCAGGAGCTGACTATTTTAGGAAAGAAGCGGATCTGTCAGATTCACTGTACGGATGAAGATGGTGTATGGCTCGAAAATAACAAACGACTGCATATGCCTTTGGTAAAACGGACCTTGGACCGTATGGGCTGGCGCGGTTGGCTCGTGATCGAGCGATCTCGCGATGCTAATCTATCACCACGTGCCGTCAAAGAAAATTTTGGTGCAAATACACGTTACGTAAAACAGGTGTTTCAATGAAATTAAACTGGATAATATCGCTTGTAGTGGTAGTAATGGGCATGCAGGGATGTCGAAGTCTTCCGATTGGAAAGCGGCTGAATAAGATACTGTTGCGTTCCGATCAGGTAGGGGCTGGACAGATGCCCGCTGAGCCAGAAAAGGTGCAATCCCCTTTTACGGCATGGAATGTCCAGCGGCCAACATTTCCGATGCGACAAGATACGGTATGGCCGAATGACGATATTCAGGGTAAGCTCGATCAGCTTGCAGCTCATGGAGGAGGTACGTTAGTACTGAAAGGACACCACCATACAGGACGTATTACGCTAAAATCCCATATTAATCTAAAAATGGATGAAGGTTCCGTTTTGGAATTTAAGAATGAAATTAATGATTTTCTGCCTGTGGTGTTTACACGGAACGAAGGGGTAGAATTATATAGTTTGGGGGCTTGTATTTACGCCAATGGGGCAGAAAACATTGCCATCACGGGATCAGGTAGAATTATTGGCCCCGGTGAAGGCAGCGTCCGGAATAAAACCATGACGCATGACGTCATTGAAAATATTGTCGACAGTAATACGCCTGTTGAGCAGCGGATTTACGATGGAAAGACCGCAGATTTCATCTTTCCACCGGCACTCATTGCGCCCATTAACTGCAAAAGGGTCTGGATTGAAGGTGTATCGCTCGAGCGTACGGCTTTTTGGAATATCGTGCCCACTTATTGTGAGGATGTCGTGATCCGTGGAGTCCGCATCCATTCTATGGGTATACCACGTGGGGATGGGATCGATATTGAATCATGCAACCGTGTACTTGTGGAGTACTGTACTCTGAATACCGGCGACGACTGCATTGCCGTGAAAGCAGGACGTGGATATGATGGACTGCGGGTGAACAGACCTTCGCAGGATATTGTTGTCCGCTATTGTTTTTCGGAAAAAGGTCATGGTGGGTTTACGATCGGTAGTGAGACTGCGGCATGGCCAAGCACGTGTATGTCCATGACTGTGTGTTTGGAAAAACCAATGTTGGTATCCGTTTTAAGACGAGAAGGCCACGGGGTGGTGGCGGATCTGATATTTACTTTGAGCGTATCCGGATGCAGGAGGTCGAATCAGCTTTACGCTGGGATATGCTGGGACAGGCCCAACATGTAGGCAATCAGGCTAGCCGTGATTTCGAAGTTCAGAAGAATGCTCTGACACCACGTTTCTCGAATATCCAAATAAAGGATATATATATTGATGCGGCTAAAAACTGTATTAAGATTGAAGGTATTCCGGAGTCTGTTTTGGAAAACGTATCTATTGATCGTGTTTTCGGACGCGGTGACCGGTATTTGTCGATTAAAGATGCTAAAAATATCAAGATTAAAAATAGTGTTTTTGTGTGTAAAGATACCAGCGTTTCGACAATCAATGTTTCGGGACTGATACAGGATCGTGTCCGCGTGATGACTGAAGCGCCTTAATAGTTGGATATGAATACAGTCGGGGAAAAAAGAAAAAGAATGAAGAATATTGTAAAAAAGGGAATCGTTTTAGGAAGCATTTTTCTGTTATTGCTTGCTATGCCCATAGTTGGTATGGCCAAGTTATCAGTAACGCGTGTTTTGATAGAAGGACGCGAAAACCCATTGGGTATAAATACATTAAAACCTTCATTTAGCTGGCAATTGCACAGCGATAAATTTGATGTACAACAACAAGCTTATCGTATCTGGATCAGTAAAAGCACTCGTTTTGCAAAACAGGATATACTTTGGGATTCCCAATGGGTAGCGACAGAACAATCCCTAAATTTGTTATACCAGGGAAGCCCTTTAGTTACAGGTACAAGTTATTACATCAGGATACACGTTCGTGATAATAAAAACGAGACAGCCAGAAGCGCGGTACAACGATTTCATACGGGATTGCTGAATGCAGAAGATTGGGGGAATGCCCGATGGATTGCTAAAGATATATTACCGGATTCGTTGGTCAATCCACTGCCACTAAGCTCCAGTAAGCTTCGGTTGGATAAAACTTACGACCTTCCGGTTTTCAGGAAATCAGTTCAGGTGAAAAAGAAGATCAGTTCGTCAATCGCTTATGTGGCAGGCTTGGGACATTACGAGTTGCTATTGAACGGCAAGCGGGTAGATGATGCAGTGCTACAGCCGGGTTGGACAAAATACGATAAAGAAGCCTATTATGTGGTTTACGATCTTACCCAAGCCTGGCAACAGGGAAAGAATACTATCGCTGCCCTATTAGGAAATGGGTTTTATTATATCCCACCAATTAAAGGCCGATTTCAAAAACATAAAGTTGCTTTTGGCCTGCCAAAGCTCAAACTTAAGATCGTCAATACCTACACGGACGGGACGCAAGAAATCATCGTTAGTGATGCCGGCTGGAAAACACATCGGTCGCCAATTACTTTTTCCAGCATGTATGGGGGCGAGGATTATGATGCACGGATTTTGCCTGAGGATTGGTCAGCTCCTGCTTACGATGACCGGAACTGGCAGCAAGCGGTCATAACGGATGGACCACATCTACGGGCACAGGATATCGATCCGGTGAAAATTATGCAGCGCTTCGCACCTGTTGGATTTCAGCAGGCTGATGGGGGGAAACGGATCACCTATGATTTTGGACAGAATGCATCAGGCATAGTCACCATGCAAATGACCGGGCAAGCTGGTGATACCGTACGGGTGTATCCGGCCGAATTGCTGACAGCGGATGGACGCCCTAGTCAAAAACATTCAGGAAGCCCCTATTATTATCAATATATTTTTGCAAAAGATGGGGCTGTGTCCTGGCAGCCACGTTTTACGTATTATGGATTTCGTTATGCCGAAGTTCAGTTACATCCTGCCGGTAGCAAAGCGGTTCGGATGGATGCGATACAGTTGGCCCATATCCGGAATAGTACAGCGCAGGTAGGAAGCTTTCAAAGCTCCGATACGCTATTTAATCAGATCCATGGATTGATCAATTGGGCTATTAAGAGTAATATGGTCAGTGTCTTTACCGATTGTCCACACCGCGAAAAATTGGGCTGGCTGGAGCAGTTACATTTAATGGGGCCGTCGGTACAATTTAACTTTGATGCTGAACGCCTGTTTGCCAAGTCGCTGCGAGATATGCGACAATCTCAGACAAAGGATGGTCTGGTTCCTGAAATAGCGCCCGAATATGTACAGTTTGACTGGGGGGGCGATATGTTCAGGGACTCACCCGAGTGGGGGAGCAGCTCGATTATCCTGGCCTGGTATGCCTATCGCTGGTATGGAAACAACGCTTTTCTTGCCGATAATTATGCCATGATGACCCATTATATCGATTATTTGGGCTCCAAGGCGAAGGACCATATTTTGACACAGGGCTTGGGTGACTGGTATGATTTGGGACCAGAGCGTCCGGGTGTTTCCCAGCTGACTACCCCGGGAATCACGGCTACGGCAATCTATTACTATGACCTCAAACTGATGAAAGAAATTGCTACGCAGCTTGGAAAAAAAGAAGATGCCAAAAAATTCGAGACGTTACAGCAGGCTGTATTCAATGCGTTCAATCAGCAATTTTATCGACCTCAGGAGCATAGCTATGGCTCTGGTAGTCAGACAGCGCTGGCCATGCCGCTCTACGTTGGTTTAGTACCTCAGGAGGCTGAACAGGCAGTCTTTGACAGATTAACAAAAACGGTCTGTCGAAACGATACAGCGTTGACTGCTGGAGATATCGGTCATCGTTACCTGTTGCAGGTGTTGCAGGCCAACAACCGTGATGACCTGATCTATGCCATGCATCACCGTGATGACAGGCCCGGATATGGTTATCAGCTGCGGAAAGGTGCCACAGCACTGACCGAATCCTGGGCGGGGCTCCCGAATGTCTCCAATAATCATTTTATGCTCGGACACCTGATGGAATGGTTTCATACCGGTCTGGGTGGCATACAGCAAGCTGCAGGTTCTACCGCATTTACAAATTTTCGGATCGAGCCCAAAATGATAGACCTGCTGAAGGATTGTGAAATAAGTTTTGGAAGCCCTTATGGGAAGATCTATTTTAACCGGGAACAAGCGGAAGTGTACAAGTTGGAGATCCCCGTCAATAGCCAATGTACCTTGGTATTGCCCAAAGGAAGCTATCTGGTTAATGGAAAACAGCTGGACCCCGATCTCGTGTTGTCTGCGAAGGAGCAGGTAGAGCTGAAGTTGGGTTCCGGAAAATATACCATCACAAAGTAAAAACAAGCAAGCCCCCTGTCGTTAAAAGTAGCATGGACGATGGTTTTGCTGTCACATGGGGGACTTGAAAGCAACGATGAAAGAATAACGATTATAGATGAGACAACTGAAAAGAATACTAATATTGCTGTTTTTTGGATTGCCAGGCTGGACATCTCGGGCACAGGCCCAAAGAATTTCCAGTGCGGAAATGACAAAAATTTATCAAGAAGTAAAGACACCTTACAAGTACGGGCTCGTGCTGGTTCCGCAGCATAAAGGTGAGCTGATGGACTGTCCAACGCTATACAAAGCCGGAAAATATTGGTATATGACCTATATTGTATTTGATGGAAGTGGTTATGAGACCTGGTTAGCGCAGAGCTCGGATCTCCTGAATTGGAAGACCCTGGGGAAACAGCTCTCTGTGGCACCCGACGGCAGCTGGGATGCCAAGCAGCGAGCAGGCTACAATGCCTTGGTTGATACAAAATGGGCCGGAAAATATAAACTCAATACCTATGCTGGAAAATATTGGATGTCCTATTTCGGTGGTTCTACTGCAGGTTATGAGCCTGAACCTTTGTCGATAGGAATCGCTTATACCGGTATGAAACCCATCAAACCCGTCCAGTGGCAGCAGCTGACCAATCCAGTCCTAAACAGTACAGACCCAGATGTTTCTTGGTGGGAAAACCGTCATAAGCTATTTAAAAGCTATGTCATTGAAGACCCTGATAAAAATACAGGACATCGTTTTGTGATGTATTACAATGCTGTGGGCGATTCTTTGGCGAACAACAAGGCAACCCGCTGGTATGAACGCATTGGTATGGCCGTATCTGACGATATGAAAACCTGGAAGCGTTTTCAAAAAGATCCGGTGGTTCATCATCCCATGGGTATCACAGGCGACCCCATGATCCAGCGTATACATGACACCTGGGTAATGTTCTATTTCGGGGCATTTTGGAAGGATCGTAAGGGCGCATTTAACCGCTTTGCAGCATCCAAAGATCTGATCCATTGGACGGATTGGGAAGGCGCCAACCTAATTGAATCAAGTGAAAGCTTTGATCAGCAATATGCCCACAAGTCTTTTGTATTGAAAACGGAGGGTATCGTCTATCACTTTTATTGTGCCGTAGATAGCAAAGGTAACCGCGGCATAGCCTTGGCGACCTCTAAAGATTTAGGCCGGAGTAACCTGCATTTTTAAGATCTTAAACCAAAAACGAGAATAGCCCTTAGGCAATCATCATCTATGGAGGGCCTCTCCACCTGAGTTTTGAAACTAGGGTAGCATAAATACCCTAAAATTGATTAATAAATAAATAGGCAACACTTTCATTGACGGCAATGAAAGCGGTGCTAATAAATCACCATTTGAACATGAAGTTACATTATTTTATTTCCATGCTCTTTTTACTGCAGCTTCAACTTGTATCTGGACAGGGACCTGCCAAAATAAGCTTTAATGATAGCTGGCATTTTACATTGCAGGACCGGTTGGGCTACCGCCTGCAGGATATCAATCCGCAGGCCTGGGAATCGGTCAAACTGCCTCATGACTGGAGTATCAACGCTGATTTTGCTGCTACTTATCCCGCAGGAAATGCCGGTGGAGCATTGCCGGGCGGAATTGGCTGGTACAGTAAGGAATTTAAATTGCCGGCAGCAGATCAGGGCAAAAGTATACAACTCTACTTTGGCGGAATATATCGCTACTCGGAAATATGGATCAACGGTGTTTATTTGGGAAAAAAGCCCAATGGTTACCTTTCCTTTACACTGGATCTTACGCCACACCTTAAGTTTGGGAATCAGCCCAACCGGATTGCTGTCCGTGTGGATAATAGTAAACAGCCAAACTCCAGGTGGTATTCGGGCTCCGGAATCTACCGCGATGTCTACCTGATCAAGAGCAGCGCAGTACACCTCGATGAGCAGGAGACTTTTATCACCACGCCCGAAATCCATGGTGAACTGGGGCAGCTGAAAATACTTTCCAAATTGAACAAGCTGTCCCGTTCTAATGGAGTTGCAGGGAAGAAATATCAAATTACGGTATGGGATCCCAATGGCAATCTGCTGCTGAAAAAAACAGGGGTTGAGAAAGATGGATATATTGATGCATCACTTCAAGTGGAAAAACCCCAGTTGTGGGATCCAAAGTCGCCAAATTTATATCGCGTGCAACTCACTCTTTTAAATAAAAATAATACAGTTGAAGATCAAATTGAAAAGCGTATCGGATTCCGGACAATTCGGTTTGATGCAAAAACAGGTTTTTACTTAAATGGCGCATCTTTGAAGATTTATGGAGTCTGCATGCATCACGATTTGGGCGCTTTAGGGGCCGCTTTCAATAAGTCCGCTGCAAAAAGGCAGCTTGTCATGATGAAAGAAATGGGCGCCAATGCTATTCGCACTGCGCATAACCCACCGGCAGAAGAGTTACTCGATCTTTGCGACGAAATGGGAATTTTGGTTTATAATGAAGCATTTGACATGTGGAAAAAGCGAAAAAATAAGTTCGACTACCACATTGACTTTCCTACGGAACACCTCAAGGATATTGAAACATGGGTGCGTCGAGACCGCAATCATGTTTCGGTTATCCTATGGAGCATCGGAAATGAAATCCGAGAACAATTTGACTCCACGGGTATTGCCTTAACGCAAGAAATGGCCAAATTGGTAAAATCTCTGGATCCAACACGCCCCGTTACTGCTGCCTTGACCGAAAATAATTATGTAAAGAATTTTATCGCACAGGCAGAGGCTTTGGATGTACTGGGCTTCAACTACAAACATGAAGATTATGATAAATTACCTGTAGAATTCAAAAATATACCGCTGTTGGCATCAGAAACTGTTTCTGCCCTAGAGACTAGAGGGGTATACGACAAGTTGCAAGATACGATTCAGCTATGGCCAGCATCATCAAAAGACAAATATGTCGTCAATGGTAATCCCGATTTTACGGTTTCGGCTTATGATAATGTTGCTGCCTATTGGGGTACAAGCCATGAGAAAGCCTGGCTAGCGGTTAAGAACCGTCCTTTTTTGGCGGGAACATTTGTCTGGACCGGCTTCGATTATCTTGGGGAGCCTGTTCCTTACCCTTATCCTGCAAGGAGCTCCTATTATGGTATTGTTGATCTTGCTGGTATTCCCAAAGATGTGTACTACATGTATCAGTCTGAATGGACAAACCAGGATGTCCTTCATCTTTTACCGCATTGGAATTGGAAAGCTGGCGACAGTGTAGATGTATGGGCCTATTATAATAAGGCTGATGATGTCGAACTATTTCTCAATGGAAAGAGTCTGGGAACTTCAGCTAAAACCGCAGATCGTCTGCACGCCAGCTGGAAGGTGCCCTTTGAAAAGGGGGAATTGAAAGTCGTTAAAAAACGAGATGGTAAAGTTGTTCAGGAAGCGAGTGTCCGCACGGCTACAGGAGCACATGCAGTAAAAGTTTCTGTGGAACATGAAAAATTTGCCACTGGAGAATCCCGAGACCTTTTTTTTGTGACCGCAGAACTGGTGGACAAGGCAGGACAGTCCGTGTTGCACAATGATCAGGAAATTGAGTTTATTGTAAAGGGAAATGCGAAAGTGCTCGGAACCGATAACGGATTTCAGGCCGATCTAAGGGGCTTACATCAGCCCAAAAGAAAAACATTTAAGGGAAAAGCATTGGGAATGATTCAAAAAATGGCCGACACACCCTGTACTGTGATCATCCGCTCGGCTTTAGGTGACAAACAAATAACGATCTAAGTCCAGCTATTCATTTATGATAAAGAGACAGCTGGATCTAAACAAATAAAAAAATAACCACATTACGCAAATAAATCTAAAAACTCAATATGAATACAAACAAGATTAATCTCGGGAAAATGACATTGGGGGCCGCTGCTTCCGGTTCAAAGTATCCGATGTTAATGCTCTTTTGCAGCAGCTTTATACTAGGCGGGGCACTCTTCTCCACTGCTGTGTCAAATGCCGCTACGCTTCATAAAGTCACGGTCAATCAGGTAAAAGAAATAAAAGGTAAAGTTACGGATGAGCAGGGAAATCCAATCGTGGGCGCTACTGTGGCGCTTGGTAATTCGACGCAGACCACTTCGTCCAATGCTTCTGGAGAATTTATCCTGAAGCTGTCAGGTGAAAGTGGCTCCATCAAAATTACATCATTGGGTTACGCTGAAAAAGTGCTGACCGTAAAAGCTGGAAATAGTGTCAATGTGGTGCTTAAGAAAAATGATCAGGCATTGGACGAAGTCGTGGTCATCGGTTACGGTACGGCCAAACGTCGGGACTTGACAGGAGCGGTAGCTTCGGTCAAATCAGAAGAAATTATGATGACGCCTACGGCTAATGTCATGGACGCGCTTCAGGGAAAAGTCTCCGGTCTGGATATCAGCAAATCATCCGGACGTGCAGGTGCCAATGTCAGTGCGAGCCTACGGGGCAACAGATCCATCAATGGTGATAATAATCCGCTCTATATTATTGACGGTATCCCAGGTGATTTTACCAGTTTAAATCCAAGCGATATCGAATCCATAGACATTCTCAAAGATGCATCATCTACGGCAATCTATGGCTCTGCAGGTTCAAACGGTGTTATTATCATTACGACAAAACAGGGAAAAGCCGGTAAAGCAATCGTGAATTTTGATTCCTATTTTGGATATAATGGATTTCCCAAATACCCCCATGGGTTGGTCGGAGACGATTATATGAAACTGAAAAGGGAAGCGTACCGGGGTGAGCATGGTAACTATCCGGAATTTGCCAATAATATTTTTAAGAATCCCGCACAGCTGGAGGCTTTTGAAAATGATAAATGGGTGGACTGGATGGACTTGGTCTTAAAAGACGGAATCCAGCAGAACTATAGCTTTTCAGTGAATGGCGGGAATGAAAAAACAAAAGCTTTTTTGTCACTCAACTACAACGATGAAGAAGGCCTTATAAAAAATGATAATAGTAAAAAATACGCTGTAAGGGCAAATATAGATCATAAACTCTCTGACCTATTTAAATTAGGTACGAATTTACAGTACACGTATAAGGACAATAATCAGGCCGCACAGAATGTATTCGGCAACAGCCTGACCTTTTTGCCTCTCGGAGACGCGTTTGATGCTGATGGCAATATCAATCATATACCCGTGGATGGGGTCACCAATCCCTTGTCGGATCAGATCAAGGATCAGTATAAAAATAATATCCTGAGCAATTATTTTGCGGGGAATGCCTATCTCGATTTTACACCGTTCAAAGGACTTTCCTTTCGTTCAATTTTTGGTGCGACGATTGGCTCCCAACGTACAGGAAGATATTTTGGAATGCAGTCAATTGCCAATCCAGAGGCGGGTTTCAAATTACCGGCCGCCGTAATTATCAATGACAGGAATTACAACTACCGTTGGGAAAATATCCTGAACTACGAATTTAACCTACAGGAAGATCATCATTTTACAGTGACGGGAGTAACATCCTGGTCGAAAAATCAAGCGGAACAAGCCTATGCCGGCGGGTCGGGATTTGACCTGGATTCCTATTCTTTCCACAACCTCAGTGCGGCCACAACTTCCGTAATCCGTTCTTCTTATATTGGTTCACAGTCGATGTCTTATGTGGGCCGTGTAAACTATAATTATCAAGGACGATACTTGCTATCCTTGTCAAGCCGTTGGGACGGTGTTTCCCGACTCTCGGCAGGCAACAAATGGGATGTATTTCCAGCGGGAGCTTTTTCCTGGCGCCTGAGTGACGAGCAGTTCTTTGCATCATTGAAAAACAAAATATCGGAGTTAAAGCTGCGTGCCGGTTATGGTATCACGGGTAATTCTGGTGGTGTGGGTGCCTACGGTACGCAGGCGGGCGGATTTAATGCACCTAAGCCGGTAGGCTTTGGTGAAAGTACGCTTGGTCCGGCTTTTATTCTGAATCAACAACTCGCTAATAAGGACCTGGGTTGGGAGAAATCCTATACAACCAATATTGGTCTCGATGCGCAATTCATGAATCAAAGAGCCAACCTGACCATTGATTGGTACAATACGGAAACAAAAGATCTACTCTTTCTAAGGGATATGCCAGCTTCATTAGGCGGTTCCTGGGGTGCCCCTTTCAAGATGTGGCAGAATATTGGTGCAACGAACAACAAAGGATTTGAACTGACCTTAAATACAAAAAATATTCAGGGGGAAGGGGTTACCTGGAATTCAACATTGACTTTTGCAGCGAATAAAGAACGTGTGACTGCACTACCCGGAGGAAAAGACCTGATTTCAAATAACCTATTTTTAAATCAGCCGATCAGAACATTCTTTGATTATCAATACCTCGGCATCTGGCAGGAAAGTGAAGCGGAGCAGGCAGCCTTGTTCAATGCTAGGCCAGGTGATATTAAATTAGCCACCGATGGTACGGTCAATGAAGATGGTACCCATGCCTATGGTGCCAACGATAAGCGCATTCTCGGATCAGCGGTCCCGAGATGGACCGGTGGATTTCAGAATAATTTTAAATACAATAACTGGGACCTTTCGGTATTTTTAACCGCAAGATGGGGGCAGATGCTGTCCAGCAACCTGATCACACGATATGATCCGACAACAGGCGTGGGAAATAGTCCCGATGATATAGATTACTGGACACCAGAAAATCCAGACGCTTATTTGCCAAGACCAGGATTACATTCCTCGACCAGTGGTTATATCGGGTTTGATGCGTTGAAATACGTGGATGGATCCTATTTCAAGATTCGAAATATCACCTTGGGCTATAGTTTGCCGAAATCATTTATTAAGCGGCTTTCCATGGAACGTTTCCGTTTTTATGCAACCGCTAACAATCCGTTCATCTTTACGAAAAGCAACTTGTTAAAGTATCAGGATCCCGAATCCAACGGTTCGGATAATTTTCCTTTGACCAAGCAGTTTGTTGTAGGATTGAATGTTACTTTTTAATGCCAATATGTTATGAAAATCAACTATTTTAATATACTGTTATGTGCTGGCCTTTTTCTAAATTCCTGTAGTCTTGATGAATATAATCCCTCAGGGGTCACTGTGGATAAAGTCGCAGAAAATAAGGCCGGTTTCGATAAATTAATCAATAGCTGTTATTTTGATTTGCCACGTTATTTCTATGGGCGAAACTTCTTACTTGTTACCGAAGGAGGAACAGATTTATGGACTTCCGATCTCAATTCAAATAACAACCAAAATTATTTAAAATATGCTTCCGGTGGCTCCATGTCCATAGACATGGCTAAGGATTACTGGAATGGTGCTTATGATGCCATCAATTACTGCAACATCGTCATCGGTAGAGTAGATCAGGTCAAAGATTTTTCTAGTGAGCAGGAAAAACAGGAAAAAGTTGCCCAAGCTTATTTTTTAAGAGGATTGTATTATTTTCATTTGGTCGAACAGTTTGGTCCTTGTCCGCTCAATCTTACGGAGACAACTACAGCCAATACTGCCGCCATACGTACACCTGTGTTGGAAATTTATGAAAAATGTATCCTGCCCGATCTGAGATTTGCGGCAGAGCATTTGCCTGTAGGACCTACAGAAGCCGGGCGGCCAAGCCAAAAGGCTGCATTGGGACTATTGGCTAAGGCCTGTTTGCAGACAAAAGAATATAATGCCAACCAATATTTGGAAGAAGCGCTGCTGGCGGCAAAGAAATTGATTGATAACCAGGCAGGCTACAATGTACGCCTTTACGCCTCCTTTATAGACAATTTTAATGCGGCAAATAACAAGAAAAACGCCGAAGCACTTTACCAGATTCCTTACTCGCAGGAGTATGGATCTACCAATGTATACGATCACAACAATGATTTTAAGCGTTTTTACTGTACACCGACGACCTTTGGTGCCATACAGCTTTCCGGATTTCAGACCGAAGTAGGGCGTTGGTCCGGTGGAACATTTATGCCGAGCAAATACCTGCTTGATGTATTCAAAAATAGCGATAACACCTTAGATCCCCGTTATGGTGTTTCATTCCAAACACAGTGGATCTCCAATGCCAATTACAGCTGGAGCAGAGATGCTGTCGTGCAATTTGACCGTGATGAAAATGCTGTCTCCGTCGGGGCTAACCTTCCCAAAGGAAGTCTAGCGATTAAAATAGCCCGTAGCGAGGAAACCGGCTACGCCGAAGAGAAAAAGACCCAATTTCAACAGCATTATATTTGGCTTGACCTCGAAGATGTCTATGGATCGGATAATAAGGTCAAAATGAAATATACGCGGACAAACCAGCAGCCGGGACAGGTGGACAATCCATTCATCGGTTTTTATCCATCTCTAGTGAAATTCAATTCCGGATCGTTAATCAGTCCGAAGGCAAACAATTTTACCAGCGACGCCTATGCTACTGTCATGCGCCTGGGGGAGGTATACCTGATTGCTGCTGAAGCTTCCTTTTATCTGAACGGCGCCAATGCCACAGCCGCCAGCTACATCAATGTGTTACGCGACCGGGTTGGAGCCAGACAGATTACAGCTGGGGATCTTACGGCCCAGTTTATACTCGATGAGCGCGCCCGTGAATTATGTGGTGAGTATACACGTTGGTATGACCTGAAAAGAATGGGCAAATTGAACCGCTCCTATCTGATGGCGGTCAACCCTGATGTAGGACAATATTTTAAAGATGGCGTACATGGCCTTCGGCCTATTCCGCAGGGACAGATGGATGCCGTCAGCAATCCTGGCGAATTTGTTCAGAATAATGGCTATTAATAGCCCTATGTAGCAGATGGATGAACAGATGGTAGCGCGTTATGGTATGAACTCGCTCTTCCATGGTCATTGAGCAAAAAAATGTGCCTGCTTTAGTCTGTCACAGGACTAAAACAGGCATACCACAAAAATCATTAACAGATGAAGCAGATCATTCTCATATCGGTTTTTATAGTGTTTTCGCTTTTGGCATTTTCAGCCCAGTGCGGAGAAATCTATGTGGGTAAACAAAGTAAAAAGGGGCAACGGGACGGCAGCTTCGAAGCACCGTTTTCAAATTTGGAAGATGCCTTGCGCGAGGCGAGGGAATGGCGGCGATTACAGGATCCAAGGATGCAGCATGGTATCACAATCTGGGTTCGGGATGCAGTCTATGCACCCGTTCAGACCATTTTGATTCGGCCAGAAGACAGCGGTACAGCTCAAAGCCCAACCCGAATTAAAGCCGTAGGAGGAAACGCGATCTTTTCAGGTGGGATTGCGGTTGCCGGCTGGCGGCCAGTAAAAAGCGAAAAACGACTGGACCCTGCTATTGTCAAGCATATTATGGTGGCCGATGCCCCACAGGCCGGTGGAAAATATTTTCCTTTCCGTCAATTATGGATCGGCTCTCGGAAGGCGGTTCGGGCAGAAAGTCATGACGATGCCCATCTGCCCCGGATTATCAATTGGGATTTTAACAAACAGGCGGCTATTATCCCCAATGTGTTACCCAAAAAATTCAGCTACAAAGCCGGTATGGAATTTTTTATCCATCAATGGTGGGCAATAGCACAGCTTCGTATTCGTGAGACGATTGTTACAAAAGATAGTATCACACTATTTTTTCATGAACCGGAAGGGAAAATCCAGAACGAACATCCTTGGCCAAAGCCATGGCTATCCAAAGAACATGGCAACTCTGCATTTCGCTTAGTGAATGCGCTTGAATTCTTGGATCAACCAGGAGAATGGTATTTAGATGAAGAAAATCATCAGGTATATTATTACAAAAGACCTGATGAAAATTTAGACCAGTTAGATGTTGTTGCACCTTACCTGGAGACAATTCTGACAATGCAAGGTACATTAGAGGCGCCTGTTAGCCATGTGTATATCGAAGGGTTGAAATTTCAGCATAGTGCCTGGTTAAGACCTCATTATTACGGTCATGTTGCTTTACAGGCAGGTATGTATTTTTTGGATGCGTATAAATTAGCTAAGCCGGGGACTGTTGATAAAGCTGGGCTGGAAAATCAGGCCTGGTTGGGTCGGCCACAGGCGGCAGTCACACTTAGCCACACGGCCTTTACCCGTATTTCAGCTTGCCGGTTTTCCCATTTGGCATCCACCGGCATTGATTATCGGCAGGGCAACCTTAAGGATAGTCTAATTGGAAATCTATTCCAGGAGATCGGCGGATCGGGCGTACTGCTTGGTCAGTTTTCAGATGAGCAAGTTGAAGCACATTTGCCTTTTCAGCCCAGCGATGGGCGAATCTTGACAGATGGCGTTGTGGTCAGTAACAATCTAATCCAGGATATTGGGAATGAAGATTGGGGAACAGTGGGGATAGGCGCTGGATTTGTCCGCAATGTATCCATTCTGCACAACGAACTGCTGGATCTTCCGTACACAGGTATCAGCCTGGGCTGGGGCTGGACACCTACAGTCAATGCTATGCGTAATAATCGTGTTTTCAAAAATAAGATCACACGTTATGGCAAATACATGTATGATGTAGCTGGTATCTACACCTTATCGGCGCAACCTGGAACAAAAATACAGGAAAATTATATCGATAGTATCTATGTCTCACCTTATGCCCATATTCCGGATCATTGGTTTTATCTCTATACTGATGAAGGTTCGGCCTATATGAATGTCAGCAACAATTGGTTTCCTACGAACAAGATATTGAAAAATGCGAATGGCCCAGGCGTGGAATGGGATGACAATGGGCCTGACGCCGCTGCTGAGGTGCCCCAACAAGCCGGTATCCAATCCAGGTACCTGGAGCTGCTGAAAGCAAAAAAGTCATGGGTAGCAACGGACAGGATCAACAGTTATGTACCATTTACAAAGCCTGTGTTTTTCCAGATCCACGATGTGAAAATGCAGCTTGAAATGGCTGAAATAAAAGATTTTTTTGCTCGACAAGGCGCTGATAGCAGCCAGGTATATCGTTGGAAGGATTATATCCTGCTCATGACAGATGATGAGATCGGAAAGAAAATATCCAGTGCCTGGATAGCCAATTATCCGGAAATTCCCCATAAGTTGTTTAATGATCTTTTTTACACATTCGATCGCAGCAGCTGTGGCGGAAAAGTGAAAGAAACCGATTTTGTGCTGCTTACCGCGCAGCTGGTAGACGATAAGTCCAAACAGGAGGCCTATTACAACGCACATAAAAGACAATTTAAAGAATGGCCCGAGGTTGCGGCAGGTTTTTGTAACGCTGGATTTGACGAAGTGCTCGTCTATCGCAATGGGCGTCAGCTGATGTTATATATTTCTTTTCCAAAAGGACAGAATTTTAAAACAATTGATCCGTTGACAACCAAGGATAATCCACGAGTTGTGGAGTGGAACAAACTCATGAGTTCCTATCAGGAAGGTATTCCCGGAACCAAAAAAAATGAAACATGGATTTTTTATAAACAGTAAAATGGAAAATATACAGCAGTTAAAATTAGGAATTTTAGGACTAGGTGAGGGCCGTAGCACCATGTCTGCAGCATTGCAAAGCCCATATGTCGAATTGGTCAAGATCTGTGACCTGAATGAAGAACTTGGGCGCAAGCGTATGAAAGAATTTGATTTTCATGCGTATACCAATGACTATCAGGTGATGCTCAATGACAAAAGTATTGAAGCCATCGCCATTTATACGCCCGATCATCTTCACGCACAGCATATTCGTCTGGCGCTGGCACACGATAAGCATGTGATCTGCACCAAACCATTCATTGACAACCTAGCCGATGCCAACGATTTATTGGAACTCGCGGCACAGAAAAACAAACGTGTATTTGTCGGACAGAGCTCCCGTTTTTTTGAACCGGTAAAAAAGCAAAGAGAAGATTTTGACGCTGGACTTATTGGTGACTTAATTACGATCGAAGGTTATTATCATGCTGATCACCGCTGGTTTTTGGATAAACCTTGGTCTTTGCAGTCTTCTTTCAAATGGCTTTATGGAGGATTGAGCCATCCAGTTGATTTTATCCGCTGGTACCTCCCCAATATTGAAGAGGTGATGGGCTATGGCATGTTGAGTGCTAATGGGAAAAAAGGTGGGCTTCAAAATGTTGATACGATGCATTTTATTTTTAAAGCCGAAGATGGCCGGGTCGCCCGTGTGAGCGGGGCGTATACGGGTCCTGTACAGCCTGTTACACGAGATAGCGAAATGAGCTGTATTCTAAGAGGGACAGAAGGGGCGAGCCAGGCTGACTATATGGACCTTCGTTATGCGATCACAGATAAAACCGGCGAAGAACGCATGTTGACTTGGGAGCATCAACTAAAACACTATTTCCGTTTTGAAGGAAAAAGCCATCACGCTGGTGAGTATCAAAATTACCTAGAGCATTTTGCAAAAGCTATACGTACTGGAGAGGAAGCCTATCCAGATATGAAAGAAGGTATCGGGACAATAGCTTTATTGCAAGCTATGGATGAATCATTGACAACAGGAAAGCCTGTCCGTCCAAATGAACTGCTGGAAAGATATGGTGTCGACTTGAGCTTAGGAAGATGAACAGTATCTTAGACAAGTTAACCATTTACGACTATTGCATCGTCGTAGCCTATTTGTTAGCATTACTGACAATCGGCCTCTTGTCATCTCGTAAAAAGGTAGAAGGGGCAGAACACTTCCTAGCCAGCAAATCCTTAAGCTGGTACAGTATTGGCTTCAATATGTGGGCGACCAATGTTGGACCATCTATGCTGCTCGCTTTCGCTACAGTAGGTTATACAACAGGTATCGTCGCAGTCAATTTTGATTGGTATGCTTTTATCTATTTATTTTTGTTAGCGGTGGTGTTCGCACCCCGCTATATTGCTACTGGAGTACGTACCTTACCCGAGTTTATGGGCAAGCGGTTCGGTCCAAATACGCAGACTATTCTGGCTTGGTATTCATTGGTAAAAATGCTTATTTCATGGTTGTCGTTGGGACTGTTTGCTGGCGGATTTTTAGTGCGGCAGATTTTAGGTATTCCAATGTGGCAATCGGTTACTGTTTTAGTCTCCTTAGCTGGTTTGTTTGCGTATACGGGAGGATTAAAGACAGTTGCTAAAATCAATATCTTTCAGATGATCTTGCTGATCGCCGTGTCGGCATTTTTGACTTTTCTGGGACTGTCCAAAATCGGAGGGTTAAGTGCTTTGGCGCAGCAGACTCCCACTAGCTATTGGTCATTGATTAGACCTGCGAGTGATCCAGATTACCCCTGGTACGCCATCGCCTTAGGATATCCAGTGGCAGCGATCGCTTTTTTCTGTACGGATCAAGCCATGGTACAATCAGTTTTGGGTGCAAAGAATCTCGAACAGGGGCAACTAGGAATTAACTTTATCGCTTGGCTCAAGATACTTTCCTTGCCTTTGTTTATCCTCACCGGTATCATCTGTTCGGTTTTATTTCCGGGACTTAAAGACCCATCACTTGCTTATATGACGATGGTGACTAACCTGTTTCCTACAGGCCTGAATGGATTGGTAATCGTGGTGTTAATTGCTGTATTGGTGGGCACCATTGGTTCGTCGCTTAATTCCTTGAGTACGGTGTTCACCATGGACATTTACCTCAAGCATATTCGACCAAAAGCAAACAATCAGCAGATTACGCAGATAGGGCGATATACAGTTATTGTGGGCTGTTTAACTTCGGTTTTTGTCGCACTGGCGATTGATCAGATTAAAGGACTTAATCTTTTTGATGTGTTCCAATCTATCCTTGGATTTATCGCGCCCCCGTTAGCGGTCGCTTTCCTGATGGCTGTATTATGGAAACGGACTAATCGAACGGCCATCAATACCATTTTAACCTTTGGAGCCTTACTAAGTTTGGGTACAGGAATATGTTATCTTTGGATATTTCCTAAAGATGTCTATACTTTTTGGCCGCATTACTTGATGCTTTCATTCGGTTTGTTTGTTCTATTGCTGCTTATTGGAACTGGTGTATCGTTGCTCGTCCCAAAATCAGCTTACGAATTAGCACATCAAGATATGGTTGATATCAGGATGGAAAAACCGAGTAATCGGGTCAAAATTGCTTGGGGAATGCTGTTTGTCGTCATGGTATTGTTGTACACCGTATTTAAGTAGCCTTTTCACCTCAACCCGAGATTGGATTCAATTTGTGATCTGCATTTTTTTAGGCTTGTTACAATGTCCTCCGTAGACACGGTATGCTCAGTTTGACGTCGGATGAGTTTTGAAACAGTGAGACAGGCGATGGTGCCTGTTTCGCTGGTTCCTATAGGGACAGAAATATCGATGATGCCCTCTGCGTAAGCACTAGGCATCTCATAAAATCCCTTAATTCTAATATCGTCCAAATCACGGTCGAATTGTTGGCGATCTGCTTTCTTCAAACTCCGGTAATAGGAATCAGCCTCTAAAATGGATTTTCTTTTTTCGGTCTCGGAAAAACTTAGAAGGAGCTTGCCTGAAGCTGTTTGTGAACTATTGTATAACTTACCCTCTTCAATAACGATGCTGATGGGGGAAGATCCTTTGGCGTAGGCAATTACCATGACTTGATTGTCGTAAATCACACACAGGTGACATGGATCCTTAATTTCGTTGGAGCTCTCCTGCATTGGCAATAAAGACGTTGCCCGTAATTTCTCTATAAAGGAATGACGGTGCGAAAGATAGTACAATTTCAGTGAAAGCGAATATTTGGATGAAATTGGGTCACGATGAATATAGCCGTTGGACTCCAGCGATGCAAGCATCCGATAGATCTCATTGGGACTTCGATGTAATCCCAAGGCGATCTCGGATTGTGATTGTGCTGTGGATTGTAAGGCCAGAAATTCCAGAATCTGCAATCCCTTTTCGAGCGCTGGCGCTTTATATTTATCGGAGCTATTTGATGTCATAAAATGTTTTGCTTACAAATGATCGGGCTAAAGATAGAAAAAGTATTTGAAGCGGCGTTTTAGCTCTTCAAAAAACAGGTTAAATTTTTATATTCAAATATTGTATTTATATTTGAATATTATAAACCGCTTTTTTCATTGCGAAAAAGCATTAGAAGGGAAAAAGATTATAAACATATTTAATATCAACATTAGATTACAGTATTGCGCTGCTTGGGCTATATTATCGTGACTGGATAGTCAAGAAGAATAGGATAAAAATAGCTACAACTACAATGTTATGTTTTACTTTTTTTTGATATTGGAATAAGTTGAAGTTTGGTAATCAAATGGTTGGATAAATATCTCAACAAGACTACATAAAATAATACATAAATACAATGACAGAGAAAATCCGGTTAAAGGGGATTACCTGGGGGCATACGAGAGGTTTTGTGCCAATGGTTGCAACGGCACAACGTTATGAAGAATTACATCCGGAAGTAGAGATTGTTTGGACAAAACGTACTTTGCAGGAATTCGCTGATAAGTCGGTAACGGATTTAGCCAAGGAATATGACCTGTTGGTGATCGATCACCCTTGGACGGGACATGCCGCGCTAAGGGGATGCTGGCCCCATATGATGATTATCTGTCCACGGAGTTTTTGGCCGATCAACAGGCGAATAGTGTTGGGAAGTCTTATGAAAGTTACAACTTTCTTGGCAAGCAATGGGCCTTGGCTACTGATGCGGCGACACCAGTGGCTGCAAGCCGCCCTGATATTTTACGTTCTCTAGGTGTGGCGCTCCCTCGTACCATTGAAGAAGTCTTGGCCTTAGCTAAAGCAGGACGGGTTGGATTTTCACTGTTGCCGATTGATTCTTTGATGCACTTTTATGGCCTTTGTTGTTCTTTGGGTGAAGAACCTTGCCAGAACGACGAAAAAGTAATCAGCGAAGTTGTCGGGGTACAGGTCTTAAAATTATTCAAATCACTTGCGGATGAATTGGATGCTGGATTTTATGAGAAAAATCCATTCAAAGTGTTCGAAGAAATGACGCAGCGGGATGAAATTGCTTATTGTCCATTTGCGTATGGTTATTCCAATTATGCGCGAACTGGTTATGCCAGTAAAGTATTGCATTTTCATGATTTAGTGTCGTTAAACGGTACGCCAATGATTAGTACACTGGGTGGTGCGGGATTGGCAGTATCCTCTCAGAGCAAACATATTCCTGTGGGTATGGATTACGCTCGATTTGTTGCTTCACCAGAAATTCAGGCAACATTATATGTCGAAAATGGTGGTCAGCCGGGACATTTAGGTGCCTGGGAAGATGAGCAAGTCAACGCCTATACGGCCGACTATTTTAAAAATACCCTACCTACATTGGAGCGTGCCTATCTGCGCCCGCGTTATGATGGTCATCTGTATTTTCAGGATCATGCAGGTGATATTGTAGTTGACTATCTCAGACAGGGCGGGGATGAAATTGCCGTATTAGAAAAGATGAACAAGATGTATCGGGAATCATTATTGAACAGAGAAGACAATGGATAATAAACCACTGGAAGGACTTTTAGTTCTCGAGTTTTCACAATTTATGGCAGGGCCAACCGCTGGCCTGCGGTTGGCTGATCTCGGTGCCCGAGTTGTCAAAATCGAGCGTCCCGGCGCCGGAGAAGGCGGAAGACAGATTGCGATTAAAAATATTTTTGTAGATGAGAGCAGCCTGGTCTTTCATACCATTAATAGAAATAAAGAATCGTATGCGGCCAATTTGAAAGACGAAAATGATCTGGAAAATATTAAGAAATTAATCCGTCAGGCGGATGTAATGACACATAACTTCCGTCCGGGAGTGATGGAAAAGATCGGTTTGGATTATGAGAGCGTACGGAAAATCAATCCAAAGATGATCTATGCCACAGTAACTGGCTACGGGAATGAAGGTCCCTGGGCAAAAAAACCAGGGCAAGATTTACTTGTGCAGTCGCTGTCGGGACTTTCTTGGTTATCAGGCTGTGCGCAGGATGGACCAGTACCTTTTGGATTGGCTGTGGTCGATATGTATTGCGCGACACATCTGACACAAGGTATATTGGCGGCATTGTTGAAACGTGCCCGAAGCCAACAGGGCGCTCTTGTTGAAGTCAGTTTGCTTGAATCTGTGTTGGATATGCAGTTTGAAATGCTGACCACACATGTCAATGATGGACGTAAGTTGCCACAGCGCTCGGCTGTTCGAGGAGCAGGCCATGCCTATTTAAGTGCACCCTATGGACTTTATAAGACACTAGATGGTTATCTAGCTTTGGCTATGGGCAACGTGGGACATATTGCAGAAACAATAGGTCTGTCTAGTGAGCCTTATCAAGATGCTTCAACCTGGTTTTCGCGACGTGATGAAATATTGGAGGCCTTTGCTACGGTATTGTGCCAGAAGACCACTAGCGAATGGGTATCCCGTTTGGAATCGGAAGGGGTCTGGTGTGGTGCAGTCAACGATTACCATCGTTTTTTTGAGGAGCAAGGTTTTAAGGAGACAGGGATGTTGCAGGAAGTCAGTTTACAGGACGGTACCGGACTAACCACCACCTGTAGTGTTTACCAGATTGATGGAAAGCGTTTATATGCGGACAAACCTGCACCAAAAGTGGGTCAACATACCGCATCAATTGTTCACGATTATTTAGAAAATTAATATGTTACCATTAGCAGGTTATACCGTAGTCGACTTTAGTCAATTTTTATCCGGCCCATTAGCAAGTTTACGGCTAGCTGACTTAGGCGCGCGGGTTGTAAAAATAGAAAAACCGGAGACGGGTGATATTTGCAGGCAATTATATACCTCTGATACAATATTGAATGGTACTTCAACAGTGTTTCATGCCATTAATCGGAATAAAGAAAGTATGGTTTTGGATTTGAAAAGCGAATCCGACAAACAGATCATACGTGATTTAATCGCGCGGGCAGATGTGGTGCTGCACAACTTTCGCCCAGGTGTCATGGAACGTTTGGGCTTTGACTATGCAGGTGTCCGAGAGATCAATCCGACAGTGATTTATGGAGAGATCTCGGGATATGGAAAAGAAGGGCCCTGGGTGAAGCGACCTGGCCAGGATCTATTATTGCAATCGCTTACTGGGATGACCTGGTTGAGCGGCGATGCCAATAATGGTCCAGTGGCCATGGGGCTTTCCATTGTGGACATGTTTGCCGGCTCTAACCTATGTAGTGCCGTATTGGCTTGCCTGTATCGTCGTGCGATGCAACAGATGGGGGCACACGTGCATGTTAGCATGTTGGATTCTGCTGTGGATATACAATTTGAGGCCGTCACAACCTATTTTCGTGATGGTAAATTGTTACCCCAACGTAGCGAGGTGAGCAATGCGCATGCATATTTGGCGGCGCCATATGGCGTGTACCGTACCCAAAATGGTTTTCTGGCGCTTGCTATGGGCTCTATTCCTTTTCTCAGCAAATTATTAGATTGCACAGCGCTGGAAGGCTTCGCGGACGGTGAACAGGCTTTCCGCGAAAGAGATGCCATTAAAGCGATATTAGGGGTACACTTGGCAACAGCATCTACGGAGCATTGGTTAGCGATCTTGGAAGCAGCTGACATCTGGTGTGCAGACGTATTGGATTGGCGCCGCTTGACAGAGCACGATGCTTTTAAAGTGCTAGACATGCTACAGGAAGTAGCGATGGGCGACGGCTTCGTTTATGAGACCACCCGTTGTCCGATTCGCATCGATGGCGAGCGGTTAACCGCGACAAAAGGCTCGCCCAAACTAGGTGAGCACACCGCTAAAATACTGGAGGAACTATATGGATAAATTACGTTTTGCAGTGCGGAAATTTGAACCTTTTGAGCGTGCCATGGAGAAATGTTGGGCGGCTTATCAGAAGCTATATCCATCGGATATGAAGATAGAGTTTGTTCCATTAGATTTAGAGGAATTGACAGCAGCCTTCTTTGAAAATCAAGGCCTTCATAATGGTGATTGGGATATTGTCCATATCAATACCGATTGGATCGCACGTGCTTACGAAACGAAAGGTTTGGCTAAGCTCGATCTTATGCTCGATCAATATCCACCCGAAGAAGTGGAGCGTGCATGGCCCGAAAGTTTACAGGCTTTACAACGTTTTGATGGGCAAGTGTTTGGTTTACCTTTTCATGATGGTCCCGAATGCCTGGTCTTTCGGAAAGATCTGTTCGATGATCCACAGGAGCAGAGCCGTTTTCAAGCGCTTTACGGAAAGCCTTTGGCTGTCCCAACAACCTGGACTGATTTTTTAACCGTTGCTACATTTTTTACGCGTCCGGAAGATAACCTGTACGGAACCGTGTTTGCCGGCTATCCGGATGGACACAATGCGGTATTCGATTTCTGTATTCAACTTTGGTCCCGTGGAGGCGATTTGCAGCAAGGAGAGATACCTGTTAAGCTGGATCAGCCATTGGCTGTAGAAGCATTGGATTTTTATAGAGGGTTATTTAAAGAGAGTAGGGGATTGCACCCCGAATCGGTCAATTATGAATCCGTGCAGGCCGGTGCCGCCTTTGCGCGGGGAGAAGTAGCCATGATGGTCAATTGGTTTGGATTTGCATCCTGGGCACAAATTGATGCGGCGTCGGCAGCGCAAGGTAAGGTAGATGTAGCAGCCATTCCTTCAGCAGAAGGTGGAATGTCATCCTCTCTAAATGTGTATTGGCTGTATGCTATTCCAGAAGGTAGCCGCCATAAGCAAGTTGCGTATGACTTTATCCGCTTTGCAGTTGGCCGCCAACAAGACAAACAGCTCACCGTCGAAGGGGGAGTAGGCTGTCGTTACTCTACCTGGTATGATTCCGAAATCAATCAGATAATACCCTTTTATAATAAATTGGCTGAATTGCACAATACTGCACGTACTTTACCGCGCTTGGCCAACTGGCCGCAGATTGCACATATCATTGATGAGACCGTCATAGCAGCGATTAATTCCGAGGAGAGTAGTCTTTCATTATTGAGTAAAGCACAGAAAAAAATAAATACATGGATAGGATAGATATTCAATATAAAACAATATTACCCCAAACGTCTTTGCCCATTATTATAATAGGTGCAGGCGGGATAGTGAAAGATGCACATCTCCCGGCTTATCGTAAGGTAGGCTTTCATGTCCATGGTATTGTCAATCGTACAAAGGCGAAAGCAGAAGCATTGGCACAGGAGTTCGGTATTCCGAATGTATACGATACGGTGGCGGATGCCGTCGCGCAGGCACCCGAAAATGCGGTGTACGATATTACGACTATGCCGGATATCTATGTCGAAACCTTAGAGACTTTGCCCGATGGAGCAGCGGTATTGATCCAAAAGCCGATGGGCGATTACTATGTCGATAGCCAGGCAATCTTGGAGGTCTGCCAGCGCAAGGGGTTGGTGGCTGCGATCAATTGTCAGTTGCGTCAGGCACCTTTTGTCAATGCGGCTCGTTGGCTGATCGATCAGGGTTACATCGGCGAACTCTACGATATAGAGGTGCGCGTAGCCGTGCATACCCCTTGGCAGCTTTTTCCACACGTGATGGTGCATCCGCGTTTGGAAATACTATACCATAGCGTGCATTATATAGACCTGATCCGTTCTTTTTTGGGTACACCGGCATCGGTTTATGCCAAGACCTTGAAGCATCCAGCCAAAGAACTATCTTCGAGCCGGACAACCTTGTTATTTGATTATGGGGATACTATGCACGCGGTGGTTAATACCAATCACGACCATGAATTTGGACCACACAACGAAGAAAGTTACATCAAATGGGAAGGGACTAAAGGAGCGATCAAAGCTACGATGGGCTTATTGATGGATTATCCGCACGGCGTGCCCGACGTATTTGAATATTGCATCAAACCGACCGACGGTAGTAAGCCGCAGTGGGTACAATTCCCGATCGAAGGGACTTGGTTTCCAGACGCCTTTATCGGTAGTATGGGTAGCTTGATGCGCTTTAAACTGGGCGAAATTGCCTTATTACCGGCAGCGGTGGAGGATGTGATCGAGACCATGGCCGTCGTGGAGGCTGCTTATAAAAGCAGTGCTCAGGGCGGTGTACCTATCGTAGAGACTAGAAAATAAAGATTGGAGATCAGCGAGTAGGAACTAGAGGTTATAAACATAAAATAAACAATATGCATTTTGAATCGATTTTTTTTGAAGACTATATATTAAACGACAAACGGACGACCTTGGGCCGTACGATTACCGAAACAGATTTTGTTGTTCATGCTGGACATACGGGCGACTTTTTTCCCCATCATCTGGATGCGGAATGGTGCAAGACCCAGCCTTTCGGACAGCGCATCGCGCACGGAACAATGATCTTTGCGATTGGTATCGGACTGACGGCCTCAGTTATTAATCCGGAAGCATTTTCCAAAGGCTACGATCGCCTTCGTTTTGTCAAGCCTGTGTTTATTGGCGATACCATCCACGCTGAGGTGACTATTTCTGAAAAATCCGACGCAAAAAAGCCTGAATTCGGTACTGTAGTTGAGCATGTTGAAATTATCAATCAACATGGTGAAGTGGTGTTGGTCGCAGACCATATCCTGCTAGCAAAACGTAAGGAAGCTTCAATTAAATGATAAGCATATGGAAATTGGTACAAAATCATCAATCAAGCTAACAGAGGCATCGTCTAATAAGGGCTATCTCCTTCCGTTTATTCTGATTGTCAGCCTGTTTTTCTTATGGGGTATGGCTCATAATTTAAATGGTGTGCTGATCCCGCATTTGAAAAAAGCCTGTCAGTTGAATAACAGCCAATCGGCACTGGTTGATACATCCGTATTCTTCGCTTACTTCATTATGGCTCTACCCGCAGGTTATATATTACGCAGGTGGGGATATAAGTTGTCTATTATTCTCGGGCTGCTTACTTTTTCCGTCGGCGCATTTTTATTTATCCCTGCTGCAGATCACCGGATGTATGAGCTCTTTTTATTGGCTTTATTTATTATTGGTTGTGGACTAGCTTTATTAGAAACAGCGGCTAATCCCTATGCTGCAGTTTTGGGTAAGCCCGAAGCAGCAACACATCGGCTTAATTTGGCGGCCTCTTTTAATGGATTGGCGGCAATGGTCGCTCCAGTGGTAGGTACGACCTTTATTTTGTCGGGTACGAGCTATTCAGAAACGGAATTGTCGGCTATGACAGAAAGTAATCGCATGGCATATCTGCTCCATGAAGCGTCTTCCGTAAAAATGCCTTATTTGATATTAGGTTTAATCTTGTTAGTTGTAGCATTTGTCTTTTTGTTTATAAAACTTCCTGAAATTCAAAGTGAAAAGGAAGAAAGAGAAACGGGTGAAAAGTCGGGATTATTTGCTGTACTTAGACACAAGCATTTGAGTTTTTCTGTGATCGCGCAGTTTTTCTATGTTGGAGCACAGGTTTGTGTAACCAGTTTTTTTATTCGTATGGCACAGCAGGGAGCAGGTGTTGACGAGAAGACTGCTGGATATTTCCTAGGTGTATATGGTTTGCTCTTTATGGGCGGACGCTTCGTCGGTACACTATTGTTGCGTTATACGACAGCCCAGCGTTTATTGGCTATTTATGCCGTTTGCTGTGCTATATTGGCAACTGTAGCCATTTCGGGTACAGGTATGGTCATCTTGTATGCGCTAGGTGGACTTGGTTTTTTTATGTCAATTATGTTTCCTACGATTTTTTCTTTGGGTATTGCTGGACTCGGAAACGAGACGAAACAAGCCTCTTCCTGGTTGATTATGTCAATTGTCGGCGGTGCCGTATTTCCCTTTGTGACCGGAAATATTATTGATGCGCTGCATGATAATACGCAGATTGGTTATAGTGTACCTTTGGTCTGTTATCTTGTTATTTTATGGTTTGCATTGAAAGGATATAAACCGGCAAAAGCCTAAGTTGTGTCTCACCGTGTATTTTAGTGAGCAATTGAAAAAACTAGAGCGCGTGTTTTACTAGTGAAAAACACGTATACCGCCGAAGTTAGCGTTGGTTTTGGTGTTAGTGAATTGATTAACAATGATTCGAATATGAATAAAATTATTTTAATTATAGGTTGTTTAATTGCAACAACGACAGCATTTGCACAACAGGTAAGTACCTGGATCTGGTATCCTGGAGATTATGAAGTGTGGTTAAGCAACAACATGCAAAATCGTCGTACGGACAGAGGAACCTTCTTTCCACCGTTTTGGAAGATGGATAGTCACTATGTTCTTGTCGAGTTCAGTAAAGAGTTTGATTTGCCTGCTGATGAAGAAATCAGTATTTATGCCGAAGGCAAGTATAATGTCAAGATCAACGGGAAAATGCTTCCAGGGGCACCTGCTAAAGTACAGCTTCAAAAGGGAAAGCAAAAAATCAATATTAAAGTTTACAATCAAGGAAATGTTCCCGCGCTGTATGTTGCAGGAAAAAACGTAACGACAGATAGCGATTGGAACGCAACCTATGAAGATAAGGAATGGATTGATGAGACAGGTAAAGCGTCTGATCAATCTGGAACAAACTATGTTAAGGCCGGTAAATGGAACTTTAACGAACCAACAGCTCGACCATCCACGTTTAAATTGCCCGTGAAACCACAAGAAGCGTTTTCGCGAGAAAAACAAGGTAATGGTATTTTGGTCGATTTTGGAAAAAATACATTTGGTTTTCTGACTCTGCATAAGTTGGTGGGGACAGGTCGCCTGAACATCTATTATGGCGAATCCCGAGAGGAAGCACTTTCGACGAAAACCAGTGAGACCATCGATTTACTTGAGGTACATAATCAACAGCCACAAGATAGTACACTTGATCTATCCAAAGCTTTCCGCTTTGTTTATTTAGAACCCGAAGGATCGGTAAAGTTTGATCAAATATCCATGAAATATGAATACTTACCAGTGGCAGATCGCGGATTCTTTCGTAGTTCCGATAATGAATTAAACAAGATATGGGATGTTGCCAAATATACCATGGAACTAACCACACGTGAGTTTTTTATTGATGGTATCAAACGTGATCGATGGATCTGGAGTGGTGACGCCTATCAATCGTATGCCATGAATTACTATTTGGGTTTTGATTCCGAAGCCGTCAAGAGAACTATTTTAGCCTTACGGGGTAAAGAACCGACGATCAGCCATATCAACACCATTATGGACTATACCTTCTATTGGTTTTTGAGTATCGCGGATTATTACCGTTATACCGGTGATAAGGAATTTATAGCAGGCATCTATCCACGTATGAAAAGCCTGATGCAGTTTTGTTTGGATAGAAGAAATAGCGATGGTTTGATGAAAGGTTTAGCTGGCGATTGGGTTTTTATTGACTGGGCCGAAGGTCTCAGCAAGCAAGGGGAAGTGAGCTTTGAACAATTATTGCTGTGCCGTAGTCTCGAAACCATGGCAATGTGTGCCGATTTGGTTGATGAGCCGAAAGACAACCAACACTATCAACAAGAAGCTCAACAACTCAAAGATAAGCTATTTGCCTATTATTGGAACGATCAGAAAAAAGCCTTTGCACATAGTCGTATTGATGGCAAGCAAACCGATAACGTGACACGCTACAGCAATATGTTTGCGATTTTCTTTAATTATCTGAACGAACAGCAACAGGCAGGCGTGAAGGCTAATGTCTTGTTAAATGATCAAGTCCAACAGATTACCACACCTTATATGCGTTACTACGAACTTGAAGCTTTGTGTGCACTTGGTGAAAAGGACTATGTGATGAAAGAAATGAAAGACTATTGGGGCGGTATGCTGAGATTGGGTGCGACGACCTTTTGGGAAGAATTTAATCCAGCGAAAAAAGGAGCTGAACACTATGCGATGTATGGAAGGGATTTTGGTAAGAGCCTCTGTCATTCGTGGGGAGCAAGTCCGATCTATCTTCTGGGCAAGTATTATCTCGGCGTACAACCAACGGCTGCGGGTTATTCGCAGTACGAAATCAAGCCCTATTTGGCATCCTTAGCGTGGATGGAGGGAAAAATACCAACACCAAATGGTGAGATTGAACTTTACGTGTCGAAAAACAAGATCAAGGTAAAATCACCTGTTGGAACAGGGACATTAAAACTGCGGAGCAAGGTTGTTCCACGCGTGAAACACGGTCAGGTAAAACATATCTCAGGAAACGACTATGAGCTCGTTTTGGAAAAAGGAATAACATATGAAGTCGATTACAAATACTAGGTTATATAAAAAAATAGTCGTGTCCAAGCTGAGTGTTGCTTTGTTGCTGTCGATGTTTGCGGTTTCAGTACAGGCGCAAACGGTAGACGGTAAGCCAGCGGTCATCCCTCCGGTACCGAATGGTCAGATTGCCGCGCCTTGGGAAAATCCGATGATTACTTCCATCAATAGAGACCCCTCACGTGCGACAGGATATTCCTATGCCACGCTTGAAGAAGCCTTGAAGAATGAAAGAGAAACAAACAAACGGATGCTTTTTTTAAATGGCGAATGGGATTTTAAATTTGCCGTTAAACCGGCCGATGCACCGCAAGATTTTCATTTATCCGAGGTCAAGGGATGGGACAAAATCCAGGTGCCTTCCAATTGGGAGATGAAAGGTTATGATATTCCCATTTACCGTTCGGCAGTCTATCCATTTAGCCCAATTGATCCGCCGCGCATTCCCAAAGATTACAATGGTGTAGGGTCTTATCAAAAAACATTCGAATTGCCCGAATCATGGGATGGAATGAACATTACCTTACATTTTGGTGGTGTTATCTCTGCCTATCAGTTGTGGATTAATGACAAATACGTAGGGTATGCGGAAGACTCCTGCTTGCCATCTGAATTTAATGCCACACCCTATCTTAAAAAAGGTAAAAATCGCATCTCTATCCAAGTCTTGCGTTGGAGCGATGCTTCCTATCTAGAAGATCAGGATCATTGGCGCATGAGCGGTATTCACCGCGAGGTGTTTTTGATGGCAGAACCGAAAGTTCGCATTACCGATTTTCATTGGCAGGCGACTTTAGATGGGGCTTATCAGGACGCCAAATTCTCACTTCGCCCAAAAATCGATAATTTTTCGGGCGACAGCATTAACGGTTTTACGCTACGAGCACAACTGTATGATAGCAATAATAAACCTATTCTCGATAAACCATTAGAAAAAGATGCTTCGGCTATCTTTGATGAAATCTATCCGAGATTGGATAATGTGAAGTTCGGACTATTGGAAACGACGATCAAAAATCCAAAGAAATGGTCGCCGGAAGAACCTCATCTCTACCGTTTGGTACTGACCCTTTACGATAAGGAAAATCGCTTGCTGGAAGCGAAGACTTGTCAAGTCGGGTTTCGGAGCATCGCTTTTTCTTCAAAAGACAGTAAACTTTTGATCAATGGCAAAACCACCTACCTATACGGTGTCAATCGTCACGATCATCATCCCGAACGTGGGAAGGCACTGACACGTGAAGATATGGAAGCGGATATTCGCCAAATCAAACAATTTAATTTTAATGCCATCCGTACTTCTCATTATCCGAATGATCCCTACATCTATGAGCTCTGTGACCGTTATGGTATTATGGTGATGGATGAAGCTAATATGGAGACCCATGGGCTTGGTGGAAAACTCATGAACGATCCCTCCTGGCTGGCGGCGCTTCAGGAACGTGTCACACGCATGGTGGAACGGGACAAGAATCATCCTTCCATTATCATCTGGTCGTTGGGAAATGAATCTGGAAGAGGTCCGAATACTGCCGCGATGGCTGCCTGGATCCATGATTTCGACATCACACGTCCTGTACATTACGAACCGGCAATGGGAAGCCACCAACTACCGGGGTATATTGATCCTTCGGACCCACGTTATCCAAAATCCAACGATCACTCGCACCGGATTCAGAACATAAAGGATCAATATTATGTCGATATCGTGTCGCGGTTTTATCCGGGCATTTTCACCCCCGCGCTCTTACTACGTCAAAATAATGGTGATAATCGGCCGATTCTCTTTGTTGAATATACCCATTCCATGGGCAATTCGACCGGTAACATTCGTGATTTCTGGGATATCTTTCGTACACATCCCCGTTTGATCGGTGGTTTTATCTGGGACTATAAGGATCAGGCCTTGATTCGCAAAGATTCCGTTTATGGTAAAGTATTGGCCTATGGTGGTGATTTTGGCGAAAAAGTACACAATGGCGCTTTTAGTTTGAATGGTATCACCGATGCCTGGGGGCGACCAAAAGCGGCGATGTATGAGAATAAACGAATCTATCAGCCTGCAGAGGTCACTTTGGTTGATGCGCAGAAGATCATGGTACAGCTAAAAAATAGATCGTCGGTGCTGAACCTCAACCATTACGATGCCGTCTTATTGTTTCGCAGAAATGGGCTGCTCGTAAAAGAAGTGCCGATATCGGCCATGAATCTGGCCGCAGGCGATTCTGCACAGGTAAGCTTTGCCAAATATTTACCTTTCAAACGTGCCGCAGATCAGGAATATCAACTCGATATTCAATTTCGTTTACGGGAAGCGACAGCATGGGGACCAGCGGGATTTGTAGTCTCTTCCTCGCAGGTTCGATTGCAGGAACAATCCAATATCCTGCGACCTTTATTAAATAAAGGAGGTAAATTGATCAAGACAGAAACTGCCGATAAGTATCAGATCGTAGGCAAAGACTTTCAGGTTAGCTTTGACAAATCGACTGGAAGTTTGACTGCATTTAATTACAAGGGACAAGAAATAATCAAAGAAGCAATTCGCCCAAGCTTTACGCGGCCGGCTACGGACAATGACCGCCGGGGCTGGAAACCGGATAAAAAACTAAAATACTGGTATGGCGCACCAAAAATAGTGTCGGTAAACGCGCAGGAAAAAGATCAAGGGTATGAAATACATACACTGTATGCCCTTGCAGCTGATTCTGCACAGGTAAAAGTGATCTATACGGTGAAAAATCCAGGTATTGTGTCAGTAAATTACCAGTTGCAGGTGAAGGTTGGACTCCCCAATATTCCGAAAGTAGGGCTTCAAATGGGGATCAATCCTACATTTGAAGATATCCAATATTATGGCCTAGGGCCAATGGAAAACTACCCTGATCGTGCCTATGGTTTTGATCTTGGTGTTTATCACATGAACATCGATCAATTCATGGAGCATTATCTTTATCCACAGGAAAACGGGAATCGGATGGATGTTCGTTGGATGCACCTTCGAAATAAAAATGCAGGTCTTTTGGTTGTCGGCGAGCAGCCGCTGTATATGAGTGCATGGCCTTATTCACAAAAAGCAATCGTCGAAGCAAAACACTGGTTTAAATTGAAAAAAGAAGATAAGATCACTTTAAATGTCGATTTAAAGCAGATGGGGGTTGGCGGAAATGACACCTGGACAGATGTGTCGCAACCGTTGGAAAAATATCAAATTCCGGCAAAAAACTACAACTATTCCTTTTATTTGATTCCGACGGATTTGAAGCAATCGATCAAGGATTTTGTAAAATCTGATTAAATAAAGGTTAGCAGGAAGATATCCAGCAAGTAAAGTTAAACCCTGTAAGAGTCGACTACTTGAAATGACGCGATAAGGGAGATACATTCAAAATTGAAAGAAATAGGCTGTCCAACCTTTTTGGATAGCTTTAAAGAACAAGATAAGATATGACGAGGATTAAGTTGCTATTAGGAACAAGTCTTCTTTTGGGCTGTTTGAGCAGCAATGCGCAGATTAAAGGTATTCCAACGGCATTAGTTCCTTTGGATCAACATTCGTTTGAACGAGCAAAACCTTGGGTGTTTTGGTACTTTATGCATGCCAGCTATTCCAAGGAAGGGATTACTGCGGATCTGAAAGCGATGGCAGAAAATAAGATCGCAGGAGCCTATCTAGCACCGATCAAGGGCAAAACTAATCCGCCTCTTTTCGATCCGCCGACAGAGACGTTGACACCAGCATGGTGGGATATGTTCAAATATATCGTCCGTGAAGCAAAAAAATACGGAGTAAAAATAGCTTTATTGCCCAATGATGGATTTGCAACCGCGGGGGGACCGTGGATCAGTCCCGAGAAGTCGATGCAGAAAGTCGTGTATGCCGATACCATAATCGATAGCAATGGGAAGCGGTTGCGGAATATTCAGTTGCCACAACCACAAGCCCAACAAGGCTATTACGAGGATATTGCGTTATTTGCAATGCCACTGGCGCATTCGCCGCGAAAAAGCTTTACAGAGAAGGTACAGGTATCCAATAGCTATGGTGAAGATCTGAAACGTCTTGCTGACAAGGGTAACAACCAAAATTTCGCAACAGCTGTGCCAGGGTGGATACAGTATACTTTTGATCAGCCCTTCCCCTGCAATTCATTGAAGATTGAATGGACAGCATCCAACTACCAAGCGAATCGTTTGCAAGTTTGGGCCAGTGATGATGGCCTAAACTTTCGGAAGATTACACAATTAGAATCCCCGAGAATGGGCTGGTTGGATTGGGATAATGGCGTAACACATCTGATCCCCTACACCAAAGCGAAATATTTCCGCTTTGTATACGATCCTACAGGAAGTGAGCCGGGAGCCGAAGATCTTGATTCCGGTAAATGGAAACCTTCCCTAAAATTAAATGGAATCAGTCTGTTTGAAGAAGCGCAGGTTAATCAAATCGAAGGCAAGACAGGAGAGATCTGGCGTGTTGGGAAAAAATCCGACCCAAGCGCTGTTGCCAAGGAAGCTGTTTTCGGACAACAGCAGCTTATCCGTTTGCCTAGGCCAGACCAAGCAAGCCGTGTAGACTTAACATTACCCGCAGGAAAGTGGAAAATATTGCGTCTTGGACATACCTCCACAGGGCATAAAAATGAAACTGCTGGGGCTGGAAAGGGGCTGGAATGTGATAAATTGGACGCTACTACAGTTGCTTTTCAATTTGATCAGTGGTTTGGAGCAGCCAAAAAGCATGTGGATCCACAGTTATCTAAAGAAGTCCTCACGGTATTTCATATTGATTCTTGGGAATGTGGCAGTCAAAACTGGACCCGTAGTTTTCCGGATGAGTTTTTAAAACGCCGGGGATATGACCTGACCGGCTATCTCCCTGTTTTAGCAGGTTGTTTTGTCAATACTGTGGAAGATTCTGAAGCCTTTTTGCAAGATTACAGACAGACGATCAGCGAACTGTTGCAGGAGAATGGCTATGCAACATTACGTCGGAAAGCAGATGAATACGGTGTCGAATTTACTGCCGAGGCCACAGCCCCTGTGATGGTTGGTGACGGTTTGGCTCATTTTGCTTCGACCGATCGTCCGATGGGGGAATTTTGGCTCAGAAGCCCCTCGCACGACAAACCTGCGGATATCCTAGATGCCATTTCAGGAAGCCATATTTATGGCAAGCGGGTCACCATGTCCGAAGCCTTTACCCAGATTCGAGCGCAATGGGATGAACATCCACGGCTCCTGAAAAGTCTTCAGGACCGAAATTATGCCTTGGGGATCAACAATCTGGTTTACCATGTGTATGTCCATAATCCATGGATGAACCGTAAGCCAGGCATGACAATGGATGGTATCGGAACCTATTTTCAGCGCGATCAAACCTGGTGGAAACCCGCTAAGGAATGGGTCAATTATGCGATCCGTTCACAGCAGTTATTGCAATACGGGGTACCTGTACGCGATGTGGCCGTGTTTATTGGTGAGGAGATTCCCCGAAGATCGGTACTCCCAAGTGCTTTGGTCGATGTGCTGCCAGGTATTATCGGTGAAGGTCGTGTCCATCGGACAGATTCTCTGTTGGCCAATGTCGGCTTACCCTTGCAAAAAATCGCTGGTGTAACTACTGGAGCCAATATGTATAGGCCGGAAGATTGGGTCGATCCACTACGCGGCTATGCCTACGATTCCTTCAACCCCGATGCGCTTTGGAACCAGACTCGGGTGCAGGACGGTAAGGTGATTTTTGCGGACGATATCGCTTATGCTATCCTTGTGATGCCAGGTCAAACTGCGTTGAATCCAAATGGCAGTCAATATTCACTACGTACCCTGGAACGCTTGCGTACGCTCGTCCATGCGGGGGCTACGGTGCTCTTCCAAGATATCCCACAGACATGGCGGGGCAAACTGACGGACGAAAAAGCACAACAGTATCGCGCTTTGCTCGCAGAATTATTCAGCGACCTCAAACCATTGACAAATACAACAGTACAAGTTAAGCAATTCGGCAAAGGGCGCGTACATGTGGGAAACTATAACGCCAAGGATTTTAGTCCATTAAATATTGCTCCCGATGTGCTGATCAACGAAGGGTACAATCGACATATTTCTTGGAACCATCGCCGTTTCGATGGTGGTGATTTGTTTTTTGTAGCCAATCAAGATAGTTTAGCACAAAAGGCAACTTTATCTTTACGGACAAAAGTAAAATATGCCTACCGTTACGATCCTGTAAGCGATAAACTAGCGGTTTTACCGTTTAAAGTGATCAACGATAGGACAGTGGCTGAACTATCGTTTGATGCTTATCAATCTGGCTTTGTATTGACCAGCGATACAAAAATCGATATACCGACCTATCAATACTCCCGAAAAACAGCTTTGACAGGAGCCTGGTCATTTACGGCTGATGGGCTATCCCGCAAGCGGGCAATTAAACAGCAAGAGCCTCAGTTTTGGACAGCCAGTGCAGACGATGACATTAAATATCATGCTGGATCGGGAAATTATCAAACTACCGTTCATATCCAAAAAATAGTTAAAAATCAACGGGCTTATTTGCAATTTTCGGACATTGAATCCATGGCCGAAATCTTTATCAATGGCCGATATGCAGGTGTCCTGTGGACCAAACCCTATCAAATTGATGTAACAGATTTTATTCGACAAGGTGATAATATAATAGACGTCAAGGTCTATAATACATGGGGGAACCGTTTCCTTTATGAAAAAGAGAATACAACAGTAGAAAAGAAAATACAGACAACAGCGTCAGACAAGTTCCTCAAAGGCTTATTACCTTCCGGATTACAAGGGAAAGTTGACTTACTGTGGTTAGATGTAAAATAGAAAAAGATGAAGAAGCGTAAATTAGTAATGATGGCCCTTTCTGTTGCGTTTGCCTGGAGATCGCAGGCGCAAGAAAAGTCAATTACCAACACGGGGGCGAGTCCCTATGCTGTTCAGAAAGCTGTAGATATGGGCGACGTGAAATGGACGAAAGGCTTTTGGGCGGATCGTACAAAGTCATGCTATGAGCAGATGGTGCCGAAACTTTGGCACGTCTATACTGATGCCTCCATCAGTCATGCCTATCGCAATTTTGAAATAGCCGCTGGATTGGAAAAGGGTGAACATAGCGGACCTTCCTTTCATGATGGTGATTTTTACAAAACCTTGGAAGCTGTCTGCGCCATCTATGCACAGACGAAAGATAAAAAGCTGCTTCGCATGCTGGACGAAGTAATCCCAGTAATCCGCAAAGCGCAACGTGCAGACGGTTATATCTATACCAAAGCAACCATTGACCAGCAACGATCGGGTGAGAATATCGAATTTCAGGACCGTTTAAGTTTTGAATCCTATAATATTGGTCACTTAATGACCGCCGGATGCATACATTATCGCACGACTGGACAGCGCGACCTATTGAATATTGCGATAAAAGCGGCAGATTACCTGTATGGATTCTATAAAAAGTCCAACCCAACCTTGGCCCGCAATGCGATTTGTCCGTCCCATTATATGGGGACCATCGAACTCTATCGGACAACCAAGGACCCCAAGTACCTCGAACTGGCTAAACATTTGATCGATATCAAAGGTGAAATTGAAGATGGCACGGACGACAATCAGGACCGCATTCCTTTCCGGAAGCAACATAAAGCCACAGGGCATGCCGTGCGTGCAAGCTACCTCTATGCGGGTGTAGCGGATTTATGCGCCGAGCTGGCCGATACAACACTGAGCAACCGTCTTTTTGAGATCTGGGATGATGTCACCCAGCGTAAGATGTACATCACGGGAGGCTTAGGTGCACTGTATGACGGAACCTCACCGGACGGAACATCCTATGACCCAACGGACGTGCAAAAGATCCACCAAGCTTTTGGCCGGGATTATCAATTGCCCAATTTGACAGCCCATAATGAGAGCTGTGCAAATATCGGCAATATGCTGTGGAATTGGCGGATGGCCAATTTTACCGGTGATGCAAAATACATTGATGTCCTGGAATTGGCTCTCTACAACAGTGTGCTTTCGGGAATTAGTTTGGACGGTGACAAATTTTTATATACCAATCCATTGAGTTACTCCTCCGATCTTCCATTCCAGCAGCGCTGGTCGAAAAAGCGGGTTCCTTATATCTCATTATCTAATTGCTGTCCACCCAATATCGTTCGTACGATTGCAGAAGTAGCCAACTATGCTTACGGACTATCCAAAGATGCTGTTGCGGTCAACCTGTACGGTGGAAATGAATTGAATACAAGGTATCAAGGCAAACAGATCAACATTGTACAAGAATCCAGCTATCCATGGGAAGGATCTGCTACCTTTACTCTAAAAGAGTTTCCTTCTAACTATACCCTGAAACTACGAGTGCCAAGTTGGGCCGGCAAAGCCGAAATATGGAAAAATAATGTAAAGATTGAAACACCAATCGAGAAAGGTTATGCCCTTTTAACTGGATCGCTGAAAAAAGGTGACCGCATCGAGATCAGATTACCAATGGCGATTTCTTTGATGGAGTCAAATCCGCTTGTTGAGGAAACGCGTAACCAGGTCGCTGTTATGCGTGGACCAATTGTGTATTGTCTGGAAAAGCAGGATGTTGCAGCAGATGTCAATATCTTTGATTTAAAAATGAAACCGGCAACGGACTTTGTACCCAAACATCAGGATATACTCGGACAGGATATTGTCTTATTGGAAGGAAACGCCTATCGTACAAGCAGCACGGAATGGAATTCACTGTACCGCAGAGCTGCTGCGGGAAAGCAGGAGACTGTTCCTGTACGATTGGTGCCCTATTTTGCTTGGGGAAACCGTACATTTGGTGATATGAGCGTGTGGTTACCTGCGTTGTGATGCACCCATCCATAGGATTGTGCAGTCTATCGCACGTTCCTATGGATCAACAAAAGGGTCTGAATGATTATTCATCAGATGAATAAACCGAGCGCGTTGAGCGTAGGATGAGAACTGATCATAAACCGGAGTGAATCATGCCTGTTATGTGTTATTCATTCCCATGAAATCAAAAACAATAGATCATCGTTTACATGAAACCTTATTTTTTTACGATAGCGCTGCTACTTATGCAGTGGAGCGCGATGGCGAAAGTTCGTTTAGCGGCCCTTTTTACGGACGGAATGGTGCTGCAACAACAGGCGCAGGTTCCTGTTTGGGGCTGGGCTGATCCACAGGCTACTGTGACTTTGCAAACGTCCTGGAACGGACAAAAATACCAGGCGAAAGCCGACGGCTTGGGCCAATGGAAAATCCAGGTGCAAACACCGGCTGCCGGCGGTGCTTATCAGATCAAAGTCGCTGAAAAGAATGTCATTGAACTTCAGGATATCCTGATCGGTGAAGTGTGGTTATGTTCGGGGCAATCAAACATGGAGATGCCTTTGAAAGGTTATCCCGGACAACCTATCCTGGGCAGTACAGAAGCGATCATGAATTCAAAAGATGAGCAGTTGCGTATCTACACCATACCGCGCAATCCACTGCTCCAACCGGCAGTGGACAGTAAACCCAGTAGTTGGAAGAAAGCCGAACCACAGTCGGTTGTCGGCTTTAGTGCAACAGCGTACTTCTTTGGGCGACAACTGCGCAAGACTTTGGGCGTACCGGTAGGTTTGATCCATAGCAGCTATGGCGGTTCCAATGTCGAGGCCTGGATGGAAGCCTCCTGGCTAGCAGATCAACAGGATATTCAGATCCCCAGACAAGAAGAAGGGCTGAAAGATAAAAACCGGGTTCCGACCATGCTTTATAATGGTATGATCCATCCCGTTGCCGGTTATGGGATCCGGGGGATGATATGGTACCAGGGCGAATCCAATTACGAGCGTCCGGATCAGTATGAAGTTCTCTTTCCCCGAATGGTGGAAAAATTCCGCGATCTGTGGGGAAATAAGGAGTTGCCTTTCTATTTTACGCAGATTGCCCCCTTTGATTATGCTGCATTACCCCCTTATCATGTGGGTGGAAAATATAATTCAGCCTACCTGCGGGATGCACAGCGTCAGTCGCTCGATAAGATTCCCCAGGCGGGAATGGCCGTCACAATGGATTTGGGTGAGCAAAATTGTATCCATCCGGCGCATAAACAACAAAGTGGTGAACGTCTGGCTTACCTCGCCTTGCACGATAGTTATGGCTTTAGTACACTGAATCTGAAAAGCCCCCGTTACGACAAGCTTGAAATCAAAGGCAGCACAGCGGTACTTTCCTTCAGCGATGCACCTTTGGGATTGACAGCCTATGGCAAAGAAGTAAAGACTTTTGAAATTGCCGGTAAGGATCAGCAGTTTTATCCTGCACAAGCTGTATTAAAAGGAAAGACGATTGTTGTTGCTTCACCGAAGGTGGCTGAACCGGTGGCGGTACGGTATGCCTTTAAAGATTATATTATTGGAGATGTGTTTGGCGTCAATGGCTTACCATTGAGCTCCTTTCGAACAGACGATTGGTAAATAAAATGACTAGAAAACTTATCTTCGGTATGCTATTCCTGTACGTTGTTTTCGTTGCGCCCGCCCGGGCCCAAGAATTCAACTGGAAAGACTATAACGTCTCCTGGACGACACAAAGCAAAAATTCTGCTGAATCGATGCCTGTGGGTGGGGGAGATATTGGCCTGAACGTTTGGGTGGAGAATGGGGAGTTGCTTTTGTACTTGGGCAAAACAGGCGCATTTGATGAAAATAACACCTTGTTGAAACTCGGTCGGATTCGTCTCCAGCTGTATCCGAACCCCTTTGAAGGCCAAAAATTCCGGCAAGAATTGCAGTTGGACAAAGGTCATATCGTCGTGACAGGTGAACATAAAGGTGTCAAGGCCGAAGTGTTGGTCTGGGTGGATGTATTCAGCCCCAATGTCCATCTCGAAGTGAAGGCCAATCGGAAAATTGAGGTGGAAGCCGCTTATGAAAGCTGGCGTTTTCAGGATCTCTTTCCAAAGAAAAAGGAAAATAATGCCAACTCCTGGAAATGGGCTCCCCCAAAACCGGTGGTAACCCCCAAGGACCAGATAGAAGTAATAGCAAATAATATTGTTTTCTACCATCAAAATCAGGACAGTACCGCATTCGATATTGTCGTGAATCAACAAGGATTGGCAGCAATAAAAGATTCCTTGTACAATCCGCTGAAAAAGTTGATCTCCGGTGGTCTTGTTCAAGGACGGGATTTTGTGTACAGCGGTCAGCGGTCAGGCAGCTACATGAATACACCGTATCGATCCTGGATCCTCAAAAGTAAAACTGCAAAAACCCATCATGCACTTCAAGTGACCTTACATGTGGGGCAGGAGACTGAACAGCATGCATGGAAGACAGCACTAAAGGAGCTGGCAGCAACCAAGCCCACATTGGTATCCCGCAAGCAGGCGACAGAATCCTGGTGGAAATCCTTTTGGGACCGAAGTCATATCGTTATCCAGCCCGGAGAGAAAGACCCTAACGATACCGCTTGGCAGGTCGGCCGGAACTATCAGTTATTTCGGTTTATGTTGGCCTGTAATGCCTATGGCGATTACCCAACAAAGTTTAATGGTGGATTGTTTACCTATGATCCTGTCAGCATCGATAGCAGTTTTAATTTTACACCGGATTTTCGAAACTGGGGTGGGGGAACGCATACGGCCCAAAATCAGCGTTTGGTGTATTGGCCCATGCTGAAAAGTGGGGATTTAGATATGCTTCCGGCGCAGTTCAAGTTTTATCAACGGATACTAAAAAATGCCGAGTGGAGGTCCAAGGTTTATTGGGGGCATGCGGGAGCGAGTTTTACCGAACAGATCGAAAATTTCGGCCTTCCCAATCCGGCAGAATACAATTGGAAACGGCCAAAAGATTTTGACAAAGGTCTTGAATACAATGCCTGGCTGGAATATGAGTGGGATACGGTATTGGAGTTTTGCATGATGATGCTGGAGACCGAACGGTATCAGGGCGCTGATATTCATACGTATATTCCATTTATCGAAAGCTGCCTACGTTTTTTTGATGAACATTATCAATATCGAGCACGTCAGCGCGGAAGTAAGGTCCTGGACGATCAAGGGCACCTTGTGCTGTATCCAGGTTCTTCGGCCGAAACGTATAAAATGGCTTATAATTCAGCAACGACCATTGCAGCCTTACAGCAGGTGACCCGCCGGATGCTGACCTTGCCGGAAACGCTGGTCGATCCAACACTTAAAAGTTATCTGCAGGGCTTTTTGACACGCATTCCACCCTTGCCATTACGCGAGCTGAACGGAAAAACGTTATTGGCACCGGCACAGCAATGGGCGAGGGTCAACAATACAGAATCGCCGCAGTTATATGCTGTTTATCCCTGGGGAATTTATGGTATCGGTAAACCCGATCTAGCTACCGCGATAAATACCTACAAGTACGATCCCGATGTGCTTAAATTCCGGAGCCACGTCGGCTGGAAACAGCATAATATTTTTGCTGCACGCCTGGGCTTGATCGAAGAAGCAAAAGAGCTCACGGTCTTAAAACTCAAAAATGCTGACCGGCGATTTCCAACATTCTGGGGACCCGGATTTGATTGGGTGCCGGATCATAATTGGGGTGGCTCTGGCATGATCGGACTGCAGGAAATGCTGCTGCAGGCAACTGATGATAAGATTTACCTGTTTCCGGCCTGGCCTAAGGACTGGGATGTGGATTTCAAATTACATGCACCCAACCAGACCATTGTCGAAGGACGCTTGAAAAATGGGCAACTGCTTGAACTGAATGTTTTTCCAAAGGATCGGGAAGCTGCCATCGTCAATCTTTTAAAATAACTTTTGTCCTGAATGGCCGGTTATCTCATTATAGCGCAATGAATGACGCTGAGTGAGGTAAGCACTTCAGACGAAAAAAATCAGGCTTTCATCGTTGAGCCCCGTATCGTTGGGCTAAGCGTATACCAAAACACAAAGGTGCTGTCCAATCTTTTTGGACAGCACCTTTGTGTTTTTGACCCCGCAAACGAGGGGATCATAACAGTGCATAACAGTTCTGAAAAGTCAAAGAATTAACTTAGTCCCTAAGAACCTAAATAACGTATATATGAATGCAGTTTTCGGAGTTATATTTCATTTCATAGGCGGATTCGCCTCGGGAAGTTTTTATGTGCCGTACAAAAAAGTGAAAGCATGGTCTTGGGAATCGATGTGGATTCTAGGTGGGCTATTTTCCTGGATCATCGTTCCTCCGATTGCCGCCCTATTGACTATCCCCAACTTTGTGACGATTATCCAAAGTACGGATGCAGTCATTTTGGGTTATACATTTCTCTTTGGATTACTTTGGGGAATCGGTGGACTTACCTATGGATTAGGGGTACGTTATCTCGGTGTTTCGCTGGGCAGCAGCATTATTCTGGGGCTCAGTATGGTCTTTGGTTCGCTCATGCCAAGCATTTATTATTTCTTCAATCAAACCGCCGGTAAACACGGTATCGATTATTTCTTTACCACACATTCGGGAATATGTATTTTCATCGGTCTCATGATCTGCGTTTTGGGCGTATACCTCTGTGGCAAAGCCGGCATGTCTAAAGAAAAGCACCTATCTTCTTTGTCCAAGGAAACAAAGTCGGATTACAATTTTGGACTGGGCATTATCGTTGCAATTGTGTCTGGTATCTTAAGTGCCTGTTTCAATTTTGGTATCGAAGCTGGCAAACCAATGGCCGAGGTGGCTAATGCGTTTTGGAAGGCCGCCCATCCAGGACAGGGTGAATTCCTCTATCAGAATAACGTGACATATATTGTCATCCTCTGGGGTGGCTTCACCACCAATTTTATCTGGTGCGCTTATCTACTCTTAAAAAATGGAAGCTATCGGGATTATGGTAAACCCGCGGCACCGAAAGCCAAAAATTTCCTGCTTTGCGCCCTTGCCGGTACAACCTGGTACCTACAGTTCTTCTTTTATGGAATGGGGGAAAGCAGACTGGGTAATGGGGCAAGCTCATGGATACTGCATATGGCCTTTATCATTTTGATTTCAAATGCCTGGGGTGTTGCGCTCAAAGAATGGAAAGGCGTCGACAAGCCAACGTACCGTTCAATCATTGCCGGTATCGTGACGATCATTATTTCGATCGGTGTGGTCGGCTTCGCAAAAACATTGGAAAATTAATAGGTATGAACGGCTAAAGCGATTGAAAGGAACCAAACAGCAATAGATCAGGAGTACCCTTTTGTGCTCTGGAAACAATGCTGTTATCATAAACGCATGGATACATTAGAACAGCTATTAAAAAATAATGACTTAATATGAATATAGACAAAGTGAAAACATACAAACATGTAAACTATTTATGGGACGACCAGAAAGCACAATCGCTAGCAGGTGACGAGGTTGCTTTACTGCTGTACCGTTCAAATATTTTAGGCGCTGACCTACGCATAACAAATTATGGTGGTGGAAATACATCCTGTAAAGTGACGGAAAAAGACCCGTTGACCGGAGAGGAAGTAGAGGTCATGTGGATCAAGGGCTCAGGAGGCGATATTGGTACGCTCAAAAAATCAGGCCTTGCAGCATTGTACTTACAGCGGCTCCGCAATCTGGAGAATGTATACCGCGGTATTGAACATGAGGATGAGATGGTCGAATTATTTAATCATTGTATCTATGATTTAGCTTCCAAAGCGCCATCGATAGATACGCCATTGCACGGATTCCTGCCGTTTAAGCATATCGACCATTTGCATCCTGATGCAGCAATTGCCATTGCGGCAGCGAAAGATGGTAAGCAAATCACGCAAGAACTGTTTAAGGGAACGATCGGCTGGGTAGACTGGCAACGTCCGGGCTTCGATCTGGGCCTACAATTAAGAGCCTGTTTGGAAGAAAATCCGGGTATTCGTGGTATTATGCTGGGTTCACACGGTTTGTTTACCTGGGGGGACACTGCTTACGAATGTTATATCAACTCCTTGGATGTCATTGAAGCCTGTGCGACCTACCTGGAGCAAAATTATGGAAAAAAAGGACCTGTATTTGCTGGTCAAAAGGAAACAAGCCTACCTCAGGAAGAGCGTGCAGCACAAGCTGCCAAATTAGCGCCTATCCTGAGAGGATTCTGTTCTAGCGAACGCCATATGATCGGCCATTTTACAGATGATGAGCGGGTATTGGAATTTATTAATTCGAATGACCTGACCCGTTTGGCCCCTTTAGGGACAAGCTGTCCAGACCATTTCTTAAGAACTAAGATCCAACCGTTGGTGTTGAACATTGATAAGTCGGAGAACTTGGATAACGTCGAAGAGCTGAAAGCAAAACTGACGCCATTATTTGAAGAATATCGCAACATGTACGCCGCCTATTATGAAAGCTGTAAACATGATAATAGTCCTGCCATCCGTGATAAAAACCCGGTTATCGTATTGTACCCGGGTGTGGGGATGTTTTCTTTTGCCAAAGATAAACAGACCGCCCGTGTGGCAGCAGAGTTCTATACGAATGCAATCAATGTGATGAAAGGCGCTGAGGCGGTGAGTGAATATACGGCCTTACCACGCCAGGAAGCCTTTGATATTGAATATTGGTTATTGGAAGAGGCGAAATTGCAACGTATGCCGAAGCCCAAACCGCTGTCGGGAAAAATTGCACTGGTCACTGGCAGTGGCGGCGGAATAGGGAAAGCAATCGCCAAAAAGATGGCGCAGGAAGGTGCAGTGATCGTGTTGAATGATATCAACGCCGAGCGCCTGGCGGCTTCTGAGCAGGAGTTCATTACAGCTTTTGGTAAAGATGCGGTCATCTCAGCAATAATCGATGTCACCAATGAAGAGCAGATTCATGCTGCACTGAAGGACGCGGCGTTGGCATTTGGTGGAATTGATATCATTGTGAATAATGCTGGACTATCGATTTCTAAATCCATTGAAGAACATAGCCAGAAAGATTGGGACCTCTTGTATAATGTGCTTGTAAAGGGACAGTTTTTGGTTACACAGGCAGCCATATCCGTATTAAAAGGTCAGGATATTGGCGGTGATATCCTGAATATTGTAAGTAAGAATGCTTTGGTCAGTGGCCCAAATAATACGGGTTACGGCAGCGCCAAAGGTGCCCAGTTGCATTTAAGCCGCCTATGTGCAGCAGAACTTGGACCGGCACGTATTCGTGTGAATGTAGTCAATCCAGATGCGGTGATTTCAGATAGCAATATCTGGGCCGGGGGCTGGGCTGAAGGCCGGGCAAAAGCTTATGGTGTGAAAGTGGAGGAATTACCAGCATATTATGCAAAACGGACGCTACTCAATGAAATCATTTTACCTGAAGATATTGCCAACGCTTGTTTTGCCTTTGTGGGTGGACTGTTGAACAAATCGACCGGAAATGTATTGAACGTTGATGGTGGTGTGGCAATGGCATTTGTACGCTAATTTTTATATCTTAGGTGTCGCGTGTGGAAAGGGAAACGGGCGCGGCACCTAACGATTTTTTACAATAACCAAAACATTATGATTCTTGATAAGCAAATTATAAATCAGCACAATAACCAATTCATCGATAAACATAAAAGAGCATTTGGCTACCTTGCTCAGGATATACCGAATGTGGAGCCCATTATCGAAAGACTTCAACAATTCCAGATTGCCATTCCGAGCTGGGCCCTGGGAACAGGGGGGACACGTTTTGGCCGCTTTTCTGGCCCAGGCGAGCCAGGTACTCTGGAGCAGAAAATTGAAGATGTAGGCCTACTTCATGCCCTGAATAAGTCCAGCGGTGCAATATCCTTGCATATTCCTTGGGATATTCCTAAGGACAGCGAAAAAATAAAGGCCCTGGCAGCTTCTCTGGAAATCGGTTTTGATGCGGTCAATTCCAATACCTTTCAGGATCAGGTCGGACAGGAGCATAGTTATAAATTCGGCTCATTGCACCACGTGGACCCCAAAGTTCGTCAACAGGCTATAGCTCATAATATTGAAGTGATCAACTATGGTAAAGCTGTCGGTTCGAAAGCGCTGACAGTCTGGCTGGCAGATGGATCATCCTTCCCCGGGCAATTAAATTTTAGGGATGCTTTTCAAAATACCTTGGCGAGTTTACAGGAAATCTATAAGCATCTACCGGAGGATTGGAAGCTATTTGTCGAATATAAAGCATTTGAACCCTATTTTTATTCGATGACGATCGGTGATTGGGGACAGTCCCTGCTGCTGGCCAATAAATTAGGTCCCAAGGCCTATACTTTGGTGGATTTGGGACATCATTTGCCAAATGCCAATATTGAACAGATCGTTTCCTTGTTGCTGATGGAAGGCAAATTGGGGGGATTCCATTTCAACGATAGTAAATATGCAGATGATGATCTTACGGCGGGAAGTATCAAGCCTTATCAATTGTTTCTGATTTTTAACGAATTGATTGACGGAATGGACCGCAATGGGATAGACCATGCTTCAGGGTTGGGCTGGATGATTGATGCCTCACATAACCTGAAAGATCCATTGGTGGACTTATTGCAATCTGTGGAAGCCATTAAGATCGCTTACGCGCAGGCACTGCTGGTGGACCGTACTGCCTTGAAGCAGGCGCAACAGGCAAACGACGTGGTTAAAGCACAGGAAATTTTGCAGGATGCTTTCCGTACCGATGTGAGGTCACTGGTAGCTGAAGCGCGTTTGCGCAGTGGCGCAGCATTGAACCCTGTTCAATTGTTTAATGAGACGAAATTAAGAGATCAACTTATCGCCGAACGTGGCCTGAATACCGTAGCCACCGGTTTATAAAGAAGGAGAGAAATGAAGGGGAAACCAATACCGGTAGTGGCGATATTTGATGTCGGGAAGACGAATAAGAAGTTGTTTCTATTTAACGAGCAGTATCAGATCGTATTTGAGCGGTCAGCCCGTTTTTTGGAAACAGTAGATGAAGACGGCGATCCCTGTGAAAACCTGGAAAGTTTGCGCCTATCTGTGTTTGATTCATTGCATGAAGTATTTCGGAAAGGGGAGTTTGAGATCAAGGCCATTAATTTCACCTCCTATGGAGCAAGCTTTGTCTATATCGACAAAGATGGCCGCCCATTGACACCCCTGTACAATTACTTGAAAGAATATCCGAAAAAAATGCTGGAATCCTTTTATGCCCAGTATGGTGGCAAAGAGAAATTTTCGACGGAGACCTCCTCGCCAAGTTTGGGAAGCCTCAATTCAGGCCTGCAGGTCTATCGTCTGTCCAAATTGAAACCGGCGATCTTCAAGGAAGTAAAATGGGCACTTCACCTGCCCCAATACCTGAGTTATCTGATCTCGGGTACGCCTTATGCAGATATGACCAGTATAGGCTGTCATACAGCACTCTGGGATTATCGGAAAAATGATTACCATCAATGGGTGAAGGATAGCGGCATCATCGAAAAAATGGCCCCTATTGTCCCTGGTGATCGTTTATATCGGGCAACATTTCCAGGTAGTGGGTATCTGGTGGGGAGCGGACTACATGATAGTTCCTCGGCATTGATCCCCTATTTATTGAATTTTCATGAACCTTTTATCTTGATTTCCACGGGTACCTGGTGCATATCATTCAATCCATTTAACACGGATCCGCTGACCCAAGATGAGTTGAATAACGACTGTCTCTTATATATGACCTATACGGGTAAACCGGTCAAAGCATCCCGTTTGTTTGCAGGCTATGAGCACGAGGAACAGATGAAACGGATTGCTAAAGCATTTCAGGTATCTACCGGGAAATTCAAGCAGATTACATTGGACTGGGCTATTATAGAGAAATATCAGGCTTTGGATATCTCAGATGAATTATCTGCTTTTTCGACGATAGACCTGAGTCATTTTGATAATTATAGCGAGGCTTATCATGTGCTGATCATGCATTTGGTCAAGGCACAGATTAAAACAACATCGCTGGTGATGAACCAAAAAGGCGTACAGCGCATATTTGTGGATGGTGGTTTTAGCCGCAATCCGATCTATATGGCCTTACTCGCACAAGCCTTTCCCAACAGTGAAGTATTCGGTGCTTCCATGGCGCAGGCCACTGCCCTGGGAGCGGCACTCGTCATTCACGACCATTGGAATACGCAAGCCATCCCCAATGATATCATTGAGCTGCGTTATTTCAGAACAAAACAAGCATTGCATTAATGAATTAGGTGAATAAATTTAGTTTTTTTATTAGTTATCGTGTGAGGTCAGGCAATTCGTTGTCTGGCCTTTTTTATAGGACCACAGCAGCTTTTTAAGGTATTTAGATCGAATGGGAAGGATATACGGAAGAAAATAAATCAGGGGTGATTAAGAGCGGTTATCTCCAAGATACAATTGAACATAAAAAAGGCTTTCAAACGGGGAGAATGAAAACCTTTTTTTAACCTAAAATTATGAATAATTATATTAATTATTATATGATGGTTTAAAGATCATGAAAAGAAATGATTTGACTGTCCTGAACTGTTGATGGGCATAACGGTGCAGAACAGTTGCTCGGAAAAGCTTGATTATTTTTATTGGAAAAATACATCTGTAACCTAGTGCTTGCGCTGTCAATAAGGACATAAGTAGGAGCAAACAGGTTTTAATAGGATAATACAAAAACCAATTTGATCAAAAAGATAACCATGCGTAGAAAATCAGTGGAATTATACTTCAGTGCTTTAATAACCAGTATTTTCATGGCTGTAACAGTTTGTGCACAGGGAAAAAAGGAATTAGTCGTTAAACAGATTCAAGAAGGCCCAATTATTGACCATAAGCACCCAGATATTAGCGCTAGCGGCAATAAAAGTGGCTTTGAAACCGGTCAGGTTGTCAAAATCAAGGGCGTATATCACATGTTTGTCAATGAAATGTTTGGTCGGCCACATTTGGATATGCGGATTGCCTATTGGACAAGTACAGATGCGGTAACCTGGAAAAGAAAATCCACCGTCGTTGAGAGTGTACCCGGCCGTTCGGCAACTAACCTGCGCTCAGAAGTGTGGGTGACCGCTGTTGAATTTAATGAAGAAGAGCAGGCCTGGAATATCTTTTATGTGGCCTATCGTGGCGGTGACAAGGCCCGGGGCGAACTGGAAGGCTATGACTATGCCGGTCGCATCTGGCGGGCAAAATCGACGGTTGCGGGTCGGGATGGTATAGCAGGACCTTATGTCGATACGGGTATTGTCTTGCAGCCCGATGCAAACAGTCAATCCTGGGAAGGGCAGCAAGCTATCGCAGCATTCAATCCTTATCGGGTAGGGGATAGCTGGTATGCATTTTACGATGGACATAATCATGTGCCCAAGAGCGATTGGCCACTGGGGATCGCGAAAGCTCCCCGATTAAGTGGCCCCTGGACCCGGCTGCCCGAAGGACAAAACCCCATCCCGATTTCGGCTATTTTTAATGAAAATGTAGAAGTTACAGAACTTAAAGCTGGTGGCTATCTCGCTATTTTTGATTCTTTTGGTGATCAGGAAATCGGCTACAGCCTTTCTGACGATGGTATCCATTGGGCTAAAGAGCGCCGGCTGAAGGTACAGTCCCCCAACAACCTTTGGGCCGATGCCGGTGACCATGCCACCCGTACACCATTGGGTGCGATAGAAGAAGAAGATGGATCGTTTACCGTCGTTTACACCGCACGCTATACGAAGCAAGGGAAGGTCTTTTTTGGTTTAGGTCAGGTGGTACTAGGATGGGAGTAATCTATTTTTGTTTTTTTGATCCAGATAACTTCAGCAATTTGTGAATGGATAAATATTAACCAACTTGTTTTAAACTATTGAAATCAGTAATTTAGGGTTTATTTAGATCTTACAATGACCAATTCCATAAATCAGTTTCTGAAAACATTAGAAATCAGTGATTTTTCTGCTACTCCAAAATATTTGCAATTGGCAAATACAATTATAGATGCTGTTAAAAATGAAACATTGGTCAGAGATGATATGTTGCCTTCCATTAATGAATTAAGCACTTATCTCGAAATATCCCGTGATACGGTTGAGAAGGCCTATCGTTATCTTAAGAAAAATGAAATTATCGCATCTAACCCGGGAAAAGGGTATTATGTGAATAAAACGGATGTCGAATCTAAACTTAAGATAGCACTCTTTCTAAACAAACTAAGTGCCCATAAAAAAATAGTATACGATTCCTTTGCAAAAGAGCTGAGTGACTATGCCAACCTGGATCTATTTGTATACAATTCGGACCTATCGTATCTGAATACACTGTTGGGAAGCTTAACAAAGACATATGACCACTATGTTCTATTTCCACATTTCAAAGAAGGAAGGGACAAAGCACCTGACATCATCCGTAAGATTCCGACAGAAAAGCTGATGTTATTGGGTAAGTTTATTGAAGATGTGCCCGGAGACTTTCCTGCAGTTTATGAAAATTACGAACATGATATTTATTCCGCATTGGAGGAAGCTAATGACGTACTGAGTAAGTACAAGAATTTGAAACTGGTATTTCCCGATTATAGCGACTTTCCAAAAGCCATTATCAAGGGCTTTTATAAGTTTTGTCAGCAATATGCATTTGAACACGAGCTCGTATCCGATATTGATGAAGAGAAAGTAGAGAAAGGAACATGTTACATCAATATTATAGAAGATGATCTGGTAAAATTGTTAAACAAGGTTATTCAGAAAAAACTGGTCATAGGAAAAGATGTGGGTATCATTTCCTATAATGAAACTCCATTGAAAAAGTTTATCCTAAATGGTATTACGACAATATCGACTGACTTTGAAATGATGGGGAGAATGGCTGCTGAATTGATTATCAATAAATCTAAAGATCGCGTTGAAGTGCCATTCTATTTAAAGCTTAGGCCTTCTGTATAGACCCAAAAAAACAGGCTAATCGCGCTGATTAGCCTGTTTTTTTTGATAAATATTTTCTAGCTCTTTGCGTATTATGATGCAATAATCAAAGAAGCAGCTAGTAGGTTTTTATTTCTTTAAGGTCTTCACAGGGAACAAGTCAATAACACCTTTTGCAACCTTGCTGATGTTATTAATTGCTTTTTCGGGGTTGTCAACATCGCCAGAACCACGTGCCTGCCAGATCACAGCGTTCGTTTTGCGATCGATGGCCTCGATAATCAAATGGCCATAACGATAGCGTTCTTTTGCAACTGGGTAATAGCCGCCGCCATAGTAATATGGTGAAAACCATGGACGGTACCAGCCCCAGGGGCCACCCCATCCGTAATAACCGCCGCCACCATAGACCAAACGGCTTTTATTGTTGACAATGGTAATATACCGAAATAGTAAATCAGGATTATCTTTAGAATATTGTAGGCCCTTTGCCTCCAGCGCAGTATTCGCGGCATCCAGGATATTGGCTTTGGCGATATCGTTGTCAAAATAAGACTTCGAAAGCGAGTCTACCGGAGGTAACCAAGCATACGTCTTGAAAGGAGTAAAATCCATCTTTTCTACCCGAGTGGTATTGTATTGATAAGACGAACATGATGCGAGTGCAACGCAAAGCACCAAAAATAATAGAATCTTTTTCATCGTAGTAATTTATTTATCAACTGTGATGAATCTACCATGAGTATTTTGTCGCTGCATTGGACAACCACACTCATGATGGTTCATGGCCTATATGGAACTTATATTTATTTAACTAATTTGTTTTTATTCTTTATCCGCATACCTTTCAATTGTAAAAATTGTACAGTTGACGGTCTTCATGGCAATTGTTTTTTTATCGTCCGGGATGCTACCATCCTTTTTGATTTTACAATCTATTACTTTAGACAAAAAACTATAAATATGGTTTAATCCGAATTGTAAAATTAATAAGGATATTTTGCCACCAACGGAATCTGCCTTCCTGGACCAAAAGCTTTTGGACTAACACGCAGGATAGGCGGAGCTTGAAAACGTTTGAATTCCGCATTATTAACTAATTTACATACCCTTTCTACTAACGATTTTTCAAAGCCCATTGCTACAACCTCAGATCCCGCTTTCTCATTTTCGATAAGTTCAAAGAGGATTTGATCCAATAGATCGTATTCGGGTAGCGAGTCCGAATCTTTTTGATCTGGTCGAAGTTCCGCAGAAGGCGCTTTTTCAATGGTATTGACTGGAATGATCTCCCTTTCTCGATTGATATAGCGCGCTAAATCGTAGGCTTTGGATTTGTAAACATCACCGATTACAGAGATGGAGCCTGCCATATCACCATAGAGTGTACCATATCCTACAGCAGCCTCACTTTTGTTGGATGTATTGAGTAAAATATTGCCGAATTTATTGGAAGCGGCCATCAGAATTACCGCACGTGCGCGCGCTTGAATATTCTCTTCAGTCGTATCTGGCTGTAGCCCTTCAAAAAGAGGAGCTAAACTATGTTCGAAGGCATTGGCGATATCTTTGATCGGAACGATATAATGTTTGCAACCGGTATTGTTGACGAGATCCATCGCGTCTTTTATCGAATGGTCGGAAGAGTAGACCGATGGCATCAGAATGGCTAATACATTATCGGCACCCAGAGCCTCGCAGGCCAAAGCAGCAACTAAGGCCGAATCTAGCCCACCGGACAGACCTAAAACCGCCTTCTTGAAACCAGATTTTTGAAAATAATCACGTAGCCCGAGGATCAATGCATCATGTATAAGAGCCATCTCAGCAATAGACTCTTTCGAAGATGCTGTGGTGGAGGTTATATTTCGTTGATGATAGGTGACAAATTGAAGATCTTCTTCAAAGCTTTTTAGCTCAGCAATTTTTGTTCCTTCATTATTCAGGGCGATTGAGCGGCCGTCAAAGATAATATCCATGTGAGCGCCAATTTGATTGACATAAATTAGCGGTCTGCCAGACTTTTTTACCTGTTGGCTGAGGACCTTGATCCGTTCATCAAAATGGGTATAGGAAAAAGGGGATGCCGCAATGTTGATGAGGAGGTCTGGATTTTCTTTTCTCAGCTCTGCCATGGGGTCTCCAACGTAAGAGTTGCCCCCTTCGTCGTCATCCCACAAATCTTCACATATGGTTAAGGCGATTTTTACGCCGTTCAACTCGATACAATCAAAACGTCTGCTGGGCTCAAAATAACGATATTCATCAAATACATCATAATCGGGCAAAAGGCCTTTTTTAACAATGTTTCGGACTTCCCCATGCTCAATAAATACAGCGGTATTATAAAGCTCTTTGCCCTCAGGATCACTGTTTTTGACTGGGGCTCCGATGATACAGGCGATATCCTGACAATGAGCAGCGATTTGATGAATAGCTTCATCGCATTGACGTTTAAAGGCCTTACTTCGCAAAAGATCCTTGGCAGGATAACCACCAATCGCGAGTTCGGCGAAAATAATAAGATCGGCCGTTGCTTCTTTGGCCTGTTGGATCGCGCTAATTATTTTTTTAGTATTTGCTTCAAAATTACCGATATGGTAATTCAATTGTGCTAAAGCTATTTTCATATGCTATTAATCGTCTAACTAAATAAGATACCAATTGATGTCGGATCTTCTCACAAATTTATTTCTTTTTTTTGATACTCAGACCGCCCTTGGTCGAATAAAAGCGCTAAATTATCTTCCGATCAATTGAAGAACATCGTATTACCGGCTATGGCCTGTAAGTGGAATGAATGCACAGTGAGTCCATGTTGAGCCTATCTGTTGAGCTGCTATCGTTGTAGATGTATGTTTTTTACAACGCGGGACGGTATTGAATGTGCTAAATTGTTTTAACATAATTTTAACAACGTTAAATGCTGTTAAATTTCTTGACATGAAAGCAGATCTGTAGTACCTTTGATATATCAAAAGAAACGAAAGATATTAAAAATAATATATAAAGAACTTTTCATAATTTAGGTTAATAATTGGTTAGGTAAAGCTCGGAGTTCCCCACTTCGAGCTTTTATTCTTTCTAGACACCTGTTTCAAGTCGTGTTTCAATTTCCTTCTTTGTTTAATTAATTTAAGGTGTTGTTTATGGATCATACTATTGTCGCACAACAGCGCTCTTTTTGTTACGTAAGTATAGCTTCTACCCTTTTTCTCTTTTATTTTTTAGCGGCAAATTAAAATCAGATAGTGATCAAATTAACTCTTTTGACAGTGCTTGTTCAGTGATTGTTCAGTGCTTGTTCAGTGATTGCTCAGTGTAGACTGAATGATCAATGACTGATCACTGTTTAAAAAGCGATTGAAAATTGTTATTAGGTATAGGTTGATCTTAAAATATATCAGTTTTAAGATCTATCTTACTTTTAAGTTTTGGATAATTTTGCTAGCATATAAAACTATCGTACAATAAACACATTAATTGTTGAAAACCTCATTGAACTAAAAAGCTCCTAAAATGATGTCATTTTAGGAGCTTTTATGCTTTATTGCTTCAAGAGAAGCTATAATTATTTGATATCCGTTACTTCAATCACAAAATCCAATGGCGAGTTTGCCGGAATAGTTCCCACAGCCTGGTTTTGGTATCCATAAAGGGAAGGTGCCATGATGTGAATTTTACTGCCCTTTTGTAGACCTTTTTCCGTTAAGCCACCTAATTTCATGTCACCGATTTTTTGCGGAGCAAATGCGAAGGTCCAAGCAGGAATAATGGTGCTGTAAAATGGATATTGATAGCCTGTGTTTGTGATGATTTCAAATTCTTTCGCAGTATCAGTTTGATCAAATACACTTCCACTCAATAATTTTCCAACGTATTTTACAGTCGGTTTAAATTTTAAGTATTTGCCATTTAATGTGTCAACCACTTTATATTCATAGTTCCCTGTTCCTTCGGCAAGAATTTCATACCAAATTCCTGTTTCGCTGTTGTATTGCGCATCAGGGTAATTTTGGCTAACGTAATTTTTAAGTGTTACAGAATCCGTTTTAAATTGTGCATTCGCATCATAAACCGGCACATCGTCGCTTTTGTTACAGCTGATAATAAGGAAAGCGATTGCTGCAATTCCCATGAATAGTGGTGATAACAGTTTTTTCATTATATTTTTTATTGGTTTTTCAAGGAAAAGCTATTTTCTTTATGAAAGTAGCTTTGCAAATGTATATTATTTTTTCTTCGTTAAAGGTTTTCGCTATAACAATTAACATTTTGATACATTAATTTACACTTCTGAACGTGTACTTGCAAAAAAGCCATTCTCACTAGGAGAACGGCTTCGATGAATGCATTGTCTTTATTTCTTAGTTGGAAGTAGCTCTAGCAATATCTGTTACTTCAATAGTATATACAACCGGAGAGTTTTTAGGGACAGTTACATTTTCTGTACCTTTATATTCTTGATTATCATATGCGAATACCGAAGATGACACAAATCGAATCTTAGAACCTTTTTGTAGTCCTTTTGGTAGCAAGCCACCTAATTTAGCATCTTGGCCATTTTGATTAAGTGTTTGTGGCACAAATGCATAATACCAGCATATTCCAAAATTCTGTCTAATTGCTAATAGTAAATTGGAAAAATTAGCTGGAGTACCTTCTTTGCTTTTACTAAAAACAGTTCCATTTTGATCCGTAAGTTGACCAGTGTAATTTACACTGATTGATGGGTAGCCATTTTTATAATCATAAGAATCTGATTGACCTACAGCAAGAACTTCATACCAAATTCCGGAAGAATCGGATTTAACCGGATTTTGAAAATGTGTTTTGGCATATTGTTCAAGTAAGGGAGCCTGAGCTTTTCTTGTAGAATCAATTCGGATCATTTCTAATCTTTGTTTTTCTTGTTCAGCTGCCCAGTCAATGCCATCGCTTTTACTACAAGATGCGAAGATCGTTCCCAGACACAAAAACGCCATTAAAAATTTCGTGATATTTTTCATAATTTCTTAAAGTGTGTATTAATTATAAAATCCAAAACGCAGGAATGATGGCGTTCGCTACAAGTAAATGTTAAATTATTCTAAAAAAACGGATAACTCCTTTGAGTTCAGGTATTTTTGCTGTATACTTTTTAGGCGAAATTCGCTGTCAAAACGTAGGAGAGTTGGGAAGATCATTTTTCTTCCTTGTAGCAATTGCAAAGCTAAAGGATGGTATTGTCCTGTTTTCTTTCTTTTGCTTAAGGGCCTCCATATACTTTGGTCAAAAGAAATGTCTTGGATAGATTCTGCATCTAAATGAACGGCGTAGTAGCGCTTGTTGATTAATTGGACAATCTCCTTTTTTGTAAAGATTTCCTGTTCCATTTTCCGGCAATAGCTGCACCAATCCGTATGAATAAAGAGGAGCGTTTCGCGCGGAGAAACAGTCAGGAGTGAATCCAGTTGTGCAAAATCAATCCAATTTATCCGCTCCTGTCCTTGAGAACAGAGCGGATAAAAGAATAGGATCAATAGCACATATATTTTTTGGAAATGCTTCATATCCCAAATTCATGTTAATGAAAATGACCAACACGAAGGCCAAATGTATAAGTTCGCGGTCGTGTTGGACCATAGATATAGTCTGAATCGCGGAGTGCTCCCTTGTCAAAATCTTTTTGGAAAGCATTGAACATGTTTTGTACACCACCAAAAATTTCAATGCTGAAATCTTTATGTATTGGAAAGGTGTACCCTAAGCGGAGATTTAATTCCACAAAGTCCCGGGCATTTTTAAGGGTCATTACATCATGTTGAATATGTGGAACAATCATTTTTCCCGTGTACACGCCCGTCAGATCGATCGCAAATTGTTTGGTCGCTTTCAGGTTGCTATTCATATAACCATAGATATTTGGCGTACGGACATATTTCTTGGTGAGGATGTCCTGCCCGTCTTCTTTTCCTGTATAGATGAGTTGGTCTTTCTTATAGCGTGAGCGCTGGATCGTCCCACCGGTTTGGAAAGAAAACCAGGAGGATGGCGCGATATTGATTTCAATATTGGAACCATACACCCTGGCTCCTTCACCATTTTGCATTTCCTGGATAATCAATCCATCTTTTTCAGACGCCATGACGTTGACAAACTGATTGTTTAGATCCGTGTAAAATCCCTCCACGAGCAAACTTGTTTGTACATTTCCAAAATTTTTATTGTAGCTAAAAGAGCCTGTATATGCATTGGAGTATTCTGTTTTCAGATTTTCACCGATCAATACAAATACTTGGTTTCCGCCAATGGAAGTGACGTGCATGTCCTCATTAAATGCCTGGGGGGCACGGAACCCTCGTGCATAACCCCCTCTAAATTGAAGGTCTTTTGTGATATCGTATAAGATGGTCAACCGTGGGCTAAAGGTGCCGAAGCGCTGATCTGAGTTTCGGTTTATACCTGCGAGGCTATATTTGCCGTCAACATAGGTGTAATCGTATCGCGCTCCGATTAACGTTTTAAAATTGCTTAAAGGCTTCCATTCGTATTGGGCATAACTGCCGAGTCCTTTGTTCTGCTGATCAATGGTTCGTTTATACCCTGGTATTTCATCCTGGGTATTGTTGTATGAAAACTCCACTCCGGCAGTAAATACATCTCTTTCAAAGCTGTAGGTATATTGTCCCCCGGCAACTAGCGCAATATCATTAGTTTTTCCATAGGCATTTGCGGCTAATGTGCTGTCCGCAAGGGTTGTTCCGCCCCCAAGACCGCCATAGTAGCTGTCGCGAACAGTTTTTTGTACAGAGCCATACAACGACATTTTTTGCTTATAATCTGTGGAATAGTGATCGTATGTGATTCCGCCAACAAGCGAACTGGTTTCCAACTGCTCGGTGATCTGCGTCAGGTGCGGTACTTTATCGAGTTGATCACCACCGCGGCGAAACTCATTTACGGTGCTAAAATCAACCGTTATCTTATCCAGGTCACTCGGTTTGTAAAATAGTTTTGTGCCGAACGTGGTGTTACGAAGTTTGGTTATTTCCGAAAAACCGTCGCCATTGGCATCGTAAGCTTCCCGATTACGGTGCATACCGTAGAATGTGGCTCCTCTTTTGAGGTCCTCCGAAACGGTGGAGGTATTAAAATCTACAGTATTATCCCAGCTTTTGCCGCCAATGAGTGAATTGGTGGATTTTACTTGCCAGTCGTTTTCTACAGGATCTTTTGTAATAATATTGATTGTTCCGGCGATCGCATTGGCACCAAATAATGCCGAACCGCCACTGCGCACAACCTCAATACGATCGATCATACTTGTTGGAATCTGATCCAATCCATACACGCTATTTAATGCGGAAAATACCGCCCTACTGTTGATCAATATTTGTGAATAAGGGCCTTCGAGGCCATTCAGGCGGACTTGTGAAAAGCCGCAATTCTGGCAATTGTTTTCTACCCGTACACCCGGCTGATAATTCAATGTTTCCGACATGGCAACAGATTGTGTCGCATTAAATAATTTTGGACCGATGACATTGACAACCACGGGGGCGTCCTTACGTTTGACGCCATAGCGTGTAGCCGAAACAACAACCTCATCCAAATTGAGGTTGTCTTCTTCCAGTTGAATTTGCAAAGGCGACTTCAAGCTGTCTAAAGAGATGACTTTGCTGAAGGAGCGATAGCCCACTGCCGATATATTTAAGGTTACTTTTTGCGTTGGTACGGCGGATAGCTTAAAGTAGCCATTTGGATCGGATGTAGTTGCGAGCTTGCTGTTTTTTAAAGTCAGTGTGCCAGAAGGGACCGCCTCATGGTTTTTGTTGAATAAGTAGCCTTCGAGTTTTGATTGGGCGTATATAGTGGATGTACCAGCCAGTAATGTGGCCAATAAAGTGTATTGCTTTAGCATCGTAATTTTATAAAAATTTTATAAATACAGGCCTCGTATAGCATGGTGTGTTCCTCGTTATGAATAGCGTCCAAGGCATTGCGTCTTATCGGAAGCAGGGTAATAGCTTGTTTCCGACAAGGTAATGTATGCCAATGAGCTCACTGAAACCATAATGACAGTATTCAGCGAAGGTTTTCGCTATTGTAACAGGGACAATTCTCAAAGAAGAGGCAAATAAAAATGGGATCAAAGATGATATCTCGATAGCGGTATTTCATGCTGTCGTTCTGGAGCCAAGCGATTTAGCACATACGTAATCTCTTACTTGTTTGCACCAAGTTCGTTTGATCGTTATGGAACCAGGGACAGGCCTTCGAAATCTTTGATTTTTGGTTTATGCTAAGCAGGGGGGACCACGTAAATGGTAATGATCGATCGTTGTGGTGATCGCCTCCGGACAAAATGAATTATAATGTTCTTCTTTTACTTCACGCGGAATAGGAAATTCAAGGACGGTAAATTCGGTTTGTACGTAGGTATTGTGATAGATGACATTGAGGTATTCGATTTGGTCATCTGTTTCTTGCGGCTTTTGTTTTTTTGTAAAATCATAAGGGTGGGTGTGCATGACAATTTCACCGGTTGATTTTACCTCTTTGTGCATAAAAACAACACCCGAAATAATAATCAGCGACATTAATACCAATTGGCAAAATGCGATAAGCTGACGTGGGGATTTTGTTGTTTTTCGGTACATAAAAAAGCGCTACTTTTTAGGGTAACGCTTCAAAAATACGATTTTATTTTGTGAGTATTCGTGATCTACTCATTAAAAAAATATGAAATATCTATATACTAAGCTTACAGTGCTTCCTGATTATTTAATCAGATGATTGTTGTCGTCTGGAAATACAACGGAAGGTTTAAACTGCTTAGCTTCTTCAAAATCCATGTTCGCGTAGGAAATAATGATGACAATATCGCCAACTTGAACCAGGCGAGCCGCAGCACCATTCAAACAGATAATACCTGATCCACGTTGACCTGGGATGACGTATGTTTCAAGACGGGCTCCATTATTGTTGTTTACGATTTGAACTTTCTCGTTAGCGATGATATTTGCGGCATCCATCAAATCTTCATCTATTGTGATACTACCCACATAATTCAATTCCGCTTGTGTGACTTTAACGCGGTGAATCTTGGATTTCATTACTTCTATTACCATGGCGCAAAGGTAGGGCTTTCTGCTGAATTTGAAAGATTTGTCAATTAATTTGACAAATTATTCAGAATCATATTGTCAATCAAACGGACACCTTCGACCCAGGCCGTGACAAGTGCGACATGCTGCTTGCTGAAATCGATGTGGTTGACTTCTTTTAACGTTGAACTTTCACATAGCGCAAAGTATTCAACGCTAAGCCCATCGGTGTCTATTAAAATCTGCAGGGCTTTGTCTTTTATTTCCGCTAGGGGGATAGGGTCATGTATATGATCTTTTACATATTGCAGCGAACGGGAGAGTGCCAAAGCGGTTCTTTTTCCAGCTTCGCTTAAGCGCGCGTTTCTAGAGCTCAGTGCTAGGCCGTCTTGATCTCTAATGATAGGACATATCGCCAATTGAATCGCGAGATCCTTCATGGCTATCATGCGTTTGATAACCATGACCTGCTGAAAATCTTTCTGCCCGAAACAAGCAATATCCGGTTGTACCAATGTAAATAATTTATAGACCACCTGCGTGACACCTTGGAAATGGCCAGGGCGTTTTTCACCTTCCCAAATTTGGTCCAGTTCGCCAAGATCGAGATGCCAGGCCTCATTTTTATCGGGGTACATCTCATCAACACTTGGTAAGAAAAGAATGTCGCAATCAACGGATTCCAGTAATCTGATGTCGTTTTCAATGGGCCGTGGATATTTTTCGAGATCTTTCGGATCGTTAAATTGTGTGGGGTTTACAAAAATGCTGCAAACACGAATATCACTGATCGGTTTTGCATAATTTAATAGGGATAAATGTCCTTCATGTAAAGCGCCCATCGTAGGGATTAGGGCGATTTTTTGACCTGTTGATCGGGCTTCTTGCAGGTATGCTTGGAGAGATGCTTTCGTTTTGAAAATTTCCACTTTGCTATTTAGTTTTTTGTTGGCAAAGGTGCATAATATTTTGGGAATATAAAACGATGATTAATAGTAAATTGCATAGTAAGTATTTTTTTCGTACCTTTGTAGACCGATTTTACTGTTCGAAAATAATAAATAAAAATAACTGGAGATGGCAAAAACGAAGATATTGTTTATTACTCACGAGATGTCGCCTTTCCTCGAATTAACTAAAATTTCTGAAATTACACGTCAACTTCCGCAAGCGATGCAAGAAAAGGGTTTTGAGATCCGGATCTTAATGCCGCGTTTTGGGAATATCAATGAGCGTAGAAATAGATTACATGAGGTTATTCGTCTTTCAGGCTTGAACATTGTTGTGGATAATAATGATAATCCGCTAATTATTAAAGTTGCTTCATTACCTGCGGCCCGTATGCAGGTGTATTTCTTGGATAATGAAGACTACTTTCAGCGTAAAAAAGTTTTTAGTGATGAGCATGGCGAATTCTTTGCAGACAATAATGAGCGTTCAGTGTTCTTCTGTAAAGGAGCGTTGGAAACTGTGAAGAAATTAGGATGGTCCCCTGATGTAGTACACTGTCATGGATGGTTCTCTGCTTTGGTACCGGCTTACGTGAAGACAACTTATAAAGACGATCCTACATTCAAGGATGCAAAAGTGATGTACTCTTTGTTCAATGAAGAATTTAAAGGTACATTAGGTACAAAGTATGCTGAAATGGCGCCAGAAGGTTCCTTTAAAGCCGCGGATGCGCAGGTGTACGGTGATGGTAGTTATGAGGCGATCTACAAAGGTGCTTTGCATTTTACCGATATGGTGGTTGTCGCTGACGAAAATGTCAACACTGAAATAGTTGATTTTGCTCGCTCAAAGGATATTCAGGTTTTTGAGCCTAATGGCGATCAGGACTACGATGCTTTTGGAGAAGTGTATGATCAGTTTGCGCCCGAAGAAGTAGAAGCGTAAGCTTTACTTTTAGAAGCGTTTCGAAAAACAAACAGACAATAATATAAAAAAGCTATTCTCAAGGATAGCCTTTTTTTATGCGTCTCTTTTTTCATCCGGTCAAACCGTTATTTCAATGATTTTCGTTGCGCTACCTGCTAGAAACCTTTTGTCGCGGTAAATGTAGCTGCGAATTGTTATCTTCGCAGTAATCTGTCATTGTGTTTAGATGTTCATGCCCGGGGATCTCCGCGAAGATGAATCGGGTTTGATCTAGACCTAATAGGCTAGGTTATCAAATAGCATACATAGGCTGTATTTTATTGTATTTAAATCGGGTGTTTGGGCATGTTTTCTAGGATATGAACAGACACCATAGCTATAATCGTGTAATGAAAATTAAGGTAGGATTTGGATTTGATGTCCATCAGATGAAAGAAGGTCATCCATTTATTGTTGGTGGAGTGCAATTGGAGCATCATGCTGGTGCCTTTGGGCATTCTGATGCCGATGTGTTGGTCCATGCGATATGTGATGCCATTTTGGGCGCTGCCAATTTAGAAGATATTGGCTACCACTTTCCAAATACAGATATGCGCTGGAAAGGCATTAGTAGCTTATTGTTGTTAAAAGAATGTATGGCGCTGATTGCTGCGAAGGGATATACGCTTGGCAATATTGATGCGATGCTGTGTCTCGAAGCTCCTAAGATCAAACCCTATATTCCACAAATGAAAGTTAAACTGGCTGAAGCAACGGGTTTGGACATCGACGACATCTCTATTAAAGCAACAACAAATGAAACGATGGGATTTATCGGTCGTCAGGAAGGGGTGGTTGCCTATGCGGTTTGTTTGATTGAACGCGCGTAGTTCGCCTCAATATTTTCACGTTTAAATTCTTGCTTTTGGCCCAATTAGTAATACCTTTGCCAAAGTAGGGATTCTTGGCACACTATCTGATAGAGTGAGCATTAATGTCTTAATTGAAGTCTTTAAAGATCGAAAAATGCCGTATCCAAGTTTGCAAAACACGACTGCAGATGGAAAAATGGACTATGCATTGCGGTCTTTAAAATGAATAATATTTACGTCTGAAATTTAGTAAATAGATGAAACGAGTATCAAAAAAAAATCAACTTACTGAGGCTGATGTCAAGCGGTATACGTTCAATTTTTGGAAAATTATCGTCGGGATCGTCGCGATAGGTTTCCTTTTTATATTGAGTATACGTCTTGGCGTATTTGGAAAATTACCCTCCTTCAGTGATTTGGAAAACCCCAAAAGTAATTTAGCTTCCGAAGTTATCACGGAAGATCATAAAGTATTAGGGACCTATTTTGTCCAAAACCGCTCCAATGTGAAGTACAGTGAGTTGTCACCTTATTTGGTCAAAGCATTGGTTTCGACAGAGGATAAGCGCTTTTATGATCACTCTGGGATAGACTACTCGCGTACCTTTACAGTTATCTTTCACACCTTGACCGGTAACAAACAGGGGGGGAGTACAATTACACAGCAGCTGGCACTTAATCTATTTTCGGATGGACGACAAAAGAATTTTCTTAAACGTGTCATCCAGAAATTTCAGGAATGGATTACAGCTGTTCGCTTAGAAAGAAATTATACCAAAGATGAGATTATTACCATGTATTTTAACACGGTAGACTTTGGTGCTTACAATACATACGGAATCAAATCTGCAGCGCGGACTTATTTTAATACGACTCCAGATAAATTGACAGCTGATCAAGCAGCCCTTTTGGTGGGGATGCTGAAAGGACCTGGCGTATATTCTCCTGTACGTTATCCTCAAAATGCAATGAAACGCCGTAATACGGTGTTGAATAATATGGTTGCCGCAAATTTTATTTCGGCTGAGGAGGCTACAAAAGCAAAAGAAAAACCACTTGGTTTAGAACTTAAGATCGCAAATTACGGTGAGGGTTTGGCACCATATTTTAGAGCGGTATTAAAGGATGAAATCAAAAAGGAATTTGCAAAATTGTCCATCACCAAACCGGATGGTACACCTTATGACCTCGATCGTGATGGATTGAAAATCTATACGACGATCAATATGTCTATGCAGCAATATGCCGAAGATTCGCAAAAAGAGTGGATGAGGCAACTGCAGTCTAAATTTGCCGCGCAATGGAAAAATAGAGATCCTTTTAAAGGAGATAAAGCCAAGCTGCTCGTTAGCGGAATGAAGCGCTCTGACCGTTACCGTATTTTGAAAGAAGAGGGCTTGAATGAAGACGAGATCAAAAAGGCCTTCAATGTCAAGGTTCCGATGAATATATTTACATGGAAGGGAAGTGTTGATACGATGATGACGCCAATGGACTCCATTAAGTACAATAAACTCATGTTGCGCAATGCGATGATGTCTATGGAGCCGAAGACCGGACATATCAAAGCCTGGGTTGGAGGTATTGACTTTGACCACTTCAAATATGATCAGGTAAAAATGGGTACGCGTCAAGTCGGATCAACAGCGAAACCATTTACGTATGCGGTGGCGATTGACAATGGTTATTCCCCATGTTACAGTATTCCCAATTACCAACAAACTTATAACGGATGGACACCAAGAGGAAATGCACAAGGTGGAAACCCGATTACCCTAGCGAAAGCATTGGCGTATTCACAAAACTATGCGACGGCCTATCTGGTGCACGAAGTTGGCGCTGCGGAAGTAGCTGCATTGACAAAACGGATGGGTATAACAAGTGATGTGCCTAACTATCCATCGATCTCATTAGGTGCTTATGAAGCGTCGGTCTTTGATATGGTGGGTGCTTATTCGGCATTTGTGAATCAAGGAACTTGGATTGAGCCAACAGCGATCTTACGGATTGAAGATAAAAATGGTACACCAATCTATGATAAAGCACCAAAGGTTGTAAAAGCCTTAAATAGTGAATCCGCTTATATTATTGTTGATATGTTGAAAAAGGTGGTATCCCAGGGTACGGCGAGACGTATTCAATGGATGTATAAGCTCACAAATCCAATTGGCGGTAAAACAGGTACAACCAACGATAACTCAGATGCCTGGTTTATTGGTATTACACCGGAACTGGTTACGGGTGTTTGGACTGGTGCAGAAGATCGAGGCATTAGTTTCGACAGGATGGAGTACGGACAAGGGGCTGCAGCAGCGATGCCAGTATTCGCTTACTACATGCAGAAAGTGTATAAAGATTCAAATTTGAAGTATACCAAGGGTGATTTTGAGCAACCGCAGGGTGGGCTTACCCGCGTCATTGACTGTAATCAGTATTGGGGCGGTGGTGGCTCCGATGTCGAAGATGGGTCTACAGATTCAAGCGGCAAAGATGCGACTAAACTAAAAGATGATCGCTTAGGTTTCTAAGTTATTTTAACGAATACCATTGGGCCAGACAATAAATTTTTTCGAGATTTGTTGTCTGGCTTTTTTGCTAAAGGTGTTTGATATTGGAACATAATGGACGTATTTGACTATAGAGAAGAATTAAAGAAGATACCGCATCGACCGGGAGTCTATCAGTATTTTGATAAAAATAACGAACTGATCTATATCGGTAAAGCGAAGGATTTGCGTAACCGGGTCGGTTCGTATTTCGTTAATGAAAATCAGCTGAATGGCAAAACCCGTGTTTTGGTTCGGAAGATCAACCGTATATCTTTTACTATCGTTGACACGGAGATTGATGCTTGGCTGCTTGAGAATTCATTGATCAAAAAACACAAACCCAAGTATAATGTTCTGTTGAAGGATGATAAAACCTATCCATGGATTGTCATCAAGAACGAACCTTTTCCGCGGGTTTTTTGGACCCGACAATATATCAAGGATGGGTCCCGTTATTATGGCCCCTATCCTTCGGTGGGGATGATGCATATTGTATTGGATCTGATCCGTGAATTGTTTCCCCTCCGTACCTGCAATTTGGCCCTAACACAGGAAAATATACGGAAAGGCAAGTTTAAGATCTGTCTCGAATATCAAATTGGAAATTGCAAGGGGCCCTGTGAAGGGTATCAGTCCGAAGACGACTATGATCAGAACCTGAGTGATATCAAGGATATTCTGAACGGAAAGATTGCTGTGGTGACCAATCGTTTAAAGGAGAGTATTGCTACCGCAGCAGCAGCTCTGGATTTTGAAAGAGCGCAGTTAATTAAGGCGAAGCTGGATAAGCTGGACAATTACCAGAGCAAGTCTACGGTGGTCAACTCATCCATTACAAATGTGGATGTATTTAGTATCGCTTCAGACGAGGGATACGCTTTTGTCAATTACCTGAAAGTCATGAATGGTGTTATTATTCAGACACAGACGCTCGAAATGAAGCGGCGTTTGGATGAGAGTGAACAGGAGCTTTTGGCCTTGGCCATACCGGAGATTCGGGAACGCTTCAAAAGCCTTTCGCGAGAAATTATCGTACCCTTTGAATTAGATATTGAAGAGAACGAACGGATTCGATTTACGATTCCGAAGCTGGGCGAAAAGAAAAAATTGCTGGAGTTGTCTCAAAAGAACGTGGCATTTTTTAGAAAAGAGCGTCTGTTGCAATATGAAAAGCTTAATCCTGATATTCGGACCGAGCGCATCTTAAAACAGATGCAAAAAGATCTTCGTATGAATGTGCTCCCTCAGCATATTGAATGTTTTGATAACTCGAATATTCAGGGGAATTATCCCGTATCGGCTATTGTTGTCTTTAAGGATGCAAAACCTTCGAAGAAAGATTACCGTCACTTTAATGTGAAAACAGTTGAGGGACCCAACGATTTTGCCACGATGGAGGAAGCTGTTTTTAGACGCTATAGACGATTGTTGGATGAGGATCAACCTTTGCCGCAGTTGATCATTATCGATGGCGGAAAAGGGCAGCTAGGCGCAGCCTTAAAGAGCCTGCGCTTGTTGGGGATAGAGCGAAAAGTAACCGTCATCGGTATTGCCAAAAGACTGGAGGAGCTTTTCTACCCAGGTGATCAATATCCACTTTATTTAGATAAAAAATCTGAAACCCTCAAGGTCATTCAACATCTTCGGGATGAGGCACACCGCTTCGGAATCACCTTCCACAGGAATCAACGGAGCCGGAAGACCTTCGTTTCAGAGCTGGAAAACGTTCCGGGCATAGGTAAAACAACCGTTGAGAAAGTATTAACTGAATTTAAATCGGTGAAAAAAGCGAAGGAAGCCTCAGATGAAGAGCTAAAAAAAGTGCTTAATCTGAAACAGATTAAAGCACTTCGTGAATATTTTGCAAAGTAAAAATTTACAAGAAGAACAATTCGTGTAGGGGAGGTCGGTATAAAAAGATCTCCGTACGAACTTTTCAATGCGGATTAATCGTCGTACCCGAAACGTTTAAGGTAGTTCTTTTTACTTCTCCAGTCAGGAATTACCTTAACAAAAAGCTCGAGGAATACTTTTCCGTCGATAAACTCTTCAATATCCTGGCGCGCATAGGTGCCGACTTTTTTGATCATGGCTCCTGCTTTTCCAATGATAATGTTTTTTTGAGAGTCGCGCTCAACAATAATTTCGGCAGCAATACGTGTGATATTTGCTTCTTCTTTGTAAGATGTAACGATTACTTCTGTACTGTAGGGAATCTCTTTATCGTATAGTTTGAATACTTTTTCACGAATCATCTCAGAGACAAAAAAACGCATGGATTTATCCGTTAACTCATCCTTTTCATAATAGGCTTCGTGAATAGGTAACTTGTCCTTAATGTAGTGCATCACGGCAGCAACATTATGATTTAATTTTGCTGAAATCGCAAAAACGGTATCCGGATTTAATTTTTCCTGCCAAAATTCAATCTTAGCCTTGACCTCTTCTTCCGAAGATTTATCGATTTTGTTGATAAGCACGGCAACAGGGGAATTTGTTTTACGCAATTTCTCCAGGACATCGTTCTCATCGTATTTTTCGTGGATATCTGTCACAAATAAAATAATGTCTGCATCGATCAACGATCCTTGGACAAAATTCATCATCGATTCTTGCAAAGAATAGTTTGGTTTGATAACACCAGGGGTGTCCGAAAACACAATTTGATGGTCTTCATCGTTTACAATACCGATAATGCGGTGTCTTGTCGTTTGCGCTTTGGGTGTAATGATAGACATTTTTTCACCCACTAAAGCGTTCATTAGGGTGGACTTACCAGCATTTGGCTTTCCGATGATACTTACGAATCCTGCTTTATGTGACATTTTTCTAAATTTTATTAGGATTACAAAGAAACAAAATATATCTTTGTACTCCAATTCGGAAGGATCATAATCTTGTTTTTTCAAAAGAAAAAAGCAATTTTGTTCAAAAATATATTGCGGGGTGGAGCAGTTGGTAGCTCGTCGGGCTCATAACCCGAAGGTCACTAGTTCGAGTCTGGTCCCCGCTACTAAAAGAAAGAGCCGGTTGCAATGATCGGTTCTTTTAAAGAAATTTAAAATACATTGCGGGGTGGAGCAGTTGGTAGCTCGTCGGGCTCATAACCCGAAGGTCACTAGTTCGAGTCTGGTCCCCGCTACTAAAAGAAAAAAGCCGAGGTGAATATCTTGGCTTTTTTTGTGTCCTAATTTACGCTATAATACCGCCTGTTTTTCAGGATCATCTTTTTTTCCTACTCTTCTAAATTTCTTATTATCGATTGTCGTGAGGTTGTTAACAAACTGTCTTTTGCTGTTATTTAATCGTTCTAATTTTTTGATATTGGATCACGCTGTAAAATGTGTGTTTATGCAATCGTTTGTTTAATTGGCGCAATCGATTTCGTTGTCGCTAAATTTTGATATGCTGTCATCATCCGTTAGTTTTAGCATTCATGTACCTAAATTTTGATTAGCAAGCTAATCAATTTTTAAACTAACTATTAAATATTATGATTTCAAAGATTCTCGACAATCACAAGTTGAGTCTGTTATCATTAGCTTTACTCATTGCAAGTACACACAACTCGGCTAATGCTAATGGTCTTACATTTCCAAACAACAATATTTTGTTGAATGACGCGGTTTATCAACAAAAAGTGAATGGAAAAGTGCAGTCTACAGACGGCCCATTGGCTGGAGCAACCATTAGCGTTAAGGGGAGCGGTAAATCGACATCCGCAGGGGCAGATGGACGTTTTACAATAGATGCTAAAAACGGTGATGTACTGGTCGTTACAAGTGTTGGTTATAAAGCACAAGAAGTGACCGTAACAGGACCGGTTGTTAACATCAATATGGAGTCCAATAGTGAAGCACTCCAGGAAGTTGTCATTGTTGGTTATGGAACACAACAGAAAAAAGAAAGTTTGACTGGCGCTCTTCAGGCGGTTAAAGGAAACAAATTACGCGATGTCACTACGCCATCGGTTGAAAACATGCTGAATGGTAAAGCTGCCGGGGTATATGTTGCCCCAGGAGCCGGTAAACCAGGGTCAAATGGCGGTGTTGTGATTCGTGGTCAGGCAACATTAAGTGGTACGACCAGCCCATTGTGGGTCATTGACGGTGTTATTGTTGGCTCAAGCCCAGGTGATATCAATCCGGACGACATTGAGTCATTAACCATCCTAAAAGATGCTGCTTCAACCTCGATTTATGGTTCTCAAGGTGCGAATGGTGTTGTCGTTGTGACAACTAAAAACCCTACTGCATCCAAAACAAGCATTAGCTTTTCTACAAAAATGGGTGTCAACCAACTTTCCAATGGGCACATGGAAATGATGGATGGAGCTGAACTTTATGATTATTTTGCCTCTTTTTCTAATCCAGGTGACATCAAATTTCCACGATGGAATTCTGAATTACGTGATAGCAATTTTGACTGGTGGAAACTGGCGACAAAAACCGGATTTGTCCAAAACCACAATTTGTCTATTCAGGGTGGAAATGATAAATTACAGTCTTATTTGTCTTTAGGTTACTACAACGAAGCCGGTGCTGTAAAAGGATATGATTACGATCGTTATAATTTTAGATTACGTACCAACTATAAGCCTTTCGATTGGCTGACCATTAAGCCATCTATTGCGGGATCAAGACGTGCTGTAGATGATCGTCAATATGATGTCAATGCCATGTATGGAAACCTGCCTTGGGACAGTCCTTACGATGCAAATGGAAATTTAGTGCCACATCGTTACAGCGGCTGGGTCAACAATGCAAGCACAAACTACTTGTACGACCTCCAATGGAATCATAGTGCCAATACCAATTATGAATTTATGGGTAACTTAGATTTCGACATCAAATTAACAGATTGGTTGACTTTCTCTTCTGTCAACAATTATCGTTACAATAGTTATTCCGATAGCGGATATCAAGATCCACGATCAAACAGCGGCGAAAGTGTAATTGGTCGTGTGACAGATTATCGCATGGAATTTGCCCGTCGGTATACCAACCAGATTTTACGTTTCAACAAGACTTGGGATAAACATAGCCTGAATGGATTGGCTGCATACGAATTTAACGACTATTGGACAAAAACCTTAGATGCTTATGGAACAGGTATTGTAAATGGTTTCGAGGTATTGGATGTTGTTGCAAAACCAGAGCGAACCAGAGGTGGAATTTCCGAATGGGCAGTACAGTCATTTTTGTCTAATGCAAACTATGCATACGATAATAAATATTTGGCACAGGTATCTTTCCGTCGTGATGGAGCATCCAATTTTGGTACCAATGCAAAATATGGGAACTTTTTTTCAGTTAGTGGTGGTTGGAATATCAATAAGGAAGAGTGGTTCAAGGCTGATTGGGTAGATAATTTAAAACTGAGAGCGGCTTATGGATCGGTAGGTAATAGACCAAGTTCATTATATCCGCAATATAGTCTTTACTCGGTGTCTGCATCATCAAGTTATAATGGTATACCAGGGGCATTAATTAGCCAAATTGGTAATAAAGATCTGACTTGGGAAAAAACTTACACAACTGGTTTTGGGGTTGATGCAGCCTTGTTTAAGAATAGATTGCGATTCAATGTTGATTATTATGACAAGAAGACCGATAATGTACTTTATCAAGTGCCAATCAGCGGTCTGACCGGTGTTACTTCTATCTGGAAAAATATTGGTAAGATGCAAAACCGGGGGATTGAATTGACCATCGGTGGCGACATCGTTCGAAATGACAATGTACATTGGAGCTTGGATGTTAATTTGAGTCACAATGTGAATAAATTGACCGAGCTATTTGCGACAAAAGATGCCAATGGTAATCTTGTTTCAAAACCAATTATCGCAGGTGATGGATCAGGTATCGCTGGATCGGCGCAACGTCTGCTTCAGCCAGGTCTTCCGGTAGATACCTATTATTTAAAAGAATGGGCTGGTGTTAACGTAGATAATGGTTTGCCAATGTGGTATCGATACGAGACTGATGCCAATGGCAATGAAACAAGGACAACGACGTCGAACTATTCCAATGCAACTTTCCGTAATGTAGGAAAAGGAAATCCGGATCTTTTTGGCGGTTTCAGCACGGCTTTAAGTTATAAGCAGTTTGACCTGAATGCCGTGTTCGGTTTCTCCTTGGGGGGGAAATTATATAATTACTCGCGTCAGGAATTTGATTCGGATGGAACCTATACGGATCGTAACCAGATGAAGTTACAGGATGGTTGGAGCCGTTGGGAAAAACCTGGCGATGTTGCCACTCACCCGATTGCAAGATACGACAACCAAGATAAAGGTAATTCACCTTCAACACGCTTTTTAGAAAGTAACAATTTCTTGAAAATGAGATCACTGACCTTAGGGTATAACTTTGATCTAAAGAAATATAACATCAAAAATTTACGTGTCTTCTTAGCTGGGGAGAACTTATTTACGATTACAAACTATTCAGGTGTCGATCCAGAGCTTCCATTGACTGAGCCGAATGGCAAAGGTGGGGGTGGTCAAATGATCCGTTCAACGGGCGTTTCGGTGTACCCAATGGTTCGTAAATATATGTTTGGCGCAAGTGTGACATTTTAATTTTAACGTTTAGAAAATCAATCATGAAAAAAATACTAATAGGACTTTTAATAGCTACAGCAGTGTCCTCTTGTGATATAGATCGTCTTCCTTATACTTCAATGGATGAAGAAAATATCGTTAATAATCCGGATGCAATGGTAACAGGTACCTATGCGCAGTTAAAAGCTTGGTCTGATCCGATGCACCGTCTTGGTGAATACGCTGGTGATAATATGATGATCCGCGGGTCGTCGACAGATGCGTTCTACGAATTTATCTCCTATGCGAGAACACCCAATAATTACCGTTTGCAAAATTTTTGGGACTATGGCTATAAGGCTATTGCACAGTCTTCGAACGTAATCAAGATGTTTGCGGAAGGTCAGAGTACAGAAATGGATAATAAACTGGGTGAATGTTATTACATCCGTGGAATGATGTATTTTTACCTTTGCCGTGCATTTGGGAAGCCATATTATCAAAGTCCAGAGACAAATCTTGGTGTTCCGATCGTTAATGGTACTCCTGACGATGTCTTCAATGATTTAAACTTGCCCGATCGTTCGTCTGTCAAAGATACATACGCGCAAGCGATCAGTGACCTGAAAAAAGCAGAAGCTTTAATGACACTTGATAAAGGGGCAGCGTATGCGTCTAAGGGTGCAGCGCAGGCAATGCTTTCTCGCATTTATCTATACATGAGCGGGACATATAAGAATCCGAACGCGGAATATGCACGTCTTTCTTTAGAGTATGCCAATAAGGTGATTAATTCAGGTAAATATGTCTTGTTGGCCCGTGAGCAGTTCATGAAATACAATACCTTTAGACCTGAAGATAACAAGGAGACCATCTTTGCCGTGAAACGTGTTGCGTCTGAGTTCTCGGGCGATGATCATTATTATGGTATCGGTGGTATGTATTCCAATATTGGTGGTATGGGCTGGGGTGAGATGTATTCCAGTGCCAAATATATTGATCTTTTGAATGAAACTGGTCGTAATGACTGGCGGCCAGATCATTATAGCATTGTGGACGCACGCGCAGCTTTTATAGAGCCGACTTATTCCAAAGACGATAAAGGCAATTACTCAACTGTTTTTCGATTTATCAAACAGAACTCACCTGCAAAAGTCGGTGACCCTAAAACATTAAGTTATGTGCAAATTCCGGCCATTATTAATGGGAATACAGTAATTGCTCGAGAAGTAAAAAAGGTGGGTGATCAAGAAGTTGTTAAAGAATATACTTTAGCGACAATTAATGCTGGTCAGCAAACTTATTCCATTACCTATGAAGACGGTAATACCTATTCGGGTATGATTGATTACTATATTTCCTTAAATCGTGCTTATCCACAGTTTTATATTGTGAAATGCTCACGTGAAGGTGAGGAGTCTCAACTGCACTCCCCTGTAATCAGCCGCTTGGGTGAAATTTATTTAAACCGCGCAGAGGCTAATGCAAAATTAGGTAATTATGGTGCAGCGCTAAATGATTTAAATACCATCAGAAATCGTTCTATTGTCAATGGCGGATATACTTCAATTGATGCGGCCAGTGCAAGCAAACTGATTGACAAAGAACGTCAGTTGGAATTGGCCTATCAGGCTGAACGCAGCTACGATGTGTTCCGTAATGGGGACCCGTTAAACCGTACCTATCCGGGGCCACAGAAACAATTTGAAGATATTGTACCAACAGATTTTAGAGTAACTTATTTTATTCCTCAGGATGCGATCAATTCATATCCGGGCAAATTGACTCAGAATCCAACGTCTAACTAGGCGAATATTGATAATTTAAACCCTATAAATGGCTTTACTTCACGGTAAAGCCATTTTTGTTTTTGTGTCGCGATAATCCCTTTCGAATCCGTATCTTTGTTCCCTTAAGTATATTTTTAGCATAAAAGTGCCACCTGCTGTGATAGTGGGTGGATCAAATAAAATAAATATGGCAAATATTGTTGCAATTGTTGGTCGTCCAAATGTTGGTAAATCTACCTTATTCAATCGTCTTACAGAAAGTAGAAAAGCGATTGTTGATGACTTTAGCGGGGTGACGCGCGACCGTCATTATGAAACAGCCGAGTGGATCGGAAAGAAATTTACAGTAATTGATACAGGTGGTTTTGTACATGGTTCGGATGATGTCTTTGAAGAAGCTATTCGCGATCAGGTCTATATCGCTATTGAAGAAGCTTCAGTAGTTATATTCATGGTGGATGTCACAACTGGCATTACCGACTTGGATGACGAAATCGCTGATATTCTGAGAAGAAGCTCCAAACCTGTGTATGTAGTGGCCAATAAAGTCGATCACGCGAAATTGCATCATGAATCGGCAGAGTTTTATGCCTTTGGTTTAGGAGAGGTTTTCAATATCTCGTCGGCTACAGGATCGGGTACAGGTGAACTGTTGGATGCTGTGGTTTCTCATTTCGAAGTGGAGGAGGAAGAAGAAGAATCCTTACCTAAATATACCATCGTAGGCCGCCCGAATGTGGGTAAATCTTCTTTGACAAATGCTTTGATCGGCAAAGATCGCAACATTGTAACGCCAATGGCAGGGACGACACGTGATTCAATCCGTATACATTACAATCAATATGGACATAACTTTCTATTGATCGATACTGCAGGTCTTCGTCGTAAGTCCAAAGTAAATGAAGATATTGAGTTTTATTCGGTGATGCGTACCATCAAAGCCTTGGAAGATTCTGATGTGACGATTTTAATGTTGGATGCACAGGATGGATTAGAAGCGCAGGATGTTAATATTTTCAACCTGGCAGAGAAGAACCGTAAAGGTATCGTAATTGTTGTCAATAAGTGGGATTTGATCGAAAAGGACAACAAAACAATGAAGGCTTTTGAAGATCGCATCAAAGAGAAAATAGCACCATTTACAGATGTGCCTATTATCTTTACTTCCGTAACCGAAAAACAACGTGTTCTTAAGGTACTGGAAGTTGCCGACAAGGTATATGCCAACAAAACCAAAAAGATCCCTACTTCCAAATTGAATGAAGTGATGTTGGATATTATCGAGAATTATCCACCGCCATCCTTAAAGGGTAAATATATCAAAATTAAATATGCAACACAGTTGCCAGGACGGACACCGATGTTTGCATTCTTCTGTAATCTACCACAATACATCAAAGATCCGTACAAACGTTTTATTGAAAACAAATTGCGTGAGAACTTTGACTTTACAGGGGTGCCAATTCAAATATATTTCAGACAAAAATAGATTTCCAAGCAGCGATTAAACATGGACCATAATCTCTATTTATACAATACGCTTTCGCGAACAAAAGAAAAATTCGAACCTATTCATCCCAATCTTGTTGGTATGTATGTATGTGGGCCCACAGTGTACAGTGATGTGCATTTGGGGAACTGTCGGACGTTTGTGTCTTTTGATTTGATTTTTAGATACTTGCGTCACCTTGGTTATAAAGTGCGTTATGTGCGCAATATTACCGATGCGGGACACTTGGAAGGCGATCGTGATGAAGGGGATGATAAATTTGCAAAAAAAGCAAAATTGGAACAATTGGAACCGATGGAAATTGTTCAAAAGTATACGATAGGTTTTCATGACGTATTGCGTCTTTTCAATACGTTGCCGCCCAGTATTGAGCCTACTGCGACAGGACATATTTCCGAGCAGATTGAAATGATCGAACAGATTATGGAGAATGGCTATGCCTATGAGCGCAACGGTACAGTCTATTTTGATGTTGAAAAATACGTTGAAACATACGATTATACGATATTGACCAATCGTAAATTGGAGGATATGCTCAATAATACCCGTGAATTGAGCGGTCAGGATGAGAAAAAGGGACGTTTGGATTTTGCCTTATGGATCAAAGCAAAACCTGAAACGATTATGCGTTGGCCTGCACCTTGGAGTGTTGGCTTCCCAGGTTGGCATATTGAATGTTCGGCCATGAGCAGAAAGTACTTAGGTGATCAGTTTGATATTCATGGCGGTGGAATGGATTTGGCAGCGACACATCATACCAATGAAATTGCACAATCAGAAGCATGTAACCATACGAGCCCTGCCAAATATTGGATGCACACGAATATGTTGACTGTAAATGGTGCGCGTATGTCCAAATCTGCCGGAAATGGATTTTTACCGGGCGAACTATTTACTGGAAATCATCCCTTATTGAATAGAGGTTATTCGCCGATGGCCGTACGCTTCTTTATGTTGCAGGCACATTATAGAAGTACGCTGGATTTCTCCAATGAGGCATTGGATGCGGCCGACAAGGGGTATAAAAGACTTATGACTGCGATCAGTCTTTTAGACAAATTGAAAGTGTCGAAGGGTGCTGATTCATTCAATTTAGCTGAAATCCGCCGCAAGTGTTACGCAGCTATGGATGACGATTTTAATAGTCCTGTACTCATTGCCGAATTGTTTGAAATAGTACGTATCATCAACTCGATTTATGATGGTAAAGCGAAAGTAACAGCTGAGGGATTGGAAGGTCTTCAAGTATTCATGAAAGAATTTGTTGAGGATATCCTAGGGCTTAGAAACGATCAGACTTCAGCATCCGATGATATCGATGACGTCATGAATCTGGTCATTAAACTACGTAATGAAGCCAAAGCAAATAAAGACTTCGTCACCTCTGACCGTATTCGTGATGAGCTTAATTCTATTGGAATTCAATTGAAAGATAGCAAAGAAGGAACACTTTGGAATAAGATTTGATAGATAAGAAATCGAATTTATAAAAGAGGAATAAAATGGAATATTCCTATTGGGAAAACACATTATCGTGGAAACCAATGGATATTCCATGTAACCTTTAAAAGAAAGATCAATTTGCATATGAATTTTTGGAATAGGCTATCCGTCGTCGCATTCATGAGTGTTGCTGGTACAACACTTTATGCGCAGATACCTGAGAAAGTTGGAAGCCTATTGCAGGCCGATAAGGATGCTGCTGCACTGGCTAAAGCCTCTACACCGCATCAAGCGTTTCTTTCGATCATTGATAAGGAATCTACGTTTTATGTCCCATCGGCAGTAAATGCTTATAACTATCTTAATAATAGACCAAATATTCCCGATGTTTTAAATTGGCAACCTACGTTTGCGTTGATTGCTAAAAGTCAGGAATTTGGTGTGACTTCGGGGTCTATGGACTTTCAGAAAGTAGGTGCAAGATTGCGTCATGGAGAATACTTGACTGTCTGGAAACGCAACAAAAAGGGTAAGTGGCTGGTCGATATTCGGGCCGAAGTTGAAAACAACGGGAAGGATGGGGAATTTGATCTTGAATATATCGAACCTACCGATTCGTGGTATCTGAAGCATCGCTCTAAAGTGCGATTAAATCAGCGTGAAGATATTGTCCTGGAAACAGACAAATTGATGTCAACAGTTCTGAAGGCCGATAACCCAACCGCATATAAGGAGTTTTTAAGCGAGGATGTCCGCTTTTTGTTCCCTTGGACCAGTCCGATGGAAGGAAAGGCCACAATGATGGCTTATCTCAAAAAACAGCGGATGACGATAGAAACAGTCCCGGAAGAAGTAAAACGTTCGTATAGTGGCGATTTTGCCTATACAAAAGGAACTGCAACGGTACGACAAAAGGATAAGGTGGTGAAGTATAATTATATTCGTATCTGGCAACTGAGCGAATTGGCGAAGGATGATGTGAAGAAAGCGAACTGGAATATTCTGATCGAGATGATGTTTGAGAAATAGCATGACGATTGCCAAATAAAAAAAGGGCTTGAATATATACTATTCAAGCCCTTTTTTATAGGATAAGTGTTGTACACTTATTGTTTTTTCCATTTTTTCAATTCATCGCATGAACCAAACTCGTCACTGATATTGATAAATGTTGTTTTCGATTTATCATCGAACCATTTACTTAGATTGCGATTGATTTTATCTTGTCTGGCAGCCTCTTTGATTTTGGTGAAATCCTCGTCCAAATTTGCTTTGTGCGGCGGAATACGTGTTTTCAAGTAATTGAAACGGTAGCCAACATCGCCCATTTTGTCTGTAAATTGCTCTGGTTTGGAGTATTCTCCTGGCTTTAGGGGATCGATTGCTGTAAATACTGATTTTTCCAAGCCATCCATAGGAATTACGGTTGTGCGGCTTGAGCCTTCTTGATTTAGGATCATACCCCCATTGAATTTGCTTTCTTCTGCATCCGAATAATTTGTAGCAGCGTGATAGAAATCCATTTTTTTGTCAACAACCAGTTTATAGATACTGTCCAATTTATTTTTCGTTCTTTCCAACGCAGCAGTACCAGGATTGATCTTCATCAGGATATGGCGTGTATGCACCTCTTCGCCCCGTCGTTCGAGTACCTGAATAATATGAAAGCCAAATTTGGATTCTACAATTGGTGAAATTTCTCCCGGTTTTAATTTAAAAGCCATCGCGGAGAATTCCTTTACGTAGTTGTCACGTGTGCCGAAACCTAAATCACCTCCATACGGAGCAGATCCGGGATCTTGCGAGTATATACGAGCCATTGTACCAAAGTCCGATCCATCTACAATCTGCTTGCGGATACCTTCAATCTTATCTCGCTGCTCTTTTTTTTCCGCATCTGTCAATTTGGGCATCATCACAATCTCACCAATTTCTACCTCGGTATTGAAGTAAGGCAGACTGTCTTTATTCAAGCCTTCAAAATAACGCTTTACTTCCAATGGTGTTACGTCTACTTTTTGAACAATGTTTTGCTGCATTTTGTTAGCTTTCAATTGCTCAAAAACACTTGAACGCATTTCTTCTTTGTATTGCAATAAAGAGCGATTGAGGAATTTTTCAAGACGTTCTTGCCCTCCTGCCTGTTGTGACATATGACGTAGGCGAGAGTTAAGGTTATCGTCAACTTCGGTTTCCGTTACATCTATAGAGTCAATTACTGCCTGTTGGGAAAGCAATTTCTGAATGATTAACTGCTCAAGTACGCCGCATTTAAAATTTTCATTAGGTTTATTCCCTTGCGCTAACCATTGAGAATATTGCATATCCACGTCGGACTGTAAGATAATGCCCGATCCAACCGTTGCTACAACGCGATCAATAACTTGACGTTGCGCAAGACTGGCCTGAATTGATGCAAACAGCAATAAAAACAATATATAAATGTTTTTTTTCATCCGTATAAATTATTTATGATATTTATGAGTGATCTTCATTTGTATAAATGAACTCGTTTCACTCGGTTATTTGTTCATCATTTATTTTTTTGTCACAAGCATTCACGCTGCCTTCGGCGGTATGTGTAGTAATTGTGTTCAATATATACTTTTTTGAACAACAGCACAAAATTATCAGATTATATGAATTATTCGTACTTTTATTTAACAATATTTTTGTATTCCCAATATTTTAAATGGGTGATTTTAGAATTGTTAAAATTGATGTGCTAAAATACGCATTTGCCTATTAGAAAGGACGGTTTTAACCAAATTTAACAAGTCTATTGACGATATTTACGCCTATAAAATAGCGGGGTTTTTAGATCCTCACACGGAGGATGAATGGGTGAATTTAAGTAGGGGCCCGTATAATTTAGAAACAAACTTGATGTAACGGTCTCATTCAACAAATGAGTAGCTACATTTATAAAATAATTTCAATGAAAAAAGCATTTATTTATTTGATGACAATTTTACCTCTGGCTAGTTTTGCGCAACAGATTCCCATGTTTGTGGGCACTTATACGAGCAAAACCGCGAGCAAGGGCATCTATATTTATAATTTTGATGTTAAAACTGGTGAAACAACCTTGTCGAGCACGCAAGAAAGTAAAGATCCATCCTTTTTAGCGCGAAATAATAACTTTATTTATGCCGTTAATGAGGTTCCAAATCAAGAGGGGACTGTTTCTGCCTATTCTTTTAAGGACGGTCATTTAACTTTTCTAAACTCACTTCCTTCCGGAGGGGAGTCGCCTTGTTTTGTTGAAGTACATCCTAAGGGTAGCTTGCTCGCTGTAGCAAATTATACAGGCGGCTCTGCAGCGCTGTTTGATTTAGAAAGTAATGGTGTTTTGAGCAAAAGAGCACGATTAATACAACACGAGGGTAAGGGAGTGGACCCCGTTCGCCAAGAAAAGCCACACGTACATTCTACTTTTTTCTCCAATAAAGGGGATAAGTTGTACGTCCAAGATCTTGGTTTGGATGAGATTTCTATTTATCCGGTGAATAAAACTGGAAATGCCTATAGTCTTGCTGATGAATCAGAAGATATCTTTACGCCTGCTGGTGGCGGTCCTAGACATATTGTATTTGATAAGAAAGAGAAATTCCTGTATGTCGTATTGGAAATGACCGGTCAAATTGCATCGTATAAGAAAGATGGCGATGCATGGATGTATCAAAGTACTTTTGATATTAACCCCGAAGGTTTTAAAGGAAGTAACGGCGGTGCTGACATGAAGATCTCTGCTGATGGAAAATTCCTGTATGCGACCAACCGTGGCGATGCCAATACGATAGCTACTTTTTCGGTAGAAAAGGATGGAGAATTGAAGAAAATAGCGAATCTTTCAGTAAAAGGTAAAGGTCCGCGTAATTTCAACCTTTCTCCGGATGGGAAATATCTTTTGGTCGCCAATCAATATACCAACAACATTGTTTTGTTTAGTCGGGATGCTAAAACGGGTTTGTTGACAGATACTGGAAAAGAAATTGCTGTACCAGCACCAGTTTGCATTATCTTCTAATCCAGAAAAGAAGTTCGAATAAGAAAAGAAGATTTTTAGGAAAAACCGTATGCGCTTTTTCTTAAAAATCTTCTTTTCTACAATCTAATTTACCTTCCTTTTCAAGGTCATTTAAGGTGGTTCCCTTCCATGTTTTTACCCGCTGGATATAGGCTGCCCTACCAATCATGTGTGCTGCAACCGGAGCCGTTAGGATCAGAAAAAATCCAATAGCTATAGCCTTGGTCGTTACGGATACATCCGGGAAGGTCATTGCCGCACAGATGAGTAAAAGTCCCACACCCAGCGTTGCCGCCTTTACCGTAACCGAAAGGCGTAAATAAAAATCGGGCATCCGCAAGATACCAATAGACGCAAATAGTATGGCCAAGGCCCCGATGGTACTGAGAATGGCTAAAGTAATATCAATCATCTTTGCTTTGTTTTTCTAAATAAAATGAAAATGCGATCGTACCAAGAAATGCGATAAGCGCCAAGATCATGGCAATGTCTAAAAACACTTCCTGCGAAGTTCGTATACTATAAACGGTAATAATGCCAATTCCGATGGTGATAATAAGATCTAGGGCAATAACACGATCAAATATCTGGGGACCTTTATACAGACGAATAAAAGCCAATATGACTGAGATAGTCAAGATCGGAAGGATCACATAGTCAAAATAGCTATTTAAAGTCATCTTAAGAGTTCTAAAAGTCTTCGTTCAACATTATTTTTAAGGGTAGAAACAAACTGTTCCTTGCTTTTCATGTACATGACGTGAATAAAGAGCGTTTTTTTATCTTCACTTACGTCGAGGATGAGTGTGCCGGGTGTCAACGAGATAAAGGTTGAAAGCAGGTTAATTTCCAAATCGGTTTTTGCATCCATGGGATACTTGACAATCGCAGGTTTGATAAAAAACTTGGGGGTTATCACGTCGTAGGCAACCTGCACATTGGCAACAATCATTTCCCACAGGAAAAAAAGAATAAAACTCAATGTTTTGGGGACCCGATAAAAGTAGCGTTGGTCCACCTCATTCCTGTTCATAAGCCAGAGGATACCAAATCCCAGCATAAAGCCGAATAGGAAGTTGGTGTAATACATCGATCCCGTCAATGCGACCCAGATGAAGGATAACATGAGGTTCATTAAAAACTGTTTTATCATATCATTTCTGCCCTCCTAATACAGCGTTTATGTAAGGTGATGTGTCCAATAATTGTGTAGCGATTTGATCCGCGACATGGATAATCGCTTCAGCGTTGAGTCCGATATACAGGGACGCAGAAGCCAAAATAACAACAGGCAGTATGAGCATTGTTCTTTTATAGCCGATCATACCCGCAAATTTGTCCTCAATGATTTCCGGATCAGGCGCATCTTTCCAGAATACCTGCGCCCACATTTTGGCGATGACAAACAAGGTGATAAAGCTACCAATAATCAGGGCTCCCGCGAAAGCATACTTCTCTAAGTGGAAGGCATCTTTGAATAGATAGATTTTAGGCCAGAAGCCCGAGAGAGGCGGGATGCCCACCAGTGAAAAAAGAACAATGGCAAAAAGTAATGAAATCTTTGGGTATTGGGCATAAAGTCCGCCCAGTTTAGTCATATCCATGGTGCCGCGGAGTTGTCGTATAACACCGGCTATGAGGAATAAATTCGTTTTGACCATGATATCATGAATCAGATAGAATACTGCCCCCAATAAAGCCCATTTACTATATAAGCCCAGTCCACCAATCATAAAACCGATATGACAAACGATCAAATAAGAAAACAACCTTCGGATATTAGTTTTGATCAGTGCGCCAAAAGCACCCGTTAGAATAGTCAATATGGCTAAGACGATAAGCAGTTCCTTGGTAAAATGATTGGGAATAAATAGTAAGGAAAATACCCGGAACAAGGCGTAGATCCCAACCTTGGTCAATAAGCCTCCAAATGTCGCTGCTACGGCCGAAGGTGGCGTATGGTAAGAGGACGGTAACCAAAAATAGAGTGGAAATACGGCGGATTTAATACCGAAACCGATCAGGAAAAATGTTGCTGTAATTTCTACTAAAGCCTGATTTTGTATTTTAGGAATACGCAGGGCCAGGTCGGCCATGTTTAATGAGCCTGAAATACCATAAAGTATACCTATTCCTGTTAAGAAAAATGTGGAAGCCAGAATATTCATGGCCATATATTTTACGGCACCTTCCAATTGGGATTTTCTGCCCCCCAAAGTCATCAGCACAAAAGAGGAAATAATAATAACTTCAAACCATACATACAGATTGAAGATGTCACCGGTTAGAAAAGCCCCATTGAGCCCCATCATCAAAAAGTGAAAGATCGGGAAATAACCATAGAGTATGCGCTGGCGCCCCACACCGACACAGGAAAAGATGGAGACCGCCAGGCCTGCGATAGAAGTGAGGAGAACAAGGGTACTGCTGAATAGATCGGCAACAAAAACGATCCCAAAAGGAGCTTTCCAATTCGCTGCATTCATGGTCAGAATACCATCATCATAAACCTTGAAGAATAGTTTGAAGGCAAGAATAAGTGCGAGCAAGCTTCCGCCAACGCTCAGAAAACGTTGTGCAGTGGATTTGCGCCACAACATCAGTTGGACAATAGCAATAAATAAATGCACGATAATCGTGGCAATAATGTGGTTGTCTATCATATATCTTCTTCCTCAGGCGTGTTCAAATCATCCAGATCATCTGTACCCAGCAATGCATATACACGCTTGAGTAAAACGATGGCAAAGGAGGTTAGGCCAAAGCTGATCACGATGGCCGTTAAAATAAGTGCTTGCGGAATCGGGTCCGCATAAATATCGGTGAATACCTTCAGATCGGGGCCAATGATGGGTGGTTTACCTTTTATAATATTTCCCAATAAGAAGATCAATATATTGGTACCATTGCCCAGTAACATAATCCCCAACAACAATTTCACCATGCTTCGACGCAAGATGAGGTATATTCCGGCAGCATAAAGGATGCCGATCAATAACACGAGTATCAGTTCCATTATTCTTCTTCAGTAGTTAAAGCAATTGTAAATAAAATTGTCAGGACAACACCGATGACAACAAAGTATACACCAAGGTCAAAAAATAAGGCGGTTCCTATCATCCCGATAACGGGGATTTTCTCTTCCAGCCAAAGCCCGGTCATGACGGGGTAGCCAAAAAATGCAGGTAAGAACATGCTTATGGCCGAAATCCCCAATCCTATGGGGATAAGTGACAAGGGTTTGTACTGAATCAGTTTCATGGTATTTTGAGGGCCAAAGGCAAAACTATGCAGCACAAAGGCAATCGAAGCAACCAAGCCGCCAACGAAACCTCCGCCGGGGTAATAATGCCCCCTGAGTAGAAGGAACACCGAGAAAAGTAAGAGTATCGGTAATAAATACCGCGTAGCGGTCTGTAATATTGTACTGTTCATTTGTTACTATTTAGCAAGGAGTTATTAGCTCATTTGTGCATAACCTTTATCAATCATTATTCTTTATCAGAGGATTTTAAACGTAATTTTAATAAGCTATATACCCCTAATGCAGCAATACTCAATACTACAATTTCAAACATGGTGTCAAAACCTCTGAAATCCACAAGTATTACATTGACGACATTTTTTCCTTTAGCAAGCACATAAGCATAATCGCCATAGAAATCACTGATATTGGTTGTCGTTGGTTCATGGAGGACACGGAGTGCGACCATGGATAGCAGAATTCCAAAAACGATAGCGACCACGGCGTCGCGAATGATGGTGCGTCGGTTGGCCAAATTCAGAAAAGAAGGGAGCTTAAAGAGTACCAATACGAAGAGTACCACCGTGAGTGTATCAATGGTGAATTGCGTCATCGCTAGATCTGGGGCACTGTAAAACACGAAAATAAGACATATGGCATAGCCTACAACACTGGTGGCTACTACGGCTGTTAAACGGGATGAGGTGCGGATGGTGAGTACAATGGCGCCGATCAAAATGCAGACTGTGGTAACTTCGTAGAAACTCACTGGAGATAAGGTTTCCCATTTGATATGGAGTGGCCCGCCCAGGTATAACTGGTAGGCGATCAATAATTCGGCAAATAAGATAATTTTCAACAAATACGAACGCAAATAGCCGTTGTGCATTTTGTTGGTGAAGAAAGTAGAGAACAAAACAATTTCCTGCGCACATAATTGGATGATATATTCAGGAGAAATCTTATTGAAATTTGCAATCCAAGCCAATTTTTTCTCGCTGGGCCTGTTTGTGAAATAAAGCAACGTACCAGCGGCAATTGTAATAGCGCTTAGTAGCAGGATTAAATTAAAGCCATGCCAGATTTTCAGGTGAAATGTTTCGGGTTTTGCGAGTATACTTGTTGCGGTAGGTCCAGCAATCCATTCGCCGACAAGTCCTGGGATGCACCCAAAGACAACTCCTAATATAGCTAAAAGTAGAGGTGGGATCCACATGGCTTTATAGGGCAGGTGGATTGTATTAAATTGCTCGGGTAGCTTACCCACAAAAGGTTTGATGCCGGCCATAAATCCAGCAGAGACCAAGAGTATATTTGTTACTACTGCAGCGACGGTCAAATAGAGAAATAAATCGGGTGTGGCATGTAGTGTTGCCTCGTAAATCAGATCCTTTCCAATAAATCCAAATGTAAGTGGAATACCTGCACTGGAAAGTGCCGCTAGGAAACCTGCGATAGCGACAGGCATTAATACCTTGCGTAGCCCCCGCAAGACTGTAAGATCCCGCGTTCCGGTTTCATGGTCTATAATCCCCGTAATCAAGAATAATGCGGCTTTATATAGGGCATGTACGAGTATAAAGACACTTGCAGCAATAATGGCATCCTTGGTGCCGAGCCCCAATAAGAAAACCAAAATACCGAGGGCGGATATGGTTGAATAAGCGAGTACTCCCTTGAGGTCTGTTCTGAAAAGCGAATGGAAGGCGGCATAAAGCATCGTGAGGCCACCAATGGCCATGAGGGAATACATCCAGATCGGGTTGCCCCCAAGTATCGGTGAAAAACGGGCCAAAAGGTAGATTCCGGCCTTTACCATGGTTGCCGAATGTAAGTAGGCCGACACAGGTGTTGGCGCCTTCATGGCACCGGGTAACCAAAAATGGAAAGGGAATTGTGCTGATTTCGTAATCGCTCCAAGTGCTACGAGGCCAAAGACCAGGGGAAAGAGTGGATGTTGCTGAATGATCGATACTTTGCCGATGAGAGCTGTAATATGGTAAGTGCCAGCAATATTACCCAGCAAAATAAAACCTGCCAGTAGAAAAAAACCACCCAACCCGGTAATGGATAGTGCAGTCAGTGCGCTTTTGCGTGAATCATTTTTGTCATTGTTAAATCCAATGAGAAAAAATGAGCTGATCGAGGTCAGTTCCCAAAAGATAAACAATAGTAACATGTTGTCCGACAGGACAAGCCCCAGCATAGCCGACATAAAAAGGCAGAGGTAGCCAAAGAATCGATCGATATATCGATGACCTTTGAGATAGGCATTCGCGTAAAAGAATATACAGGATCCGATCCCAGTAATCAATAAGGCGAAAAGTAGTGACAGTCCATCTAATTTAAAATCCAGATTGATGCCTAAGGAGGGCACCCACGATGTTGATTGGACGAAATAGGAGCCTTGACCAATAGGTACAATATATTGAGCAAAGTATAGAAATAGAAGTACCGGTAAGAATGCGAGAATAAAACCCCATTTGGTTTTTAGGAATCGACCAAATGGAACAATAAGGCTCGATGTTATTAGTCCTGAAAGAACAGTAAATAGCATGTAGTCTTTGTTTTAATTTTTAACCTTCTACATTTCATCGTTGCCAATGCTTATATGGCGATGAAGGTTTTTTGAAAGTTTACAATATAGTAAAAAAAAGCGAAAAAATGCTAGTTTTTGGCCGTTTTCTCGCTATATAAATAATAAAAGCAGGAATTTTGTTTTGTTTGTCGGAAAAAAACTAAACTAGTTTAGCAATCTAGAGAGGAATAAATGCGGGTTTAGAATTATTATTTGGGATTGACAAAAAAAAAGAGCATTTTTACGATACAATTATTAAACATCCTCAATTGGATGTGTTTTTTACCCTAAATAATCTCATCTCTAAAAATAATAGAATCAGAGTGTGGAAGAGATCTAACTATGCAGAAAGAAGAAGTATTGTTTAAGACACACTATAATGGACTTTGCCATTTTGCTTGGAAGATTGTTGGTGACCTTTCTCTAGCAGAAGATCTGGTACAAGACTCTTTTATTGCTTATTTCAAAAATACTGATCATGTCAGTGATAATGAGATTGCAATAAAGAACTATCTCTATAGTTCTGTGCGTTTCGCTTGTTATAATCATATCCGTCATGAAAAGGTCCGTCAAAAATATTGGAATGTTGTAGGTTTTACCGAAGAAGATAATACTGCGCTTGAATTGAATATGATTCACAGTGAGGTCATTCAGGAAATATATAAAATTATTGAGGAAATGCCTTTCGCCTGTCAACAAGTTTTTCGGCTTGGTTATCTTGAAGGTTTATCCAATCTTGAAATTACACGGGAGCTGCAAATTAGTATCAATACTGTAAAAACACAAAAGCAACGCGGCATGAAAATGTTACTCAAACGTTTGAATCCCGAGTTTATACCCCTTATTATATTTTTGTTAAAAAATATTTAAATTCTTGTCACCCTTTTCTTCGTCTTAAGTTTCTTTATGGTAATTGATGAAAGAAAACACAAGACATATCACTGATTTAATACAGAAATTCCTTTGTGGTCAATTGACAGCAGAGGAACAAGTGCAGCTTGATGAATGGCTCAATGCCAGTTCACAAAATAAGCAGCTTTTAGAGTCCTTCCGAAAAGCGGAAAATATAGCAGAAGATTTGGCCGTTATTCGGCAGTTGGATGTAAATCAGGCATGGGAGCGGTTGAAAAATAAAGAATCCAACAGTGCGAGATCTTTCCGGAAATGGTCTTTAAGCATTGCAGCATCTATTGTATTCTTGTTAGGTGGTTTTCTATTATGGAGAGGTGATTTTGCCTCATTCTTTTCGGGAGATAAAAGTGTAATAGTTTCAAAAAAGCAAGATATTGCTCCTGCTACAAGTGGTGCAGTATTAGTGCTGGCTGATGGCTCCAGGCTCTCTTTGAATAGTGATTCCACTAAAACCTTGACTAAAAACAATAATCTAATCGGGAACAGCAATGAGCTGATCGTTAAGCAAACAGATCAAGCGATCCCATTGCAGTATAATTCTTTGATTGTGCCAAAAGCAAGTTTCTATAAGATGACTTTGGCTGATGGCACAAAAGTTTGGGTAAATGCGCTATCGCAATTGAAATTTCCTGCGCAGTTTTCACCGAAAGAACGTAGAGTCTTTTTGGATGGAGAAGCCTATTTCGAGGTTGCCCCCAAGTCAGATCAACCTTTTATTGTGGAATCGAAAGGTAATGAAATTAAAGTGCTCGGAACGCATTTTAATATTAATTCTTATTCGGATCATGTTCGAACAACTTTAGCAGAGGGGAGAGTGGAGGTACGTCAACATGATCAACGGGTAGAATTATTTCCTGGTGAATATGCTTCTTCTTTTAAAGACAACTTAGTTAAGGGAAAAGCAGATCTGGCCCATGATCTTGCTTGGCACAATAATGAGTTTTATTTCAAGAAGGAAACGATTACGAATATTGCACATCAACTATCACGTTGGTATGATCTCGATGTTACATTCCGAGGAGATGTGCAGTTGGACAAGGAGTATACCGGAAGTATCGAGCGTGATGTAAAACTGTCTCAAGTATTGGAGATGTTATCCTATGTCAGTAACCTAAGATTTGAAGTAGAAGGCAATAAATTGATTATTGCTACCAAAAGTTAAGGATTAACAATTTATAAAAAAGAAAATAGCGCGCCTATGATAAAATAATACATCAAAAAGCAATGACCTAAAAAAGAGAACAGGAATGTTGCAGCATCCCTGTTCAGAAAAAGATGCGATCATCAGGTCCTAAATCTAAAAATGAACAATTAAATCCCAATTAACCACAAAGTGTAAATGTATGAATAACTTACCACTTAGCAAAAGGTGGAGCTTGATCCCTCAAGACCCACGATTTTGCAAACCATTACGTATTATGAAAATTAGTACATGTCTTCTATTCGCATTTGTGACGGGTGTGCACGCTAAGAGCGCAGCACAAAAAGTCACGTTGAATATGAAAAATGCACGTATTGAAGAAGCATTGTCTGCCATCTCCAAGCAGTCCCATCTACGTGTTTTATATAGTGAAAATCTGAATACTAAAGCACGGATCTCTGTGAACGTTAAGGATGCGTCCGTTGAGGAAGCATTGAATGCTGTCTTGAAAAGCAATAATATTGAATACAAAATTATTGCTAACACCATTTCGGTCAACAGTAATGCAAAGAATATCAGCATGACAGTCCCATTGGCTATTCAGCAATCCGTTTCAGGTACAGTCACTGATAAAAATGGAAAGGGATTAAGTGGCGCTACTGTAACTGTAAAGGGAACTTCTATTTCGACGCAAACAGATGATTCAGGGCACTTTAGGATTAATGCCTCTTCATCTGCGGTTTTGGTCGTTCGGTATGTCGGGTTTGGAACCAGGGAAATTTCCATGGCTGGTAAGTCAACTATAAATATTGTACTTACAGCTAATGATCAAAAATTGGATGAAGTCAATGTGGTTGCCACGGGGTACCAAAATTTGGATCGTAAATTATTCACAGGCGCTTCATCGAAGATCGATGCGAAGGAGGCTGAACGTGCAGGGGTTCCGGATATTTCTCGTATGTTGGAGGGACAAGCGGCTGGTGTTTCTGTTCAGAACGTGTCTGGTACTTTTGGTGCGGCACCTAAAATTCGGGTACGTGGTGCAACCTCATTGACTGGAGATAACAAACCATTATGGGTAATTGACGGTGTCATCCTGGATGAGGCGGTCAATATCTCCAATGAGGCATTGTCAACAGGGGATGCAAATACGCTATTAGGTTCTTCTGTAGCAGGTTTAAATCCAGATGATATTGAGTCGATCACTGTATTGAAAGATGCTGCTGCCACAGCCATGTATGGTGCTGCTGCAATGAACGGTGTTGTGGTCGTAAATACGAAAAGGGGACGTAATACAGATGGTGTTGTCAATTTTAATTATTCAGGAAACTTCACCACCTATATTAAGCCTAATTACAACCAATTTGATATCATGAACTCAGCGGAGCAGATGCAATTGATCATTGATATGGAAAACAAAGGCTATTTAAATCATTCACAGGTTTCTCGCTCCCCAACTGGAGGTGTCTTTAACAAGATGTATAATCTGATGTATGATTATGATCCTTCTACTGATTCGTATGCTTTACGCAATGATGCTCCCTCTCGGTATCAATTTTTGCAGCGCTATACCAATGCAAATACAGATTGGTTCGACTTACTTTTTAAGCAGTCCCTTGTTCACGATCACTCCCTAAGTATGTCTACAGGGACGGCTAAAAGCCAGACCTATGCATCTACTAGTTTTATGAATGATTCTGGTTTTACGTTGGGGAATTCTGCGAAGCGTTTTACTGCGAATGTCCGTAATAATTACAAAATCAATGATAAATTGAGTACCGAATTTATCTTCCAAAGTAATATTAGGGATCAGCGTACTCCAGGAACATTAAATAGAGTTTCGGATGCTGTGTATGGTAGCTATTCTCGTGATTTTGATATTAACCCATACTCTTATTCGCTAAATACGAGTCGTATTATAACCGCTTACGATGAAAATGGAAAACTTGAGTATTTTAATAGAGACTACGCACCATTCAATATCCTTAATGAACTCGATAATAATTATATCAAGTTAAAATTGATGGATATTAAGGTTCAAGCTGGTATAACGTATAAAATTTTACCTTCTCTGACTTATTCTGCAAATGGGATGTATCGTTATTACAACTCCGAAAGACAGCATATGATCACAGAAAATGCGAATCTTTCCAAAGCATATCGAGCAAACCAGGATCAAACAGTAAATGCGGGAAATAGGTTTTTGTACGCGGATCCAGATTTCCCCAATACGGATAAATATGTGATTTTACCCAATGGAGGATTCTTTAATGTAGCCAATAATAATATGATCAGTTATTATATGCGTCACAATTTAGAATACAATCAAAAATGGAATGATCATACATTAAATTTATTTGGAACCTACGAGCTTCAGTATGCGGACAAACAAAATCATGATTTTAATGGTCCAGGAATAGAATATGGCAATGGAAATTTAGTAATGCCTACCTATCGCTATTACAAGTATGCGATTGAAAGTGGTAACGTTCCTTTTTCAATGGCTTATAATTATGATCGAAAATTGGCCTATGCACTTCGAGGTGCTTATAATTATAAGGATAAGTATTCATTTAACTTTACGACACGGTATGATGGCTCAAATAAAATGGGACATTCTAATGTAGCTCGCTGGTTGCCTACCTGGAATTTATCGGGAGCATGGGACATTGACCAGGAAAATTTTTTCAACCGTGAAAATAAAATTCTCTCTTCAGCACGCTTAAGAGCAACTTATGGTCTTGTGGCAAATATGGGGAATGCGTCAAACTCCTCTGCTGTATTTTATAATGCGGTGGCCTATCGACCTTACGAATCGGAGAAAGAAGGTAAAATTAATATTGACGGTTTAGAAAATTCAGAATTGACTTGGGAAAAGATGTACGAATTGAATATTGGTACTGACCTAAGCTTTTTAAATCGTCGAATTGATTTGAACTTTGATTATTATAGAAGAAACATTTTCGATTTGATTGGGCCTATTCGAACATCGGGTATTGGAGGTCAGTTCGAAAAACTGGGTAACTATGCGGATATGAAGGGGCATGGTGTTGACATTCAACTAGGCGGATATCCTTTTAAAGATCCGCAAGGTTTTACTTGGCGGACCCAGTTTACCCTAGGCTTTAATAAAACAGAAATTACAAAACTTGATGTGACACGTAACATCTGGAATTTAGTTTCTGCTGAAGGTGGGGCCAAATTAGGAAAGCCACATCGTGGCTTATATTCTATCGATTTCGATAAGCTTAACGCAAGAGGTGGGTACCCGATGTTTATCGGTACTGACGGGACACCAGGTGCTACGTATTTTTGGCTGCAGGACAATGAAACTGATTTCTTAAAATATGAAGGCCCTGTAGACCCTACAATAGCGGGTGGATATTATAACCGATTAGAGTATAAAAATTTCAGTTTGTCCTTTTTAATGAAATTTGCTTTTGGTAATAAGGTTCGTCTGCAACCTAGTTATTCCTCATCTTATTTGGATATGTATAATGTATCGAAGGATTTGATCAATAGGTTTTTATATCGTGGTGATGAGTATCTAACGGTGATTCCCTCGACTTTGGATCCGTTGTCGGCAGAATTCGATGTTAAGAATGCTTTGGAAGAAAGAAATGCGGCAAACTATACGTACAATGCTTACAACTATTCATCCGAGCGTGTGGCGAAAGGCGACTATATTCGTTTGTCACAAATTTCTATTGGATACAATGTACCTAAGGAACTCGTCTCACGCATTAAATTCAGAACAGCACAGTTTAATCTTGTAGGGAATAATTTATGGTTATTATACTCAGATAAGAAGTTAAACGGAGTCGATCCGGAGTTTTATAGTAATGGTGGAGTTGCTCTTCCTGTGCCAAAACAAATTACGTTATCTGTGAAGTTGGGATTCTAAAAATATAAATCATGAAATTAAATACTATCAAATATATTCTTTTATCCGCTGCTTTTTTGTTCAGCGGATGTAGTAAGTATCTTGATCAAGAGCCTGATATGCGTGCTCAAATCAATACTGTAGATAAAGTTAAGCGATTGATTGCTTCCGCCTATCCTGGCCGAAATTCTTTGGCTATGGCTGAAACGTATTCGGACAATGTCGAGGACAAAGGTGTTGGCGATTTGTATCAACCGGTTCCTGCTCTTTATGAGTGGAAAGATATTATCGGCGATGATACGGATTCTCCAACCGCTTATTGGAATTCATGTTATGAGGCAATTGCAGCAGCTAATCATGCACTGGATGCTATTGAGAAGAATGATTTTGGCGCTGATGTTTTGCCTTATAAGGGCGAAGCACTTGTTGCTCGTGCTTATTGTCATTTTATGCTTGCCAACTATTTTGCAAAAGTATATGACCCAAAATCGGGAGCTAGTAATGATTCCCCAGGTGTACCTTATGTGAAAGAACCTGAAACTGTACTTATAAAAAAATATGATCGAGGAACTGTTAAATCGACTTATGATAATATCCGTCAGGATCTGGAGGAAGGGTTAGCATTATTGGACAAAGGAAAAGGCCTTTGGGATGTTCCTAAATACCATTTTACACCTGAGGCTGCTCATGCTTTCGCTACACGTTTCTACTTGTTCACAGGAGAATGGCAAAAAGTAGTGGATAATGCCAATAAGATCTTTGGTGGTAATTTTACAGGTAAATTAATCCCTTATAATTCCACGTTCAAGACATTAGGCTTTGAGTCCGTTCGTACCGAATTTGCCAAGGCCGAACAGCCCTATAACTTATTGATTAATGAAACTTATAGCGGTTACCAAAGATGGTGGAACAATCGTTATGCGATGGGGATAAATGTGTTCCAAAATATTTATAATGGCATGACCGCTGCAGGGGCAAAGCTCTATAATTTTGGAGTAAGTTATGGATCACCGCATTATACAACTTATCTGTGGAAAGAGTTTTGGTATGTGACTAATCCAACTGCAAATACAGGTTTTCCGATGTTAATGGTGCCCGTATTGATTACTGATGAGGTTCTGTTAAATCGTGCAGAAGCTTACGCTGTATTGGGGAATGCCAATAGTGCCTTGGCGGATCTTAATTTGTTTGCCAGTAATAGAATCAATAATTATAATCCCAATACGCATGCGGTGACTGTTGCAAAATCCAAGGAGTTTTTTGGTGTGGCTGATGAAAAAGAAGCCTTGATTGAAACAACATTACAGTTTAAACAAATTGGATTTATGTCGATGGGGCTCCGTTGGTTTGATATTATACGTAAAGGATTAACTGTTAAACACAATATGATTGGCAACGATGAACGTGAAACTATTCTTGAACTTAAGCCAGAGGATCCGAGGAGAGTCTTTCAAATTCCACAAGAAGCGAAGTTAGCAGGTGTCGAACTAAACCCAAGATAAATCATGAAAACAATTGTTAAAATATTTACAGGAGTTAGTCTGATCGGATTAATCTTTGCCTGTAATAAAGAAGATAAACTAAATTACACGCTTCAGAACTACGATACATTTGTTCCGGGGGCGATTGATGAATGGATTACTAAAAATCTGACAGATCCCTATAATATCGAAGTCGTATACCGCTATCAGCGTAATATGCATGATATAAATAAAAATATATCTCCTGCAGATGAATCGAAAGTGATTCCGCAAATGGATATTGTTAAAAAGGGATTTTTGGATGTATACAATAAAATTGGGGGAGCCACCTTTATTAAAACCTATACCCCAAAACAATTTGCATTATTTGGTTCCGGAGATTATGACCCAGATGGCTCAGTGAAAGGAGGAACAGCTGATGGTGGACGCCGGATAACACTCTATGGATTAAATGGACTGAATGAGAATAATCCTAATTCAGTAATTGGGAATTTGCAAGTTATTCATCACGAATTTACCCACATACTAAACCAAACACGATTTATACCAATTGATTTTGAAAAAGTATGTGTTGGAGATTATTACTCCAATTGGACTGCGCAAGAAAATGATGAAGCAACAGCAAGGGCATTGGGTTTTATCTCCCCATATTCTCGAAAATCTGTAGGTGAAGACTTTGCGGAAACGCTTTCCCATTTAATCGTTCAGGGACAGTTGTTCTATGATAGTTATGCCTATGAATCTGGAGAGACTGCCTATCCCAAATTCGGGAAGAAAGAGACTATTGTTAGGGATTATATGATCAAGTATTTTAATATTGATGTGACACAGTTGCAAATGGAATTTCAGCGAGTAATGGAGGAACAGTATAAAAGTACAGCATTTAAATTTCCGACTTTAATCGCGAGAAACCAAGTCGGTTGGTTGGATTGGGATATTCGTAATAGCTGGTCGATCAGTAAACCAGTTTCTGCTAAGCAAAAAGAAGTGTTAAATCCGATCCTCGATGGCTTGGGAGGTTATACTACAAAGTCATTGCAGTTCAGATTGATGTCATCCAATAAAGCCACATTATATATCACCTTTGGGGATAATTCAAATACATGGGCTGCAGCGTATGATTTTTCAATCACTAAAAGTGCCAATGATACCTTTGTTTTTGAACTATCGGAAGAGCAGGGCGAGGAAAATCCATTTGATGAGAATGCGTACGAATATGCAAAAATAAGTTGGATTGCTAGCGATGTACAGCCTTTAATTAATTATTTGGGAAATACAAGTTTTAACTTGGACTGGTATACTCCATTGAAAGACGTTACACCACAGGAATATCTAAAATTTATAAATTTTAAGGATAGCAAAGATTCAAAAGCGATTATGCTGGGTCAAATAACTCCAAGAAAATATTAGTATGAAAAAAATATTTTATTTTATATGTTTTGTATTACTAGCGATGAGTTGTACAAAACCAAAAGAAGTCGAGCTGGAATTGGGGGCTGATCCTGACTCCCGTATTTCTGATACACTTTCCTATGTAAGAAAAACATTAGTGGAAGCCCCCTATGGATGGAAAGCAAGTTTGACGACAGAGTATTCTGGTGGATATGGGTTTTATATGGAATTTGGGAACAATGATCGTTTAAAAATGGTTGCAGATTTGAACGATAACACCGCATCGGTGCCTAAAGAATCGACTTACCGTATTCGTCAAATTATGGCTGCTACATTATCTTTTGATACATATACTTACTTGACAATGTTGCAAGATCCTACCCCTAGTACATTCGGCGGACAAGCTGGAAAGGGTATGGGGAGTGATGTAGAGTTTGACTACGTAAAAACTCATGGTGATACTTTGTTTTTTGAAGGTCGAAAATTTCAAAAACCGCTAAAGTTAGTAAAAGCAACTAAGATAGAACAAGAATCTTATATGGGCGGGGGGTATGAAGAAGCCGTAAATAAATTTAAAAACTATTTTGCGAATAATCCCTTTTCGAAGCTTAGCATCGGTGAGACACAATTCGAATTTGGATTTGATTACAAAGGTAAATCGACCACTTTGGAAGCCAGAAACTCTGATGGTAGCTTTTCCACTTTGGATGCTGCTGTTTTTGCTTTTACTCTGAATGGAATTGAATTTGTTCAAGGTCTTCCTTATAAGGGCGTAATTTTGAAAGAGCTCGTTTGGGAAGGTAGTAGCTTAATAGCAGTTGATAAAAATGGAAAAAAATATTCAGTCAACAAAAGTAATGCTCCCTTTAGGCAGTTGTATGAAGTGATAGGTACGAAATATTCTGAATTGATAAGTGATTACAAAAGCTATCTTCCTGGAACTTCTGCAGATGGTTTGACGATTTTAAAACGTTTTCATGATGGACTGGGAAATGGAGCTGCAGGATTTTATTTTAATTATGGCTACATGGATTTGAATTGGGAAAAAGATAAGGGGATTGTAACTTTGATTGGATTCTGTAGTCAAAACGGTGGTACAAGTGGTTGGGAAACAAAAATTGTCTATGATTATACGTTCAACGAAACTACAAAAGCCTTTACCTTTAAACTAAAACAAGGAGCATCAGGAGGATATGTAGGTGGAATTATGGATAAAATGGATAGCTTTTTAAAAACAAATAGTTTTACACTTGAATATTACGTTGCCAACGGAGTTATCTGTGGTATGTTAAGATCAGTACAGAACCCATCAATTACGATGACTTTTGATTTATATTAAGATGAAAGCAGTGATTGCAGGTAAGTGCAGTCACTGCTTTTAAATAGATATTACCATTTGCTATGCTTTAATGGTCTGTAAATTAAAAGATCTTTTAACTTGATATTATGACTATAAATTGGCATATCTCTCTGTATATAATTATATTTTTCTTATCGGCATGTAATATACATACCTCCAATAAGATTAATGGCAGTGTACCAATATCACCTCACTTTCACATAGATTTATACAATTTAAACAATGGGACCAAAGTTTTGTCAGATACATTGTTTAAACAGAATTTTGAATTAAATGTTGAGCAGCTTCCGCAGGGAATCTATCAAATCGTTTTTTCCTGGGAGAGGGATGTGGTGAAGCCACAGGAGATCGAACGATTTGCCCGTCAACCTGAACTTGGTACACCAAAATATTATTTGTCAGCCACATTTTGGTTAGATGCAAAAGAGTCAAATAATTATACATTGTTACTGGACAGTACTTATCAACAATCGGAGCTAGAAGAATTATTGTTGGCTAAGAATGGGAGTGAATCAATTAAAATTGCAGTAGTATCCGATGGAGCAAACAACAAGTTATATAATAGATACTTAGCATTAGTGGATCGTTATAGGGCTAAAAATCGACATCAAAAAGATAGTCTTCAACAAGTAGTGGCACATTATAATGATCTTAAATTATTCGAGGATTCAGAGCGATTAAACGCGCTCTTAGCAAAAGATTGGTTGCCAAATATTAAAACAGCACTGTTACGTGAAGAAATAAATTTTATGAAAGATAATATAGATAGCGAGGTCATTCCTCCAATCTACCATATTCAGGTTAATACGAAAGAAGATTTCGAACAATATCGTGAAGTCTATAATTTGTTTCCGCTTTCAGTTAAGCAAAATTTTACCGTTTGGAATAAAAGTAACTGACCTAGCAAACTATTGATTATGAAAGAAGTATTTAATACCCACATACCCTTCGGTAGTTATATATGGGGGGCTGGGATGATTATATTTATTGCCATGGTATCATATGGAGACTTGGAGCAAGGACTTTACACTGGGGCACTTTTGTTGTTTGCGGTATTTGCATTAACCTGGTATTTCACTTTCTTCTATAAACGTTATTGGATTGAAGACAATAAACTGTTTATTAAAAGTATCTGGGGAACCGATTCTGTTGATGTCAACTCCATTCGCAAAGTTGAAGCTGATAAGGTATTTTGGTTTGGATCGATGAGGTTCACCGTTTTAAGGCCCTATAGAAGGGGAATGATTCTGCATTATAATGTAATTGATGATATATTCGTTGATCCGGAAAATCCAACCCAATTTATTGATAAATTGAAACAAATTGCACCCAATATCAATGTTATCGAAGCGAAATAGTCTTTTTCCTCAATAAAGTTTCGTCAATACAAATTGGTTACTCGGACTAAACATCTGCCATTTGAGACGATCTATTTTGCCGGTATTCAATTTAACAATGCAAGCAATTTGAATAGGATTTTGAAAGATTATGATTCCGGAAAGGTACCTGGGTTTGGCTGGAATGCTGGAGCTGGACTTGCATACAGGATCAAACAAACGCTCATTGGCGTGAATTTTAGCCTGTCGACAAGCAGTAAAAATGACAATACAATGAACACAGGAGATTTTACGCTATATGTATCTACCAATGCGATACGTACAGGCGGATTGATCTTTAGCCCGCAGTTGGGAGTCGGTACGCAGTCTACTACTTTTACCGTTCAAAAGAAAAATTTGAATGGGGAATTTGGAGATTTTTTGACCACGCAGTCTAACCAAACAAAAATGGAACATGATGCTGCGATCGTGGATTTAAGCATCACCTTGAAAACTTCCGATACGGAGCGTACCAAGCTTCGTCCAGAATGCAGAGTAGGTTATAAATCTTCCATTACAAAAAATGAATGGAAAGTCGCAAATGCTGCAATTTCGAATGCACCTGAGGATAGACTGGGACATTTCTATGTGCAATTAGCTTGGGGTATTGGACGATAAAAGCATAACAAGGAATAGCGGATGCAGTTTATAAATTTAATCTAATGTTCGGACTTTTTAGTTAGCACCATTACCGCATAAGTTAACTTATCGTTATACTTTTGTGAATGGACTACTTGAACTTGTTGTAAATGATATAGATAGCGCTTCGGGTGGAAAGCCCATGATCCATAAAGAAGTATGGGCATTGCAGAAAAGCAAATAATGCGATAACTTAGCATAACCTATTTTTTGAAATTTACTTACCATGAAACGGATTATTTTCCTCCTATTCATTATTCTTATAAAGGCTGTTGTTGTGCAAGCGCAACAAAAGACCAGAACGTTTCTATTTACGAAACCACATAAGATCGTCGAGAACGCTAAGTATGGCAAAATAAATCTATACGACGCAAGAGAGATAAAAGATAATCTGGGCGTCATACAGGTCGGTATAATGAACGCAAACCGGTTGTTGGTGGCGGAGCCATCATTGGAAAAACAGTTGCAGAGCCAATTGGAACAAATAACCGGTCGTAAAGGCAATGGTGAATTGCTGATGCGGTTGGAAAAGTTCTGCATAGCGGAATTGACGGGAGCTTTTTCTGAAAAGGGATTTTTGGATTTTAGAGCAATCTTATTCTCAAAAGAGGCTAATGGAGAATATTTACAGCTAGCCCGAGCTGATACAGCTATCGTCGTTAAAGGGATGGATGTAACCAAAGCGACTTTGGCACGCGCCAGCGAGGTTGTCAATAACCTGATCTTTGATGCATTAACCAAAAACGGCGATACCACAAAAAGCTATAGTCTCAGTGAAATCGAACATTACGACGATATTCAAAAGAAACAATTGGCATTATATAGTACTTCAACCTATAAAGATGGACTCTATCGGAGCTACGAAGAATTTGCCCTTCAAACACCATCAGGTGGGCAGGCCCAATTAAGAGAGGGGGATTTAAACTTAGGCTTCTTTAAAGAGAATGAAAAAGGGAAACTTAAAAAGGTAAACCCGAAAGATTATTATGCAGTAGTGCATGCTGGTAATCCTTTTATTTCAAGTCAGGATCAGTTTTATGCTTTAATCAAGGACGATGATGATTTTATTTTTGTGGGTCCCGTTATGGAAACTGCATCTGCAACCAATGTTGTTGTAGCTTCCGTGTTGCTAGGTGCCATAGGAGGTGTGTTGGTAGCAGGCCCTGAAACAAACTACTATGCGCAGAAACTCGATTATGCAAATGGTAGCTTTATTCGGCTGCTGAATAAACAATAATATGTATCTCTTATTTACATCGTAAAAAACTTTCGATAGAACATAGTATATCGTCCTATTTTCCGAGTAAAATTTGATGTGTTCGAAGTTTTCCACAGTTTGTTAATAACATTGTGGAAAACGTTCTCACTCCAGAGTAGTTAAATAGTGTTCCTAGTTGCTGAAATGGATTAATGGTATAAATTAAATAAATTTACATTTATTTATTAGATTTCTTTTGTATATTAAATTGTACTCTATTAACCCTTGACTAATGAAAACCAAATTTATACTTGTTTTAATATTGTCCTTCATCGTCTGTTTTTCAATAGCAGCTGCTGTATACTATTTCTTGGATGAGAAATCGTCCATTCCCGATTCCTTGTTCGTGGCGTCTATATCAAGCTCTATTGTGATTACATTATTCTCAAAGTTCAATACAGCCGCTCGAGGCAAATAATTATATTTTCCTGACAGCAACTCCATACCAACTTGCGATCAACTCCGTACTGTAACCACCTTGTGTGCACAGTGAGTCCACGTTGAGTCCACCTTTTAAGGGTGCTTGCACTGTACAGACATCCTGTCTGCATCTTACTTGCAATTAGAAGGTGGTTAGGAATTAGTTATAACTAATCCCCAAAAAGGTATCACTAATTTTTCAAATTTATAATTGCTGTTTGCTGCAGCTTTCGAAATCCTTAAAAATGAACAAGATACTTGACATAGGGTCGTTTTGGTGGTATATTTATTGTATGGGAATAAATGATAATGGCTATATCCGTGGACTGGTTGGCCCACTGGTAAGCAGGAAGGTAGGAACAAAGAACTACATTCAAGGTAAACCACACCGTGTAAAACAAAACGTCGACACGAAGAATGCTGGTAAAGATTTTGGACAGGCAAGTCGCGCGGGCGCCGCAATTAGGCAGGCTTTTGGGTTAGTGCATCAGGAACTGCATGATGGACAAATGGGCAATCGCTTGAATAGACAGATTTATAGGGCAATGAAGACAAATATCAATGACGATAGGGGAACACTTTGCCTAAACAACTGTAGGCTCGACAGATTGGTGAATTTCCAATTCAACGAAAATTTCCATATGCAGGATGCGCTGAATATCGATCCAACGGTTAGCCTTACCAAGGAGAATCAGATCGAAATATCATTTCCAATATTTGACATTAACCGAGCATTGCTGCTACCCAAAGATTGTAATGCTATCGCCTTTAAATTCCATACCTTTTCTTTCAATTTCAACGAAAGGGAGTTCACTGAGGTAAAGGATGAAGAATGGGAAATCGATATCGTCTATGGGCAGGATCCAATTCCGGCCAAGACAATCAGCATTCCATGCAACGAATTTGTTGGTACGCCGATCCTGGTTGGATTTACGATCATATATCTTCATAAAAATGGCCGACGGTGCAATGTGCTGAATGAAGTTGATTGTACGCCTGCAACTATTCTAGCTGCTTTCCAGTTATAAAAGTAACGTTAACCCATACCTGTGTTTTTTCCTACCGGAGCGGATATCCATTTACCGCTCCTTTACCTCCATTTACCGACTTTTTTATTCCGTTGATCTAAATGTAATAAAATGGGATGCTGCGTTGTCTTACTTTTGAATCAGAATCTTAAAGGAAATGATGCAACAAAATCAACTTCCTTGCGACAATAAGAAAAGAGATAAAAAAACTAACAATATAAAGTATAGCAATTATGAAAACTTTAGTAAAGACATTCGCAGCAGCAGCATTGATTACACTATCAACTTTCGCAATGGCAGCAGCTGACCCTGGCAAAGCATTGAACCTTTCCACAGCCGATTTGGCCATCGATAGCTATGTGTCGGTAATGACAGAAGGTGCATCTCAGGGCGTAGAAAAATTGTTCGCATCGGAATTCAATCAAAAATTTCAGGGAAAAGCTGCACGCACCAATAGCCGTTCGGAAGTCATTTCGTTCCTAAAAAAGCAAAAAGGTGAAAAATTGAACTGCAGTACAAGTACCGAAGTACTCGAGGAGTCTGAAAACTATATGGTAGCACGTGTCACCATGAAGTTTGAGGATTTCACGAAAACAGATTTGGTGACATTGATCAATGAATCGGGAACCTGGAAGGTTGCAAGCTCCGTAAACTCGTATAAATAGAAACTGTTTAATTAAATTCATATGTTTATTTTAGCCACGTCGGGATGATGTGGCTTTTTTTGTTTCATCCATTTATTTATTTGACGGAAATTCTCCCCCTTTTACAACCCTAATGGGAGCAAAGTATTCGATTTCACCTTTTTTCTTAGCCGTAAAAAATACTTTTAGATCTTGATTACAAGTGTTTTGTGGGTTTTCTAATCTTATTCTCATATCATTATAATTTCACGCTTATTTTATTTTAATATCTAGGTTCTATAATTGGTTATTGTCATCCAATTTAACTTAAAATAGACCAGGACAATTTATACTGATTAAAGGATCAAGGACACTCCCTTCCGAATATCACCTTACCGCTTAATAAAATAAGGGTATCTGATAAATACCTCTATGTATTGTTTAGCATATTTTTTTGGGAGCATTGCTGCCTGGAAAATTTGATCTATAAAGTGTCTAAGTAAGGAAAGGACGGCTATTATAAGTTGGATATGAAAAGGTAAGCTAAGCAAATCCATCATATTGGGCAGATTAGAACAATGAATTATGGTCTAGAAACAATGAATGAGAAATTTTAAAAAACCAAAATATGAAACAAAAAGTACTTAATGTAATTATGGTCTCGGCCTCGCTATTGGGGACAGTTTATGCGCAGAGCCGACAGGTTACAGGTCGTGTGACATCAGCGGGGAATGGTGCTCCTTTAGCGGGCGTTTCGATCAAGGTTGTTGGAGCATCGACTGCGACCCAGACAGATGGGGCCGGAAACTTCACCATCAACGTTGTGGGAACTGATAAGACATTATCATTTTCATATGTCGGATTTACCGAACAGCGTATTTCGATAGGAGATCGTTCATTAGTGAATGTTCAGCTGGTTAGCAACTCGGAAGTGCTGGAAGAAGTCCTCGTCCATGTACCCTATGGAACGATAAAGAGAAAAGCATTTACAGGTTCAGAATCCACCGTAACAGCCGAAACCTTTGAGAAGCAGCAGGTGGCATCATTTACTAAAGCACTTGAAGGTACAGTGGCGGGCTTACAGGCGAACAGCGGTGGTGGTGCCCCGGGAACAAGCGCTGATATCCGTATCCGCGGTATTGGGTCGGTCAATGCAAGCGCTTCACCATTATATGTAATTGACGGAGTGCCTTATTCAGGCTCCAATGTTTCTATCTCAACCGATGATATTGAGAGCACCACTGTCCTAAAGGATGCCGCGGCAACAGCTTTGTATGGTTCGCGGGCAGCAAATGGTGTCATTATGATCACCACAAAAAGAGGCCGGGCGAATCAGTCCATCTTGAATTTCACTGCTAGACTCGGATTTCTCAATCGGGCCATACCTGAATATGATCGTGTCGGAATTCCTGAATATTACGAGGGAATGTGGCACGCTACCCGCAATAGATTGGCCAATACGAATGCCAATAGCGGGTTAACACCGGAACAGATCAACGAAATGGCATCCGCTAATCTCATTCCTGGTTTGATCTACAATGCAACAAATCAGCCGAATGACAAGGTGGTTCTGCCTAATGGGAGGTTCAATCCTGATGCAAAGGTGTTATATGCTGATGATTGGCAGAATGCCCTTTTTAGGACACCATTCCGACAGGATTACAACTTAAATTATTCGGGTGGGTCAGATAAAACCAACCATTTCGTTTCGGTGGGTTATTTAAATGAACCTGGATTTGTTAAATTTTCAAATTATGAGCGTTTTAATGCCAGAGCAAATATAAACAGCAATATTAAGGATTGGTTACGCACAGGGATCAATCTGGATGGAGCATTGGGCTATCAGGATAATGTCTGGTCCATGGGTGGAACGCAGACGACCAATCCTTTTTATTATACGCGGGTAATGGGACCGATATATCCGGTATGGCAAAGGGACAAAGATGGTAATTTTGTGTCAGATCCTGTGACCGGAGCTGATCGTGTACTCGACTGGGGTACCAATGCACAAATGGGAGCCCGCCCATATGCCGGAAATTCTAACCTATTGGGTTCCCTGGATCTTGATGATAGAAGTGGAAAGATTGGAAATGTGAATTTCAACACCTTCGTTGAAGCGAGTGCAGGTGATTTTACTTTTCGGACCACGTTGGGTGGAAATTATTTTAACAGGTATGGAACGACTTTCCAGAATTCGGAGTACGGTGATGCCCAGAATGTAAGGGGACGTTCTACAAAGATTCAGAACCGCCAACTCGCATTTACTTTCAATCAGGTATTGACATATGATAAGACATTGGGCGACAGGCACCATATCAATGTGATGGCCGGGCATGAAAATTATCGTCTGGAGCGTAATTTCCTCTCGGCAACCCGCTCCGGATTTCCTTTTCCGGGAAATAGTGAACTTGCCCCAGCCTCAACGCTGGAAGCTGCAACGTCCTATGAAAGCTATCACCGGATAGAAAGTTATTTTAGCAGGGCGAACTATACGCTGGATGAAAAATACCTGTTTTCGGCCAGTTATCGTAAAGATGGAACATCTCGGTTTTTCCCCGGAGCAAACGGTAGAAAAGGTAATCAATGGGGGGATTTTTACTCGATAGGCGCAGGCTGGCGCTTGAGTGAAGAAGCATTTCTTAAAGATGTCAAGTGGATAAATGACTTAAAATTGCGGGCAAGCTATGGCGAGCAAGGTAATGAGGGGGTCGTAAAAGCAAGGACGACAAATGAAAATGATGGCGAGAATCCGACCGATACCAATATCGATAATTTTTATGGATGGCAGAGTTTATATGGGTTAGGATGGAACAATGTTGGCAGACCGGGAGCGATTATCTCAACGCTGGAAAACGAAACGTTAGGCTGGGAAAAAAATAAAGCATTCAATATCGGTCTGGATTTTACCTTGTTTGACAGACGTGTTGATGGTAGCATCGAATGGTATAATAGAGAATCTTCGAATCTCCTCTTTCAGGTCCCTTTAGCCATGTCAACCGGAATGAGTTCGATATGGCGAAATGTGGGAACGATGTATAACCGGGGAATAGATGTGCAGATTGGTTATAATGCGATAAGAAGGCCACAATTTGACTGGCGGATAGATGTCAATCTGAGTCATTACAAAAACAAAATAACAAAATTGCCGGAAGCCAATAGGGAGAACGGAATAATTTCGGGTACTAAAAAAATGATGGAGGGTCAGGATCTCTATCAGTTCTGGTTAAGAGATTATGCCGGAGTTGATCCAAATAACGGGGATGCGCTTTGGTATATGGATGAGAAAGATGATCAAGGTAATGTAACAGGTAAAACGACGACTAATAACGTCAATAATGCGACGTATTATTACCATGGCTCAGCGATTCCTGATGTCGTCGGTGGTCTAACCAATTCGTTTCGTTACAAGCAGTTTGATCTTTCTATCTTGATGACTTATCAAATCGGTGGAAAGTTTTATGATGGTAATTATGCCGCCTTGATGCACCAGGGGTCTTACGGTTCGCATTGGCATACCGATATCCTGAATGCTTGGAAAGCCCCCGGCGATGTAACAGACGTACCGCGTCTTCAGAATGGTATAGCCGCTGCTAACGCAGGAAATGCATTATCTTCGAGATTCCTGTTTGATGCGACCTATTTTAATGTGAAGAACATCACTTTTGGCTATAAGCTTGATAAGAAAACTGTGGAGCGAATGGGCCTTTCAGGCTTGCGATTCTTTGCCAATGTTGACAATGCGGTTATTTTCACGAAAAGAAAAGGGATGGATCCTACCCGTGCATTTACCGGAACTTCGGATTATACCTATCCAACGATGCGCAATTTTACATTCGGTGTTACTTTAGGATTATAAAAGATAATAAGATGAACAAAATATTTAAAAATATAGCTTTTGCCGGAATAGCGGTTTCCTTAGTCGCTACGGGCTGTAAGAAGGAGTATTTAGAAACAGCGCCTACGGAGAGTGTGGGGGCCGAAGAAGTGTTCCAAAGCACAGACGGAGCGATGGTCGCTCTGGATGGCGCTATTCGTACCATGTACAGTTCATTGACCAATCACGGAAATTTTGGACAAAAATCCTATGATCTGGTTGCTGATCTGATGGGTGAAGATATGGTCGTGCACTCACAAGGGTATAACTGGTTAAACAGTGAGTACAACTATTCGGTTTTCAGTAATGCGCAACCTGATCAGCGACCTGATCGGACTTGGTTTTATTATTATCGGATCATCAATAACGTTAATCGAATTTTGGTGCGGCTACCGGAAATTACCGGGACAGACGAAGCGAAATCGTATCTGGAAGGGCAATGTCTGGCACTTCGAGCGCATTCCTATTATTATCTGGTCAATTTCTTCGGCCAGTATGGAGATAGTAACTCGGGGGTACCGATGTACTTAGCCCCAACTTCAGATGGTGCTCCAAGAAGTTCGGTCGGAGACATCTACAAACAGGTTTATTTGGACTTGGAACGGGCAGAAACATTGTTAGGCACCACAAGGCAGCACGCATCTCACCTTAATCAGTCCGTTGTCCAAGGGATTTATGCCCGTGTTGCACTTCAACATGGTGATTTTGATAAGGCATTGTCTTATGCTACAAAAGCAATCGCAAATAGTGGTAAGAGTCTCTATACGCGTACACAATATACGGCTGCTGCTTTCAATACGATCAGTGCGGCAGAATGGATGTGGGGTGCAGAGGTCAATGTGGAGCAGGCGACGATTTTTGCGTCTTTCTATTCGCACATAGACAACAGACCAGCTGTAGGTGGATACGCGGCACTAGGGGGGCAGAAGAAGATTACGAAGGCATTATATGATAAGATTGCGGCGGATGACATCAGAAAAAGCTTATTTCAAGCTACGCCAAGTACGCCTATGCCGATTTATGCCCAGCTTAAATTTCAATTAAGGACAGCGGGAAATTGGGCCTCTGATTATCTGTTTATGCGTTTAGCTGAAATGTACCTAATTAAAGCAGAAGCTGCGGCACGGTTGGGGCAAAATGCGGTTGCTATACAGACTTTAGAGGAACTTGTGAAGACGAGATATAGTGCATATACGGCAACAGGATTGGCGGGAAATGCTTTATTGGATGAGATCCTTGTACAACGAAAGATTGAACTTTGGGGGGAAGGATTCGGAATTTTGGATGTTAAGCGTCTTGGAAAAGGATTGAACCGTCCGACGGGACCGGGAAATCACGGTGGAGACAATCTAAATGGAAATGGGGCAAACAATTTTGCACATCAAGTGACTACATTGCCCGCACGCTCCAATAGATGGCTGTTTGCAATTCCACAGGATGAGATCAATGCCAATGCTTCATTGACCATGGCCGACCAAAATCCTGCTACTGATTAGCCAAAGAATGTTTCACTAAGTTTTATATGTTTAGTTTAGGCCACGTCGTGAGGATGTGGCCATTTTTTTGCCTTTTCTTCCAGTTGTTGCGTTTAGACTTGCAGCGGATCCCAATGGAGTATTAGTTTTTATAAAAACTGGATTTGCCATTAAAGAAGTCTATGTAAATATTCAAAAACTTATAGCGGTTTCCTTGTCAGCCGGTGCGGCAACGGCAGTAACCGACTCGACAGTGCAAAATAAAGATTCTACAGCCACTGTTGTCGCTGGTCGGGATAGTATTACAAATGCCGCTGCCGGTCGGGATAGCACGACAAAAATAGTTGCCAATCAGGATAGTACTATAAAAGTTACCGATAGCCCGAATAGCAGCGGAGGGGTGTCCGCTGGAAAAACATCAGTGACTGGGACTGTCACGGGACCTAAAGGGCCCCTGCCGGGAGTTACTGTAGCGGTCGTAGGTACGAATGTGTCTGCAAGTACAGATGAAGCTGGTAAATTTCAGATTGCTGCTGGCCCGAAGAATCAATTGAGATTCTCATCGCTTGGTTTTGAAGCTATCACTCAGCTCGTTGGAGATCGAAAGGATATACAGGTCGTACTTAGTGGCGAAACTAAGGTGCTCGATTCTGTGTAGGTTGTCTCGGTTGGTTATGGTACTATGAATCGTGCGACATTACCGAGTGCGGTATCGAGTATTGGTGCTAATGAAATCAAAGATGAAGTATTGCCAAGTATTACCCAGGCCATACAAGGTAAGGCGGGCGGAGTTCAGGTTACGCAAAAGTCCGGCTCACCCGGAGGGTGAATAAGTATTAGGGTAAGGGGTACGACATCCATTAATGCAAGTTCAGCCCCTCTATACGTTGTCGACGGCATTCCGGTCAATAGCACAACCAACTTCACCGGAGGTTCTACATTTGATTTTGGAGGTGGTACACAAGGTATCAATGTACGAAGGGTTCTCACAGGTGCCCAAGGAACGGTATTACGATTTTATGAATACTGAGCAGTATCAGGATTATATGAAAGATTATTATAAGATCCTGCAGCAACAAGATCCTAAAGCAGTCATTCCTTTCAAAAGAAGGTGCCACCAAGAGCGGTATATTTTCTCCGCCTAATCTAGCCGTATACGATGCGGCTGGCAACTTCGTCTATGACCAGGTAAAAGCAACACGCGAAAATCCTGTCGCCATGCTGACATTTCCAACCAATGAAGCGCAAACTTTTCGCGTATTGGCAAATGCTAGTGCAGAATACAATATTCTTCTCGAACTCTTACTAAAGACAAGCTTTGGTACCGATATCAGTTTTATTGATGAGACCTTCTTTATGCCACCTGTGGGACTTCGTTCCTATGCCAGTCAGGGTGGTATCGGTGCACGCCGTAATACCCGCGACCAGCTTTGGATCAATGAGACAACCTTGACCTATGATAAGAAATTTGGTGACCATAGCATCAATGCGCTAGCCGGATTTTCGGTACAGGAATCCAGACTCGACTTTGTCCATGGACAACGGTCAAATTTCCCGAATAATGATAGCCCATATATCACTGCCGGAGATGTTATTACCGGTGCAAATTCTTATCCCGAGGAATGGGCAATCGCTTCTGGATTTGCCCGTGCAACATACATTTATAAAGATAAATATATCCTCAATGCGAATGTGCGTTCGGATGGTTCATCACGCATTGGTGCAGACAATCGTTGGGCAGTGTGGTGGCTTTTTCTATCATATTCTGAGTTGTTAACATTGTTATTAACATTATGTGGAAAACCCAACCGCTTTAATTGCAGCACTGTTGAAAGAACCTACTAATTATTTAACCTGGTAATTTGTAATTTACTCTAACGATTTATTAATTTATACAGATATTAACAACCATTGTGAAGTATTATTTACATTTTCCGGTGAAACTTATTTGTTTTCTTCTATTCAACCTTTGCGGATTGAATCTTTCGGCACAAATCACCTTTACCACATATCATAAAAAAGATGGTGATGAAACAGAACAAAAAGATTCGGCCTATTTTTTAAGGACAGTCCATGTCGATGCCAAGGGTAAAGATAAGATCTATCGAATTGAGGAATATTATCTGCGCAACGACTCGATAAAACTCAACGGTATCAGTAAGAATGGACGTAACCCATTCCAATTTCAAGGTAAGAAATATGAATTCTACGAAAATGGTACATTAAAGAGCCTCGAGAATTTTACCGATGAAGGAGAGCTCGTGGATTCTGCATTTTACTTATATCCCAATAATAAATTGAAAATGATGGTTTTTTATCCCAGTGAACTTTACAAAAAGAAGTTACAAGTTAAAAAGCCGATCTACATTGTGTATTATGATTCTCTTCTGAACAAGACATTGGAAAATGGAAATGGACGTATTCGCTTTAATGTAGAAGGAAAAGAGGAATATGAAGAAGGTAAAATTGTTAATAATTTACGTGAGGGAGAATGGAAAGGATGGACGGGTAAAGATTCCTTTGTAGAAAATTATAGTCAGGATAGTTTATTATCAGGGACTTTAACAAAGGCGAATGGCGCTATTATTCAATATGATTCAACGACTTATAAAGTCAATCCAGAGTATCCGGGAGGAATATATAAGATGATGACTTTTGTTGCCAGAAATTTTGACTACCCAAAAGAGGCCATGAAAAATGGTGTCGGCGGTATTGTGGAGATAGATTTTGTCATCAATAAAGTAGGCGAGGTCGAGGATATTAAGGTGAAGCAGGATTTGGGTTTTGGCACTGGGGAAGCCGGTATACGTGTCGTAAAAAAATTTGGGAAGTGGAAGCCCGGATTGCGACGAGGCGAGCCTGTGCGTGTGGCTTATACCCTCCCAATACGATTGAATTTAAGATAAAACTCATAAACTCATTGAAAGTCGAAAAGCTCCCATTGGGGAGGCTTTCTTTGTTAAAGGTTCTTGCGGAACTATTTTCTCAAGGCCGCAGCGCCTTTGATGATTCCTTCTACAACGGCAGGATCCTGAAGTGTTGAAGTATCTCCTACATTGGCGATATCGTCTTCGGCAATCTTGCGTAAGATACGACGCATGATCTTTCCTGAACGTGTTTTTGGTAAATCATCAACAAATTGGATAATGTCTGGTTTAGCAATTGGACCGATAATACGTGAAACAGTTTCCATGATATCCTTTCTGGTGGCTTCTGCATCGGTATGGTGATTCGCAATTACATAAGCATAGATACCCTGGCCTTTTACTGGGTGCGGATATCCGACAATGGCCGATTCAACAACGTCAGCGTGCATATTGATGGCATTTTCCACTTCTGCTGTACCAATGCGGTGACCTGAAACGTTCAATACATCATCTACACGGCCTGTGATTTTATAATAACCCTCCGGACTACGGAAACACCCGTCGCCTGTAAAATACATATCCTTATACGTCGAGAAATAGGTTTGACGACATCTGTCATGGTCCCCCCATGTCGTGCGTAGCATACCGGGCCAAGGGAACTTGATACATAGGTTTCCTGTGACATCATTGCCTTCGATTTCTTTCCCATTCTCATCCATCAAAGCGGGTTGAATCCCCGGCATCGGGAACATCGCATAACTTGCTTTTTCCGGTGTTACTCCCGCCAAAGAAGTGATCAAGTGGCCTCCATTCTCTGTCTGCCAATAGGTATCAACAACAGGACAATTCTTTTTACCAACTTTTTCGTTAAACCAGTTCCAGGCTTCTTCGTTGATTGGCTCTCCTACAGATCCCAAAACGCGCAAAGAGGAAAGGTCGTTCTTGTCGACAAATTCGTCACCAAAAGCCATCAATGAGCGCAGTGCAGTAGGGGATGTATAGATAATATTGACCTTGAACTTATCAACAATGTCCCAATAACGGCTCGCGTCCGGGAAGGTTGGAATACCCTCAAACATTAAAGAAGTAGCTCCTTGTGATAACGGCCCATAGACGATGTAACTGTGTCCTGTAATCCAGCCAATATCTGCTGTACAGAAAAATACATCGTTTGGCTTATACTGGAACGTATTCATAAAGGTATAGCCTGTATACACCATATAGCCACCACAGGTGTGTACTACACCTTTAGGCTTACCTGTGGATCCCGATGTATAAAGAATGAATAAATTGTCTTCCGCATCCATCTCTTCTGCTGGACATGCCGGATTTCCTTGTGTTTCTACTTTTTTGATCTCATCTTCCCACCATACATCACGGCCTTTGATCATCGATACCGGTGTACGTGTACGTGTTAAGACAATTACTTTTTCAACAGTGTCACATTGCATTAAAGCATCGTCCACAATATTTTTTAAACCAATGGTTTTGTTGCCACGGTAACTACCATCTGAAGTAACGATCAGTTTGCATTCCGCATCGACGATACGATCCGCGATAGAACGTGCTGAAAAACCTCCAAATACCACCGAGTGGATGGCACCGATACGTGCACAGGCCAATACTGCAATAACCAATTCAGGAACCATCGGTAAGTAAATACATACCCGGTCTCCTTTTTTGATGTTATTATTTTTAAGTACGTTGGCAAATTGCTCTACCTTTTGTAGTAATTGTTTATAGGAAAGAATGCGGTGCGCTTCATTTGGATCGTTAGGTTCCCAGATGATGGCTGGTTTATCACCATTCGCATAAATATGGCGATCAAGACAGTTTTCTGTAATATTTAATTTAGCACCCTCAAACCATTTGACATTGGGTTCCTCAAAGTTCCAGCTCAGCACTTTATTCCATTTTCTCTTCCAGAAAAAATGATCTGCAATGCTCGCCCAAAACTCCTCAGGTTGTTCTACACTTCGCTTATATTCACTTTGATATTCTTCAAATGATTTTATTTGTAGGCTCATCGTTATTAGGATTATTATGAATTATTTTAATTTATATTGTTATCGTTGCGAAATCGTTTTTGATATTTCGATTTCGGTGTACAATTTAGCGGTTTTTGCCCATTTTATCAAAAAATTGATGTTTAATATAATGTTAAACTACTTTTATCTATAAGATTGTTATCTTGCATCAAGATTTACCAAGATGTCTTTTCTAAGAAAGCTATTCTATATTACAATCTATACAAATCTGCTGATCGCCATGGCGGCCATGGCACAATGCGCGCTGACTTATATCATATTTGAACGACCTATCAATTGGTATATTGTTTTAGTGGAAGGAACAGCGACTTTGTTGCTTTATAATTTTAGCCTGTGGTGGTCCAAACCGAAGAACCCAAAAGAATCAAAATTCCCGCGGACACGCTGGATCTTTAATCATGAATGGGTCATGTGGTTAAACAATGGTATCGCTTTGCTTGTGCTCGGTTATTGCTTGTGGTATATTCATGTGTACTCTTTTTTGTTTTTGGGTTTTATTGGAATCCTGAGTCTATTATACGGAATGCCCCTGTTTACCTTCCGTGACCGCAAAGTGGGCCTTCGACAGATACCCGGGGCCAAGATTTTTCATATTGCCCTGGTCTGGGTCTGCAGCAGTGTGGTGCTTCCCTATGTGGAACTGGCCAACGTCGGTGTCAAAATAGATCAGTGGGTTTTTATTGCGCTCTGCGGATTGAAGTTCATATTTTTGGTTATCTGTACCCTGCCTTTTGATATTCGGGATATCCAACAGGATTCCTATTATCACCTGCGGACTTTGCCCAATATGCTGGGCGAACAAAAAGCTAAAAATCTAACTTATGGGCTGTTGGGCCTCCATTGTGTTTTGATCCTGACGGTACCTTATACAGTATCGATTAAAATTGGATTGATTCTGACCAACGTGCTCATATTTGCTTTGCTAAAATTGGCTGTTTTCAAAACAAAAGATCATTATCACTATGCTTATCTACTTGACGGTAGCTTGGTGCTTCAGTTTCTGATTGTTGTTGTTATCGGTATCTTTAGTGCCGGAACCTGATTTTTTATACGTTTCAAGAGCAATAGGTTACTTTAACCTCCTAAGCGTGTATGGATAGGAGGAGATTGCTAGATTGCTTGCTAGATTGCTTGCTAGATTGATTGCTAGATTGATTGATTGATTGATTGATTGATTGGAGATTTTGGCAAATAGCTCTTTGTAAAAATTAAGATGTCAGAAAGGCGATGATCTTATCGGCAGCCACTTCCGATAATTTATAATAACTTTCGAATGTCCATCCGGCAACATGTGGAGATAAGATCACATTGTCTCTACGGATAAGATCTGCATACCAGTTCTGTTCAGCGAGTTTTGGGAACTTTTCTACGGGCAACACATCGAATGCTGCTCCGATAATGGAACCTGAATCAAGGCCGCTAAGCACTGCGGGTACTTGTACAATACCGCCTCGTGCCCCCAGTAAAAAGAAAATAGGTTTTTCAAATTTAGCCAGATAATCCACATCAATCATCCCCTTTGTTTCATCCGTTAAGGGGATATGGAAACTGATCACATCGGCTTCTTTGCAGATCTTTTCCATGTCTGCTGCTGATGCATATTGATCGGCGTAGTCGATTCGATATTTATCATAAGCAAGCACCTGTACATCAAAACCGGATAGTTTTTTTGCCATGGCCATACCATTGTGCCCATAGCCGATCAAGCCTACAGTACGTCCCTTAAGTTCGTATCCACGATTGGCTTCACGCAACCACTGGCCAGATCGTATTTGTTGGTCACCCCGATTCAGATTGTTCATTAGACTGAGCAACATACCGATCATATGTTCACCTACAGCATCCCGATTGCCTTCATTGGCCGGAATTAACAGCACATCTCTTTGCGCAGCAACTGTATCGTCGATATTGTCCATACCTGCACCAGCACGGGCGATAAAGCGGAGGTTTGGTGCCAGGTCAAAAAAAGCCTTATCTACCTGAAATTTGGAACGAATAACCATACCGGAGTAATTGGAGATGATTTTTTCAGCTTCTTCTCGGCTGATATCAGGTTGATAATGGTAGGCAATACCAGCCTCTTCAAATTTCTCAAGCATGATTTCATGAATGTCGTCGACGATCAAAATAGTAGTTTTCATTCAGTTATTTTTTTATGTGGGACTGATCAGTGAATACCGTTGTGGTGTAGTACGATGATTTAGATCCCAGCGTCATGATTATGGTTGATCTGCATAAAATCTACAGATAATAATTTTTTCAATTGTTGTTGTTTCATGCGGTTAGGCATTATTTTCATGCCAAAATTTCGCATTCTTATCAGGAATGGATTCTCCCATTGTGCGATTTTTCCTATCCTCCAGGAAGTATTACAGATGTAATTTACCCGATCCAATCTTCTTTTTTCGAATCCCTGGAAAGCCAAATTAACGGAAGCTGCGGTCTGGAGTTCATCCACGAGAACAGCAACATCTTCAATAGCCTGACAGGCTCCCTGGCCCAAGTTGGGAGTCGTTGCATGTCCAGCGTCACCCAATAATAGGATATTGTCAAAAGCGAGTTGTTGAAGTGGCTCGATGTCAATGATGTCATTCGCAATTAGTTCGCTATCCTCTGTTTCCGAAAGAATCGTTGGAATAGGGGCATGATAATCTTTAAAATTTTCGAGGAGCTCCTTTGTTTTCCAGTTTTTTAAGACCGGATTTTGTGCCTCAGTATTGATGCATGCGTACCAATAGATGCGGTTATTGACAAGTGGGGTCATCCCAAAGCGGCCTTTGCTGCCCCAGGTTTCTGTCCCTTTACTGAGCTGTATACTGCTATTATCGATGGTGGCCCGCCAACAGGTATAGCCTGAATAACGAGGTGCCGAGCCTGGTATGAGTTGTTGTCGTAATGCTGAGTGTACGCCATCGGCAATCAAAAGGGCTTGGCCGTGTACATGGCTTCCGTCTGCGAAATAAACTTGAATATCTTCTCCCTCTCGTTTAAAGGAAACGGCACGTTTGCCGAGATGAACTTGTCCATTGGGGATTTTGGATAAGAGAAACTGATGCAGATCTGCCCGATGGATAGCGAAATTGTCCTGTTGATATTTTTGACTGATTGACCTGGTGTCTGGTTCAACAAGAATATTTCCCTTTTGATCCAAGACATTATAAGATGCAAGGTAATGCCCAATCGGAACGATTTCATCCTTCAATCCGAGATGTTCCAAAGCTTGCATGGCGTTGGCTGCGAGCCCGAATCCAGCACCTATGCCTTTGAGTTCATTGGCGCTTTCATAGACATGTGCTTCAATACCTACTTTTGCAAGCCCTATTGCAGCACATAATCCAGCGATACCTCCGCCTACGATAATAAATGTGCTGTCCGTCGAATGCATATTAAAGACTGTTTGCTATTTCGTTTGTTAAACCGACAAAATCATCTACCGTCAATCGTTCTGCGCGTAGCTCGTACAGTGGATTGTCGGACATTTTATCTTTGGGAACAACGCCCGAAAGTGAGTTACGGAGGGTTTTACGACGTTGATTGAAGCCCGCTTTAACAACACGCCAAAATAGTTTTTCATCACAATTCAATTGTTCACGGTCATTGCGCGTCATGCGGATAACGCCCGACAATACTTTTGGCGGTGGATTAAAAGCTCCTGCTTTTACAGTAAAAAGGTATTCTACTTTATAATAGGCCTGTAAAAAGACACTCAAGATACCATATTCCTTGCTGCCCGCCTTAGCTGTACAACGTTCGGCTACTTCTTTCTGGAACATACCCGTCATTTGAACGACACGTTGGCGTTCATCCAAAATTTTAAAGAGAATCTGGGAGGAGATGTTGTAAGGGAAATTGCCAATGACAGCCATTTTCTCACCAAAATACTGTGAAAAGTCAAGGTTTAGGAAATCACCGTGGATCAATCGCTTACCCAATTGGGGATATTTATCGTCCAAATAAGCAATGGATTCGTCATCCACATCGATCAAATAGGTTTCATATTCCTCTTTTTGCAAGAGAAAATCAGAAAGTACACCCATTCCTGGACCTACTTCAAGCACTTGGCTAAAACCCAATTTAGGATCCAATGCTTCCACAATCTTTTGTGCAGCATTTTTATCGTTCAAGAAATGCTGTCCTAAATGTTTTTTTGCTCTTACTGTGCTCATGTTGCAAAAGTAAAAAATAAATAAGTGAAAAGTCATTCTAAGAAAAAAATCCCTATTTTTGAATCAAAGCATTTAAATAGAATGAGCGATAAATTAAAAATCGGAATTACCGTAGGCGATATTAACGGCATTGGACTTGAAGTCATCGTTAAATCTTTGGTAGATCAGCGTATGTGCGATTTCTTTACGCCAGTGGTTTACGGAAATACAAAGGTTGCTTCTTTTCACCGTAAAGCGATCGGTGTAAATGATTTTAGTTTTAACGTGATCAATGATGCTGAGCAGGCGCATTCCAAAAGAGCAAATATGATCAATTGCTGGCAGGAAGACGTCAAGATTTCGTTGGGTGAAGAAAACGAAATTGGCGGTAAATATGCCTTCCTTTCGTTGGAGAAAGCTGTTGAGGACCTGAAAGCCGGCAAGATTGATGCTTTAGTGACTGCCCCAATTAATAAGCATAATATTCAACAGGAGGGATTTCAATTTCCGGGACATACCGAATACCTGCAGGCCAAAGTAGAGGCGGATGATGTATTGATGTTTATGGTTTGTGATGAATTGCGTATTGGTGTGGTAACAGGTCATATTCCACTGCATGAGGTTGCGGCTAATATTACCGAAGAAGCTATTCTTAAAAAGCTAGCCCTGATGAATGATTCGTTGAAGAAAGATTTTTGGATTGAAAAGCCTAAGATCGCAGTTTTGGGACTAAATCCACATGCTGGCGATCATGGGATTATTGGTACCGAAGATGATCAGATCATTAGACCTACCGTAGAAAAAGCAAACGAACAGGGGATCTTCTGCTTTGGTCCTTATCCTGCCGATGGATTCTTCGCAAAAGGTGCTTATGAGAAATTCGATGCGGTACTCGCGATGTACCATGACCAGGGGTTAATCCCTTTTAAGCATATTGCCAAAGGTGCCGGTGTAAACTTTACAGCCGGTTTACCTATCGTACGTACTTCGCCAGATCATGGTACAGGCTATGATATTGCTGGAAAAAACTTAGCTTCTGAAAGCTCTTTTGTAGAGGCAATTTTCTCGGCTTTACATATTGTAAAACGCCGTCGTGAACAAGCCGAATTACTTAAAAATCCACTTGCTTTCCGTAAGTTGTCCAAAGATAGGGATTAGGGAAAAAAAATGTTACTTTTGCAAACTGTTTGGTTTTTTACCTGCTGTTTTGACTATGTACGATAATTTACAACATCCAATCTTTTCAATCATTAAGGAACTCGCCGAGACAACAAATACAGAATGTTATGTCATTGGGGGGTATGTTCGCGACTATATTATGAAGCGGCCTTTTAAGAATGATGTGGATATTGTTGTCGTCGGCAGCGGCATTGAATTTGCGACTTTATTGGGTGATAGGCTACATACTAAAGTTGCTGTCTATAAGAATTTTGGTACAGCAATGTTGGTTTATGAAGGACTCAATGTGGAGTTTGTCGGTGCCCGAAAGGAATCTTATCGTGCCAATTCACGTAAGCCTATTGTGGAAGACGGTACCTTGTCCGATGATCAGAATCGACGTGATTTTACGATCAACGCGATGGCGTTTTCATTGAATAAAGCGGATTATGGTACTTTAGTGGATCCATTTGACGGCGTGCAAGATCTTGAACAGCGTGTTATTCGAACGCCTCTGGATCCGATAGAAACGTTTTCCGATGATCCACTGCGTATGATGCGGGCTATCCGTTTTGCGACACAGCTAAATTTTAAAATCACGATTGATGCGATCAAAGCGATTAGCGATACCAAAGAGCGAATAAAGATTATCTCGAAAGAACGTATTATCGATGAAATCAATAAGATTATTCTCTCACCTAAGCCGTCAGTAGGTTTTAAATATCTTTTTGATACCGGTCTCCTGGAATTGATATTTCCGGCCATGTATAATTTACACGGGGTTGATGTTATTGATGGCAAAGGCCATAAAGATAATTTCTACCATACGTTGGAAGTGCTGGATAATGTATGTGAATTGTCTGAAGACCTCTGGTTACGTTGGGCGGCGATTATGCATGATATTGCTAAACCTGCAACAAAACGTTTCGATAAAAAGCTCGGCTGGACGTTTCATGGCCACGAAGATCGTGGTGCCCGTATGGTACCAAAGCTTTTTGCTGAATTGAAGCTGCCGCTCCATGAGAAAATGAAATTTGTTCAGAAGCTGGTACAATTGCATCTTCGGCCTATTGTCTTGGCGCAGGATATCGTAACGGATTCTGCTGTACGTCGTCTCTTGTTTGAGGCGGGGGATGATATTGAAGCCCTTATGATGCTATGCCATGCGGATGTGACTACAAAAAATGAGTTTAAAAAGAAAAAATATCGTCAGAATTTTGAACTTGTCAAACAAAAATTGAAGGATGTCGAAGAGCGGGACAAGGTTCGAAACTGGCAGCCGCCGATCAGTGGAGAGGATATCATGATCCTATTTGGCTTAGCGCCAGGGCGTACTGTAGGCCAGCTGAAAAATTTGATTCGTGAGGCTATTCTGGAGGGCGATATTCCAAATTCCAGGGTAGAAGCTTATCAATTCTTGGTGAAAAAAGCAGGGGAAATGAACCTGACGATCAAACAAGAAATCCCATTGGAAATTTCCAATTCTTAAAATATAGTATTAATTTTAGAGGGTTAAAAGAAGAAAATAGCAGAGATGGCAATTTATAGATTTAGAGTTACTTTTGAGGATTATGAAGATGTATATCGTGAGATCGACATGCCTTCTAAAAGTACATTTATAGACCTGCATGAGGAAATCCATAAATCAACAGGTTATGCTGCGGATGCATCTTCCTCGTTCTATGTGAGCAATGATCAGTGGAAAAAGGGAACGGAGATTGCATTCAAGCCTACACAACGTAAAAAAGATGCTGAGGTATTGTTGATGGAGAATATCCGTTTAAGTAAGTTTATTGATGATCCACATCAGAAATTTTACTACGTTTACAATTTTGATCGTCCTTATGATTTCCAGGTTGAATTGATCAAGATCTTGAAGGAAGAGGATGGAAAAGACTATCCGGCGCTGTTTAAGTCTATGGGTCAGGTTCCCAAAACTATGACTGCGGCTAATTTCCCCGTGTCAGATTCGGTTGAAGAGGACGATTATGTGGAGGAAGATGATACGCAATATGGCGTCGATGATGAAGACGAATTGGATGGCTTCGACAGTGATGGTGACGATGAGGAAGAGGGCGAAGAAGGTGAAGAGCGTGAAGAATCCAACGGCTACGAAGACGAATATTAATTAACAAGACTTTACAGGTTCTTTTCAGCCTGTGAAGTGCTATATTATGGCAAATAAAAAAACATTGATAGCCATTGTGGGGCCAACTGCTGTTGGTAAGACTACAATGGCTATTTCATTGGCGCAATATTTTAAAACAGCGATAATTTCTGCTGATTCTCGTCAGTTCTATCGGGAAATGTCTATTGGTACAGCTAAACCAGATCCAGCGGAACTTGCTGCTGCTCCTCATTATTTCATTGATTCACACTCCATCACGCAGGATTATTCTGCAGGCGATTTTGAACGTGAGGCCTTACTGAAACTAGAAGAACTATTTCAATTGCATGACGTCGTAATTATGGTAGGTGGATCGGGCCTGTTTGTACGGGCCCTGTGCGAAGGATTGGATGATCTGCCCAAGGCGGGGGATGAAGTGCGTGAACGACTTAATCATGAACTTGCAGTATTGGGATTGGAGGCCTTAAAAGATCGGTTGAAAAGTATTGACCCTGCATATTTTGAAACGGCAGACATCGATAATCCGCAACGTGTCGTACGGGCGCTTGAAGTTTTTGAGGAGACTGGTAAACCGATGTCATTTTACCATAAGAAAGATGTCGAGAAAAGACCTTTTGATATCCTTACCATTGGCTTGAATATGGATCGGGCGAACTTGTATGAAAGGATCAATTTACGTGTAGATTTGATGATGAAAAATGGCTTACTGGACGAAGTGAAAGCTTTACTTCCTTTCAGAACGAAGCCTGCATTGCTCACTGTTGGCTACGCTGAGTTGTTTGATTATCTCGATGGCAAGCAGTCTTTGACGGAAGCGACCGAAAAAATCAAACAAAATTCGAGACGTTATGCCAAGCGACAGATTACATGGTTTAAAAAATATGGTAATACGCACTGGTTTCAATCCCAGGAGGCAGCTGCTATAATTGATTTTATTCAAAAGAAGCTGACAGGAGAGCATTCCTAAGGATCTAGCAGCAGTGAACTAGATGTTATCCTCGAAGGTTCAGACGAGGTATATAGACCGCGTTTCAAGGTATGCATAACGTATATAGGCCATAAAAAAAGCCTTTGTTATTAATAACAAAGGCTTTTCTATTTCATTTTGGAAATTACTTTACTAAATAGTTCCATCCGAATGGATCTTCTACTTTGCCATAGCGCAAGTCGTTGAGGTAATTCAAAACACGATTTGAAAACTCGCGGCCCTCTACTGGTGGCAAGTGGTAATCTTGTCCTTCAAAACCGATACGGCTGATATCCGTAATTGTGGCTGCAGTACCAGCTGCGAAAGCTTCAGTTACTGTACCGGCTTTAATACCGTCAATTAGTTCTTGAATAGATACCTTTCTCTGCTCGGCTTTATAACCCCATTTCTCCGCCAATTCCATAATTGTACGTCGTGTTACACCGTGTAAGATCGTATCACCATGTGGTGTAATAATCGTATCTCCAATGCGGAAAATAAGGTTTGCCGTACCTGCTTCTTCAATATATTTATGTTCAGAAGCATCTGTCCACATAATTTGGTCATAACCTTCATCATTGGCCAATTGTGTAGGGTAAAGCGATAATGCATAGTTACCTGCATTTTTAGAAAAGCCAACACCACCTTCTGCTGCACGCGTATAATAGGTCTCAACTTTTAAGCTGATTGCTTTGCTGTAATATGCGCCTACAGGGCCAGTGATAATGATAAATTTGTATGACTTTGAAGGGTGTACACCTAATGCTGCTTCTGTTGCGAACATAAAAGGACGGATGTACAATGATGAACCTTCTTTTGCCGGGATCCAGTTACGGTCGATGTCCAATAGTTTGCTTAGGCCATCCATAAAAATCTCCTCAGGTACCTCCGGCATTTGAAGACGTGCGGCAGATTTGTTGAATCTTTCCCAGTTTCTGTCCGGACGGAAGATACTCACTGTTCCATCTGCAAATTTATAAGCCTTGATTCCTTCAAAGATCGCTTGACCATAATGTAAAGCGGACATCGAAGGACTAATACTGATATCTCCATAAGGGACGATGCTGACATCTTTCCATTCACCGTCATCATAGTTTGCGACCAGCATGTGGTCGGATAAAATCTTTCCGAATTTTAGATTGTCGAAATCTACTTGCGAGAGTCTTGAATTTTGAGTTGGCTCTACGCGAATTGAATAGTTCTCTGTCGCGTTCATCTTATTTTTTAATTACTTAGGCTAAGTTAGGAAAAAAATGAAATATAAGTTGCACCTGTACCCGGATAATTTACCCGCTTCGATATGCCTTTTATTTCGGACAGTTGTTCCCTATTTTACTACACTTTTTTTGAAATGGAAGAATTTTACTTCATATTTCTCGGCTGGACTGTATTAATAATTAAATGTGTTAAGTATTTATTAATTAACGCCGTTATTTCATATTATGGCATAAAGTTTGGCTATAAAGAATGCGGTCCTATAGATGGGCTTTTTGGTCCGCAGTAACGCTATAAAATCACTTATCATAAAAATAAACTTAGTATGGAATTGACTCACAGTCTTAACAAAAGTAGTGAAGTAACATCAGGCGAAAATCGCTCAGTGTTACAGGGTGAAGTTGAAGTTCAGAAGAAAGGTATTTCTATGAATTTTATCCTTGGTTTTTTTGTTTTTTTATATAAAACGGCAATTAAACCTTAACAAACCTCCATTATAGTCTAAGCTTTCTTGAGCTTACCAATTAGACGAACTCACAGCGGTTCTTTAAAACAACAAAATTCAGCAATACGAGATTAGCCAAAATAAGGGAATCCAAAAATTTTGGCTAATCTCCAGCCGGAGACCCCCTATTATTCGGTCAATGTGCGGAATATTTCAGTCTGTAAGCCGTATTATTCGGCTAGTATTTTCAATAGCGGGTCGAGATATTCGCGACTATTGCTCAATCTTGGAACCTTATTTTGTCCACCTAGCTTACCTCTTGATTTCATCCATTTATAGAACGTATCTTCTGGCGCATTGTGTACAATAGGTGGTCGTAGCGCCATATTCTTAAAACGTTTGGCGTCATAATCCGAATTGATTTCACGGAGTTTAGCATCCAATATTTCACAAAAACGCCTAAAATCATTGGGTTGTTGTTCAAATTCTATCACCCATTCATGTGCTCCGGCTTCGGCATCTTTAAAATAGACAGGTCCAGCAGTATAATCTCTTATACGTGCCTGTGTCAACTTGCTCGCTTCGGCCAGGGCCTGTTCGGCATTGTCAACAATAACCTCTTCGCCAAAGGTGTTAATGTATTGTTTGGTACGTCCGGAGATCTGAAAACGATAAGGAGATAATGACGTAAACTTGATGGTATCTCCGATTTTATAACGCCACAAACCAGCATTCGTTGAAATGATCAATGCATAGTTTTTGCCAAGCTCCACCTGATCCAAACGTAAGGTTGACGGATTTTCTTCGTGCATTCGCTCAGTAGGTAAGAATTCGTAATAAATACCATAATCTAGCATAAGCAGAAGGTCTTCCGAATCCGATTGATCTTGTAGACCAAAATATCCTTCTGAGGCATTATAATTCTCTAGATAATACATATTGTCAGAAGGGATCAATTTTTGGAATTGCTCGCGATAAGGTTTGAAGCTCACTCCGCCATGCCCATAAAACTCTAGATTTGGCCATACCTCCAGGAGGTTGTCTTTGCCTGTAATCTCAAGAATACGTTTGGCCATAACAATATTCCATGTCGGTACGCCGGCTAGGCTCGTTACGTTTTCTTTGAGTGTAATTTGGGCAATCTGTTCAATTTTCTCTTCAAAGTTTGGGTTTAAAGTAACCTCCATATTGGGCGTTCGCTTAAATTCTGCCCAGAAAGGAAGGTTACGGATGAGGATTGATGAAAGATCGCCGTAGTAGGAATCCGGACTGAAATTGTTGATTTGTGAAGAACCACCAATAACAACAGATTTTCCCGTAAATACGCGGTTTTCGGGTCTATTATGACAATAGATTGTAAGCATATCTTTACCGCCTTGGAAGTGACACTCTTCGAGTGCTTCCTCACTAACGGGAATAAATTTGCTACGGTCAGATGTGGTGCCTGAGGACTTGGCAAACCATTTGATATCAGAAGGCCACAGGATATTCTGTTCGCCTTTTATCATGCGATCAACGTAGCCCTTGATATCATCATAGTCCTGTATAGGGACGCGTTCTTTGAAGATTTCTGGCGTTAATATACTTGTATAATCGTATTTTTTTCCCCATTCCGTAGCTTCAGCAGTGGCAATTAAACTCTGAAACCATTCTTCTTGTACATCGTGTGGGTATTTCATGAAAAGTTCAATCTGGTGAATTCTTTTTTTCATGAACCAAGTAAAAATGGAGTTTAATAAGGCCATAGGGGGAGAGATTCTTTAATCTTTAAAATTTTTTCCTTCTTAATTCAAAATGTCGACCGAGATAAAATTTACGGGCAAGCTCATTATCTGCAATTTCCTCAGGTGTACCCGTCAGCATAATCTTTCCTTCGGTCAGGAGGTAGGCCCTGTCCGTAATAGATAGGGTTTCCTGTACGTTGTGGTCGGTAATTAAGATGCCGATATTACGGGTTTTGAGCTTGGCTACGATCGTCTGAATTTCTTCTACGGCGATTGGGTCAACCCCTGCAAAAGGTTCATCCAAAAGTATAAAAGATGGATTTGCAGCTAATGCTCGCGCAATTTCGGTACGTCGACGCTCACCACCGGATAACAAATCACCCCTGTTTTTGCGGACACGGTGCAGGCTGAATTCTGTGAGTAGTTCTTCCAGTTTTGCCAAACGTTCTTCTTTATTCGGATAGTGGATTTCTAATACAGCCAGGATGTTGTTCTCTACGGAGAGCTTCCGAAAGACCGATGCTTCCTGAGCGAGGTAACCTATCCCACGTTGGGCACGTTGGTACATCGCATCCTGCGTAATCTCCTGATCGTCGAGGAATACTTTGCCTTCATTGGGCTTGATAAGACCAACAATCATATAGAATGAGGTCGTTTTTCCTGCCCCATTAGGACCCAATAACCCGACAATCTCTCCTTGTTCCACATGGAAGGAAACATTGTTGACAACGGTGCGCTGCTTATATTTTTTTATGAGATGTTCTGCCTTTAAAATCATCTTCGTGGAATGTCTTGTGTTATATGTATCTGTTCAATAGGACTACTTAAGAACCCTCACCGTTCTTTCATGCCTGGCATCTAATCCAGTATGAGGGTTTTATGCCTGACCAAATCTTGTGTAAATATATTTAATATCTTCTTACTATTGCAATACTAATACTTAATCCCTTTGATGTTTAGCTGTAAGTTTCTTTTGTTGCGCCACACATTCTCTTCAATGCTGTAACAGATGTCGAAACTTTGTCCGGAATTGATATGTGTGATATGTTCTGCCAGTCCAAAACCGATACAGTCAAATGAAGGAGAGTCTTCTTGAACAACGGTCATCTTGAGGTGATTGGTGCCTACAATAAAAGCTTGTCCTACTGCATTTACCTTTTTACTGAGGAAAATGGGAGATTCATTTTGGGGCCCGAAAGGTTCAAACTGCTGGAGAATACGGAAGAACTTAGCATCAATATCTTTCAACGCTAGCTTAGCATCGATCAAAATTTCTTGGGTCAGCATTTCAGGGCTGATACGTCGCGATACCACTTCCTCAAAACGATCTTGGAATAGGGTGACATTATCTAAGGACATCGTTAGTCCGGCAGCATATTTATGACCACCAAATTGCTCCAATAGATCGGCGCATTCGCTTAAGGCTTCATACAAGTCAAAACCCAGGACCGAACGGCAGGAGCCTGCAATATGACCATTTGTTTCGGTCAATATAATCGTCGGACGGTAATATTTTTCGGTCAGGCGGGAAGCTACAATACCAATGACACCTTTGTGCCAGTCGGCTTTATACAATACGGTGGATTTACGGCTTTTAAGTAGGGCATTGTCCTCAATGAGTGCCAGCGCTTCTTCTGTTATTTTGAGATCAAAATCTTTACGGACATTATTTTGATCGTCTATGCTCGAACTGAAGTCTTTGGCTTCTTGTAGCGATTTGGAAATCAAAAGCTTGACGGCGTCTTTGGCATGGTCTATTCTGCCCGCAGCATTAATGCGTGGGCCTATCTGGAACACGATGTCGTTAACTGTAAAGATCTTCGTTCGATTATTTGATAAATCAATCAGTGCCTTTAGTCCGACGCAGGGATTCGTATTAAGTTTAATAAGGCCAAAGTGGCTGAGTATTCTATTTTCACCGGTAATCGGAACAATGTCCGAAGCGATACTCACGGCCACAAGATCTAGAAACTGATAGCAGGCATTGATATCCATGCCATTGGTCAATATAAAAGCCTGAATAATCTTAAAGCCGATTCCACAACCTGAAAGTTCTTTGTAGGGATATTCACAGTCTGCTCGCTTGGGGTCTAATACGGCATAAGCTTTAGGAAGTTCTTCACCGGGAAGGTGGTGATCGCCAATGATAAAATCAATTCCTTTGCTATTTGCGTAATCTATTTTATCGACTGCCTTGATGCCGCAGTCCAATGCAATAATTAAGCTGAAACCATTTGCTGCGGCATAGTCGATGCCTTGTGTAGAGATGCCATAACCTTCGGCATAGCGGTCTGGTATATAAAACTCCAGCTGGCTATGAAATTCCCTGAAAAAACTATAAACAACGGCTACCGCTGTGGTACCGTCTACGTCATAGTCTCCATAGATCAGAATTTTTTCTTTGTTGCCGATGGCTTGGATAATACGGGTGATGGCTTTCTCCATGTCCCGCATCAAAAATGGATCGTGCAAATCCGATAATTGAGGTCTAAAAAACTGCTTTGATTCGTCAAAAGTCTCAATTCCCCTGCTCACGAGCAACTCTGCCAATACAGTGTTGATGTTTAATTCCTCGCGCAGTTTGTTGGTTATTTTGACATCAGTTTTAGATTTTAGTACCCACCTTTTTTGCATATCTTTGCACAATATTTTAAGTGTAAATATACGTTTTAAGGCTGGACTTACCTAATTCCTAAACCCGGTATTGATCCGCTGTTGCTTAACGTGCATATTCCCAATGTTTTAAATATGGTGCAGGCTTATTCTTTATATGAAGGTTCTTTTTCCGTAGACAAGAGTAGAAAATTTATTCCCTTTGACCCACTTCTAGACGACCCTAAGGACCGACCGGGGGCGATGTTTATCCATGTCCATCCCTTCTTGATCCAAACTAATTCCGGGCTTGTTCTCTGTGATACCGGCCTTGGCTATACGGATGACGGTGCTGTGCTACAGCTGCATCATAATATCCGTAAGGCTGGCTTTAGACCCGAAGATGTAAAATATGTACTGATGTCCCATCTTCATAAGGATCATGCCGGTGGGATGGTCACATTTGAAAACGGAACTGGACGTATCGCATTTCCTGAAGCCGAATATATTGTTCAACGTGGCGAATGGGAAGACGCCTATTCAGGCATCTCCAGTTCATACAGGACCGAGATTTTTGATGTGATTCAACGCAGTGGAAATTTGGTACTGGTGGAAGGTGAAGGAAAAATAAATGATGAAATCAGCTATGCGCTCAATGGTGGACATACCGCGCATCATCAGGCATTTCATATTCAAACGGATGATCAGCACTATTTCTTTGGCGGAGATGTATTACCTGAGCCTGAAGAAATTTTCCATAATTATGTCGCCAAATATGATTTCGATGGTCGGCGCTCCAAATCCTTGCGTCAGGAGTATTGGGCAGAAGGCGCGCCAGCGGGCTGGATTTTTTTGTTTTATCATTCTAAAAGTATAACCATTGGCCGTAGTCAGATCCGGGAAGATGGGACCTATAAGCTAGTTGACGCAAAGTTATAAAGGAAAAACCTCCATGACCTTTTGGGAACATGGAGGTTTTTGGAAGGTTTAGTATCCCGGATTTTGCGGGAAGGCTGCGCCAGTGTTACTGTCAATAACTTCTTGTGGAATAGGCCAAAGAATAAATTCTTTTTTCACCACATTTTTTGATTGTGTGTTTAATGTTTGCACGCGACGTAAAAAGATGTCCTCACCAAAACGGGCAAGGGTCATACGGCGCATTTCCTCACCAATAAGCTCCCGGGCGCGTTCGTCGAGAATCAAATCAGCATTGATTGCTGTGGCATCGATTAATGACGCCTTTGCACGCGCGCGGACAGCATTGATGGCGTCTTTAGCTTGTGCTGGTTTATTGGCGCGCCAGTATGCTTCAGCCAATAGCAGGTAAGTTTCTGCCAAACGTACTTTCACACGGTCCTTCATATTTCCTTCAAATGCAGGGTCAACAGCTGTCTTTCCGTAGAAAAATTTGGTTGTTGTCGGGAATACATTGCCTGATTCTTTGATGGCGTCGGTCAGTTCGATCTTCTTGCCATAAAGTTCAGGGACGGAAGGATCGTTGTAATACCAATCGCGTTTGATATTGAAAGAGGAGTTTCTGACATCTTGTTTTTCATAACTATCCAGCCACCATTGATAAGGACGTACATGCCCAAGACCTCTTCCACCAAGTGAGTCGGCCAAGGCAAATCCTTTTTGTTGTGAATAGAAAGGTACCCAGGCACGTTTACTCCAATCTGTGTAGCGGTCGCCGCCCCCTTGTGTATTGTATTCCAATTGGATGGCCCAGATCGTTTCTTGATTGCCGGAACCACGATTTTGATTGTTTTCGATAAACATATCGTGGAAATAATCCCCGGGTTTATCTTTTTCGGCGCCAAAACGTTGATCGTTCAATTTAAAGTAGCCACTTTGAATAACTTTGTTGGCAGCTTCTGCAGCTAAATCAGGCTGTCCAGCTTCGATATATGCTTCTGCCAGGTAGTGTAAAGCAGCCCATTTCGTCAATTTACCTTCCTGAATTGTTCCTGGATTGTCGGGCAGGTTTTCACTTGCATACTTAAGGTCTTCAATCATGTGCGTCAAGATTTCAGCTTTCGGTGTACGCGTGAAATCACGACGGGGTGTTTCGGATACTTTGTCCACCCAAGGCACATCGCCATACAGGTTGACCAAGTAGCGATAACTGTAGGCACGGAAGAAACGAGCCGTTGCTTCCACACGTTTTGGATCGTTGTCCTTGTCTGTCCAGCTAATACCATCCTTTTTTAAAGCCTCAAGGATGGTATTGGTATTACCAATAAATCCGTAGGCATATTTCCAATAATTGCGGACATAAGACGAAGCAGGATTTAGCGTATAATTGCTGAATGGAGCCAATGTAGCGTCTGTACCTGTGGTTTTGATAGCAACGATATCTGTTCCGACCTGTAGCGCTTCCTGTGGAGTTGCTCCTTGGGAAAAGATACTACCGTTCCAGGTCAGGAATTCCATGCGGGCATAAGAGTATAAACCATTTAGTCCAGTTTCGAAGCCTTTCGTATTAATATAGGTATTATCAGGTGACTGAAAGCTGCTGGTGTCTTCATTTAAGAAGTTCTTGCTGCAGCCTGTAAAAAGTAAGCTTAGGCCAGCTAGCATTGTATATAAAGTTGTATTTCTTTTCTTCATGATCTTGATGTGTTTAGAATTGGACATTTACTCCCAATGAGAATGTTCTCGCAACAGGATAAGGACTGGCAATATTTGTCGTTGTTGGATTACCTGTGGTCGAACTTACGCTCAATGCCTCTACGTTGTAACCTTTGATTTTGGAGAATGTATAGAGGTTACGGGCGTTAATAAATGCTTTAATGGAAGAGAGATTCAATCTTTTTAGAAAATCGCCATCAAAGGTATAGCCCAAGCTAAAGTCCCTAATTCGCCAATAGGATGAATTGATATAATACGTATGGTTGTTTACTGGCGTGTATCCAGGGGATGGGATGTCTGTGTTTGTACGCTCCGGTGTCCAGTAAGGCATGTCAGCAAGATAATTGGCGCCGTTGTTAGGTAAGAAACGTTCGATGTTTTTGAAATCATCTATTTTCGTTCCACCAAATGCCCCATTCATAAAGAACGACAGGGAGAAATTTTTGTACGTGAAATCATTGCCTATACCGAGCGTATAAGGTGATATTTTGTTCCCCATCATGGTACGGTCATTGGCATCGATTTTACCGTCGTTGTTGAGGTCTGCTAACTTGGCATCGCCAGGTTTCGCTTTAGGTTGATAGGAGTTTGCGATGTCGTCGCCCTCTTGCCATACACCAATGACTTTATAGTCGTAGAAAATACGGATAGGCTTTCCGATTAACCAGGCATTGGTCAAATCATCTTTTCCGTCAGCGCGCAGTTTGGTGATTTTATTGTTGTTATAGGCAAAGGTTGTATTTACATTCCATTGGAAATTGTCATTTTTGACAGGTATGGCATTCAAGGTAACTTCTATCCCTTTGTTGGAAGTTTCACCGATATTGGTTAAAATGGTGTTATAGCCGTTCATGACAGGGACCTGTTCACTTAATAAAAGATCCGATGTTTTTGAGGAGTAGTAGTCGATCGTTCCTGAAAGTCTATTTTTGAGAATCGCAAAATCCAAACCAAGGTTTAATGAAGCTGTCGTTTCCCAAGTTAGATTGCTTCCACGTCCATTGAAATTCATCACAAGTCCTTTGACTGGGTCAAGACCATAGATATAATCGACGTTGGTCAGACGGTCGTAAGTTTGATAAGGTGATACGGCCTGATTTCCATTTTTACCATAAGAAACACGAAGTTTTAACAAGTCGAAATAGTCCTGCACATTCCCTTCTTTAGAAACCACCCAGGCTCCTGCAACGGATGGGAAAAATGCATATCGGTTGTTAACAGAAAATGCGCTATAACCGTCCGAACGACCTGTTAAGGTTAATAGGTAGCGATCCTTAAAGGCATAGTTGATTCTTCCCATGTAGGAAATCATCGCTGTATTTTGAAGGTTGGATTCGATCTTAAGATTTTTAGAGGCAGAAGCCATGTTGTTATATCCGGCATCTGATACAAAGTCGTCTCCATTCATTCTTGAAGTTTTCAAATTTGTTTTCTGAGAAGAATAGAGGCCCACGACATTGATCTTGTGGTCACCAAAGGTACGGTCATAGGTCAAGAGATTTTCCCAGGTCCAGTCCCAGAAATGCTCATTATAAATTGATCCGGTACCATTCACGCCACGTCCTGTAACCGTATTTGAGCCATAGTAGGAGTTTTCGTTAATATTTCGGTAGTTGGTTCCGAATGTGGTTTTGAAACTTAATCCTTCAATAGGGAGTTTCACATCAAGCCAAGTATTCGCATAGACCGTTCTTCTGGTCTGATCCCACTGGCCTTTTTCGTCTGCGAAAGGGTGTGCCCACAGCGTTTGTGCGTACATTGGGTACGTTACAGCAGTGCCATCGGCATCACGGTTTTTACTGTAAGGGGAAAGTTTTACAACACTTTCAAGGTTAGGCTGTACGCCGTCACGGTTCCCTTGAGAAGCCTGCATGGTCATTCCTAGCTTTAACCAAGAGCTTAAACTTTGGTTGAGGTTTAGATTGACATTATATCTTTCGTAGGGCGTGTTTTTTACCACACCATCTTGATTTAGGTAGCTTACAGATGCATAATAATCGGATTTATCCGTTCCACCCGAAAAACTGAGTTGATGTTCCTGAATGGGAGCGCCACTATTGAATACTTCGTCCTGCCAATTGACTTCTTCCCCTTTTTTGTATTGTTCCAATACGTTGGCAAAAAGATAATTTTCTGGGTTGAGTTGATCGCCGGTTTTTCCTTTCGAAGCCTGGTAATCACGCATAAATTGGATGTATTGTGGACCGTTCATCAATTTAAGGCGGCGTTCTACACTTTGAACCCCAAAATAGCCGTTATAATTGATGCGTGCTTTTCCTGCTGCACCCTTTTTTGAGGTGATGAGGATAACGCCATTTGCAGCTCTTGAACCATAGATTGCAGTGGATGAGGCATCTTTCAGTACCGAGATACTGGCAATTGTATTGGAAGAGATATCGCCCAGGGAACCACTAAAAGGAATTCCATCCAGGATAATTAGAGGTGCATTGGACGCCGAGATCGAGTTCTCACCGCGGATATTGATAGAAGCTGTTTCGCCAGGTTTTGCCGAACCGGAATTGATCGCCAGACCGGAAATCTTACCCTGAAGTTTATCGACAACATTCGGTGAATTTATTCGTTCCAGGGATTTTGCTTCCACTGTAGCGATACTTCCTGTCAAATCGCTCTTTTTCTGTTTACCATAACCTACGACCACAACTTCATCCAAAACATCCTCGGATTTTGTCAAGGTTATTTGTGATGCTTGTGATACGGGAACTTCTTTCGCCGTAAATCCGATCGAGTTAAATGTTAGGATGGCACTTTTTGAACTGACGTTCAGTGAGAAGATACCGTCTTGATTGGTGGTAGTTGCTGCTGCTTTACCTTTTTCAGAAACAGTAACACCGCTTATTGGATTCCCCGTTTCGTCAACGACCTTTCCGGAGACGACTTGCTGGAAGGGTGAACGACTGGTTATTGCAACCAAATTACGTGGATTTGCTACCCCGTAAATAGGTGCCGCTAATGACAAAATTGATAATGGTGTCAGCAGGATGAGATGACTCTTTTTGACCATAGGTGTGTAATTTAGATTCAGTAAGTGTTTAATGCGGCAATTATAAAGAAATAAAGCGTTGGCAATTCTATTGCTTCTTGGAACAAACGATTGCACGAACTACGAAAACGTTATAGAAATGGGGTTTTGTAATGAAAAATTGGAGCTAATGAAAGCTGATTTTTTCGGCGAGAAATTCCGATCGTTAATAACATGTATACGTCGAACGCTTTTATTGTTGTTCAGTTGTGTCATCAAGATGCCATACGTCGAAAAAAAGGATGATATCGATCAAAAGGGTCGTTTTTCTGCTCTTTTTTTAGTATTTTGGGGTAATTTGGTCTTTGTAGCCCATCCCGTCAGATACCAGCGGATTCGTTTAAGATTGATTTTTTGGGTAAATTTGTGTTTTAGTAGCTAAGGGCTGATGCTGTTTTTTCTAAAAGTCTTTGTTTTTTTGTTAGAAAGAACCTTTAGCTTGTTTTCGTAATTGTTGTAAACAACGTTATGAAGCTTATATTATTAGTATTTATTTAAATAGAAGATTATGTCTATTGTAAGAGAGTCCGATCTGATTGGAATTGGAAAAAAATTTCAAATTGAAACCGATGCGGGAGACAATATGGTTGTTGTTATCCATGACGATGGCAGACGGGAACTTTATCGCTATGATGACGAGGAGCACGAGTCACGTTGCGTTATGACACTTAATGACGATGAATCCCGTCAGATCGCGGGTATTATCGGTGGCTTGTCCTACAAACCTAAAGCTTTGGAGACAATTGAAGTTGCTTTGGACGATTTGCGTATTGAATGGTACAAAGTGGAAGGCAAAAATGAGGGGGCCGGAAAGACGATTGGAGAACTGGAAGTTCGTCAACGTACAGGTGCATCGATTATTGCTGGGATACGGGATGATGATACGGTTATCAATCCAGGACCGTCTTATTTGATTAGCCCAGGTACCACACTTGTCATTGCTGGAAAGAAGAATAATATTAAACTTTTGAAGGAAATTTTACTGTAATTTATGCTATCACATACCTTAATACTGGAAATTGGAATCGCTGTAGGACTTGTTGCCATTGTTGGCCTAATCGCCAATAAGCTTAAGTTTTCTGTTATTCCATTTTTCATTATTATAGGAATGGTTTTGGGACAGCACGCTCCGCAGGTTGGTCTGGTGGATTTAACATTTACAGAAAGTAAACCCTTTATAGATTTCATGGGACGGTTGGGTGTATTATTCCTGCTGTTCTACTTGGGGCTTGAGTTTTCGGTCAATCGCCTTATTAAATCCGGTAAAGCAATTGTGACAGGCGGAACAATTTACGTCTTATTGAACTTTACTTCAGGCTTGTTGATCGGATGGCTAATGGATATGCCATTTAAGGAGATGATGGTCTTATGCGGTATCATGACAAGTTCTTCCACGGCCATTGTCGCAAAGGTTCTTACAGATCTTAAACGCACGGCCAACCCCGAGACGGAGGTCATCATGGGCATGATCATGTTCGATGATCTGTTTATCGCGATGCACATCTCTTTCCTTTCAGGCTTGATACTGACCGGGAGCAGTTCGTTTTGGACGGTAGCAGGAACGTCCTTACTGGCCTTGGGATTTATATTGGCCTTTTTGATTTTGGGCAGAAAACTGGTGCCTGCGATTGATCGTTTATTGAAGGAGAAAACTTCTGAACTATTTATATTGATCATCTTTGCCTTACTGTTTATTGTAGCAGGTTTCTCTGAAACCATCCATGTTGCGGAGGCTATTGGGGCGTTGATGGCTGGCTTGGTGTTGGCAGATTCGCAATACATCAAAAAGATTGAATCGATGGTACTGCCTTATAAAGATTTTTTTGGGGCAATGTTTTTCTTTAGTTTCGGATTGTCTATTGATATTATGTCACTTGGGGGAGCTGTATTTTGGGCTTCGATTGCAGCAGTGGTGACGGTGATGGGTAATCTTGCATCGGGGTATTTTGCAGCTAAATTTTCGGGCATGAAACCTAAAACTTCTTTTGATATTGGCTTTACCTTGTCTGCGCGGGGAGAGTTTTCCATTATCATGGCAAACATTGGTAAAGCAGGGGCTTTATTGCCCGTTATTCAATCCTTTGTGGTTGTATATGTTCTCATTCTTTCCATAGTATCCCCACTATTGACCAAAGAGTCCCGTAATCTGTGGAAATTACTTTTCGGTGCAGATGCCAACAGTGCAAAGCCTTTGAAAAAGTTGAGCGATTTAGAAAATAAGCAGACCACTTAGCACTTCTGGATGATAGAGTTGCTCTTAAATGAGTGCTCACAAGCAAAGGAGGATCCTACAGTACTGTAGGATCCTCCTTTGCTTGTATGAGCTATTGAATTTTACAAAAATCCTAATTCTAGCTTTGCTTCTTCCGACATCATGTCTTTTGTCCAGGGTGGATCAAATGTCAATTCGACCAATGCTTCTTTGACACCCGCGACGGCAGCAACTTTTTCTTGAACTTCATTCATGATTTCGCCTGCCACGGGACAGCCAGGAGCCGTCAGCGTCATTACAATCTTTGCAATACCCTCTTCCTTCGTAATGATTTCATAGACAAGCCCCAAATCCACAATATTTGCAGGTTTCAGTTCAGGATCATAAATTGTTTCCAGTACAGCTTGGATTTGTGGCGCTAGACCCAGTTTATCTAATACAATGATACTCATTTATTCAGTTTTTATCGTGAATAGCGTTTTGATAGATCGCTAATAATTTCGCTTCATTTATTTCAGGAGTAAAATTACTAAAATAGTAAGCAATACAGGTCTTTCTTATCTCATCTTTTTCATTTGTCGTTTTTGTACTCCACTCCGTTAAACATTGGATGATATCGTTTTTGTTGTGGGGATCGAAAGTTTGTCCTGTTTTGCCGGGGATAATCAGTTCGGGGAGTGGGCCTAGATTTGAGCTGAGCACAGCTGTTCCGACTGAATAAGCCTCAAGAATCGTGATCGGCATACCTTCAAAACAAATCGATGGTACGAGTAGTGCCTGTGCTTTGGCTATCAGGGGAAGTATTTCTGACCTTTTTTTAAAACCGAGGTAGGAAATATTCGGCTGGTCTTTAATTCTTCTCAGGACCTCATTTTCGAGCGGACCGCCACCAATTAGCTGTAGTTGAAAATCTGTTCCGATAAAAGTATCGATCAGATTCAATATCCCCTTTTCATCTGAAAGACGACCGACGTATACGAAGTGGGCCTGTGTATCTTCGGGCGCTATTGCATTAGGGAAAACGAAGTTCGGTTTAATCTCGAACTTAGAAGACGGAAGGTGTATGGTCGATTCAACGAAGATGTTCTTTGCAAAAGAGCTTAAATTGATGTAGCGATTTACCTTTGCCCAAGTTCCAATTTTACGATGAAACCAGTAATTCAGTGCGAGAAGAAATGTTTTTACTATAGAGTTGTTAAATGCTTTTTGTCGAACGGCTGTCCACGGAAACTCCTCTTGGAGTGAGTCCAAAAAGAGATGGTTGTGGTGGTACAGCGTCGCCGAAGGGCATAGTAAACGGAAGTTATGCAAGGTCATGACCTGAGGGATGCCGAGTTTTGCAATTGTACGAACGATAATCGGGCCCGCTGCGTAATGGGTGTTGTGAACGTGAACGATGTCCGGTTTAAACGTCCGAATTATTTTTTTGACACGTTGAGCAGCGCAAATATTCCAAAAAGATCCTATTGTCTGTAATGCACCCTGCCAACCCTTTTTATTTTGAAAGGTTAGCGTTTGGACCTCATGTCCTTGCGCGAGGAGGGAAGATTCCTGCTGAAATACAGTGTCTTCACCACCAGGATCTTGATAAAATGTATGGATAATCAGTATGCGCATAATAAAAGACTTATACAAATGTACAATTTTGAGGTGACTTCCTTTAAAGGGACAAAATTGCCATTTCTATATGATTATTGCTATATTCGCAAGATTCGATCGTAAAGATATATGCAACATTTACAACAACTCGTGATAGAGGCGATAGAGACAAGTCAATTTCCTGAAACACCATCAAATTTATATGATCCGATACGGTATATATTGACTTTGGGCGGAAAGAGGGTTCGACCAGTGCTGACATTGATGGCAGCCGAATTATTCGGTATGCAAGAGATGGATGAAATTATCCCTGCTGCCAAGGCAGTGGAGTTTTTTCATAACTTTTCACTGATCCACGATGATCTGATGGATAAGGCTCCTTTAAGAAGGGGTAAAACGACAGTTCACGAAAAGTGGGATGCTAATATTGCTATATTGTCTGGAGACGGCTTGTTGGTCAAAGCTTATGAGGAAATTTCAAAGTGTAATCCTATTTACCTGCCTGCAACCTTGAAAATTTTGAGTAAAGTGGCTATGGAAGTATGTGAGGGTCAGCAATTAGATATGGATTATGAAAGTCGGGATTCGCTGACAATGCCTGAATATCTTGAGATGATCCGTCTTAAAACTTCGGTGTTATTGGGCGGAGCGTTACAGTTGGGTGCTATTTTGTCTGGAGCAGATGAACAGCAACAGCAGCTGATCTACGATTTTGGAGAGAATGTCGGCTTAGCATTTCAATTACAGGACGATATCTTGGATGCCTATGGAGATCCAGATACCTTTGGAAAGATCGTTGGTGGTGATATCATGATCAATAAAAAAACCTTTTTATTGGTGAAGTTGATGGCGGTAATTTCGGACGAAGATAAGACCGTCTTACAAGGCTTATTGGACGCGTCTATAGCAACTGCTCCATCAAAAGTAGCGGATATGCTTACCTTATACGAGAAGTATGCGATTAAAAGTGCTGCCGACGAATTGAAAGATATATATACACAACGGGCATTTGAAAAAATGGAAGCATTGAATGTACCAAATGATCGCAAAGAAGCGTTATTAGTGTTAGCAAATAACCTTTTGGTAAGACAGCAATAAGTATAAATTCTATTAAAATTCGTATCTTGCCTGTAAATGTTTTTTTTGTAAGAAAATAATTAAATAAATTTTTAGATTACGTTCATGGAGCCTTTAAAAATCACCGTATTTCAAGCATATTTATTCTGGGAAAATATCGAAAAGAATCTAAATAATCTTGCATTGAGACTTTCCTCATTGCGTGAGAAAACGGATGTTATTATTCTCCCCGAAATGTTTAATACAGGCTTCACGAATAATGTCGAGAAATGTGCAGAACCTGCAAATGGGCCGACGACAAGATGGCTATTTGAGATGGCAAGCTCACTTAACTGCGTGGTTGCCGGTTCTTTGATTATCGAAGAAGGCGGGAAATACTATAATCGCTTTGTATGGATGTTTCCAGATGGTAAATATGTAAAATATGATAAACGTCATCTTTTCGGATTATCTAAAGAAAGCGAGTACTTCGAGCCAGGAAATGAACGTATCCTGGTGGATATCAAAGGATGGAAAATTTGCCCGATGATCTGTTATGACCTTAGATTCCCAGTCTGGTCTAAAAATCAAAATGGCGCCTATGATATTTTAGTGTATACGGCCAGCTGGCCGGATAAGCGTTCTGCACATTGGAGAGCCCTTATTCCAGCACGTGCTATAGAAAATCAAGCTTACGTTGTTGGAGTAAACCGGGTTGGGCATGATGGTAATGATATTTACTATTCAGGTGGTTCTATGTGTATCTCTCCACTTGGTGATGTGGTGTATTATAAGCCAGAAGACGAGGATTTGTATACATTTACCTTAAATCCGAATGATCTGTTGGAAGCACGGGAGAAATTTCCTTTCTTAAAAGACTCCGATTCTTTTACAATCGGGTAACACGCTCTAAATTAGGTATAATTGCAAGCATTTATTTTTTCTGAGAGTGCCTGATCTTATTGGTCAGAAAGAACCTTCAGTTTGATTTAATTGCTGTTGGTGTTTGTAAAGTTATGAAGGTTTTGTTTGTATCCTTTTTATTTGTTAAATTCAGTCTAGTATAAATCAAATTGTTATGATTTATCAACATCTACTGGTGACATGTTGATAAAATTTTGTTTGAGACAGTTAGATTAAAGTGTAATTTAGGCTAACTATTAGCCAAAATACGTTTAGCTTTTTCTCAAATTATATGAAAGACAACGTTTTATTATTGCAATAAGTTGCGTAAACAACCATAACCATTATTCATATGTTAGACCAAGATTTAGTATCACAAGAGTATTTTTATAATTTCTTAACAGGGAAATACTCAATTGCAGTTATGCGGAGATTACAGCGTAATCTCAAGGAGGCCGGGTTAAACATTACTTCTGAACAATGGAGTATCATGTATAACCTGTGGGTAGAAGAGGGGCTTACTCAGCAGGAGCTTGCTGTTCGCACATTTCGAGATAAACCAAGTGTCACTCGATTAATTAATAACCTGGAAAGGGTAAATTTGGTTATCCGCGTTAATGATAAAAACGACAGACGGTCCAATCTGATCTATTTAACAAAAATAGGACGAAAGATGAAGGATGAAGGAATGAAGCAGGCAAAAAATACCATTGAACAGGCTTTAGGCGGATTAGCCGACGATCAAATTGCCTTGTCAAATACCATTCTGCATCGCGTATTATTTAATTTGAAATAAAGATACTTAGTGGGGGTTATTTTATAAGGGAACTATCAGGGTATAAAAAAGTCCCCTATGTTGAATACATAGGGGACCTTTTTTATATGAATTTCTAGCAGTTAATCTTCGAAAAGTTTGCTTTCGAAATCTGTGTGGCTATTGACCAATTTACCTTCAGTTCCGAAATAGATTTCCTGAAAACTTAATGTACGGATAGCGTCTACCTTACGATAGAATTTATCAGCAGATACATCTGAAAGTGTTTTGAAACCACAAGCTTCCATAATTTCGACTGTAGCACGTAATGTGTTGCGGTGGAACTGAGCTACGCGTACATATTTATCATTTACGTCGAGTCCTTTGTATAAATGCGGCTGTTGCGTGGCAACTCCAACCGGACAAACGTCTTCATTACACTTAAGTGCTTGAATACAACCTAAAGCGAACATCATACCGCGAGCACTATAACATGCATCTGCGCCTAAGGCAATAACTTTTAAGATGTCGAAACCCGTTACAATACGGCTGGATACGATAACTTTAACATGTTTTTTCAAACCAAAAGCAATCAAGGTTTTCGTTACAAATGCCAATGCATCGTATAGTGGCATTCCTAGGTTATCTGTAAACTCTAGTGGCGCAGCTCCTGTACCACCTTCTGATCCATCTACGGAGATAAAATCCGGGAAGATCTGCGTGTTTTGCATGGCGTGACAGATGTCGATAAACTCATGTTTATCGCCGATACAAATTTTGAAACCGATAGGCTTTCCACCCGATAGCTCGCGCAGCTGTTGTATGAAGTGCATCATTTCAGTCGGTGAGGAGAAAGCGCTATGTGCTGGAGGCGACATCACATCTGTTCCTGGAATGACGTGACGAATAGCCGCGACCTCAGGGGTGTTTTTTGCCGCTGGAAGGATACCCCCATGACCGGGTTTAGCTCCTTGCGAAAGTTTCAATTCGACCATCTTCACGTTTTCACGATTGGATTTTTCTCGGAAAAGTTCCGGATCAAATTTTCCCTCCTTATTACGGCATCCAAAATAACCTGTACCCACCTGCCAGATTAAATCACCCCCATTGTTGTGGTAATCGCTGATTCCCCCTTCGCCGGTATTGTGTGCAAAGTTTTGAAGTGCAGCACCCTTATTTAATGCCGTTATCGCTGTTTTACTCAACGCACCGTAACTCATTGCCGAGATGTTGAACACACTTAAGCTATAAGGTTTTTTACAGGCTGCATTTCCAACAGTGGTGCGCAGGTCGTGATTTTCGATATGGCAAGGGAAAACAGAGTGTGCAGCCCATTCGTTCCCGACAGCCTGTGGATCAGTCTGCATACCAAATGCGACAGTTTCACGTTGATTTTTTGCACGTTGGTATACGATCGAACGCTGTCTTCTGTTGAAAGGACGTCCATCCATGTCTGATTCCCAAAAATATTGTCTCAATTCAGGACGAATAGATTCGAAGATATAACGGAAATATCCAACTAAGGGATAATTGCGTAGGATGGCATGTTTGGTCTGGAAACTATGGTATAACGCGATCAATAGCAATGGAAATGGGATGATAAGCAGCCAAAACCAGCTTGATGTAAATATAAATCCAAATGATACAATGATTAAATTAATCACAATCATTATTGAAAGAATGAGTTTTCTAACTTCCATAGAAAATACGATTGTTTAGTTTTAATTCGCTATTTTAATGTTTAGCCCAACTGATTATTTTATTACTCAATTAGCATTCCAAAATGCGCTTTTGGACGAAGCAAATGTACTAAAGTTCCTGAAGTAAATGGATATATTTACCCCTTGGAGGTAAGTTTTGATAAGTTTATAACCGTTTCTCACAAACTATTTTCTTTTATTAATCTCCTGCGATAAAAGTTGATAGATTTGCTGTAAATCTGGTTTATTGCTAATAAATTGCAAATGTTTTTGCATTGTTGTGCTGTCCTGTCGGATCGCTGGTCCTGTCTGAACTGTTATTGGAATATGATTTTGCACTTTTTCTGCCGTCTCAAGGATGATTGGTTTGATTAGATCAAAGGACAAGTCGTTTTCTGCTAAGAGCTCATAGGCCATCTGATAAAGGATGTTAGTGAAATTGTTGACCATGACCGAGGCAAGGTGGATGGCTAAGCGCTGCTGGGAATTACAATAGATGCTCCGCGGTGCAAATGTCTGTGCTACCTGAAGTAGCGCGGCACTATTTTCATCCGTGTTACCTTCAACACAAAGTGGGACGGTCGAAAAATCGACTGCTTTATTTTTGGATAATGATTGTGGTGGATAGATGACTCCCGCATTTTTAAATCCGGCTAGTACAGAAAGATCGGTTGCTCCCGAACAATGAATAACAACACCTTTTATATCTTTTGGTAGCGCTTCTACCAGCGATACAATGGCCTGATCGGTAACGGCAATGAGGTAAAGATCAGCATGTAGGTCTAGTTCAGATAGTTGGTCAATTGCTGCGCAATGAAGAGCAAAGGCCAATGCATCTGCATTGGCCTTTGTTTTACTGTAGATCTGAACGATATGATGTCCTGTTTTTTGAAACTGTTGTCCAAAATGCGTAGCGGCATTACCGCTTCCTAAGATCACAATGTTCATTATTTAAGTGCTTTTCGTTTCTCCTCTTTATTTCTTCTCACAATGGACATGATAAAACCAATGGTCATGACAATCGTTCCACACCAGAAAAAGTTGATGTATGGGAATTTAATGGCTTTAAATACGACCCATTTCTTTTCTGGAAGCGGCTTTTGATAAACCATGATTTCCAGTTTATCCTTGTCAGGTTTAATTCCCGTAAATCTGAATTTAAGCCCTTGCTCGTTGACATCTTTATTGAAGTCATAAACACCACCGTCTTTAATTAAGTAGATTGGTTGTACTTCATACTGTTTGTTGTCGGCCGAAAATACTTTTATTTTCAATCCAACCATGACATCACTAGGACCTTTTGGAATTTTCTCCAGGTGAGCTTCTTTGTTTAAGCCTTCAATGACATAATATCCATTGCGGTAGCGTAGGGTATCACCGATATTTACCTGATACGTTGCCGGCTCCTCGTAGTCTTCGAAACCAGTTTTGTCTTCTGCCGGAACTTTCGTATGTGTTGCCTGACTTTCAGCTGCAGCTGCGGTAATCAGTGTATACACGTCATGCGTGACATAATGTTTGGTCGCTGGAGTACCAATCAAACCGCCCATTTTCGCGTTGTTTTGTGCAAAAGGTTGCAGCACAAAATGCTCCTTCACTTTACCTGTTTCTTCGTCGATCCGCTCGTATTTTATTTTATAAAACGTATTTGGAGCCACAATGCTATCACCGATATAGGTTATTTTGTATTCCCCCATTTGTACAGGTTCACCTTCGGTCAAGAATAAGTTGTCGCCAGGTTTCTCTACTTTGTCAAATCCGGATACAGCAATGTAACCTGTGTTGTTGACCGAGATGACCTCGTTGGTTGCTGCAGCCACCATGGCACCGATAAGTAGTAATCCAAAGCCGATATGGGCTACCGAAGAGCCGGCCAGCTTCCATTTACCTTTGACAGCGTCACCCAATACACGGATATTCGCCAAAATACAGAAAATACTTGCGAAAGTGATCAAAATATAGATCAGGTTGGTATACGTCTTCGTAAAATAGACGACAGCAGCCGTTAGAATGAGAGACACAACCAACGATGCTACCGTAGAAGCCAAAAACTTGCGGCTATCGGTACGTTTGTATTTTAAAAATTGTGTAAATCCGGTTAAGATCATAACGATCACCGCAAAACCCGATTGCCACTTGTTATAATGTTGGATAGGATCCAAAGGTGGAGCTACCTTGGTGCCAAAGATCTTGTTGAATACTGGAATTGATGTTGAAGCAATGATCTGTGCACATGCGACAGTCAATACCAAGGCGCCAATAAACATCCAGAATTCTCTTGAATAGATATCCTCATCCTTTTCTGTGATGGGCATCTCTTTCTTTTTGACGGTAAGAAATACGACCATAATTACCAAAAAGACAACATTGAATAAGATCAATTGTCCGCTCATTCCCAGATCGGTAAAGGAGTGTACAGAAGTCTCTCCAAGGACACCACTACGTGTCAGGTAAGATGCATAGATAACAAGTACAAAACTGATCATCGCCAAAAATGTAGCGGTGAAGTAGGAGTGGCCTGAATTCTTATAAGCAATCATGACGTGGACAGCAGCAATCAGGGTAAACCAAGGAATAATTGATGCATTCTCTACTGGATCCCAGGCCCAGAAGCCACCGAAGTTAAGTGCTTCATAAGCCCAGAATGAACCCATGATAATACCTGCACCTAAAATCATCACGGCAAATAAAGCCCAAGGAAGTGCTGCATTGATCCATTCTTTGTATCGCTTGGTCCAAAGAGCACCTGTTGCATACGCAAAAGGAACAATCATCGACGCAAAGCCAAGGAACAGTGTTGGTGGGTGAATTACCATCCAGTAATTTTGAAGCAAAGGGTTCAAACCATTACCGTCGGTGATAAGTGAAAGATAGTTAGCTTCTCTAAAGATTGGAATATCCATTGCTTCACGCAATAGGATAAACGGAGAGCTACCGATACGCAGACCGAAGATTTCCACACCAATAATCATGGAAGCTAAAAATGCTTGGCATAACATGACGAAAGTCATGACAGACGATTCCCAGCTTTTTGCTTTAAATAGCAAAACAGAACCTAATACTGTTTGCCAGAACATCCAGAGCCAAAAACTACCCTCCTGACCTTCCCAAAAACTGGAAATGATATAGTAGGTAGGGAGTGTCTTGGACGAGTGCGCCCAAGCATAATTATATTCAAAAAGATGATTGTATATAATATAAAATAAAGTTGCACCAATCGCCACTACGGAGACCGCATTAACCCAAAAGGCAATACGTGCAATTTTTTTCCATGAATTCTCTTCAGGGTATTTTGTTGCAAAAAAGTAACTGATACAAGATAGAAGTGCAGCACCAAAAGAAAGTACAATAAAGAATTGTCCGATCTGCCCTGGTAGCAGGTGCTCACCAACGTAATTAACGTCCATTGAAAATTGATTTTACGAATTAATTATTGAAAGCAGTAGCATTGATCTCGGTGACGACCGATTTATCGTTATATTTTGACGGACATTTCATCAATATCTTACTTGCCCTAAACACATTTCCGTCCATTTTTCCTGTCAATACAATTTGCTCTGAACGTTCAATATCTTGAGGTTTGGCGCCTCTAAAAATCACTTCACATTCTGTACCATCGTTGTCACGCATGAAAAACGAAAATTTGTTGGCGTCAGTTTTGGGATCATAATGAAGCGCTTTGTCTTTATTCAATTGACCTACCACATATAGTTCGGTTTTCTTTTCTTTAGCTTCGGTAAATGTCGAATAGGTACTTGAATCGGTATAGATAACAAGTATCATGGCAATTGCGACAGCAATGATAGCGATTAGAATAATTGAACTTTTTTTCATTTGTATTTACTTATTTTATAAGTGTTTGATCTCATCGTAAAATGAGCTCGTTTCACCCGGTTTGTTTTTTCTTAACGATGGATAGCAGTTCCGATCTGCCAGATATTCTCCTTTTTTTTCAGAAAGATTATTACCCAAATCTGACAACGTTGTGCTCACTAAAATCCCAAATTGATTACATTTGAGACCTAATCGAATGCAAAATTACAAATAGATTCGCTAAGAAAGGAATAATGCAACTTTTCCATATTATTTATATCTATTCTAAATAGTTTGAATTAATTGGAAAAATAAGCTAGATTCGAATGCTTTTGGATAATTTGAAGTGAAATTTGCTATTTTGGTTCTAATGATATCGCATGAATTTTACAATTGCCTGTTAATATGAGTGTTGCTTTGCGATTTTTAGGCCTCTTTTGGGCTGTTATATTCCCCTGCTTTTTTGTTTTTGGACAGGTAAAATTCCGTAATCAGGAAATTGCTATCCAAAATGACAATGACGTTTATCTACTGACCGGTCAGGACCGCTATTATACCAATGGTATCAATATCAACTATAGGATTGCGTTGCCAGGGAAAACAGATAGCCAGACTTCAAATACGGTATTGGATTTTGAAATAGGCCAACGGATTTACAATGGTATCAGTATCATTGACTATAGACGGCAGGAAAAGAAATACGATAGACCATTTGCAGGTTACCTCTATTTTAGTGCTGGGGTAACGCGGTTTTTACCGCACGATCAGGTTGTTGAGTTCAAGACTGAATTGGCGCAGATCGGCCCTAAATCCTACGGTGAAGAGGCACAGAAGTTTATCCATCATCTCTTTGGGATGTACGAGGCGACAGGTTGGGATACGCAGCTTGGAAATTCCTTTGGTATTGATTTAAGTGCAACCTATAAAAAAGGACTATATCGCAGTCAAAATCAGCAATTCGATGTCGGAATTATAGGTGAGGGGACCATTGGATTAAATAATACCAATATGGGAATTGCGGCCCCGCTTCGGTTGGGGAAGCTGAAATCCTATCAGGCATCCACCTTTACACATGGACATTTGACACAGGGAAGAGCAGACAATGATAAAGAATGGTATTTTGTCTATCAACCAAGCGTGTCTCGTATTTTTTACAGCGCAACGGTAGAAGGAGGGAGAGGTAAAAATGATCCCATAGGCAAGTTATACACTATTCAGCCTTGGATGCTTAGTCACCGCATTGGTTTCAATTGGTCTAACCACAAGATCAATTACGGTATCAATTACATCTTCAATTCGAAAGAGCTCAAATCGGTGTTTCACCGGCATCAATATGGCGAGCTGTTTTTTGCCTACCGATTTTGATCAGCCGGCCATAGGTAGGACCTACATGGATCCGCTTGATAGGATCTTCGTTGGTCCAGCGTTCAAATGTTTGTCGTTTGGAGATTGTTTAACCTGGGTTTTCGGGAATATGGTCAGCCAGTTTTTGCCCGATCAATCTGGTGGTGAGCATAGCGGCTACGGTATCTCCAGTAGCATTGAGCATTGTTGCCAATGGGTCGACCAGCGTGGCGATAATCATAATGGAAGGAATCACCTCCGTTGGCATCTGATAAACCGATATGATCAGCATTTCTCCGATGTAGCCACCATTAGGAATACCTCCGGCTACGATGCTCACCAGTAAAGTAATGCCAACCGCCATAATCAGATTGGCTGGATCAAAAAATTCCTTGCCGCTTAATAAAAGTGCGATATAGATTTTAAAGATACAGGCGATCGCGGATCCATGCTTGTGCAATGTTGTGCCTAGGGGAATGACGACACTAGCGACGCTGTCCGGGATTCCAATTTGCTTGGCTGCAAGTAAGTTCGCTGGCATGGTGGCGAGGCTACTGCAGCTGCTCAATGCGGTCAAGGAAGGCAATATGTTATTTTGCCAATAGCGTTTGACACCCCTTAGCCCGAATGCAAAAAAAAGCGAATAAACTGAATACCGTGAAAAAATAGAAGATTCCAAAAAAGTAATACAGACCGATAGGTTTGGCATAAAAACCAAAGAGCTGAGGGCCTAATGTTCCAACCTGATAGGCAAAATATGCTCCCAAACCAATGGGAGCGAGGTTCATGACCATCACGAGCAGATTTCCCATCACAACATTGCCCGAGTTTATAAATTTACGGAAGGTCTCTGCAGATGCCCCTGATTTGCGCGTAGCAATGCCAACGAGGAACGAAAAGATGACAAAGGCCAGCATATTTTGTCGTGATAATAAACTTGAAAATTCGCTAACGGTTAAAAAGCGGACCATTTTTTCACCCCAAGAATCATGAACAACTGTTTCTATGATCTTGTTTGTTTGTTCAATAGGCAGTGGAGCATCCACTGGAAAGAGGTAAAGGAAGCAGATGCTTGACAGTCCAGCGACGACAATACCCAGTACAAATACGAACGACATCATGCCGATGATCCTTCCCAGTACACTGTCGCCATTGATATTAGCAACAGATGCGGATATGGCAAAAAACACCAATGGTATAACGCTGACAAAGAGGAGGTTTAGGAAAATGTCACCGATCGGTTTAAGATTGTTGACGATATGCGGAAAGAAGATGCCGATCAAACTTCCAATACTGATCCCAAGGAGTAGAAGTAAGATACTGCCGTAGTTCTGCACAAAAGTTTTTGTAGCGTATTTCATAGGTGTATGATTAGTTATTTTAAAAGGAGTTCATTCACATGGAAGAACTGCTTATATTGTCTTTGTATTCGGTCACATTGAGCATATCCAATGCTGTTGTATTGCTTGCGCTTGTTAGGTTTGGATATTTCATTAGGTTTTGTGAATATTTCGTAATTAGATTGCTAAAATAGTGTTTTTCTCGAATAGGTCTATTAAAACGAGCTGAATTTATGCGTGTTTGTTCATTTTTGTTTTACCTTGCTGAAAAAATCCGCTTTTTTCTGCAAATATCTAGGTGATTGCTTTGTATCTTTTCATTAAGGTATCAAAGAGCTTGCTATGCTCGGCTTATGATCTACAAAAGAGTTTCCGTCCGCTTTCCCAGCTGTTGATGCTGTTGAAATCAGGAAGGTTTTGATACTCGAATTGGCTTTTTTATCTTTGGACAGTAGCAGTGACTAAGTGTCATGGGTAAGGAATGCGCCATTTATTTGGATTACTGTTTAGTTGTTTAGACTGAATGTGTGAAAATTGGAACTTAAAGTATTTGTATAAAAATGGAATTTGTAACGACAGGAGATGGTTCGAAAACGTTGTTTAATGCTAAAATAGGAGAATGTTATCATTCGAAACATGGTGCAGTACAGGAAAGCAGGCATGTTTTTATAAAAACGGGGCTTGACCACTATGTACAAACAACAGGGGTAACCGACGTCGGTATCTTGGAGGTGGGGTTCGGAACAGGTTTGAATTTTTTGCAAACAGCTGACTTTCTTAGGACCAAATCCGTTCAGGTGGAATATGTCGGAATAGAAGGATTTCCCTTGCCTTTATCCACTATTGCTGCAACGGGCTATGAGGCGACGGTAGATCCGACCGTGTGGGCAAGCTATTTGAATGCATACGAGCAGGCTTTGACGGAAAACGTACGGATTAACGAGTACTTAAAGCTTCATATTGACCATACCTTATTGATGAATTTCCAGTCGGATCGCTTGTTTGATATCGTTTATTTTGATGCTTTTGCGGCAGTGCATCAGCCTGAGATGTGGAATGATGCTGCATTGGGGCATATTGCGCAGTTTGTTAAACCTGGTGGTGTTTTTGTGACTTATGCTATTACCGGAAACCTCAAACGCAGTATGAAAGCATTGGGATTTTCAATAGAAAAGGCGCCTGGTGCGCCTGGCAAGCGAGAAATGCTGCGTGCAACGAAGTTGTAACGGATAATTCTTATATCATAGCATGAAGGGTCGAATAACCGCCGTATCGTTTGTACTTTTGCCCAAAACGATATCGTTCATGTGTATAAACTGCCGTGACTTTAAAGTATATGCGGTAAATAAAAGAATTATTTGCCGCAAAAAAAGGCGAATACTCCGTTTGTTCCCTGCTTGTTAAAAATATCGGTTTATTTAGGATTCAATAGCAAATGCGGCAACAATAGCAGCTGGATGAAATTCTTTATTGTTAAGTAACAGGTGTTTTTGACGTAACAATTTGTAATATTCTATATTCATGCCCACGATTATTGTTTCGGCGTTTTTATAATCCATATCAAAAATAAGCTCCTCAAGCTCGATTATTTTCTCTGATCGATGAAGGTTAAGTTCAATCTCGTGGCAATAAAAATGGATATGCTGCTGTAGCTCGAAGTTAAATACGGCGACGGTAAAATTTATTGCCAGTGCGTCGCAATGTTTTGGTAATACGATGTCATTGCGAAGGTCGAACTTTGGAAATCGAATATGGACCTGCTTATCCAATAAGCTAAGATCTGGGTCAAAATGCATAAAATCATGGATGTGGCATTTATCGTTGAATTGAAAATTGACTAAACGATCTATTTTTCCCCCATGAATGGTTTTCATTCCAGTAGGACGCCCATTTGGGCGGACCACTCTTTTGAGCTGTGTAATTAACCTGTTGTGCATGTCGCTATCATGCATGTTCAAATGTATATCCCCCATGAATTCCCTGATTCGGGCACCGGCGGTGCTGATATGTCCAAAATCTGATCCAATAGCTTTTTTGGCCGGAGTCGGTTTCTTTACAGGTTTCGGTATCGTCTGTACGATTGTTTGTTCATTTGATTGTCGAAAGACGATATTTCCAACGGCGCCTTTCAGATTTCCATTTTTTAATGTTGCCATAGGATAAAATTACTTGTTAAGTTACTTAAAAACAATTTGTTGTTAATTTTTGGGGAAATGGAAATTGCTGTTCGACTCCTATTGGAGATTTGGAAATAGGAAGCAAAAGGACGCTGTGGAATTTGTAAAAAATACGCCATCACAGTTAGGGATCTATCTAAATTGTATGATCGTTGTATACACTTCGAGAAAGCTTCGGAATAATTTCGTAACAGCTTCGGGACAACGACGTGATAGGCTCGACATGCTAGCGACATGAGTACGATATGTGTCCGTGTTGTCTCCGAGTTAAAGTCGGAATGAAGGCTAAAGCATGATGGAGGGAAGACATACTGATATATTTAAAGGCCGCTTAACAAGCTGATGTAATTATCGATGTAATGCAGTTTGTCTTTGGATTTATATTGCTGGATATAGCGGGGATGGTCTAAAATGGTCATTTTTCCAAAGAGCTTTTCTTCATTATTGATTTTAGCAAGAAAGGTTGCATTTTTCTTTCCGAGCACAAAGACCTCATCCGTCGCTAAGCCTATGGAAATGTGCTGTTTTAGGGAATCGATCATAAAGGGTTTGACCATATCAAAAAGTTGCTTGTCGTCGTAATAATTTGCATTGATCCAGTTGTTGGGCTTTGTTTCTCGGACAATCGCGAGGGGAAATGGCGAATTGATGTAAAACTGTTTGTAGAAGATCTCTGGTCCACCATAAGCTTCAATCATATCGTACATAAAAACCGAAGATATTTCATGGGTATGTGCAGATTGCATCTCTATTCCACATGCACTAGTTAATCTTTTGGTGTCTGTAAAAGGAACTCCCGTTACACCAGCACCGTGTCTGCTCGGATTAATACCGATAATGAATTTTCTGGTTAGATTATCATTGTAATATTTCTGGTAGAACTGTTTCATTACGACTAATGTTTCGGGGTTATCAAGGTAGGGGTTGATAACGTTGAATCCTACAGGTAGGTTCCCTCTGTAATGAAGTTGTTTGTTGAATAAAATTACTTTTTCCGCAAATGTTAGCATTGTTCGTGTGTTTAAAAACAAAATACGATTTTTAAAGAACAAAAAAACAAAGCCGGGTGTCATTTGACACCCGGCTTTGTTTTTTTGTATCTTGGGTCAGGATTAGTGACCTTGCGTACCGTCTACACCGTGAGAATGCCCGTGAGACAATTCTTCTTCAGTAGCAGGACGTACAGTTAAGATTTCGATATCGAAATTTAATGTTTTGCCAGCCATCGGGTGGTTTAAGTCAGCAACAACTACTTCTGGAGTAACCTCAGCTACTACAGCGCGGAATTGGTTTCCTTGGTTGTCTTGCAAAGGCAATACTTCTCCTACTGGAGGTAAACCTGTTTCTTTGAACATATCTACTGGCAACTGTGCGAATGCCTTGTCATCTTTTTGACCGTAAGCATCATCCGGTGCCAATTCAAATGAAATTTTATCACCAACGTTTAAGTCTGCGATGTTTTCTTCGAATTTAGGTAACATCATACCTACACCATATAAGAAATCTAAAGGTTGTTCTGCAGTTGTTTCTTCAACGAAAACTTTTTCACCGTTTTCTACTGTGTGAAGTCTGTACGTCAATGCTACGACGTCGTTTGCTTTTATAGCCATCTGATTTTGATTTTTGGAAGCCCGAGGCTACCGTTTATTAAATATAATTTATTAACGCTTGTATGGAATCCTGTGGTAGACTGCAGGTCCTGTTTTTACAAAGATATGCTTTTGTCTCCTTTCCGACTCTATGTTCGAGCAATGGAAGATTTTCTTCTGTACCGCCAAGAACAATTTTATTTGGAATATAATAGTTGCCGAGTTCATTTTTGAAAGCCATTGCTTTATCCCCCGTCAATGCAATTTCATTGATTCCATATATTTCTTCTAGCAATAATATTGCCCAATTTGAATAAGCCGAACCATAAGTCTTGATTTGCGGGAAAACATTCGCGAGCAATTGGTCTGTAATGGCGATGTAATTTTCATCATCAAAAAACAAACCTAATCGTTTCAGCTGACGAACCATTGTCGACGAAGAGGATGGAATTACATTATCCATAATTTCGCTTTTCCGTGCGATGAGTTCCTCTGCCTGCGACGATGTATAGTAGAATGTTTTTTGTGATCCATCGTAAAACAATGCAATGGCCTTATCAGCGAGCTGTCTTGCTTTTGTGAGCCAATTGAGGTCAAATGTCGCCTCATATAATGCTATAAAGGCTTCAATAGTGAATGCATAGTCATCTAAGAAGCCTGCGATCGCTCTATTGTTATCTTTTGGTTGGTGCAATAACTGGAGATCGTCTTGAATAAGATGTGTACAGATAAACTGGGCATTGTTTAAAGCGAGTTCAAGGAAATGGCTGTATCCAAGACTGTGATAGGCATCTATTAGTCCTTTTAGAAATAGCGCATTCCAAGTGGTCAGCTGCTTATGGTCGAGTCCCGGACGGATCCGTTGTTCACGATAGTTGTATAATTTTTTCTTTGAAATTTTTAGAAAATCTGCCCATTCGTCAGCTGACATATTGACCTTTGTTGCTAACTGGTCTGCATTAATGGCGCAAATAGGAATGTTGGTTTTCTCTTCCTCCCAGTTCCCTGCTTCGGTTATGTTAAAATATTGCCCGAGTAGGGGGGCATCATCGCCCAATACCTCGTCAAATTCAACTTTGGAGAAGGAATAGTATTTCCCTTCAATGCCTTCGCTATCGGCATCTAAAGCGCTATAGAAACCATGGTTTGGAGCAAGCATTTCACGCTCGGCCCAAGTAATCGTTTCTTCGATAATCCGTTTATAGAATGGATCCCGACTTTGTTGATAAGCTTCGGCATACAGGGACAGTAGCTGGCCATTGTCATAAAGCATTTTTTCGAAGTGGGGAATATGCCAATAATGGTCCACCGAATAGCGGGCAAAGCCACCTCCGATCTGGTCATATATACCACCAGATGCTATCTTTTTTAATGTAAAATGGACATGATCTAAGATCTCCCGATCGTCGGCAAGTACGCCATATTTTAGGAAGAATAACCAATTGTTTGGTAGCGGAAATTTGGGCGCTCTTTGATAACCACCTTCTTTTTTATCGAACATCTCGGTCCAAGGGGCAACAATTTCATTTAAATTTTCAATCGTGTATTGATCGGGGATGGGATGGATGGGGAGTTTCTCGGCCCGTTGAATGCCATTGTTTAGCTTTTCGGCGTAGTCAAATGCGACTTCGGGTTTCTCCGCCCACATTTGTGCAATTTGCAATAAGATATTCTGCCAGTCGTGCGGTTTGAAATAAGTACCACCGTAAATAGGTCTCCCATCGGGCAGGCAGATACAATTCAATGGCCAGCCCCCGGCATTGGTCATCAGTTGCACAGCAAGCATATACACTTGATCAATATCGGGGCGTTCTTCGCGGTCAATTTTGATCGATACGAAAAACGTATTCATGGTTTGGGCGATGGCTGAGTTTTCAAAACTTTCACGCTCCATCACATGGCACCAATGGCAAGCCGAGTAGCCAATGCTTACAATGATCAGTTTATTTTCGTCTTTTGCTTTTTTTAAAGCTTCCGGCCCCCAGGGCATCCAATCTACTGGATTGTGTGCGTGCTGTTTAAGGTAGGGTGAATTTTCAAATTGCAATTGATTCGCCATAAGACGAAGGTAGTGAAAAAGTAATTATTAACGAGCCTAGTGAAAAACATACAGGCAATAAACTTTGCTGTAGCATTTTTTTTTTATTTCTACGTCGTGTTAAAGTAACTTCATTGGATTGAAAATTAATTAGATGTTATATAATGTCCGATGAATTTGATTAGTTTTACATGCATTTATTATTAGCTTTACCGAAGTCCTATGTCAAATGACGTTGATCTGCTTAAGAAGATAGTCCAAAAAGATAGAAATGCTTTTGAAGCTATTTATAAGAGTCATTTCCGTAAATTGTATATCTTGTCTTTTCGGTATGTGCGAGAGGAGGCAATCGCTGAAGAGCTCACCAATGATGTATTTATGATGTTATGGGAAAATGCAGGAAAATTGATCATTAATCAATCACTTGGAGCCTACCTATCCCGCAGTGTTATCAATCTCTCGCTTACTTACCTCAAAAAGAATCAACGTTTATTAGAACGGAATAATGATTATAGCAAGGAACTGGATCTGACAGATGAGGAAGATCAGACCGATAGCGCAGCACTTTACGAATCCAAATTATTGATGATCGAAAGTATATTGGAAGGGCTGCCGCCGCAGTGTCGAAAAATCGTTCTTATGAGTAAGTACGATAAGATGAAACAACAGGAAATAGCGGATCAATTAGGGATTTCCATTAAAACCGTAAAAAATCATTTGACGATTGCTTACGATAAAATTCGGGTGGCTTTGGCCAGGCAAAAGACATTTCTGTTGCTTCTAATCGGCTTTTTATTTTTTTCATTAGGACTTTTTGTTCAGTTTATTATCTTATAGATATGGAAGAAAACAATACTTCAAGATTTATTCCTTATGACTTGATTCAGAAAGAGCTGGATGGGACTATTTCCGAAAGGGAAGGAGTGTTGCTTGGGCGTTGGATTTCGGAGGATGTGGCGAACTACGAGCTATACCATGAAGTTAGAAGTATAGCTGATGATCTTAGAGCACTGGAATGCTATAAAAAGGTAGATGCCAGTAACCAATGGGAAAAATTTAAAAATCAGTTGGATAAAACAGGGGATCAACAAGAAGCGGAGATCGAGACACCTGTACGAGCAATCTGGAAACCCTGGATGAAATTTGTGGCTGCAGCCGTATTGTTGGTTGTCGGTTTTGCCTGTTATCTGAACTTTGACCGCTGGATGGACAATGAAATCCGAATATATGGATCAGCAGCGCAGCAGCCCATTTTGCTTCCTGATAGTTCAATTGTGATATTGCATGCAGGAGCGGAAGCTTTGTTCAATAGGCGAACATTTCTAGGAGAACGGATTGTCGAACTTAAAAAGGGAAAAGCGCTATTTGATGTAAAGCACAAAACGGGGAATTCTTTCGTCGTAGATCTTGAAGACAATTATGTGCGTGATATCGGAACTACTTTTGAAGTGAATTTGCTTGAAAATGATGTTGAGGTTTTTGTTAAGGAGGGCTCTGTCGCCTTGAGCAGTGGAAAAGGAGATCATGCAAAAGAACTTATTCTGCAAAAAAATCAGAAAGGCCTGTATAAAAAACAAACAGCATCCTTGTCCAAAATAGATCTTTCTGAGCAAAATGATACCGAAGTTGCTCAGAAACTGAGCTATTCGAATATTCGATTGGATAGTATCTGTGCGGATTTGGAAAAGCATTTCCGGGCGAATATTACTGTTGTTGGGGATAGCTTAAAAGCGCGGAAGCTGACCATGTATTTTGATGGACAAACGCTCAATGAGATTGTTCAGATTCTCTCCAAGACCCTCAATGTGAAATGGAAATCGGGTAAAAAAGGATATAGAATCTACGAATAGACTTTTCGCATTGCTGATATGAAAGATAGGGTACTGTATCGTTTGCTCTTTTTATGCTGGTTGGTTATAGTCATGTGTTCGAAATCCATGGGGCAGAATTCTCCTACGGATTCGCAAATTTCAATTGACACACATAACAAACAGATCATTCAGATACTTGTCGAAATTCATAAAACATACGATATATCCATGTCTTATGATGAGCAGATTTTTAACAAGGACATTATCTATAGTCGATCATTTAATAAATCGAGTTTAGAAGAGGTTCTTAATTATTTGCTCAAAGATTCCAATATTGGATTCACAATGATCAATAGGGCCCTGATCTTCTACAAAGAGGATAAGACTTTTACCATTAAGGGGCGTGTTGTAGATAGTCTAAGCGGTGAAAACCTGATCGGTGCTACTTTGTTGATTGCTGAGAAAAGTAAAAGTAGTTTTAGTAATAAATATGGGTTTTATTCATTAACTCTACCCCTGGAGACCAATGTCTGTGTGGTAAGCTATGTCGGGTATAAAACAAAAATTGTGAGATTTTCTCCCGATATGGAGTTTGGTACATTTTTAATCAAACTTTCTCCTCTAGATATGAATCTAAGTGAAATTGTGATCAATGGAGACTCTATCGGGCGAAGTAAGCAATTACAGGTGTTAAATGGGAAGATAGACTGGAATAGAGCTCGGAGAAGTTCTTTCTATAAGGGAGAAGCGGATATTATCAAGGTTTTACAGATGCAAAATGGTGTTAACGGATTGACTGAGGGGGGGAGTAACTTGTTTGTTAGAGGCAGTGGTAAAGATCAGAATCTTATATTGTTGGATGAAGCCGTTGTTTACAACCCCTCGCATTTATTTGGTTTGACTTCTGTCTTTAATCCTGATATCTTAAAACATACTCAAATTTATAAGGATGCTATCCCATCGAATTTCGGAGGACGGATTTCATCCATCATGGAGATGAGCACACGTGATGGCGATGTAAACACAGTACATGTCTTCGGAGGCGCAAGCTTACTAGTTGCTCGCATTGGAGCTGAAGGTCCACTTATAAAGAAAGGGAAGGGATCTTTTTTAGTGACGGCAAGATCAAGTATATCGAATGTGTTCAATAAAGAATATCGTTTGTTCAATGTGAAGGGGAATTATAGTGACTATAATGCCAAATTGAATTACGCAATTGGGGACCGTCATAGGGTTTATGTTTCTGGATATATCGGGCAAGATAAAGTGGTTGCACCTAATAAAAATACTAATCATTGGGGGAATTGGGCGTCTACATTACGATGGAATTATGTGCATAGTCCACGCCTGTTTATGAATTTGTCCGCGATTTTTAGTAATTATTCGAACAGGTTGGATATCAGTAAACCCGAATCGCCAGAAAACCGAACATGGCTGACCCAAATTAGAGATTTTAGCCTTAAAACTGATTTTACCTATTTTGGAGGATTAGATCGCATGCTTGATTTTGGAATCCAAGGGACGCTGCATAGGTTCAAACCTGGGGAAATTTCTCCCGTTGATCTAGCTAAGGAAGAAAATATTTTCAGGGCACAAGCATATGAGTATGCAGGCTACGTATCCTTTAACTGGAAGATTGACTCTTCCTTTCGGGTCGTTTTAGGTACACGTTTAAATGCTTTTTATAGCACTTCGTTTGGACAATATTATTTATTGAATAACCAATACAAAGTATTGGCGGGAGATTTGGATAAGAAAAAGACTTATTACGGGATCGAACCTCGTTTTTCTTTTCAGTATAAGTTTGCCGATGCTTATTATGCAAGAATATCTTATAACCGTGTATACCAATATCTACAGCTTTTACAGAATGATGAATTGGCTTTTTCATCGTTGGAGGCCTGGATACCTGCTGGGCAAAATATAAAACCTCAATATACAGATGCAGTCTCATTTCGCATAAATAGAATGATTCATGGAGGATACATTGCGATAGATGGGTATTGGAAAAAGATGAAAAATCAAGTTGAACTTATTGACCATGCGCAACTTATTTTAAATCCTTTTATAGAAACTCAGATAAAACAGGGAAACGGTCGAGTATATGGTTTAGAATTTTCTTTTAATAAACGTATAGGCCCTGTTGAGGGAACTGTTCTATATAGCTATTCTCGGTCCTTTCGCAAAATTGTAGGAATAAATAAAGGCAATGAATACGTGGCTAACTATGACATTCCACATGTGGCAAAAGTTAGTTTGTCTTACGATATCAATACAACTATTCATTTGAATACATTTTATGTATTACAGTCAGGAAGGCCATTAACATATCCAATGGGGTTTACGGAGTATGAAGGCATAGTTATGCCTATTTATTCGGATAGAAATTCACATCGTATGCCGATTTTTAGTCGCTTCGATATAAGCTGTTCTTTCGATTTAGAAACGAAAAAACAGCGAGAAAAAGGTCGGCTAAATACTTTAAATATAGGTCTATATAATGTTTTTGACCGGCGTAATCCATTATATTATAGTTTTTTAGAGAGTGGAAATGGTTCCCCCATCGTTAAACAGACTTCATTTTCAGGAATTGTTCCGTCAGTAAATTATGCAATAAGATTTTAAAATAAATGATGTTCCCTGTATCTAAAAGTTCATTTTAATCGTATGGTTAATGTAAATTTGGAACTAGTAAATTAGGTTGGGGCAGATGAATAAAAATATCTATTGGAAAGTCCTTGTTTTGTTGTTTTGCTGCAGCATGCTTTACGCCTGTGAAAAATCAGCGCTAGAAGATGGGCAATCTTATGATATGATCGTGGAAGGTGGTATCAATACCATGTATAAAGAGCAATATATTCAATTAAAGCGACTTCATATTTCTGGCGTTACTAGTGAACTTGAAGGAATTACTGCTGCTACGGTTATCGTGACAAATGGTCCAAATCAAATTGATTTTGAAGATGTTGGAAATGGTCTGTATAGAGGTCAATTGTTTGATTTAAGAGATACCGTTGGAAATATATTCCAATTAAAAATTGAATTGAATGGGAAGGTGTATGAATCACAAGATCAGCTAATCACCAATGTGCCGATAGAAAAGTCTTTTATTCCGGTAGAAAAATCTGATGTTAATAAAAAATGGCATGTCAAGGTTGATACATATTTATTTGGTATGAGCAATTCCAATAAATGGCTTATCATGCCGCAAAAGGAATTTTCGGATGAAAGTATGGTATTTTTTAAAGCACCCTATAGTTATAGTTTTAGGTCGGGAGCTCCAAATGTTTTAAATACATTGCTGGCTGCTACTTATAGTTATGAAATGGGAAGGAAAGACAGTTTAGCGATTTCTAAATTTGCGATTTCGCCGAGATATGCAAAGTTTTTATATAATTTGTTCCAAGAAACAAAATGGAAAGGGCTATTGTCAGCAGTCCCTGCGAATGTACAAGGAAATGTTACGGGAAACGCCCTTGGATTTTTCTATGTAATGGATGGAATCAAGAAAACAGTTCCGATGAAAGATATTAGAAACGCTAAATAGCCAATTTAATCATTAAAATTAAGAGCCATATACGTAAGAATCGTATATGGCTTTTTTTATGTGAATTTGTTTCTATTAAATTTTGTTGATTAGAAAATGAAAATGCTATTAGGACTTTTTAATAATGTTATTGTCATTATTAAAGATTGAACAACTAGACGTGCTTCAATACAAATGGTTCTTTGAATTTTAATCAATTATTTGCCCAAGATCAGCGCAATTGCCGCTGAGCATCTGAAAAGTGAAACCGGTGTCGAGTTTTATCTCTGCGCATGATGAGGTCCGTAGATATGCCGCTTTCCGGGTTAAGTATTCAACGAGATCAGTTAACGTAGGATTATGACCGAAGAGCAGAACTTGATTGATATGGTCAGGAATTGCATTGATAATGGATAGCAGATGTTTGTATGTGCATTCGTAGATCGTTTCTTCGATCTGAATATCAAAAGAAGAAGAACCCATGACGTCCAGAAAAGTGCGCGTTGTTTGAAGTGCGCGGTTGGCTGGGGAGCTGATCACCATACTATTTTCGTCAAGATTCAATTTTGTGGCAAGCTTGGCAGCAACCTGTTTTGCATGCTGAATTCCATCGGAGGTAAGAGCTCGGTCAAAATCGTTTATTCCCGGAATGGTTTCAGCTTTGGCATGTCGGATGATATAAAGTTTTTTACTGTTGTCCATGATTAAAATTTTTGATTCTATACTAATAACGCTTGATAGCAATATTTCATTGTAAAAATGATGAGATTACTTTCTTCATTATAACAAAATAGTAAAGTATGAGTTCTGCGATTCTAAAAAATATAAAAGATAAATGATAAAGAAGTTCTTTTCAAAAAAAAGTAATAAAGAAAGGACTGATCATGGATATGGCTGGTCAGGAAGATATATGTATTGGGAAGATGTTAAAAGCTTAACAGATGGGTATGATGCGAATTTGATTTTGAACAGAACCTATCAATCGATGCTTAAAATTCGTGATGGGCATGCTGTATATGAGAGAGATTCCGTGCTATTTGAGAAAAAAGAATTTCCTTTTGCACTAATTTCAAGTCTTCTTTATATAGCAACAAAAAATGATTTGAAATTGAAAGTCATTGATTTTGGAGGCTCTTTGGGTACAACTTATTATCAAACACGTGACTTTTTAAAGCCTTTGGAATCGTTAGAATGGCACATTGTGGAACAAGAGTCCTATGTAGAGCTTGGTAAAAAAGAGTTTGAAAATAAGCAGTTAAAATTTTATAAAACAATAGAAGAGAGTATTGCTGATGGCCTGCCAGATATAATTATTCTATCCAGTGTTGTCCAATATTTGGAAAAACCGCATGAATTTCTCAGTTATTTGACGGGTTTGCGAATAGCCTATCTTTTTTTCGATCGTACGGCGTTTGTCTATGAGGGACCTGACCGCCTTACCTTGCAACGTGTGCCACCATCTATTTATGATGCATCCTACCCAGCATGGTTTTTTAATGAGGCAAAATTCCTGAACCATTTTAATGAGTATGAACTACAAGCTCAATTTGCATCCTATGTTATTGGAGAACAAGATATGCTAATTGATGGAAAGTTGGCAGGATATGATAGCGGATTTTTTTTTAAGAAAATGATATGATGCATAACTACTGTACTTTATTTAACTCAACATATTTGACTAGAGGATTAGCAATGTATAATTCTCTCGATAAGTATGTTAAGGGATTTCATCTTTATATTTTCGCATTTGATGAGGCGTGCTTTTCAATTTTAAAAAATCTCAATCTGCCGAAAGCTACAATTATTCCGCTAATCCAGTTTGAGGATAGGGATTTACTTGCTGTTAAGTCGACGCGTACAGCTGCAGAATATTGCTGGACTTGTACACCATCTATTATACGTTATGCAATTAATACCTATGGATTGCAATCGTGTACATATCTGGATGCAGACTTGTTGTTTTTTGGAAATCCACAGGTTCTGTTTGAAGAGATGGGAGATAATTCGGTATTAATTACACCACATCATTATACTGAAAAATACGATCAGTCAGCAACAAGTGGAACATATTGTGTTCAATTCGTTTGTTTCAAAAACACGAAAGAGGGAATGGAAGTACTTGAATGGTGGCGCAATGCTTGTTTAGATTGGTGTTATGCGCGCGTGGAAGATGGGAAATTTGGCGATCAGAAATATCTTGATGATTGGATGACGAGATTTAACTGTGTTCATGCTTGTGAACATCGAGGAGCGGGAATTGCTCCCTGGAATATTCAACAATATGAATTTGGTGATAGGGATAGTTCAATATGGGCAAAAAGTATAGGGACTAGACTTAGTTTTCCAGTCATATTTTATCACTATCATGGGCTCAAGATAGCAGAAGCTAATAGTTTTATTCCGTTACCAACAGCGTACTATGATTTAAATGATAATGGCCTCTTGTTTATGTATAAGCCCTATATGTCCGCTTTGGTAGAAGTAAGTAATGGATTGAAGAAACGGGGGATTACTGCTGTACTACATGAAAATATCAAAATTCCGAAGATTAGGACATCCATTCGTCGAATTGCTAACCTCTTTTTTAAGGGAAAAACAGGAGAGTTTTATCACAACAATTATTTTAAAATGAGATGGCTTACCAAGTTGATTTAAAGACATTTACTGATGATCGCGGTAATTTGACAGTGATTGAAAAGGTTATTCCTTTTGATGTCAAGCGTATATTCTATATCTATGGAGTTGATGATTCTATCAGAGGAGGGCATCGACATTATCAGACCGTTCAAGCAGCAGTCTGCTTGCGTGGACGTTGTGCAATTTACAATCAAGATGGTGCAAAGGAACAAATTTTTGAATTGAATTCACCGGACCAATGCTTGATTTTAGAGCCAAAAGATTGGCATCAGATGTTCGACTTTTCGGAGGATGCTATTCTTATGGTGCTTGCTTCTGAATATTATGACGCTACAGATTACATTTATGAACCCTATTTAAAACATGATAGCATACGAGAACTTACAGCAGGTCAATAAGGAATTTATGGATGAATACACGCATGTTTTTCAGAAGGTATTACGCGGAGGTTGGTATATTTTGGGAAAACAGGTACAGCAATTTGAACAATCATTTGCGAATTTCTGTGGTGTCGAGCACTGTATCGGAGTAGCCTCCGGGCTAGATGCATTGGTTCTTTCACTGCGCTATTTTGGATTTCAACCCGGAGATGAAATTATCGTACCTGCTAACACCTATATTGCTTCGATATTGGCTATTGTTCAAGTTGGTTTGAAACCAGTACTTGTTGAACCGGATATAAACACGTACAATATTGATCCAAAACGGATAGAAGAGTGCATTACAAAAAAAAACGAGGGCCATACTTGTTGTCCATCTTTATGGAAAGATGAGTGATATGGATCCCATTCTTCAGCTGTCCGCTCAATATGACTTAAAGATAATCGAGGATTGTGCACAAGCGCATGGTGCTAAGTACAATGGTCAAAAGGCAGGAGCTTTTGGTGATTTTGGTGCATTTAGTTTCTATCCTACCAAAAATCTCGGCGCACTGGGAGACGCTGGAGCTATTACATGTAAGGCCGATATACTGAATAATTCAATTCGTACGCTACGGAATTATGGTTCATCTGCTAAATATGTCTTTGATGAGGTGGGGTATAATTCGCGGCTCGACGAACTGCAAGCTGCTTTTTTGTCTGTGAAATTAAAATACCTAGATAAAATTACAGCGCACAAACAGAGGTTGGCAACAGTTTATCTACGTGAGTTAAAGTCCGATTTTATACTTCCAGTTGTACAACCTAGACAAGAAGATGTTTATCATATTTTTGCGATCCGTCATCCCGAACGAGACCGATTGCGCGCTCACCTTTTGGCAAATGAAATTGGAACGGAAATTCATTATCCAATCCCTCCACATCAACAAAAAGCGATGAAAGGAATCCTATCAGATGGAGGATATCCAATCTCTGAAGAAATCCATCGTACAATAATCAGTCTACCAATTTCCTATGGTCATACAGAAGAGGATATCAATAGGGTTGTGGAGGTAATGAATAAATTTTTATAAACAAGCACGAAAAAATGACGAAGTATAGCATTTCGATTATTACAGTCAATTTAAATAACAAAACAGGATTGCTGAAGACAATCACATCTATCCAAAAACAGACTCTTAATGAGATAGAATATATTGTGATTGATGGAGGGTCTACTGATGGGAGTAAAGAATTAATTGAACAAACTCAATTTATCTCTAAATGGGTTTGTGAAGAAGATGAAGGAATTTACGACGCAATGAATAAGGGTATAGCACTTGCCACTGGTGAGTATCTGTTGTTTTTAAATAGTGGTGATTGCCTCCATGAAAATACTACTTTAGAAAAAATAGTTCCATTGTTAAACCAGTTTGACATTATCTATGGTGATTTGTTTTTTGCAGACAAGCTAAACCCTTATATATATCATTATCCCTCGGAGCTATCCTTTTCATTTCTATTTAATGCTTCTTTGGCACACCCTGCGACATTTATAAAGAGGGATCTATTTGGACGTTTTGGAAAATATGATACGCGTTTTCAAATAGCTGCTGATTGGGCTTTCTTTATTAAAGTCATAGCGCAAAAAAATGCCTCTACCAAACATGTCAAACAAGTTATTTCCAATTTTGATACAAATGGAATTAGCTCCAGGGAGGAAAATCAATTAAAGATCGCAAATGAAAGAAAGGCTGTTTTAGAAATAGAATTCCCTCTTTTTTATCAAGATTATCTTACACATACAAATACACAGAATACGTTAGAGAAGATTCGATCATCAAGTGCCTTTAGACTCTTAAAAAAGATAGGTGTCAAAAAATTTCAGTAATAAAATAGATTTTATTAGCAATTATTATATGATTAATCAATTTGTAAAACCATTAGTAAGCATAGTAATTCCCTGCTATAATTGTGAAAATACGATCGAGGAAGCGATTGGATCAGCTTTGTCTCAAACATATACTAATATTGAGGTGATCGTAGTAAATGATGGTTCAGTAGACAATTCGGAGTCCATTGTCGCGGAGCTTATTAAAGGTGATTCTCGATTGAGTATTTATTCACAAACAAATAAAGGTGTATCAGCGGTGAGAAACCTGGGGTTAAGGGTCGCTAGAGGAAGCTTTATTGTTTTCTTGGATGGTGATGATAAGTTAAAGGATAGTTATATTGATTTAGGAGTAAATATATTTGAAAAGAAGCCGAGTTTAACCCTCGTTTATAGTAATATGGAGCTATTCGAGCGAGAATCAGGTCCTTTCCCTTTAGCTAAATTCAATTTAAAAATTTTTTAAAAGCGAACTGTATTCCTGTATTTGCTTTAGTTCGTACAGACCAGTTGCGAGCTATTGGTGGCTTCGATGAGTCTATTGTTTTCTGTGAAGATTGGGAATGTTGGATCCATTTATTTAAGCAGTTTAATGCCGAGGTATATCGAATAGAAGAACCCCAATATTATTATCGAAAAAGATTTACTATAGATTCGGCATTAGATAAATATAGAGATAACCATAGGGTACTTCGGGAGGTTCAGTTATATATTTTTCAAAAACATCAACAGATCTATGTTGAAAACGAAATGTCTCTGGATTATCTGTTTATCTTGGAAGATGAACTTGGAAAGTTCAGAAGGAAATATTATCATAAATGGTATAAACGTATATTTTATTTATTGTTTAAGCCTAAGAAGTATTCAAAACTATATCAGCAATAATTGGATTTGTCAGGATTATCTGAAGAAGGGGATAGAGGTGTTATAATTTTTTTAAGAAAAATAGATGAAAATTAATTGTGTATAATAAATATTAATTTAATTTTGTCGATTATATATTGTAATATTATTAGCAATGAAACAGATTCTATCTTTTATTTTAATTCCAGTTTTATTTTTAACATCTTGTTCGAAAGATGAACAATTTGATAATGAAACCGATCTAGTGGAGTATCGTAAAAATAGCGCTGTATTTTCTTCAAACTATTTTATGATGTCAAACACAATTGATAAAGATCTTTTCTTAGGAGGATTGTGGTTGGTTGATAGTACAAAGGAAGGGGGGGAATTAGAGAAGCTACGTGTAGACATCAGTAATTTTAAGATGAAAGTTGTTCATAATTCCGATCTAAGTACGATTAAGTTTGGAGATTTTACCCCGAATTATCAAAATGTTGCAGCTTATGCAAAGTTGTTTAAGAATGATATATTTTCTGCAAATGTCAATTTTAGCTATGGTAATTTCTCTGATTACAATATGATCAGGACTTTCTTAAAAAATAGCTCTGATGCGGATGAAATTCTCACACTCATTGTGAAGGATAAAGATGGAGAAAGAATGGTGCAGCGAAAGCATGGTTATTATGAAGATCAGGTTTTGTTGGACCTTGTGCTTGGAACACAATATGACGAGTTTGTGGCTTTCTTCGATAAAAAATATGTAGAATCCCTGACTACAGAAGGGAATGTGCCAACCTATGTAAGCGCTGCTGCTTATGGGCAACATAGTTTGATTTTAGTTGAAAGTGATTATGCTGTTGATGAGATCAAGAATATCTTGAAGAAGTTGAAAGCAGGTGAGCAGCTGGATAATACAGATAAAGATCTTTTAGAATTAAGCTCTATAGTTATCTATCTACGCAGTGGTAGTAAGGAAAGTTATATTAAAAGAGCTGAAGGATTGAAGGAAATAGAAGCCGCATGGAAGATGTTCAAAGAAAAGAGTGACAAAAGAAATAAAAGCTACGAATTCCCTATTTGGTATAAACTGAACAGCTTAGAGAACTTTGGCTCAATGAAATATAAAATGAAATTCGATTATTTTGAAAAAAAGAATATACAGTAAACACGCTATTAAGGAAGAAATTACTTGATTTTTTCCGATGACTATTGGAGGGTTAACTATCTGTTGAAATACTCATTTTTGGTAAATGCATATAATTTTTTATAGAAAAATGCATGTTTTATTAATTTCGTATGTTCGGTAAAACGTTTCCATTTATTGATGCGATTACGCCAGTTTAATCGCTCTTCGGTATTTAGCAGCTGATCTACCATTTTATAGGCATTCAATTCTGACAAAGCAATCTTTCTTAATTTCTCTCCGTCTTCGGGGTTGTATTTCTCCAGTTCCCTGATCAGTTCTTTTTCTTGATACTGTCGGTTAAGATAACGTCCGGAGCAATTCATCTTCACATATTTTGAAAAATTCTCAGGACGTAAATAGCCATCTCCTTTATTTCCGTTGTACACACGATGATCATATATTAAACTGGGACGTCCGCATGCCATTGCATCATAAATAGATCTGCCGATTCCTACTACTAAATCAAAAAGATTAATCTTTTGCTCAATGCTGACTGCTGGATTACTATTTTTGTTATAAGCCTGAAAGTCTAAACCTTTAGCATCACAGACAGCCTTTAATTTTGCATTGGCCTTATCACTCTGACATAACGACAGTACGCTTTGAAGTGTGCTGTTTATTGGACGTAATGGTTTTTTTTTCTGTACATCAATTCCATTTAAAATAATATCATTTGCATAACCGAGGTTCACTAGATGATCGGATATTTCTTCTGAAATGGCGACATGATAATCTGCAAGGGGAGAGGGTTGTTCTAACTCGGGTACAATACCGTGGCAGATCTGAATGATGGGCGCCTTAGCAAAGAGTTCTTTAACCGAGCTGTTGTGATTAGCAAAGATCAGATCATACCTTTTCTTTTTCATAAAAGGTATGTGTAATTCTTCTTCTATCTTATCTGAAATTAAGCCTTTATCAAAAGTGAAGTATTCTACTTCAACATTAGGCCGTACGTTAAGTGCTTTGATTAAATCATAAGTATACATTTCTGAACCGCCGACTCCGGCTAGATGATTAGTTGCTACTAAGATCTTTTTTGTTTCTCCCATTTCGTTCTATTTTTTTTAAAATCACAACATGCCATTGTGTAATTAGTTATAAAAAAGTTGTGACCGTACTCATCTATCGGAATGGATATTTTCTTATATGATTATAATCAATAACGAGTACAAAGAGGTTTTCATTACATCTGTTTATTTTTAAAAGATGTTAAACTACGTAGTTAATGAATTGAAACCTTATAAATTATAGCTGAATAGGGAAATTGATCGGAATATAATCTTTCTGGTCAAGAACATACTTAATCCAGTTAGAGAAGCTATATTTTCTCTTTATTATAGACGATATTTCTTGCATAGGGGCGTTAAGGAATGTAATGACCTGATCGTAATCTGTTGTAGAATCAATGATCAGTATATTCTCTGGTTGATAGAAATCATATTCTTTAATCGACTTTTGGGTTGTGATCAGCTTTTTTTTGAAGCCAATGGCTTCAAAAACACGAAAAGATAATCCATCATGTAAATAATTAGAAAAATCGACTAAGACGTTGGACCTCTTAACCATATCAATATTCTCTAAATAAGTGATGCCATCATAAATAGTGCTGATGATAGGGCACTTTTCTTTTATTTCTTTTATCAACTTGTCGCTGTGAGTATTAATTATTGCTTTGATTTTTAATTCTTTTCGATCTTTGAATAAATTGAAGAACCGATAAATATCAGCGATTCTTTCTTCAATATAGGTGCCTATGAAAAGTATATCAATGGATGGAATAATTAAACTGCCGTTTTCTTGTTCAGTTAATTGCTGATCCAGATAGAAGTTGGTTAATGGTAAAGTACCGTCAATGGCTAAATCAGCAGGATCAAAAACAAAAAATCGATCAAAAAGCTCCATTCTAGAAAAAATATCTGGATATCGATTTAAACCATCCCACTGATAAGCGACTGTAAGTTCAGTGATACTTTTTACCTGAGAAATAATTGATTTGGGAAAAATATCTGCTCGGATAAAAAGTGCATAATCTGCTCGCTGGATATGTGCAAATTTTTCCTCATATTGTTCATCCAAAAATCTTTTGCGTAATAGATTTTTATACTGATGATCTTTTAAAATAAGTTTTCGAAAAAGGTTTTTGAGCCGTAGGAAATAACTTTTATAATAAAATGCTTTTTCTTCTATATTAATATCCACAACTTCAAATCCTAAAGATTCCAGTTGTCCGCGGATTACTAAATTCAGCCCAAAGTTTTTTGGAGTACCCAGTATAATAATTTTTCTATTATTGTATTCCATTCGTATTTTAAATCGTGATTATCGAGCCAATAGTTTGGAGGATTGCATGATTTCATTCCAAATGTTTAACGTATCTTCTGTTTCTTTTTCTATCGTGTAATGAGCAAAAACAAATTTAGAAGCCAGTCGACCCTTTTCTAACATCTCGTCTTGGTTCACATTAAATTTATCAATAATTTTCTTTACTGATTCGACATAATCGATGATATTTCCTTCATTAACTGCCGTTGTAAATGAAGGGTTAAAATATTCTCTGCCACCTTGACCAATATAACCTATTATATAGCAACCACATGCCATAGCTTCAACAGGCGGTAAACCGAAGCCCTCTCTAAAGTTGAAGCTTAAAAAGATCATACTCTCTTTCATAATAGCGGCAACCTCTGATTCAGTTTTATTGTCAATAGATATGAGAGACCAGTCGTTTGGCAGCTCAGTTAATCGAAGAATATTAATAACCTGCGCAACGTCTCCACCAAGCTTTCTAGGCATGAAGCATATCTGTTTTTTTTTTGTTTGTGCCCAATGAAAAGATATTATGGTCTATTCCTAAGTTCATTTTTAGGGTTTTTATATGCGGAAAAGCATAATTAAAATAATCTTTTGCATCTTCAGAGGCGACAATTGTAGCTAGAGTATCGGTGGAGTTATAAGGTGTATCTTTATAGTCTTCATCTAATCCAAAATGGTCAAAAGTATAATAGCAATTCTGATTAAAAATAACACGCTTATTTAAGGGCATGATCTTATGGATTCTGGGACCATAGATTTCAGGGAATACTAGAATAGCATCTTTTTCAATATGACAGCTAATCAACCGAAGTATTTTTAAAAATATTTTTTTAGTGAATGTGATCTTTTTTTGTCGGTAATCGTATTTTAATCTTTTGAATAACCAAGGATTGTATTTTATGGGAACTTTGGCATGGAACCAACGTTCTACTTTCCCTATTTTACGATGTAGAATTATAGCATGATACCCAGCCTCATTTAGGACTTGTACTTGACGGTACATTTGTTTTACACCACCGCTCGCAGATCTATTGGTTGGACAAATAAAATAAATAGTTGGCGTATTTGGCATTATGATATGATCGTTTGAATCCAGTTTTTTATAAAATACTTTTCCTTGATATTGCTGCTGATTATCCTATAATCGTTCTCTATAAAAGATTTAGGTATATCTATCGTATTTATATCTTTAATGATGTATACGTTGTCCTCATGATATAAATCCGCTTGATCAATATTAGCAGTCGTTATTAATTTTTTTTTCCAAACCGATAGCTTCAAATGGTCTAAATGATAGGCCGCGTTGGTTTGGGTGTGCTAAATCTAGTATTATCTTGCTATCAAGATAGTATTCATAGGCCTTATTAAATGGAACAATTGTATGAATTACTTCCATATTTTTTGGAAGATCTTCCTTAATAGGGTGGGATTTGTAGGTGAATATTTTTGCTTTAGCTTTTATTCCATGTTTTTCAAAATATTTGAACAATTTAATTGCATCAGTGATTCTTTTGTCGTAAGTCATCAGTAATGCAATATCATATTGTAATATTGTTTTACGTAGAGTTGCAAAATAGAAATTTGTAATTGATTTAAAACCAAATTGCTCACAATCGACGGGGTCAAAACTAAATATAGTATCGAAAGAATTAATAAAATTCTTTTGTGAGGGAATTTTATCTATACTATCCCAGAATAAGCATACTGATCGTTTACAGGCTTGCTGAGCAAGACGTAAATCTTCTGTTGTCAATACATCTGGGCGATTAACGATTAATAAATCGATTTCTCCGTGCTGAGTTATAGTTTGTCGGATATATTGTCCTTTTTTGATCTCTTTCAAATTTTTACCCAAAAAAGTTTTGAGGAAAAAATTATAGATACGTTCTCCGAGATTTTTGTATTGGTAGGGGAGTGTTGAATTGACGTCAATTATTTTATAGCCACTGTATTTTTTGAGCCCATCGCTTACCACTTCATTAAATCCGTAATATCCTGGAGCGATAAATAGAATTTTTTTCTTCATTTAATATAGAAGAGTTTTAAGATTAAAAATTTTCTGCAGCCAAGCATCAAGTGTATAGCGCTCATAAATGTCGTTGGATAAAGCTTTATATGGGCTATTTAAGAATGATGTGTCTAAGTTACTTAAATTTTTATCTATATATAGAATATTTTGTGTGGTATATAGATCATAATCAATAATACATGGATTATCTGTTATTATTTTCTTCTCTAGAGCCATCGCTTCAAAAACTCGAAAACTTAAACCTTCTTGTCCTTCACGCATCAAATCTATTATCGCTTTTGACTTTTTGTATTCTTTTAATACGGCTTCATTGTCGATAGGTTTTTTTCGGTATTCTATCAGTGATGCGCCTTTCGGCCTTAATATAAAGTTCCGTAATTTCTCTTTCCATACCTGTTTTCCGACCACAATAATCTTACTTCGTACTTGGAGGGTAGAAAGACGAGCCGCGAGTTTACGCAAAAGCTTGATACGCCGTTTGTCATAGGAAGTGATATAGAATAAGTCGTTTTCAATTTCTTCGGCCTGAATGGGTTGTTCTGAAAGATAATTGTAGTTTGTTATCTTTTCAAAACCATATTTTTTTACATCCTTATCTTCAAATGAATAGATCTTATCAAACAACTCCAACTTTTCTTCCACTGGAAAACGCTCGAGGTTATCATACAGATAGGAAATTAAATATGGTGTATAAGATTTGATCTGTTTGATAGTCTTGTAATCTAAAGTATGTGGATTAAGTACCAATATCTGATCTTGAGGACCTAGTTTTTCCAAGGTATTTAATACGTACTCTTGTCGTTTTATATGTTTGATATTTCTATTTAGAAAAATTTTGCTGACTGCATTGGAAGCCCTTTCACTAAAATTCTTGTATTTATAGGTACCCATATTGATATGTGATGCATCAATACCCTTTTCTTGTAATTTCTTTACAATGTGGTGGTCGTAATTCCAGTAATCAAAGCTTATAATGCAAATCTTCATTTTTTTTCTTCTCTTTTCAATGACTTAAAAGTTTCATGCACACTGAGACTCTGTAAGTAGCAAAGTTGGTATCCTCGTCGCCCATCTAATATTCCTAGTTTCAAAAAGTATGCCTTAAAAAATTTAAAGGACACTTTCGCCAGGTGACTTAAGAGCGAGTACTGCTTATTTTTAGCGTATAGTTCTTTCCCTTTAAGCTGACCATAATGGACCATTTTTTCTTTGTAACTCGCGTAGTCTGCAAAGGAATAGTGCCATATCTTGTTTTTTAAGCTACCAATTGTACCATTAACCAGTAATGTCTCATGCACTTTCTTTTTCGTGTCGTATGTTGCTTTACTTTTTTTGAACAAACGGAAGTTCTTATCGTTTTGCGTTCCCGAAAAATTAATGCGTTCACCACAAAAGAAAAATAAACGATACATGTAATAAGCGTCTTTTGCTTGCGGATCGTTTATTGTCGATAGTATTTCCGTTTGGCATGCTGAAGTCAAACGCTCGTCGGCATCCAAAAAAAGTATCCAATCGTTATTCGCATATGCCAGAGCCAAATTGCGCTGTTTAGTGAAATCCTCAAATTTGTTTTGATAAATTTTCACTTTGGGGTGCAGACCGGCTAACTCAACCGTTCGATCAGTACTGAATGAATCCAAAACAATAATCTCATCTGCAAAATCCATGCTTTTGAGGACTTCTACTATATTATCCTCTTCATTGTATGTAATGATTAAAGCGCTTAATTTTTGACTCAAGGTATACGATATAATTGAAAAATTGGACCTTACTTTATTGTAACGTGAAAGTTCGCTAATTCGTTACAAACAAATTGAAAAAATGACATTTAATGTTTTCACAATGTAGATCACCACAGTGGACTTTATTGCATTGTGACAAATATATTACATATTTTTTGTAATAAAATATAAAAAATATGAAATGTTTGTGAAGTACAAGTTTATTCTCAGTTAGCGAATATTTGATTAACTAAATATAAGAAAATACGTGTTTGTAAGGGATATATCGTTATTTTTGTATGTTTTATAGTTTTGAATCTATTTTTACAATACTGTATAAGCTATTTATTACCATAATTTAATTTTTAATCCAAGTGGCGATTCCAAAAGTTATTTATCAGACTTTTAAAACCAATAAGATACCCTTGTTGACGAAGTTTTATATTTGGCGATTTCTAAAACGAAATAAGGGCTATAGCAGACGGTTTTTTGATGATGGGCAAATCGATACGCTCATCAGGGAAAATTTTGACCAACGTACGTATAAGGCCTTTGCCCGTTTACAGATCGGAGCTGCCAAAGCGGATTTTTTTAGGTATGCGGTTTTATATGTTTATGGCGGTATCTATTTAGATTTAGATAGCGATATTATTGGCGTTTTGGATGAAGTGATTAAACCTGAGGATACGGCGGTTATTACGCATGAGAAGAATAGAAGTCTTTATGCACAATGGGCATTGATCTACGATAAAGGGCATCCATTCCTGAAAAAAACAATTGAGTTGATCGTCCGTAATATCGAGGAAAATAGATATCCACATGATGTCCATCAGATGACAGGACCAACGGTATATACCGAAGCTATAAATCGGGTTTTAGAAGATGATCCTCAGGTTGCCTATCGACGGATAACAGACGATTATCAGGGACTTTTGAAATTCAAGTATAAGCTAAGTAAAATTCTGATTTACGGCGATCGCTCGTTACATTGGAAAAAAATGCAGCTTCGTGTACCTGTCGTCAAACCTAAGGACGATTAGATAACGACAGCTCTTATTTCTTATATATGGTATGAAGTTGAATTTCAAGAAAATCTTTTTAAAAAATAAGAATGTTAAATTCTTTTATTATTTGAGGGTATTTGGACGACAGCTGAGACCAAAGTTTCTGCTGCGGAAAAAGGCCTCGGTGTTGCTGAACAGAGATTTGGCCCAGCAGTCTGAATGGGTTCGGTTTCGGATAAACTATTATAATAAACTATCTCGGCAGCGGTCTTTGTCAATCGATGCAATTCCGATCAAAGATTATAAGATGCCCAAGAAGATTCGTGTTTATTATTTTGATAGTAAACAATTTCTTGATTATTTTAATCAAAAACTGAAATTTCAGATCCTTCCAGGTGATATTATTGCTATTCCGGATAAACCTGCCTTAGTGAAAAGTAGGCCAATCGCAGGTGACAATGCCAACTCGGTATTATTTAACCTAGATAAGAGTAGGCACTTTAATTTTATTACTGACCATATACCTTTTCGGGAGAAAAAAAATAAGCTTGTTGGAAGGAGTGAATTTGCACAGATCCATCGGGAACTTTTCTTTCAGAAATACCACAAACATCCCTTATGTGATTTAAGAAGAGCATTTAGGTCTTCTGATCACGATTACCTTTCTATCACTGGACATTTAGCTTATAAATTTATTCTTGCCCTGGAAGGAAATGACGTCGCTACCAACTTAAAATGGATCATGTCTTCAAATTCCATCGCTGTCATGCCGATGCCAACGTATGAAACCTGGTTTATGGAAGGAACCTTATTACCGGACTATCATTTTATCTGTATTAAAAACGATTATTCGGACCTGGAAGAAAAATTACAGTTTTATATAGATCATCCGGACGAGGCTGAAACAATTGTTAAACAGGCCAATGCCTATGTGAAATTATTTATGGATCGGGCACAAGAAGAGTTGGTTTCTCTTCATGTATTGAAGAAGTATTTTATTTCAACGGGCCAGTCGGTCGATTTATAAGCTGGCATAAATAGAAGCCATCTGTTTGGCAACACGGTCATCATTAAACTTCTGCGCAAATTCCAATCCTTTCTCGATCATTTCATGGCGCTTGGATGAATCGACAAGCAGCGTCGCTATAACATGCTTTATCTCTGAAATATTTGTAGGGTCAATATAGCAAGATGCCGGTCCCCCCGCTTCTGGGAAGACGCCCATATTGCTGGTGATAACAGGAGTGCCTGAGTAAAGCGCCTCTATAATAGGAATTCCAAAGCCTTCATAAATTGAGGGATAAATGAAAATCGTTGCCGATGCATAAAGAACGGCCAATTCTTCCATTGCTAATCCTTGGAAAAAGAATATCCTGTTTTCCATGTTGTTTTGTTGCATATAGGCCATGATCTCTTGATAGTAACGTGTTGGTTTACCTACGATAACAAGGGGGATATCAAGGTCTTTTATGGCCTTCACTACTGGTAAAATATTTTTACGCGGTTCAATAGTTCCAACATTCAATAAGAAATCCTGTGGTAATTTTAACTTCTCTCGAAGATTTGCTTTCTGCTCTTCAGTTTTGATAGTTTTAAATGCTTCATGGCAACCTTGGTAAACAACATCGATTTTTTCTTCGGGTATATGAAAAAGGTCGACAATATCGTTTTTAGTACATTCGCTTATGGCAACGATACGATCAGATGCCTCGCAGGCATGCTTGAATTTCTTCTTATAAATCCAACGATCAATTGGATGATAAAGTTCAGGGTGTCTCAAAAAAATTAAATCATGAATGGTAACGATAGATTTAATATGTGCCTTTGCTAAACCTAATGGAATTTCTCCAGACAGTCCATGGTAAATATCAACTTTATCCTTTTTCAAATCATGAACAATACGTTGATTACGCCAGATATTAGGCCAAGTAGTGTTGATAAAACCCTGTGGCAACCGGATATTTTTTTGAGATGCTGGTTGATTGATATATTGATCACCGGTTTTTGGTGTATATTTTAGATACTCATTTTCGGGAGCATACTTTTCGAGCATACGAATTAAGTCCCGACTATAATTTCCCAGACCTGTTTTGTTTAGGAAATAGCGTTTTGCATCGAATCCTATTTTCATCCTATTGCTCTTATTTTTTCGATCACCATTTCCGGTGTAATTAAATCAATTGCTTCTATCCCATCACAATCACAGGGCTTGTTGCCATAGACTGAACTTGGTCTATTGGGGTGCTCAACTTGGATGCAGTCTGTTAGCTGTTGCCCATAACCTGTGAATCCAGCATAAGGATGCGTTGCTCCCCACAAAGAAAGACACCTTACGCCCATTAACGATGCCATATGAAGTCCGGAAGAGTCCATACTGATCATGAGATCTAGGTTCGAAATCAAATCCAGTTCCTCCCGCAGCGAAAATTTGCCTATGGTATTATAGGTGTTGGGAAATCGCTCGGTCCAGTTTTGGGCAATTTGGAACTCTTGTTCGCCACCGCCGAACAACAAAACATCATAGCCATTGTGCGTGAGTTCGTCTATCACCTTTTCCATTTTGGTTTGAGGAAAAATCTTATAACGATGTTGTGCAAATGGGGCAATACCAATTTTCTTTCGATTGAAGTTTGCAAACATACTAAAAGCAGCTTTGGGTACATCTTGCAAATTAGAAACCAATTTTTTGCTGAGCTCAAATTTGAACCCTAATGCACGAAATACGTCTGCATAGCGCTCCACCGTTGGCTTTAAAGGAACCTTAATTTTGTTATTTTCTCGGCTTAAAGCTTTTTTTTCTTCCCGCCCTTTGTCAAGCTGCTTTACTTTTACGCCCGATAAGGAAAATAATAGATCAATTATACGCGAACGCAAATTGAAATGTAAGTCGGCAATAGTATCTGTGCCGTACTGTGCTAGCTCTTTCTTTAGCCTGACCAAACCAAATAAACCTTTATGAATTGTTTTGGGCTCAATGGCGTGAAACCGTATGTTTTTTATTCCATCAAAAAATGGGGCAAAGAATTGCCTGCTGACCATAATAATTTCTACATCAGGGTACTGAATGCAGAATTCTTTCAACACTGAGGCAACCATGGCAACATCGCCCATAGCTGAAAATCGGGTTACTATGATCCGTTGCGGTAAGGACATGTTTTATTTTCCTGAAGAATATAGGACAGGGTTCAATGAAGGGTCGTTATACATTTTCATCTGTTTATAAACCTTCATGTATTTATCGCCAGATGCGATTGCGGTCATCAATTCATCAATACTTTGGGACAAATCTTTCCTTTGTTCCAATAAAACGTTCAGTTTTTCTTGGCAGGAAATGATATGTGCTTCGGAAGCATCCGTGCGCAATGTTTCCTGCTCCATATGGTAGATTTTTAAAGCCAGAATGGAAAGCCTATCAATAGCCCATGCCGGACTTTCAGTATTGATTGTTGCGGTAGGACTCGCCTGTATATCTTGAAATTTTTGTAGAAAATAACTATCAATATACTCTACGGTATCTGTGCGGTACTGATTGGATTCATCAATACGTCTTTTCCAGTATAAGCCTTCTTGGGGTTCAATCGAGGGATTACGTACCACATCTTCCATATGCCATTGCACGGTGTCAATCCAGCATTTTAAATAGAGGAGATGTTCCAGGGATTGTTTGTCATACGGATTTTGGATTGGATGATCAATCTGATCGTAGACGTGGTAATCCTGGATAGCACGCTGAAAAATTGGATTTGCTATTGCACTAATCATGGTACAAACTTAGATAAATTGCTTTTTATATGCAATTTAATTGCGCTTTACATAAAAAACAATTTATCGGTCTCTCCTCAACCATTGATAATACTTTTATTGAGGAAATATAAAATATATTATGGAGTTATTCTTACTATTCAACGCAGACATTAAGGGAATGAATTGGACGATAGACTTATTTAAAATGAAAGAAGTTTCCTGTTTTCTAGAATGCCGAAAGTAATACATCGGGAAAGATACCTAAGATCAATACGGCTACGGTACATAAGATTCCAATACACAAGAGTACCATATTGAACTTCACTGCTGGAGATCCCGTATTTTCTCTTAAAAATGCATTCAGTGGTATTTTAAAATAATAAAATAGAGAAATGACAGATGTCAATGCACCAACTAGGAGCAATGCCAATAAACCAAAGGATTGGAAGTTTTGATATTGTTCGAACACTTTGGAAAAGACCAAAAGTTTTCCAACAAAACCTGCAGTAGGGGGTAGCCCCACCAAAGCGATTAAAACAATTGAAAAGGAGGTGAACAGCAGTGGGTACTGCTTTCCTAAGCCGCGATACGATTCAATTGTAGTATTTCCTAAACTAGCTTCCAAGGCATCAATGAAGATAAACACAGCGATATTCATCAGGGCGTATATGGAAAGGTAAAATAAGAGCACATTTGACTCATTATTTTGATAAACCAATACAGCCATAAGAAGTATCCCCGTATGCCCTATAGAAGAATAGGCCATCATCCTTTTGGCATCCTGTTGGCGCAAAGCGGCTAAATTACCAATTAGCATAGTTGCAATGGCGATCGCAATAATCACATAAGTCAAGAAATCACTAAAATAAAAGGACACGTTAAGCCAGGCTGAAAGTATCTTGGATAATAGCACAACAACAGCAATTTTGGGTACTGTAGCGAGATAGGTTGTAATAACTGTTGGGGCGCCTTGGTAAACATCCGGACTCCAGACATGAAACGGGAAAAAACTCAGTTTGAAACCAATACCTGTCAGTAAAAATAGTAAAGCAATGCTGATCATGATCTGGGGTGCTTCCATCAAGCCAGCAATGTGACTTGGAGCGTCAAAATTCAGGTTTCCCGTGAAACCGTATAGTAAAGACAAACCATAGAGCATAACCGCAGCACAGATGGATCCGAACAGTACATATTTTAAAGCAGCTTCCGATTGAACTTTTGTTGAAGAGAAATAGCCAACCATAATATAGGAGCTGATCGAAACTGTCTCCACTGCAATAAAGATCATCAACCAGTTACTCGACATAGTCAGCAGGTTCAAGCCAAGGGTTGCCGTAAGCAACACGGCGTAAAGATCCCCTAAAGGACGTTCTTGATGACGTTGTTGAATGAAAACAGCGATCAGGATTGTTGACAGCAGTATAATCAATCGCGCCGAAGTAGCGAAAGCATCAACCTGGATCATATCAAAAAAGCCAGCCATCTCTACCTTACTGAGTCCCTGGCCCACAAGGTAACAGCCACTGAGCAATAGTCCAATGAGGGTGATGACAAAAGAGGTATGCTTCCAGTGTTTGTCAATAAAAAGACTAGCTAGAATAGTACCAATAAAAGTGACGATCAATGTCAGTTCAGGCTTAAAATAAGGAACGCTTACGATAATCTGATCGATGAAAGAACTGATATATGGACTGAATGCGAGCATGCGAATTAAATAAATTGTTGGATAAAACTCACGAGATTCAGAACACTAGCGTTTAGGTTGTTAAATACTAATGCCGGCATAACTCCAAGTAATAAGGCGAGCGCTAGGGTAGGAAATAAGATGATCTGCTCGCGTGAATTTAGGTCTGTAAGTGCATTACTCCAAGATTCACCACCTTTTAAGCGAATTTGTCCAAAGAACATACGTTGCAGTGTCCAAAGTAGATAGGCTGCACTTAATAGGATACCTATGGAACCCCCAAGTGCCATCCAGCGCGGTAACCCGGTTCCTATGCTCGCTGCATTGAAGGAACCGATAATGACAAAGGCTTCACCAATAAAGGCTGAAAAGCCGGGCAGGCCCAGGGATGCAAAAAATGCGACAGCGACGTAACCTGTGTATTTAGGCATAATTTGAGCTAGGCCACGGAAACTATAGATATTTCTGTCATGTACTCGGTCATAGACCACGCCAACAAGGAAAAAGAGTGCCGCTGATAAGAATCCATGGGAAATCATCTGAAACATGGCGCCAGAAATACCTTCGGCAGTCAGTGATGCAATACCAAGCAGCACAAAACCCATATGAGAGACCGATGAATAAGCAATCATTCGTTTCAGGTCTTTTTGTGATAAGGCATTCAAGGCTCCATAAATAATGGATACAACGCCGATTAATCCAAGCCACCAATTGGATAAGGCTGCCATATCGGGAAAGATGCTATAACAGATACGGATGATACCGTAACCACCAATTTTCAGGAGGATACCGGCAAGAATAATAGATACGGGTGTCGGCGCTTCAACGTGCGCATCCGGTAGCCAAGTATGTAGGGGAACAATGGGTACTTTAATGGCAAAGGCAAAGAAAAGCACAATGAAACCGATCAGTCGAGCCGAAACACCCAAAATTTCCTGGTAACCCTCCCAGCCGAAAATAGAACCCTCAAGATAATTCTGTGGATTCATCATATAGATCATGTTGAAGGTATGTGCTCCAGTCAAAGGGTTGATTACTGAAAAATACAATCCTACGATAATCAACAACATAAATACAGACCCGAATAGGGTATATAGAAAGAATTTTATAGCCGCGTATTCGCGTCTTGCACCACCCCAGATACCGATCAAGAAGTAGAGAGGCAGTAACATGACTTCATAAAACAAATAAAATAGGAAGAAATCCAATGCACAGAAAATCCCCATAACGGCCATATTAAGTACCATGAGTAAGGCAAAGTATCCCTTCGGACTTTTCTGGATATTCCAAGAGGCGCCTATAGCCATCAGCATAACAAAAGCACTCAGCAATAACAAGGGCATGGAGATCCCATCAATACCAATAAGATAATCGATCTCTAATTTACCTATTGATCCTAAATCTAATCGGATCCAGGAAAGCTGTTCAACAAATTGATAGCCTGCCAGATCTTGGACTCCTGTTTTGCTTGCATCAAATTGTGCATAACATATTCCGGCCAGTACAAATTGTATTGCTGTGAATGCTAAAGCAATATATTTGTAACTCGATTTATATCGTGTTGGTAGGGCGAGAATGAGCGCCGTAGCCAATAGCGGTAAAAATATCAATAAGGATAAAATAGGCATTTCCTAAAAGAATATAAGATAAATTAAACCAAGTAAAACTATTAAAAAGACGGAATACAATGTTGTCTGTAGTTTTCCATTTTGGACCAGGCGGACTTGATTACCAGTCCAATAAGCCACAGAAGCAACCGTATTAACAAAACCATCTACAATATATTTGTCTATCCAAACACTTAGCTGAGAAAGGGATAAGACGATAAACTGAATCAAAGAAACGAAAGCGTCAACGATATGACGGTCAAACCAATAACAGAACTGTGCTAATTTTAATGTGCCACTAACAAAGACTGCTTGGTAAAACTCATTGATATACCCCTGGTTGAAAGCGGCTTTTAATGCCTGGCTATCGGGGTTCAACGGGTATTTATTTTGTACATACCATTTCCAGCCAATGATCCAGCCAATAGCAGAACCAAGAAGCAGTATTGCTGGGATAATAAGGTGCGCACTATGGCTTGGTGCAAAAGTATATTCATCCAATAATAGGCCGTCCATCAACCAGGAATCGTGATACGAAAACGGATTGAAAGAAAACAGTGGAAATAAGCAGAACAGTCCCAAAACAAACATGGGGATCAACATGGTCTTTGGTGCTTCATGTAGCGGTTGATCATGTAGTTTGCCCTGAAGCTGTTTCAACAGTCTGAACTCCCCAAAAAAGGCTTTGAATAGCAAACGACCGATGTAGAAAGCCGTTAAAATACTCACCAGAATCAAACTTATGGGGATGATAAGGTATAAGTTACCTTTTGAAATAGCCCATTCAAAGGAAGAGATAACAATACTATCTTTGGATAGATAACCTGAAGTCAAAGGGAATCCTGCAAGTGCTAGCGAAGCTATGCTCATCAGCACGAAGGTCTTTGGCATATATTGACGTAGCCCGCCCATATTCCGTAAATCCTGCGGGTCAAAGTCCAGGTGGCTATGTTCTTTAAGATGCGCCATTTCATGAATGACAGCTCCGGCAGAAAGAAACAACAGACACTTAAAGAAAGCATGAGTTGTCAGATGAAATAAAGCAGCATCCCATGTTCCAATACCAATGCCAACCATCATAAAACCAAGCTGCGATATGGTCGAAAAGGCAAGAATACGTTTGATGTCGTATTGGCCAAGCGCGAAGTAAGCGGCCAAAGCAGCGGTTATTGTACCAATGATGGCAATAAATAATAAGGCAGATTCATTAAATAATGGAAATACGGTAGCCAGCAGGAATACACCAGCAGCAACCATTGTCGCGGCGTGAATCAACGAGGATACGGATGTAGGACCTTCCATGGCATCAGGAAGCCATACATGTAATGGAAATTGTGCAGATTTAGCCATAGCTGCCAAGAAGAAGGCTAAGCCTGCAATGGTAAGCCAAATCTGAGGTAAGCTATTGACTGGAGATATCCATAATCCTTGGGCGATTGTGGATTGATAAATTAAGCCATTATCCCCAAATAGATCGATTAAATTGAGGGTTTTGAACTGTGTAAATAGGATCGCAAGCCCGATTAGAAAACCGAGGTCGCCGATGCGATTGACCAAAAATGCCTTTTTATTGGCTTGTACAGCTGTTTCACGTGTGAACCAGAAGCCGATGAGGAGATACGATGCAAAACCGACCAATTCCCAAAAAACATACATCAACAGGAGGCTATCCATAATGACCAATCCCAACATCGCAAAACAGAATAAGCTGAGATACATCCAATAGCGGTGAATACCTGTATCGCCATGCATATAGGCTCTGGAGTATATATGTACGGGTAAGGCAACAGTCGGTACCAAAAAAAGCATCAAAGTGCTCAGATTGTTCAGCAGGATACCAACTTTAAATGACGTTTCACCGATGGTGAACCAATTTACCTGAATTGATACAGCCGGATTATTCCATATGGAGAACCAGGTTAAGCCGCCAGCGATAAAGCTGAGGATGATGGCCGTGAGAGAAACAAGGCCGGACTGGTCGCGTTTACCTACTATTGCTTGATATATGAATGCCGCTAATGGTGCTACCAAAGTAAGCAGCGCGGTCAGAAGGGGCGATATGTGAACAAATTGATCCAATGCTTACTTGTCTTTTAATTGGTTTATCTCATCCGGATTAATGGTTTTGTAATGTCTATAAACATTTAATACGATAGCCAATCCAACAGCGACTGCGGCCGCAGCAAGAACGATGGCAAATAATGCAAAAATTTGCCCACCATAACTCAATTTATCATATTTTCCAAAAGCAACAAAGTTCAGGATAGCGGCATTGATCATCAACTCAATACCGACCAAAATCATAATTGCATTTTTCTTGGAAAGAACGGTATAAAGACCAATGCAAAAGATGCAGGCACTGACAACTAAAAAATGCGTCAGCGTAATCATATTGTACGCTCCTTTCTGGATAAATGTGAGGCACCTATCAAGGCCATCATCAAAAACACGGATATGATTTCAAATGGCAATACATAAAAAGTCATAAAACGTAATCCGATCTGATGAATATTATTGTCTGTTGCGAGGATTTCGGTATTATTTTCCTTGGCATTTAAGATCCACCATGCTGGAGAAGCTTGTTGCCACTCGACGATGCCATAAAGCATCAGTAACAGGAAACCAAGCACGATTGGAATAGTCTGCCATTTGGGTAGGCTTAAGAATGAACCGCTACTATCTTGGAGATCTTTTAAAAGCTCTTTATTGGAAAGCATAAAGGCAAATAACATCAATATGAGCACGCCGCCAACATACACCATAATTTGTGTAATGGCCACAAAATCGGCTAAAGCAAATAGGTAAAGTCCTGCCATTGCAAATAGCACAATAAAAAACAGGAATAAAGCACGTGCAATATTTTTAAGATTGACGAGCAAAAGTGCTGAACCGATTGCTAGGGTAGCAAAGGCGTAGAATAAAATACTTTCCATCTTTTATTTTTGCTTTGCTGCCTCCTTTTCAGCTTGAAACTTGGTCCATTCTGCTTTACGTTGTGCGACCTCGCTATCAGTCATATCTGAGAAACCATAGATAAGATCAGTCAGTTTTTGTGAGCTGCGGTCATATTCGTTGGTCATGGTAATACATTCTGTCGGACATACGACAGTACATAGCCCGCAATACATACATTTAGCCATGTCAATGTTGAATTTGGCCGGGTATAGTCTTTTAACGCTACCATCGGAGGTTTTTCCAATCGCTTCCGGAGATTTGATGGCTTCGATTTCGATGCAGTCGACAGGACAAGCCTTTGCGCATAAATTACATACAATACAGTCCTCGATATCGACTTGCAGCTGATAGCGGGCAACCTCTGGGATAGGCATTTTTTCACGCGGATATTGAACAGTAACAATACCTTCCTGCTGATCAAAGTAGTTATCCTTTTTGATATTTAATTCCGTTCGCGAACGTCGGGCACCAAACAAGTGTTTAACAGTCAAAGATAAACCCTTGATTGCCGTACGAAATGCATGCGAAGCCGTTTTAAATATCATATCCTATGCTATAACTAAAATTCGCCAAATTGCAGAAATGGCCATACAAAGAAAAGCCAGCGGCGTCAATACTTTCCAACATAAACTCATCAGTTGATCTGCACGCAACCGTGGTAATGTCCATCGAATCCACATTTGGATACCAACAATAAATAATGATTTGGCTAAGGTCCAAAATATCCCCCACACCAAGCCTGTGGTCCAATCGGCCAAACGTATCGCTCCTATGTTTGGTAACGGTGTATTCCAAGCTCCTAAGAAGAGAACAACCCCCAACATCGATACCAAAAACATCATGGCATACTCCGCCAAAAAGATAAAGGCAAATTGTATCCCGCCATATTCCGTATGGAAGCCACCGACCAATTCAGATTCGGCTTCCGGGATATCAAAGGGAGCACGATTACACTCGGCAAGGGTTGCGATAAAGAATATGATGTAGGTGATAATCAAATGTGGAGCCTGAAAAATATTCCAGGCGAAGAGGCCCCCAATCTCATTGACTTCCCAAAGGCCCAAGAATTTAATGCTTCCATTGGTTAGGATGCCCTGTCCAATAGCGATTTCATTCAAATTTAGGGTTTGGGTTAGCATAACGACCGTAATTAGGGAGAGGCCTACCGGAATTTCATAGGACACCATCTGTGCTATGGCACGCATGGAGCCTAATAAAGAATATTTGTTGTTAGATCCCCAGCCAGCCATTAAAATGCCCAAAGCATCAATGGAGATGATGGCCATTATGAAGAACAGACCCGTATGCGTATCGGCTGGAATAAAATCTTTGGCCCAGGGAATAACGGCAAAACCTGTAAATACAGCCACGAAAATAACGATAGGGGCAACTCTAAAGAGAATCTTATCGGCTGATGAGGGGGTAATTAATTCTTTTTGTAATAATTTGAGAATGTCGGCGATCGTTTGGAGACTGCCGTACTTCCCTGTTTCCATTGGTCCTAGGCGATCTTGTACAAATCCCGCGATCTTTCGCTCGGCATATACTGCAAACAAGGTGAAAGCTGCTATAAAGGTGAAAATAGCAATGGGAACCAAGATATGTAGTATTGTTTCTAACAAGTCTTATTTATAATGATTTTTAATAAGAGACCAATGAATACGCAAACTTAACGAAAAACAGGGAATTTAGATAAGGAAAAATTAAAATATACTTAACAAGTAGATTATCGTGACAATAGCGTAACGACAAGTAATCATATCTTGTTCGAGTAGGTGGTTTCGGACAGCTGTAATGCCATCCATGTTAGCTCGGATGAAAATAAAAAAGCACCCCGAGGGATGCTTTTTTAGGATATAAATCGAAATCGGATTAACGATTTGAAAATTCAACGTAGTCGCGTTCTGTGTGGCCAACGTATACTTGTCTTGGACGACCGATAGGCTCTTTGTTTTCGCGCATTTCTTTCCATTGTGCAATCCATCCCGGTAGACGGCCTAAAGCAAATAATACCGTAAACATATCTGCTTTGAAACCTAATGCACGGTAGATGATACCTGAATAGAAGTCAACATTTGGATAAAGTTTTCTGTCGATGAAATATTGGTCATTCAATGCTGCTTCTTCAAGCTTTTTAGCGATATCCAATACTGGATCTTGAACGCCTAATTTCTCCAAGATATCATCACATGCTTTTTTGATGATCTTAGCACGAGGGTCGAAGTTTTTATAAACGCGGTGACCGAATCCCATTAGACGGAAAGGGTCGTTTTTGTCTTTTGCTTTAGCAAGATATTTTTCAGCATCACCACCATCATTTTTAATGGCCTCCAACATCTCGATTACGGCTTGGTTTGCACCACCATGTAATGGTCCCCACAATGCATTGATACCCGATGCAACAGATGCATAAAGGTTTGCATTGGATGAACCAACGATGCGAACAGTAGATGTTGAACAGTTTTGCTCATGATCAGCATGTAAAATCAACAATTTGTGCATGGCGTCAATGACAACAGGATCGAATGTTTTTTCATCATTCACTTCTCCAAACAGCATGTTTAGGAAGTTGTCAATGTAACCAAGGTTATTTTTTGGATAAACAACAGGATGACCTAATGATTTCTTTTGAATCCAAGAAACGATTGTTGGCATTTTTGCCAAAAGATTGATGATCGTTTGATCTTCTTCTTCGTCTGTTAAGTTTGGATTTAAAGATTCTGGATAAAATGCCGACAATGCGCCTACTAAACACGAAAGTTGGCCCATTGGGTGAGATTTGGATGGGAATCCAGCGAAGAAGTTCTTCATATCTTCGTGAATCATCATTTGCTTTTTGATGTCAGCTCTGAATTTTTCCAATACCTCTTTTTTTGGAAGCTCTCCATAAATCAACAAATAAGCAACTTCCAAGAAAGTCGATTTCTCTGCCAATTGTTCAATTGGATATCCTCTATATCTCAATATGCCTTTTTCACCATCAAGGAAAGTAATCGCACTTTTCGTTGCACCTGTATTTTTGTATCCTGGGTCTAACGTAATAAATCCGCTTAGATCTCTTAATTTGGAAATATCAACTGCTTTTTCATTTTCAGTACCGACAATGACCGGAAGGTCATACGAAGTGCCGTCTAAATTTATAGATGCTTTATCTGACATGTTTATATATTATCTTATATCTGATTTGTTATGCTAATCTCACAAATTTAACTATTTGATATTTAAAATTGAAAGTTCTTTTGGAATTAAAATGACATGATTGCGTCATTTTGGATAATATTCACTAATTATTTACTTAAATAAGCAAATAATTTATTCAAATTTAACATTATCTTATTTTGCAAAAAATATCAATCTATTTTTCTTTGCGCAACCTTTCCTTTGTCTTCGTAGTTACCCTGTTTACCCGATCCAAAAAAGGGGAGTATGATAAAACACACCAGAATAATGGACGTTAGTGTCAGAATTCCTGTAGTCCACAATATTTTGCTGAAGTTCTCTGCATCCAATAGCTTAATGCCCCAAAGCCCCAGTAGGAAATAGGTGGCAACGAAAAGTATCACCAAGGTGAATAATATACCGAATATGTATTTCATAGCTGAATTAATTTATGTGTTATGAATTGATTCACCTCGGTATAATTGAGCTGAATCGTGATATAAATATCCCCGCATGCATTATATTTTGTTGAGGATCTGTTTTTTGAGTGTATCGAATTCTTCTTGGGTAATGATGTTTTCACGGAGCAGCAGCTGCAGCTTTTGAAGTTTCTCGACAAAGTCACCCTCTTGCTGAATATGATCTTTGATCTCTTCTTTTTGGAGGTCAAACTGTTTTCCGAGTTCCATACCGACACCCAGTTGTGCACCTACACCCGCGATTCCCCCTTCATTTTTAGCGGCATCACGGAGCGCACGTAATTTTTCCAGTTCAACATAGCTTAAGCCTGCCTGCTGTGCCGCTTGATTTTGTGTGCTTAAATCGGTGATTTCTCCGATTCTTCGTTGTGTATTGGCATCAAATTGAGTTCCTAAGATTTTGAAATCCGTAATGTCGAGACCAAGATCATTAAAATCTTGTTCAACCGCAGTCTTGATGTCGTTGGATAACAGTCCCAGTTGACTGTCAATTTCATTGTAACCCAGTTTCTTTTGTGCAATCTGCGCAATAATTTGTTGTGGGATCCGATTATTGATGATGTCTTGAATGACAGCTGTGCTGACCGTATTTTGATTAGCGACAATATTTTTATAGAAATGCACCGGTTCCTTGATGAGGTAAGAGAACGTACCATTCAAGCCGATTTCTATTGGTAAATTGTAATGGGGGTCGATATATTTTATCGGTGTTCCCGTTCCCCAGGATTGATTGACGATAGCGGCCGTACGAAAAAAGTAGATGTAAAGCTTATGCTCGGATTCAAAGTTCTGCCGTAAACGCGCTAAAGTGGTAAAGAATGGATGGTTGTCCGTTTTGAGGTTGTATGTTCCCGGTTCGGTCAGCAGGTTTTCACCTTTTCCTTCATAGACAAGGATGCAGCCCTGCCCTGGAGCGAGGATCAGCTTGCTGGAATTTTTGATTTCGTTCCTTTCGGATGGGAATTTATACCACAATAATTGAGGGTCTTGGTTTTTCCACTCGATGACTTCAGAAAGCTGGTTGTTAAAAAGATTAAATAGTCCCATAGTGTTTAATTTAGTGTGTCGAATTTAGGGTTATACCCTTCAAACTTGTTGATTTGTTTGCCGCTATTATCAAAATAATAATAGTCGCTGGCTCCCTTTATAATAAAACCATCTTTGAGGAGGCTCCCATTTCCATACATGGATTTAAGATCTGTGGTCACTGTTTTTTGTATAGCGCCAGTTGTTACATCCAATAGTTGGATCTGGAAAGGATCGTCTTCGGCAGGTGTTGGTTTATACGCAATGAGTAGCGTTTTGTCATTCTGCGCAATGATTACAGGCTGAAAGTAAAGTCTTCCTGGCGTAAAGTCCTTGAAGTTGATCAGACGGGCGCCTTTAAATTGCCATGGATTAATCAATACCTTTTTATAAGGATCGCGGTCGGTGAATATGCCCGATCCGCCGTAGTCTTTATCCCAGGAAAAGCGCGGGCTATCTTTGGGGAATCCATATTGATATTGATAACTGTACTGGATTAACTGTATTTTTTCTTCTGGATAATAACTGGATTTACTTGAAAAGGTAAATTCCGTTTTTGTAGTTGGGTTGGGAAGCTTTTTCCTTCTTTCGTCGTACAGCTGTTTGTCGGGAATAGATTTGTTAATCAAAGGATAATAAGCTAGGTTTTGGCCTTCATTGTTGACAATTTGATAGGCTGAGCCATAGTCTTCGTATTTGAATTCAACTTTGGCGATGCCAGTGCTTAAAGATGGCGCATCTTTTACATAGTTCTCTAGGACACTTTTAAAAGTGAGTGTATTTCTGTCCAGCTGATAAATGTATTTGGATTTGACGATGATATATAGATTCTGGTCTTCAAATACCTGAAGTTTGACGTCGCTGCTTGATAGTTCGACGGGAGTTTCCATCAAAGCCTTTACCCATTCTTTTTTACCCGTTTTGGGATCGAAGAGCCCAATATAAACCTTATTGTCCTTGTTTTCGTCCATTCGTTTTCTGAAAGTTCCGACATTGCCGACGACAACAACGTGTGGCGTATTATCTTTATCCAAAAATAGCGTGTTGCTTGCGTAGTTCCATTCCAGAGGTTCTGCCTCTTCTTTTTTCTCTGCTGTATTGGAACTGCTGTAAGTTGAATAATCGGGCGCTGGCTTTTTGGAAAATAGAGCGCTTAGGGCTCCAATGACAAACATAAGCGCAATAAAGCCCACAACAGCAAATAATACAATTCGTATGGCTTTATATTGATCTTGGTTGTTGCGCGGGTAGTTATAGTTGTGGTTGATATTGATGTCATCACTATCCAGAAAAAATTCTGTTCCACAGCTATCACATTTGTAATAATCGGGGCGCAGTGTGGTGATTTTTATACTTCCACAATGCGGACATTTGATCGCTTTGATATTTTTAGCCATTTATCTTTCTTGTATTTGTTTTTAAACCATCTCCTTTTGGAGTGAACGGTGCGACTGATTGCTATCAATTTTACACAGTGGAAATTCCTGTTTTTTCAATTGATGAAGCGATTTATGAATGAATTTAGAATTAAAATAAACGTATTGCAAATTTTCTGCCAGCTAACTTATATTCGTCGGATTTGAGTTTAAATACGCAAGAAATGAGCCACTTCTTTTTTTGGAGGGGTGAGGAAGGCTTTATTTTGGGAGAGATCCGTAAAGGAAAGAAAAAATATTTTTTGTATTTACGAATTATTCGTAGATTAGTGATAGATTAGAAAAAGGAAGATAAAGTCATGGAAAAATTAACAGCACAGGAAGAGCAGGCAATGCAATCTATTTGGAGCCTCAATGGAGGTTTTATAAAAGAGATCTTGGATAATGTAAAAGGCGAGAAGATGCCTTATACGACATTAGCTTCGACAGTAAAGAATCTGGAGCGCAAGGATTTTGTGAAAGCAGTACGCTATGCCAATGCCAAGCGCTATGAGCCGATGGTGAGTGAGGAAGATTATAAGGCCAAGTTTATGAACTCCTTTGTGGGCGATTATTTCAAAAATTCCTATAAAGAGATGGTTTCCTTTTTTGTACAGGAAGAAAAACTGACGGCTGATGAGTTAAAGGAGATCATGGATATGATTAAGCATAATAAATCTTAATGGCATGGAAAGTCTACTAACCTATATTATACAAGTCAACCTGTTGTTGGGTATTATCTATCTGGGATATATCGGGCTGTTGAAAGGCTTGACGTTCTATTTTTTAAATAGAGCCTACTTCTTAGTAGGGGGGCTATTTGCTTTTCTGTATCCGTTTTTGGATTTAAAGTCTTTGTTTGTACAGCGTGGATTGAATATGGGGGTCGTAGGCGAGCAAATTTCGCTTTATATTATGGAGCCGGACGTTCAACAGCAGCTGACATTAGGGAGGTTGGTGGAAATCGTATTTATGGCCGGTGCTGTTTTATTGTTATTAAAATTTGTATTTCAATTATTGAGTTTATTGCGCATTCATCTGAATTCGAGGTCCGATCAATGGCGGACTTATCTATTCCGGAATGTGCTTATTCCTATTGTTCCATTTTCGTTTTTGAATAAAATCTATGTCAATAAAGGGCAGCATGTTGATGCTGAACTAAAAGATATTTTTAAGCATGAGGATATTCATGTGAAAGGCCTTCACAGTCTGGATATTTTACTGTTTGAAATGATATTGGTGTGTTGTTGGTACAATCCTTTCGTCTGGTTCATGCGCAGGGCCATTCGCCAAAATTTGGAGTTCCTGACTGATCAGCAGGTTCTCGATAAAGGAATTGACAAGCAGACGTACCAATACAGCCTATTGAATGTGTCCAAAAAGGGCACTTCAGTAGGATTGAGCAATCAATTTAATTTTAAACTTTTAAAACGTCGTATTATGATGATGAACAAGAAGCGATCATCGAAAATAGAGCTGAGTAAATACGCCTTTCTTTTACCCGTATTTTTATTGACGGGAGCAGCATTTACGGTAAGTAAAGCGGAGGGAAGTATAGAGGGAGTAGTTGAGAAGGCAAATGAGACAGTGTTACCTATTCAGTTACCAACAGTTGATTTAAAATCTCAGGAAGATCAATCAAATAGGAGCTCTACCGCGTTAGCGGATACTTTGGCTAAAGCAAATCAGGTAGAGGCGAGAGATTTTAAGGAAATCAAAAGATCTGCTATTGATTTTTCTAAAAATCAAAAGTATTTTGTGGATAATAAATTGGTCTCTAAGGCTGAATTTTTGGCTATTCCTGAAGGAAAACTGGCGAAGTACTGGTTTTCGAATGATAGTGATATGATCAAGTATCGGACGAAGTCTTCAATTGATATTGCTGGCGGAGCAATTTTGGCCAATACTGTTGAGATGCAACAACATTCGGATATAGCACAAAAAAAATTACGCTGTGTTATGAATGGTATTGTGCAGGAAAAAACTTTTACTGTGGATGATATCGATCCAAATGCTATAGCGTCAGTCTCGGTATTACAGGGTAAGGCTGCTATTGATAAGTATGGTGAAGATGTTGGGAAAGATGGTATCCTTGAAGTGAAATTGAAGGAAGGAGCTCATATTGGTAAAGATATGACTAAACTCAAAGGGCTTACGATAGGGGTGACGTATCGTGATGATCAGCTAACGAATGATAAGTCAACTGATGTGGTGTATGTTATTGATGGCAAGCGAGCAGATCAAAAAATGGTGAAGGAGCTAGCGCTGACACCGGATGGAATTGACAATGTAACGATACTAAAGGGAGCGTCTGCGACCGTTAAATATGGATCAGATGCAGAGAATGGCGTTATATTGATTACGACAAAAAAATGGGCCCGTGAAAATCCGGATAAAGTGAATGATAAAGTGCGTCCAATTGGACAAGAGGATAAAAAGGGAGATAAAGTAGTCTCTGTTGTTGGATATAAGAAAAACGAAGGACAGGATGACAAGGTTGTTACTGTTGTTGGTTATAAGAAAAGTGAGAAATCAGATGACGCGACACTGGATGTTTTTTCGGATAAATCAAAAAGGATAAGTTCTGACGCGGTAATGGGATTGTTGGGGAATAATTCAGCGAATGAGTCTATTGGTACTGATTTTCCATCTGTTCGTGTTCGTGGTTATAATGGAAAAGTCAAGCCATTAATTGTGGTTGATGGGACTGTTAAGAAAGAGGCTAGTTTGGAAAAACTTAATTCGAAAGATATTGAATCAATAGAGATTTTGAAAAATGCAAGTGCGACTGCGTTGTATGGGAGTGCAGGCAAAGAAGGTGTCATTATCGTTAAGACCCGAAAGAAAGCAAGCGAGCAAAAAAACGATGAGCAGGCTAATGGGGGATTAAAAGAGAAGGTAAGCGGCATCATTAAGATGGAGATAGAAAAAGAAAAGATACGGGCAGAAAGTAGTAACTAAGTGTAAGACTCTCTTAGTAAAAGATAAAAAAGACCGATTTAAATCGGTCTTTTTTATGTTATAAATCAATACCAATATAGGGTATTACATTAATGAGCTTTAGTGACTTCTATTATTTTGTATTGAGGTTCGTCATCGTCAGCTCGATGCCGATATTGACAAAACTCTGGATCATTTTAACGGAATGGTCAATTAAAGCCGGTAATTCAGCTTGTTCCTCTTTATCAAAAGGGCCAAGTACATAATCTACTTGTCTACCCTTTGGATAATTGTCTCCAATACCAAAACGTAGACGCGGATAAACCTGTCCGCCACAAAGCTGTTCAATGGATTTAAGTCCGTTATGACCGGCGCTGCTTCCTTTGGGTTTCATCCGCAGCGAACCAAATGGAATGGCCAGATCATCCACAATCACCAATACATTCTGAATTGGAACTTTACATTGTTGCATATAGTAGTTAACAGCCTTACCACTTAAGTTCATATAAGTCGTGGGTTTAATTACTGTGACGTTGTGGCCCCTTTGCTTAAATTCGCTATAATATGCTAACTTGAGCAAGGAGAAACTGGCGCCAGCCTGTTTGACAAGCTCGTCGGCAACCATAAACCCTATATTATGCCGTGTATCGGCATATTCACTGCCAATGTTGCCCAATCCAACGATAAGATAATTCATGATGCAAAAATAAAAATTTTAATAAACAAAAAAGCACCGAATTTCGGTGCTTTCTGTAGTATTTTAAGAATCTTGCTCAGATTATTTTTTACCACCTTTAGATGCTTTCGCTGCTTCTTGTTCAGCTTGACGCAATGCACGAGACATGATTACTGATACGATTGTATCATCAGCATTGTTTAATACTTTTGCGTTTTCCAATTGAATTTGACCTACACGAACTGATTTACCAACTTCTAAAGATTCCATTGGTACAGCAATTTCTTGTGGTAAGTTTGCAGGTAATGCTTTTACGCGTAAATTACGTAATTTTTGAACTAATTTACCCCCCATTTTAACACCTGGAGAAGTTCCTGTTAATTTGATAGGAATATTCAATGATACTTCTTTATCATCAAATAATTCTAAAAAGTCAACGTGCGTAACTAAGTCAGTTAATGGGTGGAATTGTGCGTCTTGAACGATAGCTCTTTTAGTTTGACCTTCAATGTTTAATTCAACAATGATTACGTCTGCAGTGTAAAGAACTGGTTTCAAATCAGCTGCGGATACAGAAAGAGCTGTTTGCTCTGTACCACCGTAAAGTACTGCTGGTACTAAACCTTGGTAACGCAATTCTTTTGCATCTCTTTTCCCTACGTTCTGTCTTACAGAACCGCTAATAGCAATTGATTTCATCTTTTAATTTTTTATAAATTTGAGGTGCAAAGATAATCTAATTTCTGATATTATCAAAAAAATACGACCGCTATTAGTTCGGAAACAGATACTTATTCCAGGTTTTTGATTTTTCCATGTTCATGACTATGCCTATTCAAGGCCACTTATTTACTCTAAAGTATGACCAAATTGATACCATTTCCTATATTAAAACTGGAATAGGACTCTCTTAGTAGGGGTATAACAGGGGGTTAGCAGGGCTTTACCTTTGTTATACCCCTGCTAACCCCCTGTTAACCCTCCGTAAATCCCCTGTTATTGTAGAATTTGGTATCAAACAATTGTTAACTTATATACTCGATAAAAAGGGCTATTCGCCTATGGTTAAAAGATAAGAACCAAGCGGAAGAGAGAAGGTGGGGTGGTGGCGCAACACAAAAAAAAGACCCTGATTATTGAGCTGAATGCTTTCTGTACCAGGGTCCAATATCTAGAATCTAAAACTCAAAGATTACTCTACTTCAAATAAATCGGAGATTGAAGAGTGTTGATTTACACTTGTGATTGCTTTTGCAAATAAATCAGCCGTTGATAATACTTTGATTTTGGTCGATTGTTTTGCTTTTTCTGGATCCAATTGAATGGTATCGGTTACGATCATTTCTGACAATACCGAGTTTTCAATTGTTTCATATGCCTTTCCGGACAACACAGCATGTGTACAAACGGCTCTTACAGATTTTGCACCATTTTCCATGATCAGTGCTGCTGCTTTTGAAAGTGTACCAGCAGTATCACAGATATCATCGATTAAAACAACGTCCTGACCCGTTACGTCACCGATGATAGACATCGATTCGATTTCGTTTGCACGTTTACGACGTTTGTCACAGATAATAACTTCTGCATTGAAAAATTTAGCAAAGGTACGTGCTCTGTATGAACCACCCATATCTGGTGAAGCAATCGTTAGATTTGGAAGTTTTAACGATTTGATATAAGGAACAAAAATGATAGAACCATCCAAATGGTCAACAGGGATATCGAAAAAACCTTGGATTTGTGCTGCGTGCAGGTCCATTGTCATGATACGGTGGATACCAGCTGCAGTCAACAGATTGGCGATCATTTTTGCGCCAATAGCAACTCTTGGTTTGTCTTTTCGATCTTGTCTTGCGAAACCAAAGTAAGGGACCACCGCGGTGATATAATGCGCTGAAGCTCTCTTCGCTGCATCTGTCATCAATAATAATTCAAAAAGATTGTCGGTAGGTTGGTTGGTAGATTGGATAATGAATACATCGCTTCCGCGAACTGACTCATTGTAGAAAGGTTGAATCTCACCGTCGCTAAAACGTGACAATGTTTTGTCTCCTAGTGGTTTCCCGTAAGATTGTGCGATTTTTTCGGCCAGTTCTGTAGTGCCAGAACCTGCAAATAGTTTAACCGTGTTGAATTGCAAAGGCATGGTTTTGTATATTTATGTTGGGTTATTGTATTGTCGTTTATTCAATATTTTTATTCCCTTACTGTTTTTTAAAGTTAAACATTAAAAAAAATGGATTGTTTTCACAATCCATATACGCTTAACTTTAAAAGTTGTCCGACCTGGATTCGAACCAAGACAAACAGAACCAAAAACTGTTGTACTACCCTTATACTATCGGACAATGTCTCTAAAAAGTCAACGTTTCCGCTTTCCTCTTTTTGACGACGCAAAGATAGAGATTTGTTTTAAAAATCAAAATGTAAATTTAAAAAAATCTAAACCCTTTTATAAATAATAAGCCTTGCATATAACGCAGAAAAGGCTTGCAGATGCAAGCCTTTTCTATTGTTTGTTGTCCGACCTGGATTCGAACCAAGACAAACAGAACCAAAAACTGTTGTACTACCCTTATACTATCGGACAAACAATTCAAAAGTGATTGCTATCGTGATGATGTCGTTCACATTTGATGATGCAAATATACGGACTATTCTCATTTCTGCAAATAAAAATGAACTTAAAAGTGTATTAGGGCTGATTTTCAAAGAAATAATTTTTGTTTTGATTTGAAAAGATATGCACGCTAAGCTTTTTTATCGAGATGTTGGCCCACAAAAGTACAAGCGTGATTTTGGGAATGCTTTCCTTTCAGCCAATATTGGATCGCGTAATGAAATTTTTTCAATTAATATGTGTTAAAAAATCAGAATAAAGTTCATTTCTTATTAACTTATCCTTATTTTCGAGCCGTATTAATAATACTTTTTACAGTTATCATTTTATGAACTATACTAAAATCAACAATCTTTTAGGATGGATATGTGCGCTAATAGCAACTGTAGCGTATGTCATGACTGCCGAACGATCGACGAGTTGGTGGGACTGTGGCGAGTTTATCGCTTCAGCCTTTAAACTTCAAATTGTGCACCAGCCAGGAGCACCTTTATTCTTAATGATTCAAAATATATTCTCAAACCTTGCTGGTGGAGATGTTACACGAATTGCTTTCTGGATGAACGTAGGATCGGCAGTATGTAGTGGTCTGACCATTTTGTTTTTATTTTGGACAATTACAGCTTTAGCAAAGAAAATCGTTGTAAAAGGGGTTGATGGATCATATACATCCACCGATTTAATCAAAATATTCGGTTCGGGCGCTGTTGGTGCACTGGCTTATGCTTTTACGGATACTTTTTGGTTCTCAGCAGTAGAGTCCGAAGTATATGCCATGTCTTCTTTATGTACAGCCGTCGTATTTTGGGGTATTCTAAAATGGGAAAATCATGCCGATGAAGCTGGTTCGGACCGCTGGTTGATCTTTATCGCCTATGTGATGGGACTTTCTATCGGGGTACACTTACTGAACCTTCTGGTGATTCCGGCAATTGCTTTGGTCATTTATTTTAAACGTTCAAAAACAGTGACATCATCGGGGGCGATCAAAGCTTTCTTAATCGGTGTTGTTGTTTTGGCGCTAATTCTATGGGGTATTATTCAATACACTGTTAAAGCCGCCGCATATTTTGATCTGTTCTTTGTGAATAGTTTGGGCATGGGCTTTGGTACTGGATTTAACTTATTCATGATTTTAGCGGTAGCTCTTTTCGTATATGGTATTTGGTATTCAATCAAAAAGGTAAAACCGATGTTAAATCTGATCTTAATCAGTGCAGCATTTATCATTTTTGGTTATAGTTCCTTTGCCATGATCATGGTGCGCGCCAAGGCAAATCCTACGTTAAATAACAGTGATCCGGATAATGCATTTTCTTTTGTGAGTTATCTTGGACGTGAGCAATATGCCAGTGAGCCGCTTTTGAATGGACCTACATTTGATGCGCAAGTGGTTGATGCTGAGCCTACGTATACGTACAGAAAAGATAAAGACAAGTATACCAAGGTGGAGAACGGCATGGACTATAAATACGATAAAACGATGTTTTTCCCGCGTGTTTATAGCTCAAGAGACCAAAATCATATAGATTATTACCGCGATTACCTAAAGATTCCTGAAGGACAATCGCCAACATTTGGGGATAACTTAAAGTTCTTCTTTAGCTATCAGATCGGACATATGTACGGCCGTTATTTCTTGTGGAATTTTGCCGGTCGTCAAAATGACCAACAAGGTCAGGGCTCATTTACCGAAGGTAACTGGATCTCAGGGGCTAAACCTGTAGACCAGATGCATGTGGGCGGACAGAATGCCATTCCAGATTCATTGAAGACTGACCCTTCAAACAATAAATATTATTTCTTGCCTTTGATCATTGGTTTAATTGGTGCATTCTGGCATTTTGGAAAAAGACAACGTGATGCGGGAATTGTGGGTCTGTTGTTTTTCTTTACAGGATTAGCAATTGTATTGTATCTAAATCAAAGTCCACTTCAACCACGTGAACGTGATTATGCGTATGCAGGTTCTTTTTATGCCTTCGCCATCTGGATCGGGCTTGGGGTTTTCGCTATCGCAGATTATTTAAGCAAAAAAGTGGATGGTAAAATAGCGGCCGGTGCTGCTACGGTAGCTTGTTTATTGGGGGCTCCTGTATTGCTGGGTTTCCAAAACTGGGATGATCACGATCGTTCGGAAAAAACGACCGCACGTGATTTAGCGAAAAACTACCTGGCTTCCTGTGCACCAAATGCAATTTTATTTACCTATGGTGATAACGATACCTACCCATTGTGGTATGTGCAAGAAGTTGAAAATTATCGTCCGGATGTTCGGGTCGTCAATTTAAGTTTGTTGAGTTCTGATTGGTATATGCGTCAGATGAAACAAAAGGTAAATCAGGCAGATGGCTTACCGATCAATATTGATAACGAAAAGTTCAAAAAAGGTGTTCGTGAGATACTCTATTATCAAGATATGAAAGTGCCGGGTCATGTGGATCTTGATTTGATCATGCAGATTTTATTGTCTGATGATCAAAAGAATAAATTGGAATTGCGTGGTGGTAAATTTGAGAACTTCCTGCCAACGAAGAACTTTAGCCTTCCGGTGAACAAAGAATCTGTTCTGAAAAATAATGTCGTTCCTAAAGCTTGGCAAGAATCTATTGTCGACACCATGAGCTGGACCTACAATAGAAATTATATCTCTAGAGCTGAATTATCTATCTTAAACGTGTTATTGAATAACGATTGGAAACGTCCAATTTATTTTGCGGCAACAGTTCCAAATGATAACTACCTTGGTTTAGATAAATATTTGGTGCAAGAGGGTTTTGCCTTGCGCTTGATGCCAATTGCAACTCCTGCCGGAGCAGAAGGTACATTGGTTGATACACAGTCTGCTTACAAAGACATTACTACGAAATACCAATGGGGTAATATGGCACATGCTTCTTACCTGGATCCTGAATCTTACCGCATGATTACCATGATTACAAATACAGTAATGGGTGGTACAGCGACACAGTTGATGATGGAAGGTCATAAGGATGAGGCGCGTAAAGTCGCTGTTGAAACCTTTGAGAAAATGCCAAAACGTGTTTATTTGATGCGTGACATTTTAGGCTATATTCCAATTGTCAATGTGTTGTATGAAACTGGTGAAACGAAGCGTGCGAATGAGATTGTAAACCGTAATTTGAAGTTTATGACCCAAAACATGCGTTGGTATCAGGATATTGCTCAAACCAAGCCTGAACTGGAATATTCAAATATAGGTACAGCATTACGTGCTTTGGGTGCCTATAAGAGTATCTTGGCCTCTACCTCGGAAAAACAATTGCTACAGCAAGTGACCGATTTAGAAAAATCGTATAAACAACAGTATGGTGTTGAATAGCAATTAGAGACATCATTTTAACCGAAGGAGCTGCCCTTTACTACAGGTATTCGAAAAGGAAAAACACTTTTTGATGCGATGTAGGAAAGGGCAGCATTTTTTTGATTATTTTTTCTTAGCTTAACGCCATATAAAACCAACCTTAAGTTATGATGAAACGTCAATTAAAATTGTGGGATGCAGTGATGCTGGTCATGGGGTCGATGATCGGAAGCGGTATTTTTATTGTATCGAGTGATATGATGCGGCAGCTGGGATCCGGATATTGGTTGGCGATAGTTTGGTTATTGACTGCATTAGCAACTGTTGCGGCGGCAATCTGCTATGGCGAATTGTCGTCTATGTATCCGAAGGCTGGGGGACAATATACCTATCTGACAGAAATATTTGGGAAGCCAATCGGCTTTTTATATGGCTGGAGTTTATTTACAGTCATTCAAACGGGAACGATAGCAGCTGTAGCTGTTGCCTTTGGTAAGTTTACAGCCTACCTTATTCCGCAGCTAAATGATGCAGCACCGCTATTTCAGCGTGGAGAGTTTAAGATTACCTGGATACAGATTGTCGCTATGGGTGTTATTATTCTCCTGACCTTTATCAATACAAGAGGGATCAAGAGTGGAAAAGCTGTTCAATCTTTCTTTACTTCAGCAAAAATTATTGCGCTGGTTTTACTGATTTTAGGTGGTCTGTTCTTGATTAAGGAAAATCATTTTTCAGAAAATATGGCTTATGGCTGGGATTCTTTTCAAAATTTGAAAGGTGCTGGCTGGTCGCAGATCTCGGGGGGTGTACTGATGGGGGCTTTAGCTGCTGCGATGGTAGGTTCGGTATTTAGCAGTGTGGCCTGGGAAAATGTAACGTTTGTTTCCGGAGAGATTGTTAATCCGCAGCGTAATGTTGTTCGGGCATTGGTTATCGGGACGAGCTTGGTGATGTTGCTCTATATAAGTTGTAATTACATTTACCTGGCGGCATTAAATCGAGAGGAAATTGCTTTTGCGGCAAATGATCGTGTTGCCATAGCGGCGGCTGAAAAAATATTAGGACATACGGGCACGATAGCGATGGCGATTTTGGTTATGATCTCGACCTTTGGTTGTGTTAATGGACTTGCACTGTCCGGAGCGCGTGTTTTTCAGACCATGGCAAAAGATGGATTGTTTCTGAAGCAGGCGATTCCCAATAACAAATATGATGTGCCCGCACGATCGTTATGGCTTCAGGGAATTTGGGCTTCCTTACTTTGCCTGAGCGGACAATATGGCAATTTACTGGATATGATATCTTTTGTTATTGTCATATTTTATATGATTACAGTGCTGGGTGTGATTATTCAACGTATCCGGAGACCCGATTTGGAACGTTCCTACAAAACCTTCCTCTTTCCGATTACACCAATCTTGTACCTGTTGATAGGTGCCGTATTTTGTGTATTATTAATTATCTATAAGCCACAATATACCTGGCCAGGCTTCATACTGGTATTAATCGGTGTACCGGTGTATTTTTTTGCACGGAATAATAAACGTGCCGAGCCAGATGAATAGTCGCTACGTATAGTATTTCGATGTTATGGAATTTGCTGTAAATGGTTGACAATGCGTATTGTATATAACTTCAAAATCTGTTAATGTGCTGGAATAATTGGTTTGTAAATTTCCCGGAAAGGAAGATATTCTTTGTTCAAATCACTTTTTGTTATTGTGCCGGTTGGATGCAAATATTGAAATTAATTGCCCTTCATGGCTTCGTTTTTGTTAAAAAAAGTGTAGCTTTGCTCAAACATTCCCATAATGAAACAGTCGATTTTATTAGACGGACCAAAATTTCAAATCACAATTCAAAGACTATGTCGTCAATTGATTGAGAATCACGGTGATTTTTCAAATGCTGTCGTCATAGGTATTCAACCCCGAGGAACTTTCTTAGCGAGACGTATCGTCAAAGAGCTTGAACAAATGATCGGAAAAGAGATTTTAGTTGGCGATTTGGATATTACCTTTTATCGCGATGACTTCCGTACGAAAGGGAATACTGGTCCAATCTTAGCAAATAGCACAAATATCAATTTTATTGTAGAAGGTAAAGAGGTCATCTTTATAGATGATGTCTTATGGACAGGACGTACTATTCGTGCGGCAATGGATGCTGTGCAGGCATTTGGCCGTGCAAGAAGAATAGAATTGCTTGTTTTGGTCGATCGCCGGTTTTCTAGACAGATCCCTATTCAGCCCGATTATATCGGAATACAGGTAGATTCTATTGATTCACAAAAAGTAATTGTTAACTGGAAAGAATCAGAGGATCAGGATAGTATTATCTTGATTACAGAAAAGAAGACGTCAGCTAGCGATTAATAGCGGTGTCATGATGATACTGAAGGTTATTGTTGACCTTTGGAAACAGGCACTTTCAATAAAACCTTCATGACTTCGCAGACGCCAACAGCAATGAAAGCAAACTGAAGGTTCTTTCTGGCCAATAAGATCAGACACTTTCAGAAAAAAAATGATTAGTAAATATTTGAATATACTATAAAATGTCATCTGTAGCAGAACAATTAAGTACCCGCCATTTATTGGGGATCAAAGATCTAAATGAGAACGATATCCAATTGATCCTGGATACAGCAAGTAATTTCAAAGAGGTATTAAATAGGCCAATCAAAAAGGTTCCGTCGTTACGGGATATTACGATTGCCAACGTGTTTTTTGAAAATTCAACACGGACACGGCTATCCTTTGAACTTGCTGAAAAGAGACTTTCTGCGGATATCGTAAATTTTGCGGCATCCTCCTCTTCAGTAAGTAAGGGGGAGACACTCATCGATACGGTGAACAATATTCTTGCAATGAAGGTTGATATGATTGTGATGAGACATCCATACGCCGGAGCTGGGGTATTTCTAAGTAAACATGTTGATGCACAAATTGTCAATGCAGGTGACGGAGCACATGAACACCCTACACAAGCTTTACTTGATTCATTTTCGATCCGTGAACGCTATGGTGATGTAGCTGGTCGTAAAATAGCTATCGTTGGAGATATTACACATTCACGCGTTGCCTTGTCGAATATCTTATGTCTTCAAAAGCAAGGTGCAGAAGTGATGGTTTGTGGTCCGACCACATTAATTCCTAAACATATTACATCATTGGGTGTAAAAGTGGAGCATGATTTGCGGAAAGCGTTGAACTGGTGTGATGTTGCAAATATGTTACGGATTCAATTGGAGCGTCAGGATATTGCCTATTTCCCTTCCTTAAGAGAATATTCCATGCTATATGGATTGAATAAAGAGATTCTGGATTCTTTAGAGAAGCCAATCACAATTATGCATCCCGGACCAATTAATCGGGGGGTCGAAATCACATCGGATGTCGCGGATAGCGAACATTCAATTATTTTGGATCAGGTTGAAAATGGTGTTGCTGTGCGCATGGCTGTCTTGTATCTATTAGCAGGGCAACGCGGATAGTCTAAATTGGTTTTGACGTGCGTTAATGTACGTGTGAGACTAAATAGCACTGTTTTCTAATGCAACTATAGTATGCCTGACTTTATTTTTTGTCGGGCATATTTTTTGTGCAAAATTTCCGTTATAATACAGGATTATTCACAGATGTTAATAACTTTTGTGTAAAATAGCTCAATTAAAGTATAATTTAGTAAAATGAATAAAACTATCTCCCTGAGAAGTGGAGGTTTGAATTGATTTTCAATAAATTTGGGGCTATCTTAAAGCCTTTAATGGCAGAGAGGCTTTCGATAAATTTGCTTTGAAATGCGAATTTATCGCGGTTTGGAGGGAGATTCATTTACATTTGCAGATAAATAACATATTAAGGTTTCACATATTATGTATAAGAAGATTTACCAGGTGGGAGTTGCATTAACCGTTATGGCGACGCCAGCATTAGCGCAACAGACAGAATGGCAACAAATCAACAAGGCGTACAAAACAGGGATGGAATTGTATGAACGCGGAAAATTTAGTTCTGCTTCTGCCCAATTTGACCGTGTTGAAGCTTTGCGGACAAAATCCAACTTGCAATTGGACGAAACAGAGGAACTGTCTTTGTTGAAAGAGAACGTACGGTATTATCAAGCGGTTTGCGCACTGGAATTGGGCGAATCCGATGCCGAAAACCGTTTTCTGAAATACATTAAAGATTTCCCTGTCAGTGCGAATGCTAAAGCAGCTTATTTTCAAATCGGTAAATCCTATTATGCTAAAAAAGATTATGTTAAGGCCTTAGAGTGGTTTAACAAGATCGATAGCAAAAATTTAGCAGGTAAAGAAAATGTAGAATATCGCTTTAAATATGGATATGCTTCCTTTATGACAAAGGATTATAAAACGGCGAAACCATTATTTGAAGGATTGAAAGATCAGAAAACTGAATTTCAGGAAGCTTCAATCTATTATTACGCGTATCTTTCTTACTTAGACGCGGAGTATAAAACGGCGTTGAATGAATTTGAGCGCCTAAATGGATCTAAACAATTCGAAAATAGTTACCCTTATTATATTACTGCTTTGTATTTCTTGGATAAACGCTACGACGATGTGTTGGATTATGCGTTGCCAATTTTGTCGCGAACAAAACAAGAAAATGAAACAGAGATGTTCCGTATTATCGCGGCAACATACTTTATCAAAGGTGATTTAAAAACATCAAAAGAGTATTACGATAAATTCCAGGCACAAGACCAAGGTAAGACGCAGAATAATCAGGATAGCTACCAAATCGGTTACATCGCTTACAAATTGAAGGATTACGATAAAGCGATCACTGAATTGGAAAAAATGACTGATCCTGACGCATATTATCAATCTGCGATGATTACCCTAGGGGATGCTTTCTTGAAGAAAGGCAATAAGCAATCTGCGCGTAACGCATTTTTCCGTGCTTCGAAATTGGATTTTGATCCAGCAATGCAAGAAGAAGGCTTATTCAACTATGCTAAGCTTTCGTATGAATTGGAATTCCACCAAGTGGCTTTGGCTTCCACACAAGAATACCTGAAAACGTACCCAAAATCGAAACGCTTAGAGGAAGCAAAAACTTTGCTTGCTGAAGTATTGTTGAGTACAAAAAACTACCGTGAGGCAGTTGATATTTTGGAATCTATCCCTAAACGTGGAAAAGAAGCAAACGCAGCTTATCAAAAGGTAACCTACTACAGAGGTTTGGAGTATTATAATGAGCGTGCTTTTGAAAATGCAATTTCCCTATTCATGCGCTCTGAAGAGTTTCGTTATGACGAGGAAATTTACGCTTTAGCCACCTATTGGAAAGCGGAAGCAATGTACGAAGTTCGTAAATATGGTGAAGCGGTTACAAATTTCAATAAATTCCTACGCTTGCCAGGAGCTAGCAAAACGGATGTGTATGGGTATGCAAATTATGCGTTAGCCTATGCGGCTTTCCGTAATGGAAACTACAGCACGGCGGCCAATTACTTCGAGCGTTTCTTAGCGTCTGGTGGTTCGAAAGGAATAGAAATGAATACACGTAATGATGCAATTGCACGTTTAGGCGATTCTTATTTCTCTTCGAAAAATTACGGCAGAGCATTAACAGAATACAATAAATTGATCTCTTCTAAAGCGCCTAGTCAGGATTACGCGTTATTCCAGCGTGGTATTATTCAAGGTTTACAAGGGGATAACAATGGTAAAATTTCAACATTGAATGCTGTTATTGCACAATTCCCGAGCTCTAATTATGCTGATGATATTGCGTTTGAGATTCCTTACACACGTTTCTTGATGGGAGAAAGTGACCAGGCAATTGCTGGCCTTCAAACAATGGTTGAAAAATATCCGCGCAGCAGTTATGTGCCACGTGCTTTGGTGACGATTGGTCTGGTTCAGTATAATCAAGATAACAATGATGCTGCATTGGCAACTTTCCAACGTGTAGTCGACCAATATGGATCAACAGATGAAGCAAGACAGGCCATGCGGTCAATTGAGAACATCTATTTGGACAAAGGCGATGCAACAGGGTATATCAAATATGCAACTGGAACAAATTTGGGGGATGCGTCGAAATCTGAACAAGACTCACGTTCATTCTCCACTGCCACAACCCTATTCTCCAGAGGAAATTACCAAGGGGCGGTGGAAGCTGTAAATGCGTATTTCGATAAATTCCCGAAACCAAATCAAGAGAAATATGCGCGTTTTGTTCGTGCTGAAAGTAACGCAGCTTTGGGCAATACAGAAGATGCTCTACATGATTACAATATTATCTTGAATGACTGGACGTCTCCTTATACAGAACGTACGTTAATTTCGGTGTCAAATTTATATTTGAAACAAAAGAAATATAACGAAGCGACACAGTTATTGAAAAAGCTGGAGCTTACTTCTGAATACAAGGCCAACTATGGTTTCGCAATAAATAACCTAATGGTCTCTTATTTCCAAATTGGGGATTATAAAGAAGCATTAAATTATACCAATGCTGTCAAGAATTACGAGAAGTCTTCGGAAGAGGAGATCGCAAATGCATTCTTGTATGCCGGTAAATGCTATGTGAAGCAGAATAAGAAAACTGAGGCAATGAAAGAATTCAGTTTAGCTGCATTGAAGAGCCGTACAGTATATGGTGCCGAAGCAAAATACAATGTTGCGGTACTACAATTGGAAAATAAACAATACGATGCGTGTATCAAAACAGCAATGGATCTATCCGATAATTTCTCTTCATACGAATATTGGGTGGCGAAAAGCTTTATTACCATGGCTGATGCTTATGCAGGTAAAGGAGATTCTTTCCAGGCGAAAGCTACACTTGAATCGATTGTGGATAACTATGATGCGAAAGACGATATTTTGCCAGCAGCAAAAGAACGTCTAAATAAATTGAACAACAAAAAGAAATAGGATACAATGAAGAAGTTGCAAAATAGAAACGTGAAGAAATATACTTTAGCAGCGCTTTTGATGGGCGTGGGATTGAATTCTTTTGCACAGGAAACAGGCAAGAAGAATGATCCTGAGAAACCGGTCACTATCGATTCTTTTGATGTTGTTCGTGATTATAAGCCAATTCTTGCGGATGCTGTGAAAATCCGCCGCAGTCCAGATATGACCAATAAAAGGGAATACCAGCCCAAATTGTCCTACAACAATATTTTGGACAAGAAATTGGATATCAATACCGGTTTGAAACAATTGAATGTACAGGAGATTCCTTTTGCACAACCTTTTGAACATAGTAGCAACTATGTCAAATTTGGTATCGGTAACTACAACAGTATATTGGGGGAGGCTTATTTGGCTTCTGAACAGTTTGAAAATACACGATTTGGTTTATTTGCAAAGCATTTGAGCCAAAAGGGTAATATTGACGGACAGAAGTTCAGTACACAAGATATTGGTATCTTTGGCCGTCGTGTATTGGATGCGGTAACCGTTAAAGGTACCATCGGATACAATCGTTATGGCACAAACTTCTATGGTCAGACTTTTGATCAATCGGGAACAACTTTGTTGAATACGACTCCGGATAAACAGACCTTTACAGATATCTACTTGAATGGAGAGCTGTCAAGTAATGTGGATCCAAAAAATGAGCAAGCCTTAAGCTATTCCGCAAAAGTTGATGGTTATTTGTTTAAAGACGCTTATAAAGCCAAAGAAAATTCCATTGCATTATCCGGTTATTTGAATAAACGCCTAAGTGCATTCAATGTTGGTGCGAATTTGAGCGTGACAATGAATAATGTGAAAGATAGTGCTGAAGTAAAAAATCATTTGGCGGTCATCAATCCATATATTCGTTTTAAGGGCGACAACTATAACGTAACCTTGGGTGCGAATTTAACTTCTGAATTTGGCGATAGCTCAAGATTCAATATTTTCCCATCCGTAGAAGCTGATTTTGCTTTGGCACCTGAATATATCTCTTTGTTTGCCGGAATCAATGGGGGAGTGAAACAAGCTTCTTTCCGTAGTTTCGCTAAAGAAAATCCGTATTTGGCTCCGAACGCTAAAATGATAAACTCGATTGAGAAAATGAATGTTTACGCGGGTTTAAAAGGAAATGCTGGCGCAACATTTGGTTATAAAGTAAAGGTATTCTACAAACAGATTGAGGGATTGCCTTTATTTAAAAACAGTGCATTTGGTGATAGTCAAAATGGCTATGTTCCTTGGGCTTTTGATGTCGTTTATGATGGCGTGATCAATAAGGCTAAACATATGGGATTGGAAGGAGAAATCAATGTACGTCTTTCACAACTGGTTAATCTGGGGGGAAAAGTGTATATAGACGATTACAAATTGAGTGATGAGGAAGAAGCATGGGGATTGCCAAAATTCCGTATGCAGGCTAATGCACGCTTCAATATCTCCGATAAATTTTTCGTAGATGCTGAACTTTCTACACAAGGCAATACCTATGCGTATATTTATGATTATAACGCAGATGGCAGTCGTATTGCCAACAGTGGGCATAAGGCAACAATAGCGTCGTTTGCTGATCTTAATGCAGGCGCAGAATACCGAATCAAAAAACAATTTGGTATTTTCGTCAAAGCAAATAATATCTTCGGAAAAGAATACGAACGTTATATGTATTACCCAAGATTGGGCTTTAATGTAATTGGTGGTCTTAATTATTCGTTTTAACGAATTAAGATTATAAATTTGCATCTTAAAATAGTGCGCGATGAATCTAGGCAAAAACATCAATAGTTTATTAAAACGTTATGCGGAAGTATACGTGCCCGGAATAGGTGTGTTCAAACGAATTCATTCTCCGGCTCAGTTCGATAAACAGAATAATGTGTTTTTACCCCCGATTTCTTATGTTGAGCTGGACTATTCTGCTCAACATGGATTTAATATTGTTCATTATATCCAACAACAGGAAAACTTGGGCCTCAATCAGGCGCAACAGATCTTGTCGGAAACTGTTGATAAGCTGCGGGCCGATTTGGGGCAATTTGGACAGGTCAAACTTGATGATCTTGGATTATTGATTAGTTATGGCGCAAGTTTGGTCTTCAAACCCTTAGACTTGTCGGGATTCGACTTCCAACCGGTTACAAATCTTGTTGCACCAGAAATTGAAACAGTTGTTTCTTCTTTGGAAGAAGCCAAAGAAGAAGAACTTACGACCTTAGCTGTTGAAGAAGACCCTGTTGTAGAAGAAGATCCTGTGGTGGAAGCTAATGATAAGGTAGAGCCTGCGATAGAGTCTATGCCGGATACGGCAGATCAAGACGAAACGATCGAGGTTGAAGAGGTCAAAGAAGAAGCTGAAACAACACAGGTAACGGATCCAGTAGCGGATGAGCTTTCGCAGGAGACAGCACCAACAAACGATCGTACCGGTCTTGAAGCTGAAGAATCGTCGTTAGCGCAAAAGGAAACTGAAGAGTTTGAACCTGTGGATGCTACTGTGATAGCTGATAGCAGTGTTTCGGTTACTCCGAAGGAAGAAAACACTTCAAAAAGAGAAATCGGTGCTATTGCGTCGGCTAACGCCAATTCAACATACGCCCCAAATATCTATGAGGAAGAGCCGCGTAATTCAAATGCGATCTGGTATTGGATGACTGGAATTATTGTGCTGGCAATGGTTGCTGTCGCGGTCGTTTACACCAATCCTACATTGAAGGATTCGTTATTTGGATCGACCAAACCTGTTGTAAAAACGGCAGATACGCTTGTTCAAAAACAGCCGATCATACCTGCTGATACCTTGTCCAATACAATGCAAGCCGATAGTTTAAAGCAAGTCGATTCGTTGGCTAAAACTGGTGTGAAAGATTCTGTTAAAAAGACATCAACTATACCAGCGACCAATGCGGCAGCAAAACCTCCGGTTTTGGAAGCAAATCCTGTGATCAAAGAGTCTATTCCTGTTGCACAACCCAGATATCAATTGGTAATAGGTTCTGCAAAGACAATGGCACAAGCAGAGCAGGAAGCCAAGCGCCTTCGGGAAATGGGCTATAAAACAGCACGAGCTGTAGAGGGAAAGTTTAAAAGAAATAGAAAGAAAATCATCTTAAACACCTACATGACAAAATCCGAGGCAGATCTCGCTAAAAAATCTGTAGAGAAAAAGATTGAAGGTGCTTGGGTAGAAACATTATAGAAACTATATAAAACTATTAATAATTATGTCATTAGTACAAGATACAGCACGGGCTGCTGTGGATTCGTTTAATCAAGCTGCACAACAACCATTACCTGCTGCTGCTCCTACAGAAAACATGAGTTTGATCGATATGATGATCAAAGGTGGATGGATCATGGTTCCAATCCTATTGTTGTTCTTTATTGGTTTGGTTATCTTTTTTGAGCGTTATTTGACTATCCGTCGTGCCGCAAAATATGATAACAGCTTAATGTCGCAAGTAAAAGCAAATGTTTTATCCGGAAATTTGGATTCGGCATTAGCTGTAGTTCGTTCAAGTAACTCAGCTTTGGGACGTATGTTGCAAAAAGGCTTATTGCGTGTCGGCAGACCGATCAAAGATATTGAAGGAGCGATCGAAAACGTGGGTAAATTGGAAGTTGCCAAGTTAGAAAAGAACATCAATATTTTGGGTATTATTGCTGGTATTGCCCCGATGCTTGGTTTCGTAGGTACGATCTTTGGAGTAATTAAGATTTTCCACGACGTGGAATTAGCTGGTGGTATTGATATTGCTTCTGTATCTGGTGGTCTATATGTAAAAATGGTGTCTTCAGCATCAGGTCTTGCGGTGGGTATCTTAGCTTATTTGGGCTACCATATCTTGAATATGATGGTGGAGCGATTGATTTTACGTATGGAAACGGATGCCGTAGAATTTATTGATTTATTGGATGAACCCGGAAGATAATGAACTTACGAAGTAGAAAAAATAAACCATCTGCGGAAGTACATACTTCAGCGCTGAACGACATCATGTTTTTCCTGATGTTGTTCTTCCTGTTAGCTTCTGCAGTTTCTAATCCGCAAGTGGTGAAGCTATTGTTACCAAAGTCAAGTGCGGGAGAACAATCTGTTGCTAAAAAGACTGTTACGGTATCGATTACAAAAGATTTGGGCTATTTTATTGACAAAACTCCAGTTCCCATTGAGGGATTGGAAGCTGCAATTCAATCGCAAATGGCTGCGGGTGAGGAAGTGACAATTATGCTCTATGTCGATAATACGGTTCCCATTCAAAATGTTATTTCTGTAATGGATGTCGCTAATCGATTGAAGATTAAAGTGGTATTGGCAACAGAACCAAAAAAAGATAAATAGGAACAATTAAACTTTTTTTAAGTTTATTGGTCAGCTATTAATATAGGAGATTAATGCGATGAGATATCACCTTCAACATGAAGAAAATAATTTCCCCAAAGCATTGGGGATATCGACTTTGGTCATGGCATCGTTGCTCTTGATTGGATTTTTTGTTGTTTTTAAAGCTCAGGCACCTGATGAATATGGAATGGGGGGAATGATCGTCAATTACGGTACTTCACCTGAGGGAATGGGAGATGACTATATGAGTGTTGAGGAACCATCGGTGGATCCCAACGCCAATAATGAACGCCCTGACCGTATTGATCCTGTTGAAACACCTACCCCAACTCCAACGCAACAAGTTGCGGAGAAAGCGGTTGTCACACAGGATTTAGAAGATGCCCCTGCGGTAACAAAAACGGAAAAGAAGGTCGTTTCAAAAGCACCGGAAACAACCAAAGCTGTAAAAGAAGTGGCACCACAGGCCAATGCCAAAGCGCTTTTTAAAGGCAATAAAAATAACGGTACTGGAGCTGGTGATGGTACAGGGACAACTCCTGGAAATCAGGGTTCCAAACTGGGTGATCCTTTAGCAAGTAACTACGGTGAAGGGGGATCTGGAAACGGTAACATGATGTTGTCTATTGAGAACCGAAGTTTTACGCAACGGCCAAGTATCGACGATAATGGACAGCAAGCAGGTAAGGTTGCTGTGGAGTTTAGAGTGAACAAGCAAGGGGTTATCACCTATGCGCGTGCTGGTGTAAAAGGAACGACGATTACCGATCCATCCTTGTTGGAGAAATGTGAGCGTGCTGTACGTGGCGCTAGGCTAAACCAATTGCCAAATGCTCCCGACTCCCAAACAGGACGGATTGTATTCAATTTTAGATTAAGATAAAAATCATTCACATGAATGCTTATAATGAGGCAATCGAGTATCTGTATACTCGATTGCCTATGTTTACAAGGGATGGCGCCTCTGCCTTCAAAAAAGACCTTGACAATACCATCAAACTTTGTGCTGCTTTGGACAACCCACAGCGAAAATTCAAAACATTACATATTGCCGGTACAAACGGAAAAGGATCCACCTCCCATATGTTGGCCGCTATTTTGGCCGAAGCAGGATATAAGACAGGCCTCTATACTTCACCACATTTACTGGATTTCAGAGAACGTATTCGTGTCAATGGTCAGTTATGTGAGAAAGAATTTGTTGTTGATTTTGTCAATACCCATCGCGAGCTTATAGAAGAAGTCAGTCCATCGTTTTTCGAAATTACTGTAGCCATGGCTTTTGATTATTTCGAGAAGAATAAGGTTGATATCGCTGTCATTGAAGTCGGCCTTGGTGGGCGTTTGGACAGCACCAATATTATTCAGCCTTTGCTGTCGGTAATCACCAATATCGGTTTTGATCACATGAATCTTCTTGGTAATACATTGGCGGAAATTGCTGCTGAGAAGGCCGGAATTATCAAAAGAAATACACCGGTCGTTATTTCGGAATATGCTGAAGAGACAGCAGCCGTGTTTTTGGATAAAGCAGCGATCGAGCATGCACCGATCCAATTCGCTTCCGACAAGTATGAGACGAAAATGCTAGGCGTGGACCAAGATTATTTGACGGTACAAGCGACGGATTCTGCGGGTCATTCTGCAGACTATCAACTGGATCTAAAAGGCTCCTATCAGGTTAAGAATCTCGCCGGCGTCCTGTTAGCAGTGGATGAATTGCGTGAACAGGGCTTTGAGATCAGTGATCAACATGTGCAGCAAGCGCTAAAAAATGTACAGGCAACCACAGGAATTCAAGGCCGATGGCAACAATTGTCTAAGGATCCATTTATCATCTGTGATACAGGGCACAATGAGGACGGAATTCATGAAGTGCTCAAAAATCTGGCTACAACAACTTATGATAAATTGCACTTTGTGGTAGGGGCCATGCGCGATAAGGACTTATCACACATGCTGCCTTATCTACCCAAAGATGCAACCTACTATTTCTCTGCTCCGGATATGCCGCGTGCAATGCCATCCGAGGAGCTGCGGAAAGAAGCTATGGAATTTGGTCTAACGGGACTTGATTATGCATCGGTAGGAGCTGCATTTGATGCAGCAAAAGAAGCGTATCAACAAGGTAACCTTATTTTTGTTGGCGGAAGCAATTTTGTTGTTGCGGAAGTGCTTGCTAGTTTGACGCAGGAATAGGAATACCGCCTTTCCTCGCAAATAAATCTTCGGGAGAAATTCATAGAAACCGATCACAAAAAGGGAGCTGCGTGAAGTGCAGCTCCCTTTTTGTTATTTTGTGCCGTTGGTCATTAATCATTGATCGTCAATTCACCACGGATATCCTTTTCAATCCAATAGGCGACCTCTTTTTGATCTTCTAACTCACCTTGAAGATACATCAATTTGGTTACTGCCGCTTCGAATGTCAGGTCGTAGCCATTCAGCACACCGATGGATTTAAGTCCTTGTGAAGTCTCATAGCGACCTAATTCAACAGACCCTACTTTACATTGCGAAATGTTGAGGATATTTTTACCTTGTTCAATTGCTTCCTTCAATAGATCCAGAAACCAAGTGTCGGTGGTTGTATTGCCCGATCCGAATGTTTCCATAACAATGGAGCGGACATCGGAATCTAGGACTGCTTTGATTGTTTGTGCAGAGATCCCCGGAAATAATTTCAATACGGCTACCCTGTTGTCCAGTTTGGTATGTAGGATAAATTCTTTATCAATATTATTTAATAAAGCATCTGTATTATATTTGAGGTGAATACCTGCTTCAACCAATACGGGATAGTTTGGCGATCTAAAGGCCTCAAATTTGGCCGAATTATATTTAAATGAGCGATTGCCACGGAATAATTTATTGTCAAAAAGAATGCATACCTCTTGGATCATGGATATACCATCCTGCTTTGCCGAGGCTATTTCCAACGCTGTCATCATATTTTCCCGGGCATCCGTTCGAATTTCCCCAATAGGCAATTGGGAGCCTGATAATATGACCGGTTTTTGGAGCCCTTCCAACATAAAGCTCAATACTGAGGCCGTAAAAGCCATTGTATCGGAACCATGTAGAATAACAAAACCGTCGTAATCTGCATAGTTATCCTTAATAATTTGTGCCATTTCAATCCAGATCTCAGGCTTCATGTTCGATGAATCGATAATGGGTTCGAAAGAGTGCACGGTCAGCTTATAGTCTAAGCGGCTTAAATCAGGGAGATTACGTTTGATCAATTCAAAGTCGAAAGGAACGAATGTTCCCGTTTCATCTTTAACCATTCCAATGGTCCCACCTGTGTAGATAATAAAGATATTATGCATTGAGTTTTGAAATTATATACCAAATATACGTTTTGAATTTTCTGTTGTGATTTCGGCCACCTTTTCGACGGAGATCTGGTGAAGGTCAGCTACTTTTTGTGCGACGTAAACCAAATAGCTACTTTCATTTTCTTTACCGCGAAAAGGGACAGGAGCCAGATAAGGTGCATCTGTCTCCAGGACAATATGTTTTAAATCGATTTCTTTGACCACCTGATCTAAGCCCGCTTTTTTAAAGGTAACGACTCCGCCAATACCAAGAGCAAAACCTAAATCGATAGCCTGGTGGGCTTGCTCTAGGGAACCGGTAAAGCAGTGCAGGACGCCAAATAATTTGTCGTCGTGAAGTTCTTCCAATAATTCGAACAATTCCGTGAAGGCTTCCCGACAGTGGATATCGATCGGTAAATTTAATTCCTTAGCCCATTGAACCTGAGTTCGAAAAGCATCTTTTTGAATTTCAAGCGTGCTTTTATCCCAATAAAGATCCAGCCCGATCTCACCTATGGCATGGACTTTGTGTGTTTCCAAGCTCTTTCGGATGGTTTCTAACTCTTCCACATAGTTTTCCTTTACATCGCAGGGATGTAATCCGAGCATGGGAAAACAATGTTCTGGATAAGCTGCTACGGTATCAAATACAGGTTTTATGGAAGCGCTATTTACATTCGGCAAAAAAAGACGTTGTATGCCATTATCGAAGCAACGTTGTAGATGTTCTTGCAGTTTTTCGGTCCCTGCATGGTAATAAATGTGTGTATGTGTATCTGTAAGCAACATAGTTTTCTGCGTGGAAGCAGCGGGTTAGGGTAAAAACTTGTTTTTATTATTATCGAATAAAGTGGTAGACTTAATTACCAAAATTTCAATTCGATCTCCAAAGATAACTTATTAATTAGCAAAAATGAAAATTAATACAGGATTCCTTCTACAGAAACGAATTCCTTTTTTTGTATCTTGGAAAAGCTAACAGGTGGAGGTCAGTCCTTCATGCCATGAATGCATAAGTGACGATTGTTATTGGCCGTTGAAAAGATACGTTTAATTAAAAAGAGTCAGAAGTCAAACATACCGTACGGTTTACTGTTAAACAGATAAAAGAGGTGGTTGTTGTCCTATTTTTATAAGAATAAATGAATCATATGATGAATAAGAGGTTATGCCTGGGTTTATTGACTTTGGCGTCGGTTATGTTTTTAAACAAACTACATGCGCAATCATTGATTGACCCGTCGGTAAAAGATATTATTCAAAAAGCCTTTCAGACAAATAAAGAATTGAAATTGAAGGCTTACGAAGTCGATAAAGCACGTCTGGAAGCCGATGGAGTAAAAGCAAACCGGCTGCCACATGTCTCGGCACTCGGGCTATACGGTTATGTACATAGCAATGGGAGTATTGATATTCCTACGGTTAATATCCCTTTATTGAACCTCGGCTTGTTTGAAGGAGCTACAGGATTTAGTATGCATGGACAAGCGGCCTATGCGGGGGTGTCAGTAAAGCAGATTATCTTTTCGGGATTACAGATTCCGAATGGAATAAAAGCATTGCAGGAGAAAGCTGTGGCTCAACAATATTTAGAATCGGCCGGTCGAGAAACACTTTCAAAGGATATTATTGCTTCTTTTGATCAGCTGATGTTGTTGGATGAGGTGGATAAATTGATTGTCGATTCTGAAAAGCGATTAAAGAAAGAACAGGAAAAGGTGAATAAAGCGATTCAAAATGGCCTTGCAATACCTTATGATAGAGATAAATTGAAATTGGCCTTGCTGGAGCTGGAAGAGAAAAAGGTAGAGGTTTCTGGCAATCGGGATTTGTTGTGTCAAAAGATCGAACAAGAAACAGGGGTATCTTTTCAGGAGGTCGGTGGAATTCATTATGGACTTAAACCTATATTTTTGTCGGATCTTCCACGTGATGTCGAACAAAGATCCGAATTGAAAGCACTGGATGCTTCCTCAAAAGCGTATGAGTACCTGTATAAAAAAGAAAAGGGGGGAGCTCTTCCTGCTGTCTTTGCCTTTGGATCCGCAAACTATCTGAATGTATTCAACTCCCAACTCATGGTGAAAGACCAACCGCTATTTGGTACAGTCAACTTACCGCTTAATTCCATCAAAGGGAGCCCCAATTTAATGGTCGGCGTAGGGGTTAAATGGGATCTCTATACGGGCGGAGAGCATCATAATAAGATAAAGCAAGTTAAACTCGATCAGCATATCAATACGACCAAGCGAGAAGATGCGCAAGAAAAATTAAATTTATTACTCAGCAAAAATACCGTTACCTACACGACTGGCAACCAAAAGCTGAAAGTGGGGGAACAGCAATTGAAAGTTGCCGAAAATAATCTTTCTATGGCTGTTAAACAATATCAAGCTGGCTTAATAGATGTTACTGAGTTATTGGCTGCTGAAAACGATTGGTACAAAGTTAATTTGGGTTATTTTAACAATGTTTTGCAGCAACGTACAGCTGCAGTTGAATTACTACATACATCAGGAAAATTATTACAAACTATACATGAGTAACATGAAGAATTTATATGGGATATTATCTCTGTCTATTTTTGTTTCTTGTACAAATCAAGTGAAAGAGAAGCCTATTGAAGGCAAGGTGGAGCGAGAGCAAGTGACGGTTGTGACAAAGGTTCCGGGGAAAATTGCGAAGCTTCTGGTTGAAGAGGGTGACTTTGTGCATGCGGGGGATACCTTGGCTATTTTGAGTATTCCCGAGGTAGATGCGAAAGAAGAGCAGGCAAAGGGAGCGCTGCAGTCTGCTGATGCACAATATAACATGGCAGTCAAAGGTGCTACGAAAGGTCAACTCGTGCAATTGCAGGCGAAGGTAGATGGACTTAAGGAACAATATGAATTTGCGAAAAAATCAATAGGTAGGCTGGATGCCCTTTTGCAGGACAGCCTGATTCCGCAGCAAAAGTACGACGAGACCTACGCTAAATTTCAGGGGGCTAAAAATCAGTATCTTGCAGCACAGGCTGAATTAGCTGAAGCAAAGGGTGGGGCTAGACAAGAACAGCAGATTATGGCTTTGGGGCAAAAGGAACGTGCACTGGGAGCGGTATCTGAAGTCAATGTTGCTGCACAGGAGAAATATGTCATTGCTCCACAGGACATGAGTGTGGAAACGATTAATCTGAAAGTCGGTGAATTGGCGATGGCAGGTTATCCGATTATCAATGGTTTCCTTGATCGATCGACCTATTTTAGATTTACATTGCCCGAAAATAAAATGGGAAAACTTCAAAAAGGAGAGGCTGTTGAGGTTGAAATTCCTTATTTGAATCACAAAAAGGTTAAAGCAAAGGTGATTAGTATCAAAGCCTTAAATTCGTACGCAAGCATTGCCTCAGCTTATCCTGATTTCGATCCGCAACAGGCTGTGTTTGAATTGAAAATTGTTCCTGAAGATGTTGCCGGTAGCAAAGATTTGTTAACAAAAACGCTTGTGGTTCTCCATGCGAATTAAAGAGCTTGACTGTGAAAAAAATTTTAGAATTGATCCAACGGGAGTTTAAGCTCTTCTTCAATAATAAAGTGCTATTGATGCTTTTTCTGGGTGCACCTGTATTGTATGGTGTATTGGTGGGGCATGTTTATCAACAAGGTAAGGTAACTCAGATGCCGATCATTGTAGTTGATGAGGATAATAGCCCCTTAAGCAGTTCATTTATTGATATGCTTTCAGATAATGAGAGTATTGAAGTTGCCCGTGTAATACCCTCCTTATTTGATTCAAAAGATATTGCGATGCAATATGAGGCAACAACGATTGTACATATTCCCAAGGGTTTTGCGTCCGGAGTACAACAGGGGCGTTTGCCCGAAATGACTGTTTTTGTAGACGGTGCCAATACATTGACCTCAAATACCGCCATGATGGCTGTCAATGTGTGTGCCTCGACGTTGAAAGCGGGCATACAGATTCAGGCGCAAATGAAACGTGGTGTTCCGGCAAAGATCGCTGCGCAGCAGTACGAACCATTTAAGACAACTTTTGTTAAGCAGAATATTCGAAGTGGAAATTACCTGTATTTTATGCTGCCGGGAGTGCTAATTACTGTGCTGCAACAGGTTTTGCTCTTGGGCTTGGCTTTGTCTTTTTCCTCGGAATTTGAAGGCAATACATTTCCGGAGCTGGTACGTAAAATCGGTAATCCTATCGGACTTATTCTTGTTAAGATATTACCATATGTTTTGATGTCTGTTGGTATCCTGGTTTTATATTGGGGTTTTGGTCAATATTACCGTATGCCTTTACAGGCCGAATTTGGTCGCTTTGTACTCTGTACTTTCGTCTTTTTGCTTGCCGTGTGTTTTATAGGTGTACTCGTCAGTATTCTACTGCCTTCGCAGTTGAAATCGACAGAAGTCCTTATGGTCATTGCGACGCCAGCATTTATCTTGAGTGGCTTTACCTGGCCTTCGAGTCTAATGCCAGGCTGGGTGCAGGCAATTGCAAATGTAATCCCATCGACCCATTATCTTCGAATTTTTAGGTTAATGTTTATTCAGCATGCTGAAAATTACCATACCGATAAGGCGCTGATCGCATTGACCATCATCATGATCATCAGTTTTATATTGGCGGTAATAATACTATGGCTGAAAATACGGAAGATCAAAAAAGAAGATAAAAAGATTAGCGTATAGTGAATAAAAATACGAACAACAAAAAAAGCGGTTTCATCGAGATGAAACGCTTTTTTGTTAACTGAAATTTACAGTCGAATTATTTTTTTGCTGCAGGAGCTGGTGCCGCTGGAGCAGTAGTTCCAGTAGGCGCTACCATGCCTGGAGTTGTTGCTGTAGGAGCAGGAACTTTTCCAGGTTTGATATCCAATACTTCTACTTCAAATACTAAAGGAGCATATGGAGGGATAACACCTGAAGGGCGATCGCCATAAGCCAAAGATGAAGGAATGACTAAAGTTGCTTTTGTACCTTTGTTAAACAATTGGAATGCTTCAGTCCATCCAGGGATTACACCATCAACACCTAATTGAAATTTTAATGCTTCATAAGGACGTTGAGGGTTGAAAATTTTCTCTTTTTTAGCTACATCTGGAAGGTTTGTATCAAATACTTTTCCTGTAGTTAATGATCCTACATAGTTCACGTGAATAGAATCACCTACTTTTGCATTTGCTCCTGTTCCAGGTTTAGTAATTACATATTGAAGACCTGAAGCTGTTTTCGTTGTTTTCAAGCTTTTATCCTTGATGTATTTTTCAAGTTTAGCTGGTTCAGCTGCTTTGTGTTTGTTCAATTCTTCTTCAAAATATTTCTGAACTTGTTCACCTAATTGTTGGTCTGTTAACTTTCCTTTTTTGAAGTGTTTTTTGACTTTGATCGAATAAACAATGAATTTATCTGCAAACTCTGGTTTTGGTTGATGTGTTTTAGCAGCCATAGAATCCAAATTGATTTTGAATACCAAGCTATCACCTTCACCTACGTATTTGAATAAACCAGTAGGGTCACCTGGATTTTTTGCGATAATACTATCTGGATATAATTGAACGATTTGAGGGACTCCCATGTCATACGTACTTTGCATTGTAGAATCTCTGTCCGTTTTCACAACCATGTCAAGTGCTAATAAATCGCCTGATACTGCTTTTTCTTTTGCATTATCATCTACGATTTTATACTCAAGACCACCTTCAGCCTTTTTGAATTTTTGGCATGACGTCATCAAAAGACCGGCAGCCGCGAAAAATAGAATTGCTTTCTTCATTTTCTAATGTATGTTACGATATCTTATTTTGTTAATATTTCTTTATAATTTGGTAAAACCGATTTGAATTTTGCAATCACTGCTTCGAGGCTTTCTTTCGAATTACCTCCTGAAGCGTTAAGATGCCCCCCTCCATTGAAATACAATTTACAGATCTCATTGCAAGGAACTTCTCCAATCGAACGCAAAGATAGTTTAATTTGTTCATTTCTGTCAATAATTAAAGCAGCCAATCGAATTCCTTTGATAGAAAGGGCATAATTGACTAATCCTTCGGTATCACCGGTGATCACTTCAAACTGAGTGAGATCCGCTTTGGTTACATGGATAATGGCGGTGTTATATTCATGGATAACCTCTAGACGATTCAATAGACAGAACCCTAAGAATTTTAGGCGGCTTTCTGACGAGCTGTTGTAAATCTCTTCGTGAATAGCCCAGTTTTGTGCACCGCAATCAATGAGTGATGCAATGATGCGGTGAATTTCTGCAGTGGTAGAACGGAAGCGGAAAGAGCCCGTATCGGTCATAATACCGGTATATAAGCATGTCGCCATGTCAGCACTGATATGGTCTGGATCTTGCATCTCATGGACTAAGAAGCGATAGATTAATTGTGCAGTCGCTGCAGCAGATGGATCCCAAAATGCGTAATCTTCAAACCCTTCCGGATCTAAATGGTGATCAATCATGCATTTGATTCCTTTCGCTTGACGAATAGGTTCACCCATTTCGTGAATCCGGGCAAGGCCATTAAAATCTAAGCAGAAAATTAATTCAGCTGCGTCAATCTGTTGATTGTGCAGGTCAATATCCTGCGTATAAATTTGTACATTTTCTAAGCCAGGTAACCAATCCAAAAAGGCTGGAAAGTCTGACGGTACAATGAGATTTACGTGGTGTCCTTTCGCGGTCAACCAAAAATATAATCCTAAAGATGAACCCAATGCGTCCCCATCCGGTTTGTAGTGCGTTGTAATTACAATACGTTTTGGTTCAGCTAATAATTCTTTTAATTCTTCCGATTTCAGCATAGTCATATTAAGTCTGCAAACCTACTATAAAAAAATTAGATTAGACAAATTTTTTATAAAGATCTTTTAGCATCTTATAGCGTTTGGTGTTGATTTTAAAAAATTGATTTTCAGGTTCTTAAAACTTATATACATAGATCTTGAAATCCCGCTTCATGCAGATTAAATAATTGGCATTGTCGCCATAGTTAATCGGTCCATAATAGAACTTTGAAAAACCTTCTACAGGGAATCCCTCCTGGACCAAGCCATCAGATCCGAAAACATAAATCATGCGGTTGTCGGTTCCAACACCTATGATATCAGATTTACCTATTCGTTTAAAAAACAACGGTCTGTTACTGGCCTCTTCGATGAATTTATATTCAAAGTAGGAAGACGAGTCTCTTGAACTGTAGGCATTCAGTTTGTTGTTGGCTAGAATAACAAAATCTCTGTCAGCACCACCGCTAATATCTTCAAAATTAAAGAACGCATCTTTACCCCAATCACCCAGTTTTATTTTTTTGGCCTCGCCTTCGAAAGGAATTTTGAATACACTACCTTTATTGTTTGCCAAGTAAATGAAGGAGTTCTTTTCATCCGACGCCGCAACTAAACCAATTGGATTTTTAACACTTTCCCCATCGGTATCCATTGTTTTTTTACGGATGATCTTACCATTTTGATCAAAGAAATACACGGAAGCAGTGCTTGTACCAGCAATAATATAATTTGTCTGTCCCAGGCTGGTTGTTTTTAGATCGAATAAAATTCGGCCATCCACGCTATTATTTTCAAAGCCCTCCACTTTTTTGCCATCCAGGGTATACGCAAGAATGCGGTCTGTTGCCGGAATGTAAATACGTTGCTCCTTATTGAAGCTGGCGATTGTAGCCCCGTAAGTTGCCGAGTATGGCAGTTCAACGGAGAAGCCAGTTCTGTTTTTACCATCGGGCATAAAGCGATACAAGCGGTTTTTTGTGACGGCGACAATACTGAGATCCTGTAACTGAATTGGCTCGCCCAAAATTTCACCTTGGAAGAGGTTTTGCCAAAGTTCTTTTCCATCCGGCGAAAATGCATGTACCGTATGATCTTGTTCTTGAATCAGGATAAACTTGTTCTTCCCATCTTGATCGAAAATCCAAGGTTTATTGATAATTCGGTTCTCCAGCTGGACTGTCCATTCTGGTTTGCCGCCTAATCTCGTATCACTTTTAAAGAGGGCATATAAACTGGACGAGAATGTGCCCTGATTGCCACTCAACTGGTATGACCAGGAGTAGAAATTTTGAAATCCATATTCATCCTCATCTTTAAAGTTCTTTGCAAAGTCAGCTTTTAAGTTATCTAGAATATTGCTTTTACCAGCTTTAGGTTCTAAATAGAAAGTTACGTTGCTGCGGCTATTCTGCAATGCTGCATGATTTTTGAAAATAGCCGTTCCGGAAAGAAATTGCTTTTCCCGGAAAGATTCACGATAATCTCTCAAGATTCCCGTCCGTGTAGCTACCACCATAATGTTGTCTACAATGGTAAAATAGGGTCGGGTAAAGCTTTTGAACGGTTCACCAAATAGCGCATGTAAGAGATTCGAATATTTAAATTGATAGATTGAATCACCTACAGACGAACTGAATTTCTTGAGATTATCAGCAAATAGCGTTGAATCCGAAATGCTGATCAAACCTATTGCATCCTGATTATCTAATTCCGCAAGCGCAAATTCATCGTTGAAAATTGGCGCGATGATACTGTCAAATGATACTTTGCTGTCTTCTTCAAAGTTCTTTATACTTTTAGCCAATCGACCGTCTTCTTTTTGCTGTACCAACAAGGCTTTCAGTCCGCTTCGAAAACTATGGGGATCTGAAATACTAAAGTCTATATAAGATGCAGCATTTTTAGGCAGATAATTCCCCAGAGCTTGCACTTGAGCTGTCTGCGTGGCAAACAACTGTAGGTAACTATTTTTGCCCGCCGAGAGATCTGTTTCACCCTTAAAAATAAAAGCATCCTTTTTGAAATTCATGTTCCAGGACGTTTGGCCCTTCAGCGAATCGATTAAGTTGAGATAAGTGCCAAATTTGGATTTCATCAATATTCGAGCAATTTGCGACAATTGTTCATTGAAAAAATAGAGACTAAGTGGCGTGTTTTTATTGTTATGGTTTACGAAGAACTCGATTTGTTTGGTACTTATTTTCTTAACCTGTTTATCAAAGATCTGGGAAAGTACCTGTTTGGAGTAGCTTGCGAAAATGATTTCGTGAGAGTAGGCACAATAAAGTGTACTATCCTTAGTGCCTTGATTAAGCCCATAAAATCGTTGCCCTAAGGTGTCAAAAGGTTGTATCTTGTAGTTTTTACCGACGTTTCCAAGTAATGTTGCCAGCGAATTATTATCAATGCTTTGACCAACCTGAACGCTGTATAGCGGAGTAATCTGGTCTTTTTCCTGGTGAAAAGAGAGTAATATTTGCTGCCCCGCTACAAGAGGTGCAAACTGTTCATTACGTAATAATTCGTCTTTAAGACGCTCCAGGTTGGCGAAATTGCGTTGACCTATAATGGCATTAAAGAGCTCATAGTCGTTGAAGATCGTATCTACAGTCTGATCATTGGCAAAGGAGGCAATTGCTAATGTGCTTTCAGGAAGATATTGTAAAGCTTTAGAATCTTGTTTATTGTTTTTATTGAAGTCTCCAAAAAGATAGATCGTGGCCGCGATGACCGCGATGAATAATATAACAGTGATGATGATTGTTTTTTTCATCCTTTTTATTTTTTTCAATGCCTGATAAGAACTCGAATAAATCGTCAGTACCACGCTGGTCGATGCGATTAAAAATCCAGTTTTAGCAGAACAACTATTTATGAGGTACTCATTTTCTTGTCAGCGGAATAAGTACACTAAACTTGTTTTTTTAATGGTGATGAAGCCATCATGCGGCAGATGTTTATCAAGGATATACAAATCCTGCACCTCGTTCAAGATCTCGTGAGCTGCACGATGTTCATGATGATTCATACGTAAAACAAACCTAATAAAAATATATGGGAAGAGATAGAAAATCGTTCCTATAATGCGCCTTTGTAATATAAATTTAACAAAAAATTCCTTATTTTGCTCTGTTTTTAATACATTTATCGCTAGAAACTCATTTTCAGCATTCACTTTAACATAATGAATAAGAAAATCATTTTAGCCGCTTCGTTGTTGGGAGCATTAGCTGTAATATTAGGCGCCTTTGGTGCTCATGGTCTAGAAGGGAAGGTAAGTACATATCATATTGAAACTTGGAAAACTGCAAATCAGTATCATTTCTATCATACCTTCGCCCTGCTATTTTTATCCACTTTTTCGCGAGCAAAGACGTACTCCATTAAAGTATCATTTATAGCTTTCCTCATTGGTATACTTTTTTTCTCGGGATCGTTATATGTCTTAAGCGTGCGCGAAATAACCGGCTTTGGAAATCCGTCTATTTTAGGACCTATCACCCCTTTGGGAGGATTGTCATTAATCGTTGGCTGGGTTGCATTATTTATTGCTGCACTAAAAAATAAATCGTAATCCTATTTAATTGCCTATGTTCATACGAAATCATATTCGTATCTAATTATAACGGAGCCTTCTTGAATAGATTTCAGGAAGGCTTTTTTAGGTTGCAATTGATTGAGCTTTGATCTCTTGGTTTTTTCACTCCGATATCGCTTTGAGGCCGCATGGTTGTTGTCGGTTTTAGGTATCGCCGGGGTCGTTTGACCTCTTTTCCTGAAGGTTTTTTTGTACTTTTATACCATAATTTGAATTTATGTCCAATCCACAATCTACGATTTTTAGTGAAAGAGATACGCTGTTTGTTGATGTGGTCCTACCACTAGCATTGGCAAGAACATATACCTATCGTATTCCGGTTGACTGGAATGATCGTGTGCAGGTCGGTGTGCGTGTCATTGTGCAATTTGGGAAGAATAAGATCTATTCTGCGGTTGTGAAGTCAATTAGTCAGGAGGCACCAAAGCACTATGAAGCAAAGTATATTTTGGACATCATTGATGACAAACCCATAGTTAATTTGGCTCAATTTAAACTTTGGGATTGGCTAGCCGATTATTACATGTGTAGTTTAGGCGAAGTCATGCAGGCTGCGCTACCTTCGGCATTGAAGCTGGCCAGTGAGACCAAAGTCGTTTCATCGATTGCGGCAGATTTTGACCGTTCTACACTTTCAGATAAAGAGTATCTTATCATCGAGGCTTTGGAGGTGGCGGGAGAACTTAAAGTCAATGATATTGTGAAATTGCTGGGACAAAAAACAGTCTTCCCCATATTGAAGCAATTATTTGACAAAGGAATTGTTCTGATTTCTGAAGAGATTACAGAAAGATATAAACCCAAGACCAAAGCATTTTTACGTTTTGCTCCCGACTTTAGAAATGAAGATGCAAAAAGAGAATTGTTGGATAGCTTAAACCGTGCACCAAAACAACAAGATGCGGTATTGGCATTTATGCAGCTGGTCAAAAAAACCGAGGAGATCACGCGGCCCATGTTGGCTGAGGCCTCGGGCTGTGGTAACGGTGCTATTACGGCTTTGATTGACAAAGGTGTTTTTGAAATAAAGGAAAAGGTTGTATCCCGGTTCCAGGGGGAAGATATCGAACTAGATGCCAATTTTCAATTTAATGAAAACCAGCAAAGGGCCTATACTGAAATACAAGAGTCGTTTGAAGAGAAGGAAGTTACCCTGTTGCATGGTGTCACAGCTTCAGGAAAAACACAGATTTATATACGGCTTATCGAACAAGCAATCGCAGCAGGAAAATCAGCCCTCTATCTACTGCCTGAGATTGCGCTGACAGCACAGATTACGGCGCGCTTAAAGCTGCACTTCGGCGATAAATTGGGGGTGTACCACTCCAAGTTTAATGATAATGAACGTGCCGAGGTGTGGCATAAAGTAATGAAAAATGAATTTCAGGTCGTGATTGGGGCCCGTTCTTCAGTTTTTCTGCCCTTTCAGGATTTAGGGATTATCATCGTTGATGAAGAGCACGAAAGCTCCTATAAACAGTTTGATCCAGCCCCACGTTACCATGCCCGTGATACGGCTATTTACCTCGGATTCCTACATCAGACCAAAGTGCTATTGGGATCAGCGACGCCTTCTTTGGAAAGTTATTATAATGCCAAGGCTAAGAAGTATGGTTTTGTGCAACTGCTTGAGCGTTATGGCAACGCACAATTGCCAAGTATTGAGTTGGTGAATATTCCCGAAGAGGGAAGAAAAGAAAATATGTTTTCCTATTTTTCTGGCACCTTGTTAAAGGCAATTGAAGAAGCCGTAAAAAATAAAGAGCAGGTTATATTATTTCAAAATAGACGTGGGCACACGACAATGATCCAGTGTAATACCTGTGGATTCGTTGCAAAATGTGTCAATTGTGATGTCAGCTTAACCTATCACAAGAGCTCTAATATGATGCATTGCCATTATTGTGGTCATGTGGAGCCTCCACTTCGTGTTTGCCCGGCCTGTGGAATGCCACATATCGAAAGTAAAGGGTTCGGTACAGAAAGGGTAGAGGAAGAACTTGAAATCCTGATGCCCGAAATTCGCATCGGTCGGTTGGATCTGGATTCCACAAAAGGTAAATACGGTTTCGACAAAATTATCACGGCTTTTGATGAGCATGAATTTGATGTTCTTATTGGGACGCAAATGGTTGCTAAGGGGCTCGATTTCGGAAGAGTAAGCCTCATCGGTGTTGTCAATGCAGATACGATCATTAACTTTCCGGATTTCCGTTCGTATGAACGATCTTTTTCGTTATTTTCCCAGGTAGCAGGTCGCGCAGGTCGGCGTGAAGCCGGAGGAAAAGTGATCATCCAAAGCTACACCACGAATCATCGGGTGTTAGAACAGGTGGTCAATAACGATTATGAAGGGATGTTTATGACGGAAATTACAGAACGAAAAAACTATCTTTATCCTCCTTTCTACCGGCTTATTCGGATTGATATTAAACATACGGATTTTCAGAAATGCTATGATTCGGCCAATCGATTTGCCTCGGCGCTGCGTCAACAATTGGGTGCAAGGGTATTGGGGCCGGAGCCGCCATTAGTTTCACGCGTGCGGAATAATTTTATCCAGACCATTACCTTGAAGATTGAACGCACAAATATTAGTATTGCAAAGGTCAAGGAATTGATCCGCTCGGTTCTTCTGGATTTTGAAATAGATAAAACCAATGCTGGTGTACGCGTTCAGGTCGATGTAGATCCATATTAGCGACAATTATTACCCATATAGCTTTTAAAGACTTGCGTTTTAGGTAAAGTTAAACCACATGTGCTTATCGTTTTGTTCGGTCCCAAATTCAAGAGGTCAGCGTAGATTGGGCATAAGGACAGATGATTTGGAAAATAAAGCAAATTGACTTGAAAATGTGTACTGTATTGGTATTGAATTATTTGTGATTAATTCTGCTTAATGTGCCTTTTAAAAGGTAAATTTGAAACATCATGGCGTACAAGTTTATTGATAATTATCGAGAGAAAGGTGCTCGTAAGAAATTGGTTGAACATCTTAAAAGCCGGGGGATTGCGGACCAGAAAGTATTAGATGCCATTGGCAAGGTACCACGTCACTATTTTTTTGATGAAACATTCTGGAATCAGGCCTATCGGGACATTGCTTTTCCAATAGGTGACGGGCAAACAATTTCACAGCCGTATACCGTCGCCTATCAATCTGAACTGCTCCACGTCAAAAAAGGAGATAAAGTACTGGAAATTGGTACGGGATCGGGATACCAAACCTGTATCTTATTGGAACTTGGCGCAGACGTATATACCATCGAACGTCAGGAAAACCTATATCAACGAACCATTCAAGTGTTGCCGTACATGGGCTATAAACCGAATTTCTTTTTGGGAGATGGCTCCAAGGGAATTGAAGAGCACGCTCCTTATGACAAGATTATTGTAACTGCGGGTGCGCCATTCGTGCCAGAGGTTATGTTAAAGCAGCTGAAAATGGGCGGAATTTTTGTGATCCCTGTAGGAGACGAAAAATCGCAAAAGATGATGACGATCATTCGTGTGGGTGAAAATGATTTTGACCGTATCGAATTGGATACTTTTCGTTTTGTGCCTTTGGTGGGTGATCAAGCCTGGTAGGATATCCATTCAACCAGCTTAAACGACTTCCCCCAAGGTCTTTAAGCGACATCAAAACATCCATGATTAAATTGAAATAAACGTGAAAGAATAAATATTCACCTTATGACCCCAACTGCAATATTATATGACCAGAAGCATCGCGAAATCGCTTCAACTGTCCTCAAATTAAATAAACAAGTTAATACGCTCAGCTTGTCGCGGCTATTTGTGATACTCGGTGGCGGAGCGTTATTATTTTATACCTTTCAACTGGAAAGCCTTCCGCTGGTGTTTTTCTGTTTTTTTGCATTATTGTTCCTATTCGCCTATCTCGTGCGGAAGCAGAGCCAGCTCGAGCTTCAGAAGAACTATTTTGAAGCCTATCTGAAAGTTTTGGCAAATGAACAGGCTTTGGCAGACGGAAAATTAAATATGTATGATCATGGCCAGCATTTTGAAAACGGAGCTCATCCTTATAGCTCTGATATGGATGTCTTTGGAACATACTCCTTATTTGCACAGATAAATCGGGCAACGACCAAACAGGGGATTGATCTTTTGGCTTCTTGGCTTGATGCACCTCTCCAAAGCCATCAAATTCAACGCAATCAAGAAGCTTCCCAGGAACTTGAAAATGAATCGGAATGGATATGGGATTTTCAGGCAAAGCTTTTGGCCAATCTGAACCATAAATTGGATATCAAAGCATTTTTGATAAATTACTTTCAAGATCGAAATTTTCAGTTCGGAAATGCCTTCATGCGAGTCTATCTCAAAGTAGGGCCTGTTTTATTTTTGGTCGCTTTAGTGGGCAGTATTTTTGTGCCAAAATTGGCTGGGGTGGCAACATTGATAGGGCTATTCCATATTCTTTGGGCCTTGGCCAAAGCAGGAAGTGTTAGCATGTTCTCCTCTCGAATAGACAAGATCGGTGGCGTGCTTGGCTCATACGCAGAGGCGATTCAATCTATTGAAGACCACGCATGGAAGTCTATTGCTATGCAGGAGATCGCGGGAGAGCTTAAACAAAACCAGGGTACTGGATCTATTTCCCTTGCCTTTAAAAAACTCGCTGGTCTTATTAACAATTTGGATGCCCGGAATAACGTCTTTGTTGGGATATTTCTAAACCTGTTTCTGCTTTGGGATTTTAGACAGGTATTGGCTATTGTTGACTGGAAGAATAAGTACGAACACGAGATTCTAAATTCATTCGATACCTTAGCTAAGGTTGAGGCTGTAACTAGCCTTGCCATTTGGAAGAGAAACCATTCGTCGTACATTTATCCAGTAATTTTGGATAACCCACTGGAAAATAAGATTGACGCGCAAGGGGTATATCATCCATTGATTCCAAGCAATCAGGTCGTAGCCAATGATTACAGTAGTATAGATCATCGAGTTGCTTTGGTGACAGGTTCAAATATGGCAGGAAAGAGTACGTTTCTGCGGACAGTTGGTATTAATGCAATTTTGGCATATGCCGGAGCTGCGGTTGCTGCAGCTTCTTTTCAGCTCCCGATTTATAAACTGATATCCTATATGCGAATCAAGGATAATCTGAATGAAAGTACGTCGACCTTTAAAGCTGAATTGAATCGGATGAAATTTATATTGGATACAGTTTCAGCACATAGCGATAGTTTTTTTCTAATCGATGAGATGCTTCGTGGGACAAATTCTGTCGACAAATATCTGGGCTCCCGTGCAATTATAAAGAAACTGGTTCGATTGGATGGTAAAGGTATGGTGGCTACACATGACTTACAGCTGTCCAGTTTACAAGAGGAATTTCCGGGAGATATCAAAAATTATCATTTTGACATTCGTGTCGACGAGGGTCAGATGCTGTTTGATTATAAGCTGAAGATAGGAGAATGTAAAATATTCAATGCTTCGCTTTTATTGAAAGGTATAGGAGTGGATATCGACGAAAATATGGAATAAAAATGACGGAACTGGAGCTAGATTGGTTTACATTTGTCTCCTCTTAAATCCACTTAATAAAAAAATAAATGACTTTACAAGAACGTATTGATTTATCAGAAACACACGTCTGCACGACCGTGTTTCCGTTTTTGACGAATCATCACGATACCTTATTCGGCGGCAAGGCGATGTCCATTATGGACGAAGTATCGTTTATGGCTGCAACACGATTTTGCCGCAAAACGTTGGTGACTGTATCGACGGACCGTATAGACTTCAATAAGGCAATTCCTTCCGGAAGTATTATAGAAGCTATCGCAAGGGTTCAAAATGTAGGCCGGACCAGCTTGAAGGTGAAGGTCGATATATTTTTGGAACATATGTACAAGGAAGGAAGAGAACTGGCCATTGAGGGTGTTTTTACATTTGTTGCCCTAGATGAAAACAAACAGCCAATTCCAGTCCTTGAAGGCTTGGATATTGAATAAAATTTTAGCATTCCGAATGCGGAAACTCAGGGGAGAATTTTATAGGTCATCTCTAGAACGTTGTGATTCTATGGTGTTTTATGCTTTTTTTTATTCGTTTCGTTTGATTGGGCTGAGGTCATTAAGCTCTTCGGCTGTGAATAGGCGATAATGAACTTTGAAAGTTTTACCCAGTGGCGTTTCCAATGAGAATCCTCCGGGACCAAACCCATCTAGTACATCGAGGGTGAAATGCGCATGTTTCCAATATTCAAAGAGATCACGATCTACCCAAAATTCATATCCTTCAGCTAATCCGATCATGGCATCATTCGTCCTCGGAAAATACCCTCCTTCCTCAAAACACTGTGGTTGTGTACCCTCGCAACAGCCTCCGGCCTGATAAAACATTAATTTACCATGCTTTGCTTCAAGTTCATGAATGAGCTCCCTTGCTTTTTCAGTGATGTCTAATCTATTAATCATGGTGAAATCAGTTATGTGTTTTAGCGTTGGTTCATATGAAATTCAGCGGAAGGGGCAGCATTTGCTCCCCCTAGACTCGGGCATCAAGCTGTTCGAAAAGTATACCCGGTATGCTTCAGTTAAAAGAAGCCAAGTTTTTCTTTACTGTAGGAAATCAACATATTCTTGGCCTGTCTGTAATGGGCAAGCATCATTTTATGGTTTTCCCGTCCAATTCCTGATTGTTTGTATCCGCCAAATGGAGCACCGGCTGGGTAGGAGTGGTACTGATTTACCCATACGCGTCCAGCTTGTATGGCACGTGGAACCTGATAAAGCTGATGTGCATCTCGGGTCCATACACCTGCTCCGAGACCATACATGGTATCGTTGGCGATGGCAATTGCTTCTTGTTCGTCTTTGAACGTGGTCACTGCCAGCACAGGGCCGAAGATTTCTTCCTGGAAAATGCGCATGCTATTATCTCCTTTAAATAGGGTGGGTTTGATGTAGTAGCCTTCTTCAAAACCAGCACCAACATTGTTTTCATCTCCGCCGGTCAATACTTCGGCTCCTTCTTCTTTGCCAAGTTTAATATAGGACATGATCTTATCTTTTTGAATCTTCGATGCCTGAGCACCCATCATTGTTGTTGGGTCTAATGGATCCCCAACTTTGATCTGATTAACCCGATCGATCACTTTAGCAATGAATTTTTCATAAATATCCTCCTGGATCAGTAGACGAGAGGGGCAGGTGCAAATTTCGCCCTGGTTGAGCGCGAATAATACCGCCCCTTCAACTGCTTTGTCCAAAAATGCATCATCTGCATCCATTACCGAACTGAAGAAAATATTGGGCGATTTTCCCCCCAATTCTAGGGTTACCGGGATGATATTTTCAGTCGCATATTGCATGACCAAACGTCCTGTTGCTGTGGAACCTGTGAATGCTGCTTTGGAAACCTTTGGATTGGTGACCAAGGAACGACCAAGCTCTGCGCCGAAACCGTTGACGATATTGACCACTCCGGCAGGAATCAAATCACCGATGATTTCCATAAGAACAAGAATAGATGCTGGTGTACTTTCAGCGGGTTTTAACACGACAGTGTTTCCTGCAGCAAGGGCCGGAGCTAGTTTCCATACGGCCATCAGAATCGGGAAATTCCATGGAATAATCTGTGCAACAACCCCGATTGGTTCGTGTACAATCAGCGACACCGTATTGCTGTCCAGTTCGCTTATGGACCCCTCTTCAGCACGGATTACACCGGCAAAATACCGGAAATGGTCGATGGCTAATGGGATATCCGCATTGAGTGTTTCACGTACAGCTTTTCCGTTGTCTATCGTTTCAACGGCTGCGATATATTCTAAATTAGCTTCAATGCGGTCAGCGATTTTATTGAGGATAATACTTCGTTCTGTAGCGGAGGTTTTTCCCCAGGTTTCAAAAGCTTTGGCTGCAGTGTTGACAGCGAGATCCAGATCTTCTTTTGTTGAATGGGCAACTTGAGTAAACACTTTTCCGTCTACCGGCGAGATATTATCGAAGTATTTTCCTTGAATTGGTGCGACAAATTTACCACCAATGTAGTTGTCATATCGTTCTTTGAACGATGGTCTTTTGATTGCGCTCATATGGTTTATTATTAATTATTTTTAATCCCTTCTTATCAAAGTTAGCCAGCAATTATTCAATAGCGTAGCAGAATTGATCCAAAACATAGCACAATTGTGGCAGATGAATTTCGGCTACAATTTATTTTTTTTATTATATTTGATTGACTGCCAATTATATTTAATTGTTGCACTATGGGAGATAGGACGCTGATTCATACATTGCCATTTTCGCGGGCTGGGGAGCTTAGCACATTAGTGGAGAACCGACGCGCATTTACGTTAGATAGTTTGGAGCTTAATATCTACGAAACATATCGGGTATCGCAGCATGTGCCTTTATGTTTTGATGATTTGGTTATGATTAACATGATCCAAGGTAAAAAGATCATGCATTTGGAGAATGTAAAGGCTTTTGACTATCTGCCCGGTCAGATGATGGTGTTGCCTGCATCGGTGGCTATGCATATTGACTTTCCGGAGGCGACCCTCGACCAACCCACGCAGTGTACCGCTTTAACGATTCATAAAGAGAAGATAGCAGCAGTCTTGGACTATCTAAATGAGTTTTATCCGAAAGAACAATTTAGTCAGTGGCGGCTTGATCCGGATTTTTTTCATCTGTACAATTCGACTGAGCTCGCCGACCTGGTGAACAAGTTGTTTCAGATTATTATTAGCGAAAATCCGTTGAAAGATGTACTTGCAGATTTGACTTTTAAAGAGCTTACGATTCGGCTACTTCAGTCACAGTCGCTGATTGCATTAAAAATTGGGAAGTCGCCCAACAAGGTGCTGTTACATGTGCAGGAATTTATTCAGAAACATATTACCGAGAAAATTTCAATTGGCTTATTGGAGCGGACTGCCCACATGAGCAAAGCGAGTCTTACGCGGATGTTTAACCGTGAACTTGGACTTAGTCCGATGGAGTATGTGATCCAACAGCGTATCGAGAAGGCAAAAAAAATGCTTTTACTCACCCGGAATGTAAAGGAGTCTTGCTATGGGGCTGGATTTAATGATGTCAACTACTTTGTCCGGCTTTTTAAAAGCAGGGTAGGAATGACGCCAGGCGCATTTGTCCTGGCGCGTTAATTTAGAATTTCATCACGCGATCAAGCTCTCGTTTAACATCTCTTTCTTTGATGTTTTCTCGTTTGTCAAAATCTTTTTTACCCTGTGCCAAGGCAATTTCAACTTTGGCAAACCCCCGGGAACTGATAAAGATGCGTAGGGGTACAATGGTAAAACCACGTTCTTCCCCCTTCTCTTTTAGCTTTTTTAATTCTCTTTTTGTCAATAGTAGTTGACGGTCGCGTTTTGCCTCGTGGTTATAAAAAGATCCCATGGAGTATTCAGCGATGTGCATGTTTCGGATATATAATCCGTCCTCAAAAAAACTACAGAAACTATCGTTAATATTTGCCTTTCCTTCGCGTATGGATTTTATTTCTGTACCCAATAATCGAATTCCTGCAATGTACTTGTCCAGTAAGTGGTATTCAAAAGAAGCTTTTTTATTTTTTATATTGATATCTGAAGATAAAGCCATATATTGTTGTATATTAGTAAGTCTATACCATTGCTATTGCAATGAACCTAAATGTAACTAATTATAGGATAATTTAAAGTTCGCAAATATAATTATTAAAATTGTCTTATTTTAAAGTAGAATTGTGTGGGCAGATGTTAGCGGAGTATTAAAATAAAATTAACGGTTTTGGGCGATGTGTTAAAAATATGACTAAATTTAAGCGAAAGTCAGCTTATGTTTTCGTATGTTTGCAACGTTTTTTGGAATTATTGTGAATATATACAACGTAGAATTTCAACTTGCATTGTGCATATTAGCAGATTTTTAGTCGGAGACCGAGTTTTTTATATAAAAGTCCAATTCGATAATTTTGTTTGTTACAATAACATCTAAAAGTTAGAAATAGTTTTAGAAATACCTTTTTATCGCATGAGTAAAGGAAAGTTAGGCGAAAAAATATCGCAATTTAAGATTGTTGAGGAGTTGAAAGCTAAGGGCTTATATGCCTATTTTAGACCTATTCAATCAAAACAAGATACCGAAGTAAAAATCGATGGTAGACGTGTATTGATGTTTGGTTCTAACTCTTATTTAGGGTTAACGACTGATACACGTATTATAAAGGCAGCGCAAGATGCTTTGGAAAAGTATGGTACTGGATGTGCTGGATCTCGTTTCTTAAACGGTACGTTGGATATTCACGTGGAACTGGAAGAAAAATTATCTGCTTATGTAGGTAAAGAAGCCGCGATTCTTTTTAGTACAGGATTCCAATCAAATCTAGGCCCTTTGTCATGTCTAATGGGACGTAATGATTATATTTTGTTGGATGAACGTGACCACGCGTCAATTATTGATGGTAGCCGTTTGTCTTTTTCCAAAGTAATCAAATACGGTCATAACAATATGGAGGACTTACGTGCTAAGTTATCACGCCTACCTGAGGATAGTGCAAAGTTAATTTGTACGGATGGTATCTTTAGTATGGAGGGTGATATTGTTAATTTGCCTGAGCTTACATCGATTGCCAATGAGTTTGATGCTGCTGTAATGGTAGACGACGCACACAGTCTAGGTGTTATTGGGCACAAAGGAGCTGGTACAGCTTCTCATTTTGGGCTTAATGATGATGTAGACTTGATTATGGGTACATTTAGTAAATCGTTAGCTTCTTTAGGTGGATTTGTGGCCGGTGATGCAGATGTGATTGATTTCTTAAAACATAATGCGCGCTCTGTGATGTTCAGTGCTTCAATGACTCCAGCTTCGGTGGCTTCCACATTGAAAGCTTTGGAAATTATTCAAAATGAGCCAGAGCATATTGAAAAATTATGGAAAAATACAGATTATGCCAAAGCACAATTACTGGATCATGGGTTTGATTTAGGTGCTACGGAAAGTCCTATTCTACCAATCTTTATTCGTAGCAATGAAAAAACGTTCTGGGTAACTAAAATGCTCCAAGATGATGGTGTATTCGTTAATCCAGTTGTTTCTCCGGCAGTTCCTGCGGAAGAGTCTTTGATCCGTTTTTCATTGATGGCGACACATACTTATGACCAAATCGACGAGGCTATTGAGAAGATGGTTAAAGTATTCAAACAAGCTGAAGTTGAAACATTAATATAAAATCTAATCGTATGATTCAGATTATACCCGTTGAAACAAAGAAACAAAGACGGCTGTTTATAGATTTCCCTCATAGTCTCTATGAGGGAAATCCTAATTATGTACCTGCCTTATTTCTTGAACAAAACGATTTGCTTTCCCCTGACAAGCATCCCTTTTATAAACATTCCCAAGCACAACCTTTTCTAGCTTATCGTAACGATAAGATTGTCGGTCGTATATGTGCCATCTGGAACAACAACCATAATGCCTTTAATCATGTGAATGAAGGACAGTGGGGTTTTTTCGATTGTATAGATGATCAAGAAGTCGCAAACGCGTTATTTGAAACTGCAGAAAAATGGGTTAAAGCTAAAGGAGGGGATACGATCGTTGGGCCGATCAATTTATCGACCAATGATACCGTTGGTTTATTGGTTGACGGTTTTGATAAGCCTCCGGTGGCCATGATGCCCTACAATTCACCGTATTACATCGACTTGATTACCAATTCAGGCTATGGACATAAAGTGGATTTGAGAGCTTATTTGGTTATGGAAAAGTCTGCGGATAAGCGTTCTGTATTGCTTTTGGATAGGCTGGAAGAGCGTTTGAAAAGATCTGGCATTACATTGCGTCAATTCAATGTGAAGGATTTTAAAAACGAGGCAGCAAAAGTTCGTGACATTTATAATAGAGCATGGGATAAAAATTCGGGTTTTGTTCCGATGACAGAGGACGAATTTAATTATACGGCCAAAGATTTAAAAATGATTCTCGATCCACGTTTTGCTATCGTTGCGGAGAAAGATGGTGAGCTTGTTGGCTTTGGTCTAGGGATACCAGATATCAATCAGATCCTTATCAAAGTGAAGCGCGGACGTCTACTTCCTACGGGTATTTTTAAATTGTTATTTGGAAAGAAAAAAATCAACTTGCTTCGTGTACTCATGTTAGGGGTATTGGAAGACTACCGTAAACTTGGTATTGAAGCATGTTTGTATGGCCGAATTATAAAAGAATCAAAAGATTCTAATATTAAGGGGGCCGAATGTTCATGGATGTTGGAGCATAATTACATGATGAACCACGCTATTGAGCAAATGAATGGAGAATTGTACAAACGTTATCGTTTGTATCAAAAATCATTATGATAGAAAAAGTATTAATCACCGGAGCGAGTGGTTTTGTAGGCTATCATTTGACAAGAGCAGCGAAAGAGGCGGGGATGGAAGTTCATGCCGCGGTGAGGAAGTCAAGTGATGTTTCAGAAATTCGCTCTGTTGTAGATAAATTTGTTTATCCGGATTTCTCTGATGAAGAGTCTATCCGAGAATTACTGGAAGCGGAAAACTATACCTATGTTGTTCATGCTGCGGCAATGACTCGTGCCAAACATGAAGAAGATCTCGAAAAGGTCAATGTTGGTTATACAAAAAACTTGGCATCGGCTTGTTTTTCTTTAAAAACTCCCATCAAAAGATTTGTTTTCGTTAGTAGTCTTGCGGCGATCGGTCCTGTTGACTACGATGCTAAACTTATTGATGAAAGCAGCCCTTATCGTCCTGTTACGGCATATGGTCGTAGTAAGCGGAAAGCGGAGCTCGCGTTGAATGATTTTAAAGATCAGCCACTAACGATTTTGCGCCCTACTGCAGTATACGGTCCTCGTGAAAAGGATATTTTTATTGTTTTTAAAACAATGAACGGAGGCCTGGATGCTTATGTTGGTCGCTCTCCTCAAAAGCTTAGCTTTATTTATGTTGCCGACCTGGTGCAGGCGATTATTCATGCCTGTCGTTTTGACCAAGGTGGAAAGCAGGTGTATAACCTTAGCGATGGACAGGTATATGGGCGTTATGAGTTGGCTAGGTTTTTCAAAGAGTTTAGTCAAAAGAAAATGATTCGTATGCATATTCCTTTGGGTGTAGTGAAGACTATCGCGGTTATTTTTGAACGTTTGTATAAAAATTCTAAAGCAATACCTGTACTATATCCGGAACGGCTGAATGAACTTACAGCTGAAAACTGGGGCTGTGATATCTCGGCGGCTCAACGTCAGCTACAATACCAACCTAAATATGATTTGAAGAAAGGCTTAATGGAGGCATTGGCTTGGTATAAGGAAAATAAATGGCTATAATCGCAGATAATGAGTGAGTTAAAAATAAATAAAAAACTTTTTCAGGATAGAAAGAGAACAAATATCTTAAGTGAACCCGAACAAAAACTTATTTCGTACCTCGTTCCTCGAATCCCCAATTGGATTACTTCGGATGGACTTACGGCAATTGGATTTTTAGGTTCCTTAATGATATTGGGGAGTTTTATACTGGCTGAATATGTTGATATTCGCTATTTACTTTTAGGAATCCCTGGTTTCTTTGTACAATGGTTTGGTGATTCATTAGATGGGCGTATCGCATTCTACCGCAATAAATCCCGTCGCTGGTACGGTTTCGCACTGGATATTGTAATGGATTGGATCAGTACGGTTTTTATCGGATTAGGTTATGTGCTGTATACCGTGGGCGATTTTAAGTATCTGGGATTTACATTAGTCGCATTATATGGCTGGGCAATGATTATTTCTCAGCTCAGGTATAGAATTACAGATAAGTATACGATAGACGCCGGAATTTTGGGGCCTACTGAAATTCGAGTGATTATTTCATTGGTTATGCTCTTCGAAGTTTTAATGCCTGGATCTATTAATTGGTGTGTACTGGTAATTTGTATCGCACTTTTTATAATTAATACAAATGATACACGCCTCCTTCTTAAATTAGGCGATGAAAAAGATAAAGAGGATAAATTGAAAAAACAGCAGGAGGAGGCTATTTAACGATGTCTTCAAAAGTTATTACTTTTTTAAAAGCTCAACTTTCCGCCTTTTTAGGCGGATTGTTTGATTTTGGAGTATACTCTGCTTGTTATAAGCTACTTCATATCAGTGCTCCTTTTTCTAATGCTATTAGTGGTAGCCTTGGTGCTGTTGTTAATTTTTTGATCAATCGATACTGGTCCTTTGGTAGTACGCAAAAGTCTGTAGGGAGTCAGCTATGGAAATTTGTGATTGTCGTCTGTGGTAGTATTACATTGAAGTCTACGGGAATTCATTTTCTGGTGGATGTATATCATTTAAACTTTTTGTTCTCAAAACTAGTCGTTGAGCTGCTCGTTTCTTTGGGTTTCAACTATACACTTCAGCGTTTTTGGGTTTTTAAAGCGGAGGAGAAGTAGTAATTACCTAGTTTTGCTTTTGTAGGATGTTAGTTTAGCTCTTGTTCCAGACTAAAAGGGCTTCTTAGCGTCTTATCTCTGTTATATTCCTTCAAATCGCTGTTGTTTTCTGTTTCTCTGCGGCAAATCGGAGGTGAAGCGTGCCACTATCTTATTTGTTGATTATATTTATTCGCTTTTATTTAGTTCTTCTTTAAACTAGATTTTAATTGGTATTTAGTTAGGTTTAAGTTAGGTTTAGTTTAGCTATAACCTAAACTATACCTAAACTAACCCTAACTAAACCCTAAGTAAACCCTATACTAAAATGAAAGTTGATCAAAGTTTACAATAAGTAATTCCTGGACCAAAATGACAGGATCGGGAGCCTTGCATAAATTCTAAAAAGATTCCCGGGCAAGTCTTAAGGTCGCCATGCCATTCGCTGTTCCGCTACGGTTGTGGTTCCTAACACATCTTATTTCTATTATATATATCGATGGTATTAAAGGTTGCGGATCTCTGTTCGGCTACGTTTGCGTTTTTCAATCTCCCTTTGTTATGCTGCGTCGGTGGGGCAGTAGACCCCGCAGGTGCAATTCAGGATGTTTTCGTTACCTGATGCCGCTATGTGGCCCAATCTGGTGGCCGGATCAGCCATCCCAGCCTTCCGGTCACCTGTTTTACAAAAAGAATCTCGCACCGTTACAGGCAGTTAAGGATAAAATGAAAATAATAAGAACAAAAGGCTTGGAAGTTTGTTAGTAATCTCCCTATCTTTGCACCACTCCGCAAGGGAGGGACGGTTACCCCGAAAGAGGGAATCATGAAAAAAGAAGGGTTTAAGAGAAGCCTGGCAGGATCAAAAATCCCGCCCGGTTTAAGTTTAAACGCGGAAATCGAAAAAAGGGAAAAGAAAAAAAAACTTCAAAAAGTTTTTGGAAGTTCAGAAAAGATTTCTACCTTTGCAGTCCCAACGGAAACGAAGGGAAAAACAAAACGATAAAGAGGGGCGCAATGCCTATCGGAATAAAGCAGATACGGAAGTTGAAGCGACAAAGTTCTTTAAGAAAACACAATCATGTAAGCGTGACGAGTAGACAAACGAAAGTCATGAACAAATTCAAGTAATTCGTTCAATTCGATCCAAGATCAGAGATATAAAAAAAGAATTCTGATTATTATAAATAGTTGGAATCAAAAACTTCATTTTACAATGGAGAGTTTGATCCTGGCTCAGGATGAACGCTAGCGGCAGGCCTAATACATGCAAGTCGGACGGGATCCATCGGAGAGCTTGCTCGAAGATGGTGAGAGTGGCGCACGGGTGCGTAACGCGTGAGCAACCTACCTCTATCAGGGGGATAGCCTCTCGAAAGAGAGATTAACACCGCATAATATAATTTCCCGGCATCGAGGAATTATTAAATATTTATAGGATAGAGATGGGCTCGCGTGACATTAGCTAGTTGGTAGGGTAACGGCTTACCAAGGCGACGATGTCTAGGGGCTCTGAGAGGAGAATCCCCCACACTGGTACTGAGACACGGACCAGACTCCTACGGGAGGCAGCAGTAAGGAATATTGGTCAATGGGCGGAAGCCTGAACCAGCCATGCCGCGTGCAGGAAGACTGCCCTATGGGTTGTAAACTGCTTTTGTCCAGGAATAAACCTCTTTACGAGTAGAGAGCTGAATGTACTGGAAGAATAAGGATCGGCTAACTCCGTGCCAGCAGCCGCGGTAATACGGAGGATCCGAGCGTTATCCGGATTTATTGGGTTTAAAGGGTGCGTAGGCGGCCTATTAAGTCAGGGGTGAAATACGGTGGCTCAACCATCGCAGTGCCTTTGATACTGATGGGCTTGAATCCATTTGAAGTGGGCGGAATAAGACAAGTAGCGGTGAAATGCATAGATATGTCTTAGAACTCCGATTGCGAAGGCAGCTCACTAAGCTGGTATTGACGCTGATGCACGAAAGCGTGGGGATCGAACAGGATTAGATACCCTGGTAGTCCACGCCCTAAACGATGATAACTCGATGTTGGCGATAGACAGCCAGCGTCCCAGCGAAAGCGTTAAGTTATCCACCTGGGGAGTACGCCCGCAAGGGTGAAACTCAAAGGAATTGACGGGGGCCCGCACAAGCGGAGGAGCATGTGGTTTAATTCGATGATACGCGAGGAACCTTACCCGGGCTTGAAAGTTAGTGAAGAGTGCAGAGACGCACTCGTCCTTCGGGACACGAAACTAGGTGCTGCATGGCTGTCGTCAGCTCGTGCCGTGAGGTGTTGGGTTAAGTCCCGCAACGAGCGCAACCCCTATGTTTAGTTGCCAGCATGTAATGGTGGGGACTCTAAACAGACTGCCTGTGCAAACAGAGAGGAAGGTGGGGACGACGTCAAGTCATCATGGCCCTTACGTCCGGGGCTACACACGTGCTACAATGGATGGTACAGCGGGCAGCTACATAGCAATATGATGCTAATCTCTAAAAGCCATTCACAGTTCGGATTGGGGTCTGCAACTCGACCCCATGAAGTTGGATTCGCTAGTAATCGCGTATCAGCAATGACGCGGTGAATACGTTCCCGGGCCTTGTACACACCGCCCGTCAAGCCATGAAAGTTGGGGGTACCTAAAGCATGTTACCGAAAGGAGCGTGTTAGGGTAAAACCGATAATTGGGGCTAAGTCGTAACAAGGTAGCCGTACCGGAAGGTGCGGCTGGAATACCTCCTTTCTAGAGTATCGAAGATCGGTGCTCGTCACGTTACATATGATTGCAAGAAGAAAAAACATCAGAAGAAAGTGCCCGCCCCGAAAGGAGCAGGACCGAGAGAAAGAGATGAACAAGATAAGCTAGTCCCGTAGCTCAGTTGGTTAGAGCACTACACTGATAATGTAGGGGTCAGCAGTTCAAATCTGCTCGGGACTACGAAAACGAATGGGGAATTAGCTCAGCTGGCTAGAGCACCTGCCTTGCACGCAGGGGGTCAACGGTTCGAATCCGTTATTCTCCACATCACCGGTGAAGTGTATAGCGATATACTTCAGGATACCGGAAAAAGAGTTCTTTGACATATTGAAAGAGAAAAAAAATTACAAGAGAAGACAACAGTATAGAGACAATACGTGTATGTGTTTGAAGTAAGGGAGAGGCCCTCGGTGAATGCCGAACGATCCCGAACCTAGCATACGGGTATATATATCAAAAGCAGCCGCATAGTAGCAAAAGGCTATGCCGGTGAAGAAAGTAAATAAGGGCACACGGGGGATGCCTAGGCTCTCAGAGGCGAAGAAGGACGTGATAAGCTGCGATAAGCTTTGGGGATTGGCAAATGCGACTTGATCCAGAGATTTCCGAATGGGGCAACCTGACTATTTGAAGAATAGTCGTATAAAACGCGAACGCGCTGAACTGAAACATCTAAGTAGGCGTAGGAGAAGAAAATAACAATGATTTCCCAAGTAGTGGCGAGCGAACGGGAAAGAGCCCAAACCGATCATGTTACGGCATGGTCGGGGTTGTAGGACCACGAGATTGTACAGCGCTATGAACTGGAAGCAGGTGGGAAACTGCGCGACAAGGGTGAGAGCCCCGTACAGGTAAAGAATGTTGACATAGTGGTATCCTGAGTACCGCGGGACCGGAGAAATCCTGTGGGAATCCACCAGCACCATCTGGTAAGGCTAAATACTCCTGAGAGACCGATAGTGAACCAGTACCGTGAGGGAAAGGTGAAAAGAACCCCGAACAGGGGAGTGAAAAGAACCTGAAACCGTGTGCTTACAAGCGGTTGGAGCAGGCAGGTCCTGTGACAGCGTGCCTTTTGCATAATGAGCCTACGAGTTACTCTTGTCTGGCAAGGTTAAGTCCTTCAGGGACGCAGCCGAAGCGAAAGCGAGTCTTAATAGGGCGCATAGTCAGATGAGGTAGACGCGAAACCTTGTGATCTACCCTTGGGCAGGTTGAAGTTGCAGTAACATGTAATGGAGGACCGAACCGATAAACGTTGAAAAGTTTCCGGATGACCTGAGGGTAGGGGTGAAAGGCCAATCAAACTGGGAAATAGCTCGTACTCCCCGAAATGTTTTTAGGAACAGCGTCGGCGTAGAGTTTGATAGAGGTAGAGCTACCGATTGGGTGCGGGGGAGTCAAATCCTACCAAATCCAGACGAACTCCGAATGCTATCAAATATAGCCGGCAGTGAGGCTTTGGGTGCTAAGGTCCAAGGCCGAGAGGGAAAGAACCCAGACCATCAGCTAAGGTCCCCAAATTCGTTCTAAGTTGAACTAACGAGGTCCGGTTGCCCAGACAGCTAGGATGTTGGCTTGGAAGCAGCCATTCATTTAAAGAGTGCGTAACAGCTCACTAGTCGAGCGGCCGGGCGTGGATAATAAACGGGCATCAAGAACGGTACCGAAGCTATGGATTTGTACTGAAAGATGTGCATCTGGTAGGGGAGCATTCCATCGCCGGGGAAGCAGTTTGGCAATGAACTGTGGAGGTTATGGAAAAGCAAATGTAGGCATAAGTAACGATAAGGCGGGTGAGAAACCCGCCCACCGAAAGACCAAGGTTTCCTGATCAACGTTAATCGGATCAGGGTCAGTCGGGACCTAAGGCGCACCCGAAGGGGGCAAGCCGATGGACAACTGGTTAATATTCCAGTACTCTTCATAACTGCGATGTGGTGACGGAGTAGTGACACTGCCGCGAACTGACGGAATAGTTCGTTGAAAGGCGTAGGTATAGGGACGGTAGGCAAATCCGCCGACCCTGCTGAACCCCAATAGTACAGCAAAGCTCCGGTGGCGCTGATAGAGCAGGTAAACAGACTTCCAAGAAAACCCGCTAAGCTTCAGGTTATGAAGACCCGTACCGCAAACCGACACAGGTGGTCGAGGAGAGAATCCTAAGGTGCTCGAGTGAGTCATGGCTAAGGAACTCGGCAAAATGGCCCTGTAACTTCGGGAGAAGGGGCGCTGTCTCGTAAGAGCAGCCGCAGTGAAAAGGCCCAGGCGACTGTTTAACAAAAACATATGGCTTTGCAAAATCGCAAGATGAAGTATAAGGCCTGACACCTGCCCGGTGCTGGAAGGTTAAGAGGGGATGTCATCGCAAGAGAAGCATTGAATCGAAGCCCCAGTAAACGGCGGCCGTAACTATAACGGTCCTAAGGTAGCGAAATTCCTTGTCGGGTAAGTTCCGACCTGCACGAATGGTGTAACGATCTGGGCGCTGTCTCAGCCATGAGCTCGGTGAAATTGTGGTATCGGTGAAGACGCCGATTACCCGCAACGGGACGGAAAGACCCCATGCACCTTCACTATAGCTTAACATTGAGATTGGGTACAGGATGTGTAGGATAGGCGGGAGATGTTGAAGTGGCTTCGCCAGGAGTCATGGAATCAACCTTGAAATACCGCCCTTTCTGTATTCGGTTTCTAACTCGGCAATGCCGAGGACATTGTTTGGTGGGTAGTTTGACTGGGGTGGTCGCCTCCAAAAAGGTAACGGAGGCTTTCAAAGGTAAGCTCAGTACGCTTGGTAACCGTACGTGGAGTGCAATGGCATAAGCTTGCTTGACTGTGAGACCGACAAGTCGAACAGGGTCGAAAGACGGACATAGTGATCCGGTGGTTCTGTATGGAAGGGCCATCGCTCAAAGGATAAAAGGTACGCTGGGGATAACAGGCTGATCTCCCCCAAGAGCTCATATCGACGGGGAGGTTTGGCACCTCGATGTCGGCTCGTCACATCCTGGGGCTGGAGAAGGTCCCAAGGGTTGGGCTGTTCGCCCATTAAAGTGGCACGCGAGCTGGGTTCAGAACGTCGCGAGACAGTTCGGTCCCTATCTGTTGTGGGCGTTGGAAGTTTGAGTGGATCTGACCTTAGTACGAGAGGACCGGGTTGGACAGACCTCTGGTGAACCTGTTATGCCGCCAGGTGTACGGCAGGGTAGCTACGTCTGGAATAGATAAGCGCTGAAAGCATCTAAGTGCGAAACTAGCCACGAGATGAGACTTCCTTATAGGGTCGTAGAAGATGACTACGTTGATAGGCCATAGGTGTAAAGGTTGAGAGACCAAAGCCAAGTGGTACTAATAGCCCGAAGCTTTCTCAAGCAGACAGACACTGTTGTCTTCCTCTTTAATTTTTAAGAAACAAACAGGAAACGAACCTCTTTCAATAGCTATGTCAGTTGGCATGAATCACATGATAAGAATATCATAGATCATCCAATAAAGATTTTTAGGTGCCTATATCGGCGGTGTCTACCTCTTCCCATTCCGAACAGAGCAGTCAAGCCCGCCAGAGCCGATGGTATTGCCGTAACAGGTGGGAGAGTAGGTCGGTGCCTTTTTTTACACGGAAGCCCTTGCTGGAAACAGTCAAGGGCTTCTTTCGTTTAAGTACTTTCCTTGTGAAGCATCTCGCCTGTTCTAGAACTCCCGTATCTAGGTTTTTTGTATATTGCTGTACATATTACTTACTGGCCATATGAGAAATTGTTTGATCATCGTCTGCCTTCTCTTGTTTAATCTGAGATTAGGTATTTGCCAAGACAGACAGGATTACATTTTTGTTTCCTACCAAAACTATCTTCCAACCCCCAAGATAGGTATTGTTGATTTAACATTTGATCCTGAGAAAGTAATGGTCACATATGATTTTTATTGAGTAACTTTGCAGCGCAATGGGTACATTATTGGACAACGGAATTAAACCGTATAATCATTACGGGGCTTATTTAAAGCAAAAGTATAACGGACAGAAAGTGTTTAAAGTGATTGTGGATGGTAATTTTACTTGTCCCAATCGTGATGGTAGTAAGGGCTATGGTGGTTGTACTTACTGTAATGTAGATTCTTTTACACCGGATACTGCCCGGAAAATTCCTTCGATACGGGAGCAGGTAGAATCGGGTATTGAAAGAGCACGCAATAGCTATGGCGCCGAGAAGTTTATTATTTATTTCCAACCAAATACAAATACATATGCGCCGACGCATCTACTGAAAATGATGTATGATGAGGCCTTAAGTATTGATCCTGAAAATACTTTGGGGCTTTCTGTTGGCACACGTCCTGATTGTTTGGATTTTGAAAAGATTGCATTGTTGGAGTCTTATACAGATCGTTACGATGTGGATTTGGAAATGGGTATGGAATCGATCTACAACGATACATTGGAGCAGATCAATAGAGGCTGTTCTCACGACGAATTTGTTCAGGTCATGGATATGCTGAAAGATACCCCTTTGGAACTTTGTGTACATACAATCTTTGGCTTCCCATGGGAATCTGAAGAAATGATGTTGAAATATGCAGATGAAATCAACCGCTTTCCACAGATTAAATTTGTGAAGCTACATCACCTACATATTGTAGAGGGATCCATTATGGGGGTTAAGTTCAAACGTGAGCCCTTTGAACTTTTTTCGATGGAAGGTTACACCGAGTTCTTAGCGAAGTTTATTCCTCGATTGCGTCCTGATCTGATCATTCAACGTATTTTCGGGATTGCAGATAAAGAATTGTTAATTGCCCCGAATTGGGGCTTACCGAAATCAGGTATTCAAACATACATCGATAAGGGATTGGAAGCACGTCAGGTCGTGCAAGGAAGTCTTTTTTAGTCGCCTCCAATAATTTCTACTCTTTTGATAGATAATTGGATGCTATCGCGTTTAATAAATATATTCCGCGCTATAAAAAACAGCAAAGGCTTCTCTAAAGAAGCCTTTGCTGTTTACCTACAAAAAATAGGGTACGATCACCATCTTTTATTTAGCCCTCAACAATCGTTTTTAGATCGGCTGGAGAGTAATTGATAGATTTTAACGTTTTATTGTCGGCTGTTCTGAATACCAGGAATTTGCCATCAACTTCTTTATAATAGGATTCTACGCCTTTTAATTTATAGTGCTCCTGTGTAGCGATGGCTTCTGCTTCGTCTTTACATGCCTTGCTCATATTGGAACGTTGAACTTCATCAAAAAGAGCTGAGAATTTATCTTTTAAACCAAATTCTAATACCGCTCCAGCAAGTACATATTGAATGTCACATAGTGCGTCTGCAATCTCTACCAAATCCTTATCCTGGATGGCTTCTTCTAATTCTTTTAATTCCTCAGCGATCAACGATACCCGTAAGGCACATCTTTGTTCAGATGGAATCGTAGGGGTGTCTAGGATTGGATGTTGGAATGTTTTATGGAATTCCGCAACGGATGAAAGTGTTTTCGGATCAGTCATATTCTTTGTTGTTTTATTTGAAAGAGCAAATATAAAAAATAAAGGACGGTTAACTGAATGACCGTCCTTTATTTTTATTTATCTTCTTAAGCGATTAAATCAGGTGCTTTAATTGCACGATTTCACGTTCCTCTAAATATCTCCAGCGGCCACGTGGAAGATCTTTTTTCGTTAAGTTTGCATAAACCACACGGTCCAATTTAACGACTTCATATCCTAATGACTCAAAAATACGACGTACGATACGATTTTTTCCTGAGTGGATTTGGATGCCAACCTCACGTTTTGATCCACCTTGAACATAGCTCAAGTCATCGGGTTTGATTACACCATCTTCTAATTCGATGCCAAAGCTGATTTTGTTAAAATCACCTTGTGTAAGGCTTTTGTTTAACTCGACATTATAGATTTTGCTGATGCTGTTGCGCGGGTGTGAAAGTTTTTCAGCAAGACTACCATCATTTGTCATTAAAAGAAGTCCCGTCGTGTTTCTGTCAAGACGACCAACAGGATAGATTCTTTCTTTTGTCGCTTTAGAAACTAGTTCCATTACGGTATGACGCTCCTGAGGATCATCTGTAGTCGTGATATAATCTTTTGGTTTGTTCAACAAAACGTAAACATTTTTTTCACGTTTTAATCGTTCGTTGTTGTAACGGATTTCATCTGTTGCAGGATCTACCTTAGTACCCAATTCTGTAACAGGTTCTCCATTTACCCAAATGACACCAGCAGTGATAAGCTCATCAGCTTTACGTCTTGAACAAATACCAGCATTGGCGATGTAACGGTTTAAACGAACTAAGCCATCATCCTCTGCATCCTCTGCTTTTTTCTTTGGACGTTTAATATATTGTTTATCACCAAAGTTTTTGTTGTCATCAAAATTTCTACTTCTTTCGCCATCAAACTTTCTGTTAGAAGGTCTTGAAGAGTCATTTCTGTCTGAACGTTTGAAACTGTCTCTTTTATCAAAAGAACGCTCCGATCTATCAAAAGATCTTGGAGTGTCATTTCTATCTGAACGTCTGAAGTTATCTTTTTTATCGAAAGAACGCTCTGAACGGTCAAAAGATCTTGTGGAATCACTTCTGTCTGTACGTTTGAAGTTATCTTTTTTATCGAAAGAACGCTCTGAACGGTCAAAAGATCTTGAGGAATCATTTCTGTCTGTACGTTTGAAGTTATCTTTTTTATCGAAAGAACGCTCTGAACGGTCAAAAGATCTTGAGGAATCATTTCTGTCTGTACGTTTGAAATTATCTCTTTTATCAAAAGAACGCTCTGAGCGGTCAAAAGATCTTGAAGAGTCATTTCTATCGGAACGTTTGAAGTTATCTTTTTTGTCAAAAGAACGTTCTGATCTATCAAATTTATTGAAGGAATCTTTTTTGTCAAAAGATCTTGAAGAATCATTTTTATCAAATGAGCGGCCTCCTCTACCAAAGGATTTTTCTGAATTATCTTTTGAACGGAAGGAATTGTTCTCTCCTCGGAAGGGAGGTTTGTCTGAGAATTTTTTAGATCCGAATGATCTGTTCTCACGATTATCATCTTTTCTGAAAGAACCTCTTTCAGATTGGTCATTCGACCCATATGATTTTTTTCCGAAACTATTGTTCTTATCGCCTCTAGATTTGAAGCTATCTGAGTTGCCTCGTGACTTTCTGGAGTTGTCATCACGACTGTTCCTTTTATTGCTGAATGGCATTGTGTTTTGCTAAAATGTGAACCACAAAGTTAGGTATAATTTTGGGTTTTGCGAAAAAATCCTTATCTTTTTGTCTTTTCTTGAATTTGTTGCGTTTTTACGCCAAAAAAGCCACTTTAAGTTGTCTGTAATGTAACTATTTGTTTTTTAAATAAATAGTGTTTACCTTTGTACCCTTGAATTTGAACCAAGCTATTTTTTGATCGATTGGAGTCGTGGATAGGATAGCATTAAGGGAGTGAATGATAAGAAAGAAAGTTTTATGTAGTAGTTTGATTTTGTTTGCTTTATTGCTGTCAAAATTATACTCAACCCCACACAACAACGCTTCAAACGGCGATAAGATCGTTGAACCGAAGCTCGTAGTAGTTCCCGCTCATCATGGGGACGAAGAAGAAAAAAAAGAAAAAAGCAATTCGTTTGAATCTTATATGAATTCATTGACATTTGCCGAAGATTCATTACCGATGGATCGTCCGCTTGTGGAAAGTAAATTGCGCAAATTTTTCAATCGATTCTCGTTTAAAAAAACAGGATCATACGATATGCACAAAAAGGCAGAGACCTATTTGCCTATGATCGCAAAGATCCTTAAATCACATGGTATTCCGGAGGATTTTAAGTATATCCCCTTAGTGGAAAGCGGGCTTAGTAAAGCTGTTGTTTCATCTAAGGGAGCTGGTGGTTATTGGCAGTTTATGCCAGCAACAGCGCGATTGTATGGATTGAAAGTCAATGGTACAGTAGATGACCGGAAAGACCTTGTTAAATCTACACATGCTGCTGCCAGATACTTGAAATACCTGTATGCCCAATTTGGAAACTGGACCTTGGTAGCTGCAGCATATAATGTCGGTGATGGTAGTTTAAGAGGTTCTATAAGGAGACAAAAAAAGGACGACTATTTTGCATTGAAATTGAATAATGAAACGGGTTCGTATGTGTACAAACTTGTTTCAATGAAGGAAATTATCGAACATCCGCAAAAGCATGGTTATTCGCGTTATGCAAACAAAGAAAGCGAGACCTTGGATAAGGAACCCAATATGCTCTAAAATTGCGTCAAGTACAATAACGATTAAAGTAACATAAAAAAGGCTTTCCATAATGAAGCTTTTTTATGTTACTGCGTTTAATCAGTGTTATGGCGTCGATAGATTTTTATCTTAAATCGACGATTTCAAAACCTTTGTAATCATTTTTGTTGAATACAAATAGACTACCTGAAAGCGCTTTATTGCCTTCTTGCGAAGTTAATGTATAGGTATAGCGATTACCACTTTTATCAAAAACGGTCGTATCATAGATCAGGTTGCTTGCCTTATTGATACGCAGCTTTATCTTTGAATAGTTTTTTTTGCTATCGAGCGGACTTAATTCAACGACACTTAGCGTAAGTCCCTTTACCTTTTCAGTATTGGTCAAGGTATATTTAAAACCGCTGGTGTAGAAGCTGAATATGTTTGTTGGATTGATCTCGTTGGTCGAATTGCTTGCTTCTGAGATTTCCACTTCCTTTTCGGCTTTCATGATATTCCACTGTGTCTTGGAATCCGATATCAATACTTGATTTTTGGTATTGACCTGGTACTTGTTGTTACTCTTGTCCAGGTATATTGTTCCAGCGTCAGTATGTGAACCACCATTAGCTTGTTTAATAGCTAATGAGAAGTTGGCCTGTATTGTTTTGTATGCATTGTACTTTTGGCTTACTTTCGTCAGTAATGCTTTAGCAGTGGCATCATTTTGTGCATAACTGTTTTGGCTGTATGCAATAATTAGCAAACCTACCATAAACCACAATTGTTTTTTCATCTTAGTTGTCCTTTCTTAACGTCTCCAAAAATTGTTCTAATGAATACTCATCTGGATAAAGTACCTCGCGGGCCTTACTTCCTTCAAATGGACCTACAATTCCAGCAGCTTCCAATTGATCGATGATTCGTCCAGCTCTGTTATAACCCAATTTTAATTTACGTTGGATTAATGACGTAGAGCCTTGCTGATGCATGACAATCAATCGGGCAGCTTCTTCGAACAACTGATCGCGGTCTTTGGGATCAAAATCCACGCTACCAGAACCATCTCCGTTTTCGTCTACGTATTCCGGAAGCATAAATGCCGAAGGGTAGCCTCGTTGTGCACCGATGTAGTCGGAAATTTGTTCAACCTCTGGCGTATCAACAAAAGCACACTGAATACGTATCAAATCACTTCCAGTCGCTAGAAGCATGTCACCTCGACCGATCAACTGATCTGCACCGCCTGTATCTAGAATGGTCCGTGAATCGACTTTCGATAACACACGGAATGCGAGACGTGCAGGGAAGTTGGCCTTGATTGTACCGGTAATGATATTGACAGAAGGACGTTGGGTTGCAATAACCAAGTGAATCCCTACCGCACGGGCCAATTGTGCCAATCGTGCAATCGGTGTTTCGACCTCTTTTCCTGCTGTCATCATCAAGTCGGCAAACTCATCAACAATAAGAACGATATATGGTAAGAATCGATGACCCTCCTCAGGGTTTAATCTGCGATTGATAAATTTTGCATTATATTCCTTTAAATTCCGTACCTGCGCATTTTTTAACAAATCATAACGTTGATCCATTTCTATACACAGAGAATTTAAGGTGTTGATGACCTTCTTCGTATCGGTAATAATTGCATCTCCGTCGTCAGGCAATTTTGCTAGGAAGTGGCGCTCTACTTTTTTGAATAGTGAAAGTTCCACTTTCTTAGGGTCAACAAGAACAAATTTTAGTTCAGCCGGATGCTTTTTATACAGTAAAGAGGTCAGAATGGCGTTGATACCTACTGATTTACCTTGTCCGGTCGCTCCCGCAACTAGAAGGTGAGGCATTTTAGCTAAATCGGCAATATAGACTTCATTGGAAATTGTTTTACCTAAAGCAATCGGGAGATCCATGTCTGTTTTCTGAAACTTCTCCGTAGCAAGTACTGATCGCATGGATACCATTTCCGGACTGGAATTTGGTACCTCAATACCGATTGTTCCCTTTCCAGGCATAGGTGCAATAATCCGTATACCCAATGCCGCAAGACTTAAGGCAATGTCATCTTCCAGATTTTTGATTTTTGAAATCCGCACACCTGGTTTTGGTATAATTTCATACAAAGTTACCGTTGGACCTATAGTTGCTTTGATACTTTCGATCTCGATACTGTAGTTTCTCAGGGTATCAACAATCCTGTTTTTGTTCGCTTCGAGTTCCTGTTGATTGATGGTAATTTTACCACCACCATAGTCCTTCAATAAATCCAATGCCGGATGTTGGTAGCCAGAAAGATCCAATTTTGGATCATATTGTCCGAATTGGGCTACAAGGTCACTGGCAGTAATCTCTTTTTCCTCTTTGATATCCTCAACCACCAGACCTGGTATTGCATCAGGTTCGATGGCAGCTTCTGGCTCTTGTTGAGGTTCTGCTTCAATTTTAGGTGTTTGATATTCTCGGATTAGCGGTAAGTCTTCCGCTTCAAATTCTTCATTCGGCTGATCAATGGTGAAACTGATTGAAGGTGTATTCTCTGTTCGTTCAAGCGGACTGTCGTCGAACGAGAGCACCACTTTGTCTTTCGGATCAATTTGTACTTCAGGTACGGGGTGATGGGTAAAAGCAGGACGCTGAAGTTCTTCCTGCACATCTTTTTCACGAGCAGATTGAAATCGCTCATTGATTGATGTTGGGCGTTGAAAAGATTCCCGTACAGATTGGATGGAATCATCTTCAATATGAATTTTGTTTCTTAGATTGTGCGGGGCGTATTCATCTTCATCCACTTCGTCCATATCTTCGGAGAATGACTTGGATTTCCTGTTACTGAATAGGACAAATTTAAAATCGAGGTTGTAAAGTAAGATTAATGTCGTCAGGTAGGCAAAAGCCAATATACAGCCAACGCCGACAATACCAACTTGTGCTTCCAGTAATTTATTGGTCCAAAAACCAAATTTCCCCTCGAGCATATGCGGTGTATCGGCCATAAATCCATGTAGGAAGCCTAATGTTACCGAGATAAAAACGATTGCAACAAAAGAATAGACCACAGTACGGTACAATGGAAGTAATGATTTCTTGAACAACAGGCGATATCCTAAAATGAATAATACCGGGATAAAGAGAAAAGATGCGACGCCAAACCATTCGTACATGAATTGGTTGGCAAGCAATGCGCCAAATTTCCCTAGTTTATTATCGACAACGGGTAGATCAACAGCTTCATCATGAATTTCTTCCGTAGATCTAAATAATGTTGACCATCCGCCATTGGTTTTTGCGATATAACTTTGATCGTCTTCCCAAGTAAATAGGTAGGATACGAAAGCGGTCGCAAATGCCAATGAAAGCAAGATCAATAAAATTCCTAATATCTTGACAGCCTTTTGCTGTGCATCAGAATAATCTCTTGGTACACTATTTTTTTGACTTTTTTCTTTTTTAAATGTTGTTGATTCCTTTTGAGGGGCACGTTTGCCGGAAACTGAATTCCCTGTCTGCCTAAATGTATTTCCTTTGTTTGACATTGAAAAGCTCACAATTATACTGCTTACAAACTTAGTTATTTTGATAGTATTTTATAGATGCCGATAGCCTAATTATTTTAAGTTTGTCGTTTTTTATGCATGAATAAATTTAGATGTAGCTAAAAAGCTTGATAGTTATAATGACTAGCAAATACTATGCCCTGCAAATGGGTTTGACCAAAGAATGTGGATATCAATACAGATTGCCACTGTTTTGGTGTATTCTTTGGAGTTGCTGTAAAATATGTAGTTTTACGAATAAAAATAACAGATAGGATGAACAAGTTTGAAATACGAAAAGCGACATTAGCTGATAAAGGACGGATTTGGGAAATTATACAACAAGCAATTGCCCTCAGGAAAGAACAAGGTAGCCGACAATGGCAAGATGGTTATCCGAATGAAGATGTGGTGCAGTCTGATATTGATAAGGGCTATGGGCATGTCGTTGAAGTGGAGGATAGGATTGTAGGTTATGTTGCTATTATTTTTGATGTCGAACCTGCTTATAATGATATTGACGGAAAATGGTTAAGTGATGGTCCTTATGTTGGTATACACCGATTGGCTTCGGCGCAGGATCCGCATATGAAAGGTGTGGGGACGGCTATTATGTCTGGGGTGGAGAAGATCGCGGTTGATCATGGGGTTTATAGTATTAAGGTGGATACTAATTTTGACAATGGAGGAATGTTGCATGTATTCGAAAAGCTGGGATATCAATATTGTGGGGAGGTACATTTTAGAGGGGCTGCACGTAAGGCATTTGAAAAACTATTAAAATAACTTGACCGATTTTTTCAGCGGAGGAGGAAGAACTTTGGATTGTATAAAAAAGCCTTTGAGTTGTTCAAAAGGGACTTTTTTATACTTATGGATTATTAAAATGGAATACTGCTGATTACTTATGGATTATTAAAGTAATATACTGCTGATTACTAATTTGCGATAATCAGGTAATAATTCTTTTTACCGCGTTGTGCAACAATATACTTATTGTTTACAAGGTGATTTTCCGTAACTGACTCTTCAATATCAGTTGCTTTTTCTCGGTTGATAGAAACTCCGCCGCCCTGAAGCATTTTGCGGGCTTCACCTTTGGAAGGGAATACTTGTGTTTGAACAGCTAGTAAATCAAGAATATTGATGCCTGCTGCAAGATCTGCTTTAGCGACCTGAAACTGAGGAATGCCTTCAAATACCTCTAAAACAGCCTCGTGATCTAAGTTGTTCAAAAACTCTAAAGAACCATTACCAAAAAGAAATTCAGAAGTTTTGATCGCAGTTTCGTATGCTTCTTCGGAGTGGGTACGAATGGTGATATCTTTTGCCAGTGCTTTTTGAACTAGACGTAAATGTGGCGCTGCATCATGTTCTGCAATAATAGACGCTATTTCGTCCTGGGGTTTGAGTGTGAAAATTTTGATCCAGTTTTTAGCATCATCATCCGAGGTATTCAACCAAAATTGGTAATATTTATACGGCGAGGTTTTCTTTGGATCTAACCATACGGCACCAGATTCGGTTTTTCCAAATTTCTGACCATCGGCTTTTTTGATTAATTGCGTGGTGATTGCATAGGCAGTTCCCTGATCTTGGCGACGAATCATTTCACTTCCTGTTACAATGTTGCCCCATTGGTCGGACCCACCCATTTGAACTTTACAGTTGTGGTGCTTCCAAAGGTAGTAGAAGTCATAACCTTGAATCAATTGATAGGTAAACTCTGTAAATGAAAGACCATTGTCACCTTCCAAACGTTTTTTTACAGAATCTTTTGCCATCATATAGTTAACGGTAATCATTTTACCGATATCACGGATAAAATCCAAAAATTTAAAATCTTTGAACCAGTCGTAATTATTAACCATTTGGGCGTCATTTTCACCTTCTCCAAATTCAAGAAATTTGCCTAACTGTTTTTTTAGACAAGCTACATTATGCTGTAGGGTAGCTTCGTCCAACAAGTTACGCTCTGCAGATTTGAAAGAAGGGTCTCCAATCATTCCTGTTGCCCCTCCAACTAGGGCAACTGGTTTGTGGCCCGCATTTTGGAAGTGGATCAACGTCATGATCTGCGTCAAGTGTCCTACGTGTAGAGAGTCGCCTGTGGGATCAAAGCCGATATAACCAGCGACTTTTTCTTTATTCAGTAAGTCTTCAGTGCCGGGCATAATATCTTGCAACATGCCTCTCCAACGTAATTCTTCTACAAAGCTCATTGTTAAATGGATTTAATTTTTTAATTTACAAGATGCAAAGATAGGAGATTAAGCGTATATTGAGCGAATAATTCCATATAAAAGCACACGCTAATAAGCTGGTATGAATTTTTTATCACATTTCTATTTTGAGCGGTTTGCGACCAACCCCGAGCGTATTGTGGGTGGACTGTTACCAGATCTGTTAAAAAATGCCGATAAATCTTTTATGCTAAAACCGCGGCAATATGAAGATGAGCTTTTGGACAATCCTTTACTCGAGCAGATGTATATCGGTTGGAACCGTCATATCGAGGTCGATCGCCTGTTTCACAATTCACCTTATTTTTTTCATCATACACATCAACTGAAATTAAAAATCCAGTCTAGTTTAGCGGGGCTGCCTATCCGGCCGTCCTTTATGGCTCATATCGCGTTGGAGCTATTGCTGGATCATATCCTAACACAAAATAAAGCGGTCTCCATCGATAAATTCTACGCTGCACTAATGCATGTCAATGAAGACGCTGTTCGGAAGTTTTTGAAAATTAATCAACTGAATGATATTCCTAAGTTTGAAAAATTCTATCATCAGTTTATTGAGTGGAAGTATATTTATGACTATGCAGAGGTGGAAAAAATTGCAGGTGCACTTTTCAATATTTGTAAACGATTGTGGCGATTTGAAGTTTCAGTGGAGCAAAGACAGCTTCTGACGGAACAGCTGATTTCCTATTTACATACGCAGATGACCGATTATCAGGAAATTTACCAGTATATTCAATATGCGCTGGTGGACTTTAATTAGTCCATCAGAAAATACCAATAGTATAAGACCTTGAAAATATTTATTTTCGCATAATTTTAAGTATCAAAAACTAAATTTACATGTCACATAGACTTTTTCGGAAGAAAAGTGTTGATCAGATTCTGCATGACACCCAAAAAGAGGGGGGGACAGGCCTTGCAAAGGTATTGGGGGTAACAGATCTGGTTTCGTTGGGTATCGCCGCTATTGTAGGGGCCGGAATCTTTAGCACAATTGGATTGGCGAGTTATGAAGGTGGACCAGCAGTCTCACTTCTCTTCGTTTTTACGGCTTTTGCCTGTGTTTTTACAGCATTGGCCTATGCGCAATTTGCCAGTACCGTTCCTGTTTCGGGCTCGGCATACACGTATGCTTATGTGGCCTTTGGTGAATTGTTTGCATGGATTATAGGTTGGGCGTTGGTCTTAGAGTATGCTGTTTCCAATACCGTTATTGCCATTTCTTGGTCGCAGTATTTTGTTTCCATGCTGGAAGGCTTTGGTTTACATATACCAGCTTGGTTATCCATGGCACCGGGCTATGCTTATGATGCTGTAGACAAAATGAATCAACACGGCGCTGCTGCTTTGACCGCAATCGACCAGCATGGTCTGGATGCTTTTAATAGTGCGCCACGGATTGGCGGTGTCCCTATTATTTTTGATTTACCGGCAGGTGTTATCACGTTTTTGGTCACTTGGTTGGTTTACATAGGAATTAAGGAATCGCAGAAAGCCAGTATGGTGATGGTGATGATTAAGGTAGCAATCATCTTGGCTGTCATTTTTGGGGGTATATTTTTCATTAAACCTGAAAATTGGACACCTTTTGCACCGAATGGCCTGAAAGGTGTACTCGGAAGTGTAGCCGCAGTTTTCTTTGCCTTTATCGGATTCGATTCGATCTCCACAACTGCCGAAGAGTGTAAAAACCCACAGCGCGATCTGCCTAAGGCAATGATCTATTGTCTATTGATTTGTACTGTATTGTATGTTGCCATTACCCTGGTCTTGACGGGGATGGTTAACTATACCGAATTAAATGTGAAGGATCCACTTGCTTTCGTGTTTAAATATGTCGGCTTTGACCATATGGCCGGAATTATATCGGTGACCTCTGTGATTGCCATTACCAGTGCTTTGCTGGTGTATCAATTGGCTCAACCAAGAATTTGGATGACTATGAGTCGGGACGGTTTGTTGTGGAAGAAATTCGCGACGATCCACCCAAAATATAAGACACCTTCTTTTGCGACTATTGTAACGGGTTTGGTGGTTGCTATTCCTTCGTTATTTTTTAAAATGGACTTCTTTGTGGATCTAACGAGCGTGGGTACTTTTTTTGCCTTTATCCTTGTTTGTGCAGGTGTATTGTATATGGATTATTCGGGCTTATCTGCAAAATCCAAATTTAAAGTTCCTTACATCAATGGCAAATATTTAGTTGGTGCAGGGCTACTGATCGCTATAGTGCTCATTTTTAGCTATGGGCAAGAGACGATAAAAGAGTGGAAATCGCTCTCCATCCTTGAAATTATAGAACATAAAATGTTGGTCATTATATTTTGGTTAACCTGGCTTGGCCTGAGTATTTATAGCTTTAAAATGAACTTTTCGCTATTGCCTGTCGTTGGTATCCTGATCAATTTGTATTTGATGACGGAATTGGGGGCAAGTAACTGGATAATATTTGTGATCTGGCTCGTAATTGGATTGGCTGTATATTTTATGTATGGCTATAAACATTCAAAGTTAAATAAACAGGCGCAAGTATAGTATAAGAGAAGCGTCGTACAATAATGATCAAAGAAAAGGAGCGATCTGATAAAAGATAGCTCCTTTTCTTTGATCCATTATGGATGTATTAGAATCTCCACAAAAGGATTCGGCTTACCTTATTGCCTTGTTCCATGCGGATCACCTCGGTCTCTTTTACATTTATTTTCTTTAGTTTGTGTTGTAGAAAGCGAATGTCTTCGCGGTGAGCAACTAATGTTGTGAACCATTTTACTTGATCTTTGTGAAATTGACTTTCAAAGATCATGCGTGACAAGAAAGCTTTTTCACCACCATCACACCACAACTCGCTTCCTTGTCCAGAAAATGCTTGTGTTACAGGTTTTTCGTCTATTTTAGCTTCTTTAATGCCTGTAGTCTTACGGATGGACTGCTGTAAAGCCTCGGTTTGAGAGCTAAAAAATGGGGGATTACAGATTACCACATCATATTTCTCACCTGGAAGGATAATATCTTTGAATATGGCTTTCGGGTTATTTTGTAAACGGATTTGTATACTCTTCTTTAAGCTCATATTTGTCCGTGTTATCTCGATTGCATTTTTGTATGCGCTCTTGATAATTTCAGATCCTACAAAGCTCCATCCATACTCCTGATGCCCGATGATTGGGTAGATACAATTTGCACCAACACCGATATCGAGTATATGGATATTTCCACCTTTTGGAATCTCACCATTATTATCCCTTGCAAGCACGTCTGCGATATAATGAATATAATCTGCTCGGCCCGGAATAGGGGGGCAAAGATTCTCTTTGGGAATATCCCAGTGTTGAATGTGGTAATATTTTTTTAGAAGTGCCTTGTTTAACGTTTTAACAGCATCGGGATTGTTAAAATCGATGGATTTTACGTTATAAGCATTTTCTATAACAAAATCTTTGAGCGAAGGTTCGACTTTGCTCAGTTCTTCAAAATTATAGTTATCGAGATGTCTATTTCTAGGGTGTAATTTCTTTTTTGGATTAGCGTCTGCCATGATGTATTATTTGCAACAAAAGTAATGCAATTCTATTGAATAAAAAAGGTGATGCTTGCGCATCACCTTGAGGAGTCTTAATCTTTCCGTATGAGATGGACCTCTGAAGTCTGTGGAAAATTGAGTGGAACCCGCTCAATTGTAACAAAGCTGGAATCTAAACCGAAACCTTTTTCTTCGGACAAACTCATTTTTTTGAGGTAACCATAGATGTCCATAATTACCTTCTCTATCCATGTCATCTGGTTGGTTTTGGAGAGTACTTTTTCCAAAACAACAAACTTAAAGTCACCTGGAATATTGTATTTACGTAAGGTGTCGTATTGACTGGTAATGTCAATTTCACCTTTTTTTACCATTTCCTCAACTACTTTTCTGAACAGCAGACTGATGCGCTGTTCTTCTCTAAAGCCAAGTTTAAAATCAACCCGTATTAACTTACCCGGGATAAGCTGATCGATCGAATACTCTTTTGTATGTGGATGATCCATCACATCAACGTGGACCAGCCAATATACATCCGCACGCTTTGGTTTTTTATTAATAATTGAATAAATAATTTTAGCCTCTATCTCGGATTTGAAATTTGCACTTGTCAGATATACCAAATGTGATGCATATGGGGGAACGGATTTGTCCTCACTCAATTCGGAGATAATGGGGTAGTATTTGTTGATGTTAATGAAGTTAACAAAACGATTTTTAATTTTTCGCGCCGTATACCAGCAATACATTGTTCCAAATAACGCCGTTGCAAGCAAAAGGGTTAACCAACCTCCATGGGCTATTTTGACACCATTTCCTACTAAGAAAGTTAATTCAATTACAAAATAAGCAACTAAAAATATAGCAATTAGCACGCGATTGACCTTTTTCATGGCGAGGAAATATCCCATTAAGATCGTGGTCATCAATACCGTTAAATTGATCGCAAGCCCATAGGCTGCATCCATTCGGCTTGATTCTTCAAAAACCCAGATGACGATCATACAGCCGACCCATAAAATTAAATTGATGGATGGTACATACAATTGTCCTTTATGTTCGCTGGGGTAGCGGATAGCGACTTTAGGCCATATATTCAAACGTACTGCTTCCGAAATTAGGGTATAAGAGCCAGATATCATGGCTTGACTGGCGATGACCGCTGCGATCGTTGCGATAGCGATACCGTAACCGATAAACCAATCGGGCATGATTGAATAGAACGGATTTTCACCCCCTAGGACACGTCCTTCCTGTGTTAATAACCAGGCTCCTTGTCCGAAATAATTTAGTATAAGTGTGATTTTTACGTAGATCCAGCTGATACGGATATTGTTTTTACCACAGTGTCCCATATCCGAATACAATGCTTCGGCGCCTGTAGTACATAAAAATACTGCACCGATCAATAATAGTGAATGGGGATAAGTAATTAAAATATGGAAGGCATAATAAGGGTTGATTGCTTTCATCACTTCTGGTGCGAGGTGAAGATGAGATAAACCAATTACACCAATGATTGTAAACCAAATGGTCATCAATGGACCAAAAACTTTTCCTACTACAGATGTTCCAAATCGTTGAATGATAAACAATAAGGAGATAATCGTAACTACAATAGGTACTGTGGGTAATCCTGGGAATTTGAGATCCAAACCTTCAATAGCCGAGGATATTGTGATGGCAGGGGTAATCATTCCGTCCGCTAATAAGGTCGCCGCACCGATCATCGCCGGAAAAATTAACCAAGGGGCACGCTTGCGTACCAATGAATAAAGGGATAGGATACCACCTTCACCTTTATTGTCCGCCCGGAGTGTGATCCAAACATACTTTACTGTTGTCTGGAGGGTCAGTGTCCAAAAAACACAGGATAGCCCGCCCAAGACTAAGTCTTTTTGAATGGCTCCTTGTCCCATGATTGCTTTGAAAACATACAATGGAGAAGTTCCGATATCTCCAAAAACGATTCCTAAACTGATCAATAATCCGGCGAAACTCACCTTATTGATACTGTTGTGATGACTGTTGTCTGCCATTTATCAATTATTTTATTTCAAAATATACTGCAAAAATATACTTTTTGCCTGTACTTTAAGTAGGTACATTTCCTGCGCCAAATTTTAGCATTTACTTTGACATGCGCAAGAGCTGTTAAAATTTGTTAAAAGAAACTTAGAATGAATCTATTTGCTGAAAAACTTTTAAACAAAATACTAACTTTGTTGTTGATAATTCAAATAGTTAGCGTTATATTTGATTAAACCGTAACCAGTATTTGAAGTCTAATTTAACACTATGGGGAGAAATCTACTTAAAGCAGCTTGTTTAACACTTTTATCCGCACTGACATTGTGCAGCGGGATGACTCGGGTGTATGCAAAGTCTCCTTATGACCATACTATTTCGCAACATATTTGGGACGGTACTGAGGCATTCGGGGAAGACAACAACATCAAGGACACAGAGAAACTTATCAATAATGTGAAGGTTTTCTATAATCCGATTGCGGAGCAAATAAATCTTTCTTTTAAATTGGCAAAATCGTCAAGTGTCTCTATTAAAGTAATGGATGCATTGGGCAATGAGATTCTTCAATTAATGAATGGCAACCTAGATTCAGGAATTCAAAATCTTTCCTTTGAGCATGGCGGAAAATTAACGACAGGGTTTTACTTTGTACGGGTAGTCGCTGGTTCAGAAACTGTGGTGAAAAGATTTTCTGTTCGATAAGAAGATAAGATGTAATGTAAGTTCATTCGTATACATAAAACAGCAAAGGGAATCATTTGATTCCCTTTGCTGTTTTATGTAAAGCTTCATTTGTTAATTCTAGTCTTGTTGTATTTCTTCGATCCACAGTCCATCATCTTGAATGATCTTGATCAATTCGTCTAAGGCATGTGCGGAACTTACATTTTTCTTAACGATCTGCTGACCTCTATATAGCGTCACTTTATCAGGTCCCGCTCCAACATAACCATAGTCAGCATCCGCCATTTCTCCAGGGCCATTAACGATACAGCCCATGATGCCAATTTTTAGCCCTTTTAGGTGATTGGTACGGCTTCGGATCATCTGTGTAGTTTCTTGGAGATCAAATAAAGTTCTGCCACAACTTGGGCAGGAAATATATTCTGTCTTGGATATTCTGGATCTTGTTGCCTGTAAAATTCCGAAAGAAAGTGAGGCGATGTTTTCTAATGCCGTTGCCGGAGAGTCTATCCATATTCCTGACCCCAATCCATCGATCAATAATGCACCTAAATCCGTAGAGGCATAAAGCTGTATTTTTGAAATAGGTTCTTCGGGATTCATAAAATCACCAATAGGTCCTGAGAAGTCGTCTTCCAGATAAGAACGTTTGATAATGACTGGATTGTTGATCCCGATTTCCTGCAGGTTTCGGAAGAACTGTCTTTGATCTGCCATACCGTGCAAATAATCGGTTTCTACTATAAATACGACAGTTTTGTCAAGCTGTAAAGATTCAAACAGTGGGGTTAACAAATCTGAATTACAGATTTTGACCATATTCAGGACTTTATCCTTGTTGTCCGACTTTACGAATTCGTCTAAGGTAAAGAGGGGATGAATATTAGTTTGATCGGTAAGTTTTGACCAGGTGTTATAGTTATATACTTGCTTCAGATTTGCGGGCATCGTAAAGGATGGCAAATTGTCTGCGAGATAGACAAAGTCTACAGACTGCTCACCCATGTGGTATTTATCTAATAAGATATCATAGCGATAGCCAACTTTGGAAAGGATCTGAGCGTCTTTCAGATTTTCTTTAGAAATGTCGACCACAATCCTTGGTACCAAAGAGCCTCCGATAAAGGTATTTACTTCCTGGCTGGCATAAGGAATATTTGGTGTCTCTGGAGAGAGCTGAACAATCTCTTGTTTGGGCTGACTCTCGATGTTTGCCTTTCTTTTGCTATATCTATTGACAAGTGCTATGGCGACTGGAGCTTCCCGTTCAGGCTCTTCGGTTAACGATACACGTACAGTATCACCCAGTCCATCTTCCAAAAGTGTTCCGATACCAACGGCAGATTTTACACGACCATCTTCGCCGTCTCCAGCCTCCGTTACACCGAGGTGTAGGGGGTAGTTCATGTTTTCGGAAACCATTTTTTCGACCAGCAACCGATAGGCTTTGACCATCACCTGCGGGTTGGATGATTTCATTGAGATACAGAGATTGTAGAAACTCAGATCTTCACACATCCGGATAAATTCCATGGCAGATTCGACCATCCCTTCTGGGGTATCGCCGTAATGACTCATGATCCTGTCCGACAGTGAGCCGTGGTTGGTACCAATACGCATGGCGGTACCATTTTCTTTGCAGATATTTACGAGCGGAGTGAATTTTTGATAGATGCGCTCTAACTCGCGCTTGTATTCAGCATCGGTATAAGATAGCTGATCAAACTTTTTCTTGTCTGCATAGTTACCAGGATTGACTCTTACTTTCTCGACGATACGAGCGGCAACCTCGGCAGCATTTGGTGTAAAATGAATATCAGCAACTAAAGGGACCTTATAGCCTCTTCTGCGAAGTTCATTTTTTATGTTACCTAAATTTTGTGCTTCTTTAATACTGGGAGCGGTAATACGAACGTATTCGCAGCCCGCTTCAACCATTCGAATGGTCTGCTCAACCGAGCCCATCGTATCCATTGTATCTACTGTAGTCATACTTTGAATACGAATGGGATTATCGCCACCCATGGGAATATCACCGATCTGAATTTCCCTCGTTTTCCATCTCGAATAATCTACCTTGGAATTGCAATAGATTCCAGGTAATGTCAACATATTACTTGTGTCCATATCTAACACAAAGTTAGCTTTTCTTGGCTAAAAATTGGCTGTCAATTAATATCTTCTAATTTTTATTGACGCGATGCCACCGTTGATGTCGAAATCGAATTTTTGAGCGGCCGAATCGTAATTCGTCGATTTTACCTCGCCTTCACTTTTTAGAAAATCGCCCTCATAATCTGTTGAGGATAATGCATTGTCGCTTGTAATGCGGCAGGCAGCATTTTTTGGGATGGAGATCTCAATAGAGGAGGCTCCGGCATCCATCGAAATTTTAGTTGTTGCTAGGGGCTGTCCTAATTTTAGCTTTAGGCTTGTCGCTCCAGCATCAATATCCAATGTTTCTATCTTGTAGGGTGAAAGATCCAACTTGGCATCAATTGCACCTACATCAAAATTCAGATTCCATAGGATGTTAGGGTTTAAAGCGATGAACGTATTGTTGTTTTTGCTGTTAAAATCCTTGTTTTTGAATTTTCCCTTTAAGTTGATATCTAATTTGTCTGCGGACTCTCCATGTACAGTTACGCCCAGTAAATATTCTTTTGATGTGTTAAATGCCGAGAAGATTTCTGTCGTAGTGCTACTATCATTTCTTAATGAAGTGGCCCCCAAATCGAGGTTTAAGGTAGCGCTATGGATTTTATCGTCCAACGGTACATTGAGTTTTTCTGTTGTATAATTTGTTTTGTCGTTAGGGTCGTCGATATTGATGTTGACACCTTTGCTTTTCAATAATTGTGTTAAAATCGGCTCTTTTGGTGTCGACAGCCCTATGTAAGTCAAAAAACCTAAAATCACTACGGTAGAACCAATGGCGACAAACTGTCCAATCTGTTGGTCTTTGGGTACCAGCATACGAATTCCAGCAAGGACAATAAACAACGGCCAGTATCTAAAAATACCTACCCAGTTGAAAGAAATCGTGTTGAGCTGTGATAATAATAAGACAACTCCTATAAAGAGAATGGTGATACCAGTTGTTATTCTTCGTGTATTCATAACTAATTCCGTTTGTTAATATGTCTCAAAAATAAGTCGCTTTGAGAGATACCGTATGAATGTTTAGGCTATTATACATAAAAAATCGGTAAATGTGACTAATTGATCGGTAAGTAATTTCGTTTTTCGTATACTTTTTGGGTTTTTGCTTGTTTATATATTTGCTGGAATTAATTACCTTTAATGGATTGCTTGGTTTAGTATAACCATAAAATTGGCGTAATACATTGAAATTAAATAGATAATATGATCTTTCATCACATTGGTGCATATCTCATACTCCTGAAATCAGTTTTTAAAAGACCGGAGAAAGGTCGAATTTATTGGAAGGAAACCGTATTGGCAATGACCGATATTGGTATAGGATCTTTGGGGCTTATCGTCATTATTTCCACCTTCATTGGAGCTGTTATGACCATGCAAATTGCCTTTCAGATGGTTTCCGATTTGATCCCAAATTCTATTATAGGTTCGATCAACCGGGATTCAAATATTTTGGAATTGGGACCAACGATCTCGGGGTTAGTCCTAATGGGAAAAATTGGGTCGTCTATATCTTCGCAGATCGGATCCATGCGTGTGACAGAGCAAATTGATGCCTTGGAAATTATGGGGATCAATGCCCCTGGTTATTTGATATTACCCAAAATATTGGCAGGTATCACCATGATTCCGATGTTGGTTATTATTTCCATCGTATGCGCTTTAGTTGGCGGTCTGTTGGGCGGGTCACTTTCGGGTGCTGTGACACAGGCGGATTATATTTTAGGAATTCAAGATGGTTTCAATGGTTTTACGGTGACAGTTGCCCTTGTTAAAGCTGTTGTATTTGGGTTTATTATTACTTCGATATCAGCTTATAAAGGGTATAATGTAAAGGGGGGAGCTTTGGAAGTTGGGCAAGCTAGCACAGAAGCAGTTGTAGTTGGCTGCATAACTATTCTTGCTGCAGATTATGTGATAACCGCATTAATGCTTTAAAAAGATTTTATGATTCAAATCGAAGATATTAACAAGTCATTTGGAGACAATCACGTTCTGAAGGGTATCAGTGCAAATTTCGAACCTGGAAAAGTGAGTTTGATTATCGGGGGGTCGGGTTCCGGAAAGAGTACTTTATTGAAATGTATTGTGGGCCTGCATCAACCGGAAAAAGGAAAGGTGATTTTTGATGGCAAGGATTTTACTCGGATGAATTTTGAAGAGCGCGTTCCTATTCGAAAAGAAATAGGCATGCTTTTTCAAAATTCAGCGCTGTTTGATTCGATGACGGTCGAACAGAATATTATGTTTTCGCTGGACATGTTTACGGAGATGTCCAAAGCGGAGAAATTAGATCGGGCAAATCATTGTCTGGAACAGGTTAATCTAGAGGGAAGAAATAAATTGTTCCCTGCGGAACTATCGGGGGGGATGAAAAAGCGGGTTGGAATTGCACGCGCAATTAGTATGAACCCCAAATACCTTTTTTGTGATGAACCCAATTCGGGATTAGATCCGGAGACTTCGATTGTTATTGACGAATTGGTGCTAAAAATTACGCAAGAATTGAAATGTACGACGGTCGTTGTTACACATGATATGAATTCTGTGATGGGAATTGGTGAGTATATTTTGTTTCTCTATAAGGGACAAAAATTCTGGGAAGGTTCCAATAAGGATATGATGCGATCGGATGTGGAAGAATTGAACAACTTTGTTTTTGCAAGTCCATTAATGAAAAGTGCTAAGGCTTCAATGGGGCAATAACATGTAAGAAGAGGGCTTTATAGCGCTTAATTTTAGGTGTTTGATCTGCGTTAGCATCGTGCAGATTTCTTTTCTATTGAAATTTAGCTTAGTTTTGTCGGAAAATTTTGATTTTGGCAGCAACAAATATACAACTATTGACCCCACAGCATTGGAAGGACTATGAACTCATTGACTGTGGTGATTTTGAAAAACTGGAACGTTTTGGTGATTTAATTTTAATCAGACCAGAACCTCAGGCTGTATGGCCTAAGGCATTGAGTGATGCGGATTGGAACAAGCGTTACCATATCAAATTCAAAGGTCGTTCGGCTACTTCTGGAGAATGGTTGAAGAAAAATCCGAAGGTCCAGGACCGTTGGCACATCGAATATAAAAATAACGACGTGGCCATCAAATTTAGATTGGGCTTGACATCTTTTAAACACGTCGGGATATTTCCGGAGCAGGCTGTAAATTGGGATTATATTTCGGAATCTGTTCGTTCATTTAAGACGGAGAAACCGAAGGTTCTAAATCTTTTTGCATACACTGGTGGAGCATCTTTAATAGCAAAGGCTGCCGGTGCGGATACAACGCACGTAGATTCTATTAAACAGGTAGTTACCTGGGCTAATGAAAATATGGAAATTTCCAATTTGGATAACATTCGTTGGGTGGTTGAAGATGCTTTGAAGTTTGTAAAACGTGAGCTGAAAAGAGGTAATACGTATAATGGGATTATTTTGGATCCACCGGCATACGGACATGGGCCGAAGGGAGAGAAATGGAAATTGGAAGATCACATTATGGAAATGATGACTGATGTCGTTCAATTATTGGATCCTAAAGAACATTTCTTGATTTTAAATACGTATTCATTAGGCTTTTCTTCTGTTATTGTTGAAAATTTAATTAAGACGGCTTTTCCAAAAGTGGAAAACTTAGAAATAGGGGAGTTGTTTTTACAAGCAACTGCAGGACCAAAACTTCCACTTGGCGTATTTGGTAAATTTCGCAAAATAGCGGAGTAAGACTTGTCAAAAGATTCTTTGATAACAACACGGGGTGCTTATTTAAGCGCCCCGTGTTTGTTTTTAAGCTATATCAGGGAGTTAAATATGTATGTCTTTTAAACGTAGTGATGCAAGTTCAAGCTGTCTTGGGATCGCTGCGCTGATGTTTTGTGGAATGAGCGATAAGTGTTGGGTAAGTTCGTTGTAATAGGTTATTCCAGCTTGTAATTGTGCTTTGAATTTGGCTACATATTTTATCTTTTTATCGTTCATGATATTTTTATTGTCTGCGACATATTTTTGAATATGATCGATATAAAGATTGAGTTCGTTAATTAAAATAAAAGGTCTGTTGTCATTTTCAAAAACCGAAATACGGCCATAGATGTGGTCGATCATTTCCCGCAAAGAATATTGTTTTTTGAACCAGACAAGATTTGGGCCTGGGCAGATGGATACAGCGGTCTGTTCTTTGCTCTTCTGGATATTGTACTTGAGATAGGCGGGTGCTGCGAGCCCTTCACAAAGACAGGTTTTCTCTGTAATGGCGTCGAAGGCTTTATCGTATTCTGCAGCGGACAGGTTTTGTTTTTGGAGTTCCTGGATCTTTTGATGTTGATAGACGCGTGATGCGGTGCAGATCGGTTTATCACTAAACTCTGTGTTTGAAATAAGGTATTCTTTTTTACAAGGGCTACCGGGGCGCCCTTTTTTTATACGTTCCAATCGTAGATACTCCGCGCCACTTTTTCTGAAATTGTTAAAGGGAATTCCCAAGGGAGATGCCCCACTACAGTAAAAGTCTTCTTGCTTGGCAGTTTCCAATGCTTTTAAGGTTTCTTGATCTACCGTTGTTGCTTCGGGAACCATCAGAAATGGGGATCCCCATCCTACGGCATCGAATCCATAATAATTTAACAAGAATTGATGTTCTGAAGCAGTTCCCACACCTCCTTGAACTGTATACTTGATGATAGGGGGAGTTGTTAATGAGCGCCCTTGGGAAGTCCAATATTCGTGGTATATCTCGAAAAGTTCGGTTTTCAGACTTTCTTTTTTCTCTTTAAACTCCTGAAGGATTGGCCCCAGAAGAAAACCATCGGTTGCGAAGGCATGACCACCGCAGTTCAAACCGGATTCTATTCTGAATTCAGATACCCATACACCACGCTTAGCGAGATATTTTGCCTGGATGAGCGCCGATCGAAAGTCACTTACTTTCAAAACGATTTTTTTGTCAAATAGACCTTCACTATTTGGGAAGAAAGCCGGTAATTCAGCGAGGTAAGCGTATAGGTGTGGATTCATCCCTGCAGAAAGAATAAGAGAGGAATGCAGGGTGGAGTTGGCAAAACCACGTAAGGCTGCTGAAGCATCAGAATAATGTTGATCCAATAGGTTACCATCCTGGTAATTCATTTTATCGACTTTGGACATAATATTAACATCGATGTCTCCCGCTTTGAGGTAATTGATCAATAGATCTTGCAGCTCGGTTTTAATCGCGCGATTGCTTTCAATTTCCATCGCATGATAAATTGGTTTTGAAGGGTGAGAATCGGGTAGAAGCTGAAAATATTTGGTAAGTTCGGAATTTTTGGTAAAAGGTTGACGCTTTAAGGCCTCGATTTGCCTATTGACCACAAACTGTACAAGATTGAGATAGGCCGTAATTCTTTTTGCTCGGTAATCGTCTTCTGTTTTAGCGATCGGATGATAGGAGATTTGATATTGTCCGCAGTAATAGCGGCGCATGCGCTCGATTAGTTCATCGTCAACAATAGACATTACGGATGAGATACCGTATTGTGCGACCTTAAGTGCGGAGTCGATGGAGAAAGCTAAGCCTAATACGGGGATATGAAAAGTATGCGTCATTCTTAAATATTTCTTTTACGAAATAATGGAGAATAACGCTGAAAAAAAGTAATGATTGTTTTATGGGGAAATGATTGTAATCACTATTCAAATACAATTGTCTTGTAATCGTTGCGCATCACACGATCTTCGCTAAGGAGACGAATTGCTCTGCTCAAAACAGCCTTTTCTATTTCTTTTCCGGCAGTTACCATATCTTTTACAGTATAGGTGTGGTTGACATGTCGTATATCCTGTACGATGATGGGGCCCTCATCGAGTTGGTCGGTAACGAAATGCGCTGTGGCGCCGATGATCTTAACTCCTCTTGCATGAGCCTGCTTGTACGGGTTGGCGCCAATAAAAGCGGGGAGAAATGAATGGTGTATGTTAACCAGTTTATTTTCAAAGGTACTGACAAACTGAGGGGACAAGATCCGCATAAACTTCGCTAAAATAATATAATCGAAATGATAGTTTTGGATTTGTGCGATCAGCTGTTTTTCGAATGTTTCCTTTGTTAGGTTTTCATGCGAGATACAATGAAATGGGATATCGAACTTTTCTGTAAAGGAGCGTAGTGATTCATAGTTACCAATTACTGCCTGCACCTCCGCTCCCCATGTTTCGAAGTGTTGTCTTACTAAGATATCGGCAAGGCAGTGATGCTCCTTGGTCACGAGGACGACGATTTTTTTGCGGTTATTGGGGTTTATTTGTATCTGAGCGGATGGAGGAAGTACTTCGGCAAGGGAATCGGAAAGCTTTTTCTGCTCAGACATGAGCCCGTTACACACGACACGCACGAAAAATTTGTTGGCTTCTTCATCCACATATTCACGCATGGTGACAATATTGAGCTGATATTTTGCTAGCGTATTTGAAATGTTGGCGACCAATCCAACGGCATCTTGACATTGGATCAGAATTAAGGTTTGGTTGTGCATGAAAGGTGGTTGTAGGTTGCTAAAAAAGCGGGTTATTTTAACCCGCTTTTTTTGTTAGTTCTTCTTCAAGGTCAACTTCAACACGTAGATTTTCGACAATATGTTTTTGTCGGTCTGGTGTGTTTTTGCCCATGTAATATTCTAATAACTGTTGAATTTTATTGTCTTTGGACAAGATAACCGGATCAAGGCGGATATCTTTTCCGATAAATAATCCGAATTCGGAAGGTGATATCTCACCTAAACCTTTGAATCGGGTAATTTCAGGCTTAGCGCCTAATTTTGCGATTGCTTTTTGTCGTTCTTCATCGGAATAACAATAGATCGTTTCCTTTTTGTTGCGGACACGGAAAAGTGGTGTCTGTAAGATGGAAACGTGACCAGCTTTGACAAGGTCTGGAAAAAACTGCAAGAAAAATGTCAATAACAACAGACGGATGTGCATTCCATCGACGTCGGCATCGGTAGCGATAACGATATTGTTGTAGCGTAATCCATCGAGACCGTCTTCAATATTAAGCGCGTGTTGTAAGAGGTTAAATTCTTCGTTTTCATAAACGATCTTTTTGGACATGCCGTAGGAGTTTAACGGTTTTCCTTTTAAACTGAAAACTGCTTGAGTCTGCACATCCCGCGATTTGGTAATGGAACCAGATGCAGAATCCCCCTCAGTGATAAACAAAGTTGTTTCTTGGTTACGTTCATTTTTATCGCTGAAGTGCACTTTACAGTCACGTAGTTTACGATTGTGCAAAGAGGCTTTCTTCGCTCTTTCGTTGGCGAGTTTTTTGATCCCGGCGATATCCTTACGTTCACGTTCAGACTGTAGAATACGTTTTTGAAGAGCATCTGCCGTAGCCGGATTTTTATGTAGGTAATCATCCAATGCTTTTTTGACAAAGTCATTGATAAATCCTCTTACAGTAGGACCTTCCGGGCCTACACTTTGAGATCCTAGCTTTGTTTTCGTCTGTGATTCGAAAACAGGTTCCTGCACTTTGATCGCGATGGCGCCGATGATTGATGAACGAATATCCGATGCGTCAAATTCTTTTTTGTAGAACTCGCGGATTGTTTTGACAAGTGCCTCACGGAAGGCAGCCTGGTGTGTTCCACCTTGCGTGGTATGCTGACCGTTGACAAAAGAATAATATTCTTCTCCGTACTGCTGGCCGTGAGTCATCGCGATTTCAATATCATCCCCCCGTAAGTGAATAATCGGATAGCGCATGGATTCAGCATCAATATTTCGTTCCAATAGATCTTTTAGTCCGTGCTCAGAAATAAACTTTTGCCCATTAAAGTTGATCGTAAGACCTGAGTTTAGAAAAACATAGTTCCAGATCATGTTTTCAACAAATTCAGGCCTATATTTATAATTCCGGAAAATAGAATCGTCGGGGTAAAATGTTACGGCTGTACCATTTCGTTGTGTTGTATCCTTTTGTTCATCGTTGACTAATTCCCCTTTGGAGAATTGGGCGATGCGCGTTATGTTTTGACGATATGACTGTACGGTAAACTGACTGGACAAAGCATTTACGGCTTTTGTACCGACACCATTTAAACCAACGGACTTTTGGAAAGCCTTACTATCATATTTACCACCTGTATTGATTTTAGAAACAACATCAACCACAGAACCAATTGGAATACCACGTCCATAATCGCGTACGGAAACTTTATTTTCGTTTACCGTGATATCAATAATTTTACCAGCGCCCATAACAAACTCATCAATCGAGTTGTCAACGACCTCTTTCAATAAAACATAGATACCATCATCATAGGCCGAACCGTCCCCTAATTTTCCAATGTACATTCCCGGACGAAGGCGAATATGCTCTTTCCAATCCAGGGACCTAATGCTGTCTTCGTTATATGTACTCATAAATTAATGTAGAACTTAGCTAACAAAAGTAAAAAAAATAAACTACGATAAGTAGTTTAAAAGGCTAAATTTTTTAGATATCGATCGTTTGCGTGCTGTTGAAGAAAATTGCCGGTTTGGGGGGAAATGTTTACATTTAGTGTAAGTAATTGTAACGAGAATAATTTATGGGATTATTTGATAAAATCAGGAATGAGTTTGTCGATATTATCGAATGGGTCGATAATAGCGCAGATACGATTGTGTGGAAGTTTCCACGGTATCAGAATGAAATAAAAATGGGTGCGCAGTTGACTGTGCGGGAAGGGCAGGCTGCGGTATTTTTGAATGAAGGTGTGGTTGCGGATGTTTTTCAGCCTGGTCGCTATGAATTGACAACACAGAATATGCCGATCATGACAACCATCAGAGGTTGGAAATACGGGTTCAATAGCCCATTCAAAGCCGATGTCTATTTTGTCAACCTTCGACAATTTGTCAATCAGAAATGGGGAACCAAAAATCCGATTATGCTGCGGGATCCTGAATTTGGACCAATTCGACTTCGGGCTTTCGGTAATTTCTCCTTTCAGGTGAAGGATGTTACTATTTTTATGAAACAGCTGGTTGCGACGACGCCTGTTTTTACTGTTGAAGATATCACAGAGCAGCTTCGAAATATTGCGGTATCGCGTGGGATGGATGCTATTGCTGAGTCGAAGATACCAGCCTTAGACCTCGCATCCAACTATGATGAAGTTTCGGCTTTGATACAACAAAAAATTGGGGTTGATTTTGAGGAGTTGGGTTTGAGCTTAACGAAATTCTTAATCGAAAATATTTCATTCCCAGAAGAGGTGGAAAAAGCGCTTGATAAGCGAAGCAGTATGGGGGTCGTTGGTAATCTAGGGGCATATGCCCAATTTCAAGCGGCTAATTCCATGGAGAAAGCTGCTGAGAATCCCAATAGTGGGGGGATCGTAGGTGCTGGATTTGGTGCTGGGCTGGGAGCAGGAATGGTTGGTCAAATGGGTAATGTATTTCAGCAAAACAGTTTTGATGGGAATAATCCTACTGGTATGGGCTCAGCTGCTGTAGCTTCGTCTACCGGAGCCGTTGGACCGCCTCCATTGCCCAAAACGGTAGCTTATTACCTGGCCATTAAAGGTAAGCAGGAAGGGCCATTTGATCCGGAACAGCTGCGCGGTCTTGTAAAAGAGGGGACGATGACACTTGCCACCTTGGTTTGGAAAGAGGGACTTGAAAACTGGATTGAGGCTGAAAAGGTAGGCGAATTAAAGGATCTGTTTTCGCAGAACCCGCCACCGATACCAGGAGTTTAGGATAAAACGGACGACCGAGTTTTATGAGTTTTGAAGAAAAAACCTCCGAAATAGAGCAGGGGTTAAAATGCCAGGGCTGTGGTGCTATTTTGACTTATCAGCCTGGTACTTCCTATTTAGAGTGTTCCTATTGTGGAACTAGGAATGAAATAGCGGATCAGCTACCGGAAGATGGGCATATTGAATCTACAGATTATAAAGTTTTTGGACAAGCAATGGAAGGAGTCGCCGATGAGCGCTATAGCTATTTGGCTGAAGTTGTGCACTGTAGTAACTGTGGCGCAAACTCGCGTTTGAATCCTCATGTTACGGCAGATTTATGTGCTTTTTGTGCTTCACCTTTGGTAATTGACCATCAGCAAAAGCGTATTGTGAAGCCACATGGTCTTGTTCCCTTTTCCGTTGATTACAAAAATGCTTTTGGGCTATTGACACAATGGGCCGGTAAGATATGGTTCGCTCCGAATGACTTTAAGCGAATTTTTAATTCAAGAAATGATCGTTTAAAAGGAGTGTATATACCATTTTGGTCCTATGATGCAGATGTACATTCTGATTACGTCGGGTCACGTGGAGAGTATTATTATGTGACGCGTACAAGACGCAATTCGGATGGTGAGACGGAAGAATACGAAGAAAGACGAACAAATTGGTATCCAGCTTCAGGTAGTATCTATAGTCAATTTAAGGATATTGTCATTTCGGGATCAACATCTCTTCCCGAAAAGTTCTCTGATAAAATCGGACCTTGGAATTTGGGCTATCTAAAACCTTTCAATGAGCAATATTTAAGTGGCTTTATCGCTGAAACTTTTAGTGTGGATCATGTAAAAGCGGCGGAAACTGCCCGGACTATTATGGATCGGGAAATCGAACGTCAGGTTGAGAATGACATCGGTGGTGATACACAGGATATTGATTCTATTGATAGCGATTTTAAATCCATTAAATTGAAGTATATTCTTTTACCTGTGTGGTTATCAGCTTATCAGTACAAAGGAAAGAGTTATCAGATCATGGTCAATGCATTTAACGGTAAAGTTTATGGACAAAGACCTTATAGCTTTTGGAAAATCGCTTTTTTGGTATTGGCGATCATTATTGTTTTATATCTCTTGAGTTTTATGGGATAACAAAAAAGGTTATAAAAAAAGCGTGTTCTCAATAAAAGAGAACAGCGCTTTTTTTTATGCTAATCGTCTTGACTATTTGTTTAGTGAAAGTAGGAATCCGATCGTGAAATTGGCATCCCAATCAAATACGAAGGTGTCGCAATTGGTTGCATCTTTAATTGCTTTATAGATGTTGACACCGCTCTTTGTTTTTACTTTATCTGTTTTGTAAGATGCCGGATCGTTCAAAACCGTAAAACGCTCTTCACCTTGGCGTGTCTGCGATGCTAATTCAAAAGGAACCCCGCCTATAATAAAACAAACTTCTCTTTTATTTGCTGGAATTTTTTCGCCTAATTTTTTTACTTCTGTATAGACAGCGTCATCTTTAAGGTCTTTTTCATAATATTTTGCACCGGGTGCTTCTACCGATTTTGTGTCACCGTCAATCCAGGAAATTTTGGTGTTACCGGAGCCAATGTCAACAACAAATGAATTATCTTCGTAAGCTTTCGGTAGGACAGATTTTAACGCTAATTTTCCTTCTTGCTCCGCTGTAACCAAGTTGACCACAAAGCCCATTTTTCTTAGTTCAGCACTGATAACTGAAGTTTTAGGTTCTTTTTGAGCTCCGGAGCTAATAACGAAATGTATGTTTTTGGATTTGACGCCTTTGTCGAGCATCATGCCTATATAATCTTTTAATCCTTTACGGATGTCTTCCGTATTTGCCAATCCTTCGTATGCAAATGACTTTCCAAAGTCTTTGGAAATGATCTCCCAGCGATTTTCTTTGTCCATATTGACGACAAAGGAATTGAAACCCGAAGCGCCCACTTCAACGACACCCTTGTATTCGCCGTCGATTGGTTTTTCGGGTTGATAGTTGAATGAACGAGTCGTTTCTGAGCCTGATGAAGGTGCGGCCGCATGACTATTATTGCTTGTTGAATCTGTTGTTTGGACTGTCGAATTAGCATCAAATTTGCCCGATTGAATGGCCCAATAACCGATTGCGAGAATAGGTAAGGCGATGATAATTGCTTTGATTGGCCATCTTAATCTTGCCCATGTTGATTTTTCTTCCATAATGTTCGTATAATAAGTTTGATTTTAGTTAATATTAATCGAGTAATGTAAATCCTTTATCTACTTTTTCTTCGGGTTTGAGTTCATAGCTGGCATCGGCCATTTGCGTTACGTTTAATACATTTAGATTACGTTCGTCAACTTTGCGGATAAACTCTTCCAGTTCACCTTGAGTAGGCGTGCCACCCACGGTGATGTTGTTGTTTTGATCCAAGAAATCAAGATTCGATCGGATAGAGGCAATATTTTGACTGATGGCACCTGTTGCTGCATTCATGGCCTCTTGAAATGCCCAGCCATCTTTAATATTGAACACATCGGCTAGGCCATCGGTGGCATTTTTCATCTTTTGAGTGGCTTCTAGCTTCTTGGAAATAATGGAAATGCTGCTATCCAAGGTGCTGACATAGATACGCGCTGCGCTTTCATTATCTTTTAGGACTTCCAATACTTTTGCAAATTGATTGGCATATTGGACATAACTGCGCGCATTTTGCTCCTCAGATTCACCTTCTTTTCCCAATAGAAATGCTTTGGTACGTGTTTCTTTGGCATCTCTTGCATAAGCATTTGCCTTCTCTGCATTATTTTTGCTCGTTTCCTCCTTTGATTTCTCGTCGAGATTAGCCGCTTCAGCGGTGAAACGTTTCGCATAGGTGTACTTCTCTTCGGCTGTTTTTTGAGCAGTTTCACCACTTTGAATCATGTCGATGCGGACACCGTCTACATTGCTGATTTTTTCCTTCACGCGTTTCAGGGTGTCTTTTGCATCTCTTGATAACAGTTGTAAGGTTTCGATAGGGTTATTTCTAATGATGGATTTTTCACCTTTAAAAAGTAGGACGGTTCCCAATCGGTGTAATAGCGCAATGATCTTTGGCGCTAGCAATAATAAGGTAATCAGGATTATACTGAATATCACAAAAAGTATACTTTTTCCGGCATATTCCAGCATAATCGGTAAGTACTTGAAAAAAGCAAAAGCTCCGCCAAGTAAAAGCGCCCAAAAGAAGATCGACGAAGCTGTCTTCTTCGCTTCTGGTGATTTTAATTGTGTAGGCAAATGATCGCCCAGTACTTGAAATATCGGAAGTTGCGTTTTTATCTCAGCGGGAATATTAACATACTGATCTTTTCTTTCCATTGATTTATTTTTATGTTATTGATTGATTAATCATATGCAATGCAGTGTTGATTTCGGAGACCACTTCATCAACGGCCGCGTTGCCGATGTTTATTTTTTGTTCGATATCTTTAATTCTTGGTTCGTACTTTTCATTAATTTGACCCAAAGCGAGTTGTTTTTTCTGTAGGTCATCTTGCAATTTGGCGATATTCTCCGTTATTGTTTTGATTTCAGTGTTCAGATTTGCAATCTCCATGGTTCGGTCTTGTTCAGTCTTTTTCTTTTCAGCCTGTTTTTGTTCCGATTCTTTGGCAATGGTTTCTTTCAATTTATTAGCATAATTTGTGCCAGTTGCTACCAGTTTATCCTTGGTTAACGAACTGTCTACAAATTTCAGTGAAGTATAGGCTGCTTTTAATGTGTTTTCCTCTACTTTTCCCATTGCGGCAGCAGCATTCCATACTTCGAAAAAATCTACACCCTGTTCGTTGAGTTTTTCAAGAATGGCATAGACCTTTAATTTCATTTCTTTGAGGTCGGTTGTTCCGTCATTGGCTGTTATAGGAATTGGGGGCGGTGTTTTTCCAGTTGGAGCCTGGGCCGTCGGCGATGAATATGCCGGTGGTACCTGCGGTCTTTCAGGAGCGGCATTAGTGGTCGGAGCCGGTGGGGCTTGTACCGGCGGAGTTTGCTGCGGTTGATCGTCCTCAAAAATTAATTTCTTTAGACTGTTTAATATACTGGATCCTCTTTTAGTATCGTCGTTGCTCATCATGTCATAGTTGATTATATCTCTACTAAAATAATAAAAATTAATATTCTCTTCTAATGAATTGCATTATGGAACACCTGAAATGGACGTCTGGTGGAGGAGCTTGGATAAAAGCGATGAAATGCAAAGTAGGGAGAGTGAATCGGCTGCTATGGCACTTTATGTTTGGGGTAAAAACAAAGATTCCCAATTGTTGATTGGGAATCTTTGTTTTGGCGTTAACGGTCTTGTGGGGCTATTATCTGCCAAAATCATCTTGTACGCGAACAATATCGTCTTCATCAGAAGGATTGTTGGCATCTGTGTGCTGCCAGATCTCGGCTAAAATACCGAAGCCATCCAATCCGATTAAACGGTGACGTTGTCCTTGGCGTAATCTAATTGTTTCTCCCTCTTTCAATGTTGAAACAACCGATTCTTCATCTGTGTCAGAAACCATAACGCCTACGTTCCCCTGGATAACACGCCAGATTTCGGCACGACGGTGGTGATATTGCCATGAAAGTCTTTTCTCTGGTGCAACAATTAAAATTTTTGGACTTAATTTCCCTGAGATTCTTAGTTCTTGTACATCCATTCCGCCGAAGTACTCATCGGCAAATTCTTGTGCTTGGGATTCGTCGATAACGAAAAATCCTCCCCAAGGGCGTGCAGCATCTGATTTATCAATACGAAAACCTTTGGATGTCAGCATTTCCTGTACTTTTTCAAACAATGCGATTTTATCTATAGCCATATTAAAAATTCTAAAAATTTGTTATTCGTTAATTCAGTTGCTAAATATAAAAAAAATCCATTAATATTTTAAGTTAACCGTTTTAGCTTTATCTAAATCCGTTATAATGGAGCTGTTTTGGATATCCCTAGCTATATTATGTCGCGTGAAGTTAAAAATGAAATTGCTAATTTTGTGATCAATCTAATTTCAGGATATGTCAAACTTTCAAGTCGATCGAGAAAATACTGCATTTATGCAGGCTGTTGCTTTTGTTAACCAAACGAACCAAAACATATTTATAACAGGAAAGGCTGGTACAGGAAAAACGACGTTCTTGAAGTATATCCGTGAGCATAGCTACAAGAAGATGGCTATTACGGCACCCACTGGCGTCGCTGCGATGAATGCGGGCGGAACCACTTTACATTCTTTATTTTGGCTTCCATTTGGAACCTTTATAGAAGATTATGAGTTACGTTGGGACGAGCAGGATAGTCATATTTACAATAAATCACGTTTATTCAGTACGATTAAACTGACCAAGCAGCGCAGGGCTATCTTGCAGGAACTTGAGCTTTTGGTGATTGATGAGGTATCAATGGTCCGTGCAGATACATTGGATGCGATTAATGTGATTCTGCAATCTGTTCGTCGCGATATGCGACCTTTTGGTGGGTTACAAGTATTGTTTATCGGAGATTTGTATCAGCTGCCACCAGTAGTGAAAGATGCCGAATGGAATGTTTTACGGGATCATTATTCTTCTGTTTTCTTCTTTAACGCTAAAATTTTAAGGGATAATCCGTTGGTGATGTTAGAGCTTAATAAAATCTATCGTCAGCAAGACGAGGGTTTTATTTCCATTTTGAATGCCATACGAAACAATCAGTGTACAAGTGAAATGCTAACGACCTTAAATGGTTATTATCAACAGGACTTTGTCCCAAATGAAGAGGAGCAGTATATTACATTGACCTCCCATAATCGAAATGCTGATGAAATAAACGGAGCGAAGTTGGCATCATTATCGGGGAAAATGTTAAATCTTAAGGCTGTTGTCAAAGATGATTTTGCGCAGGGTTCCTACCCTGCTGAAGAAACGTTATCCTTAAAGATAGGGGCACAGGTGATGTTTATTCGAAACGATTCGGGAGATGAGCGTAAATATTACAATGGAAAGATTGGTACGGTAAAGGACATCGATACGGTACAGGGCACAGTAACAGTTACATTTCCTGATGGGTCGGAATCTGTAACGGTAAAAAGAGAGACTTGGGAGAATATTCGGTATAATTACGATAAGGGGCAAGATCAGATTAAGGAGGAGATATTGGGTACATTTTCGCAATTTCCACTTCGACTGGCCTGGGCTATCACCATTCATAAAAGCCAGGGTTTAACTTTTCAAAAAGCAATCATCGACGCAGGTACCTCTTTTGCCGCGGGACAAGTGTACGTTGCATTGAGCCGTTTAACGAGTTTAGATGGGCTTGTATTAAAATCGATCATCCCTTCTTATGCTATCCGTACAGATTACCAAGTTGTCGAATTTGCGCAGCGTGCTCAGGGACAGGCTGATGTAAATGAGATTTTGGAGCAATGCCAGCGAAATTATCTTGGCCAGATTTTAATGCATGGTTTCCGTTGGGACGGACTATTGGCCGAAACTTCTGAGTTACTGAAATCACTTGAGGAGCGTAATATTGATGGAAAGGAACAAGCAGTACTATTTTTTCAACAATTGGTCAAGCACCTTCAGACCCAGGAGAAAGTTGCACATAAGTTTATTGCTGTACTGTATGATTTGTTGCGAGATAAAAGCGCGATCGATTATGATGTAATATGTGAACGTTCTACTGCTGCGGTCAATTGGTTTTTACCGAAAATGGATGTAGATCTGATTGAGGCTTTAACCAGACATATTGAAGAGTACCAGATACGAAAACGTACGAAGAAATATATTGACGAGTTAAAAGCATTGTTGCTTGATTACAAGCGAAAACGCGAGCAGTTACAACATTGTCTGCTGATTGCTGATACGCTTTCCAAACGGGAAGATTTTCAAACAGCGATGCTCGATGTTGCTGCCAGTGTGAAGACCAAAGAAAAAGACGAATTGGCTGCACAAAATGCAGATGAAGAAGGACCTAAGAAGTTGGATACAAAGGAGATTTCCTTAGAAATGTTTAAGGATGGGATGAGCATTGCTGATATAGCGGTTAAGCGCGGGATGGTTGCCGGTACGATATATGGGCATTTAATTAACTTTGTTGGTACGGAAGTGGAAGCAACAGAGTTGATCGAGCAGGAGAAGTTGGATCGTATTCTTGGTGTTATTCGTGCAAACCCGGATAAGTCTTCCTCGGAACTTAAAATGCTTTTGGGCGTTGATATTGATTATCCGGATATTAAAATTGGACAAAAAGTTTTGGGATTGTAGGCAATAAAAATTTATAGCGTATATTTGTAACAAATTGTGTGATATAGTTTGTTGAAAGCCCATTGATAACCTTAAGATTGCTTATGGAAAACAAGAAAGATCCTAACAAGTGGCTTGTGCTGACGACTATTTCAACCCAGATGGTTTTTACCATTTACGCATTTTATTTATTAGGGGATTGGCTGGACGGTAAGTTTCATGCTGAGAACCAACTATGGATGAAGATCTGTACCCTTGGAGGGATTGGAATTTCTCTATATCAAGTCATTAGACAAGTGAATCGATTAAACGATAGATGATAGTATATATAAAGCAGGCCCTTATTTTATTTTTTGTTGCGGTATTAATTTTTGCCGTTCATTTCTTTTTGTTAAAGTCTTTTGATGGTATACATTCCCTGGAAGATCTACATTTTCCATTGTATGAAATTTATATTTTTCAACTGATATTATCCGTGATCATCATGGTGGGGATAAGTTACTGTTCGCAGAAATTTCCGCAATATGTTGGTTTTGTTTTCTTGGGATTATTGACTTTAAAGTTTGTCCTAAATTATGTATATATCCATAATGGGTTGGCAAAACCGCAGGCTGATATTTTAAAATATAACTATTTGATCGTTGTCGTTTTATTCCTTTTTTACGATGTTATATTTGCTTACAAGGCTTTAAACAAATCCTAAGGGAGAAAACGATAGTTTTTTCAAAAAAATGTAATATTAAAGTAGCTTTTGTGCTTTATATATAGTATTTTCGCAAAAAATTTTAAATAACATAATAGTAGTATCGTGAGTCTTAAAAGAACACTTCAATTTTTAGCAGTTATTCTGTTTGCAGTTGCGCCATTTTTAACAAAGGCGAATGAGGATGCACACGGAGAAAAATCGCAGGCTGAGGAAATCAATAGCCATATTGAGCATCACTTACAAGATGATTATTATTTTAGCTTCTTTTCGGATGAAGAGACAGGTAAACATTATGGTTTTTCATTGCCGGTAATTTTGATCGATAATGGCTTGAAAGTTTTTATGGCTTCGGCATTCGATCACGGTAATAAAGTTGCTGAGGTTGATGGTCAATATTATGCATTGTATCATGGGAAAATTTATAAAACTGATGCTACTGGTAATTTGACTGGTCATGAGTATCGTAAAAATGCTGATGGTAGTTATGTTATGACTATAAATGAAGATGGAAAAGAAGAGAAAAAGGAATTTGAAGCTTCCTATGTAGTTGGTTCTCATGAAATTCATGATGCTGTTGATTTTCATCCATCTGTAGCGATGCCTTTAGATTTTTCGATCACTAAAAGTGTTGTTGGTTTGTTTTTGGCGGCATTTTTAATGTTTTGGGCATTTATTAGTTTGGCTAAAACCTATAAAAAAGGTGCTAACAATTTACCTAAAGGTGTTGGACGTGTATTGGAGCCTTTGGTTATCTATGTACGTGATGAGATGGCTATTCCAAACATTGGTCATCGTTACAAGGAATTCATGCCTTATTTATTGTCTGTATTCTTTTTGATCTGGATTTTAAACTTGGTTGGTTTGACACCACTAGGGTTTAACGTTACAGGAAACATTACAGTAACTTTATGTTTGGCTCTTTTTACATTCTTAATTGTGAATATCAAAGCAAACGCAAATTACTGGAAGCATATTTTTTGGATGCCAGGAGTTCCGGTTCCATTTAAATTTGTTTTAGCGCCAATTGAGGTATTGGGATTGTTTACAAAACCATTCTCTTTGATGGTACGTTTGTTTGCAAATATTACAGCTGGTCACACGGTCGTAATGGGACTGATTGCAATTGTTTATTTGTTGCAACACCAATTGACAGTAGTGGGTAGTATCGGTGTTTCCATGTTCTTGACAATCTTTTTGATGGTTATCGAATTATTGGTAGCATTCTTACAAGCATTTATTTTTACGATGTTGTCATCCTTATTTATTGGTATGGCTGTTGAAGAACATCACGATCATTAATTAGTAAATTTTTTAATAATTCAAATCATACATTATGTACAATTTAATTGGAGCCGGTTTAATCGTTATCGGTGCAGGTTTAGGTTTAGGTAAAATTGGTGGTTCTGCAATGGAAGCTATCGCTCGTCAACCAGAAGCAGCATCTAAAATCCAAACTGCAATGATTATCATTGGTGCCTTACTTGAAGGTTTAGCATTCGGTGCTTTATTATTAGGTAAATAGTCACAACGGTTTTATGGTATAACCTGTAACGGTTGGTTGCAGGTTATATTATTCCTGAATCTTAAAAAATAAGAATTATCATTATATAGTATAACAATGGATAAATTAATACATTCGTTTTCGTACGGTTTGTTTTTTTGGATGGTCATCGTCCTTGTGGTTATTATCTTTTTATTAGGAAAATTCGCATGGAAACCAATTGTTGATGCCCTAGACGAACGTGAAAAAGGTATTGCAAGTGCTTTGGAGGCTGCTGAAAAAGCTAAATTAGAAATGGCTCGTTTAACAAATGAGAACGAACAATTACTAAAAGAAGCTCGCGCAGAACGCGATGTTATCCTTAAGGAAGCAAAAGAACTTAAAGATAAGATTGTAGCCGAGGCAAAAACTCAGGCACAGGCTGAAGGTGCAAAATTGATTGCACAAGCAAAAATCGAGATCAACGAACAAAAGAACAAAGCTTTGGCTGAGGTTAAGTCTCAGGTTTCTTCTTTGTCTTTGGATATTGCTCGTAAAGTGTTAAACAAAGAATTTGAGGACCAAGGAAAGCAAGAAGCTTTAGTAGCAGATTTGCTTAATGACGTTAAATTGAACTAATCCGGTCACTCAAATTACGAAATAGAATTATGTCAGTATTTAAAGTAGCATCAAGATACGCTAAGTCATTAATCGATTTGGCTAGCGAGCAAGGCTCACTGGAAACAATCAAGGCGGATATGGATTCATTCATTGCTGTTTTGAAATCCAGTACAGAATTGCAAGCGGTTTTTGCCAATCCTATTGTTCCTTTGGACAAGAAGAAAAACATATTGGATGCGCTATTTAAAGATAAGATCAATCCAAATATCTTGGCATTCTTTAAGATCATGATCAATAAAGGTCGTGGCGAGATTGTTTATGCCACTGCTCAAGAATTTATTCGTGAGTACAACGAGGTAAAAGGAATTGTGAAAGCTACAGTTACATCTGCAGCGCCGCTTTCTGAAGCTAATTTGGCAGCGATGAAAGATGTACTTGCGAAAGAAACCAACGCTCAAGTGATATTGATCAATAAAGTTGATCATAGTTTGATCGGTGGATTTGTAGTCAATATCGGCGATCGCCAAATTGATGCAAGTATTGCTGGTAAGTTGAATAAATTGGAAAGATATTTGAATCAGAATAATTAATTTATTCTGATACTTGAAGTAAAATAAATCAAAAAACCCCTTATAATAATTAAAATGATAGAGGTAAGACCAGATGAAGTTTCGGCAATTCTAAGAGAGCAATTGTCGGGCTTTAAATCAGAAGCCGAACTAGAGGAAGTGGGTACCGTACTTGCTGTGGGTGACGGTATTGCTCGTATTTACGGCTTAACTAAAGTTCAGTCCGGTGAGTTGGTTGAATTTGATAACGGATTACAAGGTATTGTATTAAACTTAGAAGAAGACAACGTTGGTGTTGTACTTTTAGGTCCTTCTGATGAGATCAAAGAAGGAGATACTATTAAACGTACTAACCGTATTGCATCCATCAAAGTTGGTGAAGGTTTGTTGGGACGTGTTGTAAATACTTTAGGTCAACCAATCGATGGTAAAGGACCTATTCAAGGTGATTTGTATGAAATGCCTATCGAGCGTAAAGCTCCAGGTGTTATCTACCGTCAACCGGTAACTGAACCATTACAAACAGGTATCAAAGCGATCGATGCGATGATTCCAGTTGGTCGTGGTCAACGTGAGTTGGTTATTGGTGACCGTCAAACAGGTAAAACAGCTGTTTGTATCGATACAATCTTGAATCAAAAAGAATTCTATGATGCAGGAGAACCTGTATTTTGTATCTACGTTGCCGTAGGTCAAAAGAATTCTACAGTTGCGAATATCGTGCGTACATTGGAGGAAAGAGGTGCTATGGCTTATACAGTAGTTGTTGCTGCATCTGCTGCTGATCCTGCTCCACTTCAGTTCTATGCGCCAATGGCAGGTGCTGCTATCGGAGAGTTTTTCCGTGATACAGGCCGTCCAGCATTGATCGTTTATGATGATTTGTCTAAACAAGCGGTAGCTTACCGTGAGGTTTCATTATTGTTACGTCGTCCACCGGGCCGCGAAGCATACCCAGGTGACGTATTTTATCTACACAGCCGTTTGTTGGAGCGTGCAGCGAAAATCAACTCTTCAGATGATATCGCACGCAACATGAATGATCTACCTGAGTCGATCAAACACTTGGTGAAAGGTGGTGGTTCATTAACTGCGCTTCCTATCATCGAAACTCAAGCTGGTGACGTTTCAGCGTATATCCCAACCAACGTAATTTCAATTACAGATGGTCAGATCTTCTTGGAGTCTAACTTGTTTAACGCAGGTATCCGTCCAGCGATCAACGTAGGTATCTCTGTATCTCGTGTAGGTGGTAATGCGCAGATCAAACCGATGAAAAAGGTATCCGGTACATTAAAGTTGGATCAAGCTCAGTACCGTGAATTGGAAGCTTTTGCGAAATTCGGTTCTGATCTAGATGCTGCTACTAAATCTGTCTTGGATAAAGGTGTTCGTAACGTTGAGATCTTGAAACAAGGTCAATACTCTCCGGTTTCTGTTGAGAAGCAAGTGGCGATCATTTATATCGGAACTAAAGGTTTATTGCGTAATGTTCCTGTAAATAAAGTGAGAGAATTTGAAGAAGAATTCTTGACTCAATTGGAACAACGTCATCCAGAAGTATTGTCAGCTTTTAAAGCGAATAAGTTCTCCGATGAATTAACTGCAGTATTAGAAACAGTAGCTAAGGATTTAGCATCAAAATATTAATAGTAATGAGTATTTGGTATTGAGTCTATCGACAAGGCTCGATACTCAATACTAGGTACTTAATACTTAAAACAAATATGGCAAATTTAAAAGAAGTAAGAAACCGGATTACCTCGGTATCATCAACACAGCAGATCACGAAAGCTATGAAAATGGTTTCGGCTGCTAAATTGAAGCGCGCTACTAACGCTATCTTACAATTGCGCCCATATGCGAATAAACTAAGAGATATTTTGGCGGATGTTTCTGCGAGTGTTGAGGGAAATAACTCTCCTTTTACAGTAGACCGCGAGCCAAATAAGGTGTTGATCGTTGTTGTTTCTTCTAACAGAGGTTTGGCTGGAGCATTCAACGCAAATGTTATCAAAGCGACTAATAACTTGATCTTTAACAAATATGCCGAGCAACATGCAAAGGGTAATTTGAGTATCATTGGTATTGGTAAAAAGGGTTATGACTTCTACTCGAAACGTAACTTCAATATGGTAGCTAATCACTCTGATTTGTTTTCTGATTTAAATTTTGGTTCTGTATCTGTGGTGACTGAATTTATCATGGAACAATTCAAAGAAGGTAATTTTGATCGTGTTGAAGTGATCTATAATCAGTTCAAAAATGCAGCAGTTCAAGAGTTGACTGCAGAGCAGATTTTACCATTATTACCTGCGGAGGAAAACAAACAACATACGCATAAAGCAAAAATAGAAGCTGAGGTGGATTATATCATCGAGCCTTCCAAAGAGAAGATTATCGAGGAGTTGATTCCTAAAGCAATCAAGATTCAATTATACAAAGCTGTTTTAGATTCGAATGCCTCTGAACATGGAGCACGTATGACGGCAATGGATAAAGCTACAGAGAATGCTGGTGACTTAATCAAATCACTTAAGCTATCTTACAACCAGGCACGTCAAGCTGCAATTACAACAGAATTGACGGAGATCGTATCTGGTGCAGCAGCATTATCAAACGGATAATTTTTTTATTCGGAAATATATAGAAAAAGGGCTAATCACACATGATCAGCCCTTTTTCTATATACGCTATTATCTACCATCGAATTAAGGCTGAACCCCACGTAAATCCTGCTCCAAAAGCTGCCAAACATACGAGATCACCGTCTTTAATCTTTCCTTCTTCCCAAGCCTCGCATAGTGCTATCGGTACAGAAGCCGCAGTGGTATTCCCATATTTCTGAATATTGTTGAATACCTGATCTTCCCTTAATCCAAGAGTTTTCTGTACAAATTGCGAAATGCGAAGATTGGCCTGGTGTGGAATCAATAAATCGATATCACTGGTTTTTAAATTATTTTTTGCCAGCGCTTCATGAATGACCTCAGGAAATTTGACAACAGCTTTTTTGAAGACGGCCTGGCCATCCATATTTGGAAACGCAGTTCCATCTTCGAGCATCTCTTTGGTCATTAATAATCCGCCCAATTCCTGATCCGGCCAATTGGGCATTTTATCTAACCAAATTCCACTGGAAGCTCCGGGGTAATACATCGCTAGCTTTTCGGCTTCGGCTCCATCTGAATGTAAGTGCGTGCTCAGGATTCCTTTGCCATTTTCGGTTGTAGGCTGCACAACTACTGCTCCGGCACCATCTCCGAAAATCACGGAAACGGCTCGTCCTCTCGTAGAAAAGTCAAGCGCAAAAGAGTGTTTCTCCGAACCAACCACTAGCACATTTTTGTACATCCCTGTTTTGACAAATTGATCGGCAATAGAAAACGCATATATAAAACCAGAACATTGGTTTCTAATATCCAGTGCCCCGATCTCCTTCATCTTCATTTCCCGTTGCAGTAGAACGGCGCAGCCCGGGAAATAATAATCTGGCGATAAGGTGGCAAAGATGATGAAGTCGACATCTTCAGGTGTAATATGGGCTCGTTCGATGGCAATTTTAGCTGCTTCGACCCCCATAGTGGTGGTGGTTTCGCCTATTCGGTCTGCATATCTACGTTCTTTAATGCCAGTTCGTTCTTGAATCCATTCGTCACTGGTATCCATAAAGCGTGTTAGGTCATTATTGGTATATACGTTTTTTGGGACGTAATAGCCAATTCCTGCAATTTTTGACTGTAACATAATAAATTCCTCTAATTGATTGTATTCTTCCCTTTTATATTATCGTTAATTTAGAAAAAAATATTCTATTTTTGCAGCATGGGTACCCAAACTGCTGAAGAAACCTTTACGTTAGAAGAGATATTAGCCTCTGTGAAAGAGTCTAATCGCCTCATTTTGTGGAATGATGAAACCAATACGTTTGAACATGTGATTCATTGTCTCATCTATCATTTACAATATACCGAGAAGCAAGCTGAGAAGATTGCCTGGAAAGTACATACTGAGGGGAAATGTGCTGTACTGGAGGGTACTTATACGGAGATGGAGATCTATCGTAAAATTCTGAAAGCCGAGGGATTGACTGTTTCTGTGGAGTAATTTGCTATTCTTTTGTTACCGTAATAATATGGTTACGCTTCAATTTTGTCTGTAAGTTTTAGTTTTCTTTGCACTATAACTTATAAACTAAGCTGAAGCATGTTTTTTTACGCTAAATCGTTTAAATCTTTCTTATTTGTATTCTTTTTACCTGTTGTTCTTTTTGCTCAAACAGGCCAAATCAAAGCTATTTTAGTCGATAGCGAAACTTCTAAACCTATTTCATCGGCTAGTGTCGCGCTCTTGGACGCCCATAGTAACGTCTTTGTTAAGGGGGGACAGTCTGTATCCCAAGGATTCCTTTTGTTGTCTGATATTAAACCTGGTAAATATAATGTCCGTATTACTTATGTTGGCTACGAGACACAAACCATTGATAGTATAGAGGTCTTAGGAAGTAAAAGCAAGGACTTAGGTCGAATTGCTTTGAAATCTACAGGTAATATGTTGAACGAAGTTGTTATTGAAGGAAGAGCTCCAGCCATGCAAATTGGTATAGACCGTAAAACCTTCAATGTAGGTGAGAGTTTGGTCAGCGCGGGTGGAACAGCGACCGATGTGCTTGCGAATGTCCCCACTTTGCAAGTTGATCAGGATGGATCGGTCAGTTTGCGTGGATCAAGTAGTGTGAAGATTTTAATCGACGGACGGGAGTCTGCCTTAGCAGGAAATGATGTAACTTCTTTGCTTCAGAGTCTACCTGCCAATTCAATTGAAAAAGTTGAAGTCATCACAAATCCATCCTCTAAATATGATGCAGAGGGCCAAACTGGGATTATCAATATCGTTTTAAAGAAAAATATTCGAACAGGGCTGAACGGATCGATAAATACATCCGCTGGTTCTTATGATAATTATATGGCTGGTATAACATTGAATTATCGTGATCGGAAATTCAATTACTTCGGATCCTATAACTTCAATAAACGAAACATGTTGGGAAGTGGGAAAACGGACAACAGGTTTTTTGGGGATAGCACGCGTAATTATAGCGAATCCGAATCGTCAAGAAAGGGCAATAGCCATACGGTAAAAGCTGGGTTTGATTATAATATGTCAGACCGTACTTCATTGAGTTTTTCGGGTAATTTAAGTATACGTGATAACAAGCGAATAGAAGACTTGAATTACGAGTTCTTTAAGCAATCGCAGATGACAGGAACGAGTGTTCGAAATTCAACACAATTTGAAGATGATCTTGGTTATGAATTAAACGCCGATTTTAGACATCAATTTAAGCGAGAAGGAGAGGAGTTGACGGGGAATGCAAGTTATGGGAGAGATAAGGAAGATGGTACAAATGATTTTTCTCAAAATTACACCGATGGGCGGAAGGCCACCTCACGGAAGAATGTTACGTCTGAGGATGGTAAGAATATCAATCTTCAATTGGATTATGTTTTACCTTTCTCCGAGGTAAGCAAATTCGAGGCAGGCTACAGGTCTCAAATCAGAAAGTCATTTGATACACAATTTTCCAGATCACTCGATTCTTTAGGTAATTATGTGCCGGATTATAGAATCAGCAACGATTTTGATTTTACGAGTACTGTCCATGCGATTTATGCGAATTATCAAAATAAATTAACAGATAAAATTGGCTATCAAATCGGACTCCGGGGAGAGCAATTTGAACTCAAGTCCACCTATTTCTCCAAGGATCCAGCTGCAGTGGAAACGGAATCCAATGCTAAACAGAAATTTTTCAGGTTATATCCAACACTGTTTTTAACCTACGATGTTGGTGAAAATGGGGATAAAGTTCAATTTAGCTACTCGCGCCGTGTTCAACGGGCTCGTGGTTGGCAAGTTAACCCATTTTTAAACGTATCCGATGATTTGAATTATCGTCAGGGAAATCCGAATCTGAAACCGGAAGATGTACACAGTTTGGAAATGAGCTTTGCCAAAACCTTTGGTAAAGTAAACCTCATATCTTCTGCCTATTTCAATCACGCAAGTGAGGTTATTCAGCCATTTGTTTACAAGATAGAGGATGGAAGAACATACAGTAGATGGGAGAATATGACCAGTCGTAATCTTTCGGGTTTTGAGTTTATTTCAAAAGTCAACGCAACGAAGGATTTTGACTTTACATTTAATCTCAATTTGATCCACATTCAGTATAATGCAAACCCGGACTACGATATTAAAGAACGAAAGGATTTCGCTTATAATGCTAATCTGACCGCTAATTATCGTTTTACATCAACGTTTTCTGCTCAAATGAGAGGCGAGTATAATTCTTCGCGTGTAATGGCTCAGGGGCAGATGAATGCCATGAAAGGTATGGATCTAGCCTTAAAAAAAGATGTGTTCAAGAAGAAAGCTTCAATTATGTTGAATGTGAGAGATGTATTTAATTCGCGAAAAATGAATGGTGTGACGGAGACTGCTCAACTTATATCAGATTTTGAGCACCGTTGGATGAAGAGGATGGTAACCTTATCACTTTCCTATCGGTTTGGTAGCCAAGATTTAAACAAATCAAAGAAAAAAGTGTCGAATACAAATGAAATGGGTGGCGGAGAGGAATATTAAAAAATATTCCTCTTTATACACTCAAATGCTTAAATTTAATTTTAAAACAAACCTAAAACTAAAAAGAATGAAGTTATTAAAAACAGTTCTTGCGGTATCGGTGATTGCTTTTTCAGCACATCTTAATACTGCCGTAGCGCAAGCAAAAAAAGAGGTTCCTGCTTACAAAATCTTAGATTTACCCCGTGTAGATATCAAGAAATTTAAAAAGAATAAAGCTGGGGCCTATGTTATTTTTGATGGTACTTCCATGGAAGGCTGGAGAGGATATGATAAGACAGTAGTCCCAAAAAGATGGGTAATTAATGAGGGAGCAATCAAATTTGATAGTCAAGCCAATGTTGGTAAAGAAGAAGGTGGTGACTTGGTCTTTGCTCATGATTTCAAGAATTTCGAATTGGAGATGGAATGGAAAGTTGCTAAAGGAGCAAATTCAGGTATCTTCTTTTTAGCGAAGGAAGTGGAAGGACAACCGATTTATATCTCGTCTCCAGAATGTCAGGTTTTGGACAATGAGAACCATCCTGATGCTAAAATGGGTGTAGATGGAAACCGTAAATCGACATCATTGTACGATATGATCCCTGCTAAGCCTCAGAATGGTAAACCGTATGGCGAGTGGAATAAAGTTAAGATCAGAGTAAACAATGGCAAGGTAGAGCATTTTCAAAATGGTGTAAAGGTTGTTGAATATACATTATGGGATAAGTCCTGGATTGATTTATTGCAAAAAAGTAAATTCAGTGAAGAAAAATGGCCTTTGGCTTTTGAATTGTTGAGCCATGTTGGTGGCGATAGCAAATCAGGGCTTATCGGTCTTCAGGATCATGGAAATGATGTATGGTTTAAGAATATTACCGTTAAGGTTCTAAAATAGAAAAAGCAGCTTAAAGCTGCTTTTTCTATTTTCTATAGTATCGATTGTAATTCTTTTAAGTCGATAATCATATGTGATACATCGTCTGGTTTTTCAATAACATTTGGGTTAAAGAAAATAGCGTCCATGCCTACATTTACGGCTCCACGGATGTCGGCGTCAAGGTTATCTCCGATCATCAGTGATTGCTGGGCCTGCGCTTGAGCAGTCGTCATAGCAAACTCAAATATTCGGGGATCCGGTTTATTCACACCGATGACTTCTGAAATAAAAATATGTTTGAAGTATTTGTTCAGGTTGCTCTTTTCCAGCTTGGTCTCACAGGCCTCTTTAAAACCATTAGATATCAGGTGAAGATTGTATCTGTCACCCAAATAAGCCAAGGTTTCATGTGCATGGGGAAACAAGTTTGTTTTTTTTGGACAGATAGCGAGATACTCCAGTTCGAATTCTTCAGGAAACAACTCTGGATCCACACCTAGCTCGGTAAAGGTATCTGCAAAGCGAGCTTTCCTGAGTTCTGGTTTTGAAATCTTTCCGTGATGATAGAGTCCCCAAAGTCGATGATTGTTAACTGTATAAGTTTCTATAAAACGAGTGGATGACTCTTGATTAAACAAGTGATCAAACTTGTATTTAAAATATAGCTCGTGCAGACTTTCTTCGGCATTTTTATCAAAATCCCATATGGTATGATCTAGGTCGAAGAAAATGTCTTTTTTCTCGTGATTAAACATATGCAAAATTAAAACAAATTAACCTGAAATTCCAAGTCAGCTAGGTTATCTAGTGATGGAATTAAAGGTCACTTTTATCGATATCGGGTCTGCGATGGTTTATATGACTGTTTGGTGATTTTAGTCTTATTGCGAATCGGTTAATTTTCTTCTTTGTGTCATAATCCTTCGGATATTTCCGAATACATGGGTGAATACCTATTTTTGTCACATGAAGAAAGCGCTGTTACTCTTTTATTTTCTATTGTTCTATGCGGTTATGCAACTGATATGGTGGGGGGTGATGTTTATCCGTTTTGATCCGAGTAAAAAGAACATGATCATAGGAGAGGGAATATTCTTCTTGATTATTTTCTTGTGGGGTGCATGGCGGTTGAAGCGGCTGGTTGAGAGGGAGCAGAAACTGCTTCAACAACAGCAGAACTTTCTTTTGGCTATTACGCATGAACTTAAATCGCCATTGGCTTCTGTCAAATTGTATATTCAAACTATTTTGAGACGTGATCTTGACAAAGAGCAACAACAAACGTTCTTGAGAAACTCGCTGAAGGATATCGAGCGTTTGGATGATCTGGTGGAAAATGTATTGATGACAACTAAGTTGGACAGCCGAAATTACAGTATGCCGAAGGAGGATTTTAATTTTACGGCTTTGGTAGAACAGGTTGTAGATAGGCTTCAAAAGAATTCCTGTAGTTCACAAGTCTTAAAACCTTATTTGGAAGCGGATATCATTATTCATGCAGATAAGTTTGCGATTAGTAATGTGGTTACTAATCTGATAGAAAATGCAATTAAGTATTCGCCGGCATGTGCCATGGTGGATGTGAAATTATATACGGAGAATAATAAAATAATTTTTTCTGTTGCTGACCATGGTATTGGTATCAGTGATGAAGAGAAAAAACTTATCTTTAATAAGTTTTATCGCGTGGGAAGTGAGGCAACACGAAAAACCAAAGGCACAGGTTTGGGGTTATATATCGTGAAAACCGTATTGCAGAAGCACGACGCGATCATAAAAGTTAAAGATAACACTCCTAAAGGGAGTATTTTTGAAGTAACATTTGAAAGAAATGCAAAGTAAACAAAGAATATTACTTGTCGAAGATGAAGAGCACTTGTTAGAAGCTATCAAGTTGAATCTCGAAATGGAAGGCTACCGTGTTACTACGGCTACTGATGGGAAAAAAGCACTAAAAGTCTTCAAGGAGGAACGTTTCAACTTGGTGGTTTTGGATGTGATGATTCCCGAAATTGATGGATTCCAAGTGGCTGAAACTATTCGACTGCAAAACACTGAGGTTCCTATCATGTTTTTAACTGCGAAAAATAGCAGTGAGGATCGAATTACGGGCCTTAAGAAAGGGGCGGATGATTATCTGGTAAAACCTTTCAACTTAGAAGAATTGATCCTTCGTGTTGGAAATTTGGTGCGTCGTGGCATGAAACCAGACGATTTGAAAGAACTAAATTCTTATCAAATTGGTGATAAAACGATCTATTTTAATTCGTATGAGCTACATCATGCAGATGGCACGATCACTTCGTTGACAAAGAAGGAAACCATGCTGTTGAAACTGTTGATTGAACGACGTAATGAGGCCGTATCCCGGGAACAAATATTGGAGACCGTATGGAATTACGATGTTTACCCATCTACACGTACCATCGACAATTTTATCTTAACCTTCCGAAAATATTTCGAACCAGATCAAAAGCATCCGATTTATTTCCATTCTATCAGAGGTGTTGGTTATAAGTTTACCGACAATAACGCATAGGTAGAAAGAGATGATGACAATCAGGGCTAGAATAGCCGTTATTTTTATTGCTGCATTATTTTTGGGCTATGGCTTATACCAAGGGCATTATCAAACTGCTGTGCTGATAGCAGGTGGAATAGGTTACTTGATTTGGAGTCATTTTAGAGAAGGGTCCGTTTTTTTGGCAACGCAGGCTTTTCATAGGCAAGATTATGAAAAGACAAAAAATTTGCTAGCTGAGATCAAGAATCCGGACGCACTTCGTAAAGGCAGACGCAATTTCTATGAATTTATGATGGGAAATATTGCGCTTAAAGAGGAACGTGTCGATGAGGCCGAATATCATTTTCAGCTAGCTTCACGTCTGCCTTGGAAAAAAGATAATGAAAAGGGTATGGTTATGATTAATCTGGCAAATATAGCGCTACGAAAGTTGGATTATGAAAGAGCGAGAGCTTATACAGATGTTGCCAATAAGTTACATCTGACGGCTAGACAGAACAGCATTATTACAAAAATAGAAAACGAAATTTCAAAACATTTATAGTGAGTACTACTTTACAAAACGACTTATTGATTAAAGCTGCATTTTCGCAGCAAACGGAAAGACCTCCTGTGTGGATGATGCGTCAAGCTGGACGCTTTATGAAGGAATATTGGGATATCAAGAATAAATATTCCTTTTTGGAGATGTGCAAAACACCAGAAATTGCTGCGGATGTCACTATGCTTCCGGTAGATTTGTTAGGCATTGATGCAGCTATTTTATTTTCTGATATTTTAGTTACAGCTGAAGCCATGGGAGGGGATCTGTCCTTTGAACAAGGTGTAGGGCCTCGTTTTTCTAATCCTGTTCGTTCTGTAAAGGATGCTGAAGCTTTGTCTACCAACTGTTTGGATAAGTTACAGTATGTTGCTGATGCAATCAAGGTCATTCAACAACGTCTTGACAGCCGTATCCCTTTGATTGGTTTTGCGGGAGCACCATTTACAATTTTAAGTTATTTGGTTGAAGGCGGATCTTCAAAAGATTTTAAGTTAACGAAGTTGATGTTGAATAATCAGCCTGAGTTGGCACATATGATCCTTCAAAAGATCGCAGATGTAACGGTTGAATATCTTAACATGCAGATCGCAGCTGGAGTAAATGCAATTCAATTATTTGATAGCTGGGCCCTGGCTTTATCATGGAATGATTACCGTGATTTTTCGCATTATTATAATAAGCAGATTATTGCTAAGCTGAACCGTAAGGATGTTCCAGTCATTTCCTTTTGTAAAGGATCTTCTGTTTTTGCACCAATGATGGTCGAAGCACAACCTGATGTTGTTTCTATCGATTGGAATGCGGATTTAAAAAATATTAAACAATCTCTGCCACAGGGTATTGCTGTTCAAGGGAATTTGGATCCATTCGTTTTGTATGCAGATAAACCTGTTATCAAAAAGAAGATTATCGAATTATTTGAGCGCATGAGAGGTGAAAATGGTTTTATCTTTAACTTGGGACATGGTATCATGCCAGATATTCCTTTTGATAATGTAAAATATGCCATTGAGGTTGTAAAGGAATTTAGCTATTAGTTTGCTATCTACTTCAAAAACAAAAACGACTTGCCTTTCGCAGGTCGTTTTTGTTTGTCTTATATTTAATCTATTTCTGTTGATATAGCACTTTTGTATATTGGATGTAAGATTTGCGCAATTGATATTTGGACGTATTGAATGCTATTAACTTTTCTTATTTTTGTAACTATGGTCTATTTATATGCAAAAGCAGTTCATATTATCTTTGTGATTTGTTGGATGTCAGGTCTGTTTTATATGCCTCGACTCTTTATATATCATACAGAAGCTAAGGACAAGAGTCAAGAAGCGTTTGATGTTTTGCATAAAGAATTCAGTAAGATGGAAAAATTACTGTGGTGGGTTATTACTACTCCTGCGATGTACATCACTGTCTTTTCTGCACTAGTTATGTTATGCTATTCCCCTGGTTTATTATCCATGGGGTGGATGCATGTAAAACTGACATTCGTTCTGGGAATGATTATCTATCATTTTACCTGCCAGAAGATTATGTTCAAATTGAGTCGTCAAGAATCCAAATTAACGTCAACAAATCTCCGTTTGTTTAATGAAGTAGCAACAGTTTTATTATTTGCGATTGTTTTTACTGTTGTCTTAAAATCGGCACTGAACTGGATATTTGGCGTTTTAGGGCTCTTAATTTTATCCATCGCTTTAATGATGGCCGTAAAACTTTATAAGAAGTACCGGAACAAGAAAGCATAACAAAATGTTAAATTCTTTGGTTTCTTAATCCTTTTTTATTCTGTGTAGTCGAAGGATTATAAATTTAATCGGATTATGTACAGGAAAATTTTGGTTATGGTCTTGTTGCTTATTGTCGCAACGGCTGGGTTTGCGCAGCGATACAGACCTTTTGGAGGAGCATTAAATATCTATTCTACAGATGTTCCATTTTTTCTTTATATCAACAACGTTTTGTATAATAATAGGGCTTCCACGGATATTAGGGTATCCAATTTGACGAGTCGTCGTTATGATCTGCGTATTGTATTTGCTGACAGACAGCAACGCACATTGAATGGCAGTGGTGTGCAACTTGTCAATAGAAATGGACAGTATATGAATGTGGTATTTTCTGTCAGTAGCAGAGGCGGAAATAGGGGGATTATCCTGGAATCCATGAATCCTGTTGATCGGTATAAAAACGGTAATTATCGTGAGGATTTACCGTATAATAATCGGGATGGATATAGTAATGAGCAAGGTAATGAGCGATACAGACAATCGGAAGATCGTGATGATTTGCCAAACAATAATCGTGGGGGATATAATAATGATCAATATAGGCAGTCAGAAGACGCTAAGGTTTATCGTAACGGTGTAGCGAATCAAGGAGGATATGCTGAAAATGAAGATAATGATCTGTCTGATGCCGGAGTAATGAATAAGACGAATTCCAATCGATTGAACGATCTATTAAATCAGAAGGAAAACGATCAGGATAGACTTGCTGTAGCTGCTCAGGAATTAAAAAGTATGCGCCTAAGTGTTGGTGAAATTGTTGATTTAATGGAACTTTTTATACGAGATGATAATAAACTGGCCTTTGCCAAATATGCTTATCCAACCTGTGTGGATAAACAGAATTATGAGAAAGTAGGGGAGGCCTTATCGTTCAGTTCAACAAGGGAAAAGCTAGTGGATTTTTTGAAAAAATAAAAGGAGCATTTTGCTCCTTTTTTATTCACCGCCAAAGCAGATATATTTTAATTCCATATATTCATCCAAACCGTATTTAGATCCTTCACGACCTACACCAGATTGTTTTACTCCACCAAAAGGAGCTGCTGCATTTGAAATAAGGCCTGTATTGACACCTACCATGCCAGCCTCTAGCTGTTCAGCAACACGAAAACAGCGATTTATATTTGTACTATAAAAATAGGAGGCTAGTCCAAATTCAGTCGTATTGGCCATTGCAATTCCCTCTTCTTCTGTTTTGAAACTGAAAAGGGCGCAAATCGGACCAAAAGTCTCCTCTCGGAATATAAGCGCTTCTTTCGGAACGTTGGTCAGCACAGTTGGCTGGAAAAATAGATCTTTGATAACCTTTCCTCCAGTAGCCAATTCGGCACCATGATTTAATGCATCTTGTACATGATGCTGTACTTTCTCTAGCCCTTTTGCATTGATTAAGGGGCCTACCTGGACGCCTTTGTCAAGTCCATTACCTACTTTCAATTTACTGACAGCATGGCTAAGTTTCATCGAAAATTCATCATAGACATCTTCTTGGATTAAAAACCTATTGATGGAAACGCAAGTTTGCCCTGAGTTTCTAAATTTTCCGGCAATGGCTCCTTCGACAGCAGCAGCAATATCCGCATCGTTAAAAACCAAAAAGGGAGCATTACCACCGAGCTCCATAGATACTTTTTTAATGTTAGAGGCTGATTGTTCTATGAGTGTTTTTCCGACTTCGGTAGAGCCTGTGAAAGATAGTTTTCTTATCAGGTCGTTTGTAGCTAGTTCTTTGCCGATACCAACACTATCTTTTCCTGTAATTACGTTAAAAACACCCTTCGGAATCCCTGCATCTTCAGCCAGTTTAGCCAATGCTATAGCAGAAAATGGGGTTTGGGAGGCCGGTTTTAGCACAACGGTACAACCAGCCACCAAAGCTGGAGCAACCTTTCGGGTGATCATCGCTAAAGGAAAATTCCAGGGTGTAATTGCGGCTACGACACCTACACCTTGCCTAATCGTTATCATTCTACTTCCTTTTTTATGGGTAGGTATGGTTTCACCATAGGCTCTTTTTCCTTCTTCTGAAAACCATTCTACGAAAGAACTACCGTAGTCAACCTCTACCCTCGATTCGCTTAGCGGTTTGCCGCTTTCTAGGGTCATGATTTCCGCAAGATCGTCTTTATAGTGTTGAATAAGATCGTACCATTTGCGGACGATGTTGCAACGTTCCAGTACCGTTGTGTTTTTCCAGCTTTTCCATGCCTTGTCAGCATCAATTATGGCTTTAGTACAGTCAACTACTTTTAAATCTGGCAACGAAGCAATAACTTTTCCTGTTGCAGGATTTACCACATCAAATGTGTGTTTTGACTTGATAAATTTCCCATTGATATAGGCACTGTCAATTAAAAGTGTATTTTTCATCGATGTAAATTTAATTGTCACAAGTATAATTAGAAGATTTCTGAACTAAACTTCACTTCAATAAGATTACTGTTTGTTCAAATGAATCTTTCTCGCTCAGATTTTGAAGGTATCGTACAAAATTCATTTTTTCCAAACCATCGATAGCGGTTTTTAGCAAAATAATCATAAAGCGCATCTCTCCACGAAAGTGGTAAAATCTTTAGTAAATAACATGTAATGTAAGGGAAGCCCAATTGCTTACAAATCTTTAAAATAGCTTCACTTTTGAGATAGGTACCAGCTGGAGATAGGAAGACGATGGAATCAGTATTTTTGGGAATATTTGTTAGCGCGGTCCGGGCAAATTCAGACTGCAAGGAACTAAATAAGAATTTCTTTCTGCGATCGATCCTTAATAATAGTTGAACAAAGTGATTACAGATCAAGCAATCACCATCGAAAAAGATGATATATCTCCCTTGTTGTTCCATATTATAAAGTTACTTCTATTTATTGAAAGTACTGCCATAACAAGATCATAAATGGAAGCGATTTTATCATCATTGGGGTTTAATTCTCTATGTTAAAAAAGGCGGTGTTTCCAATAGAAATACCGCCTTTTTACTTCCTTTTTATAGATTTTTCATGATTGTATGTCCCATACGATCTCTTTTAGTTTTTAAGTACTCTTCATTAAAGGGATTTGCCGTTATTTCAATAGGTACATTTTCTATGATTTCAAGACCATAACCTACTAGGCCAGCACGTTTTGTCGGATTATTTGACATAAGACGCATTTTTGTGACACCAAGATTTCTAAGAATCTGGGCTCCTACACCGTAGTCTCTTAAATCTGCCTTGAACCCTAATTGCACATTGGCGTCTACCGTATCCAAACCATTTTCTTGTAATTTGTAAGCATGTAGCTTATTGATCAGTCCAATACCGCGACCTTCTTGATTCATATAGACAATAACACCTTTACCTTCTTGCTGGATCATTTCCATTGCTTTGTGCAATTGAGGGCCACAGTCACAACGGCAAGAACCAAAAATATCACCCGTAACACAAGAGCTGTGCACCCGTACTAAAATAGGTTCATCTTCATTCCACTCGCCTTTGTAAAGCGCTAAATGTTGTTCGCCAGTGTCCTTTTGTGTAAAGGCTTTCATTTTAAAATCACCATATTGCGTTGGCATATTAACAGTGACTTCTTCATTGATTAAAGAGTCGTGCTTAAGACGGTATTCAATTAGATCTTCAATACTAACGATCTTTAAATCAAATTTTTTAGCAACTTCCATTAGTTCCGGAAGTCTGGCCATTTCACCATCTTCTTTTAGAATCTCAACCAATACACCCGCTGGTTCAAATCCTGCTAATCGAGCGAGGTCAACTGTAGCTTCAGTATGTCCTGTACGACGTAATACACCACCATCTTTCGCTATGAGTGGGAAAATATGTCCTGGTCTACCTAATTCTTCATAATGTATATTAGGATCGATCATTGCTTTAATTGTTTTCGAACGGTCCGATGCAGAAATACCGGTTGTACAACCATATCCCTGTAAGTCAATGGAAACTGTAAAGTTCGTTTCATACACCGCTGTATTCTGTCCCACCATTAAGTCAAGGTGTAATGCATCTGCTCTTTCTTTTGTAATTGGGGCACATACTAGTCCACGACCGTGAGTCGCCATAAAGTTGATGATTTCGGGAGTTGCATTGCGGGCAGCAGTGACAAAGTCTCCTTCATTTTCGCGATCTTCGTCATCCACGACGATTACTACTTTTCCTGCTTGTATATCAGCGATCGCTTCTTCGATCGTGTTTAATTTGAAATCCATTTATTGATATATTGTAATTGGTACAAAGTTAGTGTAGAATCTAAATTTATTTATAATAGCGTTGTCACAATCTAATGTGATTCTTTTAATTTGTTCTTTTTTGCAAGCTTTTCCTTAATCCACTTCCAAGCGGCTTCTACTTTTAATTTATATTGATCAATATCAAATAAGGCAGAATCAGTCGTCGACTTGTACGTTAGAAAAGCGGCTAATGGTGTTAAGACAATAATGGCCATCCACATGCCTACGCCTGATGATATAGCACCATCTTTCGCTGTTTTTTCTGCTACTGTAGAAATAATATGATAGATTAAAAAGAAAATGATAGCCATCACGACCGGAAGACCAAGTCCACCTTTTCTGATAATGGCTCCTAGTGGAGCTCCGATTGCAAATAGTAAAAGACAGGAGACAGCTAGGGTAAACTTGCGATGCCATTCAATACGATAGCGTATATCTTTCGATTTGTAATCTTTAAACTCAAGTGTACGTCCATTCAGATCTTCCTTTAAATAATTCAACTGGTTTAACGCATTCATGGTGATCTGTGCCCGTTGTTCTTGGGGAACAAGATCGGTAAGCAAATTTTTAAAAGGTTTGATCTTTGTTTCTTTGACCTTTGGCTGTCCAGGTTGATTCGCACTAAAATATTTCGAATAGATATTATATCGGGTGTCTAATGTACGGACGATCGCTTTTCCCATACTGTCTATCTTAATATGGTTGGAATCGATGTACATGTCTAACTGTTTCAGGTTTAACATGGCATGGTGGCTCTTGAAGAGATTTTCATCCGTTTTACCTTGTTGAAAACTTCCCATATCAAACTTTTGCTCTGTTTCCTTGAACTTAAATCGCGTAAATTGCTGACGTGGATCGTAGGTTTTGGAGTTTTTAGTCCGTGCTTCCTCATAGCGGATACCATCCTTAAGTTTTAGGATCATATAATTGTTGTCAGGAGAGTTATAGATATACCCTTCTTTCGCCATAAGTACATTATTAGCTGTGTTACCGCCACGATGATCATAAATCATCAAGTCATAGAGAATTGTTCCCGCTTTATTTTTTCCTTTAGCGCGGATCGAGTAACCTGGGATGGTGTTGTTAAAGATTCCGGGTTTGATGAGGAAATCTGCCTTTTTATTACGTACATCAGTAAGTAGCGTACCCATTTTTAGATTCACTACGGGGAGAATATAATCGGAGAACAGAAAAGAACTTGTTGCGAAAATTGCAACGAGTATAAATAGTGGGGTCATCGCTTTACGTAAAGATACGCCCGCAGCTTTGATCGCAACTAATTCATAGCTTTCACCCAGATTTCCGAAAGTCATAATGGAGGAAAGGAGCATGGATAAAGGCATTGCCATTTGGATTTGAACAACGCATTGATATCCAATTAGCTCCATGATCGTATACCATTCAAATCCTTTTCCAATCAAATCATCAATGTACTTGAATAGGAAAAGCATCAATAAGACAAACATCACAATAAAGAATGTGACAATAAATGGTTTTATGAAAGCTTGAAGAATAAGTAAATGAACCTTTTTCATCCGTGACGCAAAGCAAATTGATGCCTTTACATTAAGGCATCTTCCAACTAAGGAGCTCCAGCTGGAGCTCTTAGTGGAAATATATTGCAAAGATAGGCTTTTTTATGCACCTATAACACTTTGAAGATAGACTATTGAATTTTTCCAAATTAACTTTCTATTTTCAAGGTCTTCTTCTTTAGCGTAATCTGTTATTTTAAGAGCAACATCATTTGTTAGCTCGTCTTGATCGATCTCCAGATCGAAATAATAGGGATCATCATCGAGCCATTTAAAGCGTACAGATTTATTTTCTCTCGATGCTACAATTTTTGCTCGGTGAGGTTCATCATCCCAAATGAAAGTATAAACGGTGTCTTTATAGTTTACATCATCTGCAAACCATTGTGCCAATTCGTTTGGTTCTTGCAAATACGGAAATAAAATTCTAGGTGAAGAGTTGATGATATATTCTAGTTGGAATTTTATTTTATCTGCCATAAAAATGTTTTTTTAAATTTTAGTTTGTTTAAATCAAAAATAAGCTATATTTGCATTCCCAAAATGGCGGGGTAGCTCAGATGGTTAGAGCGTTGGATTCATAACCCAAAGGTCGGCAGTTCGATTCTGCTCCCCGCTACAAATCTCTTCCAAAATTGCTTTTTACTGCATCAACTTATTATTTGTAATAATACATATTTATTTTGTTATTGCAAGTTTTTTTGTAAAAAGTTGCCCCTGTTTTTTGATAAACATGTTGTTTTTAGGACTATCAATTTTTTCAACTACTGTTTCTATTTTTCAATGATAAATTTATTGAGTTAAAAATGAGTTTGTTGCGTTTAATGCGAGTTTTAAATAGGTCAGAATTGGTAAAAAAATAAAAAAATCTTTTGAATTGACATACGAAGTGGTATATTTGCATACCGAAACGGCGGGGTAGCTCAGATGGTTAGAGCGTTGGATTCATAACCCAAAGGTCGGCAGTTCGATTCTGCTCCCCGCTACCAAAAGCATCAGTCTGTTAAGATTGATGCTTTTTTTATGATTGTATGTATTTCCTTTTTATCGCATTACCTTTTTTTCGCCGCCCACAAGAGTACATCTATCTTTGTATTGTTTTATGGATAATATTTAAATAATGAATATAAGACCTATACTAACCCTATTCTACTTTTTTATCTGCTATCATGTTTTTGCACAAGAAGGCACAATAAGCCATGTCGTTACACATCAACGGAAAACCATTCTATGTGATGCACAGAAAGGGGAGAATTCCTATCCAGCTTGGGGGGTATTTCCGAAAGAAAACTATCCTGTAAGAAAGGTTACTATGTTTGTTACCCTTGGGAGCCCAGATAGTTTGCGCACAGCGCATTGGGATTATTTGGATCACATCGTATTGCGTCGTAAAGGAGGAAAAAATGGAGCTGTGCTAAATTATGAATTAGGAAGAATGCTTACGCCATATGGTAGTATCTACAATAAAGGATGGAGTTGGAAATGGCAGGTCGATGTAACTGATTTTGCTCCTTTCTTAAGGGATAGCGTGGAAATTGTCTATACTCATTCTGGTTTTGAGGACAAGACTGTAGGGTGGGCACTTACTGTAGATTTTGAAATTTTATCAGGTCCACCAGTCGTTACCCCATTGGGAATAACAGTGCTGTGGAATAAAGCATATAAATATGGGGATGTCAACGAAAAGATAGCAGAAAATCTACGACCAATAACATATACCTCGAGTCCGGGATCTGCATTGAGCCGAATACGTATTCAGCATACAGGGCATGGTATGGATAAACCGCGTGGCTGTAGTGAATTCTGTAGCCGATGGCGCGAACTCACCTTTGATGGAAAGACTGTAGACAGACGTGATATGTGGAAGAAATGTGGAGGTAATCCACTTTATCCACAAGGCGGTACCTGGGTACATGACCGCGCATATTGGTGTCCTGGAGATTTACAGCAGCCTGATTTTATTGATGTATTTACCAAAGTTGGCACTCATCAAGTTGCCTTACAGATGGAACCCTATACAGCGACAGACAATGTACAGGCTGTCGAAAATATATCGGCTTACTTGTTTCAATATTCAGTCCCTAAACAAAAGGTAGATGTTGCAGTCGAGTCAATAATGGTTCCAAGTGATGAACAGCGTTTCTCTAGATTAAATCCGGCGAGTGCTGGCCCAAGGATCTCTTTCAGAAATTTAGGTGCTGACCCGATTCGATCCCTAGAAATTGTTTATGGCACGAAAGGATTTCCTGTCAAAACTTTCCATTGGAAAGGTAATCTTTCTTTTAATCAAGTTGCAGAAGTTATACTACCCGGAGAAATACAGGAAAAAGATCGGGAGAATGTATTCACGGTGTCACTTCTTAAGCCTAATGGAAAGCCGGATGCATGGCCCACAGACAATAAGGCGGAAAGCGTCTTTACAGCTCTGCAGAAATTTCCCACTGATTTTATTTTGGAGTTTACGACCAATAATAAACCAGCGGATAATCGTATATTTCTAATTAATGCAAGGCAGGATACGGTCTTTTGCAAGACAGGCTCTCAACTGGCTGCGGCAACGATGTATAGAGATACTTTACATCTTAATGAGGGAAATCACTCACTCTCTTTGGTTGATACTGCAGGTAACGGACTGCAGTTTTGGGCACAACCTGAAAATGGTGATGGTCATTTACGGATTTTCGATCTGAAAGGAAACCTTATTCATGCTTTTGAAAGCGATTGTGGAAATGGCGAAATGTTTAGTTTCAATGCCAAACGTGGATTTGAGATGAACACAATTTCAACGCAATATGCCTTCTCACTTTATCCAAGGTCGGTTGTGGATAAGACGCAACTGAGCGTATTGTCCAATAAACAGAGTGAGATGACAGTGCTTTTTATGGTTGATGGCGTTTTGTGGCAAAAACATGAATACAAATCCATTCAACAAGCTATCCTGAGTTATGATCTGAGCCACCTACCTCCAGGAAGAATAATCGTTGAAGTTCTGATGGATGGTATGAGCCGATTTAAAGGACGGATAAATAAAAGATAATAGGATAAAAGAAAAGCACGAAGATATTTTGCGCTTAGATTTTGACGAATTAGATAAAAAAGCTCCTTTAATGGAGCTTTTTTATCTGTTTAATCAATTGTCGTCGTAAGCTAAGCCTTTCCAGTCCTCTCTCTGTAGGTACTTCAGCATAAAAAAGAATACGACCCATGCAAGTCCGGCTAAGATCCAAATTAGAGTTTCATAGTGGAAAATTGTTTTATGTAAGTATCCTAAAATACCCAATAGACCTAATATCAGTAGATTAGTTATTGCTTTTGAATTGGATTGACTAGCCTTAGAAAACGGATAGTTTTTGACGATAAAAAGCATAATCAGAATACTTTCGATACCGCCGATAGCGGAAGATAATAGCAGATCATTAATAGAACTGAGACCAAATAGCGGTACACAGATAGAAAGAAACAGTATGTTGAACGGTAAAACATATTTAATAAGACATGCTTTGAGAACTCCAGTCATCAGTTGTCCCGGTTTTTTTATCGGAGTCACATGGTAGACCCAGGCCGCTTTATATTTATTACTTTGCGTAATAAGCTGGAAAACGGTTAATATGGTCAATAACGAAAGATAAAACATAATGATATACAAGCCTGAATCCCGAAGTTTCGCGATTTTGCCAGCTATTGGGAGATCATCTCCTGTACGTAGAAATAAAAAGACAAAATAAATAGGTAGATAAGCCAACGAAGGGTATAGCTGTTGCTTAAATTCTCTCGTTTTAGAACTTATCAGCCATACAATGCCAAATCCAGCCTCTTCAACAGGGGATGAGCAAACGCTCGAAGATATCCTTTTATATAGCGGTAATTTGGAGGGAATATCTCGGGTTAATTGTGAAGTTTCACTAGGGAGGTTATCTGCACTTGCTAGTGCAGCTATTTTTGCATTAAATCCACGTGAAAACAGCTTAGTACAAGCGTAGATACCAGCAAAGGGAGTTAGTATTCCCAGTGTTGATAAGATGACCAAATGTACATTATGGTTACCAAAGAGTAATGGTTGGAATGATGCAATCCAGGTACTTGGGAATATCCAAAGAAATCTGAGTTGTTCCATCGTTAAATGAGATTCCACAATAGATTGGATCAAATTTGGGCCAACATAATAGGATAGAAAAAGAACCAGTGAGAGACCGATCTGTATATAAGTAATTACATCTTTAAACTTTTGGATGGGGAGATATTTGATGCTAATCAGATAAAATCCATTAACAAATATCAGCGCGATTAATGTGCTTAGTATAAGCTGCAGGCATAAAAGAAAGACGGAGACGATATCCCAATTGAATAATACATAAATCAGCACAGGTAAGGTCAACGCAATTACTTGATTAAAAAGCTTGATTGCAATAAAAGTTATTCGGGAAATAGCTAAAGTCTTGTCATTAACTGGTCTAGGCATAATGATATACTGATCCCGGGTATCTAATAATATGGGTAAAAAATCGGATACCAACGTAATGCTTAACATGCTAATGAAACTGAGTAGCATAATCGAAACAGCTAAGTACCTATCTGGAATCGAAAAAATAATTACCATGAATATTAGGCCAAAGATGAGATACAATAAGAATTGTAAAATCGATGACGAAGAAGATGATTTCCCTGAGCTACGTTTCCTAAAGCTAATCGGCTTTCTGTTCTCTAAGATTACTTTGGTTTCTAAGATGATCTTAAACTGTTCATAATTGATGCCCAAGCCTTTCCAAACCCCACGAAAAAGAAGGATAAATTTTAAGATAAATTTTTCCATGTTATTGAATTGCTGTAATGATATTGGAAGCGTCTAATGCACTGTTGCCTGTATTGGTTAATTTAGCAAATATATGCTCCAATGATTCGTTAGGATCTGTTTTTAGTTCCTCAATCGTACCATCCGCAATGATGCTGCCCTGATTTATCAGTAAAATCCGATCAGACACTTTTTCAACAACGTCCATCATATGTGAACAATAGAAAATTGTTTTCCCTTCCTTTGCAAGTAATGAGATAAGTTCTTTGACAAAGATAACAGCATTGGCATCGAGTCCAGATAATGGTTCATCCAGTACGATGATTTGTGGGTTATGAATAATTCCTGAAATTAAAAGTACTTTTTGACGCATTCCTTTGGAGAAGGTATCCATCCTATTATTTACATTAGATTCAAGGCCAAAAGCAGCTAGCAGTTTTAAGGAACGTTCTTGAATGACATTGTCTTCCATTCCATAAAGTTTACCTACAAAATCCAAGTATTCCATGGGAGTCAGGACGTCATATAATTCTGCGTTTTCGGGAACATATCCCAATAGTGCTTTTACTGCAAGTGGATCTTCTTGAATATTGATGCCATTAACTTCTACAGTGCCTGTGAAATCTTCGATTAGTCCTGTTAATATTTTAACGGTAGTGGATTTGCCGGCACCATTTGGGCCAATATACCCGATAACTTGACCTGGGAATATGTCAAGGTTGATTCCTTTCAATATTTCTTTTACTCCGTATGATTTTTTTAGGTCAACAATACGGATGAGAGGTAATATACTTTCCATATGATTATAATCTTCAAAGTAAACTTACATAAAAAATTGGAGTTATAGTTTCCAATTGAAAAGTATATATTTAATACTCTTGAGAAGAATGTCTCTATTTTAATCAATAGAAAAGGGACCTTTTGGTCCCTTCAAAACTATGTTATTTTCGGAAAAACTACCTGTCGTTTTTGGGATATCCCTCTTCATCAAGATCATCTCTCAGATCTTCTTCGTTCTCGGCTAATTTCTTGTCCAAAGGGGATAGCCGTTCATGTTTAAAAGTCTCAATTCGCATGTTAGCTTCATCTAGATCTTCTTCTTCGAGCTCATCTTGTGTTGCATATTCATCTCCGACAAATGGATTAGAATCATCGTATGTTGAATCATCATCAATTGAGCCCTCAGCTACTGTATCATAGTCGGCGGGGTGGTCATAATCTGGGTCATTGTCATCGACATCCATTTCATAACTGTCAAGCTCTTCATTGAAAGCAAGGTCCTGATCCATATCGGAATAGTCTTCTTCGACTTTCCCATTTTTATGCTCTTTTTTTGACATAATCTTACTCATGTTATTGCATTGGTAAAACAGTTCTCAAAAAAAAAAAGTTTTGAATTTATTCGGCAAAACGATTATTCCAAAAGTATTAAGAGATTATGGGTTCAGAATATCCTTCTGAAAGATAAAAACACAAAAAATGGTTAAAGCATTAAAACAATGTAATTATATGTTTGTTCTATCTTAAAATAGGAATTATGATCTTCAAGCGTTTAAATTATCAGACTTTACAGAGTTTACGCCTACAAGGCTACAATATTTTATTGACCATTGGTCGAGCTGAAGACGAGAACCCAATTTATTTCCCGATGAAATTGGATTCTTTTAATTCCAGTACCTCAAATTTTGAAAGTGATGATGCAGCTACCTTTCAAGGAAAAAAGATTCTTATTTTGGATGAGGCCATTCAACGCTCCTTAAATCATGATCTTAATGGTATAATCCAGCTTGACAATTAAGCACTATTTTTAGCTCTTTTATAAGAGCTCGGTGTAATGTTTCTTTTCTTCTTATAGAAATTGGTCAGATGACTTTCATCATTAAATCCTAATTCTTCTACAATTTGTTTCATAGTGTATCTGTTGGATGCTAATCTCTCTTCAACTAGTTTAATACGAATATCATCTATATATACTTTGTAGCTTTTTGAATATCTTTTTTTAAAAAATGCCCCAAAGTAATTTGCTGAAATTTGGAACTGATCTGCGATTGATCTGATTTGTAATTTATCTGGGAAATAAATATTTTGCTGTATGTATTGCTCGATCTCTTGAGACATTTCATATGACTCGTTAATAGGTAGCTCCAGATCCTTCAAAATATTTTCGACTAAAGCGAAGAGGGACATTGTCTGGTGGAATATAAAAATTGATTCTGCTGTATCTTCACTCTCATATTGTTGAATCAGAGATATTACCCGCTCGATTAGTTTTTTATTTTCCTTTTTAAGCGATAGGCTCTTATTTAATAAAGTCTTCGAGTTGAAGATATCAACCGGATTGTGAGAAAGTCTGAAATTTTGTTGTATAAGGTGCAGGTCTTTAAAATAGGAATTTGAGAAATAGAGTACAAATGCCATTGTATCCTTTTTTGTCTCAAGTGTTTCGAAATCTTTATTCAAAAAAAGTAAATTCTCTTTTGAAAATTTTAAGTTATTTCCTTTCGATACGAGTGTGCCTTCAGATATATAAACTAACGCAAAATCAAAACCTGTTTTGTTTAGTTCTAATTTGTGTTTGTGTTTGATTTTTTGAGATTCGAAAGATAAATTCATCATATGTACAGACCCTATTGGAAAATAATCGCTACAAACCTAAGAAAAATGGATTAAAGACTTTACTTTTTCCTCTCTTAAATCTACATGGATTACATACAGTTATGTATTCACAATAAAATATAAATCATTCGTTGTTTTAAACGGTTATCAAGTGCTTTTTGCATTTCTAGTCATCTTTTCAATAGTATCCCATTGATCTTCAGGAATAATATCTAATCCATTGAACTCTCCAGCCCCCTTAAGCCATTCGCCGCCATCTATCGTGATAACATCTCCGTTGATATAACTCGCATAATCGGATACCAGATAGGCCGCGAGGTTAGCTAATTCCTCCAGTTTACCCAAGCGGCCCAAGGGGATACGTTTGGCAGGTGAGAGGAGTTCTCCTAATTCGCCTGGGAGTAACCGTTCCATGGCGCCCGAAGTTTGGAATGGACCAGGAGCTATAGCGTTGAGCCTTATTCCTTTTTTCCCCCATTCTACAGCTAGAGATCTGGTTAGCGCAAGAACTCCGGCTTTAGCAGTTGCAGAAGGAACAACATATCCCGACCCGGTCCAAGCATAGGTTGTAACGATACTGAGTATAGCTTTATTCTGTTCATTTGCCTCAATCCATCGTTTGCCTAGCGCTAGGTTATAGTTTATACTCCCTTGGAGCACGATACCAATAACAGATTCGAAAGCCCGGTGGCTTAAACGTTCGGTAGGCGAGATAAAATTTCCAGCAGCATTGTTTATGAGAATATCTATCCCCCCAAAATGTTCATACCCATAGGAAACGACGCGTTCGACATCTTCATAATTTCGCACGTCTCCAGCTACTGCAAGACATTTTGCCTGATGTTTTTCCGATAATTCGTTTGCTGTATGTTGTATAACATCAGCTTTTCGGCTTGTGATCAGGCAAGAGGCGCCAAGCTCGAGAAAGTAATCTGTCATGGCTTTCCCTAGACCTGTACCACCACCCGTAATCAAAATTCGTTTTCCTTTTAACGCGTTTTCCTTTAACATGCCCATATACTGTCCAGTTTTTATGTATCCTTAAGTTACACAAATTTGGGATAAAATAAAAGCCACGGTGGAGCGGATAAAAATAGTTCAGGAATAAATGGAGGTAGAGATATAAACAAAAGCAGGAGCTATTCATCGAATAGCTCCTGCTTTAAAATTTCCATTCTGAATGGAATGGAAGTATGCTTATGCGCCTAATTGTACGCGTTTGAAAGCAGTTACAGTCAGTCCTTTAGAAACAGAATCTAAGAATTGAGCGATGTTTTTAGAAGAATCTTTTACGAATTCTTGATTTAACAAAGTTGTATCTTTGAAGAATTTGTTCAATTTACCTTGAGCAATTTTCTCAGCCATTTCAGCTGGTTTTCCTTCAGCGATGATTTGTTCTTTAGCAATGGCAATTTCACGCTCGATTGTGTTTTGATCAACACCATCTTTGTCAATTGCAATTGGGTTCATTGCAGCAATTTGCATTGCTACATCTTTACCAGCTTCTTCAGCGCCAGCTGCATCAGCAGAAAGACCTACTAATACACCTAGACGGTAGTTCCCGTGGATATAAGCAATAACTTTTTCAGCAGTGATAGTTTCGTATTTAGAAACGTCAATTTTCTCACCAATTACACCAGTTTGCTCGATTAAAGAATCAGCGATGTTTTTGCCATCAAGTTCCAAACCTTTTAATTCTTCCAAAGAAGCAGGTTTATTGTTTAATGCAAGATCTGCAATTTTTTCAGCGAAAGCTACGAAGTCTGCGTTTTTAGCTACGAAGTCAGTTTCACAGTTAACTTCAACTACGATACCTGATTTACCATCAGCAGTCGCTTTAGCGATGATAACACCTTCGTTAGAGTCGCGATCTTGACGGCTAGCAGCTACTTTAGCGCCTTTTTTACGCAAGTAATCTACAGCAGCTTCAAAGTCACCATTAGACTCAACTAAAGCTTTTTTACAATCCATCATACCAGCGCCAGTTTGTTGACGCAATTTGTTTACATCTGATGCAGAAATTTGTACTGACATGTTTATTTCTTTTTATTATTATTTACGACTGAAATTTGTACAATATTAACTTAAAACATGTTAAGCTAATATGAAGTTTAACATTCCTTGATAAACGAGTGTTGTTAAACCAAAAAACCGGACAGAGAGGCTAGTTCAAGAAAAGTAAACTTTTCCAGAAACTAACGCTACGCCATCCGGTTTGGAATAAAAATATTATTCTCCGTCTTTCGCTTTGCGAGGACGTTTAGCTTCTGAAGCTTCACCATTATCAGCTTTTGCTTTAGCAGCAGCAGCATCTTTTTCAGCTTCTTCTTCTTTGTCGCGTTTGCGCTCGTCCAAACCTTCTTGGATTGCTTGACCAATGATACCTGCGATTAAGCTAATAGATTTGCTAGCGTCATCATTTGCTGGGATTGGGAAATCAATATTTGAAGGATCAGAGTTCGTATCTACCATTGCAAAAGTAGGGATGTTCAATTTCATTGCTTCAGAAACAGCGATGTGTTCTTTTTTCACATCGATGATGAATAAAGCAGCTGGCAAACGGTTCAAATCAGCGATACCTCCTAAAAGGTTTTCTAATTTGATACGCTCACGTTGAATCATCAACTTCTCTTTTTTAGACAATACATCGTATGTACCATCTTTTTGCATTTTGTCAATGTTAGACATTTTTTTGATAGACTTACGAACTGTAGCGAAGTTTGTAAGCATACCACCTAACCAACGCTCAGTTACAAAAGGCATATTAACCTCTTTTGCTTGTTGTGCGATGATTTCTTTTGCTTGTTTTTTCGTTGCGACGAATAAAACTTTGCGACCTGATTTTACGATTTGTTTGATAGCTGAAGCAGCTTCTTCTAATTTCGTAAGAGTTTTGTTCAAGTCAATGATGTGGATACCGTTACGTTCCATGAAAATGTACTTAGCCATTTTCGGATCCCATTTACGTGTAAGGTGACCAAAGTGCACACCTGCATCCAATAAATCTTGATAAGTAGTTCTTGCCATTTTTTGATCCTCCTTTGATTAACGTTTACTGAATTGGAATCTTCTACGAGCTTTACGACGTCCTGGTTTCTTACGTTCAACCATACGGTCATCACGTGTTACTAAACCTTTAGCGCGTAATGCAGGTTTAACTTCTGGGTTAAGTTCAACCAAAGCTTTTGCGATCGCTAAGCGAACAGCTTCTGCTTGACCTTTAACACCACCTCCGTTAACGTTTACTTTTACATCAAAGTTTGCTAATTCACCAGCTACGTTCAATGATTGTGTAGCGATGTACTGCAAAGGTAATGTTGGGAAATACTCTTTGTAGTCTTTACCGTTTATGATAATGTTTCCGCTACCAGCAGTTAAGTAAATGCGGGCAACAGCAGTTTTTCTTCTTCCTGAAGTGTTAGTTGTTGACATGTCGATCCTCCTTAAAATTTAACTGGTTTTGGATTTTGTGCTTCATGCTTGTGCTCAGTACCAGCATAAACGTAAAGGTTTTTAAATAATTGACGACCTAAACGGTTTTTAGGAAGCATACCACGAACAGCTTTTTCAATGATGCGTTCAGGGAATTTAGCCATTAACTCTTTTGGAGAAACAAAGCGTTGACCACCTGGATATCCAGTGTAGCGAACGTAAACTTTGTCGCCTAATTTGTTTCCTGTCAATTTGATTTTGTCCGCATTGATAACGATCACGTTATCTCCGCAGTCTACGTGAGGGGTGAATGTAGGCTTGTGCTTACCACGAATTACTTTCGCGATGTTGCTCGCCAAGCGCCCCAAAATCTCTCCTTCAGCGTCAACAACGATCCACTCTTTGTTAACGGTGTTCTTGTTGGCAGAGACAGTTTTGTAACTTAACGTATTCACTTGCTTTTGTTTAAATAATTTATTAAAATATTTTTCCTTCCCTTATCTCAAGGGTCTGCAAAGGTACATCTATTATTCTATATTTTAAAATCTATTTTGCTTATTTTGTTGAAAACGAGTTGAATTTCAAACGAGCCACACTAATCTCAATATTTTTACAACTTCCTCGAATGAATATTGTTACATTAGTTAGTATATTGCAGGAAGAATTTTTAAATTATTATAGCGGAAGTAGATGAGATTGAATTTTTTAGATAAACGATTTTTTTTAAGTTTTATTGGTTTATTCCTAGTAGCACTGGGCTCATTAAAGGCACAATCTTCGGATAAAAAGCCTAAACCTTACGATGCACGATTCAAAAACGTACAGGAAATATTGAAGCAAGGCAAAATTGGTCCGGGCATGGATTCTTTGGACGCCATACTCGCGGATTACCCGCAAGCTGATGATATCTATTTTACAAAGGCAATCCTTCTTGCACAGATGAGAAATCAAGGTGGAGCAATCGACGCTATAAAAGAAGCGTTGAATATTCAGCCTAAGCCTGAATATCTAAGTTTTGCTGTAGATGCGTTTAAAAGTAAAAACGACGCGGATAGTGCGTTAATCTATCTCGATAAGTTGATAGATCAAGATGACAATAATACAGCCTCACTAAAACGGGAGCGTATCATGCTCCTTTTCAATGGCGGATACAAGGATGTGGCTCTGGAGTATTTCTATAAAACCAAAGAGATCGAAGTCGCTTCTGATACCTTGGACATGGTTGGTAGTGTCTTGTTAAATGATGCTGGTAATTATAAAGCGGTCATTGATCTTTTGAAACCCTGGGCAGACAAAGGAACTTCGCTGGCTCAAGTATATGGTCAATTAGCGCAAGCTTATAATCTTTCCAAAAACTCGAAGCTTGCATTGGACTATATTAATAAAGGAATTCAGACAACAAAAGAGGATTTTCTTTATTTCGATTTGGCTGATCTCTATCGATTTGATAAAAAGGTGAAATTATCTTTCGATGCACTTAAACAAGGATTTCAATCTAAGAAAGTTGACTTTGCAGATAAGAATCGGATTATAATGACCTTGTTAAATCCGAAAGGCCCCTATTCAAAAGACCAACTTTTGGAACTGGTCAATATCTTGGTTGAAGTTCATCCACGTATTGCCGAAAGCCATATGGCAAAGGGACAAGTGTTATGGTTGAGAGATGATAAGTCAGCTGCTCAAAGTTCGCTAGCAGTTGCAGTTAGTATGAACCCCTATCAAATTGATGCTTGGCGGATGCTGATGAGTTTGGATATGGACAAAGGCGAATTTGATCAAGCCATTGCACATGGTGGGGAGGCGCTACACTATGTGGCCAATAATGCAACCATACTCTATTTTACAAGCATGGCCTATTTGATGAAAAAAGACATGGAAAATAGCCGGAAGTTTATAGAAGCCGCACTTAATAATGCACAGGATGAATCGCCTTTTCTACAGGCAAATATTTATGGCGGATTAGGTGATATTTATAATTCACTTAAGATGTATAAAGCCTCTGATGCGGCTTATATCGAAGCTATTCGATTGGATAGTACAAATGTGACGGCCATGAACAATTTAGCATACTATTTGTCGTTAAGAAAAGAACGACTTGATGATGCTACAAAGTATGCAGCAATGGCGACGAAATTGCAGCCCAATAATGGAACTTTTGAAGATACCTATGCTTGGGTACTTTTCGCAAATGGAAAATATGATGATGCGCTGGTGTGGATTCAAAAAGCGTTAAAAAACACAAATCCGCAAACGTCAGTATTGCTGGAACATTACGGCGACATTCTTATTAAGTTAGGGAAAACAACAGATGCCGTTAAGCAATGGAACCTGGCTTTAGAAAAGGGAGCGGATACAGAGGAGAGTAAGCTGAAATTGAAAAAGAAGATTGAGACTAAAAGCTATGTGGAATAAAATTGTTTGGGTTAGTGTTGTTGTCCTGCTGCTTTCTTCTTGTAGTTCTAAGAAGAAGCTACTAAAAGGTGCTGATCTGAAAACTGAAAATGAGTTGACCATAAAAGATAATACAAGGGAAGCAAAGAAAAATAGCTTACGTAATCTTTTTTTGACTAATTTGAATTATTCTACTTTTTCTGGAAAAGCGAAAATGCGTCTCGATCTTGGAAAGGATAATTATGATGTCACTTCCACTATTAGAATAGAGAAAGATAAAAGGATCTGGATTTCTATTTCTGCCACACTGGGTATAGAGGTTGCCCGGGTATTGATAACTCCAGACAGTGTACAAATCTTAAATAAATTTCAGAGCGAATATATGGTTAAGCCATTTGACTATCTATATCGTTTTGCCAGCCCGGATTTAACTTTCGGGAACCTACAAGATTTGTTGCTTGCAAATCTTTCGGTGAATCTATTGTCCGATATTGATCAGGTTAATTTTAAGCAGGATTCGATGTCTGTCCAGTTAGATGGCAAACTGAATGAACTAGATTTTTTATATAAATTAAATAATAATAATAGGCCTTATCAATTTAGATTAGCACAACTTTCAAAGAAACAGTTGTTGGAAGCCAATTACGGCGAATATGCCATGGCTTCTGGGCAGGAATTTCCGATGCTTTTAAAAATGATCATTTCTGATGGTCGTCAAGAGGTCAAAACAGAGATAAATTTTAACAAAGTGACTTTTAATGAACCGGTCGAAATGCCTTTTTCAGTATCGTCACGTTATAAAGTAATCCGATGAGAAGCTGTCTATTTCCTTTAGATTTATTACTTTCGCAATTAGTTTGCTAAAGTATGACGTGAATTGATAGGATAGAAAGATGGCAAACACAAAAAAATAGTACTGTAAATGAACTTTAAAAAGACAATACTTGGTATAGCTGCTTTCCTATTCATGATTGGAATTTCATCGGCGCAGACTAGGGCTGAACTTGAAAAACAGCGTGAGAAACTCAACCGCGAAATTGCTGAATTACAAAATACGGTCAAAGAGATTGCAAAGGAAAAATCACTGACCCAACAACAAGTGACAGCATTGAGTAAGCAGATTAATTTGCGCGAGCAGAAGATAAATACCATTACTTCGGAAGTAGCTGTAATTAACAAACATATCAATGCCAATACTGCTGCCGTAAATAAGTTGAAGGCTGAATTGGAGAAGATGAAACGTGACTATGAAAAGATGGTGATGTTTGCGTTCAGAAACCGAAATGCCTATAATAAATTGATGTTTATTTTTGCATCAAAGGATTTTAATCAGGGGTTCCGACGGGTTAAGTACTTACAACAGTTTAATGATTCTAGAAAGCTGAAAGCTGCTGATATCGAAAATACCAAGAAACAGATTGAACAAAAAATCGCTCAATTGCAGGCGGACCGAAACAAACAGGTTGCCTTGATGAAAGAGCAGGAAAATGAGAAAAGAACAATATCTCAACAGCGATCTGTTTATTCTGGGCAATTGAGTGAGTTGATTGTTACAGAACGCGGTGTGAAGAAAGATATTACCCAAAAGCAAAAAGAGGAGCGTCGTATTAATGCGGCCATTAAGGAGATTATTAGAAGAGAAATTGAGGCTGAACGTCGACGGGCTGAGGCGGCACGTCGTGCGGCAGAAGCGGCTGCTGAGCGTAACCGCAAAGCGAATGAGTCTACTTCAACTACAAAAGGTAAGAACAATACAAAAACGAATACTTCGAAAATGTCGGAATCAGAGGTGCTTCGTAGTACACCAGAGGCAGTTAAGCTTTCAAATGACTTCAGATCTAATCGCGGTAGTTTGCCTTGGCCTGTTTCTAATGCGAAGATTATGCAAGATTTTGGAGGGGAAAGTGTCGGAAGAAATGTCAATGTGGAACATATATCCGTGAAGATACAAACTTCTAGTGGTGCGGCTGTGAAAGCTGTTTTCGCAGGAGAGGTGAGTAGTATTTTAACAATGTATGGTCAACGTATCATAATGATTAAACATGGTGAGTATTATACTGTTTACAATAATATGGGAAGTGTAAATGTTTCTAAGGGGCAAAAAGTAAGTACGGGCCAAACTATAGGAACGGCTGATGTGGACTCCGATACAGGTGTGCCAATGGTTGACTTCTCTGTTTATCAAGGGTCAACACCGCTGAATCCGATGTCATGGTTGGCGAGATAAGAAATAATTACTATATTTAATAATTATCATTACATTTGTAAAGAGAGAGAAAAGTTTTAGTTTAAAAGAATTGAAAAACAAGAAATTATAGTTATGTCAACATCATTATTAATCATGGGAATCGGGGGGCAAGAGTTAATTGTCATTGTAGTAATATTGTTACTATTATTTGGTGGCAAGAAGATTCCTGAATTGATGCGCGGATTGGGTAAAGGGGTTAAAGAATTTAAAGAAGGCCAAAAGGATGAGTCTTCACCTGAAAAAAAAATCTGAAATAGAAGATAACAAATAAGGGAGGTTTTGATCCCATATAGCATGGATACGATTTTGTGAGGAACAAAATCGTATTTTGTTTTATACTCGACCTACAGCTAAATAGGGCGAAAACCATTTTTATACTAAAATCCATTTCTAAACGTTTAGATTATTGTTGATTTTTCAGCAGATGAATCAAACTCGGATTTAACAGTAAATTTATGATCGGAAAACAGACGTTAATTTCAATACTAGGAGGGGTATGCTATGTACTACCACTCATGGCCCAAGAAAGCGCTGTAGAAGGCATGAAAGAAGCCGCCCATACCTTCTTTCAAAAAAGTATCGAAAAAGAAAAACAAGAGATTTACCAATACCTTGACAGTATAAAATCTTCCGGAAATAACGGGAAGCATGATGCTGAAATTACAGATGAAGATATACAGCTCGTGCGGAAACTGAAAGCAATAGAACGTGAGGTTCCATTGGACTACTCACCGCGAGTGAAAGATCTGGTTGCTAAATATACGTCGGATAATTATAACCCTTATATGTGTAGGATGATGGGACTAGGGCAATACTATTTCCCATTGTTTGATAAAATCATGGATGAAGTTGGAGTGCCACGGGAACTCAAATATCTAAGTGTAGTCGAATCATCATTAAATCCACGCGATATCTCCAGTGCTGGAGCAACAGGCTTATGGCAATTGATGTATTATGAAGCCAAAACTTATCATCTTACAGTGGACACTTATACCGACCAACGTATGGATCCGATTGCTTCTAGTTATGCTATCGCAAAAATCTTAAAAGAAGCTTACGATGAATATGGCGATTGGCTATTAGCGATAGCGTCCTATAATGGCGGTAAAGGGGCTGTTAGCCGTGCGATCCAACGTTCGGGAAAAGAGAAAGCTACTTTTTGGGATATCGCACCATATCTAACGCAACAGACCCAAAACTATATCCCTAAGTTCATCGCAATGACCTATGCGATGAAATATGCGGATGAAAATGATATCAGTGCTGCGGATACTGAACTTTCACTAAGAACTCAAGCATTAGATATCAATAAACGGATTTCACTGAACCAAATAGCGGATGCTTTACATGTCTCAAAAGAGACATTACGTGCATTGAATCCTAGTTTTAAAAGAAATGTGTTAAATGGCACTGAAGAGTCTCCATTGCGGTTAGTTTTACCTGTCTTGGATAAAAAGATTGCCTCAGAAGAATTGTATGCAGCTCTCAACACGCCAATATCTTCTACAACTCTTAGTCAGACGGAAAATCTGAGTGAGCCTCTACAAAATGGCAAATATAAAGTGAAAGTTGGTGAGACATTCGCTTCCATTGCTGACAAGTTTGAAGTAACAGTACAGGATATAAAATCGTGGAATAACCTGCGCGGAAATCAAATTGTCCCTGGACAAAACTTGCTGATAAAAAAGGAGGATGATTTCGTTAACGCGAAATTAGCGCGTAACACAGAAAGGTCTTCAAAGAAGAGTCAACAGCGTGCCGCTAGTACTACACGTACAGCTTACTATGTCGTGAAGAAAGGCGATACCCTATCTGAGATCGCAGATAAAAATGGTACATCAGTCGGTCGACTTAAAAGTGAAAATGATTTAAATGGAAGCCGGATAAAACCGGGGATGAAATTGAAAGTCTCAAAGAAATAACAGCATGGTTTAAATTAACCATGCTGCATCTTCTTCTTTATCAAATTCTTCAAGAGTAACGGTAACATGTTCTCTTAATATCGTTGAAAGCTTCGTGCCATAGTAGTCGCTAAATATAGGGAACTTATGGTGGCTTCTATCAATTAATACAGCCGTTCTCATTTTCTTCAGTGGAACATTCAAAAATACACCCAGTCCATAAGCTAAGGCTCTACCACTATTCAACACGTCATCAACCAAGATGATGGTCTTATCTTTTGCAATATCAACAGGTATGTCTGTGCTTGCACTCAGCGATCTACTCGTTTTCTTCATGGTAACTTTAATCAGCAGAATTTCCTTCGTTGAAATCTCCTGTAAAATTGTTTGAAGGCGTTGCGCAAATACATAACCCCGGTCGGCAATTCCTACTAATACAAGTGTTTCATCTTCAAAATTGTCTTCCAAAATTTGATAGGCAATCCGAATAGATTTTTGTTTTATTTGTTCTTTATTTAAGATGAGCGTTTTCTTTGAAGACATAATAGTATTCCATTGATTATAGGGTAAAAATAGGATATTATATTGTATAAAAAAAGTCCAAAACGAGTTAAACGCTTTGGACTTTCCTAGATCGAACCGATCTTATTAATTCAATTTATTATCTTTTTCTGCTTTTAATATTTCTGCAGTAAGCGATCTATTATCTTCTGGTAAGCGGCCGCCATTGTAATAATAACGTCTCCAGTATGGTTCATCTAAATTGCTGATCATAACTCCTTTACTAGATGAGGCATGTGCAAATTTATTGTCGCCAATATAAACACCGACATGGGTGATACTTTTACTTCTAATTTTGAAGAATACCAAATCACCTGCTTTTAGCTCATTTTTTTCGACAGTTTTGACTTGAGAATATTGATTTCTGCTATTATATCCTAACGAAGTATTAAATACTTTGTCGTATAATTCATAAGAAAATTTAGAACAATCAATGCCTCGTTTTGAATCTCCTCCTAGACGGTATGGAGTACCCAACCATTCGTAAACAAATTGATAAAGTTTGGTATTTGTTGTTGCTGAGACTGCAACTCCCATAATTTGTGAAAAGTATTCTTTCGCTAGGTTATCAGGATCTGATTCTGGTTTGGAGTTTCTGTTGGTTTGTGCCTGCGACACTAGACATAAGCCGATAAATAGCATTGACGCTATAAATTTCTTTGTTTTCATTAAATCGCTTTTTTGTACAACATTTAACTTTTAAAAATTCAACACTGTCATCTATTTTGGACAGCACTGTTGCGAATATAATACAATATCAGTTTAAGGTCAAATTTATTTTACGGTATTTAACGAAATTTTAACAATTTTAACATCTTAATCGGGCTTTATTGAAAATTAATGGTTCTGTCAATCGTCGGCTACATAAAGTAGATTGTTTGCTACACTTAAAAAAAAATGTCTATCTGATAGAATGCCACTCTATTTGGGCTCTCATTGTGAATCTTAAAAAAAATATTAATTTTCTTTGGTAAAGTGATAATATTTGTTCTATATTTACAAAACATAAGCAATAGCAATGAACACAAATACAATTATTACATCGATTATTATTACCACCGGGATAAAACTCAGGAGGAAGTAGTTTCGTTGTATATAATTGTAGACACAATATTTAGAAGCGCTTTCCTCGACAAAGGAAAGCGCTTCTTTTTTTAGCACAAAAATCATCAATCTAAACAAACAGTATAAAACAGTATGAAAGTTTTAAAATTTGGAGGCACATCGGTTGGTACGGTAGAAAGTCTAAAGGCGGTCTTAAGTATTGTAAAAAAAATCTTATGATGCAAAGGAAAAGCCATTGGTTGTATTATCAGCTATGTCTGGTGTAACAAACTTGCTTACCCAGTTGGCTGAGGACGCTGCAGAAGGAAAGTCCTTTTCGGATGGTCTAAAGTCCCTAGAAGATAAGCATTTTACGGTTGTTAAAGAGCTTCTGGCTGTGAAATATCAAAATCCTGTATTTACAAAGCTAAAGTTGTTTTTTAATGAGATAGAAGATCTTCTCCAAGGAATTTTTGCGCTAAAGGAGCTGAGCAATCAAAGTAAAGATTTGATCCTTAGTTACGGTGAGCGTTGCTCAAATTATATGGTATCTAAGGTGATGGAACAATATATTCCTGAATCTCTATTTGTAGATGCATCCCATTATGTGAAAACAGATTCAAATTTCGGTAATGCTCATTTAAATGAAATGCTAACTGAGCAATTGGTGAAGTCCTTGTACATAACGCATCGTGATAAGCTGCTGTTTGTTACAGGTTTTATCGGAAGTAATGAAAATGGGCGTATTACCACCTTGGGAAGAGGTGGATCAGATTATACTGCAGCGATCTTCGGGTCAATACTGGACGCAACTGCCATTGAAATTTGGACAGATGTGAATGGGATGTTAACCGCCGACCCTCGTATTGTGAAGAAAGCTTTTTCCTTGCCAGTATTATCATACACAGAGGCAATGGAATTATCTTACTTCGGTGCTAAGGTGATTTATCCTCCCACGATGATTCCGGCTTTCTTAAAGAAAATACCGATTGTTATTCGAAATACTTTTGAACCTGATTTCTCAGGGACGGTGATTCAGTTTGATAGTGGAAAAACCGCTCTGCCAATCAAGGGAATTTCTTCGATATCGGATATTTCTGTTATCAATCTGAGTGGATCAGGGATGATCGGTAAGTCGGGTTTTAGCGGGCGACTTTTTACGCTATTGGCTAGAGAGCAGATTAATGTTGTGCTAATCACCCAGTCTTCTTCCGAACATAGCATCACATTTGCTGTCAATCCTTCAGATGCCAAACGCGCTATACAATTGATCGAAGTGGAGTTTGAGCTTGAAATCCAGGCGAATAAACTGGTCGTTCCTGCGATTGAAGAAAACCTGTCTGTATTAGCCATCGTTGGTGAAAATATGAAAAAAACTCCCGGTATGTCCGGTCGGTTATTTGCAGCGCTAGGACGGAACGGTATTAACGTCCGGGCTATTGCGCAGGGCTCATCTGAATACAATATATCTGTAATTATTGGTAAGGAAGATTTAGCAAAGGCACTTAATGCGGTACATGACGCGTTTTTCGCAGAGCTGAAGAAAACTTTGCATGTATTTAATATCGGTACCGGTAACATTGGTGCAACTTTATTTAAACAATTGGAAAATCAGCATGAATTCCTTTTGGATAAAAATGATATTGAAATTAAGGTTGTTGGAATCTCCAATAGCCGTAAAATGCTTTTTAATACCGAAGGTGTTGATTTAAATAATTGGTCCGATGAACTTGCTAAAAATGGAACTGAATCAGACCTGGCATTGTTTATTGATCGAATGAAGGCACTGAATTTACCGAACTGTGTATTTATCGATAATACTGCAAGCAAATTACCAGCGACCTACTACGAAGATATCTTTAAATCCAATATTTCGATTGTCACTTGCAATAAAATTGCGAATTCAGGTAAATACGAGCAATATAAAACACTCCGTGATACTGCTCATCGACACGGTGTAGATTTCTTTTATGAAACAAATGTAGGTGCTGGATTGCCTATCGTTAGGGTGCTTAAAGACTTGATGTTGAGTGGTGACCGTATCGTGAAGATAGAGGCTATTCTTTCAGGGACAATCTCGTATATTTTTAACAATTTTAAAGCAGATGCTTCTTTTTATGATGTCGTCAAACAGGCTCAGGAGCTTGGATATACCGAGCCAGATCCAAGAGATGATTTAGGCGGTATAGATTTTATGCGTAAAATGCTCATCTTGGCTAGAGATGCCGGGTATGCTGTTGAGGCCGAAGACGTAGACCTCGGCGCAATATTACCTCCAGCATGTTTGAAAGCAGATACTGTAGATTCTTTTTATACAGAATTGCAGCAAGAAAATGAATATTTCGAAGCAATGAAGAAGAAAGCAGCCAATGAAAATAAAGTAATCCGTTATATTGGGAAATTGGAAAATGGAAAAGTATCCATTGCGATTCAGTTTGTTGATGAAAACCATCCTTTTTATGCTTTATCAGGCAGCGATAACATTATATCGTTTACAACAGAGCGCTATAAAGAACGTCCCCTCGTAGTAAAAGGTCCTGGTGCGGGGGCTGAGGTGACAGCTGCCGGTGTATTTGCAGATTTGGTAAATGTTGGAGCATAAAAACTATTCAAGGAAAATAAAAATTACGTGATGGCCAATAATTTAAATGTGGAATATCTCAAGGATAAGGTGATAAATTTAGACAGCATGCTGTCGGAAGTTCGTGTTTTTGCGCCTGCAACTGTCGCAAATATGATCTGTGGTTTTGATATATTGGGTTTTGCTGTCGAGGAACCCGGTGATGAGGTGGTTATGCGGCGCACGCAACAACCTGGAGTAACGATTCGGGAAATAACTGGCGACGATGGAAGACTACCGCTCGATCCCGGTAAGAATACCGTATCCGCCTGTGTTCAATATCTATTACAAGCCTTGAATATCTCTTCAAAGGTAGGCGTCGAAATTGAATTGCATAAACATATGCCAATTGGATCGGGACTTGGCTCCAGTGCAGCAAGTACCGTGGCTGGGCTTTTTGCCATCAATACCATGCTTGGAAACCCTTTGACAAAAGAAGAATTACTGCCATTTTGTGTTGAAGGTGAGCGTTTGGCTTGCGGTACAGGCCATGCCGATAATGTTGCCCCGGCGCTTTATGGAGGCATAACATTAATTCGGGGAAATGAACCTTTGGATGTTATTTCCATTCCTTCACCAAAAGAACTCGTAGCAGCGGTCGTTTTTCCACAGGTCGATGTTCCCACACGTGACGCAAGACAACTTATAAAAGATAAAGTGCTGTTAAAAGACGCCGTCACACAATGGGGAAATATCGCGGGATTGGTTGCCGCGTTGTTCAAGGAAGATTATGATCTCATTGCGCGAAGCATGAAAGATATTCTTATTGAACCAACCCGTGCAATTTTAATTCCTCAGTTTTATGAAATGAAAGAAATTGCCTTGAAAAATGGTGCCTTGAGTTTTGGTATTTCTGGCTCAGGACCTTCCGTCGTTGCAATAACACGGGATGAAAAAATAGCAAAGGAGATTGCCGACAAAATACAAACTCATCTCAAAGAAAATGAAATTGATAGTTTTGGCTATGTTTCCCGTGTCAATGTGGAAGGACCCAGGATATTAGATTAAAAATTATTTAAGGACAGAAACGAGGTTTATAAAATCTTAGGTTAATTGATCATTGCCTCAGAAAAGATAATAAAATGAAATATCCACATTCTAAAGTCAACACGAATGAAAATAACAGGATGTTTTATCGGCCTTTACAAAAAGATTATTTACATATGAAATTTTATAGTACAAATAATAAAACATTAGAAGTCTCCTTCAAAGATGCGGTCTTCAATTCTCTCCCTGCAGACAAAGGATTGTATATGCCTGAAGAGATACCACAATTGGATCCGCTGTTTATTAAGAATATTCAACAGTATTCCTTGCAGGAGATTGCTTTTGAAGTAGCTTCTACACTATTGGGAAATGATATTCCCAAAGACGATTTAAAACAGATTGTGAACGATGCCATCAATTTTGATGCTCCTGTAAAATTCTTGACCGACAGCACCGCTGTGCTCGAACTATTTCATGGGCCATCTTATGCCTTTAAGGATTTTGGGGCTCGCTTTATGAGTAGGGTCATGGGCTATTTTTCAAAGACTGACGATAAATTACTGGACGTACTTGTTGCGACATCAGGCGATACCGGTGGAGCTGTTGCCTTGGGCTTTTTGGGAGTAGAAGGAACACGTGTGACGATACTATATCCTAAAGGTAAAGTCTCGGAGGTTCAGGAATTACAATTGACCACTAATGGACAAAATATTCGTGCTATTGAGGTAGAAGGAACCTTTGACGATTGTCAGGCATTGGTAAAACAAGCCTTTAGTGATGCCGAACTTAATGCTATATTGCGTTTGACTTCCGCTAATTCAATCAATATAGCACGATTGATCCCACAGACATTTTATTATTTTTATGCGTATGCACAATTGAAGTCACAAGGAGTCAATGAGGTCGTATTTACAGTGCCGAGTGGTAATTTTGGTAATATAGGGGCTGGTTTATTGGCCTATAAAATGGGACTTCCAGTAAAGCATTTTGTAGCAGCAACAAACGTCAATGATACCGTTCCCAGATTCCTTTCTTCAGGTAAATATGAGCCACTGCCTTCTGTTCAAACCCTAAGCAATGCCATGGATGTTGGAAATCCAAGCAACTGGGTACGTATACAGGATCTCTTTGGCGGAAATGTGGCTGAATTAAAAAATATGCTTTCTTCTTATACATTTACAGATGAAGAAACAAAAGAAGGAATGCAGAAATTACTTGAAGAATCGGATTATATCGCCTGTCCGCATACAGCAATTGCCTGGCTTGGCGCTCGTGCTTATGCAAATGAGCATCCCGGTCCGTATGCTTCAGTTTTCTTATCGACAGCACATCCCTGCAAATTCCCTGATGCAATAGCAGCAGATGTATTCGAAAAAATAGTTTTGCCTGTCGGCGCAGAAACATTGCAAGGAAAAGAGAAATTAGCAGAATCTTTGAAAGTTGATTTTGAAGCCTTCAAAAAATATTTAATCAACCATAACTAAACGTTGAGGGCTCCTTAGGAGCCCTTTTATTTTTATTCAGAAATAGTTGAGTTTTTTGGATTAAAAGGATTTTTGGGAAATATATAATGTATTGAGGATGTTAGATTGTTTTATCCGGAAAGTTTCATCAGGATGTCGAATTAATAAGTTAATTTTGCAACAATGAAATCAGTTTATTTGAATAAGGGTAAGGATAAAGCTGCCTGGCAATTGCATCCTTGGGTATTTTCTGGAGCAATTAAATCATTGTCCGATAAAATTGAAGATGGCGAAGTTGTTGGCGTTTACAATGCTGAACGTGAATTTATTGCCTATGGTCTATTTCACAATAGCTCGCGTGTAGCCATTCGTTTATTGGAGTGGAACCCTCAAGCACAGATTGATGCAGATTGGTGGCGTGCCCGAGTTCAGAAGGCTGTTGCAGCAAGACAGCATCTGTTGCAAGAAGGCGTTACCAATACAGTTCGTTTAATCTTTGCTGAAGCAGATTTTCTTCCTGGACTTATTGCAGATAAATACGCAGATTTTATATCCATTCAGATTCATTCAGTTGGGGTGGAAAAAGTCAAATCCATTATTATAGATGAATTGAATGCTTTGCTGCAACCCAAAGGAATTTATGAGCGCAGTGATCTGAAATCCCGCGAACATGAAGGATTACCCGATACCAATGGACTTTTGTTTGGAGAACTTCCATCTGAATTTGTCGACGTTATCGAAAATGGCATTCATTATAAGGTTAACATTATTGATGGGCAAAAATCGGGATTTTATTGCGACCAACGTGAAAATCGCCAGCTAACGGCCAACTACGTTTTGAATAAACGAGTCCTAGATTGTTTCTGCTATTCCGGTGGTTTTACGTTAAATAGTTTGAAAAGTGGCGCTGCAGAAGTCATATCTGTAGATAGTTCTGCACTGGCTATTGAAACCCTGGAAAAGAATATTGTTGAAAATGGTTTTGAACCTAGTCGACATAAAGCAATATTGTCTGATGTAAACAAGCAATTGCGTAAATTCATTGATGAAGGGGAAAAATTTGATCTGATTGTCCTGGATCCACCGAAATATGCACCCTCTCGATCTGCATTGGAAAGAGCATCAAGGGCGTATAAAGACCTGAATCGCCGCGGATTGATGTTGTTAAATAGCGGTGGTTTATTAGCGACATTTTCTTGTTCAGGTGCGATGGATATGGATACGTTCAAACAAGTGCTCGCTTGGGCTGCACTGGATGCCGGTAAGGAAATTCAGTTTATCAGACAATTTCATCAACCTGAAGACCATCCTGTCCGGGCCTCGTTCCCCGAAGGTGAATATCTGAAAGGATTGTTGGTACGCGTATTGTAATTATTATATGAAGGTAGTTTAGGTTGGTTTGTTAAAATCAACCTTTTTAATTTTTGAAAGACGTCATGATACAAGAGAAGGCGGGTAGACCTATTTTTTCTATTTTGTTTGCCGTGAGTATGGTGCATCTTCTGAACGATATGATTCAGGGAGTGATACCGGCAACCTATCCCTTGCTCAAAGAAGAGCATCATCTAAGCTTTTCTCAGGTTGGGATGATTACAATGGTTTATCAGATAGCAGCTTCAATATTCCAGCCTGTTGTAGGCTCATTTACGGATAAACATCCTGTACCGTACTCCCAGATTATAGGGATGTCTTTTTCACTTCTCGGTATGTTTTTGTTTTCGAAAGCACATAGTTATGAATGGATCTTATTTTCTGTTTTTCTGGTCGGGATTGGATCTTCAATCTTTCACCCTGAATCTTCTCGTGTAGCTTATATGGCGTCGGGAGGAAGAAGAAGTATGGCACAATCTATTTTTCAGATCGGAGGCAATGCAGGGACCGCAATGGCTCCAATCATTGTCGCTTTTTTGGTTTTACCGAGAGGGCAACAGGCGATCGCTTGGATGTGCTTATTTACCATTCTCGGCCAATTTATATCTTATTATATCGGTAGTTGGTATAAAAAGAGGCTTCAAAGCTCCGCTAAATCAACGAAGAGAACAATACGCGTACCTGATCTACCCAATAGCAGAATCGTCGTGACGGTTATTATACTCCTATTACTGATTGTTTCAAAATACTTCTATATAGCAAGTATCACAAACTACTTCCAGTTTTATACAATCAAGAAATTCGGAATCAATGAAGTGGAAGCACAAGTCTATCTATTTTATTTTCTGATAGCCGTTGCGGTGGGAACCCTACTTGGAGGAGCATTCGGCGATCGATTTGGTCGCAAATATGTCATCTGGTTCTCCGTCTTGGGCGTTGCGCCATTTGCATTGGCATTACCCTATGTTGGACTTACGATGACGGGGATATTAATCGTGATTATTGGGTTGATTTTATCATCAGCTTTTCCAGCAATTATTGTTTATGCACAAGAACTATTGCCTAAAAAGTTGGGTATGGTTTCAGGTTTATTTTACGGCTTTGCATTTGGAATGGGGGGGATTGGATCCGCTGTACTTGGCTGGCAGGCAGATCATACTTCCATCGAGTTTATTTATTACTTATGTTCCTATCTGCCATTGATCGGTATTGTGGCTTATTTTCTTCCCAATCTACAAAAAACACCTTATAAAGAAATTTAGATTTAACATATAGGCATATGTTAAAAAAGAAAGAGCGGATTTCAATAAAGTATCCGCTCTTTTCTTTTATTACTTGATGCAGTCCATCCAGGCTGAGGCCATCATTTGTGCCCCAGCAAGCGTGGGATGTACGCCGTCCGCAGCCCAATAGGCACCAGGGGCGTTCTTTTGAGCATTGTCGAATATTTTTTGATAGGGGATAAGAATTGCTCCAAATTCTTTGGCGATCTCACGAGCGGATTCTTGATAAGCCAAAAATTTTGGATACCAAGCTTCAGTAATGTGACCTACACCCTTTACTGCAAAAGGCTCTCCAATAATCAATTTGACATTTGGAAGCTTTTGTAATGTCTCCTGCAATAGCTGTTTGTACTGGGATTTATACTCTTCAACCGTAGTCTGTGCTCCTCGATCGATTGTCCGCCAGAAATCGTTCACACCAATCAAAATACTCAATACAGTAGGGTTAATTGCCAGAGTATCCTCCTGCCAGCGCTTTTGAAGATCGGGTACACGATTTCCGCTAATACCTGTATTATATACCTTTAGTCTCTTTGCTGGATATTTATTTAAGAGTTGGCTGGCAGCCAATAAAGCATAACCATGCCCCAGCGCTGCGGTGTCATTGGCATTTTTGTTATTTCTATCTCGGCCCACATCCGTAATGGAATCGCCCTGAAATAAAATGATGTCGTCGTTATTTAAAGTGATTTTTGAGGAACCGACTGTTGATTCGTGTGCGAATACATCGTTTCTCAGTAAATCGGCGCCAGTCAATAGACCGGTGCCAATAATGCTTTTTTTGATAAATGATCTGCGGTTTGTGTTCATTATTAGGTTTTTGTTATGTTTAAAGTTACATACTTTAGGCATACTTTTCCAAACCTTTTATAATGATGTTACAAGCTTTTTCAATTTCTAGATCTGTAATAGTCAATGGTGGGGCGACACGGAGTGCCGTTTCACAATGCAGATACCAATCGATCATAACCCCATTTTCAGCACAATACTTACTCACATTGTAAACTTGATCAAAAGAAGCCAGTTGCAGACACATCATAAGGCCTAGTCCTCGAATTTCTTTAATTGCAGGATGCCTGAGTTTTTCTTTAAATAAAAGCGATTTTCGCTCAACCTGTTCGACTAATTTTTCTTCCTTGATAACAGCTAGTGAAGCCCGCGCTGCGGCACAACTCACAGGATGCCCCCCGAAAGTTGTGATGTGCCCAAGCATGGGATTATCCTTAATAACGTCCATCACTTCTTTGGCTGCAACAAATGCACCCAAGGGCATACCGCCTCCGATGCCTTTGGCAAGCATCAGGATATCTGGAACAATAGCAAAATGTTCGAAGGCGAAAAGACGGCCTGTTCGACCGAAACCTGTTTGAATTTCATCAAAGATCAGTAAAGTACCTGTTTCATTACAGCGTTTTCTAACAGCTTGCATGTAAGCGATATCCGGGACTCGGACACCAGCTTCTCCCTGAATAGCTTCGAGGATGACAGCAGCAGTTTGTTCCGTAATCTTTGTGAGATCTTCCATGTCATTAAACCCGATAAAATCTATTTCGGGAAGGAGGGGGGCATACGCTTTGCGATACTCATCGTTTCCGATCAGACTGAGCGCGCCTTGTGTGCTGCCGTGGTACGCTTTTTTTGCAGCGATAATCTGCCTGCGACCAGTATATTTCTTTGCTATTTTCATAGATCCCTCTACGGCTTCCGTTCCACTGTTGGTGAGGTAGACTGATTGAAAATTAGCGGGAAGTTCTGCTAGTAATTCTGTAGCAAATTGCACCTGTGGCGCCTGCACAAATTCACCATAAACGGTGACATGTAAGTACTGCTCCAATTGTGATTTTATAGCCTCTAAAACCTTCGGATGACGATGGCCTATATTGCTGACATTGAAGCCGGAGACCAAATCCATATATTCTTCTCCATTGGGGCCATAAAGGTAGACACCTTCAGCCTTAACTACTTCAACCAATCTAGGTGAGCTAGATGTTTGAGCAGTATTCATTAAAAATAATTCTCTGTTGCTTAACATGATCTTACAAATGTCCGAAAATAAAAAAGAAGTCTTCAAGACTTCTTTTTTATTTTCGAGATTATTTTCTTCTATTCTGCAGGGATTTGTATAGATGTTCTCTGAATTCCTGTTCTACTTCAAAAAATTGCGATGCCCGCGCATTGCCAATAACTTTGGCAAATTTGACCCGGTATTCTTTTTTGATCTCCACTTCTTTAACATCATACTGTAAGACATCTCTGGAACCACCTCTAAAACTATTTTTGGGAGCACCATTCAATTTTTCTTTTCTGATATCCCAAAGTGTTTGGCTATACTCATTATAGAGCGGAAAGAATTGCTGAGCCTCTCTTGGCGTTAAATCTAGTTCTTTAGTAATGTAAGCTATTTTTTCATTTTCTATAGCTTGAAATCGATTTTTGTCTTGTGCAAAGCCCAAGGCAATAGAAAATATACTAAAGAACAATGTTATCCATATGTATTTTTTATCGAACATCATTATAAGGTATAGTTTAGATAATCTTCTATTTCTTGTTTAGATATATTACTCCCAAATCCCTTGGTAGGGAGATTCGCTTCATCGGTATACTGGGACATATAGATCATATCATCACCAGAAGCTGAAGCCGCAAGGTAATTAATAATTTCCTGCTTAGGAATTTCTGACAAATGTTGGCTCAACTGCTCTTCTGCAACTGTTTCTACGGGAGCTGCATTTTGTTGTTGATACTGATACCCCCAATATCCTCCTATGCTCAACATGGCGGCAAAAGATGCTGCAACAGCATAGCGTGCATACCATTTTTTCGGTCTTCCTATTTGATGGATAGGTGTATGATCTTTTTCAGGCTCCTGCACAGCATTAATAATACTTTCGGAAAGAGTCTCAAAATAATGTTGTGGTACATCAAAGCCTGCAGTCACAACCGTTTCTTTGAGTTTTTCTTCAGCGATACGAGCAAAAATAGTCGATTCAACTGTTTCTTCATAGCCGACCGGAACAGAGAAACCATCTGTAGGAACTGTTTTCTTCAATTCCTGTTCAGCTAAACGGGCGAAGATGGAATCTTCAAGCGTTTGCTTATAAGCAGAAGGCATTGTAAAGCCATCAGATGCAATCGTTTCTTTTAATTTGTCTTCTAAAATTCGGTTGAGGATAGTTGAAGATAGTTCGGAAGCATAATTTTCAGGAATTTCAAAGCCGTCAGTAGCAACTTGATTTTTTAAATTGTCTTCTGCTACTTTACACATAATGGCCTCAGATAGGCTATCAAAATATCCTTCTGGAACCTCAAAGATGGATTCTTCCTTGCATTCAATCAATTTGACTTGCGTAATTATTTTTGATTCTAAATCACTGAAATAATTTTCAGGTAAGCCAAATGGATTTTCACGCAACGATGCTGGAAGATTTGTAGGCTCCAGCCCATCATGATATGTGCCATTTTCCTTCATAGTATTTGTTAGAACCTAATTTCGCTAAAAGGTTTAATCGTTGTTGTTAAAAAATGCCTCTATTTTTTTGACGGCCAAATGATAAGAGGCTTTAAGCGCTCCAACACTTGTTCCGAGGACTTCTGAAATCTCTTCATATTTCATGTCTTCAAAATATTTCATATTGAAGACCAATTTTTGCTTCTCTGGCAAGGTCAACAAAGCCTGTTGTAACTTCATTTGAGCTCTATCACCATTGAAATAATTGCCATCAGCAAGCGTTTCTGCCAGATAAGCAGTCGTGTCGTCATCCAACGACACGTTCTGCTTTTGCTTTTTCTTATTTAAGAAGGTAATACATTCATTTGTTGCAATACGATAAAGCCACGTGTATAACTGTGAGTCTTCCCGGAAGTTCCCAAGGTTCTTCCATACTTTCACAAAAATATCTTGTACAACATCGTCCGCATCGTCATGATCGATGACCATTCTTCGCACATGCCAATAAATCTTCTGTTGATATTTCTTCAACAATAAACGGAAAGCTTCTTCTCGCGTACTCTCTTCGGCGAATTTTGCTATAATTAAAGCGTCATCCATATATTGACTTGCGTAGTTTTGTTATTTTCTTTTGATTACTTTTTGAGCCGCTGCAACAATAGCCGCTGCATTCAGACCGTATTTTTCCATCAATTGAGCAGGAGTACCTGATTCTCCAAAACTATCATTTACAGCAACGTATTCTTGTGGAGTAGGCAACTCTCTTGTTAATACCTGAGCAACGCTATCACCTAAACCGCCAAGACGATTATGCTCTTCCGCCGTTACGACACATTTGGTTTTAGCAACAGATTTTAAAATAGCTTCTTCATCCAAAGGTTTGATTGTATGGATATTGATAATCTCAGCGTTGATGCCCAACTCAGCTAATTGCTCACCAGCTTGGATAGCTTCCCATACCAGATGACCTGTAGCAATGATCGTAACATCCGTTCCTTCATTTAATAATACCGCCTTACCAATCACAAATTCCTGATCAGCAGGAGTGAAGTTAGGAACTACAGGACGGCCAAAACGCAAATAAACCGGTCCATCATATTTGGCTGCAGCAATCGTAGCGGCTTTTGTTTGATTGAAATCACAAGGATTGATCACTGTCATTCCAGGCAACATTTTCATCAAACCGATATCTTCTAAGATTTGGTGAGTTGCACCATCTTCACCTAAGGTTAGACCAGCATGTGACGCGGCAATCTTTACATTTTTGTCCGAGTATGCAATCGATTGGCGAATCTGATCATAAACACGGCCTGTCGAAAAATTTGCAAATGTACCTGTGAATGGGATTTTACCACCGATCGTAAGTCCGGCAGCAATACCCATCATGTTTGCTTCCGCAATACCGATTTGGAAAAAGCGCTCAGGAAATTCTTTGATAAAATCGTTCATTTTTAACGAACCGATTAAATCAGCACATAATGCAACTACATTCTCATCTTGCTTTCCTGCTTCTAGTAAGCCCGCACCAAATCCTGAGCGTGTATCTTTTGACTCTGTATAAGTATATTTTTTCATTCTAGTAATCTCCTAAAGTTTCTGTAAGCTGATTCAACGCCGACGCCAATTGTTCGTCATTTGGAGCAACACCATGCCATTTATGAGAACCCATCATAAAATCAACACCGCTACCCATTTCAGTATGCATCAGAATAATAACCGGTTTACCTTTTCCTGTGCGTGATTTAGCTTCTGCTAAACCTGCAACAACAGCATTCATGTCATTGCCTTTAGCAATTTCCATCACATCCCAGCCAAATGCTTCCCATTTTGCACGAAGATCACCAAGAGATAATACTTGATCTGTAGATCCGTCAATTTGTGCTTTGTTATAGTCAACAGTAGCAATTAAATTGTCGATTTTGTTGTGTGGTGCGTACATTGCAGCTTCCCAAACTTGGCCCTCCTGCAATTCGCCATCACCCATTAATACATAAACTAGATTATTGTCTTTATTCAATTTTTTTGCCTGTGCGGCACCAATTGCAACAGATAATCCTTGGCCCAATGATCCCGAAGCAATACGAATACCCGGAAGGCCCTCGTGTGTTGTTGGGTGACCTTGAAGTCTGGAATTGATTTTTCTGAACGTTGCTAATTCGCTCACTTCAAAATATCCCGCATGCGCCAATGTACTGTAAAATACAGGAGAGATATGTCCATTTGACAGGAAGAATAAATCTTCTCCTTTTCCATCCATGTCAAAGGAAGGATTGCGTTTCATTGCATTGAAATAAAGCGCCACAAAGTAATCTGTACAACCTAACGAACCACCTGGGTGTCCTGATTGACAAGCGTGTACCATACGTACGATATCACGTCTTACCTGTGATGCAATTTGTTCTAGTTTGTTAATATCTGCACTCATTTTTTTTTGTTGGTTTCACAATTGGTCGTAAAGTTAACTATTTTTAAGCTAGATGCTTGTTAAAAAATGAATTTATATTGACTTATCCCAGATCGACGATATGTTTGATCTGCGGATTTTTATTTTTTTCGTACCTTGCTTCACTTTCTAAAACCAACAATTTTCAGCATAATGCCTAATCAACTCAAAAGCAGCCTTATTATTTCAGCGCTCTCAGCCCTTTATTTGCATTCTTCTGCCCAGCACATCAACATTTACCATAAGGATTGGATCGATTTTAACAAAAATGGGAAAAAGGATATTTATGAAGACCCCAAACAGAAAATAGCCAGTCGCGTGGAGGATCTGTTGCGTCAAATGACTGTTCAAGAAAAGTCCAATCAGACGGTTACACTCTACGGTTATGGGCGGGTTTTGAAAGATGAGCAGCCCACTGCCGCTTGGGACAAAGAGATTTGGAAACACGGCTTGGCCAATATCGACGAAATGTTAAATAGCTTGGCTTATAATAAGTCGGCAAAAAGTTCATTTTCGTATCCCTTCAGCCGCCATGCTCAAGCCTTAAATAATGTTCAAAAATGGTTTGTGGAAAACACACGACTTGGTATTTCCGTCGATTTTACCAATGAGGGGATTCATGGACTCAACCATGACCGCGCTACTTCCCTGCCGGCACCAATCAATATTGGAAGTACATGGAATACTTCACTGGTACGTAAAGCTGGCGATATAATTGGTAGGGAAGCCAAATATCTGGGCTATACCAATGTCTATACGCCTATTCTTGATGTTTCTAGAGATCCGCGCTGGGGAAGAGTGGTTGAAACCTATGGCGAAGATCCGTTTCATATTGCTGAAATGGGGAAACAAGTTGTTTTAGGAATTCAACAAAATGGGGTCGCATCCACATTGAAACATTATGCGGTCTATTCTGTGCCCAAAGGGGGAAGAGATGGTAATGCACGTACGGATCCTCATGTTGGCTTTCGTGAGATGCATTCGCTTCACCTCTATCCATTTAAAAGGGTCATAAAGGAAGCCAAACCTTTGGGTGTCATGAGTAGTTATAATGATTATGATGGCGTGCCTGTATCTGCCAGCAGCTATTTTTTGCAGGACTTACTCCGAAAAGAGTATGGTTTTGAAGGATATGTGGTGTCCGACAGTGAGGCTTTAGAGTTTATTTACAACAAACACCATGTTGCTGCAAACTATAAAGATGCTATTAAACAGGCATTAGAGGCGGGTTTGAATGTGCGGACAAATTTTGATCCACCGAGTACATATCTAATGCCACTAATGGAACTAATAGAAGAAGGAGGGCTGGATATCAAAATATTGGATCAGCGGGTTCGCGAAGTCCTGACTGTGAAATTTAAACTGGGTTTATTTGATCATCCATTGAGAGAAGATATAGCGATAGCCGACAAAAAGGTGCATACCCCTGCAGATGAAGAAGTATCACTTCAAATGAATAAGGAGTCTATTGTTCTGTTGAAAAATGAACAGAATCTTCTTCCAATAGACGTGAATAAATACAAACGAATTTTGGTTACGGGACCAATGGCAGAAGCAACAAATTATACGACAAGTCGCTATGGACCTTCCAATAATCCGATCACCACCATCAAAGATGGGATTATAAACTATGGAAAAACAAAGGCACTTCGGGTTGATTATGCAAAAGGGGTAGATGTCGTGGATAAAAACTGGCCTGAGAGTGAGATTATTCCAACAGACTTGTCCGGCGAGGAGCTGGAAAAGATGGCCGAAGGTGTTCGTCTCGGTAAAGAATCTGACCTAATCATTGCCGTAATGGGCGAGTCGGAACGGGAAGTCGGTGAAAGTCGATCGAGGTCAGATCTAAATTTGCCAGGCAAGCAACGCGACTATTTAATGAAATTGAAAGAAACAGGTAAACCTATTGTGCTGGTACTTGTCAATGGTCGTCCACTTACTGTCAATTGGGAAAACAAGTATCTACCTGCAATTGTGGAGAGTTGGTTTCTTAGCAATCAGTCGGGAAATGTTCTTGCCGAAATGCTGTTTGGAGGGTATAGCCCCAGTGGAAAATTGCCTATTTCATTTCCGAAGTCCGTCGGACAGGTTGAAATGAATTTTCCGACCAAGCCCGCTGCACAGGCGGGGCAACCCGGGGTCGGACCCAATGGGTGGGGCAATAGTCGGGTTGTTGGATTCTTATACCCTTTTGGATATGGATTAAGCTACACAGATTTTAGTTTTTCAAATTTACAACTCGCTAAGAAACAGATCAGACCAACGGATTCCCTTACAGTTACGGTTGATATTGAAAACATAGGGAAGAGGAAAGGTGCCGAAGTTGTTCAGCTTTATATCAAAGATGTGCTGTCTTCGGTAACGACGTATGAGATGGATTTGCGTGGATTCGAAAAAGTTGAACTTAATCCAGGGGAAAAGAAGACCTTACAGTTTACGATCTTACCTGCCCACCTGGAACTTTTGGATCAGCACAATAACTGGACAGTTGAACCCGGCAAATTTGAACTATTTATCGGTAATTCTTCTGTTAATCTTCCGCTTAAAAATTCATTTGAAGTGGTCAATTAGGTTAAAAAATGCTATACCAAGCAGATGGTGGATAGCGATTATTTCTTCTTAAGACTAGTTAATAAAAAAAGGATTCAGCAAAATTAATTACTGAATCCTTTTTTTATTGTATCGAATAGCTGTGATTACATGGCCTCAGCGACAACTTCAGTCACTTCTGGAACCATGCGTTTCAACAATCCCTCAATTCCTGCTTTTAATGTGATTGTCGAAGATGGACAACCACTGCAAGAACCTTTTAGTTCAACTGTCACAATACCTTCGTTGAAGGATTTATAATGGATTGCTCCACCATCTTGTTCAACAGCAGGTCTTACATAATCATGTAATACTTGTTGTATCTTCACTTCAGTTTCGGTACCTTCAAAACTAACCTCTGTATCGTGGTGTACCGTTTTTACCGCAAGTTCAGACTCTACAGCACCTTTTACAAAGTCTTTTAGCAAGGCTTCAATGTCTTCCCATTCCGCATCTTCAGTTTTGGTAATGGTCACGAAGTTACTTGCAAAAAATACCCCATTTACAAAATTAAATTTGAATAATTCAAGTGCAAACGGTGAATCTTGTGCTGCTTCTTTATTTGGAAAATCCACACTACCGTTGATCAACAATTTATTGACCAAGAACTTCATTGTAGAAGGGTTGGGTGTAGACTCTGTATATACGTTAATCGTAGCCATGTAGTATCTATTTTTATTCCAAGCAAATATAGGTCAAATGAAGCTTTGTTAAGGTCATCTATAAGTAAAAGCTTATAAAGTGACACCTGTGTAGTTAGAAGGACTGATCGCTTTCAGTTCCTCTTTAACTTCCGCTGATACATTTAGATTATCAACAAATGTTGCTATCGTTTCTTTCGTAACATGTGTGTTGGTACGTGTTAGGTCTTTTAAAGCTTCATACGGCTTTGGATAGCCTTCCCTTCTCAATATAGTTTGTAGTGCCTCCGCAACAACAGCCCAATTATTTTCAAGATCATTGGCCAACGCCTGTTCGTTTAAGATCAATTTGCGTAACCCTCTCAAAGTCGATTTAATAGCAATTAGGGTATGTGCAAACGGAACACCAATATTACGTAATACCGTAGAATCTGTTAAATCTCGTTGAAGGCGGGAAACTGGTAACTTAGCCGCAAGGTGCTCAAAAATGGCATTTGCAATACCTAAATTTCCTTCTGCATTTTCAAAGTCAATCGGGTTGACTTTATGTGGCATAGCCGAAGAACCGATTTGACCAGCAGTGATTTTTTGTTTAAAATATTCCATCGAAATATATGTCCAAATGTCACGGCATAAATCGATGACAATATTGTTTATCCGTTTTAAGGCATCACAGCTCGCCGCAAAGTTATCGTAATGCTCAATCTGTGTGGTCGTTTGTGAACGGTCTAACCCCAAGATATTGTTTACAAAATTATTCCCAAAATTGATCCAATTTGTCGCTGGATATGCAACGTGATGCGCATTAAAATTACCAGTTGCGCCACCAAATTTAGCGGAATACGGTACTTGATGTAATAGTTGCAATTGACGTTCTATGCGTTCGATAAAAACATAAAACTCTTTACCCAAACGAGTTGGAGATGCCGGTTGTCCATGGGTACGTGCCAACATCGGGATGTCTGACCATGACGTTGCTAATGATTTTAACTCATGAAGCAACTCTTCTATTGCCGGTGTATAGCATTCTTTAATGGCTTCTTTCCAGGAAAGTGGAATCGCTGTGTTATTGATATCTTGTGAAGTCAAACCAAAATGGATGAATTCAAGGTAGTCCTGTAATCCTAATTTTTCAAATTGATCTTTTAGAAAATATTCAACTGCTTTAACATCATGGTTCGTAACTTTTTCTGTGTTTTTGATCCAAATGGCATCTTCTTCAGAAAAATTCCTGTAGATATCCCGCAATTTTTCATTGAGTGTTTTGTCAAACTGTTGCAATTGAGCAATACCGGATTCACTTAATGCAATAAAATATTCGACTTCTACGCGTACACGATATTTTATTAAAGCAAATTCGGAAAAAAATGCTGAAAGTTCATTAGTATTATTGTAATAGCGTCCGTCAATAGGCGTAACTGCTGTTAAAGATGATAAAGCCATAGATTGAATGATTTTTGGCAAAGGTAAAAAAATGCTTGGAGCTTAGCAATTTAATTGGTGTAGATATAAAAAAAGCCTCCTCGTTAAAGGAAGCTTTTATACGATGTAAATTCTTTTTCAGAGAATTATTGAGCAGCTTTAGTTGAATCAACTTTAGCAGCAGCTGAATCTACAGCAGTTTTTGCTGAATCCAATTGCGTGTTAGCTGAATCTAAAGCAACGTTAGCTGAATCAGTAGCAGCGTCAGTTTTTTTAGCTGTTTCACCACATGATGCGAAAGCCAATGTTAAAGCTAAACCTAAGAAACCGAATTTGAATGCGTTTTTCATTTTATTAAAATTAAAATATTTTTAAATCTTGTTATTTAGGAGTTAATACCATTAAACCAAAAAGGTAACCCCTGTATTTATTTTTTTTTAAAAAAAGAAAGGCCTTTCGTAAAAAAGGCCTTTCAAAAGCTTTATTCAGTCCTGAATTATTTAGTAGCAGCTGAATCAACTTTAGCAGCAGCTGAATCAACTTTAGCAGCAGCTGAATCAACTTTAGTAGCAGCTGAATCTAATGTGTTAGCAGCTGAATCAACTAAAGCAGAAGCTGAATCTGCAGCACCTTCAGCTTTTTTCTCTGAATTGTTACAAGATGCGAAAGCTACAGTTAAAGCTAAACCTAAGAAACCGAATTTTAATGCGTTTTTCATTTTCTAATTTTCTAATTTAAATTGAAATAATTTTCTTTTTCATCTCTTAATACACGTAACCAAAAAAGGTAACCCAAAAAATGATGTTTTTTTAAAGATATTTTTAACACATTGTTTTTCATTTATTTATAATTCTATGTTTTATTCAAAACATTCCTGATTCCACTATTTTATTGATAGGGGATTGGGCGATATAAGGTAAGATATTGTCCATTCGTTTGTTTACCGGATAATTCCATCTTGTCAATTTGTATCATGTCATTTCCAAACAATTTTGGATTATTTTTCTTATTTTAAGAAGTAAACACTTAAAAAGAAATTGCAATTATGTTTGATAAAGTAAAGAATATAATGGATTTGGCAAAATCAATAGACTTTGGCAAATTGGAAGAAATATCGAAGAAAGTGGATTTGGGAGCAGTCATGGATGCCGTATCAAAAATGGATGATAAGCAGCTTCATGGTTTAATGAAAATGCTAAGTGCAGGAAAAGAAAAAAAGGAATTACCGCCTATTAATGGTGATTTCTATGCTATGGATAGCAAATTAAACGATTCAGATCGTGCATTGCAATTGAAGGTAAGGGAGTTTATGGAGACCGAAGTTAAGCCAATCGTCAATAAATATTGGTTAAGAGATGAGTTCCCTTTTGAAATAGTACCGAAACTAGCAGCTTTAAATATTTGTGGCTATACCTACGATGGGTATGGTTGTATGGGGGGAAGTTCATTAATGGAAGGGATCATAGCGGCGGAGATAGCACGGGTAGATGCTTCTGTAGCGACTTTCTTTGGCGTACAGAGTGGTTTAGCCATGGGATCAATTTATATTTGCGGATCCGAAGAGCAAAAACAAGAGTGGCTGCCCAAAATGCAGCAGATGCAAGTGATTGGTGCTTTTGGTTTAACAGAGCCCGAAGTAGGGTCGGGAGCAGCAGGCGGATTGACAACGACCTGTAGGAAGACAGCTGAAGGTTGGGTCTTAAATGGTCAAAAAAAATGGATCGGGAATTCCACCTTTTCCGATATCACAATCGTATGGGCAAGGGATCTTGATGATGGCGAAGTTAAGGGGTTTATTGTACGAAAGGATAATCCAGGTTTTTCAGTTGAAAAAATTAAAGATAAGATGGCTTTGCGCATTGTGCAGAATGGCCTTATTACTTTAGCGAATTGTATCGTTCCAGAAAGTGATCGCCTGCAAAATGCGAATTCCTTTAAAGATACGGGAAAGGTTCTTCAGATGACGCGAGCAGGTGTCGCTTGGATGGCCGTAGGATGTGCGCGGGGTGCTTATGAAAATGCCTTGGATTATACGCGTAAAAGGAAGCAATTTGGTAAACCAATCGCTTCTTTTCAACTTATTCAAAATCACCTGGTTGAAATGTTGTCCAATTTAACAGCTATGCAAACGCTTGTCTTCAGATTATCTGAATTACAGGATAAAGGTGAACTAAAAGATGAACATGCCTCGCTGGCTAAAGTCTTCTGTTCTTTACGTACGAGAGATATTGTTTCCAAGGCTCGAGAGGTCATGGGTGGAAACGGTATTCTGTTGGAGTATAATGTCGCACGGTTTTTGGCCGATGCCGAAGCAATTTATTCCTATGAGGGGACAAAAGAAATCAATTCACTCATAGTTGGTAGAAGTATAACTGGATTTAGTGCCTTTGTTTAGGCGAGATCCGGCTGGTTTTTGACTTCCTGTTGCCAAATATCGCTTAATACATAAAAAGGGCGTTGTTTTTTAAACAATGCCCTTTTTACTTCAGTTGGAGCAAAAAAGCAATTTTCTATTTCCGTTTAAATCGCATAATAGCAATATCTCCCATGATAAATGTCAAGGTATTCTCGCTTACACTATAGGTTTTTACCTTTTCCAATGTCGAAAAGAAAGTTGCTTCACCATTACCTTCGCAGGCCATTTTAGTTGACATAATCGGGCCAAAATTAATGGTATTTCCATTGGTTTTAAAAGTCGTATTGTAGTTATTGCAGCTACTATTTCCGTTTACTTTACCACTGGCAGCATCAAATGTCATTGTTGGTTTACGATTGGGATATAGACCATCGAAAGCGATCCGTGGGCCGGATATATAATCAAGTTCCCAAGTTCCACTAAGTTCTTGTTTATTGTTCTGAATTAACTTAAATTTTGCCAGGGGAGCCATCTTAGCTTTGTTCAGGCTAAGAATGCCATCCTTAACCGTATAATTATCTGCAGCAGTCAGGTTTTTGGATAAAGCTTGTTCAATAGACATATCCGGACAGGCCATCATCGTAGACATGCCCTGAGCAAATTTAATCTTTCCATTTTTTGATAATGTCAATTCTCCACCGATGCCATTACATCCGCCACTTGCACTGTAACTTTTTTCGTCCAGCTGGAGGTAAGGCATTTTGCCGTTGATCTGATCCGCTACAGGCTGTCCATTGATTTCAATCAATTGCCATTTTTTTCCAATTACTGACGACATGCTACTGTCTGTGTTCTGCTCATTCGCGTTCTTCTTGATCACAGAGCAACTTCCAAGACTAACGATTAAGATGGCCAATATGGCGATGTTTTTAAAGTTCATATTCTAAATTTTAACCTATTAACACCCTTTTTAACGTTTGGTTTGACGAAATGCTACAAAAGTTCACAAACAAAGAAGGCTTCCAATTTGGAAGCCTTCTTTATCAGTATGATAAATCTTACGATTTGTTTTTATTTTGTTGTGCTTGTTGTTGTGCACGCATCATCTCTTCCATTTTCGTTTGGAAGCTCGATTTTTTATCTGCTTTTGGATTCTTTTTATTTTCCTCCAATTTAGCTAAGATTTTCTCATCATTCACCATGGTGCGAATAACCAACTGAGTCAAGAACGTAAATAATGCACTTAAGAAATAGTAGTAGTTCAAACCTGCTGGGAAGCTATTCAAAACAAAGAAGAAAATCAAAGGCATGATATAGCCCATGTATTTCATTTGTCCTGTAGCACCAGATGTAGCGTTGTTATACCAAGTCGTCAACAATGTTGTCAATGTCATCAAGATACACATCAAAGAGATGTGGTTGAATGATCCAAAAATAGGTGCAAATGTAAACAGTGTATCATAGGTTGACATATCCTTCATAAACAAGAAGCTTTGTCCTCTCAATTCAAATAAATTTGGAAAGAAGTAGAAGAACGCAATTGTAAATGGCATTTGTAGGACAAGCGGAAGACATCCACCAAGTGGATTTACACCAACCTGTTTGTACAATTTCATTTGCTCCTGCTGCATCAACATTTGATTATCTTCACCCACTTTTGCTTTGATCTCATCCAGCTGCGGTTTTAATACACGCATTTTTGCCATAGAGACATAAGACTTGTAGGTCATTGGTGAAAGAATCAGCTTCAACATCAATGTCAATAAAAGGATAACGATACCGTAGCTCATATGGAAACCATCCAGGAAGTTAAATACAGGTACTGTAATCCATTGGTTGATCCAACGCATAGGGCCCCAACCCATATTGATGATCGATTGGTAGTCATTACCCTCGGCCTTCAATACATTGTATTGATTTGGTCCAAAGAAGAAGTTTAAGGAATAGTTATTGTCCTTATGATTATCAAATGCCAATTCTGCGTTTGTATTATAGAATTTGACGATGTCGGTTTCTGAAGCATGTTTTACATCCACTTTTGCATTGACAAAGCCATCTTTAGTGCTGAGGATATTAGAAAAGTAATGCTGCTTGAATGCAATCCATTGTACTTTTTTCTCCAATGCTTCATCCGCATCTTTTGATTCTGAAAGGTGATCTACTTTATTATCTTCTTTATAATACAGTGTAGATTTCTGTCTTTCAGATTCTATGTTTTGCTCTTTTTGTCTCAACGCGGTGTTCCAGTTAAGGGTCAACGTTTTTTGACTCTGCGGAATTAAATTCTGTATTCCTTTTGTGTTAATATCCAGCCCAACATTATAGCCTTTACCAGCAATCGAGTACACATATTCAATATACTGTTCGGCACTGTAATTTAGTCGTAATTTTACAGATTGTTTACCTTCACCAGAAACTTGGATATCCGAAGATTCTGTATTGAAGTATAAATCATTTGTTGATACGTTTTGACCAGCTGCGTTAAATTGAAAACCAAACTTATTGTCCTCACCATCAAAAAGCATCAAAGGTTTTCCATTGAAATTCTTCTCGCCTTTTAGTTCTACGGATTTAACCTTACCACCTTTTGTACTGATTTTGGCAATGATTTTCTCGTTTTCAATCGTAATGACTTTCTCTGTTCCAAATTTTGTCGCGCCAAAAGGCTTTTTCAATTCTGCCGAATCAGCAATCACTGCTGTTTGTGCTGCTTTGGCTTTAGCGGTAGAGTCACTTTCGGCAGGCAGTCCTTTTTCTGTACGCGCTTTAGCCTCTTGTCTGGCTTGTTCTTGTTTGATTTCTGATTCTGAAGGCTTCATCAGGTAAAATGAACCAGTGATGATAGCAAACATCAGGACCAAACCAATTAGGGTATTTCTATCCATTTTTAATAATTAAACTTAATTAATTGTATCCTTCTATTACTACTTTGATTTTTTGTTGGCCAAAGCAGCGGCTACAAAGCTAACAAAAAGTGGGTGAGGATTTGCAACAGTTGACTTTAATTCTGGATGAAATTGTCCGGCAACGAAAAATGGATGGTTTTTCAATTCGACAATTTCAACTAATCCAGTCTCCGGATTGAATCCTGAAGCAATCATTCCAGCTGCTTCATATTGTTTTAAATAGTCATTGTTAAATTCATAACGGTGACGGTGTCTTTCAGAAATTTTTGTTTTACCATAGATGGCAAAGGCCTTAGTTCCTTTTTTAATTTCACAGTCGTAAGCACCTAAACGCATTGTACCGCCCATATTGGTGATATTTTTTTGCTCTTCCATCAAATTGATGACCGGATTGCTGGTGTTGGCATCCATTTCAAAACTGTTGGCATCTTTTAATCCCAATACGTTTCTTCCGAATTCGATAACCGAACATTGCATACCTAAGCAGATACCAAAGAACGGAATATTATTTTCACGAACATACTGAATAGCATTTAGCTTACCATCCAAGCCGCGTTCACCGAAACCCGGAGCAACCAAAACTCCATCCATGCCTTTCAGCTTTTCAGTAACATTTTCTTTTGTAACACTTTCAGCAGCAATATAGCTCACTTTTACTTTACATTCGTTTGTTGCGCCCGCATGGATAAATCCTTCGATAATGGACTTGTAAGCATCTGGAAGCTCAACATATTTTCCGACCAAAGCAATACTAACTTCACTTGTCGGGTTTTTGAGTTTGCCTAAAAAGTTTTTCCAGTTTTCTAGATCAGGCTCATTTTTGTTGGAAAGTTTTAGCTTTGTTAATGCTGTTTTATCAAGATTCTCCTTCAACATCAATAATGGGACATCATAAATCGTCGACGCATCGATAGATTCTACGACGGCGTTGATGTTGACATTACAGAATTGCGCTAATTTTTTACGGATTTCTTGCGATAATTTATGTTCAGTACGACATACTAGAATATCAGGTTGTACACCATATTCCAATAATGTTTTTACTGAGTGCTGGGTAGGTTTTGTTTTAAGCTCACCAGCAGCAGCCAAATAAGGGACTAAAGTCAAATGGATAACCAGCGAGTTATTGGCTCCTAATTCCCAACGAAGCTGTCTTACGGCCTCCACAAACGGTAAGGACTCAATATCGCCTACAGTTCCGCCCAATTCAGTGATGATAATGTCATATTTGCCGGACTCACCCAACAGTTGCATTCTGCGTTTTATCTCATCGGTGATATGGGGAATCACTTGAACGGTTTTTCCTAAATATGCACCTTCACGTTCTTGTTGGATAACGTGTTGATAGATGCGGCCTGTCGTGACGTTATTTGCTTGTGAGGTAGGGACATTCAGGAAGCGCTCATAATGACCTAAGTCAAGGTCTGTTTCAGCACCATCTTCTGTAACATAACATTCTCCATGTTCATATGGATTTAATGTTCCTGGATCGATGTTAATGTAAGGGTCGAATTTTTGAATGGTAACTTTATAGCCACGCGCTTGGAGAAGTTTAGCAAGGGAGGCAGCAATAATACCTTTCCCCAACGACGAAGTAACGCCGCCCGTAACAAAAATATATTTAGTCATAACAATTAAAGGATTTTCAATTTTATGTGGTCAAAATGACCAATAATAGTTGCTCTATGTACGGGATACAAAGATAGCAATTTTTATTCAAAATCAGAATTGAAGATCGCTCGATTAATTAAATTAAAAATAGATATTACCTTGGCTATCTATTGTTGTCTTTAATGTAGGTTGTGCTTTTGACTTGATTTCAATGCGATAGAAATTATTACTGTTTGAAAATGCAATCTCATAATTTTTGTGCTCATTTATAATTTCAGGATATAATTTGCTTAGCTCCTGAATTGACGTTGCATAGCGTTTTTTATCCTTTCTATAGATCTGTTGCAGGTAAAAGATATTCCAGGTAACTTTTTCGAGTGCGAGGAATTGTTCGTCGATAGGTTGATGGTCTGTGTCGTTAACAAATTTTATATGTCCCCATCGCTCCGGGTAATGCATATTAACGAGGCCGATTGGAGACCATACCCAGTTCTCTTCAGCGAGCATTTTACCCGTGTTGTCTTTTCTCTTGCTGTAGGTTGTTTCGGTGTTGTCATAATGCCACTGAACACGTGAGAAGTTTATCTTCCAGGTTTCATTTGCTTTAATCTGATTTCCTTCGCCAAAATATTTTAGACTTTTTACAGGTATTTTCATTTCCACAGTCCAAAATTCATCCTTGTCTTGAGGATCGTTGATGGACCCAGCATGATAGACTGCACTTTCCATATCTTTTGTGTCCCAATTTAGATTAGCTCTGCCGCCAAAGCGATAAGGTTTAGTCATCAAAAGATCCATTACGGTATTTAATGCGTTTATTTCAATCTCTATATATTCTGGAGATAATAGATTTGGCTTGAGAAAGATCTCAAAATCATTGTCATGATAGATGATTGTATCTTTTTGTCTTAAATATCCTTTGATATGAGGTTCTTGAAGCTTAGCAAAAATGTACAGATTTTCCTTGTCCCAAAGCATCTTGACTTGTGTCTTAAAAGTAGGGGCAGGTTTATTTGATCCCTCAATATCCTTAAAAGAATCTGTCCATATCGCTTTTGACCAGGAAGCTTCACTGTCCTTTCCGTCAATCGTGATCGCATCTGTTACTGGAAGTACATAATACGTTTGAGGGCGCGACTGTAGCTGAAGAAATTCATTCAGATTTCGTTGTGCAAAAATAAAGGTCGGATAGATGATAAAAGTAAGGATAAAAGCTATAGTTCTCATCAAGATACAGTTTGATTTTTAGCGGTAGCCAAGTTGGGATGAAACAATACCAGTTTGTTTTCCGCTATTGTAATCATCTACGATTCTACCTTTCAGATACGGTGCTAAAAGTAAGTAAAATGTTTTAGCGCGGCAAAAAGAGGGTTGGAATTTTGAAGGACATTATCTAATTGTCCTAAATTTATTACAGAAGGAAGTTGGTTGTGCTGTCTGCGTTTGAGAAGCCAGGGCAATATAGTCAATAAAAAAAGGCTTTGAATATATTCAAAGCCTTTTTTTATGCTGTAATAGTCGTAATTAGATTCTTTTCGATTTAATACGAGCAGCTTTACCAGTAAGGCCGCGTAAATAGAATAATTTCGCGCGACGAACTTTACCGTAGCTGTTTACTTCAATTTTTTCAATGTTTGGTGAGTTTACAGGGAAAATACGTTCAACACCTACACCGTTTGAGATTTTACGAACGGTAAAAGTAGCGTTAGCACCTTCGCTGTTTAATTGAATTACTACACCTTGGTACACCTGTACACGCTCTTTATTTCCTTCGCGAATTTTATAATGAACGCTGACGGTATCTCCAGCTTTGAAAGCGGGAATTTCATTCTTTACTACCGCTTGTTCTTCTACAAATTTTACTAAATCCATGATTTCGAGTAATTATTAACGATTTATATCCTGTAAAAATCGGAATGCAATATTACGACTTATTTTCTGAATATAAAAATACTTTTTTAAAAAACTATTGACTGATATTCAAATCGGATGCAAAGATATGAAAATGAAATGGATAATCTAAAGATATTTTGAATATTCCTTTGTAGGCTATATGGAGAGGGTTTTTAATTACTAAATTCAATAGAATATGTGCTTTGTGTAAAAATATTGTGCAATCAATCAGCTATTTAGTGATTAATTTTCTGCAGGGTGTTGACAAAGTCAAAAAATGATTCGATATTTGTGCCACACAAAACAAAGGTGATACCTTTTCGGGGTGTAGCGTAGCCCGGTATCGCGCCACATTTGGGATGTGGAGGTCGTAGGTTCGAATCCTGCCACCCCGACTTAAAAGCTCTAACGAACGTTAGAGCTTTTTTTGTTTCCTTCCTTTTATTCGTCCCGCAAGCTGTTTACAGGATTAGCTACGGCTGCTCGAATGGCCTGCCAGCTTACCGTAATCAATGCGATACCTATTGTTACCAGTCCTGCGAGCACAAACATCCACCATTGGATTTGGATGCGGTAGGCAAAGTCTTCCAACCATTTGTTCATCACTAGCCAGGCAATCGGCGAGGCAATTATCAAGGCAACTAATACGGGTTTTATAAAATCTCTGGACAATAAAGTAGTAACGCCCGATACCGAAGCGCCCAGCACTTTTCGGATTCCAATCTCTTTGTTTCGTTTGGCGGCCGTAAAAGAGGCTAAACCATATAGGCCCAGGCAAGCGATAAATATAGCTAATCCGGAAAAAAGACTGAGTATACGTTGTTGCCTAAGATCGGTTTTGTATAGCGTGTCGAATTTCTGGTCCAAAAAGCTGTATTCAAAAGGGTATAAAGGAGCTACTTTCCCAAATGCAGTTTTAATAGTTTTTAGCGCTACAGGGAAATCTTTTGTGTTTAAGCGAATGAGGGCTACCCTTAGATCATCAGAAGGGGCAATAACTAATGCATCCATGTTTTCTTTTAGAGATAGGAAGTTAAAATCATCTATTACACCAATGATTTTTCTGGGGGATTGATCGCGGATCGTATTTTTTATCCATTTTCCAATGGCCTGTTCGGGGGTAAATCCGAGCATCGATGTTGCAGTACGGTTAACTAATACAGCGCTAGTGGAGTCGGTGGGGTATTGCGCTGAAAAGTTTCGGCCTGCAATTATTTTGAGGTTTAGCGTGCTTACATAGTCGAAATCGGTGAATTCCGTCCTTGATCTCCACTTCTCCCCATTTTTACTCTCCACTTCAAACGTATGGCTATCGAAGAAGCCTCCTGGTTCACCGGACATAAAGGAGACCGATGCAATATCACTGCTCACAGATAATTCGTTTTTGAAGGTACGAAGGTTGTTGTACAGTTCTTCATTGTCTATTGGAATAACCACAGTCTGTTGGTTGTCGTAGCCGAGCCCTAGTTCTTTCACATATTTCATCTGCTTGGAGATAATCAGTGTACCGATGATAAGTAAAATGGATATGCTGAATTGGAACACAACCAGCGTATGTCGGAACAGTGTGCCACCCTTGCCCAAGCGCAATTTACCTTTTAATGCCTGTATAGGGGAGAAGGTTGAAAGGTATAAGGCAGGGTAACTTCCGGCTAATAGCCCTACTATGACAATAATTGCAATCAAAAAAATATAGATTGGCCATGAATTCCATGGGACCGTTAGGGTGTATCCCAATAGTTGATTATATACAGGCATGAGTAGTTGCAGTAGACACATGGCGAGTATGCAGGATATGGTGGTTAATAAAATGGATTCTCCGATAAACTGCCCCATTAATTGAAGACGTTGTGCTCCAAGTACCTTTCTTAAACCAACTTCTTTTGATCGGTCAACTGCACGTATTGTCGAGAGATTCATGAAATTGATGCAGGCGATAATCAATATAAGGATGGCGATGGAGAGAAAAATGTAAATAACTTTCTTGTCACCATGTTTTGCGCTGTCAAATGCGCTGTGGGATTCAAGATAGACATCTTTTAGCGGTGTAAGGGCAAGATCAAAATGGATACCCATATTGGTAGAAACTGCTTTCATATGCCTATTCATGAAATCGGGAAATTGCTTTTCCAGTTGCCTAACATCTTTATGTTCGTCAAGTAGGATGTAAGTGAATAAATTGTTGTTTTGCCAAGCTTTGAACGGTTCGGTATTGATATAATTGGATAATGGAATGATAAGATCAAATTCCAGATGCGAATTGACCGGAAGATCTTTTGCAATCCCGGTAACGGTTAATTGTTTCGTTTTATCAAGCTGTAGTATTTTACCGATGGGATTCTCATCTCCAAAATATTTTTTCGCAGTTTTTTCCGTTAATACAACACTTGTTGGATTTTTTAAAACAGTCATTGGATTTCCCTTGATGAGCGGAAAACTAAATAGTTCAAAGAAATCGTCATCTGCAATAAAGAGTTTCTTTTCATTGAATGCGATATTGCCAAAAGAGAATAACCCATTGGCAGGCATTACCCGTACAGCTTTTTTGATATCATCCGGATAATCGGTTATTAAGGCGGTGGCATAGGGTGCAGATAAATAAGGAGCGCGGTCTTTGGTGTTGTCAAAGCCACGCATGACCCGATAGATCCGGTCACCTTGGCTGTGAAACTTGTCAAAGCTAAACTGATTGGCGATAAACAGGAATATCATTGCGCAGACGGTGATGCCTATTGTTAAGCCAAGGATATTGATAAAGGAAAAAACCTTGTTCTTAATAAGGTTTCTCCAGGCGATTTGGAAATAGGTCTTTATCATACTTTTTGTTATAAGTGTTCATTCTGAACTTATGGTAATCAATCCCGTTGAAGGATAGGTTGATTTCTATTTTTGAAAAAATGTGCAATGAGTCAATTTCAAAAAAGCGGCCAAAGGGCTAAAGTGTTTTTAGTCAATAGATTGTATTCTTTCTTTTTGTGGTTAAAGTGTTTGGATTCGAACACTTCATGTTCATATTCGAACAGGCTACAGTTGGGAGGTCAAAAAGATTTTAATTGACAGGTGAGCGCTTGATCGAAGTGACAAATATTCGAAATAGCATTAGATTTGATGTATAAAGGAGAGCTATGTATCGTCAGGGCAAAGAGTATGTCGCAATATAACAACTTGTTAGTTTTATTTTATGTATTTCATTTGCAAATAATTTGTAAGAAGCGTATATTTGTGCCACACAAAACAAAGGTGATACCTTTTCGGGGTGTAGCGTAGCCCGGTATCGCGCCACATTTGGGATGTGGAGGTCGTAGGTTCGAATCCTGCCACCCCGACTAGAAAAGCTCTAACGAAAGTTAGGGCTTTTTTCGTTTTGGGGCAAGAAGGCGAACCTACAGCCTTAGGATATTATTGAGTTTGATCCGGAGGAGACTCAGTCAGGGCCTGCCAATCCCACTATTTCAGCTAGCTAAGCGTTAACTTCGCTATTCAGGGCAGTCATGCTGGTTTTTAAAATTATTTTGGATCGAAATCGATATGTGTTTTAAATGTTTTGTAAATTATTTTACAATAAGTCAGCTTGTTAGGTGTTATGTGAAGAATATTTTTGAAAAAAACATATTTTTAGTTTACTTTTGTGCCACACAAAACAAAGGTGATACCTTTTCGGGGTGTAGCGTAGCCCGGTATCGCGCCACATTTGGGATGTGGAGGTCGTAGGTTCGAATCCTGCCACCCCGACGAGAAAAGCTCTAACGAAAGTTAGGGCTTTTTTTGTTTCAGGGTATTAAGGCGAACTTACGACCAGGTGCATTCTTCGCATTTTTTAACATTATATCCTTGTAAACCCGCTGTTAAACAGTTAAATTGCTTGAAATTTATTGTCAACTAGAATATAAGCATAAATAATATGAACAGAAAAGCGGCATTTCTTTTAGGAATTTTGGCCTCTTGTGCATTACCGCAAGTAACCTTTGCTAAACATTCAATCGGAGAATCCAGTCATTATCAACAAGACGTAGAAGGCAAAGAGCTGATTGGTCGATGGGACATCGAAGTTGATATTAATGGTACCCCTGCACCATCCTGGTTGGAGGTAAAATTGTCGGGCTATAGAACTTTAGTCGGTCATTATGTGAGTACTTCCGGAAGTGCTCGGCCAGTTTCGCAGGTGTTTTATGAGAAAGGAAAGTTTAGATTTGCTATCCCACCCCAATGGGAAGGCGGAAAGATGAATCTAAGTGTTGAAGGAGAGGTTGTAAACGGTGTATTGCAAGGGACAATAACAGAGCCTGATGGGAAAACATATCGCTTTAAAGGTGTTCGTGCTCCGGAGCTGAAGCGAACAGCTGCAGTAAAATGGGGTAAGCCCATTCAGCTGTTCAACGGCAAGGATCTGTCAGGATGGAAAGCTACCGGTAAAACGAATCAGTGGGTGGTGAAAAACGGAATTTTGACTAGCCCGCAATCTGGTTCTAATTTGGTCTCTGAGCAAAAATTTGAAGATTTTAAATTACATGTTGAATTTAAAATTCCAGCAGGAAGTAATAGTGGTGTCTACTTAAGGGGCCGTTATGAGGTTCAGATAGAAGATAGCCCCAAAGATGCACATCCTAATGCTGTGCTTTTCGCAGGGGTATACGGCTTCTTAGCTGCAAATGAAATGGTCAATAAAGGAGCCGGAGAATGGCAAACCTATGATATTACATTGGTAGGACGTCTAGTGACGGTTGTGGCAAACGGAAAGACTGTTATCAGTAACCAAGAAATCCCTGGTATAACGGGCGGTGCTTTGGATAGTAAAGAGGCAGAGCCGGGACCAATTTATTTCCAAGGGGATCATGGTCCCGTGGAATTCCGAAAAGTGATTATTACTCCAGCTATTAAATAGCATAACATGATACAAAGGCTATCTGAAAAGGTAGCCTTTTTAAATCCCTATGACAACTACTACAATATCTTCATTCTGGTAGGAGGTGTAATAGCGTTCAATGGAGCCGTGAGCTTTGTACTCTTGCAACTCTTCAAAAACCATTTTTTTTAACATTCCTTTTCCCTTGCCATGAATAAACTTTATTTCGTTCATTTCCCAATAAATAGCTGCATCTAGATTAGATCGCATAAAATCAATGGATTCTTGTAAGAGCTCCTCTGGCGAATAATCTTCCCAATCTTCAAGGAAAGTATCGGTGTGTAAGTCTACGATAGCTGGTGGTTTGCGCATTTCTCAATATTTTACAATGCTGCAAAAGTATAATAAAACAGCGACTTAATAGGTTAAGTCACCAACGAAATCAATCGCTTGGGCAAATTTTTCATACCATTTTTTGATAATAGCTGCAATTTCATACTCTTCCTCATCGGCATGGTTCAGCATAAGTAACTCGATCGATTGGAGTAGCTGTTTGAGATCTAGAAAATAACCGTCGAAATCCCGGAACGCAGAGACAGTGTCCCGAATAAGCAGCATGGCATCATGTCGAAGTGTAATCATATCATGACGTGAAGATATTCGGTCCAGCAACCATTCCTTTTGGAAATTGGAGTCAATATGTCTGTTGCAAGCCTGATTAAAAAGCAATTCAAATTCAACAATTTGATGTTTCAGGTCATATATAGCTTTTTGGAGCTCTTCAAAAGTACTGATGATCTTTTCTTGGGTCTCCATGTTTTTTGATATAATTGCCATGATATTTTACTTAAAAATGTATGCGCTTGGTTTTTAGTTATTTAAATAAAAGCATGTAAGGTATATACAAATAGTTCAGCCGAATGTTTTACATGTCTAAAATTCGGTTATGATTTTTGTATATAAAAGAAGAGACTGAGCTTAAAACGGAACTGAGTTTTTTTTGGTTTTTGGTCCCGTTTTCAAATCGTAGATTTTTTTTGAAACCTAATTTATTTAATACTATTTAATTTTAAGTATATTTAATATGCTGTATTGCAGCCAATGCACTGAAAATGTATTAACTATGTTAGCATCTAGTTTTGTTGATTTCTTAAAGAAGAGGAGGTACTATGTCCTTTTTTTAGCACTACTGTTGGTATGCAGCTTGCCCATGTGTCATGGCCAATATAAGCTGAAAGATTCTACAAAATTTATAAACGATCAGTTGCCCAGATATCTCGGAAGAATGGGGAAGATTAAGTCTAGAAATTATCCCCTTGGTGGTCGTGAAGCAATCTTGCGAATATTACTGAAAGACTATTACGTGTATAGATTGGTATCAGGAGAAGATAGTTTGGATAGGGAACGTTATCCTGCTTTATGGAATTCTCTTTCGGTACAAACATTTAAAACGCTAAATACGCGTGATATGTTTAGTTACTGTATGCTTGCACCTGAGTTTGAGATGCAAAATTGTGGTTCCTTGGGGCGGTTGAAAGGTCAACATATATTTGGAGTCTTTTATCGAGGGGACATACCGCTGGAATATTGGAGCAATAGACAGTTGGTTGCTTTGCATGGAAATAGAGATTCCGTTGTACGATATGTGGACCAGATGTGGCCTACACTCGATTTTATTGGCGAGAACACCAAAGATTTAGTGGTTGAATTGATGATGTGGGAGTTGATACCAAAGGTGTTGGATAAGTTGGTTCTGACACCAACGGACAATGATTTGTATGCTCTATTGGTACAAATAATGATGCGTCTGAAATTCAAACCTTTTGAAGATTCAGCAATTTATGAGCAATTGTATGGTCCGACATCTTATATAGGAAGTCGAATTGAAAGCAATGCAGAAAATCGGAATGACATTATGAAACTCGCGCGGGAATGTTTTGAAACGCTAAATACATCGCCTGGCTTCCAATTGCCAACTTATATTAAACGGGAGCGTTTCTTAGACCCTCCTTCTTCAAGGGAGCTGTCAGGTGGCATGAGTACCTCAAAAGGACCAGATTGGAAGTGGAAAAAAGTAGAGGTACATCATTATAAGCTAAAGTTGTAGATCTTTGTCTAGAAGCAAAATTTACCATGAAGGTAAAGTATCTTTTTAACTGTAGTCTTTTCTAAAGCTTATACTAGTTTGACCATAGGTAGGGGAGTAGGTTATTTGCTTTTTTTTTTACGTTATTCGCGTAAACGAAAAATAGCTTAAAATATAATATAATGAAGGAAAAGGCAATTGGAAATTACCAATTAGAAATCTGTTCAAATTCCGTAGCATCTGCAATTGAAGCCGAACAAGGAGGTGCGAGCAGGATAGAGTTTTGTCAAAATTTGGAAAACGGAGGGACTACACCTTCGTTTGGTCAGTTGCAATTAGTGCGGAAACTGGTGAATATTGGTATTCATGTGCTTATCAGGCCACGTGGAGGTGATTTTCTTTATACAGAGACCGAGATCTTAGAAATGATAGCAGATATTCAGTTGTGCAAGGAATTGGGGATAGATGGTGTTGTAATAGGTATGCTGAACGCAGATGGTGCGGTGGATAAAGTGAATACTTTGCGATTGGTGGAAGCTGCGCGTCCCATGCATGTTACCTTTCATCGTGCTTTTGATCGCGTGAAAGATCCTTTTCAGGCACTGGAAGATGTCATCGAACTGGGGATAGATCGTATTTTGACATCTGGTCTGCAAAATTCTGCTTTAGCTGGAGCTCCATTACTCAAACAGTTAGTTCAACAAGCAAATGGCCGTATTGTAATTATGCCTGGTGCAGGTGTAGATGCAGCTAATATAGTTCATATTTTAGAGCAAACTGGTGCAGTTGCAATACATAGCTCAGCGAAAGAATTGCATGTGTCGAAGATGAGGTTTAACCAGAGTCAGGTCAATGGAATGGATGAGGCACAGTGGATGAGCTCAAAAGAAAAAGTCCACCAAATGGTGGACCTATTAAAAAGCCTTTAAAGTAGTACTTTAAAGGCTATTAAATTCTTCTTACTATTTAGCTTCTGAAGCTAATTGATTTAAGATAGCATCGTTTTTAACGATTTGGTTGCTAGCTTTCATTTTTGATCTAGAACCTAACTCTACGTTAGTTCCTAATTTCAAAAACTGAACTTCAACACGTGAAACAGTTTTATTTCTTCTATCTTTTCTTTTTAAACGTGTAACTCCCATTTTGATAATATTTTTATTGTTTAAAATAAAACGAGGTCGGAAGCGGATTCGAACCGCTGTAGGAGGTTTTGCAGACCTCAGCCTAGCCACTCGGCCATCCGACCCTATTTTTTTCCTTTTGAAGGTCTGCAAAAATAAAACTTATAATTGGAATTAAAAAATCTTTATGATAAAACTTTTATGTTTTTAAGCATTGGTCTGAAAACCAAGCTGGTATTTTGCTGTGTGATCCTTTGAGCGATAGTCAGCAGCAACATACCGGAGGGTTTTCAGCTTGGGATAACCAAGACGTTTTTGATAAAGCACTTTCCTCGGTAAAATCAAACACCGAACCCATTGCAGCTCGCCATCAGATTGAAATAATACGGCAATTACTGTATCTTTTAAAGGACAATGCTAAATCGTGAAAAGATACTTTTTTGTGATGTTTTACTTTGTAAATTAAAGGCTTATGGATTTTGGAATAGATATTGCAAATGGGGATGTAATAAATCTCATACAGGAAATTATGAGATTAAATGATAAAAGAAGAAAGTAAATTAAATTAGGAAACATGAAAAAACTATTATTATCTGCAGCAATTTTATTTGGTTCGTTAGGAGCTTTTGCACAAGGTGGATTGGGATATGGTCTCCGTGCGGGTGTAAATATTCCTAAATATTCTTTAAGTAATGAAAGCACACAATCAAATACAGGATTTTTTGTAACGGGTTATTTGGACGCTCCCGTTTCGCCTTATTTTTCTATTCAGCCGGGATTGTCTTTGCAAAATAAAGGTGGAAAGTGGACACCAGGTTCAGCTTCTGAAATTAAAGAGAGTGTAATGTCACTTGATATTCCAGTAAATCTAGTGGCTAAATTACCTACAGGAGATTCTGGTAACTTTTTTATTGGTGCAGGACCTTATGTTGGATTCGGATTAAGTGGTAAACGTAAAGGAGAGTTAGGCGAGGGAAATGTGAAAATTGAACGTGATCTAAATTTTGGTAGCAATGAAAATGATGATCTTAAACGTACCGATTTTGGTATCAATTTCTTAGCTGGTTACCAATTGACTAATGGTTTTCAAATCAATGCTGGTTATGGTTTGGGTTTAACCAACTTAGCTCCAGGGTCAGGTGATATGGCTAAAAATCGTATTTGGTCTGTGGGTATCGGTTTCGGACTATAAGAAATATAAGTACTTAAACTTATTATGAGGAAAGAGTCCCTGCATTTGTGGGGACTTTTTTATTGGATTAAACTTAAGTCAACCGAAATTGTTATTTTTATTCAAAAGATTGCTGCATGAAAAGATTTCTTCCTTTACCCTTTTATGTCAAACTTGCCTGTGTATTGATCAGTATACTTTTATTGGGATATTTGGCAAAGATCGGAGATACCATACTTATTCCCATGATTTTGGGCTTGTTGTTTTCGCTGCTGCTGATTCCGTTAAGTAATTTTTTGGAGCGGAAGCTGCGGTTCCCAAGGACATTGGCTGGCATATTGAGCGTTATTTTATTTTTCGGTGTGTTAGGTTACGGACTTTTTCTATTAGCTTCTCAGCTTACACTCCTTAAAGAGGATTTCCCGGCTTTTAAGCAACAGATCATGGACGGTGTGGGCAATTTACAGACCTGGGTGAGCCAGCAGTTTGGAATCCAGCATAAAGATCAGATTGATTTTATTAATAAAACAGCATCAAAGTCGGTAGATTCGGGTACTTTATTCCTGGGAACAGCATTGGTTTCTCTCTCGTCAATGTTTATTTTGTTTGTTTTTACTTTTCTTTACACGTTTTTTTTACTGATATATAGGGGACATATTGTCAAGTTTCTTTTGTTTGTCAACCGTGTGGAAGACCGACCTATTGTTTTGGACGTTGTTCAACAGGTTCAGTATGTCGTCAAAAAATATCTTATTGGACTACTGATCCAAATGAGCTTGGTTTCCCTTTTGGTCTTTATCGTCCTTTCCTTGATTGGGGTAAAATATAGTCTGTTATTGGCATTGATCACTGGCGTATTCAATGTGCTACCTTATGTTGGTATTTTCTCCTCAATGCTCATCATTGCTATTCTGACGTTTGCAACATCTTCTTTTACCCATGTCGTCCTGGTCATCATAGCCCTCATTATCATACATATGATCGACAGCAACTTTATTGTCCCTAAGATTGTGGGTTCTAAGGTGAAAGTTAATTCGTTGTTTGCTATGCTTTCCATTATTATTGGCGAAATGGTATGGGGTATTTCCGGTATGTTTTTGGCGATTCCTATTTTGGCTATTGTCAAAATTATAATGGACCGTATTAAGGAGTTAAAACCCTGGGGATTTCTTTTAGGGGAAGAGGATAGCAAGGATGAAGTTTATAAAGACCTATTTGAGACTTTAAATCCCATTGAAAAGAAGATTATTGAAAATGAGGAGAAGGAATTGTAAATACAAACAGTTTATGTATTTGGTTCATTGGGTACAACACCTCATAGAAGCAATAGGAGCATACCAATTATATTGGCCAATTGGGCAAATACATAATTCATTATTTCAAACATTGCTATTTATTTTCTTTTTGTATTTCAGTAAATAATATGTTATTTTAGTTTCACATTTAATTTATTTTTAATGAAAAGAAAATTACTATCAGTCGTTGCAGCATTATGTTTTGTCGCTGGCGCAAGAGCACAGACATCTTATGGTATTAAAGCTGGGTTAAATTTTTCTAAGCTGGATATATCACAAGGTAATCTTAGTGCGTCATCTGATGCAACTACCAATTTTTATGTAGCCGGTTATGCGGATATGCCAATAGCAAATAATTTTAGTATTCAGCCTGGGGTTTCCTTGCAAGGTAAAGGAGGGAAGGTGGTAGGAGAGGATGCTAAATTGAATTTAATGTATATCGAGGTACCTGTGAATTTGGTTTATAGTATCCCTACTGGAGAAGTAGGAAATATTTTTTTAGGGGCTGGCCCGTATGCCGGATTTGGCATTAGTGCTAAAGCCAAAAGTGGGAATATTAGCGAAAGCGGGAGTTTTAGCGATGCAGGTTTGAAAACATTTGATGCAGGAGCTAACTTTTTGGCAGGTTTTAAGTTCGCTAATGGTTTCTTGATTAATGGAGGCTATAGTCTTGGTTTGACCAATTTTTCAAAATATCCAGATGAAACAGGGAATTTCAAGAACCGAATATTCTCAGTAGGTATCGGATACCAATTCTAATTAAAAGGTATAAACAGCAAAAAAAGGGGCTTTTCTTGCGAAAGGCCCCTTCTTTTTTCAGTGACTGAAATCTATCACACTTTGATTTCTACTTCAACACCTGAAGGCAATTCAAGTTTCATCAATGCGTCAACAGTTTTAGCGTTTGATGAATAGATATCCAACAATCTTTTGTAAGCACACAATTGGAATTGCTCACGTGCTTTTTTGTTAACGTGTGGTGAACGTAATACCGTATAGATTTTTTTCTCAGTAGGCAATGGAATAGGACCACTAACAACTGCACCTGTAGGTTTTACTGTTTTTACGATTTTTTCAGCTGATTTGTCAACCAAATTGTAATCGTAAGATTTCAATTTAATTCTGATTCTTTGGCTCATAGTATATGATATTATTTAAAAATGACCGCTGATTAGAGCTATTAACAACCAGCGGTCGGTTTATTTTTGAGTTCTATATTATTCTACAGAACCTTTGATTTTACCTTTTGATTTTGCAATTACCTCTTCAGCAACGTTACGAGGAGCTTCTTCAAAGTGATCAAATTCCATTGTTGATGTTGCACGACCTGAAGTGATTGTACGTAATTGCGTTACGTAACCGAACATCTCAGAAAGTGGAACCAATGCTTTGATTACTTGTACACCGTTACGTGAATCCAAACCTTGCATTTGACCACGACGACGGTTTAAGTCACCCATTACATCACCCATGTTTTCTTCTGGTGTTAAAACCTCTATTTTCATAATTGGTTCCATTAACACTGGAGAACATTTAGGCAATCCTTCACGGTATGCTTGACGAGCAGCTAATTCGAAAGACAATGAATCTGAATCGACAGCGTGGAATGAACCATCAATCAAACGAACTTTCATTCCTGATAATGGGAATCCTGCTAATACACCATTTTTCATTGAAGTTTCAAATCCTTTTTGAACTGAAGGGATAAACTCTTTAGGAATTTTACCACCAACAATTTCATTAACGAATTGAAGTGGTGATTTTGATAAATCGAAATCTTCATCCGCTGGAGAAATAACAACTTTGATATCCGCGAATTTACCACGACCACCTGATTGTTTTTTGAATACCTCACGGTGCTCAGTAGTACCGTTGATAGACTCTTTGTATGATACTTGAGGAGCACCTTGGTTAACCTCTACTTTAAATTCACGTTTCAAACGGTCGATCAAGATCTCTAAGTGAAGCTCACCCATACCAGAGATAACTGTTTGACCAGTTTCTTCGTCAGTTTTTACAACGAATGTAGGATCCTCTTCAGCCAATTTACCAAGACCAATACCTAATCTATCAACGTCAGCTTGAGTTTTAGGCTCAATCGCCAAACCAATTACTGGCTCAGGGAAAGTCATAGACTCAAGAACGATAGGTGCTTTTTCGTCACAAAGTGTATCACCAGTTTTGATGTCTTTGAAACCTACAACAGCACCGATATCACCAGCCTCGATGAAAGGGATAGGGTTTTGTTTGTTCGCGTGCATTTGGAAGATACGAGAGATACGCTCTTTGTTTCCTGAACGAGTGTTCAATACATAAGAACCAGCATCTAACTTACCCGAGTAAGCACGGATAAAACATAGACGACCTACAAATGGGTCAGTCGCAATTTTAAAACCTAAAGCTGCGAAAGGCTCGTTTACAGATGGTTTACGTAAAATTTCTTCACCTGTATCAGGGTTAGTACCTTTTACAGCATCGATATCAAGAGGTGAAGGCAATAATTCCATTACTAGATCCAACATGGTTTGAACACCTTTGTTTTTGAAAGATGAACCACATACCATAGGAACAATTGCATTATCTAATACCGCTTTACGTAAAGCATCTAAGATTTCACGCTCAGTCAATGAATTTGGATCTTCGAAGAATTTCTCCATCAAAGTCTCATCATAACCAGCTACAGCTTCCAATAATTTCTCACGGTATTCAGCAACTTCATCCAACATATCTTCTGGAATTGGAACTTCTGTAAAGGTCATTCCTTTATCATGCTCATTCCATACGATACCACGGTTGTTGATCAAGTCAACTACACCTTTGAATGTATCTTCAGCACCGATAGGCAATTGTAAAGCTACTGCATCGGAACCTAGCATTGATTTTACTTGGCCAACAACTTTTAAGAAGTCAGCACCTGAACGGTCCATTTTATTAACGAAACCAATACGAGGTACTTTATATCCATCAGCTAGTCTCCAGTTAGTCTCAGATTGAGGCTCAACACCATCAACCGCAGAGAATAAGAAAACTAATCCGTCTAGTACACGTAACGAACGGTTTACCTCAACCGTGAAATCCACGTGTCCAGGAGTATCGATTACGTTTACTTGGTATTTGTTGTTACGGTAGTTCCAGAAAACGGTTGTAGCAGCAGAAGTAATTGTGATACCACGTTCAGCTTCTTGCTCCATCCAGTCCATTGTAGAAGCACCTTCGTGAACTTCACCAATTTTGTGGTTTACACCTGAGTAGTAAAGGATACGCTCAGTTGTTGTAGTTTTACCAGCATCGATGTGGGCAGCGATACCGATATTTCTAGTGAATTTTAAATCTCTTGCCATAATATTTTTAAGCAGCGGACCTTAATGGTCTTATGTGTTTAAATGTAATGTTAAATAAGTACACCGACCTTGATAAAAGATTGTTTTTATCGGAGGTCGGTGTAATCATATTTTTTTGAATGTCTTCAAAATTAGAATCTGAAGTGTGAGAACGCTTTGTTAGCTTCCGCCATTTTGTGCGTATCTTCTTTCTTCTTAACAGCAGCACCTTCACCTTTAGAAGCTGAAATGATTTCTCCTGCTAATTTTTCGAACATTGTTTTTTCACCACGTTTACGAGCGTATGAAATTAACCATTTCATACCCAAAGCGATTTTACGATCTGGACGAACTTCCATAGGAACTTGGAAGTTAGCACCACCAACACGGCGTGATTTAACTTCAACAGCAGGCATAACGTTGTTCAAAGCTTTTTTCCAAGCTTCTAAACCGCTTTCTTGTGTTTTTTGTTCTACTAATTCTACTGCGTCGTAAAAAATAGAATAAGCGATAGATTTTTTACCATCCACCATCATATTGTTTACGAAACGTGTTACCTGAACGTCATTAAACTTTGGATCAGGTAAAATGATTCTCTTTTTCGGTTTTGATTTTCTCATTTTTCTTTCCTCCGTTTAATTATTTCTTTTTACCTTTTGCTGGAGCTGCAGCTGCTTGTCCTGGTTTAGGACGCTTAGTTCCATATTTAGAACGACGTTGGTTACGACCTGCTACACCTGAAGTATCTAATGCACCGCGGATGATGTGGTAACGTACACCTGGTAAATCCTTAACACGACCACCACGGATCAATACGATCGAGTGCTCTTGTAAGTTGTGACCTTCTCCAGGGATGTAAGCGTTGACCTCTTTACCGTTTGTTAAACGTACACGAGCTACTTTACGCATTGCTGAGTTTGGTTTTTTAGGGGTAGTAGTATATACACGTGTACATACACCTCTTCGCTGTGGACATGAGTCCAACGCTGGTGACTTACTCTTATCAACCAGAGCTACTCTACCTTTTCTAACTAATTGTTGAATAGTAGGCATTTACCTGTTTTTGTTTATAAATTTTTTTACCTTAAATATTTTAAGTTCGCAAAGATACTTATTCCCTTTTGAATATGAAATAGTTAGTGTATAAAATTTAGATTATTTTTTGAAAATGAACTGCTCTTTTCTTTATGACCCTATCATCATAGCTGTAGCATGCTAAATGTACAGTCCAGCATCTTTCGTCAATCGCTACGCCTCCGCCATCAAACTAATTTGCATAGATTAGGATGTAATCATCCTCCCAACCGCTACCGCCTGTAATATCTTGTCGAAATTGAAAATTTAATTGCTGAAGGTTTGTTGTACACGAATATGGACGATTATAGGGTAAAAAAACGGCAAAAAGCTATATAATATAGGTTTCTTCTTGTAAGCACTCTAAGTTGTTCTTTCTCTGTGTAGTACTCTTTAAATAATGGTATTCTCTCATAAATATTCTTCTACTGGTTTTCAGGTATATTGTACCTCCTGCATGTTTTTGCGTTCTGTTTGGCAAAGTGTTTGATAAAAACGTGTAAATATTTAGTAGAAACAAATTAATGTATTCAAGTTATGAAAATCAAAATGAGATTAATGTATGCAGTGGTATTGGCCTTGGTAACCTTCGCTTTTGTTGGATGTTCAAAGGATAAAGATGAACCCATTCAAACAGGTGGAAGCATCGATGCAGCTGTTGGTACTTACAAGGGTAGTTTAGATCTATCGAATACAAGCGGACCGATGTTTGATAAAATCGTGACGGTTACAAAAATTTCTGACAATACTTTGAAAGTTGAGATTGGAGACAAAGCGCTAAAAATACCTGCGAAAGAGTTTAAGGTTATCAATAATATGAACATTGCAATTCAAACGGCTGGTGTTTCTCCAGAAGGATCATTTTTATTTGATGTGGAAAAAAAGACACTTCTTTGCCAAGGAAAGAAAACTACTGAAAATGAGGTCTTTTTCACTTTCGAAGGAACGAAACAATAAGTTTATCCTTTCTTGTTCAAAAGAAAAAGCGGTATTGACTTTAGTCAATACCGCTTTTTTTGTCATATATCCAATTGGATGAGCTTAATACGCTGCCAATTATTGCAGATTTATTTTTAAGACAACAACGTAAAATCAATCTGCCTTTTATCCAGATCCACTTTCTTTACGCGGATTTGAACCTCATCACCCAGCTGGAATTTCTTTTTCTTCCTTTGGCCAATGATCGCATAGTTCTTCTCGTCAAGCACGTAAAAGTCATCGGTGATATCCCGCAGCCTGACCATACCCTCACATTTGTTTTCCTCAATCTCCACATACATCCCCCATTCAGTAACACCCGAGACAATACCCGTATATTCCGTGCCAATCTGATCCTGCAAGTATTCGGCCTGTTTGTACTTAATCGATGCACGTTCGGCTTCAGCCGCTTTTTTCTCCATTTGTGAAGAATGTTCGGCCATTTTCTCGTAATGCTCCGCATTGATCTTGGTACCGCCCTCCAGATAGAATTGTAAAAGACGGTGTACCATCACATCGGGATAACGACGGATAGGAGAGGTGAAATGGGTGTAATAATCAAATGCGAGTCCATAGTGACTTGTCTTCTTTGTCGTATAGATCGCTTTGGCCATCGAACGTACCGCAAGCGAAGTCAGCATATTTTGTTCTTTGCTACCTTCTATCTTTGTCATCAGCGCATTTAAAGATTTAGCTGTTTCCTTATCCGTTTTGATGGTCAATTTATGACCAAACCGCGCTGCAAATTGCGAGAAAGTTGTCAGCGTCTCCGGATTAGGTACATCGTGGAACCGGTACACAAAAGTAAGCTTGTTTTTTCCACGGCCTTGTTTGCCAATAAACTCGGCAACCTTCCGGTTGGCCAATAACATAAAATCTTCGATCAGCTTGTGCGCATCTTTACGGACTTTGGTATATACCCCTGTAGGTTTTCCATTTTCATCCAAGGTGAATTTTACCTCTTCACTTTCAAAGGCTATTGCACCATTCTTAAATTTACGCTCCCGCAGAATATAAGCCAGTTCATTTAATTTTAGGATCTCTTCACTGAAATCACCCGATTTCGTTTCGATCACCTCCTGTGCTTCTTCATAACTGAAACGTCGGTCCGAATGGATAATTGTACGGCCGAACCATTGATCGTGTACATTGGCTTTTTCGTCCAATTCAAAAACAGCCGAAAAACAAAGTTTATCTTCATGCGGACGTAGCGAACAGACACCATTGGAAAGACGCTCCGGAAGCATCGGAATAACGCGGTCAACCAGATAAACGGATGTGCCGCGGTTGAAAGCTTCTTTGTCCAATTCTGTGTCGGGTATGACAAAATGCGAAACATCCGCAATATGAACACCGATTTCATAATTGCCATTCTCTAATTTTTGAAAGGAGATGGCGTCATCGAAATCTTTTGCATCCGCTGGGTCAATGGTAAAGGTCGTAACGTTTCTAAAATCACGCCGATTTGCAATTTCTTCCGCGCTTATTTTTTCCGAAATCTGATTGGCTTCAGCTTCAACTTTTTTAGGGAACTCCAATGGGAAACCATAGTCGGCCAAAATAGCGTTCATCTCGGTGTTATTTTCCCCTTTGGTACCCAAAACATGTTTTACCGTTCCGACAGGATTTTTGCTCCCGCTTGGCCAGTCGATAATCGAAACGACCACTTTTTCCTTGTCCTTGGCTCCATTCAGATTGTCCAAAGGGATAAAAATGTCGTGTAACATCTTGCGGTCGTCCGCAATAAAAAAAGCAAAATTGTTGGAGATGCTGATCGTTCCCGTGAAATCAGTCTTGGCCCTTTGCAGGATTTCAACGACTTCACCCTCTTTTTTGCGGCCACCTTTTCTTTTTTCGAAGGTATGGACCTTCACAATATCGCCATGGAGTGCCTGTCTAAGTTTCCGTGGAGCGATATAGATGTCATTTTCAAATTCGTCATCAGGGATTACATAGGCAGAACCGTCTGCAGTCATATCTACTTTTCCTGTGACATAAACTTTAAGTTGCTTCAGATTAAATTTGCCGCGTTCGATCTCAATAAAAAGTCCATTTCTTACATTATCATGTAAAATATCGGCTATGGCGACTTTCGAGTCGTTATCTGTAAGGTTCAATTTTGACGAAACTTGTTTATAGTTGAGGGGCTTATTACCCGATTTTTCGAAGATATCGATGATCAGTTGTGTTAAGACCTCCTTATATGGATTTTCTTTTCTTGTTTTCATCCAATTATTATTTATTATTTATTTATTTGCATCGATTTGCGGCAGTCTTCCTATTGCAGCGAACTGGCTGTGATAGCGAATTTGTAAATTCAGCCGATACAATAGATCATGAGCGAGCCGTACATCAAGATCGATGCTAATACAATGTACGAAAAAAACAGCATTCGACACGACTATAACGAGCTAAACGGAGCATCTTCCGATAGCCAATGTATAGACAGTTCACCCGAAAAATAGTTTTGGATTCGTACAGCCTGATTTACTTTTTGCAATGATTGCACACACCAAGTGCATTTACGGCTATCGCTTCAAGACTAAAGCCTTCTGGAATCGATACTTTTGGTAAGATCATATCTTCCAGGCAGTACACAGAATTGCATACCCGGCAAATAAAATGTACGTGTTGGTCATGATGATCATGTTCTGAACAGTTTGTCGAACACATAGCGTAAGTAGCTGTACCATGTAGATCAAAGATTTTATGGATAATCCCTTTCTCTTCAAAGCTGGCCAATACCCGGTATAATGTGACACGGTCAATATCCTTGCCCAGTAATTTCTCCAGTTCTGGCTGTGAAATTGCAGACTCTTTCCTCGAAATAATTTCAAGTACCTTCAACCGGGGTTGGGTAACTTTTAAACTATTTCGTTTGAGAATTTCTGGATATACAGTGTTGGAATCTTCCATGGATTTCTTCGTTAAGCCTTAGATCAAATACAAACTAAGAGAAATTTACTTTTATTTGCAAGTTTAAAAACTATCCGACGAATTTATTCATCGTATTTTTTCCCTTTGCATAGACCATTAACGAACATAAACGGACCATTTTCTCTCTCAAAGATGCTTTTGACAATACAAAAATACGGAAACTATTAAAAATAAGAAAACCGATAAGTTTAAGATTAGTGTCATCTTACTTATCGGTTTTCGTTACTATATGGAAATATAGGAATCTTATTTGCCTGCAGCTTTAGCGTGATCAGCTAAGAATGTCGCTAGACCGCTGTCTGTCAATGGGTGTTTCAATAAGGCTAGGATCGCTGATAAAGGACCTGTCATAACATCAGCACCGATTTTAGCACATCCTAAAATGTGTGCACTGTGACGTACAGAAGCAGCTAAAATTTGTGTAGGATAGTTGTAGTTATCATAGATTAAACGAATATCTTCGATCAACGCTAATCCATCTGTAGAGATATCATCCAAACGACCGATAAAAGGAGATACATAGGTTGCCCCAGCTTTAGCAGCCAATAGTGCCTGACCAGCTGTAAATACCAATGTACAATTTGTTTTAATACCTTTTTTGCTGAAATATTTAATTGCTTTTACGCCATCTTTGATCATAGGGACTTTGACAACTATCTTGCTGTCAAGAGCTGCTAACGCTTCTCCTTCTTTGATCATTTCTTCATAATTTGTAGAAATAACTTCAGCACTGACATCGCCATCAACGATTGCACAGATCGCTTTATAATGGTTGATTACGTTTTCATCACCGCTAATACCTTCTTTAGCCATTAAACTTGGATTGGTTGTTACCCCGTCTAATACGCCTAAGTCTTGGGCTTCTTTGATTTGCTCTAGGTTCGCTGTGTCAATAAAAAATTTCATTGTATATGTTATTGAATGATAATAATTTGATTATTCTAAAGTTCAAAATAATGATGCAAAGTTATTGATTATATTCCAGTATTGAAGCATTGATTTTCACCTATTGTATCTTTATTTTAGCAAAAAGGAATCTCTTCTCCTAATTTTTTGTTATACTTTTAATATAGTATTATCTTTACGTATGCAGGTTTTTCGTTCGCTCCATTATAGAAATTTCCGGTTACATGTTATAGGTCAAGCAATTTCCCTTATGGGAACTTGGATGCAGCGGATAGCCATCAGTTGGTTAGTCTATGAATTGACCGGATCTGTGTTTTGGCTTGGTTTTGTGCAGTTTATCTCCCTGTTGCCTTCTTTGGTCCTGTCTCCATTTATCGGCAGTTTTGTCGATAAGCATAAAAAGTATAAATTGGTTCTGATGACCCAAATTGGTCTGATGATACAGGCTGGGATCTTGACCCTGGTCGTTTATCTGAAATGGGAGAGTGTTTTATGGCTTTCCATCTTAGGTCTTATACAGGGAGTCATTAATTCCTTCGATGTTTTGGGGCGTCAGTCGCTGATGATGTATTTGGTTGGGGACCGTAAAGATCTGCCGAATGCCATAGCGCTGAATTCAACAATTTTCAATGGTGCCCGAATGTTGGGGCCTGCAATAGGAGGTATTTTACTGAGTACATACGGTGAACTCGTCTGTTTTGCCCTTAACTTTATCAGTTTTGTTCCGGTTATTATTACATTATTGATGATGCAGGTCGATGAAACACATGTTCAACTGAGTAAGGGAAGCAATTGGGAAGGCTTGGTCGAAGGCTTTCGTTACCTTAAACGTTCACCGCACATCTCCTCGCTGATTATTATCATGACATTCTCCAGCTTGATCGTTATTCCGTATACCTCGTTGCTGCCTGCCATAGCAAAAGAAATGTTTCATGGTGATGAACGTACGTTCTCCTGGTTTGAAAGTGCGGCCGGCCTGGGTGCCATGATTGGGGCATTTAATATGGCCCGTTTAAAATCGGGTACCAATTTGCGCTATCAGGTGATGGGGGCAGCTGCGCTTATGGGAGTTGCATTATTGTTTTTGGCGCATTCGAGTATGCTGCAGATGGCACTCGTCTATGTGATGTTGGTATCCTTTGCCATGATGATGCAAAACTCAAGTATCAATACGTATATTCAGACGCATGCCATACCAATCTATCGTGCCCGGGCAATCTCGTATTACGTCATGGCTTTTCAGGGGATATTTCCCATTGGTACATTGATGATAGGTTCCTTAGCCAGTTACTGTGGGCTTCGAACGACATTATACGTCATGGGGGGACTGGGTATATTGATCGCAATCGTGTACTATGGCTATCTCCGGCTCCATATCCACAAACGCCTATTTAAGTTTTAATTTCCGGGTTCTTAATTTTAAGGTGCACTTTGCATAATCAATGACAGCGCCATAGTCTGCAAAAATATCTCCGCCCAGTACGCCGATCACTGGTTCGAGGTCCATCTGCTGATAGGCGTAGTTGATCGAGCTTAAATCCAATACCGCAGTATTTAAGTTTTTTATCTGCCATTCACCTAATGTCAGACTCGGAATTTTTATATTGAAACTCTCCATTGAATTGGTGCCAAGTCCTGTTGATAATGTTTCTGAAGGTTCAAGCTGCAATTGGTCCTCCAAAAGATGCCCCAATTGCGTTTTATCAAATACAGTTTTAGATGCGCCAGTATCAACTACCATCTTGAACGAACGATTATATATTTCTACATCGACTAAAATGTGTGTGCCCTGGCCTTGTAAATCCAATAATTGAAATGGTACTGTTGTCATATAGCCAAACATACCCAAAAATTCCCTTAAAAAAGAAATTTTAAAACCCGCAGTGCGTGTTGAACGTTCATAAAAAAAGCTGTTATTGATAGAATAACAGCTTTTTATCTCTTGATAGTTTATAAGCTACAGCTTATCTGTTTATAGTTTATGCGCTACAGCACTTTTATTTCTTTCAGTACATTATTCATTGTCCGTACTGCTTCTGCACTTTTATTGAATTTTTCTTTGTCCTCTTCATCGAGTTGAATGGGGACGATGCGATCCCATCCTTTTTTATTGATGATAACAGGTACGCCCATATTGATATCTTCTTGGCCAAATTCACCTTCCAAATAGACGGATGCTGTAAATAATTTTCCTTGATCACGTACGATACTTTCGACGACTGCAGCCGTTGCGGCTCCCGGAGCATACCAGGCTGAGGTACCGATTAGGCTGGTCAATGTTGCTCCACCAACCATAGTTTTGTGTACAATTTCGTCTTGCTCTTCCGGGGTAAGGAAATCAGTGACTGGAATACTGTTCCACGTGGAGTGCTTGATGAGTGGTATCATCGTTGTATCTCCATGACCGCCAATGACAATGGCATTGAGATCGGCCGCAGAAGCATTCAGTTTTTCACTCAGTTGATATTTGAATCGGGCTGAATCCAATGTACCTCCCATTCCAATAATTCTATTCTTAGGCAATCCACTTGATTTAAGTGCTAGATAGGTCATGGTATCCATGGGATTAGATACGATGACAATAATAATATCCGGAGAATGTTTTACTAAGTTTTCGACAACCGACTTGACAATATTGGCATTTGTCCCAATCAATTCTTCGCGTGTCATTCCGGGTTTACGTGGAATTCCCGATGTAATGACGGCAACAGTAGAACCTGCAGTTGAAAGATAGTCATTGGTTACCCCCTTGATTTTTGATTCAAAACCCAATAAGGCGGCGGTTTGTGCCATATCTTGCGCTTTGCCTTCTGCAAAACCTTCTTTAATATCCAATAATACAATCTCCTCTGCGACATTTCGACGGATTAAATTGTCCGCTGTAGTTGCTCCTACAGCTCCAGCACCAACAATAGTTACTTTCATATGTAAATTATTTGTTTATTCATGAGCTAATTTTTCCGCTTAAATATGCATGCCGCCTCCGGCGGTCTTTATGCCACATCGGATATCCGGTCCATCTTCACGAATGCTTGTACTTTTTCTTAATGGATATTTCATGAGCATTTATGTGGGTTACTAAATAATTCTTGAATTTAATCAATTATTGTCAGTAAATCAATGTATTTAGCGGGAATAACTTGTTTTTTGACATAAGAAATAGAACCCTCCAAAATCGATGACTTTTATAAAATAGCAAAAAAAAATAACAGGCCTGAAATTCGTTCAAGCCTGTCATTTCTTATCGTGTAAATCAAATTTGAATTCCTAGAACGGATAGCCGATGGCTAGGTTGAACATCAAATTATCCTTTCTCCATTTTGAACTTCCAAAGTCGATATCCTTGAATACCCAACGTTCTCCTTTTGGAAGATAGGGGATGCGGAAAGGTATTGACATATCTGTACGAATGATCAAAAACGTAAAGTCGAAGCGTAATCCAGCTCCACCGCCAACGGCTAATTCATTTAAAAAGTTCTTGCTGAATTTACCGCCCGGCTTGTTGACATCTTCCCGTTGCAACCACACATTCCCGGCATCAATGAATGCTGCCCAATGAACAAAGCCTGCTAATTTAGCTCTGTATTCTGTGTTAAGTTCCAATTTGATATCACCGGTCTGATCGGCATAGAAGAGGCCGTTGCTTAATTTTTCAGGGGCAACTGTTCCCGGTCCAATTGCACGAGCACCAAATGCACGGATACTGTTAGGTCCACCCACATAATATTGTTTTAAATAGGGAAGTGACCGAGAGTTACCATAGGAATAGCTTAGCCCTAAACTGACCCGTGAAGCAAGCTGCGAATTCTCCGACAATTTGAGATAGTGTCTGCCGTCGCCACTGATCTTGATGTATTGGGAGAAATAAGCATCGAACAATTTGAAGGTTTTCCCTTTATTGAAATCTGCTCCTTTTATCAAACCGAGTATATTCCCCGAGAGGTCCAGGTTGCCTTTGAAATAAAATGTATTTTTCAAATGCTGCTTCATCGTGTTTTGAAACGTGAAGTTATAATTGGGGCCAATCGTAAATTGTGGATCTATTGCATGCCTTAACGCCGGAATAGTATCCATTTGTTTTTGGTAGTTTTCAGAAATACCTTTAGGCTGAACATAGGTAATCTCCATTAAAGCAAGATCGTGCTGCTTCTCCTCAGACTCCTGCCAGATGTAACCGTAATCCAATGCGATGGAATTTAAGGTATATGCTTTGCGGCGATTTAAAAATTCATAGCGGCCTTTGACATAAGTCTTCGGGATAAAACGTCGCGTAGGAGAAATCCTTCCAAAAGGAGACAATATCCGCGGAAAGGTCAATGTAGCCTCCATCCCGTAACGGTAATAACTCGAATTGAGGTCAGCCGATCCACCGGTTTGGGTTTCATAACCACCGAATACATTAAAACTTAACTGCTCCGCGCCTTTAAATGCGTTGCGTAAAGTCCAGTTGACATTAACTTCTGTACCATTGTATACCGAAGCCATTTTTCCCAAAAGTTCCACACGGAGTGATTTTTTTGGCAATGGGGTTAAGTAGTAGTAGACGTCTAGTGCATTGGGAACTTCTTTGCTGTCAACAAAGTTATTTTTGACAAATTTCCAGCTATTGAGATTCACCAGATGGCTGATGGTTTGGTTGTGGGCATTACGGTTGTAGACATCGCCGGGGTGGAAGAAGATATGGTTCGCGATAACAGGCTTTCTATAAAGATGCTGGCGGTCTATAAAATAGTAGCTGCTATCATATAGTTCCGCGTTACGGGTGGATCGCTGATAACCGGTGCTTGTTTCCGTGTAGTTCGGGTAAATGTAGATTTTATTGATCTTTGACGGTACCCTCGCCTGTGCCGGTGTTTCCTTCTTTACAGTAACATACATGTCGACCTTGTTGTTCCGGTGTGAACTGTCTACCTGAACCAGGATGTAATCAGGACTGAAATAATAATACCCTTTATTTTTGAGGTCATTGTCGATGCGGTCACGCTCATTTAGGATAACATCAAGGCTATAATTTTTGCCCACCTGTAAGAGACTTTGATCGGAGCTCGAACGAATATCTTTACCCAGCTGCGTTGTGCTGTCAATATCAAATTGAACAGACCTTATTCGGTAGATAAAATTTGGCTTGGCCGTATAATTAACCGTTGCTTTTTTGTTTTCAACTAAAGTGTCGGATTTTACTTCAGCATTAAAGAAACCAAAATTCTCCAGACGATTACGCAGTAGATTCTCATTGTACTCGCGATTGACATCGCTCAACAATACCGGTTTCTCACCAATTTTCTTGAAAAATTTTTTAATGATATTATTCCCTACAGAATCGCCGGCCATATTGTTGAAGTACAACTTGAATGGTACGCCAGCTAGACGTTTATTGGGTTTGGGCATCAATGCCGCTTCTAAATGGGTCGCAATCTTTTCCTTATTTTCCTTGGAGATGGTGTCCGAATCGACTATCACGTTGCCTTTAACATATAAGCTTTCCCCTTCTTTCAGATTCTTTGTTGAAGAACAGGATGCTATAAATGCAGCGAATGAAACTATTCCAACAATATACTTTAGTTTAGCTTGCATGATAACTCCTTTCCTCATCTTCATTTTTTATAGCTGTCGTTCTGATGGTATCTATATTTGATTTTGGACTATCGCTTTTCGGCGTGTTTTTACTGGAGTCCAACTGTTGTTTACGTTTCTCTTGTTCTCTTTTCTCCATACGTTTTCTGTACTCAGGGCTATGGGTCATCAAACTATCTCTGATGACTGTGCGTACGCTATCACGATACACTGAATCGGTTTCCATACGTTCCACATCAAAACGTTTTCTGAAACCTTTGCTATTCGTGTCATAGTACGCTTTGAGTTTTTTCGAACTCATCCAGATTTCCTTAAATCGGTTGTAATCCATATTGATGATAAATCCGATACCTGTTTCTACATATTGGCCTTGGAGTGTAACCTGATATTGATTTTTACGATATACCCGTGCAAAATAGCGACCATCTTGCGAAAGTTGATAATCCAATTGGATATCCCCAGCAATATTGTTGGCGGTTTCTCCCGGACGTGTATTTCCTTCAACTTCAAAATTAGAACCAACGGTAATTTTTAGTCGATCATTTAAAAGCATTTTAGATACACCGATATTCAGATCTGTTCGGGTTTGGCCTGCTCCAGTAGCATAATCTTCCTCCGAAGTTAAGTTGAAATCCAGTTCTACTCCGGTGATAAGCTCGGAGGCAAGGCGGTTCAATTGACCGCTCAGGAATGAACTGATGCTATTTCTGACAATGGCTTCTGTACCACCGCCACCGGATAAACTTTCAAATGGATTGGTCGACATAAAGCGCCCTAAAACGATGAGTGAAAAGACCTGTTTGTTAAGTTCAGATGGATTTTCACGCAAGGTGGTCAATGCGTTATTTACTTTGCTGATCACATCTTGGGAAACAACCGAGTTGTTTTCGTCCAAGTCGATATCAAAATTCAGTTGCGGTTGAAACAATTTGTCTGTAATCTTCAACAAGACATTGAAAGGAATACGTTGCTTGTATAAATTAGCGTTTTCTGATCCCAGTTGCGTCGCTACAAGCTCCAGCGTTGGAGCTTTGGTTGTGTATGCCGCTGTGATATTAAGCTGCGCATCCAAGGGATCTCCGTTCCAGGTGATCGTACTTCCTTTTCGGAATGTAAAATCTTTTTTTACGGGACCAAAACTGAATGAATAGCTCCCTTTGTCTACGGTAAATGTACCTGACAAGGTAATTTTGCTGCTCGCATCAATGCCTGCGTTCAGTTCCGCTTCCCCTTGGATATTCAGTGCATCCTGTGAACCGGCATCCAAGAGGATTTTAAATTTGGCATCCTTATCCGTTTGAAGATTCAGATCTACGTCGATTCCCGTCAGACGGGTTACGGTCATCGAATCTAATTTCGCAAATACGTTAGCTCTTGTGGTATCACTCTTATCAACAAATTCGACAACACCTTTACGATCGGCCATCCCAGGATCCTCGTTTGGCATAACAAAGGTGAAATCGGTATCATCTAATACCTTGATTGTACCATCAACGATAGGCTTATCAAGATTCCCCCGAATGCGAAGGTTCGAGGTAAGATACATTTTACCGTAGAACATGTCGTTGTCGCTTTGTGTTGAATTGAGTACCTCAAAATTGTCTGTATTGATATTGAGATTAAAATCAAAATCAGTATACGTTTTGGTTTCTATGGATCCTGTTACCTTGGCAATATTTCCTTTCTTGTCTTCCAATGCAAATTTTGGGAAAGTAATACCCCTTTCATCCAGATGAATGGTTTCATCTTTAGCTTTGAAAAGTGCATTCAACATAGCAATATTGAACTGTGCATCTTTAAACTTCACATCGCCATTAATGAGTGGTTTGGATGGCGATCCCGTTATTTTTAACTGGCCTTCAAGATTTCCCTTCGAGTCTTTTAGATAACCCAAACTGAATGCCTGAACTGTCTGCATGGAGAGTGGCGCAATATCCAAGGTGAAATCCAAGCTTGCTTCTCCCTTTGGAGGATTGATAAAATCACCACTTAATACGACATTATTGCCATTTTCACTGATACTGATATTCGCATTATAGGTGTTTTCCTTTTCATTGTTAACTTTTATGTTGACATTACCGACAGTATCTTGTCCAATATAGAATTTGTCGATCGTAAGATCGGATACAAAGACAGGGCTACTTTCCAAACGTGATATGGTTGCCTGACCATTAATCCCGCCGCCAAGATCGACTGTTTCACTTTCAAGCATTTTACTTAATGTCTCAATGCGGAAATTTTTAAAGGCAATGTTGAGTGGCGAATTGAGCACACTGTCCTGCGATGATATACTTAGCTCTTGTCCTTTATTACTTAAGATAAAGTCATTGGCCTGAATACCTGTACTTCCAAATTTGAGCACGTTGTTTGGATTTATCGTCCACTTGTCATAGTTCAGCATAAGGCCATCCTGAAGTAAACTAAAAACAAATGCTCCATTATCAACGCGCATATTGGCGCCCAAATGATATTGCTCTTTCTCTTTCTTGTCTTTAATCCAAAGGCCAAAATCCAAATTATTTTGAATGACTTTACCACTGAAGACTGTATTCACCAGTTCGATATTGCTCACCTTGATTTTATTGATCAAGGCCGAGTAGTAAAGTGTACTGTCCAAGGTATTAATATCCAAGGTGACGTTATTGATTTCGGTACCACTATAGGTGATTTTAGGGGCATCCAATTTCGCAAGAATAGTTTTTGACTGACTATTGAACATACCATCCAACGTAATATCAGACATTTCCGTTAGTTCTGGAAGAAAATCCTTTATAAATTTAGTCCTGGTCAATTGGGCGGAAAACTCAATATTCTGAGGCTCATATTTGGGAACTTTAACAGCTTTTCCCGGCTGGTAGTATACCTGTAAAATGTCTTGAATAGCATTCTGCAACTCTAAAATTTTGTATTTCCCGACCAAATGGGCATTCAAAAAGTCCGATTTGAGTAGCAGCAAATTGCGGCTGGTATCGGCTTTTGCAACAAGTGAAATGCTGTCTAAAGTATAATATGCGTCGTTGTAAAGAATGGATGAATTGGTGATATGTGCCTCCCCATTTAAAAAATTCGGATCGGCTGAACTGAAATTGCCCACAAGTTTACCATGGTATTTGAGTTCATCATCCATTAATTTTAAGTTTTTAAGATTAATGGTATCTACCATAAGCTCAAAATCCACCTGCGGATATTTGGACTTCATGTTGGCCGTTGCATTTAACTTCAATTGAATATTAGGGTCGGGACTAACCACGGAGGCTTTGATATCCCCTTTATCGGCAGTGAGATTCATATCGATATTCTGATAACGATAACCCATCGCATCCATTCGATTTACTTTGCCATCAAAATTGGCGACAAGTTTCTTCGGATCTGTTCCATGACCTTTGATTTTTCCCTCAAATGAAAGTATGCCTAATGTACTGTCCATTTTCATGATCTTACCAATGTCAAAATCACGAATACTCACAAATGCATCATAGGTTGTATCGCGACCTATCATGCCTACTTTACCATTGAACTTGGCTGTTCCTTTCTCTGTTACCAGCGAAAGATTGGTGTTAAAGGCATTCATCCCACCATTAAAAGTTCCGGTAAGGCCGATCGTATTGGGCAACTCTATTCCGCTAGGAAGCATTTTTTTTTGAAACCAGCTTTTCGATATCCGAACGTCCTGTGGTCAATTTCTTTAAATTAAGATCCATTGACATTTTATCGACGTTGGGTAGACCCTTTAAATGCAGACTTGCAATGACACGTGTATTGGACAGGGTTTGGAAATCAATTGCCGGAATATTTAAATCATTTACCTTACCCACAACGCGACCATCAATATTAAACTTTTTGTCCATCAATGGTTTCATCACCTGCATGGTATCCAAAAAAGGAGCAAAATAGTAGATGTCGCGCATATCTACGTGGCTCTTTTTGATCGTTGCATTGACATAGATCAGCTCTGGCTTTTTGGCAATAATATCCAAAGATGGATAGGTTACTTTTAAGTAATCACGCAGTAGGGTACGTGGTGTTTCTGCGTACAGGTTTTTGATCTCCGCGCCGGTATTTGTATACTTAAAATCCCCTTTCAATTGCTTGATCACAAACCCGGAATGATCAGAGGCTACAAGCTCTTTTAATGATCCGCTGATCGAATCGGCGCTATAGTAAAGATCATTTAAACTGGTTTTCATTCCAGGGATCTTAATATTGAAGTAATCAAAGCCTTTCATACGGGCCTGATTGTTGTCTCTATACGCTAAGCTTGTATTGTTGATTTGGATTTCTTTGGCTGAGACAACCCAGTTTATTTTGGTGGTATCCGCGGTGTTTTTCGCTTCTGTGTTTACTTTTTTCTGGATCTTTCCAAAGAGCACATTATTGTCTGAACCGTCAAGATTGATCGTTTGAATATCGACAAGTTCTTTGTTAAGGTCGATCTTGTTAATGTCTGCATGAAGATTTTTGATATAAAATTTTGTATTCAGCAGACTGGATTGATCCTCATAGCGCACTAAGATATTGGTCAGGTCAGCAATCTGTATACCGACATCGGGAAGCAAGGTGGTTACTTGTGCCGTTTTATCTGTAATGCCAAAATCTTCGACCGTGGGTGCCGTGCCATCAACAACTGGTCGCCATTGTTTCACTGTGGCACTCAGACCATCTATCTTCACTTTGGGCAGATTGAAAGCCATGTTTTTTGTGAGGTCGAACTTCTTGACGTTGGTATTTAGGCTGTTCAGGTAAACATCAGCACTCGTTCCAATAACATCATCGGCATAGACAATATGAAATTTATCAAATTTGACCTTATCAAGGTTAAATAGAAGGGCTGAACTGCTGTCTGCAGTCGGTTTGCTTTCCTTTTGAGAAGCGAAAGCTTTAACAATATAATCAAAGTTGAATGAACTGTCCGGCAATGTACGGCGGATTTTTGCGGTGATTCCTTCTGCTTCAATGCTTTGAATTTCAATGGTATTTTTCAGAAGTTTTAGCATGTTGATATCGACAGCTATGCTTTTTCCTGCTACTAAGGTATCCTTGCTTTGGTCAGCTAAATAGATGTCCTCTAAAACCAGTTTTTTAGGGAAATCAATATTAATGTAGCCAATTTTAACGGGGGTACCGATCTTACCTTCCACATAGTGTGTTACTTTTCCAGCAATATAATTCTGAACGGAGGGTATTCTGATTAAAAATACGATTAAAATAGCCAGCGCAATTATTACTCCAATAATCCACAATATTGTTTTGAAAGCAATTCGGGTAAATCTGTTCAACGTATAATTTGATTTAAGTATCTATTAATAAAAATTAAAACGGAAAAAAGTTTGCTAAGTTTTCAGCTATATAATGTATATCGCCACGATTTCAGCAAACTAAGGTAAATTTGCGTGTAAATGCAAGTTTAATTTATGTACTATACTTGCTAGCAAATATTAGACAGCTCTTCATTTCCCTTGTATAAAATCATTTTATCGTGGGAATGTTCTAAAAACACATCAAATAATTGACCAAACCATTCTAGTCGTACAAAGTTTTTTGTTTTTTAATTTTATGTTAATAAAAACATTAAATACCTATCAATTTGTCAAAGTAATAGGTATTTAATAGATGCATTATCCTGCTCGATATTCGTTTGGAGAAGAATATAGGCAATTATTCCATCAGTTTTTTATACTTGCCCCAGTTTTCGAATACCACCCATAGCCAAATAATGAAAAGTACAGCCCAAATAATTAGTCCCATTTGGCTGTAAAAAATCATGTTGTGGGTAAAAATACCAATGAGTATGGGGAAGATGACCAGTGCACCCAGTGTTCTCGTTTTTGGGAAAATAAACAATAAACCGCCCAAGAGTTCGATGATTCCAACCAGTGGCATTAGCCATTTAATCGTGGCAAAAGCCTCAAATACTTTTTTCATGTCCATATCCATTGGTGGCGTAGGCATATAATGAAAAAGTTTATCCAGCCCTGCATTGATGAATAGCAAGGCAAATAAAATACAAAGTATATTTTTAAAGATCTTCATAACGGTCAATTTTAAATTGATTATTTTACGGTTATCGTTGTAGGGGGATCAGTGCTGTTATCTTCTTTGTCTTTTTCTTCCTTGTTTGTATTTCGTTCTACGGTGATCGTACATTCTGTAAGCAATGCGGCTACAGCACCGATTGCAGCAAAAACAGGTGCTAAGATCAAGCCTATGGCACCAACAGTTACTGGAAAGCTCATGATTTCTTTGCCATGTTTGTCCGAAATGCTGATTTTGCTCACATTGCCCTCAGCAATGATTTCTTTGATCTTTTGTAAAAGGTTTTCACCGTTAATCTGAAATGTCTCTTTGAATCCCATAATGATATAATTTAAGTTCGCTCCTATAAAGTTATTCATTTTTTTACAGGAATTTATATAAAGTTATCAGCATGGTTGATCTTTGGTTAATTATAAACTGTATGGCTATTTTGAAATAGGGCAAAGCGCTTTTGCCTTTTGTTTCAAAAGTTTTTATGGTATATCCTTGGTTATATATTGCCCGTGAATGATGGGCCAAAATTTACTTGAGCAATCTGTTTGGCTCTTTCGTGAAAGCTCGTGCTCTTCGTGGGGTACAATTGTCAGTCAGATTCGCTCTTGATACGTTTTTTTATCGGATATACTTCGGATATTTAACGGAGCTTATTCGCTTGCAACCGAAGAAGAACCGAACGAGCTCCGAAGAAGTACCGAAGAAGCACCGAACGATCTCCGAATTTGGTCGCTCGTTAAACATAAAAAAGTCCCGTGCATTGCACGGGACTTTTTTATGTTTATAGTGTAGCTGTTAACCTAATGCTGTTAAGCTTTCTTGAAGAATTTTAATCTTCGCTTCGGCATCAGCCTTTTTACTTTTTTCGTTTTCAACAATTTCAGGTTTAGCATTTTGCACAAACCGTTCATTGGAAAGCTTTTTGTCTACAGATACAAGGAAACCTTTTAGGTATTCCAATTCTTTCTCGATACGCTCACGTTCAGCATCTGAATCAATATTATTTTCCAACGTAACATAACATTCGTCTTTGCCAGCAAGGAAACTTGCGGCACCAGCTACTTTCTCAGAAACAAAAGTTACGCCTTCCAAGTTTGCAATCTTGGTGATGATATCAATATATTGCTCCAGGTTGATCTCCGATTGTTGATTGATCGCTAATGGTAAAGCAACTTTAGGGGAGATACCTTTAGAATTACGAATATTCCGAACTTCCGAAATAATCTGTTGAGCGATAGCGAAATCTTTTATAAGCTGCTCATCAAAATCATTCGCTGTAGGATAAGGGGCTACGATAATGCAATCTTTCTCGTCTTTCACACCGAACAGTTCGTCATGCCACAATTCTTCTGTTAGGAAAGGCATGAAAGGATGTACTAAAGTGAGTATACGTTGGAAAAAAGATTTTACTGTTGCTAAGGTTTCGCTAGAAATAGGGGAGCCATAAGCCGGTTTCACTAATTCAAGGTACCAAGCACAGAAATCATCCCATACCAATTTGTAGGTTGTCATCAATGCATCTGATAAACGATAGTGTTTGAAGTTTTCTTCGATATCGACCAGAGCTTGATTTAACCTTGCCTCAAACCAAGCTGCCGAAATCTTATCTGAATCTGAAGCTGGAGTAGTTGTAATTTCCCAGCCTTTAACCAAGCGGAAGGCATTCCAGATCTTATTGGCAAAATTACGGCCCTGTACACAAAGTTCTACATCAAAAGGAAGGTCATTACCTGCTGGAGCAGTCAATAACATTCCCATTCGCGTAGCATCTGCACCATATTCATTCATCAAATCAATCGGATCAGGAGAGTTGCCCAGTGATTTAGACATTTTACGGCCCAGTTTGTCGCGTACAATACCTGTGAAATAAACATTTTCAAAAGGCAATTGTCCGCGGAATTCATATCCTGAAACGATCATACGTGCTACCCAAAAGAAAATGATGTCTGGGGCAGTGACTAAATCTTGCGTAGGGTAATAGTAGTTTATTTCTGCATTTTCTGGTTCGTTGATGCCATTGAAAACCGAAATTGGCCATAGCCAAGCTGAAAACCAGGTATCAAGCACATCCTCATCTTGACGTAGATCGGTCAAATGAAGCGTTGTATTACCTGATTTTTCCTGCGCTAAAACAAGGGCCTCTTCAACCGTTTGTGCAACCACAAAGTCTTCGTTTCCATCGCCATAGAAATACGCCGGTATTTGGTGTCCCCACCACAATTGTCTTGAGATATTCCAGTCGGTAACATTCTCCATCCAATTGCGGTAAATATTTTTGAATTTCGTCGGATGAAATTTAATGGTATCGTCCATGACATTATCCAATGCCGGTTTTGCAAGATCCTCCATCTTAAGGAACCACTGATTAGAGATTTTTGGCTCAATAACAGCACCTGTTCGCTCTGAAGTTCCAACATTATTGGTATAGTTTTCAACTTGCTCCAATAATCCTTTTTCCTCCAGCTCTTTCTCGATTTCCTTGCGGACTTTAAAACGATCCATGCCAGCGTAATGCAGGCCATTGTCGTTCAGTTTTGCTTCGTCAGTAAAGATGTCGACAAATTCCAGGTTGTGCTTTTTACCTAGTGCGTAGTCATTCACATCGTGCGCTGGAGTAACTTTAAGGCATCCTGTACCAAACTCCAAATCAACATATTCATCTTCAATGATGTTCACTTTTCTGCCAACGATCGGAACAATGACTTGCTTTCCTTTTAACCAGGTGTAGCGCTCATCATTGGGATTGATACACACCGCTGTGTCACCAAAGATGGTTTCAGGACGGGTAGTCGCCACAACAATATATTGATCTGTTCCTTCAACCTGATATTTCAGGTGGTATAATTTGCCGTTTTTCTCTTTATAAATAACCTCTTCGTCTGAGATATTTGTTTTTGCTTTAGGATCCCAGTTGACCATGCGGTAACCACGATAAATCAATCCTTTACGATATAGATCTACGAATACGCGGATAACAGATTGATATAACTCCGGATCCATGGTAAAACGTGTACGATCCCAGTCACAGGAAGCGCCAAGTTTTTCGAGTTGTTTTAGAATAATACCACCGTATTTTTCCTTCCATTCCCAAGCATGTTTTAAGAAATCTTCACGCGATAAAGATCGTTTGTCAATTCCTTGTTCTTTCAACATAGCGACGACCTTAGCTTCAGTGGCAATGGAGGCGTGATCGGTCCCCGGTACCCAACAAGCGTTTTTTCCCTGCATACGTGCGCGGCGAATCAAAACGTCTTGAATGGTATTATTCAGCATATGCCCCATGTGCAATACTCCCGTGACATTCGGAGGAGGCATCACAATCGTGTAAGGTTCACGTTCGTCCGGGGTTGAACGGAAAAATCCATTCGCTTTCCAATAGCTGTACCATTTTTCTTCAGCTTCTTTTGGATTGTAAGTTTTCGCTATGCTCATTTTAAATTTTTGTATTCAAACTTTTAAGGAACACAAAAGTAAGGAATTCTATGTTATTTTCCTTAGTAATCCATTGATCTTGTTCTCAAACAAAAAGAAGTTATGAATAAAGGCTAAGCAATAAGTTTATTGAAGATCCTCCTAAGCAGAAGAGGTGGTTATTGCAGTGGGGTAAAGCATAACGCAGGATTTATACTTTTTTAATCTTTTCTTCATATTACTAAGTAATTAGCCCGTATTTCATGTAAATTAATGTAAATTTGCCTGTTTTATTTTTACACGAAGGGATGCAACGATTTGCGAATGAGCTTAGAGCTTTAACACAGTATTTTCTGTTCTGGTTAATTATCTGTTTTATAGATAGATTGATTTTTGTTACTGCTTTTTTTGAGAAAATAGGTTTTTCTAATTTTAAGGAGATTTTCAGAATTTATTACCACGGTTTGAACCTGGATTTTTCTGCTGTTTCCTATATATGTGCGCTGCCGTTTCTTGTGTATTGCATGTTAAGTTTTTTCCCAAAACTGAAACCCAAACGGCTGATCCTGGATATCTATACCATTATTGTCCTGGTATTGTTCTTTGTGACAAGCTTTATCAATGTTAACATCTACCGGGAATGGGGTGACAAAATTTCTAAACGTGCCATCGATGCATTTTTTGCCTCACCTTCGGGAGCCGTAGCTTCGGCTGAGTCCACGCCGGTGTTTCTCCCCATCGTTGGGATGTTGATCGGTATATTCTGTGGTTATTTTCTGTACCGCTGGATGTTTAAAAAAGTCTCTTTTTTCAATATCAAATCTCCTGTAGGTAATTTTTTCAAACTGGCAATCGGAGTCTTTGTACTTTTCACGTTTATTCGCGGTGGTTATGGGAGAGCGACACTAAACCCTAGTAAAGCCTATTATTCCGAGGAAACGTTTTATAATCATGCAGCGGTTAATACCCAATGGTCTTTTTTACGGGATTTCTTTGCCGAAAGTACCAAGCTAAAAAACCCCTATAATTATTACGCGGATCAGAAGGATATTCAGGACAAGCTACGACCTGCCTTTCAAAGCCAACCTGATTCTGCCGTTGAGGTATTGTCAACGACTCGTCCGAATGTCGTTATTATTATGTTGGAAAGTTTTGTCGGCGATCTCATTCAGTCTCTTGGCGGGGAAAAGGGAATTACGCCACACATGGAAGAATTGATTAAAGGCGGTATTTTGTTTGACCATATTTATTCTGCTGCTGATCGATCCGATAAGGGCATGGTAGCGGTTTTGAGCGGTTTTCCGGCACAAGGACCCGAGAGTATTATCAAGTATATCGACAAACATGAAAATATGCCTGCCATTGGACAGGAGTTCGATCATGCCGGCTATGAAACATCATTTTATCATGGTGGTCAGAGCGAGTTTTACAATTTTAAATCGTATATGCTGACGCATGGGATGTCTAGGGTGGTGGATAACGCCAATTTTGGATTGGATGCAGAACGTGCCTCATGGGGTGTATATGACCATGTGGTCTTTAATCAGATGATCAAGGATTTTAAAAAAGAAAAACAACCTTTCTTTTCGACGATCTTTACCTTAATTAATCACGAACCATTTGAGTTAAAACACGGCTATAAATTTGGCAATGCTACCAATGCGGATAAATTCCGAAGTACGGCAAACTATACGGATTCAGCTGTTTTTGATTTTATCAATAAAGCTAAAAAGGAAGCTTGGTATAAAAATACCCTTTTCGTAATTGTGGCTGATCATGGACATCGCCTTCCTTCAGAAAAATGGGAGCTATTTCACCCCAATCGCTTTCATATTCCGCTGATCTTTTTCGGTGATGTGATCAAACCTGAATATCGTGGGAAAATATTCAATAGAATCGGCAATCAAACGGATTTGGCGACTACCTTATTGACACAACTGAAACTCCCTACAGATCGTTATCATTGGAGCCGGGATCTTTTTAATCCGACGACACCTCAAATAGCGTTCTATAATTCCAAAGATGCCTTTGGAGTGATTACCCCTCAACAGGCTGTTTCTTTTGATAATGTAGGACGGATTATTAATTATAGGTCCAATAAGGAATATCCCGTTGGCAAAACAGACAGCTTATTGAATATTGCCAAAGCGTATTATCAAGACGTATACCGTGAATTTTTAAAATATTAGAGCTATGAAATTAAGAGGAGTATTTGCACCTTATTTTGCTGTCGCAATTCGTTTTATCTTTCTTTTGGTCATCTATGCGTTATTGCGATTGGGGTTTTATGGCGTCAATGCTTCCTTATTTCCTCATGTCGATGCAGGTAAGCTCTTGGTGATGTTTGCGGGTGGTGTACGATTCGACATTGTAGCCCTACTGTATTTTAATATTCTTTATATTGTGATGCTGACTGTTCCAGGTCCGTTTAAATCGAATAAAATCTATCAAAAAGTTGCAAAATGGATCTTTGTCGTGACCAATTCAATTGGTATAGCGTTAAATCTGATTGATTTTGCCTACTATCCATTTACCCTAAAAAGGACGACAGGAACAGTAATTGACCAATTTTCCAATGAATCCAACCTGATGAAGCTGGCTTTTGATTTCTGTTTGGATTATTGGTATCTCATTATTGTGTTGGTACTGGTTGTGTATGGTTTGATTAAATCGTATAAACTTATTCAAATTGAAAGGACTACGAAATATAGCTGGAAGTCATTTTTGATCCAATTGCCTTTGTTTTTATTGACGGCCTTCCTTTTCATTGGTGGTGTGCGTGGCGGTTGGGCCCATAGTACCCGTCCCATTACATTGAGTAATGCGGGTGATTATGTGGAGACACCGGAAGAAATGAATATTGTGCTGAATACGCCATTCAGTATATTGAAAACTTTAAAGGCTGTCAATCTTAAACCTATCCATTATTATTCCGAACAAGAGCTTGAGCAATTGTACAACCCTATTCATGTGCCGCAATCAGACCAGCCCTTTGCGAAGAAAAATGTCGTCGTTCTGATTTTAGAGAGTTTTGCAAAAGAACATTTTGGTGAGTTGAATAAAGATATCCAAGGTGGAAAATACAAAGGTTATACGCCTTTTTTGGATTCATTAATCCGCAATGCTTACACATTTACAGATACCTATGCCAATGGCCGTAAATCAATTGATGCTTTACCATCAGTCATTACCGGTATTCCTTCCATAGGAGAGCCTTTTGTACTTTCGATATATTCTGGAAATGAAACCACAAGCTTAGCGAAGCTTTTAGGGAAAAAGGGATATGAGACTGCTTTTTTTCACGGAGCACCCAATGGCAGCATGGGCTTCTCCGCTTATATGAAGCTGGCGGGTATCCAGCATTATTTTGGTAAAAACGAATATAACAATGACGCTGACTTTGATGGTATATGGGGAATCTGGGATGAACCGTTTTTGCAATTTGTAGCGAATAAGATCAACACGTTTCATCAGCCATTTTTCGCTAGTTTCTTCTCTTTATCTTCGCATCACCCATTTAAGGTACCTGAAAAGTATCAGGGGAAATTTCCTAAAGGACCTTTGCCCGTACAGGAACCCATTGGATATACCGATAATGCGCTGCGTGAATTTTTTGCAACAGCATCGAAAATGCCCTGGTACAAGAATACCGTATTTGTTATTTGTGCAGACCACGCTACCGTAAGCTACCTGCCGGAATATCAAACGGCAGCAGGGGGCTTCCAAATCCCTATTATATTTTATGCACCCGGTGATAATCTAGTTGGCAAAGCGGATAAATTGGTACAGCAAATAGATATTATGCCGACAGTGTTGAATTATCTGCACTATGATGAGCCTTATTTCGCATTTGGTTCAGATGCCTTCAAACCGGGTAAGGATAATTTTGTGCTTAATAATAACTCAGGAAGCTATAATCTCTACTATAAAGATTATATGATGTCTTATGATGGACTGAAAGTGACTTCATTTTATGATCTTAAGAAGGACCGCTTGATGAAACAGGATCTGTTAAAACAACATCCAGCGGTATTGGATACGATGGAGACCAAGATGAAAGCCTTTATCCAGCAATATAACAACCGTATGATTGAAAACAAGCTGACCTATAAAAAATAGCAGCCGGTTTTCTACCTGTTCAATTTAGCGCGAATGCTTCTATCGATAATAAACAAAACCAAATCATAGACGAGGTAGATCAAGGGTAAGGTAAAGATGACCAACAGGATAAAACCGCGGGACTTTTCGTCAAAGACTCCATTGACAAGATAGTTAGCCAGACTGGACCAAAACCAGATAAAAAAGTAGAAAGAGCTTGGAATGATTAGATTTCCAAGTAGGAGTGCATAGCGGTATCGGCCAGTTTTGTATTTTAGATAAATACAGCGGATATGCAGGCAGAGCAGGCATATTGAGCCGATCAGGGCGAGCAGCTCGGGATGTAACCAAAGAATTGCTTTTGCTAACAAAGAGATTTTTAAGCCAACTTCAATATGAAAACTTTCTTTCTTTTCTACCTGATCAATCCTCCAGTGAACAATGGAGTCTGTCTGTAATTTGGCGGTTCCCAGATCCTGTGTAAGTACATCCATCTTTCCATCGAGGTGCAGATACAGTTCAATCGGGCCAAAAGACGACCAGTACCTGGAAGGGAATAGGAGGTAGTCAATTTGGTATCTGGTCCGAATATCCCGTCGGTCATAGCCCATATAAGCGCTGTATTGAACCTGAATACTGTTATCACCTTTGCGTAGCTTAGCCGTAAAATGAAATGCATCATTCAGCGAAATACGTTTCCATTCATCGCTGTCGTAGCTGATTTCATAATAGCCATCCTTTAAACGTAAAAAGGGAAATTTTGAACCGGGCTGATCCATTTTTTTTCCTTCAATTTCGTTCTGATTGACAAGGATGCGATCTAATCCGTCCATATTTAAAGCGAGAAATACCAGTGGCAATTCGATAGCCTCTTCTGCATGGATGTTATAGACAATGCTGAAGTGACTGCGATAGTCCGAATTATAATCAGCAGTGTCTGCCAAAAGATGAATGTCAATACGCTCATTGGTGACTTTCAGCTTTGCGGCAGGAACAAGCTGTCCTGTTATACTATGGGGGCTCATTGGATTTGCCATGTTGGCAAACAATGTCATTACAGCGAGTAATAGATATACGGTTGTTAGTAGAATTTTATACTTCATTTGCTTGATATTGTCTGCTTAATATCAAGTTTCATATTCGTATGCGGCCTTTAAATGACATGGGCGGCTGTATATTAGGATATGCTTGATATTTAACAAGATGAAAGTAAAAATTAAAAGGGAGAAATTAAAAAGGCGATTCATATTCGTCTACCTCCGATTCATATTTGTCAAGTATATTGTTTCTATTCCGATGTCAATAAAAACCTTCATGATTTCGCAGGCACCAACAGTAATGGAAGCGAACTGAAGGTTCTTTCTGGCCAATAATAGGACACTCTTTCATAAAAAAAAGACCTATGCCGCAAAGCATAGGTCTTTTTATATTTCCAATTTTATTGCGGTTTAAACACCCAACAATAAACGAGCTGGATCTTCCAATAATTGTTTTACACGAACCAAGAAGCTTACTGATTCACGACCATCGATGATGCGGTGATCATAAGAAAGTGCAATATACATCATTGGACGGATCACCACTTGGCCATTTTCAGCAATAGGACGTTGGATGATGTTGTGCATACCCAAGATTGCGGATTGTGGAGCATTGATGATTGGTGTAGACATCATTGATCCGAATACACCACCGTTGGTAATTGTAAATGTACCACCAGTCATCTCGTCAATCGTTAATTTGTTGTCACGCGCTTTAACGGCAAGTGCAGCGATTGCTTTTTCGATTTGTTCCAATGACATTGCATCAGCGTTACGGATAATCGGAACAACTAAACCTTTAGGGGCAGAAACCGCGATTGAAATATCTGCGAAATCAGAATATACAATCTCGTTATCTTCGATACGTGCATTCACGGCAGGCCATTCAGCTAATGCAGTTGTTACTGCTTTTGTAAAGAATGACATGAAGCCAAGACCGATTCCAAATTTCTCTTTAAAGGTATCTTTATATTTAGCACGAAGATCCATGATCGGCTGCATATTGACTTCATTGAATGTTGTCAACATCGCCGTTTCGTTTTTAACGGCAACTAAGCGTTTTGCGATTGTTTTACGTAATGAAGATAATTTCTCACGACGTTCGTTTCTAGAGCCCGCTACCGGAGCAACTGTCGCAGCAGGAGCAGCGGCAGGTTTTGCTGCTGGTGCAGCTGCTTTAGCAACAGGTTGAGCTTTTTCGGCATCTTCTTTTGTGATGCGTCCTTCTTTACCTGTTCCTTTTATTGTAGAAGGATCAATTCCTTTTTCTCTTAAGATTTTTGCAGCAGCAGGAGAAGCTGTACCAGCAGCATAGCTATCTGGATCTTCATCTTTTGCAGCGGCAGCCGCAACTGGAGCTGCATTTGACACTTCTGCAGCAGGGGCAGCAGCTGGAGCTGAACCACCGGCAGGAGCAGCACCTTCTTCAATTGTACAAACAACAGCACCGATTTCTAAAGTATCACCTTCTTGTGCAATGATTCTTAAGATACCCGCTTTTTCAGCTGGTAATTCAAACGTTGCTTTGTCTGATTCCAGTTCGGCGATGTTTTCATCCATCTCCACATAATCGCCATCTTGTTTCAACCATTGTGATAAGGTTACCTCCGTGATTGATTCACCTACGGTTGGTACTTTAATTTCTAAGCTCATATATAATGTTCTTTATTGACAATTGCGTCCTATAGCTAAGACGCAATTGATTTTAAATTGTTTTTATTCGAATGATTTATTTAAGATTTCTGCTTGTTGTGCAACGTGTTGTTTCATGTAACCCGTAGCTGTACTTCCACTTTCTTTACGGGCAACAAAACCTGTAAATGCAATCTCAGTACCCATTAGTTTACGGCAGTAGTAAGACCATGCTCCCATGTTCTCATTTTCTTCCTGAACCCAAACAAATTCTTTTGCCTTGTTGTATTTTTTACGGATTGCTTTCAATTGCTCTGTAGGAATTGGGAATAATTGTTCCAATCTCACGATAGCGATATCTTTGCGTTTGTCCGTTTCTTGTTTTTCTAATAAGTCGTAGTAAACTTTACCCGAACAGAATAACACGCGTTTAACGTCTTTCGCCGCAACATTTGCATCATCAATTACCTCTTGGAAAGCAGCTTCTGTAAAATCTTTCAACGGTGATACCACTTTAGGGTGGCGCAACAATGATTTTGGCGTAAATACAACCAATGGTTTACGGAACTCACGTACAAGTTGACGACGCAACAAGTGGAAATAGTTAGCCGGAGTAGTACAGTTTGCTAAGATCATATTCTCATCTGCACATAACTCTAAGAATCTTTCGATACGTGCTGAAGAGTGCTCAGGACCTTGACCTTCCATACCATGAGGAAGCATCATAACTAAACCGTTAGAACGTTTCCATTTTGTCTCTGCACTCGATAAATATTGATCAACGATAATTTGAGCACCGTTATAGAAATCTCCGAATTGAGCTTCCCAGATTGTCAACGAATTTGGATTAGAAGATGCATAACCATATTCAAATCCCAAAACAGCATATTCTGAAAGTAACGAATTGTAGATAGAGAATTTATCGCCACCTTTAATATTGGCTAAAGGAACATATTTCTCTTCCGAATCTTCAAGCGTCAATACCGCATGACGGTGTGAGAATGTTCCACGTTGTACATCCTGACCCGAGATACGTACACGGTTACCTTGATCCAATAATGTCGCGTAGGCCATCAATTCGCCCATTGCCCAATCGTATGAATCAGCAGTGATCATTTTGGCGCGATCTTCAAACAAACGTGTAATCTTACGGAAGAATTTTTTGTCCGAAGGTAAGGTTGTGATTTCTTTTGCTAATTTTAAGAATAGATCTTTTGCAACTTTCGTTTTATCCGAGGTTGTTAATACTTCACCTTTTTTAGCAGGACGCAATCCTTCCCATGCACCTTTAAACATCGGGATCTCTTCAGTCAATACCTCAACTGTTTTAGATTCCTCAAATTTAGTTTGCAATTCAGCTTTAAATTCTTTCTCGATATTTTTAGAATACGCCTCGTCAATACTTCCTTCAGTAATTAATTTTTTAGCGTAAACTTCTTTCGGGTTCGGATGTTTTTCGATGATTTTATACAACAATGGTTGCGTGAATTTTGGTTCATCAGCCTCATTGTGTCCAAATCTTCTATAACATAACAGATCGATAAATACGTCTGTTTTATATTTTTGACGGTATTCAACCGCTAAATTAATCGCATAAACTACCGCTTCAGCATCATCACCGTTCACATGGAACACAGGTGAAGAAGTGATTTTTGCTACGTCTGTACAATATGTTCCAGAACGCGCATCCTTGTAGTTCGTTGTAAATCCAATCTGGTTGTTGATGACAATATGTACCGTACCGCCAGTTTTGTAACCATCGAGTTTGGACATTTGGGTTACTTCGTAGACTACACCTTGTCCAGCAATTGCTGCGTCACCATGAATGATGATCGGTGCAATTTTAGAAGAGTCACCTTCGTATTTGAAATCAATCTTAGAACGGACCATACCCTCAACGATTGGATCTACAGTTTCCAAATGCGAAGGGTTCGGTGCCAAACTTAAGTGGACAGATTTGCCATCGTTTGTTTTGACCTCAGATGAAAAGCCCAAGTGGTATTTTACGTCACCACCAAAGTTTACTTCAGGATCATCAGCGTAAGTCTTACCTTCAAATTCAGAGAATACTGATTTGTAAGATTTACCCATGATATTAGTCAATACATTCAGACGGCCACGGTGAGCCATACCGATAACAAATTCCTGGATACCGATTTCTGCACCTTTTTCAATGACAGAATCTAATGCTGGGATTAAACTTTCCGCGCCTTCCAATGAGAAACGTTTTTGACCTAAAAATTTAGTACCTAAAAAGTTTTCGAATACAACGGCGTGGTTTAATTTGTTTAAAATTCTCTTTTTTGTGTCCAAAGAGAATTTTGGCATGTTACGGTCCGCTTCCATACGGTCCTGTAACCATTTAATTTTTTCTGGGTTACGGATATATTTGAATTCTGCACCAATAGAACGGCAGTAAGTATCCTCCACCAATTGACGGATGTCTTTTAATGTCGCTGGACCTAAACCGACTTCAACACCTGCATTAAAAACGGTGTTCATGTCTGCTTCAGCAAGACCAAACGTTTCCAATTCCTTGCCAGGATAGTATTTACGTCTCTCACGAACAGGGTTAGTGTGTGTGAATAGGTGGCCACGGTCACGGTAGCCATTGATCATGTTCAGCACATTGATTTCTTTCAATACGTGCTCAGGAGTAGCTTCGCCTACTGAACTTGTTGTTCCACCAGCATTTTGACCGAAATCAAAACCTTCAAAGAATTTTTGCCATCCGAAATCTACCGATTGGGGATCTTGCTTGTACGATTGATATAAGCCATCGACATAAGCCGAATCAGCATTACTCAAATATGTCAGATTGTCCATTTACAATTAAAACTATGAAATTTGTCAAAGTTATGAATAAAAAAAGAGTTTCTAATACTGAAATTGAATAATTTAATCAATAAATCTATCCAATTCTTAACATTTTTAGCATGATTTAAAAAGGGCTTCTAGCGTACTACAAATTTATTTTCTATTGGAATTATTTATTTCTGCCGAAGATTTATTTAACCAGTATTTCCTCCAGTTTTGGAAGTCCATTTGGGAAATGAGTTTTGATCAATTTTTGCCAGTCCAGTGCCTTATTGTCTTTTTCACTTGTCCCAACCCCGGCAATATGAGACCACTGTCCATAAACAGTTGCCGGAGAATAGTCTAATAGATGTTCCTCATACCAGGAGGCGCCACGAAGCCAGTTTACCTGATACTCATGAACTAAATAGCTGGCCGCGATTAGGCGTGCTTGATAGGGGATATAGCCGGTCTTCTGTAATTGGACCATCACACTGTTTATAAAATCATGTTCTGTATGGCCCGATTTCCATTTTTCAAATAATTCCTCATTTCCTTCTAAGGTCGGATGATCCTGATGGGAGCTGTTTTTAGTGCCCTGTGGCTTAAAAAATATATTCGGATATTTTTTAAGCATAAACCTAAAATAATCGCGCCAGAGAAGGATGTCGACAATTTTTTCAAATCGTTTGTCCTTTTTACCTTCACCAAGTTTTTTGATATTGTTATAGAGTAAAATAGGTGACAAGGCACCTGAAGCTATAAAAGGCCCTAGAATCAAGGGGTCCTGGTCCGTTTCCGGATAGGTTGACAATACCGCATGCATAATACTAAGCGCTGTGTCTTCGCCACCGAGAATATAGATGTCATCAACAGATTTGATCTCCTCCTCTGAATAGCCTAAATCTTTTAATGAAGGGATTTTGGTGTCCTCGAGATGGGGAGGGGTAAGGAAATTGGTCGGAAACGGGATTGGTTGCCGAACTAGACTTTCCCGCTCAACTTTTTTCTTGAAAATAGAAAAACCATTGGGTATATCTTTAATAGGGAAAGGGAGGTCTTCTTTGTGGTACAGGGTATGGCCAATGAAATGACGCAAATTTATTTTGCTGCTCCAAAGCTCACTTTCTACTTTTTCCGATATCGAAGTTTCCCGAAGTGCCACTTCGCGGTGGTGATAAACTTCGTTGACTTGGTATTTTTGTGCTATTCTTGGGATAATATCTTCAGGCTTGCCAATATAAGTTAATAAGTCGCTACCATGGCTCTTTAATTTTTCTTTTAAAGCGGTCACGGCTTCGATGACAAAGGCCGCCCGTAAAACACCGGTATTTAAGGTGCCAAATTGATTGCGGTCGAAATATCGGGGATCAAAACAGTATACCGGGATGATAAATGAACTTTTTTCAGAAGCTTGATAAAATACTTCATTGTCATGAAGTCTTAAATCATTTCTAAACCAGATCATTGTAGCCCTTTTGTCCATAGAGGTGAAGATAAATACTTTTTAGTGCAGCCTATTTTCAGAAGATTTACAAATATATAAGGATATTGTGTTCCTGAAAGTATTTATGCGCGAATTGACAAAAAAAGGACAATGACGGCACTTGTTTGAATGGTTTACTATATTTTGGTTAGGAAAAAATAAAAATAGTGTTAAACTTATTTGATGTTTCTCTGTTCTAAAATCAGGAAATTATGATATTTGTAGGTCATTGCCGTTGCTCTTGAGACGATCGGAGTAAAATTTTAAAAGCGTAAGAAAAACATGGAAAAGATAGCTGCATCACCAATGAAACCATCCTAGGGAATTTGTTCGTTTAAGAGATTGGAAGGGTAATACATAAATACAGCGTACTAGGAAGAAACGATCTTATTTAATGGCTCACGATCGTGAGAACGGATCATTAAATCGTGATGGTTTCATAGCCATAAAAATAGAGAATACGAATGAAAAAGGTTTTAATCAGCGGGCTAAATACCTATTTGGGACGACGGGCATCCTGTTATTTGCAATCCAGCGATTTTGATGTGACGGGATTAGTGCGCAACTTATCCCTTTTTAATAAAATAGTGAAAGAAAAGGTAACGGCAAAGCTTTTTGAATTGGACCTGCTGCGGAAAGGGGAAGCTTTCGAGCGTTTTCAAATTACTGATCTCAATTTTGGGATTTATTTTACGCAAGTTCCCTCGCTTGACAATGATATACAGCTTCAGCTTGAACTGCTCGGCCTGCGCAATTTTGTAGAAATTTGTAAACGTGCTGGCAATAATCGTGTCATCTATGTTGCTCGGTTGATGGATGAACATTTTTTGGAGCCGGTACGTAATCTACTGGAAAACTTACGTGTCCAATATACCATTGTGATTAAAAGTAGTGTGATCGGGAAAGAGAGTGTTTTAAACCGGATATTTGCGAAACTTGCCAAACGGCAGACTATCTTTTATTGGAACTGGGTGGCTTCGCTGAAGTTTCGACCGCTGCCTTTGCTCGATGTATACCGCTGGCTGCGGGAAATGCCTTGGGAAAATAATTTTATATCAGAAGTTATTTACCTCGGCGGCAATGAAGAAATGACATTTAGAGGCTTATTTTACCATTTCCTCAAGTGCACTTCCGAGAGTCAAAAGAGAGAAATAGGCGTCAATAAATTCTTTGCTAAACTTTTGCTGACAAGGTTGAATGATATCAATAAAGAAGATATCGACGAATTTAGAAGAGTACTTTATTATGAGAAAAATGTAGACAATTCAACTTGGCAGCGGGTGCAGGCGTTTGAATTTACTCCTTTGAAATCCTATGTCTGCATGGATACCTAGTGGGCTACTGGAAGCCCTTGCTCGATGTGCTTGTTTTGTTTGAACGTTGCTTTTAGGGTGTTTTGGCCATCTTATGTCGGTTGTATCCGATGGTAGGGGAGCAAGATCGAAGATCGCTAAAGGTTTTCTCTTTATATCCTGTTTAATAAATTATTCTGTTAAATTTGTGGATTAACGTGTTGAAGCAGATTTAATATATGGGATACAATAGTTTAGAAGCATGTGTTGCGGATCTTGAAAAACATGGCCATTTAATCCGGATCAAAGAAGAGGTCGATCCGTATCTGGAGATGGCTGCAATTCATATGCGGGTATTTGATGTTGAAGGACCGGCATTGTATTTTGAAAATATCAAAGGTTCGGAGTTTCCCGCTGTATCTAATTTATTTGGAACGCTGGATCGTTCGAAGTTTATGTTTCGGGATTCGTTGGATCACCTGAAAAAATTGGTGGACGTTAAGATGAATCCTGCCGCAGTGCTGAAAAATCCCTTTCAATATATTGGTTCATCGATGACCGCCCTAGGAGCTTTACCCTGGAAAAAAAAGTCGGCGGCTCCCATACTTCACGGAAAAACATCAATTAGTAAACTTCCGCAGATTGTCAACTGGCCAATGGACGGTGGCGCTTTTGTGACGATGCCGCAGGTATATACGGAAGATGTTGCCAAACCTGGTATTATGCAGGCTAATTTGGGGATGTACCGGATTCAGCTTTCCGGGAATGATTATCTGCCCGATCAGGAGATTGGTTTACATTATCAATTACATCGTGGTATCGGGGTCCATCAAACTAAGGCAAACGCGCTCGGTAAACCTTTAAAGGTGAGTATTTTTGTCGGCGGACCTCCAGCCCACCCCTTGTCTGCAGTAATGCCACTACCGGAAGGACTCTCCGAGATGATCTTTGCCGGAGCATTGGGAAATAGAAGGTTTCGCTATTTTTATGATGATGAAGGCTTTTGTATCTCTGCGGATGCGGACTTTGTTATTACAGGTACCGTTTATCCCAACGAAAATAAACCGGAAGGTCCTTTTGGTGACCATATCGGCTATTATAGCTTAACTCATCCGTTTCCTTTGATGAAGGTGCATAATGTGTACCACAAGAAAAATCCAATTTGGTCTTTTACGGTTGTGGGGCGACCGCCGCAGGAAGATACTAGCTTTGGTGCTTTAATCCATGAAATTACGGGTGCAGCTATTCCAAAGGAGATTTCGGGTCTCCATGCAGTTAATGCTGTTGATGCGGCTGGTGTACATCCCTTGCTTTTTGCAATAGGGTCTGAACGATATACGCCTTATCAGCGTGTCGATCGACCGCAGGAAATTTTAACAATAGCCAATCAGATACTGGGTAAAAACCAGCTCAGCCTTGCTAAATATTTGTTTATTTCAGCACATGAAGATAATCCGCAATTGGATATTTATGATATTCCGGCTTTTTTGGGGCATATCCTTGAACGCATAGACCTTACTCGAGATGTTCATTTTCAGACCAACACGACTATTGATACCTTAGATTATTCCGGCGATGGATTAAATGCGGGTTCAAAGGTGGTTTTTGCTGCTGCTGGTACAAAGAAAAGAACATTGGGCCGTGAATTGCCAGCCAATTTTGAGCTGCCACGACCTTTCAATCAGGCAAAATTTGTCATACCTGGTGTTATTGCGATAGATGGACAGGCATTCTCCACATACGAGCATGAATCGAAAATTATGGCGGAATGGTGTCGCGCTGCCGCTGCAAGCTCCTGGGAAGGTTTTCCATTGATCGTGTTATGCGATGATGCTAACTTTACCGCTGCTACTGTCAATAACTTTGTTTGGACAACGTTTACCCGGAGTAATCCTGCGTATGATATTTATGGAATAAATAGTTTTACAGCATTTAAACATTGGGGTTGTGAAGGTCCTCTGATTATTGATGCGCGAACAAAACCCCACCATGCCCCGGCTTTGATTAAAGATGAAGCGGTGGAAAGGCGTGTGGATCAGCTTGCTGCAAAGGGAGGCTCGCTGCATGGAGTTATTTAAGGGCGCTTAATGCCTGTTCATTCAGGTTTATGGTTGAGAAATTAAATTAGAATAGATTTTAAAAGGTATAACATCAAGATGAATACAGCAGAATTATTGATTAAATCAAAAGGAAGCGAATTACAGTTTCAGGAAGTATTGGCTCATATTGCCGATCATTACAGCTATAGTCCCAGTGCATTTCAGAATGGGACGTTGAAAAATTCGAAAGAAGAAAATCAAGGCAGTGCAAAAGTTTTCTATTTTGCACAGTTGAATGGTCTTTCGCAGGAGGATACTTTGCGCCTTTTTGCCGAGCATTATCAGAATGTACTCGATAATCCTGAGGGAGAGGGACATCAGAACATCCGTCAATTTAGGACAAATGGCTGGGATGGGATCCTGTTTGAGCAAGAGGTATTGGTAAAGAAATAATACGTTCAGCTTTAGGGGGAGCTTACGGTCGAATAGGGATGCACTTGCTGTAGCGACAGTTTCGATTGAGATCGCATAAAATAGGCAAAAGTCACCCCAAAAAGAAAGGGCGGTAAACTGTTGTTATCGCCCTTTTTTGCCAAATATATTGCGGACTGTTTCGCTGGCTTAAGGCTTACTTTCGCAATCTTCTTCTTTATTTCCGCCAAAATAAACCATCCAGCAAATGCCAAATTGATCTTGAAAAGCGCTGTATAGTTCGGCAAAGAATGTTTCGCCGAGCGGCATTTCAACAGCCTTTGCATTGGTACTCAGTGCATCGTATAATGTTTTTGCCTCTGTGGTGCTTTCACACATCAGCATAACATAGCTGTTGTTTCCTTGAATGTATTGTTGACCAAAAGCAGGAATGAAATCGGCACCCATCAACATGCTGTCTCCATTGATCGAAATTGCTGTATGACAGATTTTGTTTTTTGCTTCATCTGGAACAGGTGGCATTTGTGGATCAGCGGGGATATCTCCGTAACGCATGTAGCCTGGGTTCTTTGTGTTGAAGACTTTTTCATAAAAATTGAATGCTTCTTCACAGTTTCCGTTGAAATTTAGATAAGCGTGTAATTTTGCCATGATTTCTAATTTTTGAATATAATGATTACTTCTTTTCGTTCTTTTTCTCAATTATTGTTCCCGGGGGACTACAATAAATAGCTTGGGAGTACATTTGTAAAATTAAACTGAAGTTTTCTTAAAAATCTTGCCTTAAGGCAAGATTTAAAAAAGTAGTTCTTTATTCATTAAAAAGGACTAATTTCCATGGACAATTTCCTTTCGAATACGGCTTAGGGAAGTGTCGGTGATACCTAGATAAGATGCGATATGCTTTAAGGGGGCTTGCTGTATCAATATTGGTTTTTCCTTAATCAGGCGTAGATAGCGGGCAGTAGCAGGTTCTGTAATCATGGCAATAGCTCTATTTTTGCTGTGAACAAGTTCTTTAGCCATCCAGGAACGGCCCCATTCCCTAAATTCAGGTATCTGATGAAAGAGTTCCTGGAAATCTTCAAATTTTATTTTCCAGAGACGGGTTTCCATGAGCGCCTGAATATTTTCCACCGTTGGATTGCGTTGAAAAAAAGAAGCCACTTCAATGACAACATCATTGTCACTACAGAAGCCGATGGTAACTTCATTGCCTTCATAATCATGTAAAAAGGAGCGTGTAAGTCCGTACTCAATCAAGTAGTAAGCATTTGAAACCTGTCCCTTGGTCAATATAAAATCGCCCTTTTTGACGGTTATGGCTTCGTGTTTCTCCGTGATGGCCGTTAATTCCTGTGGTGTGAGCGCAAGCTCACTATAGAAGGTTCTAATGAGATCCATGTCCTGGTTATTTGATTATGACGTTAATTTAACGATAAATCCGCAGATCAATTGTTAATCTATTGTGTGATTATTGTAAACAAATAAGTGTTTCGTTGATAATTTTGTTTGTTTATGAAGTTATTTTTAATAAAAACACAATAAAAATTAAAAAATATTATGAATTTAGTTTTTAATTGTTTTACTTTGTGTCAATAACATAATGTAAAAACGAAATATTTAAAATTTTCATAATATGTGTGGAATTATTGGCGCTTTTGAATTAAAGCAACCTGCAAGCTCATTGAGATCTCAAGTATTAGAAATGTCAAAACGTATTCGTCACCGTGGTCCCGATTGGTCGGGTATATTTACTGGTGAGAAAGCTTTGTTGGCACACGAGAGATTAGCTATCGTTGATCCCAAATCGGGAAGTCAACCTTTGTACAGTCCGGATGGTAAAGTTGTACTAGCAGTTAATGGCGAGATCTATAACCACCATGAATTAAGAAATAGCCTTCCTGATTATGCGTTTTCTACACAAAGTGACTCTGAAGTTGTTTTGGCTTTATATTTAGCAAAAGGTCCCTCATTTGTGGATGAATTAAATGGTATTTTTGGATTTGCACTCTATGATTCGCGTGATGATTCCTTTTTTGTTGCACGTGACCATATGGGTATTATCCCTTTATATTACGGTGAAGATGAACAGGGACAGTTGTTTGTTGCATCTGAATTAAAATCACTGGAAGGTTTCTGTACGACGATTGAACAATTTCCTCCGGGACATTACTTGTATAGCAAAGCTGGGAAAACTCCGCAGCGCTGGTACCAACGTGATTGGGAAAGTTACGCTGTCGTAAAAGACAACGAGACCGATATCGCCGTTTTACGCAAAGCTTTGGAAGATGCGGTACATCGTCAATTGATGTCAGATGTACCTTACGGTGTACTGCTGTCCGGAGGATTGGATTCATCCGTTATTGCGGCGGTAACGAAGAAGTTTGCCTCCAAACGCATTGAAAGTGACGATAAAGAAGATGCTTGGTATCCTCAATTACATTCATTTGCGGTGGGACTGAAGGGTGCACCGGATCTAATTGCAGCACAAAAAGCTGCAGATCATATCGGAACGATACACCACGAGATCAACTTTACGATCCAAGAAGGATTGGATGCTATTCGTGATGTGATCTATCACCTGGAAACTTATGACGTTACAACGGTACGTGCTTCTACACCTATGTATTTATTAGCTCGTGTAATCAAATCAATGGGCATAAAAATGGTATTGTCAGGTGAAGGTTCAGACGAGCTTTTTGGTGGGTATCTTTATTTTCATAAAGCACCTAATGCGCAGGAATTTCATGAAGAAACTGTACGCAAGCTGAAAAAGCTCTATCTATACGATTGTCTGCGGGCAAATAAATCACTTGCGGCCTGGGGAGTAGAAGGACGTGTGCCTTTCTTGGATAAAGAATTTATGGATATTGCCATGCGCATCAATCCTTCCGATAAAATGATTCGCGAAGGAAGAATGGAGAAATGGGTTGTACGTAAGGCATTTGAAGACTACTTGCCGGAGAGCATCGCATGGCGCCAGAAAGAGCAATTTTCTGATGGTGTAGGCTATAGCTGGATCGATACCTTGAAAGAGCAGGCTGAAAATAAAGTTTCTGATCAGGAATTTGCAGAGGCTTCAACGCGCTTCCCGATAAACACACCGAAAAATAAGGAAGAGTTTTTATATCGGACAATTTTCGAGTCCCATTTTCCTTCAACAGCGGCGGCACAAACTGTTCCTTCGGTAAAATCTGTCGCATGCAGTACACCAGAGGCCTTGGCTTGGGATGCTTCTTTCCAGCATCTGAATGATCCATCTGGAAGAGCTGTAGCCTCAGTCCACCAAGAGAGCTATGAAAAATCCAAAGTGGAAGCAGTGTAACTAATCAACCCTCATATCTATATTTAGTAAAGCCTGGAAAGACTCTTTTCAGGCTTTTTTATGTTCTCTTTTTAACTAAATAAGGGCATATTCTTTAATTGATTAAAAATGAATGTGTTTTTTTAAATATTCTTTAGTAATTTTCGGAAAAACCAATCACAGGAAACTTTGGGTTTCTGAATTAGCTATAGGTGAACAAAATAGGAAAGTGAATGTACAATTAAGTATACTCCCGATGGCCGTGTTCGCTGGTTAACAATTTATTATAAATAATGATATACAGATGAAGATAGATTCAATGAAACACCGTGGAATGAAATCTTTGGGGCTGGCACTTCTATTGTTGAGCGCTCCAACTATTTTTGCTCAAAATAAAGACGCGATGGTTTCGTCAATTGTGCAGGAGGCAAATGCAAATTCACAATTGGAGAAGTATGCGTTTGAGCTTGTCGATATGATCGGCCCCCGTCTTGTCGGGAGTCCGCAAATGCAACAGGCACATGATTGGGTTGTCAAAAATTATAATGCGCTTGGAGCACAGGCTCGTAATGAGCCTTATGGTGAATGGCGTTCCTGGGAACGGGGAACTTCTCAAGTGACGATGACTTATCCGAGAATAAAGTCTTTAGAAGGTACACAGTTGGCTTTTAGTCCTATGACGAAGGAGAAAGGGATCGAGGCAGAAGTGGTCGCTATGCCTTTGTTTAGCTCCCAATCTGATTTTCAGTCGTGGCTAAAAAGAGTTAAAGGCAAGATTGTATTGATTGGGATGAATCCACTGTCGGGAAGATCTGATGCCAACTGGAAGGAGTCTGCTTCCCCGAAAGGTTATGAAAAATATCAAACCTTAAAGAATGATCAGTTGAAGAAATGGGAAACTAGTATGTCTTACACGGGAAGCACCCGTCGGACAATTCCTTTGGCTTTAGAGAATGCCGGGGCAGTTGGTGTCATAGATTCTTACTGGACGGAGTTGCCGGGCATCACACGGATTTTTGACGCAAAGTCCAAACAGATTCCGGTATTTAATATCGGCCTAGAAGATTATGGTCTGTTATACCGCATGGCAGAACATGGGGTCAAACCTCGGGTATCACTACAGGGAAATTCAAAGGAGCTTGGGACATCAAAAACCTATAATAGTATTGCGGAGATCAAAGGAAAAGAAAAACCGGACGAATATGTTGTGCTTTCTGCACATCTGGATTCTTGGGACGGCGCTTCGGGTGCGACAGACAATGCTACCGGGGTAATTACAATGATGGAGGCAGTCCGTATTTTAAGAAAGGTTTATCCGGAAAATAAAAGAACAATTTTGGTCGGTAACTGGGGAAGTGAGGAACAGGGGCTGAACGGTTCTTCCGCATTTGTCGAGGACCATCCCGAGATCGCTAAAAATATACAGGTGGTATGGAATCAGGATAACGGGACGGGGCGAATTGTCCGTATCGGGGGGAGTGGTTTTGAAAAGTCCTACGAATACATTAGCCGCTGGCTGCAATATTTGCCTGAAGAGTTCCGCAATGAAATCCAAACCAGTTTTCCGGGCATGCCGGGGACGGGAGGGAGTGATCACTCTTCTTTCGTTCAAAAAGGAATTCCAGCCTTTGGGCTCTCTTCCACTTCCTGGGATTATGGTAAAGTGACCTGGCATACCAATCGCGATACCTACGATAAGATTGTGTTTGATGAGGTGAAACAAAACGCTATTATCGTTGCGATTTTAACTTACCTAGCCTGTGAAGAACCAACTTTGGTCTCCCGGGAAAAGATCATATTGCCAATCGATAAAGATGGCAAGCAGACGGTATGGCCAACAAATCTACAGTCAAAAAGAACAAGTGGTAACTGATGATGAAACAGCTCATTTTTGTTTGTCTATTTTTGGTATGCGCCCTATTCTCTTATGGACAGGCTTCATTTGCTAATTTGGAAAACTACAGAACCGAGTGGTTAATCCTTCGTGAAAATAATAATTCCCTGGTGGGGATCCGTAGTTTCACGAAAAATGCTGTAAAATATTATTTAACGGTAGATCCTACTACATTGCAAACGCGTGTAGTAGGAGATCGATCAGTAAGCGTTCTGTACAAAGATGCGGCTCAGGTTACGAAAAGTCTAAGTGGTTCGGTATATGAAAGTTGTTTTTCCTTGGTCAGAAAAACTGAAAATAACTTACAGGATGCGGGATTGAATTTTAGACTTCCCAAAGAGGCTGGTATTAATTTGACGATCGATCTATGTCCTTCACACAAACCTTTGGACAAAGCTATTTTTGAGGATCTTCTCGTTGCGTTTAAGGGAATTGATAGCACCCTGCCACTGGCCGTTTCTGTTTCGGGCAAATGGATGCTAAATCATGCTGCAGATCTGGAATGGCTAAAGTCATTGGATACAAAAGGTGTAAAGATTACCTGGATCAATCATACGTACGACCATGTTTTTAATAATAACCCTTTAACGTCCAATTTTCTGCTGTCTAAAAATACGAATCTAAATTATGAGGTATTGGAGAATGAAAAATTGATGCTAAAAAATGGGCTTATGCCTTCCGTTTTTTTTCGTTGTCCGGGCTTAGTTTCAGATCGAAATATTATTGAGCGGCTATTGTCTTATGGTCTTATTGCAGTTGGCTCGGATGCATGGTTGGCTAAAGGACAGCAAGCCAAGAACGGAAGTATTGTTCTGATTCATGGTAATGGGAATGAAGAACTCGGTGTGCAGGATTTTATCCAGTTGCTTCGGACAGAATCTCAGTCAATAAAAACAAAACATTGGACATTGTATAGCTTATCTGAAAGCTTGGATGAGGAGTCGCGTTAACTATTGAACAACTTGTTTTTAAGGATCGCCTTTCCTTTGCGTAGCTGGATAGCGTAGTAGATACTTGGGATGTCGTTAGACCAGTTTTTGAGCGTGAGGATAATAGCAATAATTTCCAAACGTGTAAGAAGGCCCAGCCAGACCGTTAACTGAAATAAGATTGTTGATTGGCAATGTAGCAGTAATTCGACTAAAAGGGCGAATAAAAACAGCGTCCAGATCTTCGCTCCAATGGAGTGTGTTGCAATTTCCTTTTTAAATTTTGCAAAGCTAATGATGTAGGTTACTATCTCTGATCCGACCAGGATCAAAATCAATGTAGCATTATCCTTAAAAAATTGGGGACAGCTTAGGTAACTTACCAGTGAAATGCAGGCAAAAAACAGGAGATCAACACTGGAGTCCCATCGACGTAACAACGTGGTAGAAACAGCTAGCCTACGGGCAATAATGCCGTCGAATATGTCGCTTAATAATCCGATTATAAGAAATGAAATTGCATACCATTTAAAATGATCCACTTTGAGCCAGTAAAAGAGCAACAGCAGCAGGCCTAAGACAAGGCGCAGTATGATCAGGGCAAAAGGAATGTTCTTCTTCAAAGTCTATGGATAATCGGTTAAAGCGTTGTCATTAAAGATACGTATTGTACATTATAAAACAAAAAAGGCATCTTTCATATTGAAAGGTGCCTTTTTTGTTTTTCTAGCTTGCTCGAGTTTTAGGAAGGATTTTTGAGGTGCTGATTAAAGTAGTCTGCAATTTTTTCGTACATATGAATACGGTCTTTTCCCATCACATTGTGTTCATGAGTAGGGTATAGAAAATAATCTACTTGCTTTCCGGCTTTAATACAGGCTTCTAAAAACTCCATGCTGTTTTGTTGTACAACGACAGGGTCTTGTGCACCATGAATAATCAATAGTCTTCCTTTCAGTTGATCGGCTTTATTGAGCAGAGAAGTCAATTTATAACCTTCGGGATTTTCTTGTGGAGTGTCCATATAGCGTTCGCCATACATAACCTCATAAAATTTCCAGTCGATTACAGGGCCTCCTGCTACAGCAGCCTTGAAAATATCGTTATGATGTAACATGAAGGAAGTTGTCATAAAACCACCGAAGCTCCACCCGAAAATACCCATGCGCTGTTGGTCAACAAAAGATTTTGATTTTAGGAACTCAATTCCTTTCATCTGGTCGGCCATTTCATTTTGACCGAGGTTGCGATGCGTAGCAGTATAGAAATCACGGCCTCTGTAATTTGTGCCACGATTGTCCATAGTGAACACGATATAGCCTTGTTGGGCCATATACATGTCAAAATAACCAGCGCCCCCTAGCCATTTGTTGGAAACCAGCTGCGAATGTGATCCGCCGTATAAATAGTACATGACGGGGTATTTTTTTGCGGGATCAAAATCGTTGGGATAAATGATACGTCCTGTCAATGGGTATTTTCCATCTGCGGATGTCAATTGTACAAATTCAATTTTAGGTTCATTTATTTTTCCGGCAAAAGGATTCTCAGCATTGACTAAGGTTGTTTCTTTAGCAGATTTTACTTCTTTGATCTGAACTTTATTTGGTGTTTTTAAATTACTATACTGATCGTAGATGTACTTGCCATCGCCACTTAGCGCAGCATGGTGTATGCCGGATTCATTCGTTAATTGAACCGTTTTACCTGATTTTAGATCGACCTCAAATAATTGGCGATCTAAACCGTTGTTGGTTACTCCTGTATAACTTACTTTGTTGCCATCAGCCGAAAAGTCAAGGAATGCTTCCATGACAATGTCTTTATAGCCTAATTTCTTAATCAAATTGCCCTCCGTGTTATAAAGGTAAAGTTGATTATAACCCTCTTTATCGGATTGATAAAGGAATTGATCCGGTTTGTTTGGTAAGAATGTCAATGGGTTTTCTGGTTCAACCCAGGTTGTTGCAGTTTCTTCGAACAGGGTTTTGACGAAGGAGCCGTTTTCTGCGTTGTATTTGTTGACTTTAAGATCATTTTGCCCACGGTTAAGTACTCCGACGTAGATGTATTTACCAGAAGGATCCCAAGTGACCATGGTTAAATATTGCTCTGAATGCTCGCCGGTTTGAAGGGTTACCTTTTGCCCTGTGGTGGTATTGTAAACGATCAAAGAAACTTCTTCCGATTTTTGGCCTGTCATGGGGTATTTAATCCATTTGATGTCCGCAATTTTGGGACTCCATTGTGGTAACGGATAATTGGCAACCATCGTCTCATCTTTGTGGTAGTACAGCAGTTTGTCATTTTGATTGTTCCACCACATTCCTTTCTTGATGCCAAATTCTTGACGGTGTGTATAATCGCTTCCATTGACAATTCCTTTGTCTGTATCGTTGGTTACAGCGGTAATTTTGCCGTTTTTGTCAACAATTGCGATGTTGTTGTCTACTAAATAGGCGATTTTTGAAAAATCCGAACTGATCTCGCGATTAGCTCCCTTGTTGTCATTACCGATAAAACTTTCAATATTTTTTGATTTAATATTGTAAGCTACCGTATAGGTTTTATCTTTTCCTTCAACTTGCAGTAATAGTACATTTCCGTCGCGCCATTTGTAGTCGTAAGGAAATACGCGCAAATTAAATGTTTCGTTGGGGATAGCCGTTTTTAGTGCTTTTTCGAGGTCTGTTTTAGAAGCGAGATTTGTTTCGCTCCAGTTGTTGGAAGCGCTTTTGGATAATAGGTTCTGGTACGATTTATCGAGATAGGAGAGGTTGTTTGATTTTGGGATCCACGATACTCCGGCTATCGATGTTGGGGCATACGTGCGGGGACCAAATACTGTTTCTTCTAAATTGAGGTTACGTTGTGCATAGCTGCTGATGGAGCTTGCCAACAAGAAGAATAGCGCAATTCTTTTCATTAAACTGTAATATTGTGTGAATGTTTATACTCAACGGCATAAGTGAGCCCATTCCAGTGGTTATTTGCGTGTCATTAATCCACTCACATAAGGCTTCTAAGTCTATTGCGGTAAGAAATTAATGGCGCAAGGAGCTCATTACATTCCGTTTGTTTTTAAATTTTATAGGGCTAAATTAGGGAAATAGCCCTATAAAACCTAATACAGAATTGTTGCTTTTCTAACTAAAATTGTTTGCAGCAGTCTTTTACTTCTTGCTGCTTAGCTATAGTTTACGTAGCCAAATGTTTCTGAACTGGACCAAATCACCGTGATCCTGCAGTATAATCGGGCCTGGGCCATGGCTTATCTGCTTAGGTAGTCCTATATATTCTGTGGTACCGTCGATTTGGGTATTGTTTTGTACAACGACCCCATTATGTAAGACTGTTACCGTTCCTTTAGCGGTCAATATTCCATCTTTGCTGAATTGAGGCGCCTTATAAATAATATCATATACATGCCATTTGTCCGGTGCAATTACTTGCGCCAATGGCGGACGTTGTTTGTACAGGCTACCCGCTCCACCATTGACATAAGTTGGGTTGTTATTGTTGTCCAATACCTGAATTTCATAATGCCCCTGTAGGAAAATTCCACTATTGCCGCGTCCTTGGCCTTCACCTTTGATTACTTCGGGGCTTTTCCATTCAACATGCAGTTGAAAATCGCTAAAGTGTTCGTTAGTCTCAATGGCTCCAGCTCCCGGTTTTACTTCGAGTACGTTGTTGGCTACAGTCCAATTGGCTTTCCCTTTTTCACTTTTCCACTTACTGAGATCCTTCCCGTCAAAAAGGACAATTGCATCGCTTGGAATACCATGATCGATCGTTAATGTAGGGGGGACAGGACTATAATATTCCGTGTCACTGGCTTTCATATTGGTTTGGGCCTGCAGTGCTGTGGCACCAAATAAGAGCGTTGTTGCTAGTGCTGATGATAAAAAAAAGTTCATCTGTTGGGTTTTTGGTATGGCTAAATATACAAATAATTCCATCTGTATGGAACAATTTCCTTAGGTTTGTACATGGCAACCATTTTACAAACAGTATCGCTGAAAGAAGCCCGATTCTATGCACCAATAGGTTATTATGAAGAAGAACAGGTGCTTGGCAATGAGTTTTTTGTTTCTATTGATGTATGTTTTCCCTTTTTGAATACCGAGACAGAGAACTTAAAAAATACACTTAATTACGAAGAACTCTATCAGATTACCGCTAGCGTCATGCAGCCTAAACGGAAATTGTTGGAATCTGCGGCTTCAGAAATATTAGATCAGATTCGGGAAAAAGTATCCCATGCCCTGACGATCGAAGTGGTGATACGTAAATCGAACCCTCCCTTTGGTGGAGATCTTTCCTGCTCCCAAGTTGGCCTTAAATATTTCAAGGATTAAATCGAAACTGGATCAGCTATATATCGACTGAAAGATTTAGTTTTGCCAACCGTTATCTGATAGTCTTAAATTAACATTATGAATATTTACGATCTTGTAATTGCCGATAAGGAAAGGATAGCTTTGGAAGATGTTTTCTTGGAAGAGGAGAGCCGTCAGAAGCTCCATCAGCTGATTAAAGAGCATCGTTATATTAAAGAGCTTTCACAATATGGCCTGCCGGTGAGTAATAAGATTTTACTGCACGGTTATTCTGGTTGCGGAAAAACAACAACGGCGAAAGCCTTGGCCACAGCGCTCGAAAAACCAATTTATGTGTTGAATCTGAGCAACCTCATTTCTTCTCGTATTGGTGAAACCTCGCAGCACATTAAACAGGTCTTTGATAAAGCTGGGCGTGAAAAAGCGGTACTGTTTTTAGATGAATTCGATCAGATAGGAAAGGCACGGATTAGTGAAGAAAAGGATGTGGGTGAAATGCGTCGTCTCGTGAATACCATTATTCAGCTGATCGATTATTTTCCTGCTGAAGCGGTATTGATTGCAGCAACCAACCATCCCGAAATATTGGATACAGCCATTATCCGGCGGTTTCAGCTTCGTTTGGCGTTTGAGTTGCCGACAATGGTGCAGTTGGATGCTTATTATGATAAATTATTTAGGCCATTTCCGCATTATGCTGATGTCGTACCTCGACGCTATGGGATCTCCTATGCAGAGGCTAAGGACTATATTTACGATGCTGTCAAATTCTTATTGATTGCTGCATTGGAACAAAATCAACCTTAATGATTTTTTGAACGCTCCGCTTGAGATACTTAATAAAAATAGCGATTTCTGATAACTGTTTTTCTCTTCTACGTTAGTCTGTTAGTTGAATGCTCTGCTTCAGATGTCTAATAAAAAAATAACACCTTCTGATAAACTGTTTTTCTCTTCTAAGTGAGTCTGTTAGTTGAACGCTCCGCTTCAGATGCTTAATAAAAAAATAACACCTTCTGATAAACTGTTTTGTCTCCTATACGTTAGTCTGTATATGGAGACAATTTATGATAGGGCGGGGCGTCGATGACAGATTGATCGCTAAGTCGCTAACAATAGTTTGTGAATGAGTCAAAATGGCATTTGTTTTTGTTTTTAAATGACATTTTGTCTTTTAAAAACTGCTGGTACGCAAATTGAATAATTCTCTTCAAATAGTTAGAACAAAAAAGCTTAACAATAAAACAAAAAATTAGGAGGACAAAAAATGGCATTAATTAAATTCCCTACAAAAAGTTTAAACACTGATGCAGTAAATCCATTTGTAAACACTGTATTTGACAATTTATTCAATGATAACTTCATTTCAGATCGTTTGGTATCCCGTGTGCCGGCGGTCAATATATCGGAATCCGAAAAATCATTTAAAGTTGAAATGGCAGCGCCCGGATTGGATAAATCTGATTTTAAGATCAATGTAGATAAAAATCTAATTACGATTTCAGCTGAGAAAAAAGAGGAAAGTGTTAGTGAAGAAAAATTATACAGCAAAAAAGAATTCAATTACTCTTCGTTCTCAAGATCATTTACATTGCCAGAGACCGTAGATTACAGCAATATCGAGGCTGCCTATGAAGGTGGGATATTAATTTTGACTGTTGGTAAGAAAGAAGATGCAATCATTGCAAAACGTTTGATTGAAGTTAAATAATTCAGCAATGCACAGGAAATAGTTCATTTTGGGAATGACCAAAAGATGAATAAAAGACAATAGTTTTTAGGTTTAGTTTATGTTTTAATCCCTCGGAGTTCCGTTTGTGTTCCGAGGGATTTTTCTTTTATAAGGATGGTCTTGACATGATGAAAAGACTATTCAGTTTCCGTATAGTTTTCAGATCGGGGAATTCTGGCGAGATAAGGCTCCATCTCTTCTGGTAATTTCGTTAATTTCCGCTTTTGAAGGTCCAGCCAGGCTCCATCGACGTTAACGGTACAGCACAAAACTCCGTCATTACGAAAAACCTGATGTATAAATGAAAAACGACTATTTGTTTTGTTGTATTTCGTCAGTTCTACTTTTACCTGTACATATTCATCCAAATGTACTTCTTTAAAATAGATAAGTTCTTCCCTGAACAAAATCGGACCGATATGAAATTCGGCAAATTTATCCAACGAAAAGCCCATTTTGTTCAACATATTACTACGGGCCTGAGCGCATATGTCTGCGTAAGCAGAATGCCGCATATGTCTATTTGCATCGATCTGCGCCCATATAATTTGACCTTGATAAAATATATTCTCCATAATCTTCAGCGATTAGTCTCTTTTTTAATAACAATTTACATATTTTTAAATAAAGCTGTAACACTTTGTTTGTTTGCTATACTTATTACCTAAATATATTTAAAGAAAAATCGCTAGGTGAACCCATCGGAAATAGAATTTCTTCGACTGATTGACGAGAATAAAGGTATTCTCGTTAAGGTGAGCCGTATGTATATGGATGATCACGAGGGGCGGCAAGATCTGTATCAGGAAATCGTGTATCAGCTGTGGAAATCCTATGCGACATTTAAGCAACAGAGTAAATTTTCAACGTGGATGTACCGTGTTGCCCTCAATACCGCAATGGTATTCTTAAAAAAAGAAAAGAAGCATCAGATTTATGATGCGTTAGAGGAGCGACATGATTTTGCAGAAGAAGCTTACGATACCGATAAAGATGAGCAACTGAAAGTCTTTTACCAGGCCGTTCAAGAGCTCAATGCAATTGAAAAAGCTCTGATATTTTTGTTTTTGGAAGGTCAGAGTCATCGCGAGATTGCAGAGAATCTGGGTATATCGGAAGTCAATGCCCGCGTAAAATTAAACCGCACAAAGGAGCGAATTCAACAAATCATTAAAAAATACAAGTATGAATTTTGATGAGTTAAAGAAATCTTGGCAGGAACAGCCTACAGATGAGGATTTACAGAATCCAAATCTCAAATACTATAAGGAAGTTGGCAATATCATGGGCAAGTTGCGCAAGAATATCAAACGCGAGTTTATCTCCTGGGTCGTTTGTATGGGCTTTTTGTTTTTGGTGCCTATCTTGCCAATGTATAAGATTGAAGGTTATGCGGCATTTGCCTATTACTTTTTTATCGTACAGATATCGTTATCAAGTCTTTTATATTACCGGAGGTTCTTTTATTTGGTAAAGAGCACGAAAAAGATCGAGTTGTTGGCTTCTAAAGAACATTTGCTCAAGTTGTATTACGATTTGAAGTATGCCGTAGAGACTTATCGTATTGCGGCCTATGTGATGATTCCACAAGCTTTGTTTCTATATCTTATTATGATAGCACAGAATAAGACAACGGTGTGGTTTGATCGGTTGTACCATTTCAAGGAAACTTTCCAAGAGGAACCGAACTTTATTGTGTGGATGATTCTTTCGGCAATTGTGTCTATCGTCCTTGTTGTTGGTCTGACAGAAATTATGATTCGTTGTTACTACAGTAGGTATATCGCAGAGATCAAGGAAAAATTGGATCAAATGGAAACGGAATAGAGCGACCACATGAAATATCTACTTTGTTTTACAGGTGTTCGTGTTTATAGCGCATGGATATTTCGTATATTGTTATCGAAAATCATTGTCCATTATGTATAATCCGACAAAGAAGTTACAGCGCAGTTCCCAGATCTTAAGTATATTGGCCAAATATGGTTTTAAAGATGCGATCGCTCGATTGCCGTGGAAAGGACCCAGATCAGCCGTAGAACATCCTATTGATGTCGATGAGATTAGTGTTTATACCCGTATTCGCATGGCACTTGAGGAGCTCGGTCCGGCTTTTATTAAGCTTGGACAATCTGCTTCGACCCGGGAAGGATTGTTGCCCAAAGAGCTCGTAGAGGAACTGAAGCGTCTAGAGGACAATGTTCCGCCCTTTGAAGTGGATATTAAATCTTATCTGAAGGAAGAACTGGAGCTGGATATTGAGGCGCATTTCCAGGAGATTGCTGCGGAACCTTTTGCTGCGGCCTCTATTGCACAGGTATATCGCGCAACCTTAAAAGATGGAACCCCTGTGGTTTTAAAAGTCCGACGTCCCGGCATCGATGAGGTTATGCGCTGTGATCTGGCGCTCATGCGTGATATTGCCAAAATCCTAACCATGTACAATGATGTGCTGGAAAACCTTAATCTGCTGCTGATTGTTGAATCTTTCGCTACGACCATGCAGGAAGAGATGTCCCTGGTGATTGAGCGGCATAACATCGAACGCTTCACGAAGAACTTTAAAGGAAATAAGCTGATCAAGGTACCCCGTGTTTTTCCTGAACTCTCCTCGGACCGTGTTCTTTGCATGGAATATCTTGATGGTTTCAAGGTAACTGATGCCGTTGAAATTAAACGTCGGGGAATGGATGTCCAAACGCTGGTCAAAAATGGGATCAATTTATACCTTGAGCAAGTGATTATTCATGGTTTCTTTCATGGTGATCCGCATCCCGGCAATATGATGGTGATGCCGGATGGACGGATTGCTTTTTTAGATTTCGGAAATATGGGTAAATTATTGGGGATAGACCGTAGGCAGCTTGAAGAATTTATTCAATCGGCTATTTCCGAAGATGCTGTCCGGCTTGCTGACGTGATTGAAGACGTTGCCGTGGTGAGTCATATTCCGGACCGTAACCGGTTTGAAAGATCCCTATATGAGATTTTCGATATGATTGACAATGTGTCTCTCGGGGATCTTAGCTTAGATTTATTGTTCAATAAACTGTGGAACATTATTGGCGACAACCGCTTGTATTTTCCGGAATATATCTATCAGTTAATGCGGGGTATTTCGTTGATGGAAGGTATTGGACGGCAGTTATATCCCGATCTCAATATTATGGAAAGTATCAAGCCTTTTGCACGAAGGATTATGATGGAGCGGCTCTCTCCAGAGGCAATCTTCAAAAAAGGAAAACATAAAGTTGAATCTTTTGCCCGCGATGTCGAAAAACTCCCTGAAGATATGCGTGCCCTTGTGCGTTTGTTTCGGACGGGAAATTTTACACTCAACCATCGTCTGATCAGTGCGCGATCTTTTAATGCCATTTTACGCAAGGGGGTCAATCGTATTGTCATCGGTATTATGTTTATGTCACTCAATTTACTGGGCGGAATGATTATCGTTGCAAGGGTAGAACCGCAGTGGTGGGGAATTCCCATTTTTGCCTGGATATGCCTTGGCTCAGCATGGGTATTTGCCATATATTTATTTATCGCGATGATCCGGGCAAAAGACAACGATTAGCTAGATCTAGCATACATTTTCAGCGACGATGATGGGCTATGCATACATACACACGATAAAATAGAAAACAAAAAAATATGGAAATCAATCTAAATGGGAAAAAGGCGTTGATCGGAGCGAGTTCTGCGGGTATAGGTGCAGGTATTGCCCAGGTGCTTGCCTCTTGCGGTGTATCTGTAACTTTAGCGTCCAGACATGAGGAAAAGCTGCAGCGTACCTGTGAAAGTCTTGATACCTCCAAAGGACAGGTACATCAATATATCTTGGTGGATTATAACAACCACGAAGCATACAAAAAGCAGATAGCACATTATTTTGAGTCGAATAAGGTTGATATTTTGATCAATAATTCGAATGGTCCACAATCTGGAACCATAGACCAAAAAAATCTGGCGGATTACCAACATGCTTTTGAACTCTTATTTCAAAATCATTGCTACACAACCTCATGTGCGCTGCCTTATATGTTGGCAAACCGATATGGCCGTATTATTAATGTGTCTTCTTCAACAGTGAAAGAACCGGTATCTAATTTAGTGTTGTCCAATACAATCCGTACAGCATTGATTAGCTGGAGTAAATCGTTGGCCGAAGATGTTGCCAAAGACGGTGTGACTGTCAACAGCATCTTAACAGGTCTGTTTGATACGGATCGTATCCAGTCGCTAACCAACCTAGATGCACAACGTCTGGGAATTTCCTATGAGGAAGCGTTGCAATTGCGGTTAAAACAGGTTCCTGCACAGCGCCTGGGTAAGCCTGAAGAATACGGTTATCTCGTCGCTTTCCTTTGCTCCGAATATGCAGGTTATCTGACTGGGACCAATATTCCCCTGGATGGCGGTATGTTAAAAAGGCTTATAAAAAAGTGGCTATCCTATATCAAATAGGATAGCCACTAAGTTTGTGTGATTTATTATTTTCAATTAGTTCAATACCAATTCGGTATTGACAATGATATCCACATCAGAAGCAACTGCCTCTACACCAGATGGTAATTTATCATTGTATTTGATGCCAAAATCCTGACGGTTAATTTTTGTTTTAGCAGTAAAGCCGGCACGTGTTTTTCCCCAAGGGTCGGTAATGATTCCGCCATTTTGAGTCACATCGAAAGTTACTTTTTTCGTTACATCACGAATAGTCAAATCTGCTACCATAACATATTTTCCTTTTACTTTTGCATTTTTAAAACTGATAGACTTCAATGTCATTTTAGGGAATTTTTCCGCAGCAAAGAAATCATCGGTTTTCAAGTGGTTGTCGCGAGCTGCGATACGTGTATCGATGCTATTGACGTCGATAGCGAAATTTACTTTGGCATTGTTAAAACTTGTTCCAGTAGCAGTTTCAACTGTACCTTCTACCTTTGTGAATTCACCGTCAACAAAGCTGATTCCAAGGTGTTTTACATCGAATCTTGCATTTGTGTGCGCAGGGTCAGCAGACCACTTTACTTGTGCTACAGCGGCATTAACCATTAATACTGCTGCTGCCAGAATTTGGAAAAATTTATTCATCTTGTTTTCTTTTTTTATTTATCTAACCTTCAAAAGTTCAAAATGTTTGTTTGAACAAGCTTTGCAAAGGTGGGATAAACTAGCAAAGAAAAAATTGATGTAGGTCAAGAATTTCGATTAGGCTTCAATATTTGCCTTTTTAGACGGCTTAAAAACTCTTGTGTGACACCGAGATAGGAGGCTAATTGCATATTGGAGATCCGCGGGTAGATTTTAGGATACCTTTTGATGAAATCCAGATACCGCTCTTGTGCTGTAAAACCTATGCTCGAGATAATACGGTGCTGCGATGCTATTTGTGCACGTTGGGCCATTATCCTGGAGAGTTTCTCAAAGATTGGATGATCTTCGTAGAGTTTGTCTTTATTTTTTTTTGACAGTGTAAGTACTACGGAGTTTTCCAGGGCCTGGATGTTTTGTAGTGCGGGTTCCTGGTAATTGAAGCTCGCGATATCGCCGATCCACCAGTCTTCAATTGCAAACTGTAGAATATGTTCGATTCCATCGGCGGTGACATAGAATGATTTAAATAACCCACTGATCACATAGGCCTCATGATGGCAGACTTCGCCTGCACGGAGAAAGTATTCTTTTTTCTTTATTTTCCTTACCTGATAACGTGAAACGATGTCATTCAGTTCTTCCTCGGTGACATCAATGCGTTGTTTTACAAATTCCTTGAATTGTTCCATTTGGCTGTAAAATACAAAATTTTGTAATACTAATTTAACAAGCTGTTTGACTCCTATCAATTCTAAGTTGAAATAATCCAGTTGATGGTTGTTGCTTTTATTCAATTTTATCAAAACAGCGATGAAATCAACATTTTGGTGTAATATTTGACTGGATATTGCCGTAATTTAAATAGTTTCATCAATAATTGGTATCTTCTGTAGGATTTAAAATAATTTGATTGCTAAAACCATAAATATGTCTCATGAAGTTTGTTGCACCCAATACCCTTGAAAACGATAAGGTCGTATTACGAATCATGGAACCAGCGGATTTTGATACGTTGTATCAAGTTGCCAAAGATCCCCTGATCTGGGAACAGCATCCCAATAAGGACCGCTGGAAGGAAGATGTTTTTCGCCTATTTTTTGAAGGTGCCTTGGCAAGTAAGTCTGCTTATTTGATCTTGGATAAGGTAAGTGGTGCCTGCATTGGTAGTACGCGGTATTATGGGCTTGATGAAGCGGAAAAATCGATTTTTGTTGGGTATACGTTTTATGCCCGAGCCTATTGGGGTGCAGGAATCAATCCATTGGTCAAAGAGATGATGTTTGATTTTGCCTTCAATTTTGTGGATCGAATTTACCTGCATGTGGGGGCTGAAAATTATCGTTCTCAGACAGCAGTTGAGCGCTTGGGCGCAATTAAAGTGGCTGAAAAGATGGTCAGCTATGTGAACGAACCTGAACGTAAAAATTTTGAATACGCATTAGAAAAATCGGCCTGGCGGCGGATCAAGAGATAAAGCCTTATTATCCCTTGACCCCGCTGAGTATACTGCCTATAATGACGGTTAATACAATTAATGTGATAATAATGTAAAGCCTATCCTTCTCGATGATAAACCCCAATAACGAGCCAATCACGCGCACGATGGGGGTGCAAATCAATAGCAGTACACCGAGCTGTATAACCTGTGGAATATTTCGGCTAAATGCCCCGGTAATAATTCCGGTCATTGTTGTGTTGGAATTTCCCTCACCGACAAAATCTCTGTAATTCGGTACCGTATCCTGTCCATGAACAATGAGGTAGAAAATACCACCAAGAATAAGAATAGAGGAGGCGAGTATAACGCCTATACGTAAAATTTGTCCTACCAAAAGTGAGATGTCCTTGTCTCCCCAATAGTGTTTCGAAAATACTTGTTTCATTTTGAGTAGTTATGTCCTTCATTGTCTAGCGGAAGGACGTTACAAACTAAAATTCTAAATCGTGTAAACTACCGTTTTTAGAATTTATGCTGGAATCCGTTGAAGATCATTTCCAATGCCACCAATGTAATGGCGACGGCGAAAATAATGCGTAAAGTCTTCGGATTCATACGTTTTAAGAGCTTGGATCCGGTAATGGCGCCGCATAATACGCCTAGGATAACTGGAAAAGCAATACCTGGATCCATATAGCCTCTTTGTAGATAGACTACTGCAGAAGCAGCTGCGGTGACACCGATCATAAAGTTGCTCGTTGTGGTACTGACTTTAAATGGAATTTTCATCATGCTGTCCATTGCGAGAACTTTAAGGGATCCTGAGCCGATTCCTAATAGACCGGAAAGAATTCCGGCAATCCCCATCAAAGAGAAGCCTCCGGCTATGTTGGTAAGTTTGTATGGAATTAATTTGCCATCAGCAGGATAGGTACTGTTCAGCTTCAATTTTTCTGCCAGGACCGAACCGCCGGAAAGTGCGTGTTCGTTTTTCTTACGTACCGTCATAGCCGCAGAGAAGATAAGTACAACACCAAAGATGATTGCAATGGTATTCGTAGGCATGTAAATGGCAATAACAGCGCCGATCACTGCTCCAATGGTAGTTGCAATTTCAAGAAACATCCCCAGTCGGATGTTGGTGATGCCTTCCTTGACGTAAGCTGTAGCTGCACCGGATGAAGTCGCTATGGAAGCAAGCAAGGCAGCTCCAATGGCATAACGGATGTCGACATGAAACAGCAGAGTCAATAAAGGGATGACAACGACCCCTCCGCCTAAGCCTGTCAGGGATCCTAAGAGTCCTGCTACAAAAGCACCCAGGAGAAGGATGATTGTAAAGGTGAGAATAGTCATAAATATTTGTTTGTTTGTGTGATCCAAAAAGCAGCTTTCGCTTAATGGAAGGTAATTTGTTGTAAACTTAAGGGCTTTTTATTGTTTTTGAAATTTTTAAGCCGGAATAGATACAAATGTTACATCAAAAGTATCATCAAAAAAATGATACTGCCCTGCCGCTTCCCAGCGCGGGGCAGTATCGATGACCTTTTAATGGTCTAAGTATATCGTATATAAAATATGGACAACATTATTCAGCAATTGTTTGTTGTACCTTTTCTTTTCTGTTGAAGATATCATAGATGATTGGAAATACCAACAACGTCAATATCGTCGCTGAGATTAGTCCGCCAATGATGACGATCGCCAAAGGTTTTTGTGATTCCGAACCTATACCGGTCGATAATGCAGCCGGCAGTAGTCCGATGGAAGCCATTAGAGCTGTCATGACCACAGGTCGTGTTCGCGATTTTACACCTTTATAAATTGATTGGTCATTGGGTAGACCTTCCTTCTTGTTCTGATGGAATTCCGAGATCAGGATAACCCCATTCTGGATACATATCCCGAATAATGCAATCATACCTACGCCAGCCGAAATTCCAAAATTCATACCTGTAACGTGTAAGGCAATAATTCCACCGATAAGCGCAAAAGGAACGTTGGCCAATACGAGCAGCGAATCCTTGATATTCCCGAATAGAATAAACAATAGGAAGAAGATGACGATCAAACTGATTGGTACCACCTGTGCTAAACGATGTGTAGCACGTTGCTGATTTTCAAATTGTCCAGTCCAGCCAATGGAATATCCTTCCGGAAGCTTAATTTTACTTACTTTTTGTTGTGCTTCAGCAATGGTGCTTCCTAAGTCACGGTCGCGGATGGAAAATTTGATGCCGATATAGCGTTTGATGTTGTCGCGATAGATAAAAGCAGCACCATTATCTTTTTCAATGGTCGCGATACTTTTCAAAGGAATTAATGTACCATCACCACATGGAACCATCAGCTGTGCAATATCTTTTTCTGTTTTCCGATATTCGGGTGCATAGCGTAGGCGAATGTTAAATTTGCGTTCACCATCGTACAAAATGGAAGCGGTCTTTCCGCCGAAGGCCATTTCGAGTACCGCCTGTGCATCTGCCGGTAGAACGTTGAAGGCTGCCATACGGGTCCGATCCAATACCACACTCACTTCGGGCTGACCAATATTGAGAATAATACCGGGTTCTTTAATGCCTTGAATACCTTTGACCTGTGCATAAACTTCTTTCGCCAGGCGGTCTAAGGTTGCGAGGTTATCGCCAAAGATCTTGATGCCGTTTTCGGCCTTGAAACCGGCAACGGCTTCGGCAACATTATCCGAAATAGGCTGTGAATAGTTATAGGTAATACCCTGAAATTGTTTGAGTTTATGGTCCATCTCTTCGATCAGTTGATCCATGGTGATTTTACGTGTCCATTCTTCTTTAGGTTTTAGGGCCACCGCAAACTGAACAAAGCCAAAGCCATTGGGGTCGGTACCATCGTTGCTCCGTCCTGTTTGCGACAGTACACCGGTGACCTCAGGAAAGGTTTCCAAAGTACTCTTTAACAGTTTGGTAGTTTTAACCGATTCACGTAAAGAAGTGCTCATGGGCATTTCGGCAGTAACCCAAAGAGATCCTTCATTTAATGTCGGTAAAAATTCAGTTCCTAAAAATTTTGCAGAAAATAAGACTGCAGCTAGTAAAGTAATTGCAACGATCATACTCAGACGCTTGTTTCGGAATGTAAATCCAAAACCCTTGGCGACAATTTTATTCCAGAATTCAACAAATGGATTGTGTCTTTCTTTCACATTTTTATTGAGCAGAATATGCGATAAAGCCGGAACGAGTGTCAAGGTAAATAGTAATGCACCCAGTAAAGCAAAACCCAGGGTAAAGGCCAGCGGAGCGAACATTTTTCCTTCTACTTTTTGGAAGGAGAATATAGGCATCAAGGAGGTGATGATAATTAGCTTGGAGAAAAAGATTGCTTTTCCCAAGCCTGTTCCTGTTTGTTTGATCCAACCTGCTTTGGCCATTTTGTTGAATTTCTCCATGCCCAGCTTATGGGCTTGGTGGTCCAACATGACAAATATCCCTTCAACCATGACGACGGCACCGTCGATGATAATACCAAAGTCTACAGCGCCTAGAGAAAGCAAGTTGGCACTCATGCCTGCTAGTTTAAGACATAGAAAGGCAAAAAGTAATGCGAGAGGTATGATAATGGAAACGATGACCGTAGTGCGCCAATCTGCCATAAAAAGCAATACCATTAAGGTGACGAGTACAATACCCTCAATCAAGTTATGCATAACGGTATGGGTCGTGAAATCCATGAGATTGTCACGGTCATAGAAGGTTTGCATTTTGACATCTTTGGGAAGAATTTTGTTGTTGAGCTCGTCTATTTTCGCTTTTACAGCAGTTAAAACCTCTCTTGGATTTTCGCCTTTCCGCATTACGATGGTTCCTGCTACCACATCATCATTTTTACCAAAACCGGCTTGGCCCACGCGGGGCATCGCGCTTTCTCTTACTTCGGCTACATTTTTAACAAAGACCGGATTTCCCTTTTGGTTGATTACAGTGATGTTTTCGATATCATTGATTGAGTTGACCAAACCAATACCGCGTACGACGTAGGACTGGCCACTTTTTTCGATGACATCTCCACCGACATTCAGGTTACTTTTGCTGACAGCATCAAATACCTGCAACGGAGTCAGATTAAATTTGTCTAGTTTGATAGGGTCAGTACTGATTTCGTAAACCAAATCCTGTCCACCAAAAACGTTGATATCTGCTACGCCAGGGACACCACGTAAAGCGCGGTCAATGACCCAAGTCTGCAAAGTAAGGAGGTCGCGTGAATTGCGTTGATCGCTATGTAATGTATAACGGAATATCTCTCCTGTGGGGCCATAAGGGGGCTGCACTTCAGGGTCGACATTGTCTGGCAGACTTACAGACCGCATGAGGTTGTTGACCTGGTTGCGGGCAAAAGTGTCGTCTACACCATCATCAAAAATGATTTTAACAATGGAAAGGCCAAACATGGTGGTGCTCCGTATACTTGTTCTCTTTTGAACTGGACTCATGCCTAGTTCGATTGGTGTCGTTACAAAACGTTCGACTTCCTCCGCACTCCTTCCATTCCATTGGGTAATGATGGTTATTTGTGTATTGGTTACATCAGGAAATGCTTCAATAGGCATGCTTTTAAAGCTAATGAAACCAGCAATAGCCAAAATACCAACCCAAATAAAGGTAAATGCTTTATTTTTAATGGAAAAGGCAATGATATTTTTAATGAATTTGTTCATTCGTGTAAATGCTAAGACGGATTAATTATTCAGAGCTCTATAGATCAGAAGTTTATTGTTGACAACAACTTTTTCACCTTCCTGTAGTCCCGTAGCCATGTAGGTTGTTCCTTCGTTTTGTTTGATCGGCAATATTTCGCGAATCTTAATATCATTTTGGGATTTATAGATTAATACGAAATATTTGTTTTGATCGAAAATGACCGCATCAGAAGGAACTGCGAGCGCTTCCGTATTGGAGCGATGCAATACTTTAATGGTCGCTTTACTATCCGGAATAAGTAAACCATCCTTATTGTCTAGCACCACCCGTGCCTGCATTGAATTCGTCTGCGGATCGATGATCTTAAAGATTTTATCGATACTGCCCTGGAATTTTTTGTCCGGGTAGCTCAGGGTAGACACAATAGCGGGCATGCCCATACTAATCTTGTCGATATCCGTTTCGTTGACGTTAAGAATTGCCCATACATCTTTTGTATTGGCCACATCAAAGATGTTGTCGCTGCGGTCACTACGCAACTGCATGTCCTTATTGATGTTCTTTTGGACGATGTAACCATCGATTGGAGATACGACCGAATAAATATTGCCTGTACGGACATTGTAAATCTGACTTACAGCTTCTGAACGGCGTAGCTGCTCTTTGGCTTTTGTCAATTGTCCTTTTGCTTCCAACATGTCTTTATCTGTGCTCAATTTTCCGTTATACATATCTTCAGCTACACGGTAGTTTTTCTCTGCGAGTAGTACATCGGTTTTGGCATCCGAAAGATCCTTTTGTATACCAGCGACTTCCGTACTTCTGATTGTTGCCAATACCTGACCTTTATGGACATAATCACCCAAAGAAACATTAACGGAGACAACATTCCCTCCAACGAGTGGGAAAATATCAATGTAATTGTTTTGATCGGCCGATATCTTTCCAAAAAAGTTGAGTTCTTCGGTCACATTTTCTTTTTTTACCGTAGCAAAACTTGTCGATTTAAGCATCGTCTCACTAATTTCGAAACCTTTGACAATGGCTGCATTATCTGTTTCTTTATGATTTTGGCAAGAGTAAAGTAGCACTATTGCCACAGTGGCTATAAGAAGTTTTTTAGTTGACATGAGTTGAATTGAATATAGAAGTTTGAGCCAGGTAGTTTAGTTGTTCGGCGTTTAGAATAATTTCCTTTTTCATATCGTATAACTTAAGAATAGATATGCGATAGCTGTCCATAAAATCAGTGAACTCAACTAAAGAAATATTCCCTTTTTTAAAATTATTGAATATGCCATCATAGACCACAGCGATGTTGTGAAGGTCGTCTGGAGTAATGGTAAAATATTGATTATATTGATTTTCCCATGACTGATAGTTGGAACGGATCTGTGACTCCAACAGCTGCCGTTGGACTTCAATATTTTTCTTTGCCTCTTCTTCGGCGTATTTCGCTTTGATAACATTTCCTTTATTTTGTTTCCACAAGGGGATCGGAATGGCGGCTGTAACATTGACTTCATTGTGGAATACACCCCCATTCTGGCTGTAGGAAAGGCCAAGGTTAATATCAGGTGTATTTAAAGACTGTTGCCATTTTGTAAATAACTGTGAGCTTTCAGCAGTCTTTAAGGCAAATTGATAATCGGCATTGTTTTCCAAGGCCAATTGATAGATTTTGTCCAAAGCCATGGTTGGCTTTACGGCAAGTTCCTGATCTGCTTCTTGATCTGTTAACTTCGGTAATACATCTTCCTGACTGGAAATAAGCACACGTAATTGCTGCTGTAGATTGATGCTATTATTGATCGCTGTCGTTTTTTCGTTGTTGAGATCGATGGCCATTGTTTGAAGACGAACTTGATCTTTCAAAGAAACGTTCCCCTTTTTTCCTTGCTCTTTATAAGCTGCAAGCAGATTATTTAGGTAATCCAACTGAATTTTAATATCTGCCAACTTATGTTGCTCAAAGTAGAGGGAGTAGAAGGTTGTACGCAGTTGCGCGCGAAGGCTCGCCAGTAATTGACTGAACTGCAACTTAGCAAGTTCAACATTTGATTTGGCAAATTCCACTTCATTCTTCTTTTTTCCACCGAGATAAACCAATTGGGATACGCTTGCTTCCTTGGATTGACCAATATGAAATGTTTTTTTGTTCTGTGGATCGTAGGCATTGGCAGATAACTGCAATTGTGGTAGATCCCATATTTTGGCTTGTATGACGTCAGCCTCTGCTTGGCTGATGTCATATTGTTGCGCGAGCAAGGAGAGGTTACTTTTGATAAAGGCTTCTTCGCATTCCTGCAGGGTCATCTGTTGTCCCAAGATCTCACTTTGCTTAGTCCCAAATGTACTTTCATGAATGCTCGTATAAACAGCTTGTGGTGGTTTTTGTTGAGCAAAAGTCATGCTATTGAAAAGCAATAAAAATATAAGGGGTGTCTTTGTCATATGTTTCAAATCTTATGTAACAAAATAACTGGTCGAAGATTAAAGACCCCTTAATAAATGCTTAAAAAAAGCTTAAAAAAGCATGTTTGTCAGATGGGTGGATAGGTATTAATGGGTATAGTAAATAGATGTTCTTGTTGCTAAGAGACTTGACATAGTCTGTCTAAATCAGGTAACTATACTTCGCGGTTAGGAAACAATTTAAATAGTAATACAAAAGTATGCGTAGATTGTTTTAGATCTGCCTGATATGCTATTGTTGCTTGATGCGATTGCATGATACGCTGAACGATACGTAGCCCTAAGCCTGATCCTGTTGTTTCATTTGCATTTTCACCGCGGCTGAACGCATCAAAAATCCGCTTTTGGTCGATTGTACTTAAAGCCGGGCCAGTATTGCTGACAAGTACCTTGAGTTCGAAGGTTGATTCTAGAATCATCACTTTTACCTCCCTGGTATCGGAGTAGAGCGCGGCATTTTTAAATAAATTCACAAAAGCAATTTCAATCAATTGTGCGGAACAGAAAATACTAAGTTTTGGATCTTCGATCCCACCGATTGAAAAATCCAGTTGTAGGTCGGGGAATACCTTGGCTACTTTTTCATAAGCCATAAAGATAATTTCATCGATCCGCTCTTCCTTATAGGTCATTTTCAAACGCTCAGAGTCGAACTTTGAAAGTAACATCAGCGAATCGGTTACCTCCGAAAGATGTAAGGTTTCCTTGGATATGTTACGTAAAACCTGCTTTACGTCTTCACTCAGCTGATTTTGATGATAAAGGTTCTCCAGCTGAAAGGACATTCGGGCAAGCGGTGTTCGCAGCTCGTGGGAGGCGCTGGAATTAAATTCTTTCTGCGATTCGAAAGCAGCCGAAAGTCGCAGCAGCATGGTATTAAATGCTCGGGTTAGTACAGCAATCTCATCGGTATGACCGGTATACTCGACAGGTTTGGTAAGTTTACTGGCATTAATCTGCGTGATATTATCTTTTAATTTATCGAGTGGGATCAATAGGCGCTGGATGAGTTTATAACTAAATATCCAGACCAGAACAGCGCTCAGGACAAATAATATCGTTAGGACGAGCGCTAGATGGTCCATTTTTTCATTTCCGGAGTAATCCTGTGCTTTTACGATAATATAATAAGGTAAACCGTTGATGCGATAATATTTAGCCAGCGTTTCATATTGGTCCTGATTGTAGAAGATCTGTTTTTCCTGATTTAGCCGGTTGACAATCGAGGCATTCCAGGTAATGGTCTGATCCTTTACGGTACTGAAGACGAGCTGTTTGTTTTTGTCAAGGATGATAACATCTTCATAGAAAAGGCCATCTTCGTCATCGTGAAAATAGTTTTTGTAAGACTGGCGGTTGAAATAGGGGTTACTGGCGATATAATGGGAAATATTGTCCAATTTATCAATCAGTCGCTGGCGAAATTGATCTTTCCGAAAATCGAAACTAGCATAGTAGATAATCAACATCGCCATACCGAAAAGGACGGAGAATGCAATGCTAAAGCTAATCGCTATTTTCTTCTTTAAATTCATTTTTCTGCCGATAGGTAATAACCAAAGCCAGGTCTTGTATGGATCAGTTTATTCTCAAAGTTTTTATCAATCTTCTTACGCAAAAAGTTGATATAAACTTCAATTGTATTCTGTGTTGTCTGAAATTGATTTTGCCATACTTCCTCCGATATATGTTGCTTGGACAGGGTGCGGCCCTTTGCCTGTGCTAAGATAAGCAGCAGCTGAAATTCCTTTTGAGTAAGATTAATTTCTTCATTTGCACGTAATACACGGGCCTCATCAGGATAAATGATCAGATCATCGACTACCAGTGTTTTTGTTTCATTGCTTTCGCTATGCTGTTGCCGACGCAATAGGGAATAGATGCGCATCAGCAATTCATCTAAGACGAAAGGTTTAACCAAATAGTCATCAGCAGCCCGTAGAAATGCCTCCTTTTTATCATCTATATCATCGTATGCCGAGAGAATAATAATTGGTGTAAAGGCGTCATGGCTTCTTATCTTTTTACAGATTTCCAATCCATTGATTTTGGGGACATTGATGTCCAATAGATAAAAACCATATTTCTTCTGGTGTGTTTTGGCCAAAAAATCGATTCCATCAAAGGCTTGATCACAGGTAAAGCCCTGGCTTAATAGAAAAGATCGGATCTCTTTAGAGAGTACCTTGTCGTCTTCGAGCAGCAAAATGTCCACCATATTTATATCTGTTGTCTTTTCGTAAAAATAAACAAATTTTTGTCATCCAATCAAGGCGATGTTTTCTTCGTACTTAATTTGGTAACATAAGATTTACACGAAGAAATATGAAACAAAAAGAAATCTAAGTAGATTCAAATCGAAATTATAAATAAGTGTTATGGAAACCAGAAGAGAATTCCTACGAAAGACCCTACTATTTTCAGGAGCAGCAGGTATTGCCAGCTTCATGCCTGCATCGATCCAGAAAGCCTTTGCCATAGACCCTGACCCAGGAAGTAGTTTTTTAGATGCCGAACACATCGTCATCCTGATGCAGGAGAACCGATCCTTTGATCATACGCTAGGTAGTCTTTCGGGAGTTCGGGGTTTCAATGATCCACGTTCGATACGTTTACCGAACGGTTTACCCGTATGGTATCAAACGGATAAAGAGGGAAAAACGTATGCTCCTTTCCGATTAAACCTGAAGGAAAGTAAAGTGACCTGGATGGGTTCTCTTCCACATAGTCGTGCAAGCCAGGTGGATGCCTTTAACCAAGGTCGTTACGATCATTGGCTGTTATCGAAGCAATCAGGGAATAAACAATATGCGGCTATGCCCTTAACATTGGGGTATTTTACACGTGAAGATTTGCCCTTTCATTATGCCTTAGCGGATGCTTTTACAGTATGTGATCAGAATTTTTGCTCGGGCATGACCAGCACTACGCCTAACCGTTCCTTTTTCTGGACGGGTAAGATTACAGAGATGAAAGATGGTCTGCAAAAAGCGAATATTCGGAATGATGACTTTGGCTATGGTAAAATGACCTGGGAAACTTTTCCGGAATTGCTTGAAAAGAATGGCATTAACTGGCGTTTTTATCAAAATGAGACAAGCTGTGGCGGCGGGTTTTCTGGACAGGAAAGGGCATGGCTATCCAATTTTGGGTGTAATCTGCTGGAGTTTTTTCAGGCTTATCAAGTTAAATTTAAGGAGAACTATATCAAAAGCCTAGAAACACAGGTTCGGGATTTGCCCATGCAGATTTCCAAGTTGGAAGAGAAGTCTCCTTCTTCCGAAGAACAAGCCGAAAAGATACGCGCTGATGTTCGCAAAAAAAGTGAGGCACTTGAGCGAGCGGAGACCGAACTAAAGGAATTCAATCCAAACAATTATAAAAAGCTAAGTGATTTTACGAAATCATTAAATGAGCGGGCGTTTACGGTAAACAAAGGGGACAACAATTACAGGTCGCTTGATACGTTACATTTTAAGGCACAGGGGAAAAAAGCTGCGCTGGAAGTCCCAAAAGGCGATATTCTTTATCAATTTCGCAAAGACGTTGATACTGGTAAATTGCCTGAGGTATCCTGGTTGGCCGGCCCACAGAATTTCTCGGACCACCCGAGTGCGCCCTGGTATGGAGCTTGGTATGTATCTGAAGTTTTAGATATCTTAACAAAGAACCCTGAGGTTTGGAAAAAAACTATTTTTATCATTACCTATGATGAAAACGATGGTTACTATGATCATGTTAAACCTTTCCTTGTACCTGATTTAAAGAAGAAAGATACAGGGGCATGTTCTCCTGGGATCGATACGGAGGTGGAGATGGTTCGTTTAGAAAATGAGCTAAAACAGGGGATTCCTAAAAAACAGGCACGCGAAGGGGCTGTGGGCCTAGGTTTTCGTGTTCCCATGTATATTGCGTCGCCTTGGTCACGAGGTGGTAAGGTCTGCTCTCAGGTATTTGATCATACGTCTACTTTGCAATTTTTGGAATCTTTCTTTAACAAAAAGCTGAACAAGAATATGCATTTGGAAAACATCAGTGCATGGCGTAGAACAATCTGTGGTGATTTGACAACCGCTTTTACACCTTTTACTCAGCAAAAGGAACAACTCCCTTTTCTTGATAGGAATCAGTATATCGAAACGATATACAATGCGCAGTTCAAAGATGATCCGCGAGGCTTTGTTGAGGTCAAAGATCCTGATCTCGCGACTAAAAACGGATGGATTCCGGGATTTGACCGAATACAGGAGCGGGGGATTCGTAAATCTTTGCCATTGCCTTATGCGCATGATGCGGTGGGCTTTGTGAAAGACGGAGTGTTTCATCTAACGATGACTGTAGACAGCAAGTTTTTCGGAAAAAGGACCGCAGGTACAGCCTTCAACGTTTATAGTCCGTTGGAATATCGTGATGAACAGGGGCAAAGTGAAACTTACCGTAATTGGAATTTTGCGGTGAAGGCCGGTGATCGTTTGGCATATCAGTGGGACCTGGCACGATTTGAAGGAGATCGCTATGCGTTTGAATTGCACGGTCCAAATGGTTTTTATCGAAAATTTTCTGGACAAAAAGGAACAGCAGCACTAGAGGCTACCGTTTCTCCGGAACTGAAAGCGCTAACTCAGGCAGCGACAGGGAAATTGCAGTTGAGACTCAGCAACAAGAGTGACCAGCGGGTAACGGTAGTTGTCGAGAGCCTTAGCTATGGAAAATATGCCATAACGAAAGAAATAGCTCCCGCCGAAGAAGTTCCATTGATCCTGGATGTTGAAAGTCAAGGAAATTGGTATGATATTGCTGTACGAATCAAGGGAGACAGCAGCTTCGTCATTCAGCTCGCAGGGCGATTGGAAACAGGTGTTGAGTGTACAACTGATCCATTATTAGCATAATCTGTACTGTTTCAGCAGGGATGGCGGTCAATTCTTATTGAATGGGTTCCCTGCTGTTACTATATATCTATCAATAGTAACAGCTTGACCTTATTTACAAGCAAACAAATAAGGTCTCCGGATAGTTTGTTTCTATATAACGACGAAGATACAACTCCGTATCAGTACTTATCGTGCGGTCTTTATGAACAGGGAATGTATTGTAAACAACGGTATGTAGATTGATCCTGCGCTTGGTGATCGCTTCCAGACTAAGTAAGGTATGATTGATACTCCCTAATTTTCCGGAGGTGACAAAAATAAGCGGATACTGCATTTCTTGGATGTAATCGATAATCAGATAATCTTCTCTTAGTGGAACCATCAACCCACCTGCACCCTCAATAAGTACAGCGTCGTAGCGTTGGCTTAATGTTATGCTAGCTTGTCTGATCTTTTTAAAGTCAATTTCACGATTATCCAGGCGTGCTGCTAGATGGGGGGAGGCGGGGTAGGTGAAAATCTCTGGCATCGTGATTTTCTGATGATCTTCTGCCGTTAATGGGATTTCCATGAGTTGGCGATGGAGGACGATGTCTTCGGAAATAGTTGTATTTCCAGTTTGTACAAGCTTTTGGGTAATGGTGCGTATACCGCTTGTATTCCATTGTTTCGCGAGGAGGCCAGTTGCATAACTTTTTCCTATCCCGGTATCTATGCCGGAAACAAAATAGATATTTTCATTCATTGCTGTATTTCTTTTGTAGGTTGTTCGACTGTTTGTAATTGAAGTGCTCAGCTGTTGCTTTTTATTGCAATAATATAGATGGGATGGTAGGTTAGGGAAACGCCCTCTTCTGTCCCATAGTGCGATGTATACTTATCACAGAAAGCCCGAAGTGTGCCTTTTGTCCACCGGTGATTTTTTATTCCCGTTACCCCGGTTTGTTTCAGGTGAACAAGAACTTGTAGTGGGCTTTCAAAGTGTAGTTTTAAATGTTCTTCTTGTGCAACGAGGATCTTATAATTCAACGCTAAAAGTTCTGCGATAAGTTCCGATTTAGATCGATATGTTAGTCCAACATGTGCCGTTGCATTGATCTCGTGCATATTGTCATGTCCAAAAGTGCTGAAGGCAAGGATACCGGAATCCGGAAGGGATCCATAGCAGCTTTCAAAGAAAGCGCGAGGATTGTTGAACCACTGAATCGTAGAACAGGACGCGATTAGATTGATGTCTTTGGGGAAAGCATAAGTTTCTGCATCAGCACAGATGAACGTGTGCGACGATGTCAAGATATCCATTACTTCAGGCATCATTTCTGGACAGATATCATTTAAAACCATTTTTTTTGGTTTGATATGCTGTAGGATTAACCGCGAAAAAAAAACCTGTTCCGCAGCCAATTTCCAATACTTTTTGCGGTCTTAGCTGTATGTTCTCCTGCATCAACCTGATCATTTTTTTTGCTATTTCGTATTGAGCGATCGCTGCCGACTGATAGTTAGATGCCGCTTTAGCGAAACGGGACCTAATCCTTTGTTTGTCCATCATGATGATCATCTTAAAAGGTGCTTAAATAATTGTTCGGGATAATGAGTAGCATCGATTATCGTATATGCAGTACCGGGCCAGGCGCGTTTTTGATTCTCTAAGTTGAAGATTCGATCTTCTTTGCCTATATATATCTGATGCCATTGGAATGCCGCTGCTGATTTTGCACCAGCTGTTTTTTCAATCGCGATGAGCTCTGAACGGAGGTCTTCGATGTTGCGTTGGGGGGCTCTTTCAAGAAAGTAGTTGAAAAGGGTCTTGGAACCACACATGCGTAACCTGAATTTTTCTAACGTTTTATTGCTCAGTGTATCCAATGTTCCTTTAAATAACTGGCTAGGAATTCCTTTTTCGTCATCTATTGGAAATGGTGTTCCATTGATTGCAGTACATGTGCTGATGGGGTAATTGCTGTTTTGAAGTTCGGGCAGTACCATTGATGCCGCCCATACTCCCATAGACCAGGCGAAAATCTCAATTTCCTGGTAGCCTGCCAGTAGACTTTTGTCCAACAGTAAATCCGTATAGCTATGGGCAACAATAAGATCTTTGCCGAATGGGGAATAGTGCAAAAAAGGATGTTCATCCATGCCCCAGCCTGCAAAGAATAACAGTAGTTTTTCGTTGGATTTTGGCTGAAGATGCTGCCCTGGCAAATTATCGATCGGAGTGACTCTTTTAGGAGCGATTCTTTTAAGTATCATAAGCTTGCTGCAAGTTGTTCGATCATGGACGATGTCATTGTTGCTGTCAATGAAATTCGGATTCTTGATGTTCCTTCTGGTACCGTGGGCGGGCGTATGGGAAGCACGTAAAATCCCTTTCGCTGCAGGTCTTCTGCTTTCAGTACCGTTTCCTTGTTATTACCGATAATGACCGGTAAAATATGACTCTCTGACGGACAATTAAAGCCTTTGGCAATTATTTGCTGTTTGAGCAATAGGCTATTTTTGTGCAGCTGTTGGCGCCGGTCTGTAAAGTCACTTAAGCGTTCCAAAACAAACACAGTCCATAATAGATTGATTGGTGGCAGCGCTGTTGTAAAAAGTAGCGTACGTGCCTTATTGATCAAATAATTTCGGATTGGTTCCTTACATAGCAGGTAGCCACCAACCGATGCTAAAGCTTTTCCGAAGGTACCTGTCAGGAAATCAATATCGGCAATACATTGCTGTTCTTCTGCGCAGCCAAGTCCCTGTATTCCGCGTACCCCTACGGCGTGAGCTTCATCGACATAAAGTAAGGTATTGGGGAAACGTTGTTTTAGACTGACCAGATAGTTGAGGTCCGTGCAATCACCATCCATGCTAAAAATACTTTCTGTAACGATGATGACGCATGTGAAGCGATGGGCATATTTTGTCAATAATTGCGTTAAGTGCGTATAATCGGAATGCCGGTACCTGTAGCAGGCCGCATTGGATAGTCGGATGCCATCAATTAGGCTTGCGTGCACACCCTTATCGGCGAGAATTAATGTCTGTGTATCACAAACTGCAGGAAGTATGCCTACATTCATGTGGTAGCCGCTGTTAAAGACCAATGCACTCTCCGTACCGAACATTCGGCACAGCTTTGTTTCCAATTGCGTATAGCGTGCATGGTTTCCTGTGAGTAGACGCGAAGAGGAAGCGCTGAATACAGCATTATCCTTTGTCACCGAGTTTAGGAATTCTTGACGAAGTATCTGATCTGTCGCAAGTCCAAGATAATCGTTCGATGAGAGGTTGTAATGCTCTTTAACATGCTCCTGTGCTGTGTTATCCTGTTGTGTGATAAGGAGAAGTTTTCGTTTATTCCCTTGTTTTTCAAGGGCGAATAATTCATCTTCAATGCGCTGGATTAGACTATTTTCAATCATTGGACTGTGCTGATTACGGCTAGCAATGCCTGTGTTAACTTGTGAAGCTCACCTTCATTTATGATAAAAGGGGGCATGATATAAATCAGTTTTCCGAATGGCCTTACCCAAATTCCCTCTTCGATAAACCGCTGTTGTATGCTGGAGAGATCGACGGAGTTTTTCATCTCGATGACTGCAATTGCACCTAGAATTCTGAGCTCTTCGACTTGGGGCAGCGCTGTTGCAGCGCTAAGTTCCCGTCTCAATTGTTCTTCGATTAACGTTACTTTCGCTTTCCAGTCCGTTGCCAATAGTAATTTGATGGAAGCGTGGGCTACTGCGCAAGCCAAGGGGTTTGCCATAAAAGTTGGCCCGTGCATAAACGTACCTGGTGTACCGTTGGAGATTGTATTCGCAACATGATCTGAGGTGATCACGGCGGATAGCGTCATGTAGCCACCGGTCAAGGCTTTGCCGATACACATGATATCGGGCACTATTCCGGCATGCTCCCAGGCAAAGAGCTTGCCCGTGCGCCCAAATCCGGTAGCAATCTCATCAAAGATTAAAAGAAGTTGATTTTCTTTGCAGAGATGTGCTGCCTGACGCAAGTACTCCGGATGGTAAAAACGCATGCCACCGGCTCCCTGGACGATAGGTTCAAGGATGAGAGCGGCCAATTCGTCCTTGTGTGAGCAGATCAGGTCTGCCAAGGGTTTGATGTCATTGGCATCCCATTCTTGCTCAAACGCTATTTTTGGGGCAGGGGCAAAATAGCGTTTGGGTAAAGCATTGTCAAAGATGCGGTGCATGCCAGTAATGGGGTCACAGACCGACATCGCGTTCCAGGTATCACCATGGTACCCCGAACGAATCGTGACAAAGTTTTTCTTATTGGTCTTTTTTTGTGAGACCCAGTATTGAATAGCCATTTTAAGTGCAACTTCTACCGCAACAGAACCCGAATCGGCATAAAATATTTTGTTGAGTGAAGTAGGGGTGATGTCAAGCAGTATTTTACCGAGAGCAATTGCTGGTTCGTGCGTAAGTCCACCAAACATCATGTGTGACATGCTACTGAGCTGTGTTGTGACCGCAGCGTTAAGGACGGGGTGATTGTAGCCATGGATGGCGCACCACCAAGAGGACATACCATCTATAAGCTGCTGTCCATTTTCCAACTCGATTATACAACCATCTGCCCGTTTAACCTTGTAGGCAGGTAAGGGATTTGTCATGGTGGTATACGGATGCCATAGATGCTTTTTATCAAAATCGTCGATAAGGTCGTGTTGGTTGATTTCTTCTCTTTCCATGATGGTCTGCCGAATTATTTTTGTTATTTGTTTTGCTGCTTAGCGATGTTGCGCTGGATTTTATGTTCGGGTCTTGACCATTTTGGTCTTTCACCAAGATCATGGTAATGTGTCATCTCAGTTGCGATGGTTTCGGGTTGATTTCTTTTCTCGAAAGGCTGTTGGGCTACCAAACCTAATGTTTTAAACATGTCCATATCTTCGTTGACGTCGGGATTGGGCGTGGTGAGGAGTTTGTCGCCTGAGAAAATCGAATTGGCTCCCGCGAAAAAACATAACGCTTGTCCCTCTGTACTCATGTTGGTACGTCCTGCAGAAAGGCGAACTTGTGTGGTGGGCAATAAAATTCGGGCTGTAGCCACCATGCGTACCATTTCCCATATCGAAACTGTTTCCATGACCTCCATTGGAGTACCGCTTACAGGAACGAGCGCATTGATCGGTACCGATTCGGGTTGTGGAATGAGTGAAGCAAGTGTGATCAACATCGCGGCACGGTCGTCTATACTTTCTCCCATCCCAATAATACCACCACTACATACGGTTATGTTTGTTTTACGTACATTTTCGATTGTTTGAAGGCGATCGTCATAGCTTCTGGTCGAGATAATTTCCTTATAGTAATCGGCAGAGGAATCGAGGTTGTGGTTGTAGGCGTATAGTCCAGCTTCTGAAAGGCGTTGTGCTTGGTTTTCGGTCAGCATTCCTAGCGTGCAGCAGACTTCCATGTCAAGTCTATTCAGTGTTCGGACCATATCAAGGACATGGTCAAACTCAGGACCATCTTTAACATTGCGCCAGGCGGCCCCCATACAGATCCTTGAGCTACCTCCAGCTTTGGCCGCCAGTGCCTGCTCTTTTACCTGCTCTACACTCATTAAGCCTTCCGATTTTACGTTCGTATGGTAACGTGCGGCCTGGGGACAATAGGCGCAGTCTTCGGGGCACCCACCTGTTTTTATGGATATCAATGTGGATACTTGTACTTTGTTGGGGTCGTGATATTTCCGATGTATCGATGCCGCTTCATAAAGCAGGTCCATAATTGGTTTGTTGTATAAAGCGACAACTTCTTCCTGCGTCCATTTTGGTTTTGTTTCCATATTAATGCTAAGTTTTTATGCTAAAATCAAATCTATTTTACTTAATGACCATTCGGATTTAGCAATTCAATGCGATTATTTTTTCATGATGATTGCAAAGATTATAGTTTAAATGATAACTTTGGTAGTCCGAAATAAACATAATGAGTAGTCCGGTTAGTATAGGTTTTCATTCCATTATTAAGATAGATCGCCGGAAGGAAGATGCCATCTATCTACAGATCGTTTATCAATTTATCCATGCCGTCAAGCGAAATCTATTGGAAGATGGAGATCTGTTGCCCGGAAGCCGGAAAATTGCTGAAGAACTGAACGTGCATCGAAAAACCATTGTAGCCGCTTTAGCGGAATTGCAGGAACAGGGCTGGGTGAAAATTTTGGCTAATCGCGGGACTTTTGTGAAAAATCCCGAGCTTATCGGTACGTCCGGGTCGGCGATTGAAGCATTTAGACAGCCACCTGATTTTGCGCCTTACTTTTTTAGGAAGGAACTCATATTGGATATGCCTATTTCAGAGGTTCCCGAAAGGTACTATTTTACGGACGGAACACCTGATTATAATGTCATTGGAGCGGAGGAACTAGTGCGTTTTTATGCATCCATGGTGAAACGGAAAAAGAAAAGTGATGACTTTCCGACGACGACTGAGGGAAATTTGTTTTTTAGGGATCAGTTAAGCTATTATCTGAATTTAACAAGAGGATTTCATCTTTCCCGGAATTTCTTGTTGCCGATTGCCAGCAGGGAGCAGATTTTTTCAATTTTATCCCGATTATTGATCCGGCCCGACGATATTGTGTTGGTGGAAAATTTAAGTTATTTTCTACCTAACATGATCTTTAATCAAGCTGGGGCCAAGCTAAAAACCATTCCCGTAGATGCGGAGGGGATGATTGTAGATAAGATCGGAGATCAATTTAGACCCGGAGAAATCAGGTGTGTTTACCTCAATACCAGGTGTCAGTATCCAACGACGGTTAGCCTTTCCGAGCGAAGGAAAATTCAACTGTTACAGTTGGCCGAGCAGTATAACTTTATCATTATTGAGGATGATGTGGATTTTGAGTCTTCCTTTTTTAAGGAGAAAGGTGAATCACTTTTCCGGAAAAATGGCGGCAACCGTGTGATTTATACAGGTGCTTTCGGTAGTTTCTTTGACCCTGGTTTCCAAATGAATTTTTTGATCGCACCTCAGGATCTGTTGGAAGAGGGAAAAAAGTATTTGAACATCTTCGGAAAGCCGAATTTTATGATCGAGAAGACATTGGGCGAGATTATCCACCAGGGTGATATCTTCCGGTATCAGCGTAAATTTCAGAAAACAATTGCTGAGCGAAAAGAATTGTTTGCACAATTGCTGTTACGGCATTTTGAAGATAAAATCAGGTTTGACGTCCCGGCCTCGGGACTGGCCTTTTGGATACAGTTTAATAAGGTTGTTTCGCTGACAGCCTTGCAAGAGAAAGTGCGGTCGCAGGGACTTTTGTTGCCGAGTAATTGCCTTTATCAAAATAAAACGGTCACTGCATTGCGGTTGGGGTTTGCTCATCTTGACGAACAAAGTATGGTGGCGGCAATTTCTTTGTTGCGTGCAGCTTATGCTGATTTGGTCGAAAATATCGACTAGCTGCTTTGCAGTATATGGGTCAATTTGTTTTTGGCTTCTTGGTGGGGACCACAGAAATCCACAAAGTATGTGTGCTGCCATTGTTTACTTTTGGTAGCCTGTTTGTTCGTTGGCATGCTCCAATCTGGATAAATACGGAATCCGCGTTTGCCCATTTGAGAACCCGCTGTGAGGATTGTATGTTCAACTAACGCCTGTTTTGGAAAGACAAATAGGCCGCAATGCTGGTCTTGCTCAACCAAAATAAGGTAATAATCGAAAGGATCATCTGCAGTAAAGGGAATGGTCTGACCATCGCTGTCACGTTTCCAAAGAGCAACGAATAATCCTACTTTTTTTGGTGTTATCTTGGCCTTTCTAAATTTGAAGTTTTTGTTGCCCAGTTGAAAATTAAAACCATAATAGGCTCTGCCTGTTTGATCTTGTGATAGGCTAGAGCAACGAAGCATAAGTATGCTTTCGAGTTGATCTATCACTTTCCTGATCATATCATCAGCGATCTGTGGGGTTGCCTGATGGTTAAGATTCATGTTGGGGGGTATAGATTAACTGAACAACTCCCGATTTGAATGTGACGCTTTGAACAAGTTTTAGGGATAGTCGTTCAGGTAAGTTTTCGAATAAAGGCTTGCCACTTCCCAGGGCAATAGGGTGAACGGAAATGCGATAGATGTCAACAAGGTTAGCTTGAATGAATGTTTTAATTAGACGCGCTCCACCATATAGCCAAATATCCTTTCCGGGCTGTGCTTTTATTTCCTGAACTTGTTTAGTGATCTCAGTCTGGATGAAGGTAGCGTTTTCATCTTGCCTTGCCTGACTAGAAAAAACATATTTTTTCTTCGCATGGACATTTTTCCAAAGATTTATTTCTGTTTCATCGGCCTTAGCGTGCGGCTGGAAATTACCCCAGGCATCATAGCTTACCCGGCCATAAAAGATGGTATCGACCGAAGCCAAAAAGCCATCGAAATCCATGTCATCATCCATAATGCACCAGTCAACCTCTCCCTGTGAGCCTTCGATAAAGCCATCTAGGGTCATGGCCAGATCCAATATTATTTTTCTCATGTGTGTTATTTGATTTAAACCTGTTACTTGCGTTCCTGTAAAAATAGAAGCTGGGTTAGCTCAACGGCGGATTGTCAGGATGACATAAAGATAGAGAAATAATAAGTTTTGGCCAAATTGCCGAACAACGGAGCAAAGAAAAAGCCCAGCAAAGAATGTCTGGGCTTTGAGATTATATAAGGGGAATAATACTTGCTAAAAAAGTGAAGACCTAGTCTTCATCGGTGATAATATCATCACCATCTAATTCGAAACCTTCACCAAGGAAGGTATTCTCTAGTTCGAATAAATCTGAATCTTTAATCATTTTACTATTTTTTTGATATTCAAAGTTATCATCCTTATTTAAGCTAATCGTCAATATAAAATGAAATTTGTGTTAAGCGATATTGTTATATTTTTTTGAGTACAACATCTAATTTTTCTGCCTGGATGATTCGGCTGAAAAACTCTTTTAAATCAAAATACTCTTCCGGCATAAACAAGGGTTTGTTTAATTGTGTTGCAGATTCTATTATCAGAACATCCGGTGTTGTATTATTGATTTTGAAAATATATCGGGCCGCACGTTCAGGAAGAGCCATACTGATATTTTTTAACTTTCCTTCCGTTGGATATGCATAGCCTTTTGGTAGTTTGATTTCAATGTAGCACTCTTCTTGGACTAAAGAACCAAAGTCGATCGGATAATTCCGCTCAGTTAGGTTGAAGGGATTCTTGGACATTTTGGTGTCAATATAAGGATTGAATAGAAGTTGTTCATTTTGCAGGGTTGCAAAATTCTTAATCTCAATTTCAAACTCCTCCGTTAGTGGTTTGTCAAGAGATTCCCGATTCGATACTTTAAAACTATTGATTTTGATGCGATTGTTTTCTTCATCTATTTTTTCGTAGAATTCTTCTTCAGAATTACTTCCTTGAAGGCGTTCACGCATTTTGGAAGCACCGTAACCGTTACGTGAGGTAATCCATTTTCCTTTTAATGCACCATCTTCCGACAGTTCACCGTAGAAGAAGTTACTGTAAGTAGATGCAAGATTTGCCTCGAGCTTTACCCAGTCAGATTCGCCTTCCAGGGGAATTGATCTTCCCTGAAAGTTGACACATTTCATTGGAATATTTCCAAACATCTCATAGGGAGAGGTCGCATCCAGCAGGTAGTAGTTTTCACCTATTTTTACCTGGGCAATGACATGGTTGAACTCTGATATCGCTGGTGCATAGAGCCCTGCATAGCCATTCTCACGTGTCGATAAAATAACAGGGATGGCATCTAGTTTCGCATAACGTAAGGCATTGACCAGTCCAAGGTTAATATCGGCGCTATTGCCTGTTCTTTTTTCGATGGCTTCTTTGATATTTTTTGCGTAGATCGAATGGCGGTTATTCCATTTTATTTGTTTCTGGAAGTAGGTATACAGTCGTACCGCTTTCTCCAGGTCATCTTTTGAATCCTGCAATACCGGTTCAATGAACTCCTTCAATGCCGTTTTTCGCTTTATCTGTCCACCAAAACTTTCGTCCTGTACGAGTTTATCTCTGACATTTTCCCATGTGAGCGAGAAGTCTTTTGTCGGTCCCATTGGAATGCTATACCGACCAAGCTCAAAGAAAATGATTGACCTAAAATTTTTAGAAGAGGTCATGTAATCTTCGGTATGGAAAGCCGGAATATTTTCCATGGTATAGGTGGTTTTATTGCCTAAAACTTCTCCAACTTGAGAATCCAGGCCTGTGTTGTAATTTTCTACCTTCCGGTCACTGACGGCTAGTCCCCCCTTTAAATTGGCTTTATAATGAAAAACTTCGGGGATACGCGTGACGTATTGGCTATAAAGTTTTGGGAGATCTTCCTGAAATTCCCAGGCATTTAAGTTAAAAATAAATGGCGATTCTGTGCGGTAGCGGTATTCAATAATTGTACCTTCTTGGACCTGCGGAATGGCCGCTTTCGTTACCGCATAGTTTTCTGAGGCGTTTTCGTTAAAAATATTCGCTTTCGTCATCTCTGTTTCTACAACCTTATCTCCGACGAGGTGATAGGACGCTCCCTTGATGTCCATAAGGACTTCCCGGTCGTTGCCGCTTTTATATAAAGGGATACTGAAATTAGCGTAATTATAAGCTTCCTTATTTAATATTTTAATGCGGACGTGTCTGAAAAATTGAACAACCGGACCTTTGTTTTTATCATAACTTACTTCGGCTGATCCATATTCGCGTAAGACAAAGGCATTTGCTGCTGTATCTATTTTGTCAACAGTAATGGCAAAATCTTCCTTTTTTATTTTACCGAACGAAAAATCTTGCGCTTGTAGGTATACACCACTAAGCAGGAGGAGGCCAGTGAAAAAACTTTTCATAAAAAATGACTGTATGGTTAAGAATTATAACACTAAAGTATGAAATAATTTTAAATCCAAACCCTTATAAATTAAATTGGTTGAAAAGATAAATGGATCGATCAATTGCGATTGCTTATTTGTCCCGATAGCGAGATAAACTTGTGTTGTAATTAGATAGGATGTGTTCAGATCGCATCCTTACAAGGTGAATTCGAAGCTTAACGTGACATAGCGGTAGTCTTCCCCTTTCCATTTTGGTCCCGAAAGTAGAATCTCTTTGGCTTTGGCATCGAGGTAATCATTTGCACTTTGGAGAACGCTGATATTTGTTGGGAGTCCATCTTTATCGATATAGAAGCTTAAACGGACAGTGCCCTCATAACGACTTTTAGCTGTTTTTTTCTTGATATAATTGTTGAACGATCTCCAGCCCCAGATAGGTTCGGCACTCTTTGATTTGCGTGAAGACATCGTTGTGACGACGACTTCATCAAGTGTGGCGCCGGAAGGTTGCAGTTTGATCGTTGTATTTTTGCTGCGACGCATATTCAATGCAACAGAATTGTAGCCCAGCGCCATGATGTCGACGAGTGAATCCATTGTACTGGGTTGGATGGTAGCTTGACCCTGTGCGTCGGTATTCGTCGCAAACTTGCTATTGGGTTGAATGATTGTCACTCCCGAAATAGGTAAGCCTGTCTCTTTGTCCCGAATTGTAAGTTGTAGCGGTGTACCTTGTTGTTGTGGGATCGAAATACCTGGAGCTCTGCCTGCAAGTGCATTGTTTAAACTTGAGGTTCCTCGAATCATAATCGTTTGGGAAGCATCTTTTTTCTTTGCCATTGGCGCATAACCGATAACAATTGTACTGTCTGTAGGTCTTAATCCAAATACAGGGCGATCATTATTGAGACCTTCCTTCATTTCTTCCAGTGATTTTACACGTAGGGAGGGTTCCTGTGATAAAACGGTCACCTCTTCCAGTGGGTGCTGTTCATGAAGCCGCGGTCTGTTATTATCTGCTAATTGTGGGGAATGATCTTGAGATCCTATTTTTGATGCAATATCATCTGAAGGAATGATAGAATCTGCTGCTGTAACCTTTGTTTTGGGTTTTGCCTGCGTAATACTTACTTCAGCGGTACGCCTCGCTTCGGATGAATTTTTGTCCTGTTGACGGTAAAGGAGGAGACCAATCCCCAACACGATCACTGCCGCTGCGGCGATGGCAAGTCTCTTCCAATCAAAGACCGTTATTTTAGCGGTATTATCTTTCTGAACACGTTGTGCAATTTGGTTGTTGATTGTTGTAAGTACGGTTTTATTCTGATCCATTTCAATACCTATAAGAATATCCGCCAACATGGGGTCACGTTGCGCCTCCCGTTCAAGCGCATACATCTCCGTAGGAGATAGTTCGCCGTTGACGTATTTCTTTAAGTATGCTATGTCGTAATTACTGTTGCTCATTCCAAGCCTCCATGCAATTTTTTAAATTCCGTTTTCCATTCTGAATATAGCTTTTTACTTCGTTCAAGCTATAACCGGTAGATTCACTAATCTCTTTGTAACATTTTTCCTCCAAAAAGAAGAGTCTAACCGACTGTTGCTGTTTGTCTGGTAATTTTCCCAGACAGCCTTCCATGGCTGTTAGCTGTTCTTCTTTTTCATCATATTGTTCATACTGATGCATGTCTCCCGGAAATTTCACAAATTCATCCAAAGAAATTTGAGTTTTGTTCTTTTGAGACCTCAAATACATCAGACAATGGTTCTTGCTTAATACATAAAGCCACCTTGGGAAGTCCTTGATTTCTTGTTTGTTGACTTTGTGTATTAATTCTTCAAAGATATTCATGACAGCATCTTTACTCAATTCGGAATCTTGGAGATACCGTAAGCAAACATAGTATACCATCTCCGTATGTCGTTGGTATAGATCACCCAATACCTGGAGCTCCTTAGACTCCTGGTAGTGCAGCAAGAGCTCGTGGTCTTGTGCTGTATCTATTTTTGACGACTTGAATGCGAACATTTTATTGGTTAAAAATATTTTTTTTTTCTGGTTTATGGAAATTTAATATTTGAGGCATCCCTTGGCAAAAATGTAAAAGATATGAGAGCAATACTTTTTGTAATAGGCTTGTTGCTATCCTTAGGCGGATATGCCAAGCAAGGATATGAGGTTAGGGGGAAGGTTGTCGATGCGAATACAGGAATGGCAATTGTGGGGGTACAGGTGAACAATGCTGCAACCAAAGCACATGTGCAGACCGATGACAAGGGAAACTATCGTATTCAAGTCCTTGATGGTAAAAACATCTTGATTTTTAGTTATATCGGATATCTTGAGCAGCGGATAGCGGTCAACCATCGGTCAAAGGTTGATGTGGCGTTGGTGCAGCAAAATAATGCGCTGGATGAGGTTGTGGTGACCGGATATGAGCACAAGGCGAAGCGTCAGACGGCATCGGTGATGAATGTTAATGCAGCTTTGTCTGGGCAAGTATCGGGTTTGTATATTAGAGGAACGGCGTATGTGCCCAATCAGAACCAAGAATCTTATCAAAAGTTGAAGGAAAATAGCTTTATCAATCCACGTAAAGAGCCTTTATCGACCTTTGCAGCCGATGTTGATGCTGCTTCCTATAGTAATGTGCGTCGATTTATCAATTCGGGAACTCTGCCTGAAAAAGACGCAGTACGGGTTGAAGAGATGATCAATTACTTTCAGTATCAAGTGGCTGGACCTAAAAATGGTGAACCTGTAAATATCGTCACCGAATTGACGAAGGCACCCTGGAATACAACGCATCAGCTTATGCGCGTCACGTTAAAGGCGAAAGATATTCCGACGGAGAATCTTAAAGCTTCCAATTTGGTGTTTTTGATCGATGTGTCGAGGTCAATGATGGGACCGGGGCGTCTACCTTTGGTGAAAGCTTCGTTGAAAATGTTGGTCGATCAGCTTCGTGCTGTGGACCATGTAGCCATTGTGACCTATGCTGGATCGGCAGGGGTAAAACTGGAGAGTACGCCTGGTGATGAAAAGATGAAAATAAAATCGGCTATTGAGGAGCTGGAAGCCGGTGGAAGTACTGCTGGTGCTGCAGGAATTAAGAAGGCTTATGAAATTGCGAAGCAACAATTTATTAAAGGAGGAAACAACCGGATCATTTTGGCCAGTGACGGCGATTTCAATGTTGGGGAGAGTAGTGACGAATCGATGGAAGAATTAATTTCCAAAGAAAGTAAATCGGGGGTTTTCCTCACAGTATTGGGGTATGGCATGGGAAATCTGAAGGACAGTAAGATGGAAATCCTTGCCGACAAAGGGCATGGGAATTATGCCTATATAGACAATATTTCTGAGGCACGAAAAGCGATGGTAACCGAATTTGGGGGAACTTTGTTTACCGTTGCTAAAGATGTCAAGATTCAGGTCGAATTTAATCCCAGTTATGTGCAGGCATACCGTTTAGTGGGATACGAAAACCGCTTGTTGGAGGCTGAGGATTTTAATAATGATCAAAAGATGGGTGGTGATATGGGCGTAGGACATGTGGTGACAGCCTTATATGAAATTGTACCTGTCGGTGTAGAGTCGGGGGGGATCGGAACGGTAGATCCCTTAAAATATCAACAGCAAGCGGATCAGGCAGCCGGACGGAGAAATGCTGAACTGGCAACAGTTAAATTTCGGTATAAGGAGCCTGAAGGGGAGAAAAGCAAGTTGCAGCAAAAGGTGGTCGGAACTTCTGTTACGGAATTGAACAGTGTGAGTGAAGATTTACGATTCGTAACAGCGGTAGCGGAACTAGGTCTATTACTTCGTGATTCTGATTTTAAGCAAAAGGCCAATTTTGATCAGCTCATAGCGCGAGCAAAAGCTTCTAAAGGCAAAGATGAGGAAGGTTATCGTGCTGAATTTATCCGTATTGCAGAAAATGCCCGGGATTTATCGAGATCGAAAGAATAAATAAAAATGACTAAATAAGGATTTTCAGTAGCAGCAATCGAAATGCTGCTGCTGGAAATAGTTTAGTTTGTGGGACAATAGCCAAAAAAGTAAATAAAATCTATATTTTTGGTCATCAATAAAAGGAACGTATTTTGCTTCTGCTGATTGTCGTTACGTGATATGTGGTAAGCAAGTACAATCTGAGCGATACGTTGTTGCGGTGTAAGGAAATAAAAAATGCTAGATAAATGAAGAATTTTTTCTTGTGCTTTCTTTTGGCTATTGGTATTACAGTACCGTCGGTAGCCCAAAATGCGAGCTTGAATAAACAACAGACCATGGCCTATATTAATAAGCTATATAAGGTTGCTTACCATTATAAGGATACAAAAATTGATACGGTGACGGTAGACGGGAAGGTGTTAACAGTCTTTCTTTCCAGTGGCCAGCATTTTCGAAGTGATATTGCCAAATCAGATGTACTTGTCATCGCAAGAGTAAAATCTGGTTATCAAATTCGATTTAAGTCCTCGCCAAGTACGGATGAAATTTTATGGGCAATCCAAACGGAAGAGGATGCCAAACGTCTGAAAAATGCGTTGGAGCATCTGATTAAAATCGTAAAAACCGAAAAAAAGACAGATCCTTTTGGCAGTTAAGTCACATGGTGGGGCTGATCCGATGGGTAATAGAATGTTCGGCAAGGTATGAGCTTGCCGAACTGAATAGAGAAAGTAGTAGGGCTTGCACATGGATATGTGTTGAGGATTGCTGAGGGGGTAACCAAATGCCTACTAGATATAAAGACGATTGGCTTCATGGCCGAAATTGATGTGGCTGTTGAAACCATCGATTGTAAATCACATCGTTTATACTAATTTAAGGTGTTTACATGAATTCAGGGTTAAAATGTTGTTATCTTATTGTAATTAAGTGTGTTGTGTGCTTATTTTCGAATGGTTTTATTTCTCCTGTTGATGAATTTGTTTCCCTGGAGTGCCTTTATCCTCTTTCCAAGCTTATATTTCCGAGATAGCTGCTATTCATGCTTCGATTAGTCCCGTCAGCTGCTTAGATGTCTGCGAAAAAATCCTTATTTTACCGATAAAATCACATCGAATTGAGACATCAGGAAAAGTCGAGCCAGATTAGGAGGGAAATAAATCTTTCCTATCAACAGCTTAAAGGAATGTACCCTATCTTAAAAAGTCAGAACAGTATCGGAATGGCCATATTTGCACTAGCGATCCTGGCCATTGTTGTTGTATCGATAGCTTGGTCTCGCGCTCTTGTTCCGGCTTGGCTTATGATTGTCAGTAATGCCTTTTTTATGGGTGTTTTACATGAAATAGAACATGATCTGATTCACTGGCTTTATTTTAAAAGACAAAAAGTGGTTCATCATTTTATGCTTTTTAGTGTATGGATATTACGCCCATTGACTGTCAATCCCTGGATACGCAGGACCTTGCATCATCATCATCATAAATTTTCGGGTACATTACATGATGTTGAGGAACGCAGTGTGACGAATGGCGAGCAATGGTCGATCAAACGTTTGGTAACAACGGCCGATGTTGTATTGGGCGGGCTCTTTCGGCTGCATCGTATGTTTAATGATATGGACAAAGAGGTGAAAAATGGGAATCTAAAATTGGAGACTTCTTCAAAACTAAAACGGATTATGTTTTTAAGCATTGTTCCAGTAACAATTTTTGCACATGTGATCTTATATTTCTTCTTTGCAGACCTATTATTTGATTGGTTAAGAGAGGTTTTTGGGGTGGATTTGAGTTTTCCACATTATGTTGATAACATGTTGATAAGTCTGCATTGGATTATTTATGTTATTCTATTACCAAACTTATTACGCCAATTTTGTTTACATTTTATTACGTCAAACATGCATTATTTTGGCGATGTCGAAGCTGGAAATGTTATTGAGCAAACGCAGGTATTGACAGTTTGGTGGACTTTTCCGATGCAATTGTTTTGTTTCTTTTTTGGCTGGACACATAGCATCCATCATTTTGTTGTCAATGAAACATTTTACGTACGTCATATGGGTCGTAAGAAGGCACAAGAAATCTTACGGAAGTATGGGGTTCGTTTTAATGATTTGGGAACATTTAGGAGGGCAAACCGTTTTCGTGAACTTTCCAACAAAAAAGTTTAATAATTTTTTTACCTTTTTTTACGATAGGTTTTATAGTTACCGTGCTGCTGATAGACAAGAGTTCCTTCTTCACAATAGTTTGATAGGTAAACAGAGAATTTATTGCTTTGGCTCTTGTCAATACCCAATTGGACCAATACCTCCGAAACACGTCGTGCTGAGTAGAAAAAATCCGAATGATAGACGAGGTCATCCAGTTTTTTGCTTAGCGTGATTCTTTCCTGTGCATCGGGAGGTAGGGAGTAAGGAGAATTAAAGACAATATCATGCTGAAAAAATATCGTTGGTTGAATTTCCAGGCTACGACATAAGGTTAAAAAATTTGTGAGCGTTAAGTCTTTTCCCTTTTCTATGCCATTGAGTGTTCCTGTAGAAATGCCCGTTAGATGGGATAGATCCCGCAGTGAATAATATAGATCATTTCGTTTCGCGCGAAAGCGTAAACCAATTGTTTCCAGTAATGCTTTGTCTTCATCCGTCATGCAACGAAATGAATGACAATTTGCGCAAAATATAGTTTATTTTTTTGTTTAAAAATTTGCATTTATTCTTTTTTGTTTTATATTTGTTATAACAGATGTTTTTAATCGGTGATAAGAATCATTTCATGAAAGTCTAGGTTGATTTTGAATGAGTGCCAGAACTGAATCTTTAGAGTGACTACTAGCACACCTTATATCTCCAACCTATGTAAATAACCTTAACGATAGTTCGCTATCTTAATGGGACATAGGCATATGAAAAACAAGATACTGTAAGAGAAAAATGTCAATTTGCCTGGCTTCGGTTTCCAAGAATCCGTCAAGTTCCACCGGAGCTAAGGTAAATGACATCGCACGTCAGCACGATGGCCAATTCTATGGTCAGTTTCTACCAAATCGTGTATGGCGAAACAAGTCGGCTTGCCCAGCTTCGGTTTCCAAGAATCCGTCAAGTTCCGCCGGAGCTGTGGTGAGTTGCACATTATCGTCCACTCATAAAATAATAAATCAGATAAAATACGATCAATACACAGACTGCGATGATAAGTGTACGTTTTAAATTTCGTCCAGCGGGTTCATCATCTTTTTCCTCAATGGCAACATCAGGTAATTTCTCCTCCTGTTTTTGGTCGTTATGCTCGGGGATGTCATATTTATTTTCCATGATTCAATTTGTTTGTTATCATAAGTAGAACAGCGGTGGACTGTAAATCGTTGAGTTAGGCCAATTTTTAATTCATATAAAAGACCTGTTTTGTGGCACTGAGTGCGCGATGTGAATAAATAAAACGGTAAAGCATTGTGTTTTTTCGAGTATTTGCATACATTGCGGCTATATTTAACGCGATAAACCTAAACAACCTGTAAACCCTGCGTTTACAAATAATTTTGCGTTGAACGAAGTCTATAATAAATAATTGAGCACTAAATGAAAAGAAGAACTCTTATCGGAACATTGGTAGCTGGATGTATGATGTTGGCTGTTAGTCCAACATTTGCACAACAGAAAGCTGCAAAAAAGGAAATTGGTCTACAGTTATATTCTGTACGTGAAGAAATCGGGAAAAACCCGAATTTCGACCAGATTCTACAAAAGATCTCAGCATTGGGTTATACAGGAGTGGAAGCCGCTGGATACAAGGATGGTAAATTATATAACTTGAGTCCACAAGAGTTTAAGGCAAAAGTAGAAAAAGCTGGAATGAAAGTAATTTCATCACACGCAACGAAGACTTTATCAGACAAGGAGCTAGCTTCTGGAGATTTTACGGAATCGCTAAAATGGTGGGACGAATGTATTGCTACTCATAAAGCGGCGGGAATGAAATATATTGTTACGCCTTGGATGGATGTGCCTAAAACACTTAAGGATCTGGAAACACAATGTCGCTACCTTGATGCTGTGGGTGCGAAATGCCGTCAGCAGGGAATCGTATACGGATACCACAATCACTCACATGAGTTTAGAAAAGTGGAAGATAAAGTGATGTACGATTATATGATAGAGCATACAAATCCTGAGAATGTATTTTTCGAGATGGATGTGTATTGGGCCGTAATGGGACAAGTTAGTCCTGTTGATTATTTCAATAAATACGCCGGCAGATTCAAGGCTTTGCACATTAAGGACCACCGTGAGATTGGTCAAAGTGGTATGGTCGGTTTTGATGCAATTTTTAACAATTCAAAAGTTGTTGGCCTGCAATATATTTTTGTTGAGCTGGAAGAAACACGTAACGATATTTACACCGGTTTACAACAAAGCATTGATTATCTAAAAAAAGCTTCTTTTGTAAAGGCTAGCTACTTAAAATAGCCGGAAATCGGGAGAAAATTGACCCAGTTGAGACAATTCTCCGTTTGATAGATTTATTATTTTTCGTTAACTTGAATGTAATAAAAAGGGATTTTTTATTGGATTAAATTAGACCATATGAAACGGATTATTGTTGCTACAGACTACGCTGAAGAGGCCGAACATGCCTTAAAGTTTATTATGGAAGTTTTCGCGGGAAAAGAATACGAGCTCGTTTTATTTTCTCTTCAAAATCCTTCCATACATGCGATGAACGCTCGACTTTCTCCCGATTCTATGTTCAAAATTTTTGAACATCAAAGTAAGGTTTTACGACGTAAAGCCGAGGCTATTACTGCCGAAAGTGGTGTTTTGACTATTCCATATCTGGCAGCAGGCTTGTTTTATGACCAGATTACCAAGTGCATCCATGAGACGAATGCCGATTTGTTGGTGATGGGAATGGCCAAACGTTCCTTTGATCAAGATATGCTTGGCAATACGACCACGGCAGCCATTAGTAAGTTAAAAATACCAATCCTTTCAGTTCCGCTCGGCGCAAAATTTACGGGTCTGGAGCATATTCTTTTTGCCTGTGATATTGTTCGTGGTGTGCAAAAGGAAATTCTTGAAAAAGTAAAGGGTTTTGCCGCTGAGTTTGGTGCGGTACTGGAGGTACTCAACATTCGTAAAACAGTGGAGCAGCTAAATGAGGAAAAAGGAAAAGAAACAAGGGAAACCATCAACGACGTGATGGGAATCGTAAGTTATTACTACAAAAATGTAACGTCCAATGAGGTCGTAAAAGCTATCCGGGACGAGGTAAAAGAAAGCAGTACGGATCTGTTGGTTATGATCCCCTATAGGTACGGTTTTTGGAGCTCATTGACCCATCGAAGTAAGACGCGTATGATGGCCTCGGGGCTGGATGTTCCTTTGCTGACAATCTCGATCTAATTCTTTTTAACTATAAAAGCCCAGGTGAGCTGAGATCAACTGGGCTTTATCTTGATTGTACTTATTGAAATAGAGGGAGTATCTTATCCCAAATTTGCTGGTAGGCTTTATTGTTCCGGACGATTCCCTTATCTTCATCATAATAATTAGGTGCGTCAAAACTCCCGCCTTTACGCCTTTGTATTGAAAATATATTTAGAACTATTTTTGATCTTTTAGCTTGTAAAGGGCTGATCAGGAAGTTGAAAATTAATTTTTCTCCTTCTTTATTGCTTAGGAGATTATTGTTTTCAAGATATGTACTGGTTTGAATAAATCCCGAAGGCCGATCGAGCTGTACAATAAAATAACCACCATCCTGAAGCACTTGTATTATCTTGCTGTATGCCGAATCACTTGCGATCGGGATAGTTTTAGTACGGTCTGGATTTTGTGCCAACAGGGGGCTGGAAAAAATAAATACATAAGCAATCAACATCAAGGAGAATTGGATTAAATGTTTCATATTACCGAATTATAGATCTTATCAAGTTAATACTTTAATTTAACAATTTTATTTTTGGCGACAGCTTAGGTAGTCATGCTATTATTTAATTCGTATACCTAATATTTTTAGACTACGTTCTTCCTGATCTAAGGTTGCTATATTGGGTAAGTTAGCCCATTCCTTGAAACCCATTTTTTCAAATAATGCAATGCTTGGAAGATTGTGTGCAAAGATAAATCCCAATAAGGTATGTACGCCTAAATCTGGAGCTTTATCAATGCAGTACTGGAGAATCTGTTTACCCAGGCCTCGGCCACGCTGCTGTTCATCCAAATAGATACTGATTTCTACTGTTGCGTCATAAGCTGGACGACCATAGAAAGATTGGAAACTTACCCATCCAAGTATCTGGTTATTTTCATCTTCTATCAGCCACAGGGGTCTTTTCGAAGCGTTATGTTCGTCAAACCATTTTTGTCTACTGGCAACAGATACTGGGGCAGTGTCTGCAGTAACCATGCGGGAGGCTATTGTAGAGTTGTATATTTCTACTATGCGTGGTAAATCATGTTGTGCTGCGTCGCGAAATTTTAATTGATTCATGGTTTGTACTGTTTAATTGTTGTTTGGACGACTCTGATATGCTGCCCGAAGATAGCCTGTGTTGCGAATAACAAGCAGATAAAAAGAATGAATTTCATGAAGATCGGCTTTATATTAAATCTGTTTTTGTCAAACTTAGATAAATTGCTTTTTATATGCAATACAATTACCCTTCATAAAGGTAACAATTCATACATGTGAGACATTTCTTGTTGTGTTTCTGGCTGGTTTATATCGATCACAGGGGTAAATTACACGATTTCTGTATTTTATGAGTGAAATTTACACTAATTTGAACAAATATTTCACTACATAGTGTTATTTTTTTCTCATCTTAGATCATTCAACGAAGAGACATCAGCGTTATTGATGATAGATCTTAGCGAAATAGCTTGTCTTTTCGTTTAGTTATACAGGAACTTTTCTAAACAGGAATTTTTCACCGAGTTCCGGTCGCCATAAAATCACTAAAAAATTATCTAAGAAGGATCTAGGGAAGAGATTGGCTAGCAGCCATGCTGTTAGCTACTTTTTTGAATACAACGAATCAATTATGAACGCATTGCAAGCTGTACCTAAAATCCGAATCCGTTCAATGGATGTTATGCGTGGTTTCACGCTGTTCTTGATGTTATTTGTCAACGACTTGTTTATTCCAGGTGTACCTAAATGGCTGGTTCATTCGGAAGCAGATGAGGACGGAATGGGATTGGCGGATTGGGTATTTCCGGGATTTCTTTTTATGGTTGGAATGGCAGTGCCTTATGCTGTTGCGGCCAGGGAAAAGATAGGTTCATCGACAACGGTCATTTTTGTTCATATGCTGATCAGAACATTAAGTTTATTGCTTATTGGTGTATTGATACTGAATGGTTCGCGAGTTGATCCACAGCTGACGGGGATGTCACATTTGTTGTGGTTGGGACTGCTGTATGTATTCGTTTTTCTGATTTGGAATCATTATCCAAAAGACATGCAATATCAGTCCATTTATAAGGGGCTGCGTGCAGTTGGTATTATGGGGATTATTTATCTCCTGTATATTTTCAAAGCGTCGGATGGAAAAGGCTTGGAAGTAGGGTGGTGGGGGATTTTAGGGTTGATAGGATGGGGATATTTTGCCTCGGCTTCTATTTTCTTATTGAGCAGGGGAAAGATAATTGTGGTTGTATGTGGATGGTTGGTGTTTTTGGTACTCAATATGCTGAGCCAAATGGGATTTAAAGTTGAATTCCCTGGTGTCGGAAGATATTTACATGTTCTTCTAGCTGGGAATATACCCTGTATTGTGTTGTCTGGAACAATCATAGGGATGCTTATGAAACGTTATGCGGCAAATCCAAGGGTATTGTTGCGTTTTTTGCTGGTTATTGGTTTGATTTGGCTAGTTGCAGGTTTTGTATTGCGTTTTTGGTTTATTTTATCCAAAATCATGGTACGCCAAGTTGGGCATTGGTTTGTTGCGGGATTAGTGTATTGCTTTTGATACCACTTTATTATTTCATTGATGTGAAAGGCTACCATCGCGGGATAAGATTGTTTGAGGAGGCCGGAAAGAATTCATTAACGACCTATCTTGCTCCTGATCTGATTTACTTTGTCTGTTGGGGGTTTCATCTTCCACTGTTCTTTTATAAGCAATCTGATTATATGAGCTTAGCTATTGCCGGTTCATTGTTTTGGGCTTTAGCCATGTTGTGGTATGCAATCTTGCTAAAGAAGCTACATATTTATCTGAAACTTTAGTTAGCGAGTAAGCATCAAATGTGAATGCTTTACGGATTATATTTTAGGACGATCAATATCATCTAGAAACAAAATAAAAAGCTATTATGGAATGTAAATTGAAATCAATATTTGGTCAGACCTTCACTGTTCTGTTATTGACTTTATTGTTGTATCCTAGTGTAAGTTGTGCACGAGCGAAAAACAAAAAAGTTGTTATCGCCTATGTCACTTCCTGGTCTAAAGTGATGCCTGATCCGACTTATCTGACGCATATCAATTATGCCTTTGCACATGTCAGCGACAGCTTTGACGGCCTACGTATAGATAATGAATCTAGATTGAAGGCTATTACGGATCTTAAGAAAACACATCCACATCTCAAGGTATTGCTGTCCGTTGGCGGCTGGGGAAGCGGTCGGTTTAGCGAAATGGCTGCTAATGAATCTAATCGGCAAAAGTTTGCCAAAGACTGCTGGCGTGTGATGAAGGAGTTTAATCTTGATGGTATTGATATCGACTGGGAATATCCAACGAATTCTTCTGCAGGGATCTCGTCTTCTTTAGCGGATACGGAGAATTTCACCTTGCTCATGCACGATATCCGCAAGGCTATTGGTAAGAAGAAACTGTTGACTTTGGCTTCTGTTGCGAACGGTAAGTATATTGCTTTTGACAAGATTAAGAATGATGTGGATTTTGTGAATATCATGACTTATGATTCGGGTCATCCGCCTTATCATCACGCGAGTTTACACCGTTCACCTTTATCTGGACATACAACTTGTGTGGAGGCCGTTAAGGCCCATATCGAGGGCGGTATGCCTGTTGAAAAATTGGTGCTGGGAATTCCATTCTATGGTCGGGGCAATAAAACTGAAGTCAAGGGTTTTATCGATTATAAAGATCTGCTTTCACTGCAGGGCTTTGAGCAGAAATGGGACGATGAGGCTAAAGCGCATTATCTTGTCAACGATAAAGGGGATTTTGTACTGACTTATGAAACGCCAGAATCGATTGCACTTAAATGCGATTATGTACACACGACAGGACTACTCGGTGCGATGTACTGGGAATACGCGGGAGATACAGCAGGAGGTATCTTACGGGATGCCGTCTACAAAGGTATTCTAGAATAAACAAAAAAGCCTAACGTGAGTTAGGCTTTTTTGTTTGTGGAGCTGGAGAGATTCGAACTCTCGTCCAGTCATGGTACTGTATACGCTTTCTACATGTTTAGCTTCTCTTTAATTGTCGAGCGAGGGAAGGTGAGTCGCTTACCTATACCGTACGCCGTAGTTGCTGTTTCTCACAAGTGCTTAGCAACATCACACTTGCCAGTTCTATTGTTCGATGCCCCGAATGTTAAACCAAAGAACAGGATCTAACGGGACAAATAGCTATGTTAAGTCTAACTTAAGCAGCTAAGGCGTAGTTTTCTTCGCCAGTTATAATTCTGAAAGTTCAGATTAAAGTGCTCTACTAACAACGCACTACATGCTTACATAACCGTCTCCATCCTGTCAATTCCGGTCAACCCCAATTATGTCTTACAAAGGTACAATTTTTTTGCTTAATCAGCAAGATACGTGCGATTCTTGTTTAATGCTTTGGTTCTGAATGGAAAACAAATGATGCTTTAATAAAATAGCTTAAGAATCGAACCTGATTTGATTGGCTGAGTGTTCTGTTACTTTTACAGGGATTTTGATAGGGAGGAAGTTCTTGATGGATTTATGTTTCCAATAAAAAAGCTGGATATAAAATCCAGCTTTTTTATTATTTGATCAATCTAATTATTTGATCAATCCAGCTCTTTTCAACAAAGGTTCTACCGAAGGTTCTTGTCCGCGGAAACGTTTGTAAAGGACCATTGGATGTTCGGTTCCACCTTTTGAAAGAATATTATCCTTGAATTTGGTTGCGATTTCCTGATTGAAAATGCCGTTTTGTTTAAAGTAGTCAAATGCATCGGCATCCAGTACTTCGGCCCATTTGTAGCTGTAATAGCCCGAAGAATAACCGCCATTGAAAATATGGGAGAAGGCCGTGCTCATGGCATTTTCCTTGACATCGGGATAGAGTTTTGTTGAGGCAAACTGTTCATCTTCGAATGCTTTCAGATCCGAGATCGCTGTTGGATCTTGTCCATGCCAGCCCATATCCAATAGACCAAAGCTCAATTGGCGCATTGTTGCCATACCCTCAAGAAATGAAGCGCTTTCGCGGATCTTTTCGACAAGTTCAATCGGGATCACTTCGCCAGTTTCATAGTGTTTGGCAAATAGCTCAAGAGCTTCTTTTTCGTAGCACCAGTTTTCCATCACCTGACTCGGTAACTCGACAAAATCCCAATATACAGAGGTTCCAGATAGTGTAGGATAAGTGCTGTCAGCTAGCATACCATGTAGGGCATGTCCAAATTCGTGAAATAATGTGGTCACTTCCTGAAAGGTCAACAGCGAAGGTTTTGAAGCTGTAGGACGCGTAAAATTGCAAACAATGGAGACATGCGGACGTTCTTGTTTACCCTGTTGAATGTACTGTGGTTTGAAAGATGTCATCCAGGCCCCATTTCTCTTTCCTTTACGTGGGAAGAAATCGGCATAGAAGATAGCGACTAATTCACCGTTGTCTTTACTGACCTCAAATGTTTGTACTTCTTCGTGGTAGGTATCTATTGTATCGACTTCCTTGAAGTTGATGCCAAACAAGCGATGGGCTACTTCAAATGCACCTTGTAAGACATTTTCGAGTTTGAAATAAGGTTTGAGCTTTTCATCGTCCAGATTAAAGCGTTCTTGTTTCAACTTTTCGGCATAATAGGCACCATCCCATTTTTCCAATTGGTCTATGCCATGCATGTTTTTTGCAAATTGGGATAATTCTGCAAATTCTTTCACTGCTGCTGGTTTCGCTTTTCCAAGGAGGTCGTTTAGGAATTCGGTGACTTTACTTGGGTTTTGCGCCATACGTTCGGCAAGGACAAAGTCTGCATGGGTGGCGTAGCCTAATAATTTGGCCCGTTCGAAGCGCAGTTTTACAATTTTAAGGACATTGCCCACGTTGTTGTGCTCGTTGTCCTGAAAAGCTTTACGGCCTGCGGCGAGGGTAATTTCTTTGCGAAGTTCCCGATTGTCGGCATAAGTGACAAAAGGAAGATAGCTCGGGAAATCCAGGGTAAAAAGCCAGCCTTCTTTTTCGTTGGCTTTAGCCAAAGCATGGGCAGCTTCTACAGCACCCTCTGGAAGTCCGGCAAGATCTTTTTCGTCTGTTACCACCAGCTGATAGGCATTGGTTTCGGCCAGGACATTCTCTCCAAATTTCAATTTTAAAAGTGATAGCTCAGCATCTATTTCGCGGAGCTTTTCTTTCTGTTCATCATTTAAAAGTGCGCCGTTGCGTACAAAATCCTTATAGGATTTTTCCAATAAGGTGGTTTGCTCTGCTGTCAATGTCAGTTGATCCTTCTGATCGTATACAGCCTTAACCCTTTTGAAAAGATCGAAATTTAAGGTGATATCATTACCTAAAGCAGATAGTTTTGGGGCGACATCCTGTGCGATCTTTTCGAGATCAGCATTGGTTTCAGCGGAATGGAGATTGAAAAATATATTGGACAAACGATCTAGTGTCTGTCCAGAGTAGGACATAGCAGCGATGGTATTGTCAAAAGTTGCCGTTTCGGGATTGTTGACGATAGCATCGACTTCATCTTTTGTCCTCTGAATAGCTTCATCAAATGCGGGAATATAATCTTCGTTTTTTATCTGTGAAAACGGAGCCGTGTCGTGCTGCGTTTTAAATTTCTCTGTTAAAATACTCATAGGAGTAAATGTAATAAATATTTATTTTAAGCGATAACATCTGCTTAAATTATGGGGCTGAGATGATATTTGACCGAATAGGCGGTTAGGCTGTGCCGAAAATTTAGGAGGAAAATTAGAACTGCATAAAAAAAGAGCTCAGAGGAGCTCTTTTTTATATTTGGATAGGAGATTAGGCCAGTTTTCCTAATGCTTCTTTGATTCTTTTTAAAGCTTCGATCAAACTTTCGTCTGAGGCTGCATAAGACAAGCGGATGTAATTGTCGTTACCGAATGAATCTCCACCTACTGTAGCTACGTGACCAACATTCAATAAGTACAATGCCAAATCAGATGAGTTTTTAATGACATTACCATCTTGGTCTTTTTTACCAAAGAACGAAGAGATTTCTGGGAAGAAATAGAATGCACCCTCTGGAAGATTTGTTCTTACGCCAGGGATTTCAGTCAATAGATCGTATACCAATTGGCGACGACGAGCGAAAGCTTCTTTCATTTTGTTGACAGATTCTAATCCCTGTTCATAAGCGACGATACCCGCACGTTGAGAAATTGAACATGTACCTGAGGTTGTCTGTCCTTGTAATTTATCATTCGCGGCAGCAATGGTTTTGTTGGCAGCGATATAACCTAAACGCCATCCCGTCATTGCAAATGCTTTTGAAAAGCCATTGATGATAATTACTCTATCTTTGATGCTTTCAAATTGTGCGATGGATTCGTGTTTGTCTACAAAGTTGATATGTTCGTAGATTTCATCGGATAGGATAAATACCTGTGGATGTTTTTCGAAAACTTCGGCTAATGCAGCCAATTCATCTTTGCTGTAAACTGTTCCTGTAGGGTTGTTTGGCGAAGAGAACATAAACAATTTGGTTTTTGGTGTAATTGCCGCCTCCAATTGTGCTGGTGTAATCTTAAAGTTATTGTCGATCTCTGTATTGATAAATACCGATTTTCCTTCTGCTAAAACGACCATTTCGGAGTATGATACCCAATATGGTGTTGGGATAATTACCTCATCACCTGGGTTGATCAAAGTCAAAATTACATTAGACAGGGATTGTTTCGCACCTGTAGAAACAACAATTTGAGAGATATCATAATCTAAATTGTTTTCTGTCTTCAACTTGTTTACAATTGCCTGGCGCAATTCAGGGTATCCCGGTACCGGCGAATAACGCGTCCAGTTTTCATCTAGGGCTTTCTTCGCTGCATCTTTTACATGCTCAGGGGTGTTGAAATCAGGTTCACCTACGCTAAGGCTAATTACATTAACGCCTTTTGCTGCTAATTCGCGGCCCAACTTGGTCATTTTAAGTGTAGCCGATTCGGACAAATTATTTATCCTGTCTGATAAGTATGATGATGTGCTCATGGTAAGACAAAGATATTATATACGTTGCAAATAATCTTCTTTATTTTTGAGAATTTACAAAGAAAAGTAGCTCTTTTATTGGGCTTTTTTAATAAAAGGGCAGTTGAAGCGATTTAGCACAGTTATTTAATTGATCCCTGATGTTGGATGTTCAAAACTAATCGTTCTGATTTGTCGTTATATCTTTACCTTTGCGCTCACAAAAATGCTGGCTAGTCCTCATTTCATCATTAGCTCATAGAAGGTTTCATATAGAAGATAAGCATCATGTCAAGACAAAGAAGATTGGTTTTATTATCGCTTTTTACGGGAATAGGTTTGATGATTGTGAAGTTTTTTGCCTACTTTTTAACGGACTCCAGTGCAATCTTTACAGATGCGGCAGAGAGTATCGTTAATGTGATTGCTTCGGGTTTTGCATTTTATAGTATTTATCTTTCGGCGCAGCCTAAGGATGAGAATCATCCCTACGGGCATGGTAAAGTGGAATTCTTTTCGGTGTTTTTAGAAGGTGGACTTATTTTTATCGCCGGCGCCATTATCTTAGCCAAGGCTTGTTACAATCTTTTCTTTCCTGCAGCGTTAACACACCTTGAACAAGGGATTTATCTAATTGGTATTACATCTGTGATAAATTTTGCAGTAGGATTCTATATCATGAAGCGTGGACGTGCATTGGGGTCTATTACCTTGGTGGCGGACGGAAAACATCTGCAGGTAGATGCCTATAGTACGGTCGGATTGATACTGGGTTTACTATTGATGAGACTGACAGGTTTCCAATGGATCGATGTGGTCATTTCAATTGTACTGGGGCTTTTTATCCTCTTCAATGGTTATAAGCTACTTCGCCAATCGATCGGTGGATTGATGGATGAATCGGATACAGCGCTCGTACAGGATGTAGTCGAAATCTTGGAGCGCAATCGGAAAGATGAATGGATTGATGTTCATAATCTTCGTGTACAGCGCTATGGGAACGAACTCCATGTGGATTGCCATCTCACACTACCCCGTTACCTTGACCTGATCCAGGTGCATGATGAAATTTCTGCTGTAGATAAGATTGTCAATAAGGAAATGTCGGTACGGACCGAATTTTTCGTTCATGCGGATCCTTGTCTTCCACAGTGCTGCCAATATTGTCAGGTCGGCAATTGTCCAATTCGTTCGGAGCAATTTCGGGGACGAATTTCTTGGGACACAGACAATGTTACACGAAATCAGAAACATTTTTTATATGCTATTGCTGAATAGCGGATGCAGTTTCTACCGTTCTTAGTAGGAATAGTGTCTAGTCTGATTTCTTCGCGTATAGTAAACTAAAAAAAAGCTAGTTTATATAAATATATATAAAAAAAGGTATCTTTGCCTTTTAGCAAAAGAGTTTAAAAATCCTATATGAAGCACATTCGTAATTTCTGTATTATTGCGCATATTGACCATGGCAAAAGTACTTTGGCAGACCGCCTTTTAGAGTATACCAATACCATCAGTCAGCGTGAGGCACAGGCACAATTACTTGATAATATGGATTTGGAACGTGAACGTGGTATTACGATCAAGAGTCACGCCATCCAAATGAATTATAAAAGAGATGGTCAGGAATATATCTTGAACCTGATTGATACCCCGGGACACGTGGATTTTTCTTATGAGGTGTCGCGTTCAATTGCTGCCTGCGAGGGCGCTTTGTTGATCGTTGATGCATCTCAAGGTATTCAGGCGCAAACGATTTCAAATTTATACCTAGCGTTGGAACATGATTTGGAAATCATCCCAATTCTTAACAAAATGGACCTTCCTGGTGCTATGCCTGAAGAAGTCAAAGATCAGATTGTGGATTTGATCGGTGGTGACCGCGATGCGATTATTCCTGCATCTGGTAAAACAGGTCTTGGTGTTCCGGATATTTTGGAGGCTATTGTGGACCGTATTCCACATCCAGTTGGTGATCCTGATGGACCTTTGCAAGCCTTGATTTTTGACTCTGTTTTCAACTCATTCCGTGGTATCATGGCTTATTTTAAAGTTGAAAATGGTGAAATCCGCAAGGGCGACCGCGTGAAATTTGTTGCTACTGGGAAAGAATATTTTGCCGATGAAATTGGTACACTGAAGTTGAATCAAGTACCTAAAGAAGTCATTAAGACCGGTGATGTAGGTTATATTATCTCTGGTATCAAGGAGGCACGTGAAGTGAAAGTAGGGGATACCATTACGCATAAAGATCGCCCTTGTTCTGAGGCTATCCAAGGGTTTGAAGAGGTGAAACCGATGGTCTTTGCGGGTATTTATCCTGTAGATACGGAGGATTACGAGGAGTTGCGTGAATCGATGCACCGTTTGCAGCTAAACGATGCTTCTTTGGTGTTTGAACCAGAGTCGTCGGCAGCCTTGGGTTTCGGTTTCCGTTGTGGTTTCTTGGGTATGCTTCACATGGAGATTATTCAAGAACGCCTAGAGCGCGAGTTTGATATGACGGTGATCACGACAGTTCCCAACGTATCCTATAAGGCCTATATGACCAAAGATAAAGAGGAAGTGATCGTACATAATCCTTCTGATCTACCTGATCCAAGTAAATTGGATTCAATCGAAGAGCCATATATCAAAGCTAATATTATTACGAAATCGGATTTCGTTGGACCAATTATGTCACTTTGTATCCAAAAACGCGGTACGATCATGAACCAGCATTATTTGACTTCAGATCGTGTTGAATTGGTTTTTGAAATGCCAATGGGAGAAATTGTATTTGACTTTTATGATAAGTTGAAAACAATCTCTAAAGGTTACGCTTCATTTGATTACCACCAGATTGGTTATCGCAAGTCAGATTTGGTAAAACTGGATATTCGATTGAACGATGAACCTGTAGATGCCTTGTCATCGTTGATACATCGGAGCAACGCGTATGATTTTGGTAAAAAGATCTGTGAAAAACTAAAAGAACTGTTACCCCGTCAACAATTTGAAATTCGTATCCAGGCGTCAATCGGTGCAAAGATTATTGCCCGGGAGACGATCTCAGCTTTACGTAAAGATGTTACGGCAAAATGTTATGGTGGTGATATCTCCCGGAAGCGTAAGCTTTTGGAAAAACAAAAGAAAGGTAAGAAACGCATGCGTCAGGTTGGGAACGTAGAGATTCCGCAATCTGCATTTATGGCGGTATTGAAATTAGATTAATCAAAATAACACAATAATAAAGGAGCTCTTGGGCTCCTTTTAAATACAATAAAATCTCCTAAACATGAATCTTTTAGATGGTAAACTAGTTTCCGAAAAAATTAAAGAGCAAATTGCGTTAGATGCGGCTGAATTTACGACACAGACTGGCCGTAAGCCTCATCTGGTTGCTATCCTTGTGGGGAATGATGGTGGTAGCGAAACCTATGTAGCTAGCAAAATGCGCAACTGTCAACTGGTCGGCTTTGAATCAACAAACATTCGTTATGATGAAAACATAACAGAGGATGAATTGATCGCTAAGGTCAAAGAAATCAATCAGGATGAGTCTATCGATGGTTTGATTGTGCAGTTGCCTTTACCAAAACATATTGATCCAGATAAAGTTACCGAAGCAATTGATTACCGCAAAGATGTTGATGGTTTCCATCCGATCAACCTGGGACGTATGCAACGTAATCTTCCTTGTTTTATTCCAGCTACGCCATATGGTATTATGTTGATGTTGGAATATTATAAGATCGATACAGCAGGCAAGCACGCTGTAGTGGTTGGAAGAAGTAATATTGTGGGATCGCCAATGAGTATCTTACTGGCTCGTAATTCCAATCCAGGTAATTGTACTGTGACATTAACACATAGTCGCACAAAAGACCTTAAAACAGAGGTTTTGCGGGGTGATATCATTGTTGCAGCAATCGGTAAGAAAAATTTTGTTACAGCAGATATGGTTAAAGACGGTGCGGTTGTGATTGATGTCGGTATTAATAGAGAAACTTCTACAGCTACAAAATCTGGTTTTAAGCTATTTGGTGATGTCGATTTTGAAAATGTTGCTCCTAAAGCATCCTGGATTACACCGGTACCGGGCGGAGTTGGGTTAATGACAATCGTGGGTTTATTGAAAAATACGTTAGAAGCTGCGAAAGGAACAATCTATCCGAAGCAATAATTTTGTCTAATTGGCATAGAAGTTGTAAATTGATGTATACGTGCTCTGATGAGCCGTTGAAAACTACACTCATAAATCAATTTATAATGAAAAAAAATTGCACTTTTAGCAGTCGTAGCAGGAGCATTGGTCATGTCTTCTTGCAACAATTCGGAGAAAAAAGACACTACAGCGACAGATTCGGCAAAAACAGTCGGTGAGCATGTAGATGCGGCAATCGCAGATTTAAAAAATGCGGAGGAAAATGCCCGTTTGAAAGCAGAACAAGCGAAAAAGGATTTGGATGAAGCTATCGCGAAAGGCGATAAAGCCGCCGAGGAAAAAGCTCGAGCTGCTTCTGAAGAAGCTAACACAGCTTGGGAGAAAACCAAGGATGCTTTGCGTAATGCTGGAGAGGATGTAAAAGAGGGATTGAAAGATGCAAAAGATGCGACAGTAGATGCGACAAATACAGCTGTTGATAAAACAAAAGACGCTGCAAAAGATGTCGCTGACGGTACGAAGAAAGTTGCAAATGATGTTGCTACCGGAACCAAGGAGGCTGCTAAAGATGTAAAAGATGCTTCCAAAAAAGTAGGTGACGATATTAGTCGGAAAGCTAAAAATGTAGGTGAAGCGTTGAAAAATTAGTTGACATATTTCATTTGAACGATAGGAAAGGGGAGCACTTTTTTGAGTGCTCCCCTTTTTATATCACATCTTTATAACGTTGGCTTAAATAAGCTTATTGGTAGTAATCCCATAACAATTTGGAAAGTTTACGGGTTAGTACCTCTGCTTCATTTGTTTTTCCCCAGCTTTTATCCGTATTGTTCTTAGTGAAAATACTGAAAACGTAATCTCCTTTCGGCGCATTGACCAAAATGACCTCATTGCGTACGTCATCTAAAGAGCCTGTTTTTGAAGCTGTTTTAACAGTGGATGGGATTTGCGATAGCCCTCTTTCATCATAGAACATGTTGCCCATAAAACGATACATCTGATCGGAAGATTTTTGGGATACAACTTTGCCTTGTCGGATCCGTGTGACCAAGTCGGCCATTTCTTTTGGTGTAGTTTGGCCCCAACCATATCTTTCCCAATCCGGCTTCCGTCCCTCTGTCTGTGAGTTGACACGTGTGTGGGCCAGTTGAAGATCGCTCATTAATTTATTGATCGCGACACCTCCGCCCGCAAGTTTTTGATTCCAAATGCTGGTTACATTATCACTATAAGATAGCATAAGCGCAACCAAGGTTTTCAGATCAACTTGTGTACTGTCCTTAAAAAATTGCATCAGCCCTGAGCCGCCATATCGTTGACTAGCACGGTAGAGCAGTTGCTGATCAAGTTGTAGTTCACCTTTTTCAATTTTATCAAATATGCCGACTAAAATGGGGATTTTGACAATGCTTGCTGTCGGGAAAATGCTGTCGCCCTGGATGTTGACTTCTTTGTTTTTTTTGAGATGGTGTACATAAATGCCAACATCGCCTTGAAAACCCTGAATCAGCTGTTTAATCTGTGATTCGAGTTTTTTATCGGTAGCGGCTTTTTGACCAAAGGACAGTAATGATGAGAATAGTAACGCAAATGATAGGAATATTTTGTGCATTGTGAAGATATAATATATGTTAAATGTGGTGGATAATAGTTATTTTTATTGTTTATAGGGCTTAAGTTATGAAATATCCATGATTCGTACGCACAGACATCGATGAAAAATAAACTGGATATACTAGCACGGACATTGAAGACTGATTTTGACTATGAAATTATTTATGATTTTGATCGGTTGTAAACCGAAAAATAGACGGACAGAACAGCATGACATTTTCTTTGGTATTGGTAATGAGCTCAAGGATTTTGTCGATCCCATTAAAGATTTTTGGCCAGAGGCTGACGGTAAAATTCACATTGATGCGTACCGTATTGTCCATAAGATTGGGGAATATGAGATCAAGGTTACTGAAAGGGGGAATGAACAGGCTATTGATTCGGAATTGAAGTTGTTTTTTGTCAATTTAGGTGGCTACAAACCGAATGAATTTGACGAGTTCCATTACAAAGAACTTATTGTAGCATCTAGTTTGGCCAAGGCGACTGAAAAGGCAAAACGCACTGTTTTTTGGAAGCACCACAGTTCGGCACATATCGATGATAAGTACGGTTTGGATGTTGATGATATTTATGAGATAGAAGATTTGCTATTACCTCATGATAAAGAGCTGTATAGTATTCAAATTACGCCAAAGATCGGTCTAGAAGAAGATACCATTGCGAATGGATATTTTAAACTGAATGCGCTGTAATAAGAATGTGTTATTGGATTTCTTAAACATAAAAAAGGCTTCTTTATTAAGAAGCTTTTTTATGTTTAACCAACCTTTTGTTGGTTCTGATGTTGTTTTCTAATGACACTATGTTTTTTGCCGTATACAAAGTAAATCAATAAGCCTATAGCAAGCCAGACGGCTAAACGCTCCCAGCTTTCAATTGGCAATGAAGCCATCATTAAAATACAGACCAAGATACCCATGATTGGAACGAAAGGAACCAATGGTGTTTTAAATGGGCGTTCCAAATTAGGATCTGTTTTACGCAGTACTAGAATACCTACACATACGAGAGTGAAGGCAAATAGGGTACCAATACTTACCATATGGCCAAGGTCAGAAACTGGAACGAAACCTGCGAATATACTTACAAATACCATGAAAATAGCATTTGTTTTCCAAGGAGTCTGTCTTTTGGATAAGTCTGAAAATATCTTTGGAAGCAAACCATCTTTACTCATCGAATAAAATACGCGGCTCTGACCAAGTAACATCACGAGAATAACTGAAGTGTATCCTGCAATAATCGTAATAATCAACGCTGTATTTAAGAAATGATATCCAGTTTTTGCAAAAGCTGTCGCAACAGGTTTTGCGTCACCTTTGAACATCGTATAGTTTTCGATGCCTGTCATTACGTAAGAGAATAAAACGTACAAAAGTGTACAGATTATTAACGAGCCGATGATACCGATTGGCATACCTTTTTTTGGATCTTTCGCTTCCTGGGCAGCTGTACTCACTGCGTCAAAGCCGATGAATGCAAAAAAGACAACCCCAGCAGCGCGCAATACACCACTGATACCAAAGTGACCGAAGTCATCACTCTTTAAAAATGACCAGAAGCTTTGTTGTCCACTTTTTACAAGCTCTTCACCTGCATTTACAGGGATAAATGGATCGTGGTTTGCAGGATTGATAAAGCTCCATCCCAAGGCGATAAAAATCAATACAACACCGACTTTTAGGATAACCAATATATTGTTTACACGGGATGATTCCTGTGTACCACGCATGAGCAATAGCGACAGTAAACAAACAATAATGATAGCAGGTAAGTTGACCACTCCACCTTCCCAAGGGCCTTTGAGTAGGGTATCGGGGAGCTGGATATGGAATATCATCAGGAGCTGGTTGAAATATTGGGACCAGCTGACCGCTACTGTAGCTCCTGCCAGTGCGTATTCTAGGACGAGATCCCAGCCGATAATCCAGGCGACAAATTCACCCATTGTGGCGTAGGAATATGTGTAAGCACTTCCGGCAACAGGAATCATAGAGGCAAATTCGGCATAACAAAGACCTGCGAACCCACAGCCTACTGCTGCGATAATGAAAGATAGGATAACAGCTGGCCCTGCATTTTCAGCAGCAGCAATCCCTGTTAGGGAGAAAAGTCCTGCCCCAATGATGGCCCCGACACCGAGGGCGATAAGGCCCGAGCTGGACAGTGTCCTCTTTAGCGTGTGTTCTCCATTTTCATTTGCTTCAGCAATGAGTTGAGGAATCGATTTTTTAAATAGCATAGGATTAATTCTTTACGATTATTTAGCTTTTCAATTGTTTAATTAATGTCAAATATAAATGATCTCAATGAAAAAAGGGAAGATTGCTCCTCCCTTTTGTAATAAAATCTGAATCAAATGCTTGTTTGGGTACTAATACGCTGCTGTAAAGCGTTTATTGAGGAATTGTTTATTCTCAATTTCGTCTGCTATTGCTACAGCAAGATCCTCTACTGATAATCTAGAACGACCTTCCTGATCAAATACAGGAGCATCAAGGCCTGTGCGGTATTTTCCGGTACGTGTTCCACCAGCATGGGAATTCATTTCTATAGCGGGACTAAACATGGTCCAGGTAAGTTGATCTTCTTTCTGGATGGTATTCAGATAATCTGCTGCAGCTAATGCCCCAGGTTTAATTTCTTTGGGAAAATCCGGTGAATCGACCAGTCTATTTCCATCAATCAATAAACTTCCTGCACCACCAATAACAATGAAACGATTGATACCGGCATCTTTAACAGCCTGTTGGATGGCCAATGCACCTTTTGTAAAATCCTCATAAAGATTAGGGTTGGTCCATCCGGCATTGAAAGCCGAAACAACAACATCAACACCTTTTAGGGCAGAAACCAATTGATTATTATCATTGATATCTACTTGGAGTTTGGTTACTTTTTCACTCGATGGAATATTTTCGATGTGGCGGGCGATGGCGACTACGTCATAGTTACGGTCTACCAATTCTTTTACGAGATGAGATCCTACATATCCTGTGGATCCAATTACTGCTACTTTCATGCTTCCTTTAATTAAATGTTTTGCTAAAATCAGACAGGATTATCTTTTCCAAACGCTGTACAATATCAGTGTCGACTTCCTGATACAGATCCTGGAGTTTGGAGTTGATATTTTTGCCCACAATACAGGCCGGATTGGGACTGTTAAATTTCCCACCGAAATCGGTTTGCTTGGTGCTGATATAAATATCAGCCAAGGTAATCGTTGGATTTTCGGGATTTATGCGAATACCGCCGCCCTTACCTTCTTTACTCGTTAGTAAAGATGCTGTTTTGAGAGATGCAATTTCTTTGCGAACCACACTTGCATTGACTTGGATGCTTGACGCGATATATTCAGAAGAAAGCCATTGATTTGACTCTTCTAACTGTGCCAGAACCATAATGTGTAATGCTGTTGCGAACCTCAAGTTGTGTAACATCCTCTGCTGATTTTTCTAAATTATAACACAAAGTAACAGAAAAGGTTTTAAACTGAAATAAAAATTATTACAGTTTAAAACCTTCTGACAATCACGTGATAAAAGTGTTTGTTTTTTATTTTTTCTCGTTAAATTTTTTATAGCTATCCATGATATAGACTTTCAGAGTCTCTTGGCTGCTGTTTTGAATAAATTTATAGGAAGGTCTAAATCTTTCCTTAAACAGGGCTAGATCCGAACCATTGAGTGGAGTCAATTCTTTGATCAGATTTTCGGTGAATTTGCGATCAACTGCTCTTTTCTCACGTTCATCGACTAAGAGTTTATAATTTGAACGTGCTTGTTTTCCCTCTTTGCTAAATATACGGCTTGGAGAAATTCGTACTCCGCCGCGGTTTTGACTTGCGTCGGAATACTTTCCTAAAGTCTTCTCGCGCTGGATTTCAGCAGCAAGTCTACTGTCTGTCATCCTTTCTACGACAACTTCACTGAGTTCGATAACATTATTCATTCTGTTCAAATAGATTCTGCGTAAGCTCGTATCATAAATGAAAACAGTATCTTGTTCATATCCCACAGCTTTGATTAACAAGAGGTCGTTAACATTGGCGTCAATTGCAAAGGAGCCATCTCTATTGGTCTGTACTTCAGCCTTGGTTCTTAAATTTTGAATTTGTGCAGCCTCAATTTTCTCACCGCTGACAAGTTCCATAATAATCCCCTTGGTTTTTTCCTGTGCAACAAGATGTCCACTCATTAGTGTAATAAGTAAGCAGCTTAGAATCGTTTGTAAGATTTTCATGTGAATAAATATAGTTATGTATTTTCAATCTATGAATGAACCGGGTATTTGCCGTTTTGTTTACGCCGTACGTTCATGAGCGTTCTCTAGCCAAAAATAACGAATAGATTTTGAAAATCTGCTAATTTGCTTTCCACGAATTATTGTCTGGGTTCTTGTCCGGCATGACCATGTCAGGATCTAACTGTACAGATTGCAGTGGCTCTGTGGTCGGAATTTTAAATTGCCATACGTCGTTTCTTTCCCAGATTTCCACGGGTAGTTTTTTTCGAATCTTCTTGCCCGATACGGTTGTAGCTTCAACAATAACTGGCATCGGTAATTTTTCGAGATTTTCCACGGTGACAAGTGCGCCAAATTTTGGCTCGTTGTTGACATAGGATACTGATTTTATACCTTGGTCCATTTGCCAGTTGTTGACAAACCACCCGCGCCAGAACCAGTTTAGGTTTTCACCAGCACCATTTTCAATAGCTTTGAAGAAATCCTCCGGAGTAGGGTGTTTGTAAGCCCATTCTTGGATATATTTTTTAAAAGCGTAATCGAAGCGCTCAGGACCGATGATTTCGTTTCGCAATAATTTCAGTCCATAAGCTGGCTTATAGTAGACCAAAGCACCAATATTACGTTCTTTCATGTTTTGCGGGGTACTCATGATCGGTTCAAGATTACGGGCAGTAAAGATGTACGATCTGCTCGCCTGATTACGGTAATATTCGCCATTGTTGAATTCTTTTGTTGCGAGTTCGTTAATAAATGTATTGAACCCTTCATCCATCCATCCATGTTCACGTTCGTTGGATGCGACAATCATTGGGAACCAATTGTGACCAAACTCGTGGTTGGTAACACCCCAAAGAGATCCTGCTTTGGCCTGATTGCCACAGAACGACAAGGCTGGATATTCCATTCCACCGACATTGGAGGCTACATTGACCGCTACAGGGTAAGGATACTCAAACCAGCTTTTTGAATAGATTTCAATTGCGGCTTTGGTGTATTCTGTCGAGCGTTCCCAGGCATTGTTACTGTTACTTTCAATTGGATAGGCAGACAAAGCGAGGGATTTTTTTCCACTCGGTAGATTGATCTTCGCGCCATCTAATATAAATGCCGTAGAGGACGCCCAGGCAATGTCTTGGGCATTATTAAGTTGATATTTCCAGGTTAAGGTTTTCTTGTCGGGCCTGGAGTTTTTTGCGTTAACTTCTTCGGCGGAGCGGATGATCACGGTTTCGTCGCTGCGTTGTGCCTGTTGATATCGCTTGAGTTGCTCAGCTGTAAATACTTCCTGTGGGTTTAACAATTCACCACCCAATACAACCATGTGGTTTGCCGGGGTAGTGATCTCAACCTGGTAATTTCCGAATTCACGATAGAATTCTCCCGGTCCTGTATAAGGAAGGGTATTCCAACCTCTAATGTCGTCATAGACACACAGTCTTGGGAACCATTGTGCAATGGCATAGATTTTTCCGTTTTTTGTGTCAAGTATACCTGTACGGTCCGCACCGTATTTAGGAACTGTGTATTGGTATTTAATCTTAAACGTTATTTTTCCGCCCTTGCTCTTTAACGCAGCAGGAAGTCGAAGCTGCATGCGGGTATCGTTAATAATATGTTCGATCGTATTTCCGTTTACATCCGTAACAGATTGTATCTGATATCCACCATCAAAAGTTGAGTTGCCATCACCGTAACGGCTGTTGGTCAAGGGGGAGATCAATTGACCGCGGCCATGTTGTGAAAACATATTTTGATCTAATTGTAACCACAGATAGTTCATATTGTCTGGACTATTGTTGCTATAGGTAATCTCGACAGATCCTGTAATTTGATCATTTTGATCGTTCAGGGAAGCCTGAATCTTATAGTCGGCTGCATTTTGCCAGTAGGCAGGGCCCGGTTTTCCGGCTGCGGAACGATATTCATTGCCATTATTTTTAAAAAACAAGGGTGCAAAGGCCTCTGTATAGCTGTAATTGGATGTTTTCTCCTGTGCAAAGGCCGGATAAGCATAGCTCAACGCAACAAGGCTTAAAGAAGCCAGTGCAATTCTTTTCATCATACGTCTACTTAAATTATGTTTATTTGCTCCAATATACAATGAAAAGTACATTGAGCCAAAAAAAACGCAAACGACGTCTTATAATAAAAGGGATAGAAAGTGACCTTAAAGGTTTATTTTGGATAATTGGAGGCTTTTTAGAACCTCCATTCCGGGAAGCATTGTGGAACTATTTTAAATTTGTTACGTACTCTGCTTCATTAAAACCGAGTAATATACCTTTGTTGTATTCAATAACAGGACGTTTAATCATACTTGTATTTTCCTGAAGTACTTTATTGGCACTATCACTGTCAATGACTTGCTCTTGAGTTTCCGGAGATAACTTTTTCCATGTAGTTCCCTTTTTATTCACTAGAGCCTGCCAGTCTACCTGTGTTTCCCATTCTTTTAATTTATCCACACTGACGCCTTCTTTTTTGAAGTCATGAAATTGAAAGGGAACATTATTGTCTTCCAACCATGTAAGTGCTTTTTTTTACTGTGTTACAATTTTTGATACCGTATACCTGTAGCATAATAGTGACAATTTGGTGAATCCAAATTTAATCAATCCCGATACAATTTTTAAAATAATTCATATTTCTATGGTGTCTTATCTGTGATTTAAGGATAATTGTGGATATGTTGTTGTCAATGCCATTGAAAAATCAATGCCATTGAAAAAAGAGCAACCGGAAAGTTCCTTTTCAATTGAACAATCAGGGTTTTATGATTTGTTAAGATTCTATATCCCATGTGAAATGATAGTGTATTTAGTACACTATAAAAATTAGGAAGTAATAATAATTTTTAATAATTTAGTAGCTTCAAGTTTAATGAAAGATTAAAATAAATCAATAACAGAAATATGAGCCTAAAAGATTTTAAAGGTGTATTGACAGGAGATCAAGTACAAGAGTTGTTTGAGGTTGCGAAGAAACATAAGTTTGCTTTGCCTGCGGTAAACATTATCGGAACAAACTCTATCAATGCGGTTATGGAAACTGCGAAAGCAGTAAATTCTCCTGTAATTATTCAATTGTCAAATGGTGGAGCGCAATTCTACGCTGGTAAAACCTTGAACAACGATAATTTACAAGCTTGCGTATTGGGAGCGGTATCTGCAGCACAACATGTTCATTTATTAGCTGAGCATTATGGTGTAGCAGTTATTCTGCATACAGATCACGCAGCTAAGAAACTTTTACCTTGGATCGACGGTTTGTTGGACGCTGGCGAGAAATTCTTTGCGCAACATGGAAAACCATTGTTCTCTTCTCACATGTTGGATTTATCGGAAGAACCAATTGAAGAAAATATTGAGATTTCAGCTAAATACTTAGCACGTATGAAACCACTTGGTATGACTGTGGAGATCGAGCTGGGGGTTACAGGTGGTGAAGAAGACGGTGTTGACAACTCGGATGTGGATAGTTCAAAACTGTATACCCAACCGGAAGAGGTTGCCTATGCTTTTGAAGAATTGTCTAAAGTATCTGACAAATTTACAGTGGCAGCTGCATTTGGTAATGTTCATGGTGTTTACAAACCAGGTAATGTGAAATTGCAACCAGTTATATTACATAATTCTCAAGAATATATTCGTGAGAAATATAATCTTACTGCTGAGAAGCCCGTAAACTTCGTATTCCACGGTGGTTCTGGTTCTTCTCCGGAAGAAATTGCAGAAGCGATTTCATACGGTGCGATCAAAATGAACATTGATACGGATATGCAATGGGCTTTCTGGGATGGTGTAAGAGCTTATGAAGCGAAAAACCATGATTATTTGCAAGGTCAGATCGGTAATCCAGAAGGAGCTGATTCTCCAAATAAAAAATATTACGATCCACGCGTTTGGTTACGTAAAGGTGAAGAAACTTTTGTTGCTCGTCTGAAAGAAGCATTCGCTGATTTGAATGCAGTAGACGTTAATAGCAAACTATAAGCTTAGGTTGAAAAAATAGATCATAAAGGCGCCCTTAGATAGGGCGCCTTTTTTATGTCAAAATAGGTTAAAAATATTGTTCTTAATAGGAATTGGCTTATTTTTTGACGAACAACAATAAAAAGTCAAGTAAATATGAAATTTTTAGGAGTCAGTGTAATTCTTTTATTAATTGCCCAAATGGGGTTTGGGCAGGTGAAGCAAAATGTTGGCGATTTTTCTTCGGTTGTAGCGACGGACAAGATTCAGGTGGAGTTGATTAAATCCGACGAGTCCTTGGTGACGTTTGAAGGACAGAACCATGAAAATGTTAAGGTTGTCAACACAAATGGATCCTTGGTTTTGAAAATGAATACGTTGAATATGCTGCAAGGGGGGAATATCTCTGTGAAGGTATATTACAAGAGTTTGAACAATGTGGAAGCAAAAAAAGGAGCCAAGGTATTTGCAACTACAAATAATCCAGTTGCTGCTGACCACTTAAAAGTATATGCTTCAGAAGGTGGTTTGGTCGATCTCTATACGGCTGTAAAAACAGCTGAAATAAAAGTGACCTCGGGGGCTACAATCGCTTTGTATGGAAAGGCAGATAAACAGGAGATCATTTCGAATTTTGGCGGCAAATATGAAGGTAAAGATTTTAAGACGAGTATCACGACGGTCACTGTGAATGGTGGCGGTAAAGCAGATGTTTATGTTACTGATTCCATCGAAACCAAAACACGTGGTGGCGGTGTCATTGATGTCTATGGAAAACCAGAACAACGTGTAGAAAAGAAAATGGCCGGAGGAACAGTCAACTTTAAATAAGTAAACTGTCTTGGATTTGTCAATTTTAGTGCGAGTTCATTTTAGTTGATTTTATAGAAAAGAGTGGAAATTTGAGGTAATAGATGAAATAAAAAGGGTTTAGCTTGATTGGGGTAATGATTATTGTTTAACCTTTTTATTAAAAAGGTCAGTTATTTTGTTTTTCTCATCAGAAACCTTCTTCATTTGTGCTTAAAATACTTATTTTTGTGAGGGAATAATAAAAATAGTATTATGGCAAAGCGTAATTATGTTTCAAATTCTACGGAATCTACGCGCATGTTCAAGAATGACTTTTTAGAGTCTTTGACGAAAGTGCATTGGAGTGTACCTTTGATTTTCTATGTACCCGTGGTTGTTTTCTTTTCGTATAAAGCGCTAGTTTGGGGAGAGATTTCCTTTTTAACCTACATTGGGTATTTTATTTTTGGTTTAGCTTTTTGGACTGCTTTTGAATATGCATTACATCGTTGGGTGTTTCATTTTCATCCGACATCGGAATGGGGAAAGCGAATCGCTTTTATTTTCCATGGTGTGCATCATGATTACCCAAGAGACCGTATGCGTTTGGTGATGCCGTTGTCAGCGAGTATTCCACTAGCTCTTTTGGTCTATCTTGGTTTTACATTGTTTTTTTCGAATGAGTTTATCTTAGCCTGTTTTTTCTCAGGTTTTATGGTGGGGTATTTGATCTATGACGAATGTCATTACGCGATGCACCATGCTAATTTTAAAAGCGGTATTTTCAAACGGATCAAGCAGCACCATATGTTGCACCATTATTCTGATCCAGAAAAGGGTTTTGGAGTGAGTTCTTCCTTATGGGATGAAATTTTACGCTCAGGTTTCGAAGAAAAGGAACCCAAAAAAGATTCTACTTCCTTAAAAGAAGAAAAAGCATAAATTGAATCACATCAACTAAAAAAGCCCTGGAAGTTTTCAAGGGCTTTTTTTATGGAATAATTTTTCTTTTTATTTAACAATGCCATCAAGTAGGCTTTGTAGGCTAACTTTAGATCAATGGTTTCTTGTTGGGGTTGGCGTGCAGGTATTCCAGTTTGAACTGAAACATTTGGGCCATTTTCTGCGCACGCCATTTGGCTTCTTCAGCCTTTTGTCCACTGTATAGGCCATCTACTGTTGCTTCGAATAATTTGAGCCATTGACCAAAATGTTGCGCATCAATGGGCAAGTTAATATGAGGTGGAAAGGGGCTGCCGAAATAACGATGTTCATCCAGTAGGATAGTCTGCCAGAAACTATACATCTTTTCAAGATGGATCGCCCAATTGTCTTGGATTCTTTCTTTAAAAATAGGTCCGAGCAAAGTATCGTTACGTATCGTCGTATAAAATTGATCTACTAATACTTTAATGTCATCGAGTGTTTGAATATCTTGTTTCATCGGCGTATGATCTAAGCTCATGAATAAAGACCTATAGCTGGATCAAAAGCTTCTTCATGATGTTTATCTAGATTAAATGTAGTGACATTTATGGAGAATCGCATCACTTGGATGTAAAGATGTCTCGTTGAAATATTGTAATTCTCTTTTATTGTCAGTAAATTGACTCAATACTAAGGGAAAAACATATGGGAAAATACGTTCTTTTAATCCTATTATCGATGGGATTTTATGCTGCTGAGGCGCAGGTTACAACAATTTCGATCAATAAGGAAAATTTTCAATCTTCTGGTTTTCCATTTAAAGGGAAGCGTGTGTTGCAAGTGGAACGCATTCAAACTCCAAAAGAAGATAATTATATTGTTTTTTCAAAAGAGGAACGGGGTGCCGACCCCGACAAACTCTATGTACAACAATTTCAGCAGATCGATGGAATGTGGCAGCTTGTGGCTGATGAATTGATATCCGAAGAAGGGATCGTTACGTCGGTTTGGGAATCTCGGAAGGCATTTTTTGATGCCGATAGGGACGGTAAATTGGATGCATTATTTATCTATTCAAGGCATCCAAAGGATGATTTACAAAAGCAGCTTAGTTGTATTGGACTAGTTCTTTATAAGAATAAGTTTTACCGTCTCCGTGCGGAGGAAGCAGATGGTTATAGTCAAACAACGTTTTCAGACAATTATGCGTCCCTACCGGTTGAGGTAAAAGAAAATGTGGAACGTTATTGGAACAATCTGGATAAAAGATAATTTTCGGTACGGGTCTGGAATCTACCGAAAGATCGACCATACGATCTTTCGGTAAGTTTGTTATTGTCTATTTCATCAGATAGAAAGCATTTCCACGTTTTTTGATGATGTTAATTGATTTTACCTATGAAAGGCTTATTCAATAGGTTGACTCAATGCATGGATAGGATATCGATCAAATCAATGTTACTGGAGTGCAGCGAGCAATTGCTTTTCTTCTTCAATTTGTGTTTTACTGATCACATAGCGTGCGATATGTTTGCCCTTCAATTGATCTATCGTCTGAATAACATCTTTTGTGCGCGCTTCTTTGCTAGGCTTGATCAATACAATCATTTCCTTTGTATTGGGTATGGTGCTTATCTTAGCTTTTAACTGTGCTATAACAGCTGAGAGCCCCTTCTCGATATCTACCGGTACTTTTGAAGAGCTGATCGGTTTTTTGAAATCCCCATGATACCACATGAATTTTCCTTCGCCAAGAATGAGGGTCGCTGTGCGGTTTTCATCAATAAGAACCGAACTTTCTACATCTGATTTAATTTTGTCTGGCATGGCGATATCCATTGCAGATGGTTTATTTAATGTTGTGGTCAACATAAAGAATGTAATGAGAAGAAATGCGAGGTCTACCATGGCTGTTAAATCTACTTTAGGAGCCATTTTTCTGCTTCTTATTTTTTTCTTTCCCGTTTCTTGCGTTTTTTGGTTTAATTCTGCCATGATCGTCATCTTTAGGTTAACACGTTGTTGTTACTCACTATTATGATGTCAGAGAAGAACGGATTCCACAGTATTTTTTTAAAAACTAGGGTTTTTCTCAAGTACTTTCAGTGTTTTTTTTCTTAATTGTTGATAATCAGTATTTTTTTGCTATGTTTTAGTTTGTTCGTTGTTGATCCGATTTGACCAATTCACTTGTCATTTTGTCCTTTCAATCAATTTAGGGCGCTTGCTAGGCTGTCGAAATTTTTCTAGTGGTTTGCAAAAAAGCCCTTCTATGCTGAAAGGCTTTTCTTGCGGATTGGTGGGTAAGTTACTTAGCAACCGCCTTGGTTAGGGATGCGTTTATAAATTATTTTGTTATCTCTTTGTACATAGTCGCCCGCTACTATTGGATACGAATACTTAGGCGCGTACATGACACTACGCCCCCTTATCGTTATTTTGTCGTTTACTTTCAGACTTTTCAATTGTTGAAATTCATTAGAATTTTCGAGACCAAAACTTAGAATATAGTCTTCACGATTAATCCTAACCATCACTCCAAAACCTAACTGTGCACCAAGAGGAAGATAGAGAGAAGTTACAACCGCCTCTATGTTGGCAGAATTCTTTACTTGATCCTTTATTTTCGCAGCATTGTCAAGTACTTTTATACCTTCGGGAGATTCTTTCCATTTTTTGAACTTTATACCATTGGGGCTCGCTTCCCATTTATTCCTTTCGGTGGTCGTTCCAGTAGAAGTGCGTGAATTCGGCGCTGTTTTTTTTAAGGTTTCATTTTTGATTTCGCGATTGGCAAAGGCCAAGCCGCTTCCTATAGCGAGCGGTAAAACCAATACGTAGATAATTTTTTTCATATTTTTAAAAGTTTAATGAACATTAGATTTATCCCAGTAAATTAGATCCGTTCAAACTTTTTTTCTCGCATCTGTTTTAGAGTGATGTAACAAAATTACTTTGATGATACTTATATAGAGGGATTTATATTGTAAATAGTGATGTAATCTTTGTAAATAAATTGTAAATCGTATGTCTGAAAGCCGAAATATTTTCTCAGGGAACCGCAAGTACTTGTATGGTGGTATAATACTCTTGTTTATTGCGATGGCCTTTGTTGCTTTTGATATGACTGGCACAGACGATTTTGATAGCGCTAGGAGGGAAGTTTTGCTTAGGAGGATAGGAGATGAACTGCTTACGCAGTCTGGAGACAGTAGATCAAGGGTACTTCCGATAGAAAAGATTCAAGAAAATGAATATCAGATCAGGTTTGAGAATGAAATCACTTTTAAACCAGACTCACTGGTGAGTGCTATTCAGCGCCTGTTGGTCAATGATCCTCTTGCCCGTGATTATGTCGTTAACGTCCTCAACTATGGCAATTCGAGTGTAGCTTATGGATATGCTATTTCCCATAATAAAAAAGATGATATTATTGCTTGTAGAGGTAGAGTGCAACCTAAAGGATGTTACATGATCAATATTAAATTTAAACCGAGCGGGATAAATACAGCAGCGAATAGCTATTTTCTTGGTATCCTGTTGTTCTTAGCATTTGCTGGATTCATTTTTTGGAAATCGGATCGGAAGCGAAGCACTGTGTTAGACGATCAAAATAACAGTATTTTAACCTTTGGGGCCGTTTTGTTTAATCCGCAGGAGCGAGAAATGGTCATTAATGAAAACACCATAGATCTCACTGGAACGGAAGCTCGTCTGTTGCATATTTTCGCCTTGTCTCCTAACCAGACGATAGCGCGAACCCGGCTGCAAAAAGAGATTTGGGAAGATGAGGGGATTATTGTTGGGCGCAGTTTAGATATGTTTATATCAAAACTTAGAAAAAAACTGGAGTTTGATCCGAATATCAAAATTACGGTTATACGTGGTAAAGGATATAAACTTGAGGTAAGTTCTTAAAACAGAGTAAGGGGATAAATTGGGCTAAAATGCAAAAAGCCTTTCATTTCTGAAAGGCTTTTTCTGCGGAGAGTGAGGGATTCGAACCCCCGAACCTGTGACAGTTAACGGTTTTCAAGACCGCCGCATTCGACCACTCTGCCAACTCTCCGCGACAAAAGTAGAAATTTTGGGTAGAATTACAAAACTTATTTTACATTTTTCTTTGTTTAAAAATAGCTTTAGCACTCTTAAATAGAAATGTAGTTGAATACCAGTCGGTTATTTTTAACGGGTGCCCCACTTTTCGATGTCATATTGGAGATAGCGGGCTCTGCCCTGGACGATATGTTCGCTTTGGATGTGATCATAATCTTGTTTTAGCTTATTTATTGCAATTAAAAATGTAACCATGAATGTATTTTTTAGGAGCAAATATCATCCGATTTTCAATTTCCGAACTGTCGTTCTAACTCCTGTAATTCAAAAATAACTTCGTTGATTGATCGATCAATTTTAGCGAGTTGTCTTTTGCCCAGATAAAAGTAGGAAAATAGAATCCAGCTATAGGTTGGAAGGTAAGTCAGTAAATAATAATGGAAACTAGCACCCGCTAGGATTTCCCGAAGATAGATCGAGATCGCTATACCGAGAAGTAGATGATAAATCGGCATATTCCAATGAATTCTTTTCTTTCGAAAGGAGTCAAACTCTTGCCACTGTTGTAAATGCTCGGTAGGTAAAGCTACTTCGTTGATTTGTTTGACTTTTCGTGCAGTAGTCAACATTAAATATGCCTGTATAAAACAAAGGAAGGATACGATAAACATTGCTGTGTACAATGCGAGCGTTTTATGCCTAAAATCAAGGAAATATGCCAGAGCAAGAATAATTAATCCCGTTGCAAGCAATAAAACAGCACCGGCTATTTCTTTCCTTATTAATTCTTGACGAAAGTTTTTGACCTTATTCAGGTGTTTTGGGGGCAAGATATTTTGTTTGCTATCCTGTTTCCAAAGATGTTGTAAATCGTTAAAGTCTTGCATATTTATGGAAAATTTCGGTTAATTCTTTTTTAATTCTATGGATTTTTACACGGAGATTATTCTCTGTAATTCCCGTAATTTCTGCTATTTGCTCATAAGGTTTTTCATCTAATACCAATGTGATCAGTACCCTATCAGCTTCTTTTAGTTTGCTGATACATTTGTACAGCAGATCAATCTGCTGTATTTTTTCATTCGATGAATCCTCTGGTATATCGATGCAGCTTGTGTCGGTCATTTTTTTTTAAATGCAGATGTTTTTTTCGCATACTCGTCAAGCAATTATTGATCGCTATTCTGTAGATCCAGGTGCTTAATTTGGCATCGTTGCGAAAACTATCGAGTTTTTTCCATACAGTAATGAAGGTCTCTTGGATTAAATCTTCTGCATTATCTCGGTCTCCGGTATAACTGAGGCATAATTTGCGGATGGCCGGCGCATATTCTTTGTAAATAATCTCAAACTTTTCTTTGTTGGTCATCGGGTTATTTTAAAAATGTGTTTAGTTCTTTAAAAAACCAAATTGGCTGATCATACATAATAAAATGCTTACTGTTGGTATTGTGTAAAGTTAGCTTTTTTACATACTTATATTGCTCGGAAAGAATCTGCTGTGATTTTTCCAGCGTTTCGTACTTACTACCTAGCACCAAAACGGGTATGGTAATTTTAGCAAGATCCTGGCGGATATCCGTCGTCATCATTTCATAAAAAGCAGATGCTAATGTAACTCTATCGCTCTGTACTTGCCATTCGGCTATTGTTTTGGCTTTTATAGAATCAGTTACCAGCTGTCGTGCTATATTTTCAGCATACACACTAAGTTGTTGGTCTCCCATCGAAGTAAATTGTGCGATAAGTGCATCTTTATCGACAAACTTTTTCACTTCCTCTACACTTGTATTTGGGTTCTGCATGCCCGGGTAGAACGGTACTCCGTCCACAACGATAACTTTTTGAAATAGCGAAGGTGCGGTGCTTGCGATCCAGAGACTCAAAAAGCCTCCTAAACTATGGCCTATAAGAATCGGATTTTGCAATTTTTTTGCCTCTGTATATGCTATGATTTCATTGCGCATAGTCTCAAGCAATGCTTCTTTAATCGCTGCTTGTCCTGCGAAACCAGGAAGTGTAAGCACGTGACATTCGTATTTATCTTTTAAGTGATTTACAGTTTCTGTCCATACGGTTCCACTACAACTATATCCTGGAATAAGAATGATCGGTGTTCCTTTTCCATAGATACTGACCTGAAAATCATATTTTTTCTGTGCAAATGCCGATCCGTAAATCATAAGTAAAAGTATTGAAATACCGACTTTGGTGAAATGGCTTAAATAGTTCGGTAGATCTTTATTGATACGAAGAACAATCGTTTTCATAAGAATTGAATTTAAAATTAGTAATTATGGTTTTCTAAAATATTCTGCCTATTAGATGTTATGAATTACAGATTATTACATAAAAGAATGAAAAAAGTGAAAAAGAGTGCATGTGGCCAGGAAGAGTTGAGGGAAATGTTGTTTTCTTGTAGGTAACGCTCTGATAATTCGAATGGAATGGTACTATAAGAAAATTGTTCTTTTGATGGGGGAGAATAAAGGAGCAAAAGCAAAAAGCCTTTCATTTCTGAAAGGCTTTTTCTGCGGAGAGTGAGGGATTCGAACCCCCGAACCTGTGACAGTTAACGGTTTTCAAGACCGCCGCATTCGACCACTCTGCCAACTCTCCGCGACAAAAGTAGAAATTTCGAATAGATTTACAAAACTTATTTTCTATAGTTAGTCTTAGCGTTTGAAAATGAGCTAGATTGTTTTTTAAAAAAGTCTATGCAGGGATAATCTCATGGCAGTGTTTCCTGATGTTGGCCGCAATTTTGTCGATCGGTAAATCGTCCTGGTCGATACCAAATGGCTCTTCAATGGACTCACCAATTAATTCAAGAGATGCTAAAACATATAAGATAAATGGTACAGCAATCACAACAAAGTAACCGATGGAAAAAACGTAACCTACTGGAAGGGTCATGGTATAGAATATAATGAACTTCTTGATAAATGCACTATATGCTAATGGTATTGGGGTGTTTTTAATACGCTCACAAGCTCCACAAACATGTGTCATGGTAATAATTTCCTCATTAAGGATAATAAGCTGATCGCCACTTATAGTTCCTTCTTTATATAGATCATTGATTTTGTGGAAGATCATGGTGGAAACTTGGTTCGGACCATGTTTTTTATTGTCTAAAGCCTTTAACTCAGGGTGTTCGTTTTCGTCGAGCATAAACTTGGTGTAATCCGATCTTAGAAAATCGTATAGTGTTTCTGCGAATAGGGGGATTGCCTTTCTGAAAAAACTACGATTCACTTTGTCATCTACATCCAGCATGGCATTTAGTTTGTACGAAAAGGCTCTACTAACATTGGTCAATGTACCCCATTGTTTTCGGGCTTCCCACCAGCGGTCATAGGCCGTGTTTGTTCGGAATACCAGTAAAAGCGATATAACAAAACCGAGTAGGTTGTGGACAATGGTAATGTTTTTGACCCAGCTCTTTTCATTTAGTTTGAGGTATTCCAATTCAAGAAAGGCAATCATCCAGGAATAAAACGCTATCAAAACAAGAAATGGCAGTAACTTTTTGAAGGTATCTGATTTATGCAACTTGAAAGTTGCCGAAAGCCAGTCTTTGGGGTTGTATACGATCATACACAAAAATATAAATTGTTGCGAAAATTTTGCGAGTTAATTGCTATTGCCGTAACTTCATCGTGCTATGGCACAACAGCGATCAAAAAGAAAGAAAACAAGTACAAAAGGAAGTCAGGTTAGTGGAACAAAGTGGATTTGGATGATAGCAGGAATGCTGGTGCTTTTCCTCTGTCTTGTTGTGTGGCATTATCGGGCTGGAATTATATACTATTTTCGCGTGGCTACCTCCAAAGACAAGTCTCTGACGAAGGAAGCTAAATATGATATTCGTAATATTGAGATTATGAGCAAGCACGATGATAAGGTGTTTGGCATAGACGTGTCTACCTATCAGGAAGAAATAGATTGGCAAAAGGTAAGCACAATCAATGATCATTTTCCGATAGATTTTGTGTTTATCAGGGCGACAATGGGTGAAAAAGGAATTGATGATAAGTTTAGTCGAAATTGGAGTAAAACGGAAAATAGGGCAGTTTTGAGAGGCGCCTACCATTATTTTAGACCCAATGAGAACTCGGTCAAGCAAGCGAAGAATTTTATTCAGAAGGTTAAACTACAGTCTGGCGATCTTCCACCGGTCTTGGATATTGAGGAGCATCCAAAACAACAATCGATGGATAGCTTGAAAGTTGGGCTAAAACGTTGGCTTGAAGAAGTTGAAGCCCACTACAAAGTAAAACCCATTCTTTACTCCGGAGATAAGTTTTATAGTGACTTTTTGGAAAAGGAATTTGCAGCTTATACGTTGTGGATTGCAAATTATAACTTCTGGGTTGAGAACCCCAAAGCGCATTGGGCTTTCTGGCAATTTTCTGAAAAAGGTACTGTCAGAGGGATTCAAGGCAATGTGGACTTAAATATATACAATGGTAAAATTGAGGAATTGGAAAAGCTGCTTATTCCTTTTAAATAGTAAAATATATGCATAGAGTTTTTATCACATTATGTGGGGTTTGTTTAGCACTGTTTAATGTTCAAATGCAATTGCATGCAGAATCGAAGAGTCATCGGGTCGAGATGTCGCAACCCGCTTCAGATTTATCACGATTAACATTGAAAGAATTTAAAAAATTGCGTCGTGAAACAGCTATCCAAGTTCTTGATACGCGACCTGGCGATATATTCCTACAAGGATTTGTACCTAAATCTATAAATATAGGCTTTAAAGGTCCTTTTGACCACTTTTTGGCGCAAGTGTTTCCCAATAAAGCTCAAAAGCTTTTATTGATTACAGACGGAAATAGTCAAGATACGGTTTATCATCATTTATTAAAGCTGGGTTATACCCATGTTATTGGGGTTTTGGAAGGCGGCATTGAAACTTGGAAAGCTAGTGAAGATGTAGTCTCGTTGCGTAATATCAGTGCAGGAGAATTCAGGAAAAGATCAGATCAAGGTCATATTATGGATGTAAGAACAGATAAAGAATTTGGTAATGGACATATTGACAATGCAATGAATATTCCATTAACAGATTTCGTTAATTTTGGTTCTACGCTTAAAAAAGACTATCAACAGCTGTATGTACACTGTCAATCAGGTTATAGGAGTGCAGTGGCTGTATCTATTTTGAGTGCTAAAGGATTTAAACATATATGCAATATCCAAGGTGGGTATAAGGCATTGCAAGAAGAAGTAAAGGAGAATCAATAATGGCTACTTTTGACCAGATTATTCAATCAAATTCGCTGGTTTTGGTGGATTTTTTTGCGACGTGGTGCGGTCCCTGCCAGACTATGGCGCCGATTTTACAGGATGTAAAGGAATTTTATCAAGATGATTTGTCTATCATTAAGATCGACGTGGATAAGAATCCAAAAATTGCTTCGATTTATAAGGTAAGTGGCGTGCCTACTTTCGTGTTGTTCAAAAATGGCCAACAGGTATGGCGACAAAGCGGCATGATTCCCAAGATGGAATTACATAAATTGATCGATCAAGTAAAGTAAAAAATCAAGTAAAGTAAAAAATAAGGCGTTCAATCAAATTGAACGCCTTATTTTTTAATGATACTCTGGTGTTTTAATAGGTAGTGTTATATCGCACTAAAATATTAAAATTCATCGTCATCATCGAAGTCATCCAATCCTCCAATCGAGTCGATTTCAGGTAAATCGAAATCATCATCGAAATCATCATCATCGTCATCAGGACCGTTGAAAGATGCGAATTTTACTTCTTCAAGATCTTCGTTAGCTAAAGTTGCCGTGTTCATAAAATAATACTTTATTGTTTCTTATTCAATGTTGTAAAATTAGAGAAGAAAACTATTTTTTAAAACTTTTTTTTTAAAAAAATATTAAGCTTTATTTTTCTGTTAATCAGTATGTTGAATTGTGTTTTGAAAATAAAAATTTATTTTATTTTATTTATTCATTTGTTTCGCCAATCGCATTGTCCTCGGTAACGATGTCTTTCAATTGAGGGAGATCTCTCACACCATTGATTCCGAAGTGATCCATGAACTGCTGGCTTGTTGCATAAAGTAAAGGTTTTCCGATACTATCTGCTTTTCCCGCAATTTTGATCAACTTCTTTTCCAGTAACCGTTGAATAGAGTAATCACAGCTTACACCTCTAATCTGCTCCACTTCTAATTTTGTTATCGGTTGTCTGTAGGCAATGATTGCGAGTGTTTCTAGTGCTGATTGACTTAGTTTTCGCTTGTTATTGTGATTTTGGAGCTGTTGTATCGATTCATGATAAACAGCTTTTGTCAAAAACTGATAGGCGTTGTTGATATAGCGTAATTCGAGTACATAGTCTTCATCCTGGTACTTCGTTTCAATTTTTTTAATCAACTCACGTAGCTCTTCCCTGGATACTTCGATGGCTAAGGATTCCTGCAAAATCTGTTTGATATCGGCAAGATCTATTCCTTCCGCAGAAGCAAATATAATTGCTTCAATATTTCTTATGACGTCTTTCAATGTATCGTATTAATAGTTAATGACCTGTTCGACCATATGGGCTGGTAGCTCACGGAACTCATACTTTTGTGTTCGCAGTTGTGGGCTGAATCCAGCTTCCAAAATAGCTTCCTGTATAGATTTTGATGTAAACCGATGTGGTGCACCTGCTGCCGAAACGACATTTTCTTCAATCATAATTGAGCCGAAGTCGTTCGCTCCAGCGTGCAGACATAATTGCGCTGTGCGCTTTCCGACGGTGAGCCAGGAAGCTTGTATATTTTTAATATTAGGAAGCATGATGCGGCTTAAGGCAATCATGCGAATATATTCTTCGCTCGTTACATTATTGGTAATACCGCGCAGTCTTTTCAATAAGGTGCCATCATCTTGGAAAGGCCAAGGGATAAACGCAATAAATCCATGGGATTCCTGAGGTTTTTCATCCTGTACTTCGCGAATCCATACCAAATGTTCAAAACGTTCTTCTATCGTTTCGATATGACCAAACATCATGGTGGCAGAAGTTGGTAAATTAATTTTATGGGCTGCCCGCATAACATCTAGCCATTCTTTACCACCGCATTTTCCTTTTGATATAAGACGTCTCACACGATCATTGAGAATTTCAGCTCCCGCTCCAGGTAGCGAGTCTAGTCCTGCTTCTTTCAATTGCGTCAAAACTTCAATATGGCTCATGTTCTCCAATTTGGAAATATGCGCAATTTCAGGTGGGCCGAGAGAATGTAGTTTTAGCGTAGGATAAAGTTCCTTTAATTGCTTGTAAAGGTTTTTGTAAAACTCAATACCTAAATCCGGGTGATGGCCACCTTGCAGCAGCAGTTGATCGCCACCGTATTTAAAAGTTTCCTCTATCTTTTGTTTGTAGCTTTCAATATCGGTAATGTAGCTATCTTCATGACCAGGGCGACGGAAAAAATTGCAAAATTTGCAATTTGCAATACACACATTTGTGGTATTGACATTTCTGTCGATCTGCCAGGTTACCTTACCATGTGGCACTTGTATCTTACGCAATTCATTGGCTACGAAAGTCAAATCAGCTGTAGGTGCATTTTGATATAAAAAAACACCTTCTTCCTTGGATAGGAACTCAAATCGGAGCGCCCGTTCTAATAAATTACTTACATTCATCAACAACAAATATAAGGAGCTTTTAGCTTATTTGGACCTGTTTGCGGAATATTTGACAATGCAAATTGAATTTTGGGAAACATTCCGGATATAAAAAACAAAAGGATATGCTTGTGTAACAATAGTATTGCATTGCAACTTAGTGTATAAAATACAATAACTTGATTTATAGCGCTTTGTGAATTAATTAAGATTTTTCCTTTTTTTTTACATTTATTATTCTTTACATTTATTTAACAGATTTTAACATTTCTGGAAAATAACCAAATTAGTAAAAAATGAATAACCAAGGGTCCTGAATCTGCCAATAATATAGCATTGTTGTCGTCAGACCTAAAAAATGACCAAAAACTTAAATAATAACCAATAGCAACTAAAACAACTAAAGCATAAACATAAATTTTTTTTAAACCACCTATTTAGTAAAATTATGATGAAAAAAACGGACAAAAATTGCTGTTTTGATCTCATATTGGGCCAAAAGTTCAATAAGAGGTTTCTGATTATGAGTTCTCTTCTCATTGGGGGAGGAATGACCACTCATGGATTTGCCAGTGGATTAACTAGCCATGGCAAAGTTGAAGTCGTTTCATTAATCAAAACAAGGAGCGTACAACAGACACCTATCAAGGGGGTCGTGAAGGATGCTGCTACAGGTCAAGGTATTACTGGTGTATCTGTGAAAGTCAAAGGGAGCAGTAACGGGACGTCGACCGGCGAGAATGGTGCATTTACCATTCAAGCAAAAGTAGGCGATGTGTTGATTATCAGTTATATTGGGTACAAAAGTACTGAAGTTACTGTTTCTTCGAAGGCTGATCTTGCAATTTCCTTAAGTGGTTCAGAAGATGCCTTGGAAGAGGTTGTTGTCACAGGTTATTCGGCACAGCGGAAGAAAGATTTAACCGGTGCTGTTGCCGTTGTCAATGTGAAGGAGTTGAAGACTACCCCGGCGGCGAGTGCAGTTGAGGCATTGCAAGGGCGGGCAACAGGGGTTCAGATCGTAGTTGATGGTGCCCCTGGTTCTACACCACAGATCAAAATTCGTGGTTACAGTACGATCAACAACAACGAGCCGCTTTACATTATTGATGGAGTGCCTTATGAAGGAAAGTTAAGCTGGTTGAATCAAAATGATATTGAGACGATGCAGGTCTTAAAAGATGCATCAGCAGCTTCAATTTACGGTTCACGTGCAAATAATGGTGTTGTCATCATTACCACAAAAATCGGTAAAAGTGGAAAACCTCAATTTAGCCTTGACTCTTATTATGGTGTGCAGGTTCCAAACAGTGGGCGTTTTCCAAAAATGTTGTCTCCGCAACAAACATTGGATATTGAAAACAGATTGGACGGCACAAACAATGTGATGCCTGATTACCTTATTGCTGGACCTAAAGTGGGCGGGAAAGATGTGATTACAGCCGCAGACGTGGATATGTCAAAATATAAGTACGATGCGAGTAGCCGAAGCGATTTTTATCAAATTACCAAAGCAAATAAGGCCGGAACCAACTGGTTTGATGCTTTATCCCAAAATGCGCCTACCCAGTCGCACCAACTTAGCGTTTTAGGAGGTGGTGAAGATGCGTCCTATGCGATTTCGGGCGGTTATCTGAAACAAAAAGGAACGATTATTCATACCGGTTTTGAAAAATATAATCTTCGTTCAAACACACGCTTCTCTGCCTTTAATAATAAACTACGTTTCGGCGAAAATATGCAATACAGTTTTACAGAAGGATTTGGTATGGGGGTAAATACCAATACTGCCGGGGACTATATCGGTGAAGGTAGTGCTTTAGGTTTTGCGTATCGTATTCATAATATCATTCCTGTATATGATGAGGGTGGAAATTTTGCGGGATCTGTTGGCGGACAGTATGGTAATGGCGAAAACCCTGTTGCTATCGCCTATCGTGCCAAGGATAATAAAAATAAGAGCAATATGTTTTTCGGGAATGTCTTTGGAGAATTTGATATTGTCTCAGGATTAACCTTCCGTAGCAGTTTTGGTATGAAGTATGAAAACTACAATGGTGTATCTTATACCTATCCAAACCCTGAGTTTACAGAAGGAAGTTTTAACAACGGAATTAATGAATTTTTTGGACTGAATAAAGAATGGACTTGGACAAATACTTTAAATTATAAAAAAACATTTAATGAGGCGCATACGTTGAGCATTCTCGCTGGTACGGAAGCTATTCAGAATAGAAATAGGCAGATAAGGGGAAAAGGAAATGGCTTTTTTACAATGTCATCGCTTGATTACCTTTACTTGGATGCCGCTTCAACTGGTCGCGTCAGTGAAGGTAGCGGTTCTGTAGGTTCCTTGTTTTCGGTGTTTGGAAAGGTTGATTATTCCTACAAAGATCGGTATATCTTAAGTGCAACAGTGCGTCGTGACGGTTCTTCTAATTTTGGGCCGAACAATAAATATGGAACATTCCCTGGAGCGAGTGCTGCCTGGCGTTTGTCGGAGGAAGAATTCATGAAAGGTGTTTCATGGATCTCGGACCTAAAAATCAGAGCGGGTTATGGTGTGACGGGGAACCAACGTATTCCAGCCAATCAATATCTGAATCGCTATCAGGTCGCTATTAATTCATCTTCATATCCTATTGACGGAAGCTTGACTTCCGGTATGTGGCACAATGCCTATAGTAATCCGGACGTGAAATGGGAACAAGTATCTGCATTAAACGTTGGGGTGGATTTTACCCTGGCACAAGGTGATTTTGATGGATCTTTCGATTGGTACAATAAAAAGACGAAAGACATGTTGTACCTGTTACCTTTACCTGCTGTTGCCGCAGGTCGGGCCGGATCGCCTTATGTAAATATTGGTGATATGCAAAATAAAGGTATCGAGTTTTCATTGAATTATCATTACGGTAGACGTCAAGAAAGTGCATTTAAATTGGATCTGTCCGCTACTATTTCACGTAACGTGAACAAGATCGTTTCTTTGGCACCATCAGTAACCCAACAAGTGTACGGTAGTTTTAGAAGTATGGAAACCTCCATCTTAAAACCTGGAGAACCTCTTGGTGCTTTCTATGGCTATAAAGTAATTGGTATTTATTCGGAAGCGGATATGAACAATGCGAGTGTCGCTAAATATGAGGATGGAAAGTCGAGAGCTGGTGGACTTAAATTTGAGGATGTCAATGGTGATGGCAAAATTGATGCAAGTGACCGTACCATTATAGGTAGCCCACATCCTGATTTTGTGTATTCATTCAATATCAATGCGGCTTATAAAAACTTTGATTTTATGGCTTACTTCTATGGCTCAAAGGGTAATCAAAACTATGAAGCTACGAGATACTTTACAGATTTTGGTGTGTTTAGAGGTCAAAAAAGTACGCGCGTATTGGATGAATGGAGTCCAACGAATAGCGGTAGCATGATCCCTTCCCAAGTGAGAAATGCTTCACCCTATGAATATGCTTCTTCGAGCTATTATGTACAGGATGCAAGTTTCTTGAAATTGAAAAATCTTCAAGTTGGCTATAACTTCGATACCAATCGTGTTTTTGGTAATAATACCGGTATCAAGAAACTCCGTGCTTATGTGGGGGTAACAAATCTGTTTACGATTACTAAATATGAGGGACTTGATCCAGAAGTTACGGCTACTCCGTCGACTTACCCAGCCTTGGGTGTAGACTTTGGTGTGTATCCACAGGCTCGTCAATATATGTTGGGTGTTAGTCTAGGATTTTAAGGGTTTAGTGATTTAAGTTAAAATTTGATTGAAATGAAAAAAAGAAATATAATTACAGTTTTAGGTATATCATTGACTTTATTAGCCTCTTGTGGGAAATCTTTTTTGGAGCGTGATCCGCAAGCAGAATTGCCCGAGTCTCAGATTGTAAATTCAAAAGGTATAGAGGCCTCTCTTATCGGGGCGTATGGAATATTAAACGGCAATGTCAACGGTACCTGGGGGAATTACTCTTCGGCGCCTAGCCAATGGTTGTTTGGTGAAGTTGCTGGAGATAATGCACATAAAGGATCTGAGGCAACCGATCAACCGAACATGAATATGATCGAATTTCATACGCCAAATAGTTCGAACGACAACCTGAGTCAAATGTGGGAAGTTTATTATGAGGGCGTATTAAGGGCAAATAATACGTTGCGTATTCTGAAGGCTGACCAAGCAGGTGAAAAAACGGTAACGGCTGCACGTGCGAAGGAAATAGAAGGTGAGGCCCGAGTATTGCGAGCGCATTATTATTTTTATTTATGGCGTGTTTTCAAAAATCTAGCGTATGTTGATGAGAACACAACAGATGATGAGGCTAAAACGAAACCGAATAAGGATGATGTACTTCCGAAGATTATTGACGATTTAAAAGCAGGAATAGCGAATTTGCCAGCGACAAAAATCAATAGCCAGGCCGGACGTATGGATCAGAATATCGCGAAAGCTTATCTGGGTAAAGTTTACCTCTATCAGAAAAAATATGCGGATGCGTTAGTTTTGTTTAAGGAAGTTATAGGTGCAAAGGATCTACGTACGATGCCGTACCAAAATAACTTTGATGTACTTACAAAAGACGGCCCAGAGGCATTATTGGTATCGAAGCATGTGATTAATCCAGATGGATCTGGTGATAATGCCAATGTTGGTGATATGTTGTCTGGATTAAATGGAAGTAATCCTGTAGGTTGTTGTGGTTTCTATCAGCCGACCATTGATTTGGTTAATGCCTATAAAGTCGATGCAAATGGATTACCATTGTTAGATGGTTCTTATCGAAATAATCCATATAAATCAGATTTCGGTTTGTCCGATGACGCAAAGAAAACATATAAACTTGATGTTACGCTTCGTTTTGACCCACGTTTAGATTATACGGTTGGCCGTAGAGGTGTGAATTTCTATGATTATGGTGTCATGCCAGGTGATGCATGGATTCGTGAGGTGAGCTCAGGTGGACCATTTGTTGGTATAAAAACAATGATTCCGAAGAGTTTGCATGCAACACATACTGCGTCAGGAGCGGCATATATTACTGACTTGGATGTTAATATTATTCGTTTAGCTGATGTTGTTTTAATGGCAGCTGAATGTCAGGTTGAATTAGGCGATTTAGGTGCAGCAATGAATCTGGTAAATGCAGTTCGTGAGCGTGCGGCAAAATTACCTCCTAAAACGACTGGCGATAATGTAGCAGCGGCGGTATATGTTGTTAAACCTTATACTTCTTTCCCAGACCAAAATTATGCGCGCAAAGCTGTTCGTTTTGAACGTCGTTTAGAATTAGCGATGGAAGGACATCGTTTCTATGACCTTGTGCGTTGGGGGGAGGCGAAAACTGTATTGGAAAGCTACGCAACGTTTGAAGGCGGTTTTATGGCTCGCTATAAAGGCTTAAACTATAAACCTCAAAATGATTACTTCCCAATTCCACAATCGCAGATTGACAGAAGTGGTGGAGCTCTGACACAAAATCAAGGATATTAATTTTTGATATTTTAAAAAGGAAAGGGGGAGGCAATGTCTTCCCCTTTCCTTTTTAAAGGATTTGTATCTGAATTTTGGCAATAGGCGAAAGAGAGTTCTTGCAGTTTTTTGTATGTTTGAACTGATGAAAAAAAATTTAAGTGCATTGTTGCTGCTTTGGTTTGTGCTGGCGGCTACTTTTGTAGCGAAGGCTCAGAGCTTTGAGGATGTTTATCAGCTATTTCAAGAATCTAAAATATTAAATGATCATTTTGTTGGTTTTTCTTTGTATGACCTAAATGCCAATAAATATGTGATGGACATAAACGGCAATAAGCATTTTACACCGGCTTCCAATACAAAAATGTATACAACCTATGCCGCTTTGGCCCTGCTGGGCGATTCAATACCCGGTTTGGAGTATGTGGAACGAGGAGACTCGCTGCTTATCTGGGGGACAGGCGATCCGACGTTTTTGCATAATCGGTTAGATACCCGGGTAGTGTATAACTTTTTGAAAAATACGAATAAACGCATTTTTGTTGTACCAGGGACAATGAAGAATAAGTTCTTTGCACATGGTTGGGCTATGGAAGATTTTGAAGCTTACTATCAGCCTGAAATCAGTACATTTCCTATTTATGGCAATGTGGTCACTTTTCGACAAAAAGGTTATAATTATTTATCAACCTCTCCAACGAGTTTTCAAAATTCACTGGATTTTTTGCCGGAACCTAAGGTAGGTGATTTTGAACTTTCCCGTTCATTTCGTGCAAATTCCTTTTGGATGTCCAAACGTCCCGTTCCGAGCGGTTATGTCAATGAAGTCCCATTTATCTATTCTGATAGCTTATTTATTAAATTATTGTCGGATAGTCTAGGTAAATCCGTGACCTTATTGTCTTATCAAAAACCAAGCAATACCAAGATACTCTATTCCGGCAGTACCAAAAATTTAATACGTGAAATGATGTTGCCAAGTGATAATTTTATTGCTGAACAGTTTTTAATGATGTGTTCGTGGAAACAATTCGGCCAATTTGATACTTACTTGGTGCGGGACTGGATGAAGAATAACGTTTATAAATACTTTTCAGCTGAGGTTGCCATTTTTGATGGATCGGGCTTGTCGTCCTATAACAAGGTGACACCGCAAAATAATGTCGATCTATTGGTCGTCTTGAAAAATAAGTTGCCGGATGAGAAGGAACGTTTTCGTCTTTTTCCGGCCGGAGGTGTAGATGGTACCCTGAAACGTACCTATAGCAAAGATCTCGGAGAACCGTTTGTTTTTGCTAAAACGGGAACGATTACATCTGTCTATAATCAAAGTGGTTATTTGATCACACGGACAGGAAGGCGCTTGGCATTTTCTTTTATGAACAATAATTATATAGATGATCGAGCAAGTGCAATTCGTAAAGAAATGGCTAAAATAATTACTTATATTCGTCAAACTTATTAAGCCAATTTAAATGGAAGCAATTGTAAAAAACAATAAAAAATTGATTCGTTCTTGGGCCATGTTCGATTGGGCCAATTCTGCTTACAACCTTGTTATTACTTCCACGATATTCCCTGTTTACTATACCGCAATTACTACAACAAAAGAGCATGGTGATGTTGTTAGTTTCTTTGGGATTGAAGTCGTCAATACCGCACTTTCTAATTTTTCTTTGGCTTTTGCCTATCTGTTGATGTCGTTTTCTTTGCCCTTTATTTCTTCGTACGCTGATGCAAAAGGAAAAAAGAAACAGATTATGAAATTCTTCACTTATGTTGGAGCAGTTGCATGTATGTGCTTATTTTTCTTCAAGCTTGAAACTTTGGAAATTGGTATCATCTGTTTTGTGCTTGCAGCGATGGGGTATATTGGCGGTGTTTTGTTTAATAATTCCTATTTGCCGCTTTTGGCGACAGTCGATCAGCAAGATAAGGTGAGTGCGCAAGGTTTTGCTTATGGTTATATTGGCTGTGTCACTTTACAGATTCTTTGTTTTATAGTGGTGCTTAAACCTGAATGGTTTGGTATTACAGATGCTTCACTACCGGCTCGTATATCATTTTTAATGGTCGGATTGTGGTGGCTTGGGTTTTCAATGATTCCTTTTAAATACCTGCCTAAAATCGATGCAACCGAGAATAACACAGGTAAGAGTTTTGTTCAGAATGTACGGAATGAATTCGGCCATGTTATCCAAAAGATCAAAGGTATTCCTGAAATAAAACAGTTTTTGCCGGCTTTTTTCTTTTATGCAATTGGTGTTCAGACTTTGATGATTGTCGCCTCTTCTTTTGGGGAGAAAATTTTGCATTTAGGCGCGGAAAGGTTGATTGCTACCATTCTTCTCATTCAACTTGTAGCTATCTTAGGTGCATTTTTAATGTCTTATTTATCTACGCTTTTTGGGAATATCAAGGTGTTGATCGTTGTGGTAATGATCTGGATCGGAATCTGTATTTCGGCCTTTTATTTATCTACCCCACTTCAGTTTTATATCATTGCTGCATTGGTCGGTTTAGTTATGGGCGGGATTCAGTCCTTATCGCGTTCAACCTATTCTAAATTAATTCCGACGGATATCAAAGATACGACTGCTTTCTTCTCTTTCTATGACGTCACAGAAAAAGTTGCCATTGTCATAGGATTATTCTCATTCGGGTTTATAGAACAGGTTACACATAATATTCGATATTCGGCATTGGTTCTTTCTTTATTTTTTGTAATTGGATTGTTACTTTTGATCCGGATATTAGTATCCAATAAATCTTAATTTTATTGATTGAATTGCATATGAAAGTAGAACTTTTTGTTCCTTGTTTTATAGATCAGCTTTACCCTGAGACCGCTTTTAATACGGTTCGTTTATTAGAAAAGGTCGGCTGCGAGGTTGTCTATAATCCTGAGCAGACATGCTGTGGCCAGCCTGCCTATAATGCTGGATTTTGGGATGATGCAAAACAGGTCGGACGGAAGTTTTTAGGTGATTTCTCAGGAGATCATGTGATTATTTCTCCTTCTGCGTCTTGTACCGGTATGGTACGACATGCTTATAATGATTTATTCGCAAATTCGGCAGATTCCCATCAATGCCATAAAATACAGCAACAGGTTATGGAAATCTCTGATTTTTTAGTAAACGTGCTAAAAAAAGAGTATTTTGGAGCTGAGCTTGAGGGTGTTGCGGTGTACCACGATTCTTGTTCGGCTTTGCGAGAGTGCAAGATTAAAGAGGAACCACGGAAATTATTGAGTAAGGTCTTAGGTTTGGAGATGGTGGAGGTGAAAGATAGCGAGACATGTTGTGGGTTTGGGGGGAGTTTTGCCGTTAAATTCGAAGGAATATCCGCAGCAATGGCTGAGCAAAAAGTGCGCAACGCACTTGATCTGAATGCGGATTATATTATTTCCACTGATTCATCTTGTTTGCTACAGCTTCAATCTTATATCGATAAACATAAATTACCCATTCAGACGATGCACCTCGTTGATGTGTTGACTACTGGCTGGGGAAATATTTAAATAACACATTAAATCTAAACACATGAATTCAAGAAGAGATTTTCTTAAAAACCTTGCGCTAGCGTCTGCTGGTATAGCATTAGCTCCCTCTTTGGAGAGTTTTGCGGCAGCAAAGAAAGATTGGTTTGACATTTCCTTGGCTGAATGGTCATTGCATAAATCCTTGTTCAAGGGAGATTTGAACAATTTGGATTTTCCGGTATTAGCTGCCAAAAAATACGGTATCTACGGGGTGGAATATGTGAATCAGTTTTTTAAGGATAAGGCTAATGATAATAACTACCTTACTGAGCTGAATATGCGTGCAAAAGATAATGGTGTACGTAATGTACTCATTATGATTGATGGTGAGGGAAATCTCGGTGATGAAGATGAAACAAAGAGAAAACAAGCCGTGCAAAACCATTATAAGTGGATTTCTGCTGCTAATTTCTTAGGTTGTCATGCAATCCGTGTCAATGCGGCTGGAAAAGGAACTCCTGAGGAAGTGAGTAAACGTGTTGTTGAAAGTTTAACAACGCTATCTGATATTGGTAAAAAAGCGGGGATTAGCATTATTGTAGAAAACCATGGTGGTATCTCTTCACATGGTGACTGGTTGGCCAATACATTAAAAGCAGTGGGTAGTAAATATTGTGGAAGTTTACCTGATCTTGGTAATTTCTATGAGTATGATCGTTATCAAGGCGTGACTGATCTAATGCCTTATGCGCATGGTGTGAGTGCCAAAACACATGATTTTGATGCCAATGGAAATGAAACGCAAATTGACTATGAGCGTATGTTGAAGATTGTTAAAAAAGCAAAATTCAAAGGTTATGTGGGGATTGAATATGAGGGAAGTAAGTTGAGCGAAGAAGAGGGTATTTTTGCTACTAAAAAATTACTGGAACGTTTGCGCCCTTTGATTTAATATTTAACGAGTCGAGTTCTTTTCAGGAAATGGAAAGAACTCGACTCGTTGATAGGTTTTAATTGAAGTGTTGTTTGGATGCAACAACGAAAAAAACTGCCGTCCATTCGTTAGAAACCTATTAAAATCTTCACTATCTTGCTTGAGTATATGAAGACGGGTGAACAACCTCTTTCTTTGTGTAGAGGATCATCGGATTTTTCCGTTTACCAATGGTATATTTTATAAATGGAAATCGCACTACCTTATTTTGAAAAATAACGACTAAAAAAACATGAATTTTGAAAAAAATGCTGTTCTTGAGACCCATTTGCAAAAAGTAGGGGCTGAACATGTATTGGTACAAGGGCATCCTGCCGGCTTGTTTGTATTATTCTTCACAGAGATGTGGGAGCGTTTTAGCTATTATGGTATGCGGGCGCTGTTGGTCAATTTTCTGGTTTCTACCATTGCACAACAAGGATGGGGTTGGACCAACTCCGAGGCCATGAAGCTTTATGGTTTGTACACCGGGATGGTGTTTTTAACGCCACTGTTCGGTGGGATTATAGCCGATCGCCTGACAGGATATAAAAAATCCATTATGGTCGGAGCTATAATTATGACGCTGGGACATATCGCTATGGCTTTAGAGGGATTTAATAAAAGCTTCTTTTTGGCGGGTTTGGTGCTGATTGTTTTGGGAAATGGATTGTTCAAACCCAATATTTCTTCGATGGTAGGGAAATTATATCCGGATAAAGGAGGTAAAAAAGATGCGGGTTATACCATCTTTTATATGGGCATCAACGGGGGAGCGTTTTTAGGAATGATGCTATGCGGTTATATTGGTGAGAAGATCGGCTGGCATTATGGCTTTGGGCTAGCCGGAGTATTTATGTTTTTGGGAATGTTGCAGTTCTATTTTGCACAACCCATTTTCGGAAAAATTGGAAATACACCCGAGAAACAAGACGAGTTAACCGATATTGCGGGTGGTCAAGAAGAAAATCCAAAGCATATTGTTCGTGATCGTTTGCTGGTAATAGCCATTTTTATGTTGTCAAGTATTGTTTTCCATTTAGCTTTTGAGCAAGCAGGTGGTTCGATGACGATCTTTGCGAAAAATTATACACAACGGGTATTGAGTGGTGAAGTGGCGGTTTTATTTAAATGGTTGGATGCTGCATTGACGGTTTTGCCGATTGTGGTAATTACCGGAGTACTGTTTGTTTTAGCAAAGAAAATCGTACGTAAATACCCTATGATCATACTTTTTTCGAGTATTTCTTTTGTGATCATTTGGTCTTTGTGTCTTTGGAAAGTTTATCGGGAATATTATGGTATGAATTCCGAAGTTACTGTATCCTGGTTTCCGATGTTAAATTCTTTCTTTATCATTACGTTGGCCACATCGTTTAGTAAGATATGGGAGAAAGTATGGAATCCTTCTGGTCCAATTAAGTTTGCAATGGGACTGACATTGGTTGGAGTTGGTTTTGCAGCTTTATCTATTGGAAGCTCTGAGATTCCTACCGGTGCAAAGACGGCCTCTGTTAGTATGATCTGGTTGGTGTTGGCGTACTTTTTTCATACAGTGGGCGAATTATGTATTGGTCCGGTCGGACTTTCTTATGTCAGTAAACTATCGCCAAAAAAATTCCTGGGCTTATTGTTTGGTTTTTGGTTTTGTGCCAATGCCATAGCTAATTTTATAGGGGGCTTTATTGGGTCATATATTGATAAGATTACAGAATCTCATTCCATGTCATATTTCTTTGCTGTATTTACAGTAATTCCTATGGTGGCTGCTGTATTTCTTATTCTGGGTAACAAAAAAATAAAAAAGATGATGCATGGAATTGATTAATTCATAGAAAAATAGTGTATCTTCAAGCGATTTTTATCAAAATAAAAACAAAACCTGAGTTATAAAACAATTATTGAAATTATATGAATCAAGAAAAAGATCAAGTTCTTGTAGCACATCTTGCTAAGCAGGGGATCGATGACAAGATGGTAAATGGGCATCCTGCCGGATTATTTGTGCTATTCTTTACAGAGATGTGGGAGCGGTTTAGTTACTACGGTATGCGGGCATTGTTGACCTTATTTTTAATAAGTTCCCTTGCTGATGGGGGATGGGAATGGAGTAACGAACGTGCCATGAAACTTTACGGTTTGTATACTGGTTTTGTCTATTTAACACCATTGATCGGTGGAATGATTGCGGATAAGCTAACCGGTTTTAAGAAGGCGATTTTGATAGGCGCTTTGGTAATGACATTGGGGCACCTGTCTATGGCATTTGAGGGCGTGAATTCCAATTTCTTTTATCTGGGTCTTGTGTTAATGATTTTGGGTAACGGGATGTTTAAGCCTAATATTTCTTCTATGGTGGGAAATCTTTATCCAGATCAAAGTCCTAAAAAAGATGCAGGGTATACCATATTCTACATGGGCATCAATGCCGGGTCATTTTTGGGAATGCTTCTATGTGGGTATATCGGCGAAAAAATTGGTTGGCATTATGGTTTCGGGCTTGCTGGAGTATTTATGTTCTTTGGTATGTTGCAATTCTATTTTGGACAAAAGATATTTGGAATTATCGGAGATTCACCCAAAGCACTTCAGGCTTACCATGAGAAAAAGATCAAAAATCACGAAGAGGAGGAAGAGGTCATTCCTGCACATGTTGTCCGTGATAGGTTAATAGTTGTCACCATATTTATGTTGGCTAGTGTAGTTTTCTTTCTGTCTTTTGAACAGGCGGGCGGATCCATGTCTATCTTTGCAAAGGATTATACACAGAGGGTCCTGTCTGGAAGTTCAGCAGTGACATTTAAATGGATTGATACTATTTTGACTATTGTGCCTATCGTTATTGTGACGATCGTTTTAACAGCATTGGCTAGAAAAATATATAAACAGTATCCATTGACTATTTTATTTACCGCTGTCTCATTTGGTATCATTTGGTGCTTGGGCTTATGGAAAGTATTTCGAGAAATTGGAATAACCGGATCGGAAGTTGGAGCTTCATGGTTTCAAATATTGAATGCATTTTTTATTATTTCACTTGCATCGTCATTTAGCAAATTCTGGGAGAAGGTCTGGAATCCTTCGGGACCAGTTAAGTTTGCGCTAGGTTTAATATTGGTGGGAATTGGATTTGCAGCATTAGCTTATGGAGCGAGCGAGATTCCTCAAGGAGCAAAGACAGCGTCTGTGAGTATGATTTGGTTGGTGATCGCCTATTTCTTTCATTCAGCAGGGGAGCTTTGTCTTTCACCTGTTGGCTTGTCTTATGTTAGTAAGCTTTCCCCAAAGAAATTTTTAGGGCTTCTTTTCGGTTGCTGGTTCTGTGCTTCGGCAATTGCCAATTTTATCGGTGGATTTTTAGGCTCATACATTGATCGCATTACAGAAGAACATTCGATGTCCTATTTCTTTATGATATTTGCAATAGTTCCTGGGGTTACGGCATTGCTATTAATTGTCTTCAATCCAATATTGAAAAAAATGATGCATGGGATCAATTAATCAGGATCGATAGCATCACAAAAAAAAGGGCTAATCAATACACTGATTGGCCCTTTTTTTTATCTCTTTTTACTTTTCTGTTGATGCTTATTTATGTTTATTCTTCCACTTTTAAAAGCAGTTTATCGATGCGGTGTCCATCCATATCAAGCACTTCGAAAATTAGATTTTTAAATCGGACACGTTCGCCTTCTTCGGGTACGTGATCTAATCTTAGAAACACGAGGCCTCCTACGGTGGTTACGTTATTGATCTCATCTTCGTCTTCTTCGGAAAGACCGATTTCAAATTCATCCAAAAGATCCTCAATCTGATATTGTCCGTCGACAACATAATCGCCGTTTTCCAATTGACGTATTGTCGGACGGGCACTTAGGTCGCTTTCTGTGATGTTGCCAACCAAATCGCCAACGATATCCCGTAAGGTAATAATTCCCTGTGGTGACCCATACTCATCAATGACAACCGCTTGATGGATACTGGAGGTACGCAAGGTATTCATAATGCTATACGATGAACTGAATTCGTTAACAAACTTGATCGGTAACATAAGTGTTCTGAGATCAAATGCTTCGTTCTGGAGGCATTGTCGTAGTAAGGACTTTACATGAACAACACCTTTAATATTGTCGAGTCCACCTTCACAGACCGGGTAGATGGAATGATCGTTGTCCAGTATGATCTTTCTATTTTCTTCAAAAGAATCTTCCAGATCCAAAAAAACAATGTTTTTGCGGTGAGTCATTAGGTTGACCGCCTTTTTGTCCCCTAAACTCAATAGACGGTCGACGATATCGTGCTCAATACCTTCGATGACACCACTGTCGACACCTTCGTCTACTAATGCCTTAATTTCTTCTTCCGTGACACTATTGCCGCTGCTCTTGATATTGAGTATTTTGACAATAAACTCCGTCGACATACTGAGTAGCCATACAAATGGCCGAACGATTTTGCTGAGCAGGTTCATCGGGTAAGCGATTAGCATGGCATACTTCTCCGGAATAGCCATACCGATACGTTTGGGGACTAATTCACCAAGCACCAACGAAAAGTAGGTGATGATAAAGACGACAATGATTACAGCGAGCTGTTCGCTATAGGGGGCTATGATACTGGATTTATTAAAGATCTCTACGAGGTAAGATGAAATACTGCCGCCAGAAAAGAATCCGGTTAGGATGCCAATAAGGGTAATGCCTATTTGTACAGTGGATAAAAAGCTGTTGGGCGATTCTTTTAGGTTTAGCGCTATTTTTGCAGCGGCATTGTTTTTATCGCTTTCAGCCTGTAGCCTTGCCTTTCTGCTGGACACGATGGATATTTCTGATGCCGATAGTATTCCGTTTAGAATAATCAGGACTAAAATAATAATTGCTTCGGTAAGCATAATGAGTTGAAAAAGTTGTTTGCTAGGCTAATTTACGGAAAAGACCGGCCAAATAGTAGGATTATTATGATTATGTCAAGCATTCATAAAAAAAGCCGTATATCTTTCAATACGGCTTTTATGATAATAAGCATGTTTTTTCAATTACATTCCACTATCATCTAACATAAAGGTATTTTTCTTGGTTTTCCATTTTCCTTTTGTGAAATCAGGGAATTCCAACGTTTTATTTCCTTTTGCAATTGACTCGGTAGATAGTGGGAATACAGCACTCATGGTTACTGAATCATACACGTCAATTGGAGTCTGTACTTTTTGTTTTACAGCCTGAATGAACGCATTGAATACAAACCAGTCCATGCCACCATGACCAGAACCGTTTGCTACCTCTTCATATTTTTGCCAGATTGGGTGATCGTATTTCTTTACCCACTCGTCTGCTGAATCCCAAGTGTGTGGTTTGGATTTACCCTCGATGTGAATACCTTTGGCAACATCCATCCAAATACCGTCTGTTCCCTGTACGCGGAAACCGATAGAGTAAGGTCTTGGCAAGTGTGTATCATGCGTTAATAACATGGTTTCTCCATTCGCACATTGTAACATCGTTTGTGTAATATCACCATTTTTGTAATTGATCTTACCGTTAGGATGTCCCGGGGAAACTTTATTGACATAGGCTGCCAATCCACGGGCTTTACTTGAGTACGAAGTGATATGAGTGAATCTGTTCCCCTTGTTGATATCTGCAAATTGCATAATTGGACCTAAACCGTGTGTCGGGTATAGATCACCATCTTGGTCGATATTGAACTGTGTACGCCATTGTGCCTCAGAAATCGCTTTCGGGCCATATTCAACGCCATGGCCATAATAGGCTTTTCCGTCATTGAATAATACCTCGCGTAAATCGTGTTGATAACCGCCTTCCAGGTGCAACAATTCACCAAATAGTCCTTGTCTGTGCATATTCAATACAGCAAGTACATCACGACGGAATGCAACATTTTCTAGGGTCATGTAAGGTTTTCCAGTTTCTTCGGATGCTTTCACAATATCCCAGTGATCTTGTAGCGTTAAACCTGCAATAACCTCGCAACCCACGTATAGACCAGCTTTCATTGCATCAATAGCTTGGTTTTTGTGGAATTGCCAAGGCGTTGCAATAATGACAGCATCTAATTTTTCATTGCTTAACATCTTTTTGTAAGCATCAACCCCACCAGTATACTCTTTTGGAAGTTTGGTGCCTTTTGCGTTGAATTGTTTACGGCATTGTGCTAGAGATTCTTCTTGGGTGTCACAGACAGCCACAATTTCTAGATCATCTCTGTTTAGGGCAATTTGAACGTGATTACGTCCTCTAAGGCCTACGCCAATAAAACCGATTTTTATTTTCCCATTTGTTTGAGCAAATAATTCTGTACTTGAAAGGACACCGATTCCAGCTGTAGTGATGGCAGTCGATTTTATGAAATTTCTTCTATCCATTGTTTTGAGATATAAGGAGTTTGTATATTAGTTATTTACTTGTTTGAAAACAGTCCTTAAGACTGGCTACTATTAACAAATATATTATTTCATTTGGGATAAATGAAAGTGCAAACGTTTGCTTAATTTTATTAAATTTCATGCAAACGTTTGATTGAAATAAAAATTATCATTTATTAATTCAATTTGTGATATTGCAAGCACATTGATGATTTAAAAAACATAGTTTAATGTCTGATTTTAACCAATTAGTAGTAGAGAGCGCAGCAAAACAATTCACATTAGAAGGAGATATCATTTCAGTGCAACCGTTTGGTTCTGGTCATATCAATGATACTTATCGTGTAGTTACTACTGTAGATAGCGGTATATCGCATTTATTACAACGTATTAACCACCATGTTTTTCCGAACGTGGATGGATTAATGCATAATATTGAGATTGTCACCAAGCATCTTAGTAAGAAAGTTAAAGTCGCTGAAGGAAAAAGAATCAGCGATCATGTATTGACAATTGTTCCTACAAAAGATGGGAAATTATATATAAAAGATAGTCAGGGTAATTATTGGCGCATGTTTATCCTCATAGAGGACACCAAAAGCTATGATATTGTAGAGACTGAGGTACAGGCAGCTGAGGGGGGGCGTGCTTTTGGTTTGTTTCAAAAGCAGCTCTCGGATTTAGATGCTTCATCGATCGTTGAGGTACTTCCTAACTTTCATAATATAGAGTTTAGACTCGAAAATCTTAGAAAAGCGATCGCTAAAGATGTCTGTCAACGCGTAGCGTCGGTGAAAGACAAATTGGATTTTATCTTTAGTCGTGAAGATCGAATGAAAACCATTCTTGAACTTGGTAGTAAGGGTGAGCTTCCGCTGCGTATTACACATAATGATACAAAGTTTAATAATGTGCTCTTAGATCGCCACGATAAGATGCAATGTGTCATCGATTTAGATACCGTCATGCCGGGCTATGTGGCATATGATTTTGGGGATGCTATTCGGACGATTATTAACCCCGTTGCCGAGGATGAGAAGGATGTATCGAAAATTCTGCTAAATCTTGCTTTATATAAGGCATATGCCGAAGGATATTTGGAGGAAGCTAATGACTTCTTGACAACTTTGGAGAAAGAAACATTAGTAGATGGAGCCTTCTTATTGCCCTATATGCAAGGAGTACGTTTCTTAACGGACTATTTGGAAGGAGATCATTACTACAAGACTAAATATGAGGACCATAATCTGGTTCGTACAAATACGCAACTGAAATTGGTTGAAGAGATGGAAAAGAATGAAGCATTTATGCGTAAGGTAGTTTTTGATTGCATTTAACAATTTTATACCTTTAATCATATTGAGAAGCTTCCATCGCGTAGATGAAGCTTCTTTTTTCTGTAAAAAAAATATTCGAATGAAAAAACTAACCATTTTGCCTATCGCAGCGGAGCTGACCAATACACTAGATTATCATACTTTGTCGAAGCTCTTAAGCAATCTTGAATCGCATTCTTTGGAGTTTAATAATTGGAGCGAATCTTTCCCGTATAAACCTGAGGTACAATTTAAGATTGGCTACACCCGGGAATATCTAGTGTTGCAGTACGATGTCGTCGAAGAACAACTTCGGGGTAATTATTCCGATACAAATCAAAATGTATGGGAAGATAGTTGTGTGGAGTTCTTTATTTCATTTGATGGACGCAAACATTATTATAACCTTGAATTTAATCTAATTGGAACGGGTTTGATCGGTTATGGTCCGGCCGAAAAGGCGAGTAGAAATCGATTGGATAGTACAACAATAGAACAGGTGCGTACTTACTCTTTAATTGAGCGTAATGGTTCCGATAAGCGATGGAGTATGATTGAGGTAATTCCATTTGCTGTATTTCAGTTTGACGATCTTGTAGACCTGAAAGGTAAACGGATACATGGGAATTTTTACAAATGTGGTGATCATCTCAAACAACCACATTTTATATCTTGGAATAAAATAGAAAACCCAACTCCTAACTTCCATCTCCCCGAGTTTTTTGGAGAAATGGTCTTTGGTTAGGAGTTGAGTAAAAAAGTTGATGCTTATTGGTAAACAGATTCTTTTTTGAATTTCTTTGCCAATAAAGCATATACTAATACACGGTATTTATTTTTATTGGATTTGCCAATAGCGGTAATAACCTCCTCTAATGCTTTGTCTAGCTCAGGGCCATCTTTTAGGCCTAATTTTTTGATCAAAAAATTTTGTTTGACACGGTTCAGTTCTTCGGGATCTGATGCAGCGATGGTTTCGGAGTCTGCATTGTAAATGGAAGGTCCTATTCCTTTTGTTACTTTTGCAATAAATGCTTCATCTAATGATAAGCCTAGCTTTTTTGATTCTGCAACATATGCAGCAATTTTTTCATCTAATTTGCTCATAATTATGTAAGTGATTTAATTGTAGATAGTTAAGTTAGGTAAAAAAGTCGATAAACAAAATTATTCTTTTGTTCAGGGAAAGAATGTTACATTTGCAGTCTTGATAAGTGCCGTTAATTAAAATGTGGAAAAATTCAGCTAATTATTCTTGGTAATTGTTGTAAGTTACATTTTTATAAGTTATCTTTGCACCTCAATAATTGAATATACGTAATCATAATAATAATGAAAAAAGATTTGCATCCTTCAAATTACAGATTAGTTGTATTTAAAGATATGTCAAATGACTATGCTTTTATTACAAAATCTTGTGTTGATACTAAAGAAACTATCACATGGGAAGATGGTAATGAGTATCCAGTTGTAAAACTAGAGATCTCTCATACATCACACCCTTTCTATACAGGTAAAATGAAATTGGTTGATACTGCTGGTCGTATCGACAAATTCCGTAACCGTTACAACAAAAAATAATTGTAGCAGATCTGTATATTACAATATTAAGAACTCGATAAATATAATTTGTCGAGTTTTTTTTGTTATTTTTAATTTGTGAAAATCTTCTTTACAGATTGCTTTGATTCGATCCAATTGTTGGATAAGCTTAGCCCCCCATTAACTACTTTTGATAGAAAGAGTCTTTATCCATTTACTTTCGTAAAATCTTGCTTGGACCTTCGGGTTGGTATACTGACTTTACGGGAGAAATGGCAAAAATTAGCTTTAGCATTTGATGTACACTATATTGCCGCTCATTCGAACGAAGAGGGGATTATTTGGCTGTCTGAGAACGTTATCCCGTCAATAGTATTATTGCAGGCTATACAGCGCTTGGGTGTAGGAGAGGTCCTTGTACAGGGCGGATACGTTATCGCTTGTTGTTATGCACATATGGGTTCTTATCGTGTACAAGAGATTGATACGTCAGTGGATCTACTAAAGGGGGTAGAAGATCTGTTTTTGCTTGCAGGAACTGAAATAACACGTGATTTCAATCTGCTGGTACAAGATGTTCAGTCGTCCAGTATAGCTGTGACGAATCAATTGTTAGGAAATGACCTTTATGTAGCAGATCGTGTTAGCGTGGAGTGTGCTACGATCAATACCCTCCAAGGCCCCATATATATCGATGAAGATGTTACAATTATGGAGGGAGCGCATTTGCGTGGTCCATTGTACCTTGGTAAAGGAGCTGTTGTGAAAATGGGCGCCACGATTTATGGCAATGTTTCGATAGGGAAGCAGAGTGTCATTGGGGGAGAGATCGGGAATTCGGTCATAGGTGATTTTTCGGCCAAGGGGCATCATGGCTATCTAGGTTGCTCGGTGATAGGGGATTGGTGTAACTTAGGGGCTGGTACCTCTAATTCCAATTTGAAGAATAACTTAAAGACCGTTTCAATTTATGATTATGCATTGGACGGTGTTCGGGATACAGGTCTGTTAAAATGCGGAGCCTTTATTGGAGACTATACGCGCCTTGGTATCAATTCGGCTTTAAATACAGGTACGGTAATTGGAATTGCAAGCATGCTAGCAGATACAAGTTTTTATGCTAAATTTGTACCGTCATTTGCTTGGGTGTTCGACGGAGGTGTGCAAACTTATGAATTTGATAAGTTTATGGCATATTTGGAGACGCTGTATGCATCAAAAGGGGAAGAGCTCACGGAGCAGATTAAAGATAAATTGAATCAACTTAACAAAAAATATAATTAAATCGTAAAATCATGCGTAAAAAAATCGTAGCTGGTAATTGGAAAATGAATTTAGACTATCAATCAGGATTGAGCTTGTTTTCTGAAATTATCAATATGGCCAAAGATGAAGTGATTGGAAACCAAGAATTGGTTGTTTGTAGCCCATTTATTCATTTGTCAAGCCTTGGGCAATTGTCGAAAAATGTTGCAAATGTAAATATCGGTGCACAGAATATTCACCAAGCTGAGTCCGGAGCCTATACAGGTGAGATTTCGGCTTCACAGGTAAAATCAGTAGGCGCTTCACATGTTATTTTGGGGCACTCTGAAAGACGTGCTTATTTTGGTGAGACTGATGCATTGTTGGCATCTAAAGTGGATATTGCATTAAAACATGATTTAACACCAATATTCTGTATTGGAGAAACAAAAGAAGAACGCGAATCTGGAGCTTTCTTTGATGTGATCAAAACACAATTGACAGATGGATTGTTCCACTTGTCTAAAGAAGCTTTTGCATCTGTGGTATTGGCATATGAGCCAGTTTGGGCAATTGGTACTGGCTTGACAGCTAGTCCTGAGCAAGCACAGGAGGTTCATAAATTTATCCGCGAGGTGCTAGCTGATCAATATGGTCAGGAGATTGCTGATAATACAAGTATTCTGTATGGAGGGTCTTGTAATCCAGGTAATGCAAAAGATTTGTTTGCTCAAGCCGACATCGATGGTGGTTTGATAGGAGGGGCTTCTTTAAAATCGAGAGATTTTATTGATATCGCTAAAGTATTTAACGGCTAATTTTTAGAAATGAAATACGTAGAGGTTATCTTTCAAATGCGATCAGGTGAAGAATGGCAGAAGGATTTGTTGATATCTGATTTGGCTGATATTGGCTTTGATACTTTTGAGGATACCGAATCTGGATTTGCAGCTTATATTTCAGCTGCAAATCTTGACTTGCAAGCATTAGAAACTTTGATGCTTCAACCTTATGAAGGCCTAGAGGTCGATTATAAGATACAGGAAATAGAAAACCAGAATTGGAATAAATTGTGGGAAAGTAATTTCAACCCAATTGAGGTGGGGGGGCAATGCTATGTGCGTGCAACTTTTCATGAGGTAAAACCTGAGTTTCCCTATGAAATCATTATAGATCCGAAGATGTCTTTTGGCACGGGCCATCATCAAACAACTTCGATGATGCTTCAGTATATTTTGGAGAATGATTTTAATGGCAAGCAGGTCTTGGACATGGGCTGCGGTACAGGGATTCTGGCCATTTTGGCATCAAAAAAAGGTGCTAATTCTGTGTTGGCGGTGGATTATGATGAAATATGTGTCGAAAGTGTGATCGAAAATAGGGCACTCAATCATGTTGAGCATATTGAGGCGCTCTGTGGATCTTACGAAGTATTAACAGGTCGGGTCTTTGATGTGATTTTGGCAAATATTAATCGTAACATTCTTTTAGAACAATTACCTCAGTATGCATTGAGCATTCGAACAGGGGGTGAGCTGTACCTAAGCGGTTTCTATGAGCAGGAAGATTTAGCAATCTTAAGCGATGCGGCGACGTCATTAGGTTTTGAGTTTATCTCCAAAAAAGTTTTAAATAATTGGTGTGCAGCCAAGTTTGTGAAGCGATAATTTAGCTATGCGGATTCATTTTATAGCAATAGGTGGTAGTGTGATGCATAACCTTGCTATTTCATTGGCAAAACAAGGGCATCAAGTGACAGGTTCTGACGATCAGATCGTAGAGCCTTCCCGTTCCCATTTGATTGAAGCAGGCTTGCTTCCCAATCAATTGGGCTGGTTTGAGGAAAAAGTGATGGAGGATATTGATGCTGTGATCCTGGGGGCTCATGCCCAGGCAGATAATCCTGAATTAAAGCGAGCACAGGAATTAGGTCTTAAAATTTATTCTTTTCCAGAATTTATACAAGAGCTTTCACAGGATAAAATCCGGGTGGTTATTGCTGGAAGTTACGGCAAGACAACCATAACGAGCATGGTGATGCACGTTATGCGATTTCTAGGAAAAGAATTTGACTATTTGGTAGGGGCTCAATTAAGAGGCTTTGATAAGTTGGTCGATATTACTAAGCATAATAAGATTATTATTATCGAAGGAGATGAATATGTTTCATCCAAGATTGATCCGAAGTCAAAGTTTTTGTATTATAAACCGAATATAGCCTTAATTTCGGGTATTGTATGGAATGAGTTTAACTCGAAGATATCACAAGAGGAATATATTAAACAATTTGAAGATTTTATTGACTCAATTCCGCCTAAAGGTACCTTAATTTATAATAAGGAAGATGTTGTTTTACAGAAGGTTCTTCAAGATACGAAAGATTGTAAGATCAATAGACATGGCTATAAGATTCCAGATTATACAATTAATAAGGGGGTAACCTATATCAATACACCGGATGGAGATGTTCCTTTGCAAGTGTTTGGCAAGCACAACCTATCTAATATTGCTGGGGCCTATACGATCTGCGAATGGTTGGGGATCAAAAAAAAGGAGTTCTTTGAGGCTATAAAAAGTTTTAATACTTCGATTCGTTATTTGGAATTTGTTGCAAGCTCGGAAGGATCGGTGGTTTATCAGGATTATGCCTGTAATGCGGATAAAGTGAAGTCAAGTATTCACGCCGTGAAAGAGCAATTTCCTAATCAGAAATTGGTCACAATTATCGAATTAAACTCGTATGATAGTTTAGATTCTTCCTTTTTGTTACAATATGCAAACTCGATGAAAGAGTCGGATGTATCTGTGGTCTACGTGAATATAAATTCTTGTAAAGAACTTAATAAAGATATCGAAAGTGTCCCAAATAATATTAAAGATAATTTTAATAATCCTGATTTAGAGGTTGTTGTAAGTTTAGACGGACTCTATTCATTTTTAGATGGTGTCAAATCAAAGGGCTACAATTTACTTCTTATGAGTTTAAATAATTATAATGGGGTTAATTTGTCCGTGCTGGCTGATCGGTTTTTTAGAGATTTTTAGAGAAAAAATTATAATTTAATGTAAATTAAATTGTAATTTATTATTTTTGTTTAAAATATCTACCAGATGAATGCATTAGGAAAAAAAATCAGATTACTTAGACACCAAAAGGGGTGGAGTCAAGAGGATGTTGCAAAACGATTGGATATCTCAATCCCAGCATTTTCTAAAATTGAAACAGGGATTACAGATGTGAATTTGTCTCGCCTGAATCAAATCTCAAAATTATTCAATTTGACAGTTGTTCAACTTTTATCTACCTCTGATTCTGAAGAAGACAAAGAGTATGTAAATGAGGTGAATGCTTTGACGCAAAAATTACAACAACGCGATAGCGAAGTAATTGAATTGCAGAAAAAGGTTATTGATCTTTATGAGCAATTGCACAAAAGATAAGGCATATTAAAATTGTTACCGAAAAGGCAATCCAAAGGGTTGCCTTTTTTTGTTTATGCAACTTTATTTTGGTCAAAAGTGATTTTGTTTTTGTTTCTTTGTAAGTATTTTATCAAAAAAATAAAGGTTGATTATTTATGGGGAGATTAAACGGGGATATTACGACTAGCCCGTCGACTGATTTTTTTAAGTCAAATGTATTGGGACAGCGTTCAGGGCTTTTTGTCCTTTTCTTTACTGAAATGTGGGAACGTTTTTCGTTCTACGGGATGCGTGTACTCTTAATGCAGTTTTTAACTGCTGCAGTTATTCAAGGTAGTCCTTTCTCTGGATGGTCCTGGACTGCACAACAAGCTGGAGCACTTTATGGGACCTATGCCATGATGCTCTATTTAACTCCTATTATAGGAGGGATTATAGCGGATAAATATATTGGATCACGTAAAGCTGTGATCATCGGTTCGGCGATTATGACGCTTGGCCATGCTGCCATGGCCTTTGATACTTCGATTATGTTTTTCCTTGGTTTAGTGTGTCTAGTTATCGGAACGGGTTTCTTCAAGCCTAACATGCCATCTATCTTAGGTGAGATGTATAAAGATCTGCCAGAAAAAAAAAGACGGCGCTTATACCATATTTTATATGGGGGTCAATGCCGGTGCTTTCTTTGGTATGATGCTATGTGGATATATTGCCGAAACTTATGGCTGGCATTGGGGATTCGGTTTGGCTGGTATCTTTATGCTTTTGGGAACACTGCAGTTTGTTTTCGCAAAACCACTCATGGGAAATCTTGGTGTTTTAAATAAATCCACCTTTGGGGAGCATAAAGTTATCGCTGAGGATACGGATACAAGAAATCCATTTACCATACGGGATTATGTATTGATCGCGATCGTTTCTATTATTGGTTTTGTATACGCTTTTAATGACCCCTTGTCTAAAAATGGGATTCGTGATGTGTTTGCTGCGTTGGATACGCCGTTTCTAAGAGGGCAGTATATAATGGTCATTGTGGCGTTGATTCTCTTTATTTATCTTGTTGTTACTCGGATATTGCGTTACGACAAAGTGGTGCGGGATCGGATGTTCGCAGTTGTGCTGTTGGCTTTTTTCTTGGTCTTCTTTTTTATGAGCTTTGAGCAGGGAGCAACTTCATTAGTTCTTGTGGCTAGAGATAATATTGATAGATCACTTACTGGTGCTGCATTGACGACCTTTAATGTGGTAAATGGTTTATTGACGATTGTACCGCTTTCAATTATCTCTTGGGTTCTGATTAAATTGGCAAAAGTAACCTGGAACAAAATTGCCATTTCAAATATCGTATTGTTTATCTGTTTTGGGTTGATTTGGGGAGCAGTAATCTGGATGTTGTACAATGAGTTCAATAAAGAAGCATCAGAAATCAAAGTTTCTTGGTTCTCTATTCTAAACTCATTTTTTATCATTGCACTTGCCTCTTCGGTATCCAAAATTTGGGAGTCGAAGTATAATCCATCGGCGGCCTTTAAATATGGTTTTGGACTGATCTTGGTTGCGATAGGATTTTTGATTATTGGATTAGGATCAATAGGAATAAGTCAGGGGACAAAAATTTCGATGGTATTTTTGGTGCTGACCTATTTGTTCCATACATTGGGTGAATTATTTATTTCGCCTGTAGGTTTATCTTATGTGTCGAAATTGGTGCCTGCGCGCATGCTTGCATTTATGTTTGGCATCTGGTACTTGGCAATCGCTATTGCGCAGAAACTTGCTGCAGCATTGGGGGGACAAGTCGAGACCATTCAAGAGGAACACTCCTTGAGTTACTTCTTCTTTTTATTTACAGCAATTCCTGCCTTAGCAGGCCTGTTAGTAATGCTGTTTAATCCATTGATTAAACGATTGATGCACGGAATTAAATAACAAATATATAAGCTTCTTTTACGAAAGAAGCTTTTTTGATTAATATAAATTAGTATGGAGGTTAGTACAAGGGAATCGCTAGAAGAGATTCAAAATTTTGACGGAAAGTACCCAAAGCAAATCTGGAGTTTGTTTTTTTCCGAGATGTGGGAAAGGTTCTGTTTCTATGGTATGCGCGGTATGTTGGTGTTCTTTATGATCACACAATTAAACTTTGCTGAAAAGGATGCCAATTTACAATATGGAGCGACACAGGCATTTGTTTATGCGTTTACATTTATAGGTGGGCTGTTTGCAGACAAAATTCTTGGTTTTAGAAAGTCTTTATTCTGGGGTGGCTTATTGATGATCGTAGGGAGCTTATTTCTTGCAGCAGATCCGCATAAGTATTTCTTTTTTGGTTTATCATTTATCATTATAGGTACCGGTTTTTTTAAACCCAACATATCGACGATGGTAGGCGAGCTGTACAAAAAAGGTGATGTTCGTCGTGATGGTGGTTTTTCATTGTTTTATGCGGGAATAAATTTAGGTGCATTCTTAGGCGGATATATCTGTGTTGCGATCGGTAAAGGATATATGCTGACGTCAATTATTTCTGAGGGACATCGTTGGAATGTTGCTTTTGGCTTGGCGGCGGTAGGAATGTTGGTTAGTTTAGTGAATTTTCATTTCACTAAAAGACATTTGGGGCCAATTGGACTTCAGCCGGGTAACCCTGATGCGATTGTAAAAACAAAGGCACTTCCAAAATGGGTAGAATATGCTGTATATATTGCCACGTTGATTTTTATCCCTATCATTCAGATCATGGTGTCAAAAACGCAGTATACAGACTATTTTATGTACACAATTGGCCCATTGACGCTTTTGTATCTTTTCTATGAAATGTCTAAAGTGACTGCTGAAGAGCGGAAGAAATTAATTGCTGCCCTGGTGTTTATTCTTTTCTCGATTATCTTTTGGGGAATATATGAGCAAAGTGGCGGTTCCTTAAGCATCTTTGCTGCTAAGCATTTGAATGATTCTTTATTGGGCGTTATGACGCTCGATCCAAATGGTGTTAACAATTCAGGTGGAGCGTTATTTATTATTGCATTAGCACCTCTTTTTGGCCTTTTTTGGATTTGGCTGGGCAAACGTAAACTTGAGCCAAATACCATTATTAAGTTTGGTCTTGGTTTTGTTTTCTTGGGATTAGGTTATTATGTTCTATTTGCTACGCGTTTATTCGCTCACGACGGTATGACCTCATTGGATGTCTTTACGCTTGCGCTGCTTGTTATTACCGTTGGGGAGCTTTGTCTATCACCAATTGGTCTTTCCATTATGACGAAATTGTCTCCGGCGAGATTGCAAGGTATCATGATGGGAATGTGGTTCTTGGCGAGTGCTTACGGTCAGTATGTAGCAGGTTTGATCGGTGCTAGTATGGCCGAAGCTAAGGAAGGCAGTTCCTTGGCGGATAAACTGGTGACTTATACGGAGAGTTATAAACAATTAGGCTTATATTCTCTGATTGCTGGTGTGGTGCTTATAGCCTTGTCGCCTGTTGTGCGTAAATTGATGGGTAACGTGAAATAAGCGTTAATAATTTTGACACAGTAAAGTTATTCGTTCAACATAAAAAAAGCTTGATTATTAAATCAAGCTTTTTTTTATATCAATAAATCCATTTGAATTTATAATCTTTTTCTGGAACCTTCATCCGATCAGCCAGTCTAGCCAAACGATCGGGTAGTTTCAGTAGATAATCTCTCGCTTTCTCACCTTTATCATTCAGGCCAGTAACTTGATCTATTTTCCACTCACTATTCAGCTCTTTCAAGATATCCACGTAGTCCAAAGCAGTATATACTCCCAATCGTTGGGCCGCGTCCGAGAAATGTGCAAATGCTTCTCCTTGGGGCTCGCCTGCTTCTCTTAAGAACTGGGCTGGCATAACGATTTTTTTACGCATCATATCCTCAAATGCAATCATGACTTCACTCGGGTCTACTGTGATTGCTTTTGAAATAAAAGACATATAGGCTTTGGCATGGCGTGCTTCATCAGATGCGATGACACCACACATTTTTGCCAAAAGTTTATCACCGCTTTTTTTAGAAAGCCCAGATACACGACGGTGGGAAACGTTGGTTGCCAATTCCTGAAATGAAGTATAAATAAAATTCCGGTAAGGGTCTGCACCAGTGCCGATATCAAAACCGTCTTGAATAAGATATTGTGTAGACATTTCAAATTGGCGCATGTCTATTCTGCCTGACAAATAAAGGTATTTGTTCAACAGGTCACCGTGGCGGTTTTCTTCAGCCGTCCAAGCGCGTACCCATTTCATCCATCCACCCTGCTCGTTTTTGTCAACATCTTCTACCATGGTTAACCATGATTCGTACGTTGGAAGGGCCTCTTCGGTGATGGTGTCTCCAACTAATACTGCGACCAAATCATAAGAGAGTTCTTTTGCACTTTCCTGCAACTCTTTTACTTCCTCAAAAAAAGTGTCCCTAGAAGAATCTGGAAGAAAATCGGCAGGTTGCCACATGTCTTCAACAGGCTTCAGGTATTCGCTCATCTCATTGAGCATGAACGGTTCCAAATAGGCCATCACTTCTTTACGTGAGCCTTCTGGTAAATTTAGAGGTAATTCTTGCATATCATTACAAAGGTAACTAAATAGCATCAATAAATTATAAAAGCGAACTATAATTGTTTAAAATGCCAGAAAATCCTTTTTTGGCTGAGGATACCTTGGAAAACCGACATTGATAATGACATAAAAAACAGATTGGCCAGCCTGTATTCGATAAAATACTATTAACTTTGTATAAATTATTTAGACGACGTTGGAAAAATTTAATATAGATAAAATACGTGCCGATTTTCCGATTCTGAAGAGAGAGGTCAATGGTAAACCATTGGTTTATTTGGATAACGGCGCGACAACACAGAAGCCGAGTTCTGTTATCAATTCGATTGTACATTATTATACAGATATGAATAGTAATGTGCATCGGGGCGTACATTATCTTAGTCAGATATCGACGGACGCTTTTGAGGTGACTCGGAAAAAAGTTCAGGCTTTCATCAATGCTACTGAAGATAAGGAAATCATTATCACTAAAGGAACAACAGATGGAATTAATCTGATCGCAACTTGTTATGGCAGAGCTTTTATCCACGAAGGTGATGAGATTATTATCTCAGCGATGGAACACCATTCTAATATTGTGCTTGGCAGATGCTTTGTGATGAAAAGGGCTGTAAAATTCGGGTTATTCCGATGAATGATAAAGGTGAGCTTGATATGGATGCCTACCGCAATTTGTTTAATGAGAAAACCAAATTAGTTGCAGTAACCTATGTTTCAAACTCCCTCGGGACAATCAATCCTGTGCGTGAGATGATTTCAATTGCTCACCGACATGGTGCTGTTGTGTTAGTTGATGCTGCACAAGCGGTTCAACATATACAGATTGATGTTCAAAAGCTTGATGTAGATTTTCTGGTATTCTCCGGGCATAAAATGTACGGCCCTACTGGAGTTGGGGTGTTATACGGTAAAGAGGACTTATTGAACGCGATGCCGCCTTATCAAGGTGGTGGAGATATGATTAAAGAGGTTACTTTTGAAAAAACGACCTATAACGAACTGCCCTTTAAATTTGAGGCGGGTACGCCCAATATTGAAGCCGGTATCTGTCTGAACGAGGCTATCGATTATATCAATTCTATAGGTCTGGAAAATATCGAGGCCTACGAACACGATTTGTTGCAGTACGCTACGGAGAAATTGGCTGAAATTCCAGGTATGCGGTTTATTGGAACGGCCGAGAAGAAATGTTCCGTTATTTCATTTGTAATCGACGGCACGCATCCTTATGACGTTGGTGTGATCTTGGATAAATTAGGAATCGCTGTGCGTACAGGCCACCATTGTGCCCAACCTGTCATGGATAGGTTCGGCATCCCGGGAACTATTCGTGCTTCTTTAGCCGTATATAATACAAAAGAGGAAATAGATATTTTGGTCGCTGGTATCCAACGCGCGGTCAATATGTTGGTTTAATAAAAAATAGGTATGACCATTAATGAAATACAGGATGAATTAATTGAGGATTTTGCTTTCTTTACGGATTGGATGGAAAAATATGAGTACATCATCCAGCTGGGAAAAGAAGTGCCTCTAATTGATGAACAATACAAAACAGATGAATATATCATCAAAGGATGTCAGTCCAAAGTATGGCTTTTCCCGGAAATAAAAGATGGGAAAGTGTATTTTACGGCAGATAGCGATGCGATTATCACAAAAGGCTTGGTGAGTTTAATGGTCAAAGTGCTATCTGGACACAGCGCCAAGGAGATCGTTGATGCCGATTTATATTTTGTAGATAAAATAGGGTTAAAAGAACATTTGTCACCGACAAGGGCAAATGGCTTGCTATCCATGATTAAACAGATGAAATTGTACGCATTGGCATTGCAAGTGAAAGCTTAAAAGGGGATTATTCATCCCCTTTTTTTAATACTATTTTACATAGCTCTTATCCTGAGCTTGAGGTCTCTCTTGAAATTATCCTATGAGCTCCTGGATAATGATTTTTTTCATTTTCATGAGCGCTTCATTCGCCCCCGGTCGCTGTAGTAATGTTGCAATTTGTTCGGGTACGATCTGCCAGCTTACGCCGAATTCGTCTTTACACCAGCCACACATGCTCTCTTTACCTTTCTTCGTGATATTATTCCAGAAATAATCAATTTCCTGCTGATCTTTACAGAGGATTGTGAGTGAAATACCTTCGTTAAACGTGAAAGTTTGAGGAACTCCGCTATCCATTGCCATGAGCGTAAAATCCCGGACTAAAAATTGGGTATGTTGGATTGATCCGATATATTCACCTGCTGTGTATTTCATGATCCCATTGCTTCGAAAATCATGAAATAATTCTGCATAAAATGCTAAAGCCTGTTCACAATTTCCCTGTTGCTCTCCGCAATACATTAAGGTTGGTACAATTGCCTGTTGGTTGGTGTCGCTTAGTTTACCGAGGTATAATTGCCAATTGACACCAAACTTGTCGGCCAGCCAGCCGTAGTAAGGGCTCCAAGGGTAGGAGTTTAGTGGCATTAAGGTATTGCCGCCCTCAGAAAGTGAATTCCAGATACGATCAATTTCCTCTTTGCTTTCGCAAATGGCCATAAATGATATGGAGGGGTTGGGTTTGAATATGGGGCCTCCATTTATTCCAATAAATTTTACACCGTTTAGGACAGCTTCAACAACGATGGGAGAGCTATTGCCAATATGGCTTTCGGGGAAGATGCGACAGTAAAGATCAAAGGCTTCCTGCGCGTTTTGATCAAACCAAATGGATGGGATAATTGAATTATTCATCATTTTCTTTTTGTTTTAGCGTTCACCTATTTGTATTTGTCGTTCAATCCCTTTTTAGCGAGGACCAACGGCTTAATTTTTTCAAGACGGGATTGTTTCGTTTTTTCTTGCTTGGCCTCATCGATGTACGCGATGTATTCTTTCTGTTTTCCTGGTGTTAAAGCCCGGAAACTTTCCCCGAAGGTCGGATCTGCCTGTAGTGCTTCTAATAATAGGCCAGTGGGGGCCTTCGTTGGAGATTTCGTTGGTTTGAGCTCTTTTCCCTCGTCAATGGTTTGGATGGATTCTTGGATATAGGCGGCTATTTTTTCGACATCCATATCCATAACGTCTTCAAAGCGCCATTGTCGTAATGCTTTCGTTTTTCCTTCGGAGGCACTGATGAGATGTTTATCCGGATCGGCTAAGAATACACCATTATAAAACCAGAGGGAAAAGAAATTTTTAAAGCCGCCCCAACCGATGACATTTTTTCCTTTATGAGTATAGATGTAACTCCCCCATTTGAATTCCTTTTTTAAGGAAGTTTGCCGGATGATTTGCTGCATGAGTTCTTCGGCCTCCTGCCAGTTCCCTCGGCTTTGGTACCAATTAGGGCCTTGTTTGTCTTTAAGCTTATCAATATTAAAATTGACAATATCGGTAATTATTTGTGTTGGAATCGGTTGATCCAAGGGGATTTGTATCGCACCTTTTGTGGTCTTAAAATTTTTGAGTTCTGTAGCGAAGTACGCAATAGCAGCTGGTCCTGGATAGAGGCCCAAATGGTTTTTGTTCATCGCAAAATGGATGATATTACCCTTGTATCTGAAGGTCGGCATTTGATAAGAGATCGTTTCATCTGCAGAAGGAGGGACTAAGCCAGCAATAAGCTGTCTCACCTTGATCAGATATTCTTTTTTCTCCTCTTCAAATTGATTGATATATTCGTCTATTGTTGCGATGCTCGTTGCCATAATTTGTGTTATTCTTTGATTCTCGTATACTTATTTTCAATAAACTGTATCGTTTCGGACATAAGCTGATGGAGTATCTCTATATTGATGTCACTTAATTTCTTGATGTATATGCAGGCTTTGCCTATTTTGAATTTCCCGAGCTGATCGACCAAATGTCGGTGCTCATCGGCACCGGTAAATACATAAAGGGAGATTGCTGATTTTCGGGGACTAAATCCGATCAAAGGAGCATAGCCTTCATGCCCACTTTCATAGGTATAATGATAGTTTCCAAATCCGATGATAGTTGGTCCGTACATTTTAGCCGGCTCACCCGTTGTGGCTTCCATAAGTTGTATCAGTGTTGCACTATCGATTTGTTTTTGTGGGTCGTCAACTGTTTTTATAAAGTCTTGGACAGATGCTTCGGTATATGCCGTTTTATTTTTTGCCATGTATAGTTGAAGTCTTTGCCGGATATTCGGATAACTTTAATTGGAATATATTGTGTTTGAAGTAATTCGATGAGCAGCTATTTTTAGATAGCACTATTTTTGGAACATAAAATCGAAAGCTCCAGTTCTCAGATTGATATCATATTCTAGATAGGCTTTCATACACGCTAAAAAGTTGGCCCAACCTTCTGTTTGTCGCATCATAATCAGAATTCCATCTGCATCGTTGTTCATTTCGTGTTCTGTAATCTTTATGACCGTCGCGTTTTCTCCGAATGTGGATAGTGTGATTTCTACCAGTTGATTGGGAAGTCCTCCACTCCAGTCAAAAGAGATATAAGAATTGGGGCTGATGGTTTTTCCTGTCACGGGAAAACTGTCGGGAAATTCTGGAAATGTCCATTCTACCGTTTTATCTGTCTCTAGACGTCCAGTTGAAGATTTTATAAAATAGTGATTCATTTTATTAGGATCTACAATGGCCTCAAAAACTTCGTTGATTGGTTTCTGAATTTGGATGCTGGCTTTGGCGGTTAGTTTTTCCATATTAATTTAAAGTTTTAGACAAATATTCAATAAATACAGATAGCTTGTATCTGATTATGTTAAAAATATTTAAAGATCTTTTGGTGACCATGGGGGCAATCTATTGCTTAGATCACTGTTTATTTATTTTAAGATGTATATACGATATAAACATCCTATTAAAGAATAGGTTTTCTTTTTTGGGACTCGGATCAATATTTCCCCTAAAACGAACGAATTGTACACTAATAAAATGTAGTTTTAGATTATTTTTGATTATAGTTAAAATCGATCCTGTATTCCTTCCATTAGGTCACCAGGAACGATAATTCAATAAATTTAGAAAGGGTGTCTGCCTGAAATCCTTCAGGTTGGATTTGCCATCTTCATAAAACCAAGTTATGTTTAAAATCAAGTGTTTTTTTCTTCTTATACTTTCTTCGGGAATATTGTTTTCGAGCGCACAGATTAAAAATGTAAATGAGGGCAATGAGGCTTCAAATATGTTTAATGATGCGACAGCACGTGATAAAAATGCGATTGTTGAAGCAGAAACTGGTTGGTGGAAACAAGCTGCATTAACTCGTGAACAACGCCTAGAAAAATGGAAGGTAGCCTCATTTGGGATGTTTGTTCATTGGGGTGTTTATTCTCAATATGGAAATATTTGGGAGGGGAGGCCGGGAGGGGGCTATGCGGAGCATCTGATGCGTGTGATGAAAATCCCACGTACTGAATACCTTGATTCTGCACGTAGATTTAATCCTTTAAAGTTTGATGCAGAGGAATGGGTATTGTTGGCAAAAAATGCAGGGATGAGATATTTTATCATCACGGCTAAGCATCATGATGGCTTTGCGATGTACCCTTCCGCATTTTCAAGTGATTATTCATTGTCAAGCACCGCATTTAAAAGGGACCCATTGGCGGAATTAGCAGTAGCCTGCCATAAACATGGGCTTTTGTTTGGATTCTATTACTCACATGCTTTTGATTGGGAGCATCCGGATGCTCCGGGCAATGACTGGGATTACAGTAATCCAGGTGGGGATAAATTGTTGGGTGGTACAAATTGGTTTGACAAACATCCAGAATGGTTGACAAAGGCCAGGCATTATGTAGATCAAAAGGCGATTCCACAGATTGAGGAGCTTATTCAGCGCTATCATCCGGATTTGTTGTGGTTTGATACACCTCATAAGTTGCCGCTATCTGAAAACCTGAGAATTTTAAAGGCTATTCGAACAGCAGATCCGAATATCATAGTCAATGGTCGATTGGCCCGTACAGAGGAAAAGAATTATGGCGATTATCTGAATACGGCAGATCGACCTGAGGAGTATTATCCAGTTGCTTCTGGCGCTTATTGGGAGGCCATACCAACTACAAATGAATCTTATGGCTATTCGTCGACCGATAAGAGCCATAAACCGACCGCTCATTTTATCAAACTCTTAGCGAAGGCTAGGGCCATGGGTGGGAATATTCTAATGAATGTTGGCCCAAAAGGTGACGGAAGCATCGACAGTGCTGACGTGGAAATTTTAAAGGGCTTAGGACAGTGGATGCGGGGGAATAGTGAAAGTGTCATTGCTGTTGGACCATCTCGTTTACCTCGTCAGCCCTGGGGAGTCATTACACAGCGCAAAAATACCCTGTATTTACATATTTTCGAACGCCCTCTACGGAATGATCTTATTGTCGGCGGACTGATTGCTAAGGTTAATTCTGTTTCGTTATTGTCGGGAGAAACGATCAGAAAATATAGATCCGAAAAAGATGGACTGCATTTTCCTATAGATCAAATTACGTCTCAGAAGGATGACCTGGTTGTGGTGGTGCAATTGAAGGATACGATAGCTAATCCAATAAATCCTGATTTAATGTATGTGGATCATAATATCAATAAAAATCGGCTACTGACCTTTTATGCAAAACAGATAGGTAGTCCGATGAAGTTTGGGGATGGTAAAAGGAATCGCTACTATGTGACGGGGTGGACTAGTTTAAGTCAAGGTTTGAGATGGGAAACGAATGTGTTAAATGGTGGACGCTTCAAGGTGGCTATACGGTATGTGAAAGATGTTGCAGGTACGGGAGGGAAGCTCGGCTTAAATTTAGGGGGGAAGAATATGGATTTTACAATAGATCCGTCGTCTTCTGTCAGTTTGCATGACAATCAACTGGAATTGGGTACGGTGCTATTACCAAAGGGCAAGCAAGTTATTGAATTACATGCCCATACTATAGCGGGGGCAGAAATGGTGAAGTTTTTGGAAGTCATATTGCTGCCCGAATAATTTGTATTGAGCTTAGTGAGCATCTGTCGATCCTTTGTTTAAATCTATCTAGGTTTAATACCAAGAACAGCTAGTCGAAAGATTAGCTGTTCTTGTGTTGACTGGTACGAAATTCGAATCAAAAAAAACGATATAAATTTTTCACTTGTTATGGACTAATGCTGTGTCTGATTTAATGATTAAAAGTAACTTTTTTGAGAACATTCAAATACTGTGCAGAACTATACATTTACTAATTCAAACATTACCTTTACTATTTTATGGTTTTAGTTTTGCTATCATTGTGGCAAGTTTGATGAAAATTAAACCAGACAAAATGAAAAAGATAATCCTTGCATTGCTAAACGTCGTTATTATGCTATCTGCTGCAAATGCACAAAATGGCATTAACTTTTATCGCTCGTACGCTGCTGGCGGAAGATTAGCTATGTTTGTTGATAGTGCAGCCAAAAACGTTTATTATGGAAATATATTTCCAAATCAACCGCAGACCTCTTTTAATTATTTACAAGGAATTAACGATATAAGTGTCCAAATCTATTTTAGAAAGACAGAACGTGTACAGGATTATCGGTATACAATCTTGGTGGATAACAAACCTTTAGCGATAAATAAGTTGATCGACACTGCACGGCTGAAAAATATTGATAGAGGGGAGGGGGAAATACGACGCTCTGCTACGTTAGGTACCTTCTCTATAAAAGATAAAATCATTACAATACTCACCTATGACATCCAAAGACCGCAAGATGTTTACAAAAATGTGTTTTACGGTAGACCAATTCCGAAAGCGAAAATTAAAACTTTTGCAAAACGCTTCGCTACTAAAGAAGGTATTGATTACAGCTATATCACAGATCCGAAAGAAAAGACAAGCATTATTTTTACCCGCAAGGACGATGAATTAACGATCGTAAAAGACAGGTTGGATATTGATTATCTCTACTATACCTCCATAAAAGATAAAAAATCAAATAAGATCATCTTCGAATCAACAGCTTGGCAATATGGGGGCTACCTTGATGAAGCCTATAAACTTTCACCTTATATAAAGATTGATAAAAGCATTTTCAAAAAATCGGGAGATTATGAAATTATCATTCAGCCATTGATCAAATGGGATAGATACTCGGATTTTGATATTTCATCAGAAGAAATAGAAAAATATGTGACCCGGCATACGCTTTCTATAACGATAGATGAAGAAAGTTATACCAAATTAGAGCTTTTTACTTATGCGGCAATTGGAACATCTTCCATTGGATTCGTGTTTCTTGTTATCCTCTATCTCTCAAAAAAAAGTAACAAAAAAAAGCTGGCAGAAAAAGAACAGGAAGGAAGCATGATAAAGCTACAGCTTAACTCCATTCGTTCCCAATTAAATCCTCATTTTTTGTTTAATGCACTTTCTGGTATCCAAAATCTGATAAACAAGAATGAAATAGACAGTGCGAATAAATACCTTTCTAAATTCGCTCGCTTAACGCGTAACGTGCTTAAGGATAATGAGCGGATTAGTTTATTACAAGAAAAATCTCTATTGGATGATTACCTACAAATGGAGCAATTGCGATTTGGCTTTCAGTACACCATCAATCATTCTGGAGACTTAGATTTGGCAAACATAGAAATACCAAGCATGTTACTTCAGCCTTTTGTAGAAAATGCAGTGAAACATGGGATGGAGCAAAAAACTACTTCTGGCAAAATTATGATTGAATTTATGAAGCAAGCAGATAACTTGGTCCTAACGGTTACCGATAATGGAACTGGATTTGACACGGAAAGAAAGTACACTGGTTTGGGCCTTCAATTAAGTGACAGTAGAGTAGCACTTTTAAATAGAGTTTATAAAGAAAATCGTTTTATCTTAGTTATACAATCAAGCATTAATGGCACTAAAATATGTTTAACATTAACGGATTGGCTATAATATGATGAGAGCAGTTTTAGTAGACGACGAAATCTCCAATTTAGAAAACCTACAGGCTTTGCTAGAAAAACACTGTCCGCAGGTAAGTGTAGTTGCGATGGCGCAAAGCGTGAGAGATGCTGTTGATGTTATTGGAAAATATTTGCCTAATCTAGTGTTTCTTGATATTCAAATGGGCGATAAGACAGGCTTTGATCTGTTAAAACTGCTGCCATGGCGTGATTTTGAAGTTGTTTTTGTTACCGCTTACGACCAATATGGAATACAAGCTGTAAAATTTGCGGCATTAGATTATCTTTTAAAACCTATAGATATTGAAGAATTAATGGATGCGGTAAATAAAGCTGAATATAAATTGGCTACGCAGAAACAAAATTCACAGCTCGAATTTTTACTACAGCAACTAAAGAAACCCAAAAAGAACGTGGGCAAGATTGCTCTACAGATGCAAAGCGAAATCAGGTATGTTACTTTATCCGAAATCATACGTTGTGAAGCAGATAATACTTACACGCACTTTATCCTTGCGAATGGTGAAAAAATTTTGGTTTCTAAATCGCTTAAAGAATATGCGGATCTACTGCATCCCAACGGATTTGTAAGAACTCATCAAAGCCATCTGGTAAATCCAAAATACGTGAAAAGCTGGTTAAAAGAAGACGGTGGTATTTTACTCTTAATGTCTGGTGAAAAAATACCTATTTCTAAGCCCAACAGAAACATGGTGAAACAAGCCTTGCAGCAGCTCTAATCTAGTCTATTGTAATCCCCGCTTTATAATCTGATCGCCTACATGATCCAGGTTGGTGCTATGTGCTCAGATAGCTTTTAAGGTAAAATACCGTAGAAATATCTTTCATAATCCATTCGCGAAGTTTAGAAATACAGGAACTTGTAGGAATCTTGCCCGGAGGGCAGCACTTTGGTAACGATTGTGAAGCCATTGTAGTTAAGGTGATCAGCTCCATAGCGATCAAATAACCAAGTTTAATCATATACCGAGCCTAATGATGAAACATTCACTTAAGGTAATGATTATTATTTCAAGGAAATTCTGGCTTTTCTATTCTTTTACCAACGGTATCTTCTTGGAGGTCTCGCATACCAACTTATACCTAATAACAATTTTCAATCAATTTTTAGACAGTGATTGCTCAGTGATTATTCAGTCTATACTGAACCATCACTGAGTAATCACTGAACAAACACTGAACGAGCACTGAACAAGCACTGTAATAAAAGCGAATTTTGTCCCTACTTGATCCTAATTTGTGCAGCTAAAAATTAAAAAAGAAAAGGACTACGCTTAGATAACAAAACGATCGTTATTGTGGGGTAATAGAACATTTTGGGATGTAGATTAACATGTTCCGATCAAACCCTGTCTACACTTCTTTCGGGTTCAAATACCGATAAAGCAAAAAAAGCTAATCGTAAGATTAGCTTTTCTTTTGTGATCCCGCTGGGATTCGAACCCAGGACCCATACATTAAAAGTGTATTGCTCTACCAGCTGAGCTACGGAATCCTTTCTGTTTTTGAAAGTGATGCAAAGGTAGAAAAATAAGTTATTTGCGCAAAATGTTTTTGTCTTTTTTATTGATTAAAGTTGTAACTATTTAAAAATTACCGAATTATTTTTTATTAAAAAAGCCTTTTAGAAACTTGTGGATAGGATTGATTTGTATGGAGGCTGTTCGTTGGAACGAGGAGGTGTATTTTTAATGCAGGATAGCCATAAAAAAAGTCAGCTAATTGCTGACTTTTTTATTTTTTAGGGTTGTATTGCTAACATTATTCAGTTACCACACCCATTTTGCTAAACTTATCAATTCTTTCAGTAACTAATGTATCGCTATCTTTAGCCGTCAATTCAGCAAGATCTTTCAACAGCTGGCTTTTTAGATTAGCCGCTGCTGCCGCGGGATCTTGGTGAGCACCACCTAGCGGTTCAGGGATAATACCATCAATCAAGCCGTTGCCCAACATGTCTTCTGAAGTCAATTTTAATGCCTCAGCGGCTTTTTCTTTATGATCCCAGCTTCTCCATAGGATAGAAGAACAAGATTCAGGCGATATGACCGAATACCAGGTATGTTCCATCATGTAGACTCTGTTTCCAACGCCAATACCCAAAGCTCCACCTGAAGCTCCTTCACCAATAACAACGCAAATGATTGGAACTTTCAATACAGCCATCTCCATGAGGTTACGTGCAATCGCTTCACCCTGTCCGCGTTCTTCAGCTTCAAGTCCTGGATAAGCACCCATCGTATCAATTAAAGTGATCACAGGTTTGTTGAACTTTTCAGCCATTTTCATTAAACGTAGTGCCTTTCGGTAGCCTTCAGGATTGGCCATTCCGAAGTTGTGGTATTGACGCTCTTTGGTGTTTTTACCTTTTTGATGACCGATGATCATAACGGCATTACCATCAATAGAAGCCATACCACCGACAATCGCTTTATCATCCTTAACGGTTCTGTCACCATGCAACTCGATAAATTCGTCGCAGATAGCTTCTATATAATCATAAGTCTGAGGGCGATCCGGATGGCGTGACATTTGAACGTTCTGCCAGCCTGTTAAATTGCCGTATATTTCTTTTTCAGTAGAAGCAAGCTTTTCTTCAAGCTCACGAACGGTTGCGCTCATGTCAACTTGAGTTTTTTCGGCAACTTGAGTTACCTTTTCAATTTGCAATTGCAAGTCTGCAATTGGCTTTTCAAAATCAAACGTGGTTTTCATATATCTATTTTATGAAAATATTCAGAGGGCTAATTTAGCGCATTTTTTCTGAAATTAAAATTAGGGAGGATAATATCATTGGAATTCCTTTGTTACATTTGCGTTATAATCGTACTGGTGGCTTAGTTTTTGATTGTAGGCCTGTGAAAAATGTTGACTTATGCTGAAAAAATATTTTTACTTTCTTTTGTTACTGATCTTACCTACACTTGTTCGATCAGAAAGTTATCCTGAGGTTTTATTTGACAATAGTGTTATCAACGGGAGTTATGCTAAGAGTATCGCTCATTATACTGGTGAATCATGGATCCAAAATGTGAGCTATAGCCTACCGGTTTCCGATAGTTTGTTTTTTACGCCAGGCAATTCGCTTTCTTTGCGGTACGTTTCTTCTCCTAATGGTAAATGGGAGGCAAGTATTTTAAACGATAAACAGAAATTTCCCTATTTAATTGCCAAGGATGATCAGCTAACTTTTAAGCTTTTTATTCAAAGCAATACTGAAAAGGGACAATTGCCAAAAGTCACCTTACAGCAAAATGATACAAGGACAAATGCTGTGGATATCGCAAATTATATCGATGATTTTGCTTATGATACTTGGCTTAATGTTTCCATTCCAGTCGCCAAATGTGTAGGAATTTCATTAGGGAAGCCTGTTTCGGCTTTAATTCTTGAACAAAATGGAACTGCACTGCAGACAAATCAATTATTTATCGATCAAATAGAGTTTTTGCCCAAAAACTATCCAAAGGTAAGACTGTCATCAGCAGCTATCTTATCTAAGATCAGTTCCGTGGATAAACAAGTCGAGTTGGTCTGGCAATTGCCGCTAACACCAAGTATTCGCTACGTGAAAATCTACCGTTCGGAAGATAAACTCAATTTTCAGCCGATCGCAATTTTACCCATCTATGTACAGAAGTCGCTCGATAGGGTAAATGAATATAACAAATCTTATTATTATAAGATCGCTTGGGTAGACTATAATTATGTTGAATCTCCTTTTTCTGAGGTTAGGGAGGTACAGACAAAAAAAGGTACGGATACGGAGATGTTAAATTTTATCCGGAATGCTCATGTGAATTATTTTATAGACAACTATGATGTGAATAGTGGTATGTTTCTGCCTGATCGAGGCAATAGGCAGGCTATTGTATCTACAAATGAAACTGGCTATGCGATCTTGGGCCTACTTGTGGCGGGAGAGAATAACTTGATCTCGCGACAAGCTCTTTTGGTCAGGTTAACACGGATTGTAAAATTTTTGAGCAGTGCACAACAACATCAAGGGATCTTTACAGCGCTTTACGATGGCCGGTCGGGGGTGCCTTATTATCGCGATTCAATTCCAACGTACGATTTGCGCGGAACCTCACATATCATGGAATCGCTTTTAATCGCCCGGCAATATTTTTCTAAAGAAGATCCTGTGGAACAGACGTTGAGAAATAATATTACGAAGCTCTGGGAACGCATAAATTGGAACTATTTTACCGACGCACAGAATCCTGATGTACTCTGGAATAAGTGGTCGCCTGTAGACAGTACAGCTAGATCGAGGCCTTTGGGGGGATTTAACGAGAGTTTGGGTACCTATTTACTGGCGATGTCTTCACCTACCCACCCTTTAGCTATTTCAGCTTATATCAATGGATTTGCAACCAAACATAAAGGCAACGAATTGTATTTTGGGGATGACTCCAGTGATTTGGTTCCTGAACTCAAAATGAAATTAAATGATTCTTTGGCGCTTTCAATAAGTGCAAACCCTTTAATTGGCGATAGGGGAAATGCCGGAATTTCGATCTACTCCGACGACAAAGTTATTTTTGCCAAGAGTATTTCAGGCGGCAGTTTAAATGAATCATTGATGTCTGTCTATCGTCCCTTTTTGATTATGGATCCTAAAGGGAAAGTAGATGATTTTGTCGATTACAAGAAATATTTATCGAATTATATTCTTGCCTATAAACGGAGAGATAATGAAATGAGTATAGGGACTCGATTTACCGATATTTGGGGAGTGGAAAATGTGGAAGATACCTATCAGGGGTATTTGGTGAATCCTGCAATAGCTATTGCAGCTTACCCATTTGAAAAGGAGATTGGTCTAAAAGCATTACGTAAATTTTACGAAGAATACGCTGATGTGTTATTTACACAATATGGTTTCAGAAGCTGGATTGATATTAAAAACAACGATGTTTCTGAAACTTATCGTGCGAGGAATCAGGCAACGATTGCCGTGATGATCGAGAATGCAAATTCAGGCATGATTTGGAAATTGTATGAGAATATTCCTGAGGTAAAAAAGACTTTAGAAAAAGTATATACCAAGAAATAGATTTGTTACGTTAGATATGACGTAAAACGGATGTCATATTGGACTTTTTTCGCTATATTTACTTGCTTAAATCGATATTAAATACGTTAGAAACGACATGCTTAGAAAAATTAATTTGGGAATTTTAACCTTATGTGCAAGTTTATCGTTATTTTCCTGTAAACAACAAGCTATTGTAGTCAATCCAGGTGCAGTTGTAACAAAAGATGGAACTGATGATGGTTTGAAAAATGTGAAGAAGGATTTTAATGATGCGAAAAGAACTGATGAAGGGATTAAGTTTAGTATATCGTCTGATTTATTGTTTCCAACAAACTCTTCTTACCTATCTGAGAAGGCGAAAACTGAAGTTAGTAAATTAGCGTTGATCTTGAAGGAAAGTAATAATAAGATCAAAGTTGATGGATATACTGATGCTACGGGTACTGTTGAGTATAATCAGTGGCTTTCCGATAAAAGAGCGGCGTCTGTTAAGAAGTTCTTGGTAGATTCTGGGGTTGCTGAATCGCGCATTACGGCAAAAGGTTTCGGTCAATCAAATCCAGTTGGAGATAATAAAAGTCCGGAAGGACGTCAAAAAAATAGAAGAGTGGAAGTTACTATTTTAGATAAAAAATAGTTTATCAGACCAATTCTTAATATAAAAAAAGCGAGATATTTAAGATATCTCGCTTTTTTTATGCAGTTATATGGCGGTTTTCACACCGCTGTATATGGTCTCCCGAAACAAGATGTTTTAAAACAGGAGACATCGGAATAGGGCCTGTTCTGCAGAAATTGTTTTCGATAAAATCCGGGCCTAAGACAAATAGCGTTGAAAAAGATGAATTTAGAGGAAGAAAATAATAGACAGAAGCCAATTTTTCGGGAAGCCATGTGGTTTTGGTTTGTGTTAGGTTGGATAAGTTTTGGTGGAACAACCGGCCATGTGACCATTATGCACGATTTTTTGGTCGAAAAAAAAAAGATGGGTAAGTAACAGGAAGTTTTTTCAGGCACTCAATGCATGTATGTTGTTGCCGGGACCGGAAGCGCATCAATTGACGATTTATTTAGGATGGAAGTTGCACGGCATAAAAGGTGGTGTGTTGGCCGGGGTATTTTTTATTGTTCCCTCACTTCTTATTATATGTGGACTCAGTACACTATATGCTCACTATGGCAACTCCGCATTGCTTATTGCTTTATTTTCGGGTTTAAAACCTGCAGTTCTAGCGATCATTATATTTGCAACCTTTCGGGTGGGGCAGAAATCTCTTGTCAGCACATGGCATTATTTGGTAGCATTGGCCGCTTTTCTTCTATCGTATTTTGCTGGGGTTCCAATGCCCTGGATTATTGTGGGTGTGATCGCTGTTGGTCTACTACTATATGCAATCTTGTCAAAAACTTCGAAAATTGATGCTAATCGTGAAAATGAAGACAAGCAGTTCGAATCTACTTATTATGTCAATACGCTCGAAACACTTCCTTCGGTATCCTACCGTCGTATTTCTCTTCAGGTGCTGCTGTTTTTCTTACTATGGTTGATTCCGTTGAGCATTTTGCTGTTTTTTACCATCGATACTGAATTTTGGAAGACACTTTCTTTTTTATTTACAAAGTCTGCGTATTTGACAATTGGAGGTTCTTATACCGTCATTCCCTATGTTGCAGCTCTTGTGACAGAGAAATTGTTTTGGCTTTCGAAGAGCCAGATGATCGATGGATTTGCTCTTGCAGAGACGACGCCGGGGCCTTTAGTGGTTGTTTTGGCCTATGTTGGTTTTATGGCTGGCTTCAATCATTTTCATCAGTCCTATTCCATGGCAGCAATAGGTTTGATCACTACAGCATATTTTACCTTTTTGCCAAACTTTGCCTTGATTTTTGTTGGGGCACCACTGATTGAACGGACCCAAAAAAATACATGTATACAATTTATCCTATCTTTAGTGACTGCATCCGTAGTTGGTGTAATCGTTAATTTAGCCTGTTATTTAGGTATAGGAATTCTATTTCCAAGTGGTGTCAGTTCTTGGTATGCCATTGAGCCGATGGCTCTGGTTTGGGTGTTATTTTCACTTTTTCTTTTATTCAAGTATAAAATAGGCATGTTGAAACTTATATTGTTGAGTCTGGCCTACGGCTTTCTCTTATTTTTATGGCGATAAAATAAAATGTCTATTGGCTGATGAGTTTCGCAAGCAAGTTTATTGAAGATTGAAGGGAGTTTTGTGAATTTGATAGGGCCATTCGAGGTAACATACGCGCATAAACAAGAAAAGCCCATCGTTAGATGAGCTTTCTTGTACCTAGGGCGGGAATCGAACCCGCACTCCCTTAACGGGAACAGGATTTTAAGTCCTGCGTGTCTACCAGTTCCACCACCTAGGCAGGTGAGCGAAAAACGAGATTCGAACTCGCGACCCCAACCTTGGCAAGGTTGTGCTCTACCAGCTGAGCTATTTTCGCATTGGAATTTTATTTCAATTTTTAAAAGAACCTTGCGTTCCTTTTTGGTGATGCAAATATAGAGCGAAAATTCAATATTGCAAAATATTTATTTACTTTCTTTCTGTGTTTTTTATAACTCCTTTGAATTCAGTGTAGAAAAAATTAAATCACTTTCAAATCCGCGGGATAGTGCAAACTGATAAACTTTGTTTTTAACTGCATAGTGGTTCTTACCACTAATTTCACGGAGTTTTTTGTCAATGATATGATTTAAGATTTGTTCATATTCATCTAGATCGATTTGCTTAAAGGCAATTTTTATCAATTGTTCGGATACCCTTTTTGCTTTGAGTGCCTGCTTGATTTTTACTTTACCCCAGCCTTTCATGCGGAGTTTTCCGTTACAGTAGGCAATAGCAAAGCGTTCTTCATTTAAAAAATTATCGCTGATCAAATTAGCCAATACATTTTCGACTTCTTCTTCGTTTAGTCCCCAACTGTAGAGCTTATCGCGTACTTCTTGCTGTGCGCGTTCTTGATAGACGCAATAGCTTTCCGCTTTCAACTGCGCCTGATGCTGCGTTAATATCTTCTTGTTTCTTTTTTCTTCGTCAAACATATTGTCAAAATTTCAAAAATAATATGAAATAACTAAAAAAATGTTCAGTTTTGACACAATCAAAATATATCAGGAGAATGTACAAAATATCGGAAATCGCCCAGATTTTACATCCTAATCGCACATTTATAACGGATCCTAATTCTTTTGTCCAGCATTTATTTTATGACAGCCGTAAAATTGCCCAGGCGGACAACGGGATTTTTTTTGCACTTCAGAAGAACAGAGATGGTCATCGGTATATCCGGGAAGCCTACGAAAAAGGAGTTCGTAATTTTGTGCTTCAGGCCGAGGAGGGACAGGAAATGGAGCTTTTGGAAGCTAATATTCTTTGGGTATCGGATAGTTTAGTTGCTATGCAGGAGCTGGCAACTTTTCATCGTCAGAAATTTGATTATCCTTTCATCGGAATTACTGGGAGCAATGGCAAAACGATTGTAAAAGAGTGGCTTTTCCAGCTTATGTCTCCTGAATATAAGATTTACCGAAGTCCTAAGAGCTATAATTCTCAACTTGGTGTGGCTTTGTCCTTGTGGGGATTGTCCGATCAGTATAATCTTGCGCTAATCGAAGCGGGGATTTCAGAAAAGGGGGAAATGCTGCGCCTTGAGCAGATGATAAAACCAACTATAGGACTATTAACCAACATCGGTGTTGCCCATAAAGCTGGTTTCAAATCTAAGGAGGAAAAGATTTATGAAAAGCTCGAGCTTTTTAAAAATGTTGAAACTATGATTTTTCCAAATAGTTACCTCGAAAATATTCAATTGCCATATAGACCACGAAAATTTTCTTGGGGGCTTGATGAGGGCCTTTCGTTGGAAGTATACTCCATCAAACAGGTTAACGACCGATTTACTATGGTCACGTTCTATTATACCGGTCGCACCTTTGCTGTTGAAGTACCGTTTGTGGATAAAGGTAATGTTGAGAACGCGATAAATTGTGTAGCGGTGATGCTACGTTTTGGTTATGAAAATGAAGTGATCGCATCGAGGATTAAAGAGTTGCAGCCAGTGGCGATGCGTCTTGAATTAAAAAAAGGAAAAAAGAATAGCTCCATTATCGATGACTCGTATAGTAATGATCTAGATGCGTTGCAGATAGCCCTGGAGTTTTTAAATCAGCAGGGGCAGCATCCGTTCAAGATGTTGATATTGTCGGATATCCCTGGTGTCCATATCGAAGATGAAAAAAGTTTGTCCAAGCTGAAACGTTTGCTTCGTGAGTATCGTTTGGATAAATTGATATTGATAGGCGAAGTGTTGCCTAAAGTGGCATCACAATTTGATGTGCCTTCTATTTCATATAGCGATACAACTGCTTTCTTGGCCGATATTAGGTCGCTTTCTTTTGAAAATGCCACGGTGTTATTGAAAGGAGGACGTGAGTTTCATTTTGAACGTATCAGTCAGCTTTTAGTTGCAAAATCGCATGATACAGTGCTTGAAATCAATTTGAATGCACTCGAGAATAATTTGAACGTATATCGACAGCTGCTGCCGAAACAGGTGAAGTTGATGACCATGGTCAAAGCTTTTTCTTATGGTAGTGGAAGCTTCGAGATCGCAAATCTTTTGCAATTCAATCGGGTGGATTATCTGACGGTTGCTTTTGCGGATGAGGGAGTTGATTTGCGTGGTGCGGGCATAAAATTACCTATTGTAGTGATGAGCCCTGATGAAAGTTCTTTTGAGTCCATTGTTCAGTATAACCTTGAACCGGAAATTTATAGCTTTAGAATATTGTTCTCCTTTTTGAATTTTCTGAAAACGAAACAAATAGCTTCTTTTCCGATTCATATTAAGATAGATACAGGTATGCATCGGTTGGGTTTTATGCCTGACGAGGTCGATCGTTTAATAGCGGTGCTACGTGCGGAAGCGATTTTAGAGGTTAAATCTGCATTTTCCCACTTAGCGTCTGCAGGTAATGAAAAGGATCGGGAATTTACACAACGACAAATTGATCTGCTGGATGAGTTTACAAAGCGTCTCGAAAGTGGTATAGGATATTCTTTTCTACGTCATATTGCAGCAACATCGGGTATTGAATTGTGGCCGAATGCATATTTTGATATGGTGAGGTTGGGGATAGGGCTCTATGGTATCGATATTGAGCGCCATGATTTACCCATTAGGGAGGCGAGTACCTTGAAAACGAATGTGACACAGATTAAATACCTCCCGGCAGGTGAAACCGTAGGTTATAATAGGCACGGCGTCCTGTATAGAGACAGTAAGATTGCGACAATTAAAATTGGTTATGCGGACGGTTACGATAGGCGTTTTGGTAACGGTGTGGGTAAAATGTTGATAAACGGGTTTTTAGTCCCTACTATAGGTGATATATGTATGGATATGTGCATGTTGGATGTTACGGGTGTGGAAGTTGGAGAGGAAGATGAAGTTATCGTGTACCCTGATATAAAGTCAGCGGCGAAAGCTATAGGAACGATTCCTTATGAACTGCTGACGAGTATTTCCCAACGCGTAAAAAGAGTATATTTTTATGAATAATAAAGGATATTCTGCATTTTTGAATAATATTTGATTTTCAATTCATGTTTAGCAAATTAATCAGAGGATTTATTAATTATTTGATACGAGGTATCCTGGTGGTGGTTCCTCTAGCTGGTGCTATTTTTTTAATAGTTTGGATTGTTGCATCAGTTGATTCGGCATTGAATCTAACTGAACATTTTTTGGAGGATGATAGAGGGCACCCCTTGTATATTCCAGGAATAGGTATTCTGACCGTTATTTTGGTATTGGTTCTGGCGGGGCTTATTTTTACAAATTTTGTGACAGACCCCATTAAAGTGTGGATTAATCATCAGATCCAGCGGATTCCGCTTTTAAATACCTTATATTCTTCGATTAAAGATTTTACAGAGGCCTTTGTTGGTGATGCAAAGAAATTTAATGAACCTGTCCTGGTGACGGTGAATGAGTTTGGTCTGAAGAAGATAGGTTTCTTAACGCAGCATGATTTAAAAAGCATTGGGCTTGAAGAAGAAGTTATGGTGTATTTTCCATATTCCTACTCTTTTGCAGGGCAGGTCGTCATTATCAGTGCAGATAAGGTGAAAAAATTAGATATGTCTCCAACAGATGCCATGAAACTCGTTGTTTCCGGTGGTGTGAGCGGGATAGCCCATTAGTCGGCTTTCATATCGGTTAAGTAAAAATGCTGGAAGTCGTTGTATGATTTCCAGCATTTTTATTTTTTTGCTTATTCTGTCTTTCTACTTTTGGGGCTTTTCCAATTTATACGTCCACGTTGTTATTCGTATAGGGCATTGCTATTGATTTTTTTTTCTGCCCTAAAGTCGGATTTACTGGTGGGATTGGAATATAGCCGTCATCGCCAGGTACTTTTGGAAATTCATGATTTTCCCATTTTTCGCGCGCTATTTTCAATGTTTCAATGTCTGAAGCGACGAAGTTCCAGTCGATATATCGTTGTTCAGGAAAGGGTTCGCCCCCAAAAATGTAAACTGAAGTACCCGCCCTCATTTCGAATTCACATAGTTTCGCATCCTTGGCAACTAAAATCTGTTTTGGACCGAATTCCTGGCCTTCCGCATGAACAGTTCCATGAAGGATATACAATCCACTTTCGCCATATAGGTAATCGCCCAGTTTAATGGTCGCATCTTGTTCTGCTTTGATTTCAATAAGATATAATGGACTATATACCGGAACCTCGGAACGATGGTTTTTAATTTCACCTGCAATTAAACAATAAGATACACCGTCTTCGGTCCAATGTGGAAGCTGCGGTTCTTCTATGTGAACAAAATTAGGTTCCATTTTTTCGAGTTCTTTTGGTAGGGCCACCCAAATCTGCAGCCCATGTAGGTCGTGCGGGGTAGATCTCAGCTGTTCGGGAGTTCTTTCGGAGTGTGTGACACCCTTACCAGCCGTCATCCAATTGACTGCTCCAGGTTTGATCTCCACGGCATTTCCTAAGCTGTCACGGTGCATAATGCTACCTTCGAATAGATAAGTCAATGTGGATAATCCGATATGCGGATGTGGAGCAATATCCATAAAGTGCGGTTCGGCAATGTTATCAGGTCCCATGTGGTCGATAAAGATAAAAGGGCCGACCATACGTTTCTGCCTGAAAGGAAGAAGTCGCCCAACTAAGAAATTGCCTATGTCAGCGGCTCTTTCTTCAATAACTATTGCAATATTTGACATAATGTTTCCTTATTTTTGTGTTTCTAATCTAAAGCAATTTAAGAAATGTCCAGTATAATCAATCGGTTTTTGGGTAAAAAGAGTGTAAGAAATGAAGAGCTTTTGGCACTGGCGGATAGGTTGTCTTTTAGGAACAGTCAGCTGGACAGTTTTTTGATAGGGCATTTTATACAACGTGACAAAATAGATCCAGTGGACTATTTTGTTTTTCAAGAGCAGTTGCTTAAGCTTCATGTTGACCGATTTGAGGTTATGCAGGTAGAGCTGGACTTGTTGAACCAATATTTGCAGTTGGCCGAACATTTTCTTCCAGCAGGTTTTTCAGTCAAATGGGAAAATAAGCTACAGTCTCAGGGTGAAATTATGTTGCCGCCGCTCATTCTTTTTCCTGTGGTACAGCATGCTGTTGAAAATGGTTATAATACGATGTCTTCTCATCCAGTTCGGATTCGCTTATCGGGCTCATCAAAGCTGATTATGCTGGAAGTTAGCTATCGCGTGAACCATTATCTGGAAAGTCAGTTTAGCAGCACATTGATACGTGATTTTCGACAGCGATTGGACTATCTTTTTCCGGAAAAACATAATTTGCTGATGAATAGCAACAGCAATACTTCTCGAATTACGTTAACTATCCAACTTTAGATGATATTGAAGTGTTTTAAGGCATTCCAGATGCCATTTTCATCAACGCTGTCCGTTATATAATCTGCAATTTCCTTTACCTCGGGATTGGCATTACCCATAGCAATTCCAATATGGGTGTGCGCTAGCATGGTAATATCATTTCCGCCGTCGCCAAATGACATGGTTTCTTCCAAAGTGAAGTTGAAATGATCTAAAAAAACATCTATTCCAATTTTTTTGCTTTGTCCCATCGGATTGACATCAGCAAAAATGGGCGTCCATCTCGAAGCAACCGAATTTGGCATTACATTTTCCATGAATTCAGCTTCTTCTTCAGGATTGATGAAAACATTGACCTGCATAACTGAGTCAAGATCAAAATCCTTTTCGTAATCCCGAACTGGTGGGGTGGGGACATTGACCTGTTCGTACATTCGTTGTACCTCCGGTGTAACCTGGTTCAAGGAAATTTCTTTTTCAGACATGAATGAAAAAGTCAGGTCTTCACGCTTTTTAGCATAATCCAATAAGGAGCGAATGTCTTTTTGAGGAATGTTATTTTTATAAATGACTTCCTGTTCCTTCGTGACGCAATACCCGCCATTGAAGGTGATATATCCATCAAAATCGAGGTAACGAATATGCCCCAGCTGATTGTAGGACCTTCCTGTTGAAACAAATACCTTGATGTTTTTTTCTTTTAATAATTGAAATGCTTGTTGAGTAGATTCGGGAACTTGATGTGTTTTGAAACTTAGCAAAGTTCCATCGATGTCAAAAAAGATAGCTTTAATCATGGATTTTTGGGTCAAAATCAAATATACTAAATACTTGGGATAGTGTAACTATTACAATATTAAATCTGCGGTGTTTTATCTCCCATAGGGTTATCTGGTTTTTAATGGAAGTGTGTATAAACATATCTGAATAGAAGGCAACAGGTCTATTCATGGTTTGTTGCGATTTTTGATGAAAATTTTTACCACACTTGGTGGAGATAAGTAAATGTCAATCGCAAGGTTAAGAGGAAATAAAATCGGAAATACAAGGGGATTAATAGGAACATTATAGGTATTCATCCGAATAAGGTCCGAATGAGGTCCCTATAAAGTCCCTCTGAAGTACGTGTTAAAAAAACTGTTAATTTGAAGTTGGTATACTGTTGGATCTTTTGATATACATGATAAAAAAGAGCTCGAGGGCTTGATGATTTGGCCTGATATTGACTTTTTCGATGCAAATAAAAAGAGAAAGATAAAGGAGTTTATGATGCTGTTTCTTGTTAAAGCGAAACAACTGCAAGATATCGTGTAACGCCAGATTTTCTTTAGTGGATTTTCGCAAAAATCTGACACAATCTTCTCTAATAATTTCGTAAATTTCAAGTTCAAAAAAATGTAAATTGTCTTGCATTTAATGTATTGTATTAAAGAGGGTTAGAATTTTATGTATATTATTTTCGATACGGAAACGACGGGTTTGCCTAAGCGTTGGGACGCACCAATTACCGATACGGACAATTGGCCTCGCTGTATTCAATTGGCTTGGCAGATTCATGATGAGATGGGAAATTTGGTCGAACATCACGATTTCTTGATTAAGCCAGATGGATTTGATATACCCTATGACTCTGAAAAAATACACGGCATATCGACTGCATTGGCAGAAGAGCAGGGGTTGCCGCTTCAGGAGGTCCTAGAGAAATTCAATGTGGCATTGAATAAAGCCAAGTTTGTTGTTGGACAGAATATTGGTTTTGATTTGAATATCATGGGCTGTGAATTTTACCGTTATGGTGTTGTGTCCAATATGGCTAATATGCCTGTATTGGATACCTGTACGGAAGTAACAGCTGAACTCCTGAAAATTCCGGGCGGTCGCGGTGGACGTTTTAAATTACCTAATTTGACCGAGCTGCATTCCTATTTATTTGGGGTGCCGTTTGCTGAGGCACATAATGCAACAGCCGACGTTGAGGCAACAACACGTTGTTTTCTGGAGCTTGTCAGAAGAGAGGTATTCACTGCCGAAGAACTTCAGGTCGATACGGGCTACTTTGTCGATTTTAAAACCAACAATCCGGGGCCTATACCTACTGTTGGACTGAAACATATCAACCTAAAAGCAGCTTCTGATGAAATTAGAAAACGGTCTCAGCCAGATGAAGTCAAGGTTGTCGTTGATGCGGACGCGTTAGCAGCTTTAAAGGATGCCAAATTTGCCCATTTACATAACCACTCTCAGTTTTCGATCCTGCAGTCGACGATGTCGTACGATAAGTTAGTTTCGGCAGCGGTCAAGGATAATATGCCTGCTGTTGCGTTAACGGATCACGGAAATATGATGGGGGCTTTTGAGTTTGTTTCTCGTGTTATAGGCCATAACAAAGAAGTTGAAGCACAAAATGCGGAGGCAGTTGAGAATGGAGAGGAGCCTACTGGTCAGCTTTTAAAGCCAATTGTTGGTTGTGAGTTTTTTGTTTGTGAAAACCACAAAGATAAGTCCAGGAAGGATAATGGTTATCAGATTGTGTTATTGGCGAAAAATAAACGCGGGTACCATAATCTGGCTAAACTGGCTTCTTTTGCTTATACGTCAGGGTTCTATTATGTGCCGCGGATTGATAAAGATCTTATTCTTCAATACAAGGAAGATGTTATTGCTCTGTCAGGTAACTTACAGGGCGAGGTGCCGAATAAAATACTGAATATTGGTGAGAGCCAGGCCGAAGAAGCTTTGCTGTGGTGGAAAGAACAATTTGGGGATGATTTTTACCTGGAATTGATGCGTCATGGTCAGGAAGATGAGGATCGTGTGAACCAAACCTTGCTGAAGTTTTCCCGTAAATATAAGGTTAAAGTTGTTGCGACCAATAATACGTATTATGAGAAGAAAGGCGATGCGCATGCACATGATATTTTGCTGTGTGTAAAGGATGGTGAGAAACTCTCAACGCCAAAAGGTAGAGGACGAGGGTTCCGTTTTGGTTTACCGAATCAGGAGTATTATTTCAAGTCTTCGGATGAAATGAAAGCTTTATTTAAAGATTTGCCCGAAGCGATTCTAAATATTCAGGAGATTGTCGATAAGGTAGAGATATTTAAGTTAAACCGGGATGTCCTTTTACCTAAATTTGATATACCCGAAGAATTTCAGGTGGAAGCCGACCTTGAAGATGGTGGAAAACGTGGTGAAAATAAATACCTGGCTCATCTCTGTTATGTGGGGGCTGAGAAGCGTTATGAGGAAATAACAGATGATATTCGCGAACGTCTTGACTTTGAGTTGGCTACCATCGAGAAAACGGGGTATCCAGGGTACTTTTTGATTGTTCAAGATTTTATTGCGGCAGCCCGAGATATGGGAGTTTCCGTGGGGCCAGGACGGGGATCTGCTGCTGGTTCGGCGGTAGCCTATTGTTTGGGAATTACCAATATCGATCCGATTAAATATGACTTGCTTTTTGAGCGTTTCTTGAATCCCGACCGTGTGTCAATGCCCGATATCGATATCGATTTTGATGACGAGGGGCGTGGTCGTGTCATGCAATATGTAATCAATAAATATGGAGCTAGTCAGGTTGCCCAGATTATTACCTATGGTACAATGGCAGCGAAGTCATCCATCAAAGATACAGCGCGTGTATTAGACTTACCTTTGGGTGATGCCAATGAGATTGCCAAGCTGATTCCGAATCTTAAATTATCCAAGATTTTTACTTTAGATGATGCTGGCTTAAAGGAAAAGCTGAGAACTGAGGAAATTGAAGCTGTTAATCGGTTGAAATCTATTGCTGATGGTGCTGGATTGGAGGCTGAAACGATCAGACAGGCCCGGGTTTTGGAGGGTTCTGTCCGAAATACAGGTATCCATGCCTGTGGTGTTATCATTACGCCAGACGATATTACTAATTTCGTTCCTGTTTCTTTGGCAAAAGACTCAGATCTTTATGTGACGCAGTTCGATAACCACGTTGTTGAAAGTGCAGGTTTGCTGAAAATGGACTTTTTGGGTTTAAAGACACTGACACTGATTAAAGATACAGTCGAAAATGTCAAATTAAGCCATGGTATCGTGCTGGATCCGGATCAATTTCCGATCGACGATGAGCTTACTTATGAGCTCTTTCAACGGGGAGAGACCATCGGGGTGTTTCAGTATGAATCTCCTGGAATGCAGAAATACATGCGAGACCTTAAGCCGACAGTATTTGCCGATTTGATTGCGATGAATGCACTTTATCGCCCGGGTCCAATAGAGTATATTCCAAGTTTTATTAAGCGTAAGCATGGTATAGATCCTATTGTTTACGATTTGGATGCCTGCGAGGAATATTTGAAAGAAACGTATGGAATTACGGTATACCAGGAGCAGGTAATGCTTTTGTCTCAAAAGTTAGCTGGATTTTCGAAAGGTGATGCCGACGTTTTGCGTAAGGCCATGGGTAAGAAGCAAAAGGCAGTACTGGATAAGATGAAGCCTAAGTTTGTGTCGCAGGCAGAGGAGAAAGGACATAATGCAAAAGTTTTGGAAAAGATCTGGACCGACTGGGAAGCTTTTGCAAGTTATGCATTTAATAAATCCCATTCTACCTGTTATGCTTGGGTTGCTTATCAAACAGCCTATTTGAAAGCACATTTTCCAGCGGAATATATGGCTGCGGTACTTTCTAACAATATGAATGACATCAAGCAGGTGACATTCTTTATGGAGGAATGTAAGCGCATGGGGCTAGAGGTACTTGGTCCTGATGTGAATGAATCCTATTATAAGTTTACAGTAAATGAGTCCGGCGCTATTCGTTTTGGAATAGGTGCAGTTAAAGGTGTCGGGGCAGGAGCAGTAGATGCTATCGTGCAAACTCGACAATCAGGATTGTATAAATCTGTTTTCGATATGGCCAAACGGATTGATCTTCGTGCGGTCAACAAGAAAGCTTTCGAGAGTCTGGCTTATGCTGGTGGTTTTGATAGTTTTGAGAACACGCACCGTGCACAATATTTCCATTCGGATGAAAATTCAACAGGAATGGAAAAGGCGATACGATTTGGCCAGCGCTTTAAAGAAAATGAAAGTTCGGCCCAGGCGAGTTTGTTTGGTGTAGGTGGAGCAGCAGAATTGCCGGAACCTGTTTTGGCACCATGTCCGCAATGGGGATTGATTGAAAAGCTTAAATATGAAAAAGATGTTATCGGTATTTATTTGACCAGTCACCCCTTAGATACATACCGGTTTGAGATTGAGCATTTTTGTCAGAATTCGGTTTCAGATTTGGCATTGATCAATAAAGTTAAAGCGGCAGAGGTCGATGAAGAGACTTTGCTTGAGTTTAATCGAATCAAGAATAAAGAATTGGTGATTGGTGGCATTATCGCATCGGCAAACCATCGATTGACGAAGACTGGTAAGCCTTTTGCGTCGTTTATCATAGAAGATTATAGTGATTCTTATGATATGGCAGTTTTTGGCGAAGAATACGTCAAATTGAAGGGGTATTTGCAAGAAGGCTATTTTGTGCAATTACGAGGTTTGGTACAGGAACGTTTCAGACAGGTTGGAAATTGGGGCTTTGAGCTGCGTAGTGTACAGTTACTTTCGGATCTTCGTGAGAAGATGGCGAAGAGTTTTACGATCAATATTCCTTTACCTAAGTTGAATGAAGCATTTCTTGACGGAATCAAAGATATACTGGCGCAAAATGAGATTGAGGGGGTTGTGCCAAATTGTCAATTAAAGTTTAAAATTTGGGATCCCCAAGATGAAATATCTGTCGAAATGCCAGCTAAAAGTCTGAAAATAAACCTAACAAATGAATTTTTGGAATGTATAGATAAGTTTGAAGGGATAAATTACCGATTGAATTAGTTTGGATTGGAATTTGTGTAATTAAGATTACAAATACATTGGTAGTTGTTACTATCTTTGTTTATTGATTTTAGCAATTAAATAGTATTAAAGATATAACTTCGGTTTATAAAATTAAAAGATTATGGCATTAGAAATTACAGATAGCAACTTTGAAGAAGTTGTCTTAAAAGCAGACAAACCAGTATTAATTGATTTTTGGGCAGAGTGGTGTGGTCCTTGCCGTATGGTAGGTCCTGTGGTTGAAGAACTGGCTAAGGATTATGAAGGTAAAGCTGTTGTAGGAAAAGTAAATGTGGATGAAAATCCAGAGATTTCTGTTCGTTATGGCATTCGTAATATTCCAGCTCTATTGTTCTTTAAAAATGGAGAAATTGTTGATAAACAAATTGGAGCCGTTCCAAAATCAGTATTGAACGAGAAATTAGAAAAACAATTAGCATAACTTAGCTAAATAATAATAAAAAGCCTGAAATATTATCTTTCAGGCTTTTTTTGTTTTTAAAACCCCATTTTTTTTGATTTTATTTCAAACTTTAGTTGTTTTATGTCTATATTTTGTTTGTTTTGCGTATTGTTTGTGTTTATTTTGCTACTTTAATAGTGTAATGTGCTGTATTTTTAGTGTTTTAGTGTTTTTAGTGTGATTTTGTTGTTGTTTTTTGTGTATTTATATTTATTTTTTGATAAAAAATCAATTTTATTTGCAAAAACAAATATTTTTTACTTCTTTTGAGTATTGAAATTGGTTTTCGAAAAGAATTTGTTTCGATTTTTTGATTTTGATGTTATTTTTTTTGACTCGATGATTTAGGAGTTGTTTTTTTTGAAAAAAATAGAAATTGACAAAGATTTTCCCTTTCAAATACCCTAGATTATGCCTCGCGTTGCTCTCCGTAACGCGAGTTTTTTTTGGGGCTAAAGTATGGGTAAAAACAAAAGCGGCTATCCTTTCGGATAGCCGCTTTTTATTATTGACTAAATAAACTGAATTATTCAGCAATTACTTCGAAAGGAACTTGAACTTTCACTTCTTTGTGTAAGTTTAAGTTTGCGATGTATTCACCTAGTTCTTTAGGTTCTACTTCGAAAGTGATACGACGACGATCTACATCAAAACCTTTTGCTTTCAACGCATCAGCAATTTGAATGCTGTTTACTTTACCAAAGATTTTACCAGATTCACCTGCTTTAGCACCGATTGAAAGTTTGATAGCTTCCAATTTACCAGCTAATTCAGTAGCGTCTTTTTTGATTTTTTCTTGTTTGAACTGAGCTTGTTTGATGTTCTCAGCTAAAACTTTCTTTGCAGATTCAGTCGCTTGGATAGCAAATCCTTGCGGGATTAAGTAGTTACGACCGAAACCTGGCTTTACATTAACGATATCGTTTTGCTCACCTAAGCCTTTGATATCTTGTTTTAAAATTACTTCCATTTTCTATCGTCCTCCTTATTTAATTGCATCAGCTAAGTAAGGTAATAAGCCGATGTGACGAGCACGTTTAACAGCTTGAGCTACTTTACGTTGAAATTTCAAAGATGTACCAGTTAAACGACGAGGTAAGATTTTACCTTGATCATTTACAAATTTCATCAAGAAGTTAGCATCTTTATAATCGATATATTTGATACCATTCTTTTTGAAACGACAGTATTTTTTACGGTTGTCCTCTACTTTAGGAGCAGTTACGTATTGGATATTTTCGTTAGCCATTAGTTTGCGCCCTCCTCAGTTTTAGTTTCAGCTTTTTTGTTGAATGCACCGCTACGTTTTTTCTCGTTGTATGCTTTAGCATGTTTGTCTAAGCTTACAGTCAAGAAACGCATAATGCGCTCATCACGTTTGTATTCAACCTCTAATTTATTGATTAATTCACCTGGAGCCTTGAATTCAGTTAAGTGATAAAATCCAGTAGTTTTTTTCTGGATTGGATACGCTAATTTTTTCAAACCCCAATTGTCTTCAGCGACAATCTCGGCTCCGCCTTCTGTTAAGATGTTTTTGAATTTTGCGATTACTTCTTTCGCAGCATCATCAGAAAGCAACGGGGTAAGAACGATTACAGATTCGTACTGTTGCATTGTGTTAATTAATTTTGTTATTTAAAATTCCACTTTTGTGGAAGTGCAAAGGTAGTTATTATATTGTTATGTTGCAAAGCTTTGAAATAAAAAAGTTTAGATCCTTTGGAGGGATCTAAACTTTTCTCAACCGAACTAGGCTATATTTTAGTTCAATTTCTTTAATTCTTCTTTGATAGCTGCCTGTATTTTCTCGCTAACAGGGACTAAAGGAAGTCGTAATTGATCTTTTCCGATCCCCAATTCTTGTAGAATATATTTTACACCAGCAGGGTTTCCTTCAATAAAACACAGATCTGTAATGTTAAGGAGTTCATTATGGATCGATCTAGCTTCCGCATAATTGCCTTCAGCGCATAACTTAGCTAATGTGGCGACCTTTTTCGGTAATGCGTTTCCGATCACTGAAATGATACCAGCAGCTCCAAGAGACATCATCGGCAAGGTAACCGGATCATCTCCGGAGATCAATAGAAATCCTGTAGGTTTATCCCGTAGAATTTCGCTGAATTGTGCAAAATTTCCAGAAGCTTCTTTGATGGCTACGATATTGGAAAAACCATTGGCCAGTCGTAATGTTGTCTGTGCTGTTATATTGCTGCCCGTACGCCCAGGCACATTGTATAAAATAACCGGAAGTGGAGAGGCGTTTGAAACAGCCTTGTAATGCTGGTAAATGCCTTCTTGTGTTGGTTTGTTATAATAAGGAGATACGGATAAAATTGCACAGAAGCCTGTTGGATCAAAGTTTTTAATTTGTTCCACAATTTCGGCCGTATTATTACCACCAATTCCAGCAACCAAAGGAAGTCTACCGTTCACGCGCTTGACAGTAAAATCCCAGATACGCTTTCGTTCATCATTGGTTAAAGTGGCAACTTCTCCAGTTGTACCTAAAGAAACCAAATAATCCATACCTTCGTTGATTTGCAAGTCAATTAGCTGACCTAATGCTTCGAAATCAACAGATTCATCTGAGTTAAAAGGAGTGACTAATGCTACTCCTGCGCCGTGAAGCTCGTTCATCTTGTTTTTGTATTTATATAAATTTAATTAAAAAAACTTACTTGGGATTAATGAGTTCAAATAGTTCTTGATCATTAATCATCGGGATACCTAATTTTTCTGCTTTCGCTAGTTTGGACGGTCCCATTTTATCTCCCGCTACGAGGTAGCTTAATTTGGCAGAAATGGAAGATAACATCTTTCCGCCATTGCTTTCAATTACTGCTGCTAGCTCTTCACGTGAATGGTCTGCAAATACACCGGAAATCAGGAAGGTTTTCCCTTCAAGTGAATTGCTCGCAAGGATGATCTCCTTTTCCTCAATTTCGAAATTTAAGCCATAATTTCTCAGTGCAACAATCTGTTGTTGATGAATTGGATTGTCTAAGTATTCTTTGACACTCTCCGCAATACGGCGTCCAATATCTTGTACTCCTTCGATTTCCTCTGTCGAGGCTTGCGCGAGTGCATCAATATTTTTGAAATGCTGAGCTAATTTTTTTGCAATCGTCTCGCCGACATGACGTATTCCAAGCGAAAATAAGACTTTTTCAAAAGGTTTTTCTTTGGATTTTTCGATGCCGTTGAGCATGTTATCGATTGATTTTTGACCGAAACGTTCCAGTTGTTGCAGGTCATCTTGATGGTCTTTTAGGCCATAGATGTCAACGATATTGCGTAACAAACCTTTCTTGAAGAAAGTATCCACGGTCTCGTCTCCCATTCCCTCGATGTCCATCATTTTTCGTCCGATAAAATGCTGCATTTTGCCAACAATTTGTGGCGGGCATCCAGTTTCATTAGGGCAGTAGTGTACGGCTTCGCCTTCTTGCCGTATGAGTACTGTGTCGCATTCCGGACAAGATGTGGGGTAGACAAAACTTGTTGATCCTGCTAATCTTTTCTCGAGGTTTACCCCAATTATTTTAGGTATAATTTCGCCCCCTTTTTCTACAAAGACAGTGTCATCTTCGTGTAGGTCGAGACGTGCGATTTCATTTGCATTGTGTAGGGAAGCGCGTTTTACCGTTGTGCCTGCCAGTTGTACAGGTTGAAGATTGGCAACAGGTGTAACAGCGCCGGTGCGTCCAACTTGATAACTAATCGAGTTTAGTGTGGTTTCTACACGCTCTGCTTTGAATTTATAGGATATTGCCCAACGTGGATTTTTGGCAGTAAAGCCAAGTTCCTCCTGCTGTGCGTAATCATTTACTTTAATAACAATTCCATCAATTTCATAACCTAGGTTATGACGTTCGACATCCCAGTAGTCAATAAATGCAAAAACATCGGTTAACGTGCTGCATTTTCTGCTATGCTCGCTGACGTGAAATCCCCAGTCTTTGACATGGTTTAAGCTATTCCAATGGTCGTGAAATAGATTTGTTCTGTTGTCGCAGTACAAAAAGTAAAGGAAACAGTCCAATGGGCGTTTTGCAACTTCAGCAGAATCTTGGAGTTTGATGGTTCCAGAAGCGAAATTTCTTGGGTTGGCATAAGTTTGCTCCTCATTATCGGCTCGTTCCTTATTCAGGCGGAGAAAAGCTGATTTGTGCATAAATATTTCACCTCGTATTTCGAATTGATCTGGATAATCTCCTTCTTTGAGTTTGATCGGGATAGAACGAATGGTTTTAACATTGTTTGTGACAACATCGCCTTGTGTACCATCACCGCGCGTAACGGCTTTACTTAGTAGGCCATTTTCATAAGTCAAGCTGATGGATAAACCGTCAAATTTTAATTCACAAACATATTCGAACTGATCGCCGATGATTTTGCGGATTCGCTGGTCGAAGTCAAGTAACTCCTCCTGATTGTATGTGTTGCCCAATGAAAGCATTGGCCAGCGGTGCTTTTCCGTTTGAAATCGGGAGGTAATGTCTCCACCAACACGCTGTGTAGGGGAGTTGGGGTCGGCAAAGTTGGGATATTGAGCTTCCAGCGCTTCGAGTTCCTTTAATTTAAGGTCGAAGTCGTAGTCCGAAATAACACTGTTCGCCAATACATAGTATTGATAGTTATAATGGTTGAGCTCTGCCGTTAAGTCTTTTATCTTTTTTTCAATATCCATCACCAACATTTTGCAAAATTACAAATAAAAAGTACGTTTAAATAAAATAAATAAAGAATCTTGTCGTAATGACTGCTTTATTTTGAAAATGCGTTTTTCTGCATTTTATGTTACAGGGAAATAATACGCTATTTGAAATCCTCTGGATTTAGCTGAGAAAATTTATGTTTGTTATTTGTGTAAAAATCAATGATAATCGATTTTGTGTACTGTCCTTTTGTATTTTCTTTCACCTTGTATTTTTTTCGTTTTTTAGCATTTTTGAAAATATTCAAGAAGAAATACTGATGTGCACGACTGATTGCCCAGGCATCCTTGGGTTTCCTGTCGATCAGAAACTTAGCAAGGGCTGCAAGGTCAAACCAAAGCCTGATGAAAATAATCCATATTGCTTTGCCTAGCGGCAGGTTTTTTTGCAGCATGACCATGTTATTCCTAAAATTGAGGTAAGTCTTTTTGGGATTACTTGCATTGAGGGTTCCCCCACCAACATGATAAACAATAGATTTAGGACAATAGCCTATGCCATAGCCCATTTTCTTTAATCGCCAACATAGATCGATTTCCTCCATATGAGCAAAGAAATCTTCGTCAAGGCCATCTGCCTCTTTCCAGGCGTCAGAGCGAATAAAAAGTGCCGCTCCAGATGCCCAGAAAATCTCGGATTCATTATCGTACTGTCCCGCATCATCTTCTACTTCATGTAGGATTCTACCTTTACAGAAAGGAAAGCCAAAGTAATCCAGATACCCACCGGCCGCTCCGGCATGTTCGAACTTCTGCTTGTCATGAAATGAACGTATTTTGGGCTGTGCTGCTGCCAGGGAAGGGTTTCTTTCCAAGTATTCAATCACTGGCTCAATCCAGTTTTGGCTCACTTCAACATCCGAATTGAGAAGTACATAGTAATCAGCATCTACACGCTGCAGTATTTTGTTATAACCTCCCGCGAAGCCATAGTTTTTGTCATTTTCAAGGATAGTAATCGTCGGATAGTACTGTTTCACAAATGAAATTGAATCATCATCGGAGGCATTGTCTCCAATGACAAATTCGACATTCGGATACGAACTGTTATATACGGATGGTAAAAATTTTTCCAGGAAAAATCGGCCATTCCAATTGAGGATAACGACAGCTACTTTTGGTAATTTACTCATTTTCTACGTTTTCTTTTCCAGCGATTATGTGACCATAACCAATATTCTGGGTTTTCACGAATAAGCTGTTCAGCAAATTGATTGTGTATATCGGTAATTTCATGTTCTCCAAAGCCACTTGGATCTTCGATTAAAGTAACGAATTTACAGAAATATTGCCCTCTTTTGGGCTTTCTTCCGATATAGCAATAGACCACAGGCGCTTTACTTATTCTAGAAAGTCTTTCGGCTCCTGTATAGACCAATGTTTCCTGATTTAGCCAATTAATAAAATAATCGGAATCCGAATACAGCGGTGTTTGATCGGCAACGAGTATACTGATATTGGGCTGGCCTTTCAACTTTACGATATGGCGGAGTATTTGTTTCATTGGTACCATTTCGGCGCCAAATCTTCCACGCATATCATTGTATACGGTATCAATATCTTTGTTATTGAGTGGTTTGTATACAATCAGCGTAGGAAAGTTTGTAATTAAGCTCAAACGGTGAATACCCAGCTCCCAATTGGCATAATGTGAGGTCACCCCGATTACGTTTTTGCCCGCTTCGAGGTGTTTCGTCAATTCTTCTACATTATCCAAAGTCATCTTTTTCTTGACTTCCTCAGCCGTAATCGTTTTCAATTTGATCGATTCGACAAGAAGATCCGGGAAAAAACGATAAAACTTTTTGGCAATCACCAGACGTTCTTTATCCGTTTTTTCTGGAAAAGCATTCTTTAAGTTCTGAAATACAATATTCTTCCTATATCCAATAATATAGTAGAGTATGTAATAAAGCCCATCGGAGATCAAATATAGAAACCAATAGGGGAGAAGAGATATGATATAGATTAATGCGTTTAACGCTTTTTGTTTCATGCTATAGCTAAAATTCCCAGTGTTCTTTACAAATATCCTTAATTTAAGTTATTTTTGCGTCACTTATAACAAAAATCATCAGTTTTTATGGAATCGCAGTTATTACTTCCGGCATGTTATCTTCCACCAATATCCTATTTTCATACGATACATGAGCATAATCTTCCTTTGGTCATCGAGAAATATGAGCATTTTCAAAAGCAGAGTTATCGTACGCGAGCACGCATTGCTTCAGCAAATGGTGTGCAGGATTTGATCGTACCCATTCAACATGGCAATAAAGAACGTGTTCCTATGAAAGATATTCGGATAAGCTATGAGTTTGACTGGCAGCGTTTACATTGGCTAAGTATTCAGACAGCTTACCGTAGCTCTGCATATTTTGAATATTATGAAGATGATTTTATACGGTTCTATAAGGAAAAGTTTGCGTATTTGGTAGACTTTAATGTTGCTCAGTTAGAACTCATTCTAAAATCGATCAAACTTAAACGAGCAATAGGGTTTACAGAAGAGTATGTTGCTGCGCCTTCGGAAATGATCGATTTCCGTAACCTGATTCATCCTAAAAAAGAAAGTGTATTGCGTGATCCAAAAGAATATTATCAGGTTTTTTCTGATAAAAATGGCTTTTATCCCGATTTAAGCATTATTGATTTGCTATTCAATCAAGGACCACAATCAAAAAGTTACCTGTAGCCTGACGGTTTTTTTGAACAAAATGCGTTTAATATTGTTGTTATTCAATATTGAACGCATTTAAATGAAACATTTCTTTTTTACTTTTCTTCTTTTTTCTTTGTGTTGGACTTTCGCGCGGGCTCAGGGCGGTGTTGATACGATACATTATCGAAAAGTTTACTATTGGGGTACAACGGGAATGGGCTTTCCGATCGGAAAAACCAAAGATATACTTTCGCCAAAGTTTTCTGGTAGTATTGGTTTGGATATCTCCCTGAAAAATCCAATGTTTTTCGTATCCCCCACACTTTATACACTTTCATTCAAGTATAAGCAGCGATTGGTCGATCCGAATTTTGAGTATCGTATCGAAGATGCAAATACCAATTTCTATACCCTTTCATTTTCGGGGGGCATTAGGAAGCAGATGCGATTATTGAATATCTATGGTTTTGTAGGTCCCGGTGTAGGATTGACGAGTGAGCCAAGGGCGAATGTACTCGCAGACCAAAAGCTTATTAAGATGGAAAATAAAAATCACCTGAATTTCTCCAGCAAAATAGGTGCTGGGGCAGATTATAAATTTAACGGTTTCTTTTTAGGGCTTGAGCTTGGTTATCTCCATAATTTTAGGAAGATTCAGGACACTCCTGTGAATATTTTTACCGTCATGGTTGGATTAAAATCCGATATTACACAAATTGGGGATAAAGTCATCAATGTCATTGGTATCGATGGTTCCATTAGTGGTAAAAAAGAGAAAAAATAGATGACTTATTTTAAGACCTGAATAGTGTCTCCAACATGTGCTTCGGCGTCGCTGCCTGTTTTTTTTACTTTTTCCGTTTGTTCAATCGCTACTGCAAATGCGGACGGAATAATGCCTGCGCCAAATTTAATTGCATAAAATTTCGTGAATTCTGCGCCAAAGTACAATATCGCAGCCGAATAGTAAATCCATAATAACATGACAATGATAGATCCTGCGGCTCCGTAAAAGCTTGCTGTGGAGGAAAGGTTCAGATAGATTGAAATGCCGTACCTGCCTAACATAAAGAGTAAGCCTGTAAAGATAGCTCCGCCAAGCATGTCCCTGAATTTTACTTTAGCATCCGGAAGGAAGGAAAAGATAAAGCCAAATAAAATGACAATGACCGAAAATGTGATACCCGTATTGACCCACGAAATGAGTGCAATCGGAATAAAAGGAAAATAAGTCATGACTAAATTGGTCACGGCAACAATAACTCCGTTGATCATGAGTGAGGCAATTAGCAAAAAACCAAGGGCAATCACGATGGAAAAAGAAATCAGCCTGTTGATGATTAATTTTAGCCATCCCTTTTTTGGTTTCGGTTTTACTTTCCAGATATTGTTTATTGAGTCCTGTATATCAACGAATAAGGTTGTGGAGGATAGAATCAATGTAACGATACCAATCGTGATCCCCATATTAGATTTATTCTCGAAAGTTATTTTTTGAAGATAGGACTGGATCTGTGTGGTTACATCCTGACCAAAAAGAACCATGACTTCCTCCAGCACCTGATCCTGCGCTGAAGATCCACTTTGAAGATGTTCTCCATAGAAAAATCCGATACACCAGATAACAATCATAAGAAGTGGGCCGATGGAGAAGACGGTATAATAAGCCAATGAAGCACTCTTCTTCATACATTTGTCATCATTGAATCCATTAAAGGCATCAACTAAGACATGCCAAACGTTTTTCCAGTAGGCGAGTGTAAATAAATCTCGTAATGTAACGTGCTTCATAATAAGATGATCAGCTCCAATAATCGTGCAAATTGTTACTCTTGGTTTTGTTCCTGATACAATTTGTCGATTGCGGCTTCGTTCTCTTTTAAAATAATTTTTCGTTTTAGACTCAATTTTGGCGTCAATTGACCGTCGTTGATTGTCCATTCCTTTGGAAGAAGAATAAATTTCTTGACAATTTCCCAATGTCCAAAGTTAGTAGATAATCGGTTAATTTCTTCTTGATATTTTTGGATTACTTCCGGATTTTTGATGATTTCTTCGTTTGAACCGCTGTTAATACCTTTTTGGTTGGCCCATTTGGACAGCACATCAAATGCGGGAACAATCAAGGCGCCGGGAAATTTTCTATTTTCTCCAAAAACCATGACCTGTCCGATTAATGTAGACTCCATGAGTTTGTTTTCAATGGATTGGGGCGCGATATATTTACCACCTGCCGTCTTAAACATTTCCTTTTTTCGATCGGTTATTTTTAGGAAACCATCGGATGTAATTTCCCCAATATCGCCCGTTTTGAAAAAACCATTATCGTCAAAAGCTTCTTTTGTGGCTTCTTCATTTTTATAATAGCCTGTCGTGATACTGGGGCCCTTGACAAGAATTTCACCATCTGAAGCAATTTTTACTTCTAAATTTTTCAGCGGTTTGCCCACAGTTCCAAATTTCAACCCATTGGGTAAGTAGGAGTTTACAGCAATAACCGGAGATGTTTCAGTCAGGCCGTACCCCTCAAGTACTTTAAGTCCAGCGGCCCAGAATACACGTGCTAAACGCTCTTGAAGAGCTGCACCACCGGATACAATGATCTTAATATTTCCGCCAAGAGCTTCTTGCCATTTCGAAAATATCAGTTTTCTAGCGATCGCAAGTTTGAGCTTGTAAAGTGGTCCATTATGCTCCGGTTCTTGAAATTTCAAACCAAGATCAACAGCCCAGAAGAAAATTTTCTTTTTTAATCCAGTTAAGGCTTTCCCTTTTTCAATAATCTTATCGTATACTTTCTCTAGGACACGGGGTACGGTGGTGAATACATCCGGTTTGACATCGTTGATATCGGCAACAACATTGTCTAAGGTCTCGGAGAAATAGATCTGGATTCCTTTCGAATAGTACATATATACCACCATGCGTTCAAAAATATGGCATAGCGGAAGAAAGCTTAGTGCTGTTTTGAAATCCGATCGGATGAGATGATTGCATGCCAAGACGTTGCTGTATACATTTTTGTGGGACAGGTATACGCCTTTAGGGCGTCCTGTGGTACCTGAAGTGTAGATCAGTGTCAATAGATCATCTTCTGTAACAGCCTCTCGAAGTGGAGCAAGGTCGGTTGTGTCATCTTTTGCTGTTTCGATGAATGTTTTTAGCTGCGTATAATTTTCAATGGCATCAAATGTATACAGTTGTGGGTGTATACCGTGCTCTTTGATGGCTTGTTCAATACGGTCCGTCAATTCTCTGTTGCTGACAAATAGTACGTTGACATCCGAGTCATTTACAATAAACGAAAGATCCTGTGCGGATAAAGTGGGATAGAGGGGAACAGTTGCAAGACCTATTTGATTGCAGGCAAAATCAACTAAATTCCACTCGGGTCTGTTGCCAGACATGATTCCTACCCGATCACCTTTTTTGAGGCCTAATTGTAGTAACGCCCTGCTTAAGGTGTCAATTGCGTCGGTGTATTCTTTGGTAGAATATGTCTTCCACTGGCCATTTCCATCTCGCCCTGCCACCATGATGTCCTTTGCGTATTTTTCTTTATATAAGGTTATAAAGTCAAAAATTCTGCCCATATCACTTGAGTTTATTTGGTTACTACTACATGCTGTATTGACCTAAATATACAGAAATAAAGTTGGATAATTTGGGATTATTGTCATAACAAATTAAACATTGTTTCGTTATAGCTGTAATGGATATTTACCCTATCGAAAAGGTCCTTCGTAAGGGAAGTTCTGGTAAATAGTTTTTTATGTGCACTGCAATTATATTGCATATAAAAAGCAATTTATCTATGTTTGGAAAAATGTAAAGCAAAAAAAGCGTACGATTTTTATGAAAAAAATATTTTTGGCTGTCGGTGGAATGCTGATGTTTGGAGCATTATCCAATAGAGCTATGGCTCAGTTGGACAATAAGGGTGCTATTGGTGGACGTTTCGGGTCTGCTCAGGGAATTACATATCGTCACACGCTTAACTCGGACCATGCATTGGAAGGAATTATGAGTATTCAGAGCAATTCTGATTTTCGCCGTTTCCGCGTTGTGGGTTTATATGAAATCTATAAACCATTGACTGCTGGGTTTAATTGGTATTATGGTTTTGGTGGTAGTATCGGTTCTTATAAGGAGAAAGACAAAATTATAGATGGTCAGCGCCATTCATTTGATTCACAGCTTAATCTAAGTATTGACGGTATCGTAGGTATTGAATATAATATTCCGCAGGCACCGTTTCAAATCTCATTGGATGTAAAACCATATTTCGATTTTCTAAACGAATCCAGTATCAAATTATTTGATCCGATCGGTTTTTCGGTAAGATATAAATTTTAAAAAAAGAATAGCGGGATTTCCCGCTATTCTTTTTTTGATGATAATACTTCCGTGTTAAGCCATCCAGATTTTACCTAGCAATTCCTGTAGAAAGGTTTGTTCTTTGAGCGGACGGATTTCGTATATCTTTTTATTGCTCTTTTTGATTTGAACAGGGATTTCCCGCACTAAACCATCTCGTGCCACCAGGAAGTTTAATATCTCCCCCTCTTTGGCATGTTGAACAATGAAATCAATTTCCTTGTCCTTAACATCGAGCCTGTTACTATTAATTGCAATTAGTTCGTCTTTTACACTTAATCCGGCATCATATGCACCAGAATCTTTTTCCACTGTCGCTACCGAAATTAGCCCATCCACTTTATTGGTTGTAATACCTAGTGTCAACATGTTGTTATTAACATTGGTATCAACAATTTCATAACCAACGAGATTAAAATAATCGTTGTATTCCAGTTCTCCGTCCTGATGAGCAGCATTGAAAATGTCGTCCAGCGAAGTGCCTGCGATACGTTCAGCAAGGCTTCTCAATTCGTTTTCTTCAAATCCACGATCAAGTTTTAGGTAGAACTCCTCATAAGCCTCGCGGATAACATCATCCAATTTTAGCCTACCTTCTGTAGCGGCAATAATTTTAATATCCAACAATGCTGTCAGCATTGCACCTTTGTTGTAATAGGAAATTCCAGAATTCATCGAATTTTCATCAGGCCGATAATATTTAATCCAGGTATCGAAACTTGAGGCGGCAGCAGACTGTATCGTATGCCCAGGGCGGTTTAATACAATGTTGAAATCGTTGGCTAGCAAAGCGAGATACTCTTTTTCATCATAGAATCCACAGCGTTTAATAATTAAATTATCATAGTACGAAGTGAATCCTTCCATGATCCAGAGGCCTGTGGTATAGTTTTCGGCATCGTAATTAAACGGTCCTAATGCTTTTGGACGTAAGCGTTTCACATTCCATAGGTGAAAATACTCATGTGCAACGAGACTCAAATAGTTTTTGTAGCTGGTCTCATTTAGATAGGCATTTCTCGAGGCTCCCAATACTGTTGAATTGAGATGTTCTAGACCTCCACCTCCAGATTGGTAGTTGTGGGTAATAATGACATATCGCTCATTGGGGTTTGAACCCCAGATGCGGGTTTCTTCTTCGACGATACGTGTGATATCTTTCGTCAGGCGTTCTTTATCATAGCTTCCACCCCCGACCATGGCGCATTCATGTTCGACACCGGCAGCTTGGAATTTCCAGACATCCTGATTACCAGCTTCGATGGGTGTATCATATAATATGTCAAAATTTGGCGCATAAAACGTACGTTCTTCAATTTGTTGGAGTCCAGTTGATATACTTGCCCACGAATCTTTTAGTGCTATGCTGATTGTCGAAGGATTGTCTATACGGCCATCGATATGAAAGAAAGTTGCCGTAGGCACAATAAAAGCATGGTCACTATCGAAAAAGTTGGTACGCACAGAAACTTCAAAACCGTATACTGCGTAGATGACTTCGATCTGATCCAAAGATTCTGTGGGTATTCGCCAGGTGTTCTTTGAAATTTTCTGGTAGGCAATTGTATTTCCTGTTTTGTCAAATGATCGAAATCGTTCTACGTTTTTAGCATATTCACGAATTAAATAAGATCCAGGAGACCAGACCGGCATTTTTAGATCGACATAAGGCTGGTTGAGCTTTGCGATGCTCATTTTTACTTCGATATAATGAGCTTGTGCTTCTGAAAATGATACCTCAAAATGTATTTCGGGTATACTGAAATGGTCACTGTCCATGAAAGATGATTTTAGTATGAGCTTACAAAATTAAAAGTATCGTACGCTTAACCAAACAAAAAAATAGATTGTTGGTTCTACAATTATGAATTAGCGTGCTCCGTCATTGTTCCTTCAGTAGAAAAAGAACAATGACGGGAAGCAGCTAATAGTACCCTCCAATATACATAAATTTATTTAAGAAATGAGGTGTTAATCGATAGGCATAATAGCTGCTTTGGATGAAATACCGGTTTTTATTGGACTGGGGAGATGAAGCAAAAAATCTGTTTTTTATCAGAATTTTTGCTAAGTTTGATACAGTAGTTTATAGGGGGAAAATAATCAAGAATTTGTATGATCTTAGTTGTTGATAGCGGCTCTTCAAAGTCGGATTGGAAGTTGGAATTGCCAGATAGTGCACCTATCTCGTTCAGTACAAATGGACTCAATCCTTTTTTTGTAAATGAAAAGGAAATCACACGTGTTATTAAGGAGATACCCGAAATTATTCCCTACGCCGATGAAGTTACGGAGTTGTATTTTTTTGGTGCAGGATGCATTACACCTGATCGTCGGGAAATGGTTTCAAATGCATTGACACCCTTATTCGAAAATGCTTACATTTCTGTTGAAAATGATCTTTTTGGTAGTGCCTTAGCAACCTGTGGTAATAAAAAAGGTTATGTAGCGACATTAGGTACAGGGTCTGATTTGAGTTTTTTTGACGGAGAGGAGCTGATGCCATCGCATAATGGAAATGGCTATGTATTAGGTGATGAGGGATCGGGGGCATATTTTGGTAAAAATCTTGTTAGACTTTTTCTATATGGCCGTATGCCGAAAGATCTGAACGAAAAATTTGCGAACAAATACAGAATAAATAAAGAGATCGTCATCAAAAATGTTTATCAAAAAGAACGTCCAAATGCTTTCTTAGCATCGTTTGCACCGTTCATGTCCGATAATATTACCCATCCCTTTATTATTGATCTGGTAAAGAGTGGATTCGAAGAATTTGTTCAAGCTTCGATTTTGACCTATCCGGACTATAATAAATATGCCTGTCACTTTGTAGGCTCTATTGCTTATAGTTTTGATTTAATTTTACGGGAAGTCTGTGAAGCACATCAGATAAAGGTAGGTACCATTTTAAAATCTCCTATCAAAGAGCTTTTTGATGCGGTACTGGAAAGAGAGAGTAATTCATTGTTAAGTCTTTAAAATAATTAGATATGATTATTGCAACTATTATGGTGTATATGTCAATGTTATTTGGCAATCCCAATTTTTATGATTTTAAGTTTACGACACTTGATGGGCAAGAAGTGAAAATGTCCGATTTCAAGGGAAAGAAAATATTGATCGTGAATACTGCCTCAAAATGTGGTTTCACAAAACAGTACAAAGATCTGGAGGAATTGCACAAAACCTTTGGTGATAAGCTCGTCATTATTGGCTTTCCGGCAAATAATTTTGGACAACAGGAACCGGGTTCAAATGCGCAGATTCAAGAGTTTTGTGAACAAAATTATGGTGTTGATTTTCTAATGGCCGAAAAGGTCGATGTGAAAGGAGATCAAATATCACCTCTGTTTAAGTATTTGACCGCTCAGGAAAACCCCGATTTTAAAGGTGAAATCAAATGGAACTTTGAAAAGTTTTTGATCGATGAGAACGGTAAACTTGTACATCGCTTCCGTTCAGCGACGAATCCGCTGGATCCGGCTATTGTAAACTGGGTAGAAAACAAGAAATAGTAAAAATAACAAAATAAAAAAGCTGCAAAATCTGCAGCTTTTTTATTTTGTTTATTGTCCAGTCGATCCGAGGGCCTCTGGTTTTCCCATAAAGCTTAGCGACAAGGTTATAGTTTATGGGTTGGCTTTTGTTTACTTGATGTAAGCTGTTACCTATTTGATATATGCATCGTACAAGGCTCCTATACAATCTTTAAGCAAAGGGTTGAAGTCATCGCTATCGGGAATATTGCAGCCATTGGTTATCACAATAAACCCATATTTTTTCTTTGGATTGAAAAACAGCGCACTATAAAGCCCATATGCCGAACCGGTATGTCCTGTCAGGTTAACACCGGGGACAATTTTTGCATTGTTCATAATCGCTAATCCATAGCCTGATTCTTTATTTACAGCTGTCTGCATAATCTTTGCATACTTTTTAGTGACGATGTTTTTTTCCTGACTATGGCCGTAGTTCATGTGCATCATCATGTATCTTGCTAAATCTAAGGCAGATATTTTCATTCCACCTGTCGGAGAAAGCACAGGAGTGCTATACCCCAAGATGTACTGATTGAGTTCTTCCCGACGTGGATTATAGGCACTGGGCTCTTCATGTGGATTTCCCTTTTCATCAAAGGAATATAACGAAACCAATCTCTTCTGATCCAAGGAGTCTATACAGTAACCACCATATAAGTTGAGCGGTTTGAGGATTTGATTAACAATGTAGCTGTCGACACGTGTATTGGTCAGTTTCTCTAGGACGGCTCCTGCCATATTAAAATTGAGATTACAATATTGGTATTGTGTGCCGGGTTCATAAAGATTGTAGGAATCTTTCCAATTTGGGTTCTTGGATGGATTGATGACATCTAGGTTGAAGTAACCGTTTTTATCATTGACGCTGGACGTATGGGAAAGGATCATCCGGAGTGTGATTTTTTTTTCTGGATAATTGGGGTTTCTGATTGGAAAACCTATCAAATCCCCGAAGTCGTCGTCTAACTTGCATCGGCCATCTGCTATTAATTGCATTAATGATGTTGCAGTGAATGACTTTGAAATAGAAGCAATTCTAAAGAGGTCATTCTCTCCGAGAGCCGTTTTGGTTTCCAAGTTTTTGTAACCATAATTTTTGTGATACTCAATTTTATTGTTTTTGACGACGACCACACTGAGCCCGACAGCATTATAACGATGCATAATTGCTGTGAGATCATGATCAACCTGTGTTTGCTGGCCCAGCAAAAATGTGGGAAAGAATAGAAAAATAAAAACGGAGAGTAGGAGCTTATGCGTTATCATTGAATTGATTAGTTGGGATGTTAGTTATGGTATAAATGTAAGGAAATCCTTACGATTAATAGAAATAGTTACAATGAATCCTTGCAACATATAATAAATGCTACATAGCTGAATCATTCACATATTACAACAACAAGCTATTTTTATTTAAAACTATTCTAAACAATAAAATAATATCGTATGTTTGCGCCGACAAATAATTTTTACGAACTCACAATTTATTAACATGAAAAGAACTTTTCTGGGACTTGTTTTAAGTCTAGGATTGGTAGGAGCAATTCATTTGGATGCATCGGCGCAAAGTAAGGGGATACATGGCCGTGTTAAAACCAAAGATGGTGCACCAATTGAATCGGCTACAGTAACCATAGTTTCTTTAGGTAGGTCTACGTCGACTTCCGGTGATGGAAGCTTCCATTTTTCTAATCTTCCAGATGGAACCTATACTATTCGGATCAAAAGTATCGGAAATGGAGCTGAGGAGCGTACTATCGAGGTTAAAAATGGAAAGGCGACAGCTATTAATGTTTCTTTGAATATTTCTGAATCTCAATTGGAACAAGTGGAAGTGGTAGGTTACAACTCGCATAACAGTAAAACAGTTAATGTCGGTAAAGCAGGTATTATTGATCGGGATTTGCCGCAGAGTGTACAAATTATAAACGAACAGGTTATTGCAGATCAACAGGTTAATCGCTTGAGTGATGCGCTAAAAAATGCAAACGGTGTCGCGATGGGAGCAAATCGCGGTGGGGTCAACGAAAATTTTTACGCAAGGGGCTATAGCTTAGGCGGGAATAATATATTTAAAAATGGTGCGCGAACCAACAATGGAGGTTCGATTGAGGCGAGCACCTTGGAATCTGTAGAGATTTTAAAAGGAAGTTCTGCTTTGTTATATGGGGGTGTATCTGGTGGGGCCGTTGTAAATCTGGTTACGAAAAAGCCTAAATTTTATTATGGAGGCGAGGCTTCAATGCGCGTAGGAAGTTATGACTTCTATAAACCAACAGTGGATGTGTATGGTCCAATTTCCAATAAGGTTGCATTCCGCGTTATCGGAACTTATGAAAAAGCGGGTAGCTTTAGGGATCAGGTCACATCAAAACGTACTTATGTAAATCCTTCTGTTTTATATAAAATATCCGATAAAACTGATCTCAACTTTACATTCGATTACTTAAAAAGTGATTTTACTCCAGACTTTGGAATGGGGACCGTGGATGGAAAGTTGAACAATGAAGTTGGCAGAAACACTTTTATGAATGTGCCTTTTGCTTTCAACAGAACAAATACCTCAAACGGCCAGATCAATTTGAACCATAAGTTTAATGATTCATGGAATTTAAACGCAATAGCAAGTTACCAAACGTACGATCGTGATTATTATGGATCAGATCGGATTCAAGCGAATAAAAATGGAATTGCTCCGCGGAGTTTAACCCGATCCAAATCAAATGAGTTTACGGCCAACCAGCAATTGAATCTAACGGGAACTGTAAAAACAGGATCCATCAAGCATAAGATCCTGGTGGGAGCAGATGCCGATCAATCGCATTCAAATGCGTATGCCTATAAAATTGATGCATCTAAAAATGTGGGCGGTGTATACGATTCTATTTATGTCTTTAATCCCTCACAAACTGCGCAGCATTTGGCTTCGGGAAATGGACTTCGAACAGATATGCCACAAGCGGATTTATTGACCAAAACAACAACGGATATCTTCCGTTATGGCGCTTTTTTCCAGGACTTAATAGAAGTTACTGAACAATTTAAAGTATTGGCTGGGATTCGCTATACGTATCAGCGTACACCGAATTCGGAAAAGTATACGTATGCGACGAATCAATCGGAAGAGATTATTAATCTAGATGGTCAAAAAAATCCGATCGGAGCAAAAGTCGACAAAGCATGGTCGCCTAAATTTGGATTGATCTATCAGCCGATCCGCTCATCAAGTGTCTATGTTACTTATGCAAATAACTTTACATCGAATTCGGGATACGATGTAAATTATCAACCGTTAGCTCCCTCCATCATCGATCAGTACGAAGCAGGTGTGAAAAATGACTTTTTCAATGGTAGGTTATCCGCAAATGTTGCTTGGTATAGAATTAACAACAATCGCTTTGCCCAACAATTATTGGTACTTCCGAATGGAACAAGCAATAGCGATGCAAATATGAAAGAATTTTCTGGAAAGACGGCTTCAAGCGGATTGGAAGTTGATGTTACCGGAACTTTACTTCCAGGATTGAATGTTATCGCCGGTTATTCCTATAATTATATGCGTTATACCGAAACCAATCCAATTTCAAGTTATACAACCATCGTTGATGGTAAGGAGAAAGTGACTGAAATCTCTGGAAACGAAGAAAATGTACGTTTGGTAGGAACTACAGCACATACGGCTAATGGAACCGTGTTTTATACCATTCAAAACGGGGCTGTTAAGGGGCTGAAGTTAGGTTTTTCCGCATTTTATACAGGTAGACGTAATGCAGGTTGGAATAATACAAAGATCAACGTACGCGATGGTCTTAATCGTCTGATCTCCGTTAGTCCATTTACAACCATAGATTTCTCCGCTGGTTATGCTTATAAAAACTGGAGTATTTTGGGTAAATTATCCAATATCACCAACGCGTTTAACTATTATATCCATGAAAACTATAGTGTGAATCCGATTCCACCGCGTAGTTTTATGGCAACTTTAGCGTATAAATTTGAGAAGAGGTAATATCGCTCTTCAACCCATAAAAAAACGGAGTCAGCAACATGCTGACTCGTTTTTTTATACTGGAATTTCAATCGATGCCACTTTAGGACGCATTAAAATCAAGATACTCTTTCTGGATACAGGCTATAAATTCGCCTAATGCACTGTTTTTACTTTTTATATTAGAGACCAGGATCACTTCTGTTTTGCTATCCATATCCTCAAGCTTCATGATTTTTAGGTTTAAATGCGGGTATTGTTTGATGGTGGACGAAGGGACGACTGCCAGGCCCAGGCCTTGTGACACCAACTCAAGGATAGAAGACATCGAATTGCTCTGATGTACAATTTTTGGTTCAAAGCCCATGCGATTACAGGTATTAATAACAAGTCGGTGATATTCCGATGCGTATTTCTGATTGAAAGAAATGAAACTTTCATTAAAAAAGTTGATCGCATTAAATTTCACCTGTGAATGACCTACAATAACCATAGGGTCTTCGAAAAGGGGAGTGGTAAGCAATTCACTTGAATAAATTGGAGCACGCATAATACCCAGATCCAATTTTCCGTTTTCGAGTGCTAATTTTTGTTTCTGTGTCGATGTTTCGAAAAGACTAACTCTTAAGTATGGAAATTTCAATTGAATTTGCTTTAATACCGTAGCAAGCATTTTCTTAGGTGTCGAACTAATATAGCCCAGTTTGAATTCTCCTGAGATATTGTTGTGGATCTGTTTGGTGATCGTTTTGCTGTGTTCGATATTTTGTAGGATCTCCACAACCTCCTCCAAAAAGTATTTCCCTGCTTCCGTTAGCTCGACGCGTTTGTTGGTTCGGAAGAAAAGAATAACACCTAATTCGTCTTCTAGATCTTTAATCTGCCGGCTTAATGGGGGCTGGGACATAAATAAGCGTTCTGCTGCTCGGCCAAAATGAAGCTCTTCGGCTACTGTTTTGAAATAAATGAGATGTCGGATTTCCATCGATACTTTTTTGGTATGAATTGATGACAAAATAAATATTTTTAATGAATTCCAGTTAGTCCTACCTTTAAATTATTAAAAATTAATGGATGAAATACCGCCGATCAGACAGTGTAAGATACTGCTGTGCGGGGGAATCTATCTGAACTTTAGAGAATAAACAATTTACAGATGAACAAAGCGACGCTACAAGAGATTGAAACACGGTTTGACAACGATGTCGAGCGGTTCTCAAATTTAGAAACAGGTCAAGCAACCACATTGGATGCGGTATGGAACATGGAGCTTATTACGGATGCCATTGTCAGTCTTTATCCAAACGCTCAAAATATATTGGACATTGGATGCGGAGCTGGCAATTACGACGTAAAACTATTGCAAAAATTGGAGTCTAATCCAAATGTTAGTCTGTTGGACCTGAGCCAGCCAATGTTAAATAGAGCAAGGGAACGCGTTGGAAAATTAACCAAGGGAGAAATTCAGTTGATTAAAGGCGACTTTCGTGCCGCAGCTTTAGAGGAAAACAAATTTGATGTCATTATCGCAACATCCGTTTTACATCATCTTCGAGATGATAAAGATTGGGAAAATGCGTTTAGCAAGCTGTTCCGCTTATTAAGAACCGGAGGAAGTCTGTGGATTTTTGATTTGATTGAGCAAAATAATGAACAGCTTCAAAAATTAATTTACAGGGAAAAATATGGTGAATACTTAACTAACCTGAAGGATGAGCAGTATCGTGATCATGTTTTTGACTATATCGAACACGAGGATACACCAAGATCGCTGATCTATCAACTAAACTTATTGACACAAGTTGGCTTTAAAAATGTTGATGTTCTACACAAAAATCTTTGTTTTGCTTCTTATATGGGATTCAAATAGGGGCTGGAAAACGAGTGTCAAATAAATAAGGCGATACGGGGAGTATCGCCATAAAATCACACTAACTATTAAAAAACCTATAGGACTAGGAATTTACAAATTCAATAAACCAATGTATGTATCCATCCCACGCTTCTCTACTTTTATTCCTCGTCACATGCGAGATGTCAAATAAATAATAAAATGTAATTATTAAGGTCAATACTTTAAAAAAATCAAGTATTTCCATTGGTTTACGTAAAGATATGTCTTTATTTTTTAAATACAAATAAAAATGATGAAAATTGAAAAATTATTATTATTTGACTGTTTTTAAGAATTCTTCCCAGGCGATTTGATCTGTTTTGAAGGTCAAATCTGCCGTTAAAACCGATTCAATTGGTACCCATCGAAAAGATTGGAGCTTATTATCTTCAGGTCTCTGATCAGGATCGAAATCAAAAGCTTTGGTAGTCGTTCTGATCTGAATAGCTGAGGTATTCTTTACCTGATAGTAAATCGATATGATTTGGCTATCATTAAAGCTTGATTTCTCATAAAAGTCTGTGGTGTAAATATGTTTAACCACAGCAATGTCAAAATCACATTCTTCCTGATACTCTCGGATCAAAGCATCCAATAAGCCTTCCCCGTATTCTAAGCCCCCACCAGGGAATTTGGTAAATGAAACATTTTCCGTTCTTTCATCGCTGATCAATACCTCTTGATTTTCATTGATCAATATTCCGTACACTCTTACGTTAAATGGAAACATGGGTTAATTATGTTTGTATATATTTAGTTTCTGTTTTTTTACAGTGGCATAAAACCATTGTCTACTGCAAATTCATCCAATCCGATATAGGAATAATGTCTGGGAAGAAACCAGCCTATTGCTTCCATGATATTGGTAAATTCTTTTTCAGTCCTGAATTGGTTTGCAACGATATTGAATGCCAAATCTTGTGAAGCATTTTCTTCATCTTTATAATTACGGGCAAGGAGCATAACCTTTGTGTTCTTTACGCCATAATAATCCAAAAATTCACGTAATTGGTTGCGGACAGCCTGAGGAAGAATTGTCTCTGCAGGTTGCCCCACTAATATTTCTTCATCTTTGCCTATAATCGTTTGTTCATTTTTCTTAGAGAAAACACTATCATCTGTATAAAACTCTCCGTTTAAAAAGTAGTTAACTAAGTCGCCATAGGTGAATACCCAATCAGGGTTTTCATTTTGTGTATTGATAGCAATACCAAAACCTTTTGGCAACACGAAATCCTTTAGCCGATTTTTAATGACAAAAGCCTGAAAGTTCTGATCCTTCGGAACACTTTCGAGTTGAAAATAGGGAAATCCGTCAGGTCCAACAACCACTTCTGTTTCTGCTAATTTTAAGGTACATTCAGCAATATTAGCCAGAAATATATCACGCCACTCTTCATCCCGCTCTTCAAAGGGAACTTCCATCAGGCTATTTATTATAATCGTTTTTTCAAGGTCTCCCAATCGATTATCATTCGCATTGTTGCTATCGTCAAATAAATGTATTGTATTCATCTCGGATTGTGATTTTTTGATTTGCTGGTAAAAGTAAAAGAATATTTATTAATTAACGACGTTTTCTTGATTTCGAGGCGCCTTTTCGTTGATTGTTTTGGCTACTGGAAAGCATTTTCTCCCAGCTCAATAAATAAGGATGTTGATCATCAATTTTAATTTGCCGTTTTAAGGATAACTGTAATTTTATCCACTTTTCATTGTCCTCTGCATCGCAAAAGGTAAACGCCTTTCCCGCCGCTTCCGAACGGCCTGTTCGACCAATTCGATGCGTATAGAGCTCAGGGCTATCCGGAATCTCGTAGTTTATGATAGCCTCTAGGTCTGGAAAATCTACACCTCGAGCCAAGAGGTCCGTCGCAATTAATACACGTACCTCTTTTTGTCTGAACTTATCAATAATCTCTTCTCGTTTTTGCTGTGATTTATCGCCATATAATGCAGAGCAAGAAATGCCGTGTCGATCTAGATCTGTTGCGATCCGTTCGACTGCATGAACTGTTCGCGTGAAAACAATTACCTGCCGTGAAACACGGTTCTCAAGGATATAACGGAGAAGATTCTTTTTATCATTTTTATCGACATAGAGTACAGATTCTTCTATTTGGCCTTTTTTGGTCTTTGCTTCTAGGTTGATCTCGACAGGGTTACTTAATCTCTTTCGAACAATTTTTTCGATTTCAAGGGTTTTCGTTGCTGAACTGAAAATGGTTTGTCTCTCAGCGGGCAATGTGCCGATAATTTTATTGAGTTCTTTCGTGAAACCAAGATCCAACAATTGATCGAATTCATCGATCACCAATGTATCTATCGTTTTTAGATCGATAATACCTTGTTCAATAAAATCCAACAAACGTCCTGGAGTAGCCAAGATCATTTGGGCATTTGGATAAACTTCAAGCTGACTTTCATAAGTTCCCCCACCATAGAAACTAGCGATAGTCAAATCCAAACCATCGATAAGGCCTGATATGCGCTGTTTGGTCTGTATACAGAGTTCACGTGTAGGAAGGAGTATAAGGACCGATAAGTGGTCTGCGGTAATCTTGGTTCGTAAGCGCTGAATAATAGGGATGGCGAAAGCCTCCGTTTTTCCCGTACCGGTTGGGGCAATCGCCAAACAGTCTCTACCTTCCAAAATGGCAGGGATAGCTATTTCTTGAATAGGTGTAAGCGAAGAAAGCTTTTGTTTTTCAAGATTAGCGACAAGGATTTTATCGAGTTTAAGTGCTGAAAAATTCAAAATAATGAATGTAAAACCCAAAAATAAAAATTAAAAAGGACAATGGTGTTTTTGCCTGCTTATAGGAATTAAAAATCTGTAAAAATTAGGATTTTTTGTCAAAAAGTACTAATTTGAGAAATTAGAATATTCTATTTCAAATCTGAGTTATTGATTATCAATTTATTTGATAAACACCAATTATATAGAATAATATTTTTGTTAAATTTGTTGAAACAAAAAAGAATATGTTTGATACTGCATTTGACCAAAACAATGAATCAATTTCCACTTTGAGCTTTGACGAGTTCAAAAAGATTATTGTGAATGATTATCGAACTGCCTTAGAAAGTCGTTACGTGAGTTTATTGGGACGTAAAGAAGTGCTTACAGGTAAGGCTAAGTTTGGTATTTTTGGCGATGGAAAAGAATTGGCACAAATCGCGATGGCTAAAGTTTTCAGAAATGGGGACTGGCGGTCGGGATATTACCGTGACCAAACATTTATATTTGCTTCTGGCATCAGTGATGTCTACCATTTTTTCTCTCAATTATATGCCCATCCCGATGTCGAGGCAGATCCTTCTTCTGCAGGAAGGCAAATGAACTGCCATTTTTCGACTCGTGTTGTGGACGACCAAGGGAACTGGTTGGATCAAATGGTTCAGAAAAACTCGTTTTCAGATATTTCGACCACCGGTGGTCAGATGGCAAGATTGCTGGGCTTAGGCTTGGCTTCTAAGTTGTATAAGCAGAATAGAAATTTAGACTACCTATCTTATTTTTCAAATAGAGGAAATGAAGTTGCATTCTGCACTATCGGAAATGCAGCGACTTCTGAAGGTGTATTTTTTGAAGTTATTAATGCCGTAGGTGTTCACCAGATTCCAACAGTGATTTCTATTTGGGATGATGGATATGGGATATCTGTGCCCAATGAAATTCAAACAACAAAGGGAGATATCTCAGAAGTCCTCAAAGGTTTTCAGAAGGAAGAACTGACAAACGGAATTGAGATATTCAAAGTGAGAGGATGGGATTATGCGGGTTTATGTGAAACGTACGAACAGGCTGCCCATATTGCTCGCGAGAAGCATATTCCATGTTTGATTCATGTGACCGAATTGACGCAGCCGCAAGGACATTCTTCTTCAGGTTCACACGAACGGTATAAATCGCAAGATAGATTACAATGGGAAACTGACTTCGATTGTCTAGCGAAAATGAAAGAATGGATCTTAAGTTCTGGTATTGCTACCATAGCGGAATTGGATCAATTGGATCAACATGCCAAAGACCATGTTCGTCAAGAACAAAAACGAGCTTGGGCCGATTATATTAAAACGTTGAGCATCGAAGCAAGGGAAGCTATTGATTTACTTCAGGGTATTCCAAATGAGCGGGCTGATTTTGCGTCAAAGAAATTACAATCGATGGTTGAGCCTTCTTTGAAAGAGGTTTACGGCCAGGTTCGCAAGGTATTGCACGAGCTTAAAGGTCAGCATAGCGATGGGCGCCAGCAATTGTTAAATTGGTATAAAGAGAAGCAGGAACTGAATGAAAAACGTTATAATTCAAAATTATTTACAGATGGTGTAGATTCACCTGCTCATGTGACAGTCGTACCTGCAGTCTACAGTGAAGAAGCTAAAGTGGTCGATGGACGTGAGGTTTTGAATCTATGTTTTGAAGAGAACTTTAGACGTGACGAAAGACTACTAGCATTTGGAGAGGATGTCGGTAAGATTGGAGATGTGAATCAAGGTTTTGCAGGTCTACAAGAAAAGCTTGGTGTGCATCGCGTATTTGATACCGGTATTCGCGAGAATTCAATTATAGGAAAAGGACTAGGTTTGGCAATCCGTGGACTTCGTCCAATTGCTGAGATCCAATACTTGGATTACCTAATCTATGGTATTACGGTCGCAAGTGATGATTTGGCAAGTTTAAGTTATCGCACCTTTGCTGGTCAGAAAGCACCATTAATTATTCGTACACGGGGTCATCGATTGGAAGGTATATGGCATTCGGGCTCGCCTATGTCGGTAATTTTAGGATCCTTGAGAGGTTTGCATGTATGTGTGCCGCGTAATATGACACAGGCAGCAGGTATGTACAATACGTTGTTCCGCTCTGACGAACCGGCTATTGTTGTCGAATGTCTGAATGGGTATCGTCTAAAAGAGCGTCTACCAGAAAACGTTGGTGAATTTACGGTGCCAGTCGGTTATGCTGAATGTGTTAAAGAGGGGCGCGATATTACTGTAGTATCCTATGGTTCAACTTTACGTGTTGTTGAAGAAGCAGCCGTGGAACTGGAGCGCTTGGGGATATTCATCGAAATTATTGATGCACAAACATTGCAGCCTTTTGACAAAGGAAAACTTTGCGCCGAATCGCTGAAGAAAACAAATAAACTACTTATTGTAGATGAGGATGTACCAGGCGGGGCTTCAGCTTTCATCTTACAAGAGATCTTAGAGAAGCAAAATGGTTACTATCTATTGGATAGTCAGCCAAGAACACTGACTGCAAAGGCACATCGCCCACCATATGGTTCCGACGGGGATTATTTCTCGAAGCCATCTTCTGACGATGTTGTCGAGACGGTGTATGCCATTATGCATGAAGCTAATCCAGAAAAATATCCATCTATGTTTTAATAGATGGATATCTTTTTTTGACCAAGCTAAGTATTCCAACGAGGGATGATATCTTTTCTTAATTGAATATACTCGCAGCACCAATCATAGCTGCTTTTTCACCAAGTATGGCGGTGTAAATCTGAAATCTTTCAAATTCTTTTCGGTCACCAATGAAAATAGGTAGCGCCTTAGCGATATTGCCACCGATTATAAATATTTCAGAAGAATATTTCTCTGCGAAGAACTGCATAAAATCAAAGAGATGTTTAGCATATTCATCTTTGATAATTTGAAATTCCTCAGTTTCCCGATGATTATCTAAAATCTCCTTAAGTCCCGTAACATCGTTTCCTGCTACTTCTTTGAAACGCTTGACGAACCATCGTGTGACAAGAAATTCTTCGAAAATACAATCTTCATAAGGGCTGTTCCATAGGGCGGCATCAAAGGCCTTCTCACCTTTATTCCATACTGCAGATCCAAGTCCAGTACCCAACGTAATTCCTAATATCCGGTTGTTTGTTTGCAAGTTCTGTACGAATATTTCACCTTGTAGGAAGGCTGCTGCGTCATTGATAAAGTGAATAGACGTAGGCGAAAGTCCCAATTCTTCAGCTAAAAGAGTTTTGACATCTTTATTGTAAAGATTATCATACTTGCTTTGTCCCTGTATTTTAGATATTCCATTTTCGTAGTCAAAGGGGCCCGGCATAGCAATGCCGATGAACTGAATAGGAGCAGGAGAAGTGGCTATGATATCGCGTATAGCGGATGCCCAGGTTTGTAAAATCGTTTTAGCATCTCCTTGAGAAAAAACGTGGTTTCTGGCCACGTTTTCTAAGTATATATTCCATTGTTTTGTGTCAATGATACAGGCAGAAATATGTGTGCCTCCAATATCAACACCTACGACATAATTATCTTGCAGCATGTTTGTAACTTTGATTTTTAAGTAGATGATCCGCGATTACAAGTGCTGCCATAGCTTCCACAATAATTACTGCTCTCGAAACAACACAAGGGTCATGTCTTCCCTTGCCACTTGCAATAGCAGGGTTGCCATGGATATCCACTGTTTCTTGATCTCTCATGATAGTGGCAACAGGCTTAAATGCTACTTTAAAAGTAATATCCATACCATTTGAAATCCCTCCCTGAATCCCTCCAGAGAAGTTGGTATGTGTGTGCACTCGATTTAAATCATGGTCATCTGCTACAAATATATCATTATGTTCGGAACCTCGCAACTCCGAACCTGCAAAACCTGAACCATATTCGAAACCATGTACAGCATTAATGCTCATCATTGCTTTTGCAAGGTCTGCATGGAGCTTATCAAAGACCGGGTCGCCTAAACCAACAGGGACATGTCTGATGACAGCCGAAATACGTCCGCCAACTGTGTCACCTGCTTTTCTGACCGAGTCGATAAACTCAACCATTTCATTTGCTGTTGCTGGATCTGCACAACGTGCAATGTTAGCTTCCCGTAATTCAAGCAAAGCTTTTAGATCTTTGGTATCTACATTTGGCGCCTCGATGGTGCCTACCCCCGAAACGTGGGCAAAGATTTCTATGCCAAATTGATTCAGGAAGCTTTTTGCTACTGCACCTGCAGCAACACGGGCAGCGGTTTCCCTCGCCGAAGACCGTCCACCGCCTCGATAGTCACGGATACCATATTTCATCTGATAGGTGAAATCAGCATGGGAAGGTCTGAAGATATCTTTGATATGTGTGTAATCTTTCGAACGCTGGTCTTCATTTGGAATAACAATTGCTATTGGTGTTCCCGTTGATTTCCCTTCGAATACGCCAGATAAAATCTGTGCGGTATCACTTTCTTTTCTTTGTGTCGTGATCTTAGATTGACCTGGTTTACGTTTATCGAGCTCAGACTGGATAAATTCCTCGTCGATTGTTATATTTGAAGGGCAACCATCAATAATTACACCTATAGCTTTGCCGTGTGATTCGCCAAAAGTGCTAATTCTGAATAAATCGCCAAATGAATTTCCTGCCATAAAAATTAAATTTCAATAAACTTAGATAAATTTGCCTTTAAATGCAATTCTAAAGCACCAGACTGACTACAAATTTATGGATCTGTAACTCGTCTATGGCCTAATAGATTACATCACAATTTTTTGTCCCAGGCTAAAGGCTATCTGGGAGATTGAATAATAAAACAGAGATTAATGTTGATGTTAATCCCTGTTTTTAATATGTTAGTCAATTACAAAAGCTTGCGCTTGTAAATGTTTCCAAAAATCAGGATATGATTTTTCTACAACTTGAGGTTCAGCAATCTTGATTCGGTCAAAAACTAATGCCAGCGGTGCAAATGCCATCGCCATACGGTGATCCTCGTAAGTGTCGAAGGTCACATCTTCAGGCTGATATACCTGTGCTGTTTTCAGGTGATAGGTATCACCATCTTCGATCAATTCAGCACCGAACTTTGCGATTTCTGTCTGTAACGCAGCGATACGGTCGGTCTCCTTAATCTTTAGGGTTTCTAGGCCTGTAAAGGAAACATCACGTTTTAAAGCCGCTGCGACAACGACGACTGTTTGCGCGAGATCAGGACATTCTTTAAAGTCGAACAACGTTTTGTCTGAATTGATTTCTTTTTTATTTAAATGCAATCCATCCGATTCAAAGCTCGAATAAACACCAAAATGCGCCATAATGTCTGTGATGGCAATATCGCCCTGTAAACTATGTTGTCTTAGTCCGGGCAATACAATCGATGCAGTTGCATCGGCAAGTGCTACAATAGCATACCAGTAGGATGCTGCGCTCCAATCTGGCTCGACATATATGGTTTGCTTTTCAAATTCTTGCGGTGCAATTTTAATCGCGTTCTCCGTCCATTCATGTTGGATCCCGACACTTTTAAGCATATCTAAGGTCATGGATACATAAGGTCTGGAAGTTAATTCGCCTTCAATCTCTAATGTAAGTCCCTTTTTTAATGCCGGAGCAATTAATAGCAAGGCCGATATGTATTGACTGCTGATATTTCCTTTGATCTTAACACGGTCTTTTCCTTGAAATAATCCACCTTCAATCTTCAAAGGAGGATACCCCGCCTTTTTTTCATAATGGATTTCGGCGCCAATTTCTTTCATGGCATCGACCAATATTCCGATTGGGCGCTGTTGCATACGCTCTGTCCCCGTCAGGATAAAATTGCCTTTAACAAGATTGAGGTAAGCTGTAAGGAAGCGCATAGCCGTTCCTGCAGGGCCTATGTCAATCGTATTATAACCGGGTTGCGGTTCTGATGCGATTTGCAATACGCCGTTTAGGGTAACCGTATCTGCAGCCTCAGAGAGGTTGGCTATTTCAACTTGTCCTTTACTCAGCGATTGGATAATAAGAGCACGGTTGCTCTCAGATTTTGAACCTGTGAGTTGAACCGTGCCCTGTATCTTTTTTGAAGGATGCGTCAGCGTGATGACTTGTTGATTCATTATGCTTCTGCTGTTGGTTGCTCCTGAGTATTCATGACCGCATTTTGTTTGCGGATAGATTCGTTGTGAATTAATTCGAGGAATTTCGTCGCAAATTCGCTACCCAAAGAAAGCGCTTCCGCTAATTTAGTGCGTTTTTGAACAATTTCATCCCAACGGTTAACTTGCAAAATTGTCACGTTGTTATCGCGTTTGTATTCGCCGATTTTCTCAGCTATTTTCATGCGCTCACCAATTTTTTGGATGATCAAATCATCTAATTTGTCGATATTGCTACGCAATTCTGCTAATTTATCTTCGAATGAAGGATTGTCAGAAGCTGCTTTACGTAACGTCAAGTGGTCGATCAACTCGGCCAATGCAGCTGGCGTTACTTGTTGTTTTGCGTCAGTCCAAGCGACAGATGGATCAATATGTGATTCGATGATCAATCCTTGCATATCCATATCCATTGCTTTTTGTGCGATGTATGGTAACAATTCGCGGTTTCCACAAATGTGACTTGGGTCGTTTATGATTGGTAGATTAGGACAAGCAGTTTTTAACTGAATCGCTAAATCCCACATTGGTTCATTACGGAATGCTGTTTTCTCGTAAGAAGAGAAACCTCTATGGATAGCACCTAATTTTTTGATACCAGCACGGTTGATACGTTCCAATGCACCGATCCACAACGATAAATCTGGGTTTACAGGGTTTTTAACAAATACTGGAATATCTACACCTTGTAAAGCATCAGCAATTTCTTGTACGGTAAATGGATTGGCAGTTGAACGTGCACCTACCCATAGTACATCCACACCAGCAGCCAAAGCTTCTTCCACGTGTTTTGCTGTAGCAACTTCAGTAGCTGTTAATAAACCTGTTTCTTCTTTCGCTCTTTTCAACCATTCCAAACCAATTGAACCGATACCTTCAAATTCTCCGGGACGAGTACGTGGCTTCCAGATACCAGCACGTAAAATATTTACTTTTCCGGTATTTGCCAACAAATGTGCTGTCGATACCAGCTGCTCTTCTGTTTCAGCACTACAAGGACCTGCGATAATTAAAGGTTTGTCTCCTGTGTCCAACCAAGATTTTAAAGGAGTGATGTCTAATGTATTTTTCATGTTAAGTTTGATTATCTATTTTAATATTGTATGCGTAAATTGTTAATTATAGTTTTTCGTTTTTGACATACTCGCCCATAATATTGAAATTGACACTATGTTTGAGTACTTTACGTATTGCTGCTTCGTAGTCTGTTTGTTTTTTCCATTCTACGTCAACGAAAAAATCATATTCATTGCGTTTTCCGATTACCGGCATTGACTGAATTTTGCTCAAATTGATATTCTGTTCGGCAAAGCATTGTAAAATAGTCGCCAAAGATCCTACTGTATTTCCTGTTTGGAATGATAATGATGCTTTATTGGCATTCTTATGTTCGACAACTTCATTAGATAATACGAGGAAACGCGTTGCGTTCTTTTTATTGGTTTCGATTCTCTTTTCTAATATTTCAAGACCATAGATTTCAGCAGCCAATGTCCCAGCAATTGCAGCAGTATCCGTTAATTTTCGCTCCGCAATCATTTTCGCAGTTGCAGCGGTATCAGATCCCTCGGTTATACGTACACCTTCAAGTTCAGAAAGAAATTCCTCGCATTGGCGAATGGCAATTGGATGCGATTCGATGTGTTTAATATCCTTTAACTTAACGCCTGGCAGTACCATGAGATTCTGTTGAATGTTTAGGTAAACTTCCCCAGTGATATGGAACTTGTAATCTCTCAATAAATTATAATTCGGTAATAGACTTCCCGCAATTGAATTTTCGATCGCCATAACGATATAGTCGACTTTTCTTTGCTTCAGCAATTCACAAGTTTTTTTAAATGAATCACATTCTACAATTTCAACTTCTCTTCCGAAAAATTTAAATGCGGCCTCTTCATGAAATGAAGCCTTTGCTCCCTGTATTGCAATTTTTAAACTCATTGTTTTTTTGTTCGCTATGTTGTCTCCAAAAAAAAGAGTCCCGATCATTTGAACCGGGACTCTTCTTGTTTGTATTTTTTATGATTTATACACAATCTAATCCCGGCTCTTATTTTTAAAATAAAAGAAGTTAAAATAGAAATATGTATATGTTCTGTTCATCCTGTTGTTGTTTGACATTTCAAATGTACGAATGTTTTTGAAATATCAAAGAAAAAAATAATTTTTTATTATAAATATTGAGTTAATTTAAGGTTTTTATGTGTTTTATGTGATTTTTGATTAATTTCAGTGATTTATTTGTATGTTTTAAAGTGTTTATTTTGCTTTAATGTTAGTATTGTATTGTTTTAGTTGTTTAAGTTTTGTATTGTTGTTTTCTTTATAATAAATTATGTTTTAGTGTTATTTTATATTGAAAACAGCGGTATTTTATGTGATTTTACTGTTTTTGTGTTAAATTTATGTGTTTTAATATTAATATTTCCGTTTTTTTTGACTGTTTTGTTAAAAAAGTATTTTACTACCTTTGGGCAAACGCTGGATTTTATGCTAAAACGAAGTAATTTTTATGTATGTGGATGTATGATCTGTTTTTTATTGACAGGTTTTACTTTTAAAGGAGAGGAAAAAGATGCGAAGGTAAAGCGCGTTATAGATGGTGATACCTTTGTCATTGAAAATGGAACCTCAAAAGGGGAGAAAGTTAGGTTGATAGGGGTAGATGCCCCGGAAACGAGACGGACAGCACGTAAGGAAATCGGTTACTATGGTCAAGAAGCAAAGCAGTACTTAACGGCAATGTTGAATGGAAAAAGTGTAAAGTTAGTCTTTGACGTTGGAAAACGGGATCGGTATGGAAGACTTCTTGCCTATGTGTATATCGGAAAGAAATTCGTCAATCGGGATTTGGTTGAACAGGGGTATGCAGTATCCTATACGCTAGCGCCAAATGTACAATATGCAGATTTATTTGTAAAATTGGAACGTCAGGCTCGTCAGGAGAAACGTGGCCTTTGGAAATAAATGAATTTTGAATCATGATTTTTGTTTTATTAAGTGTCATCTGCAGCGTAACCGTTGCTGTTTTATTAAAATTGGCAAAACAAAATGGAGTCGAAACCAAACAAGTTATCGTTTGGAATTACCCCATGGCGGTTGCACTGACCTATTTTGTATTGCAACCGGATCTAAAATCGCTCGTATGGGATGCTATGCCGGTTACCTTGTATACGAGTCTGGCGATACTACTTCCAGGGATGTTTGTTTTTATAGCTTTGTCCATTCGCTATAGTGGTTTGGTCAAGACAGAGATTGCACAACGTCTATCGTTGTTTATTCCCCTGCTTGCATCATTTTTCTTCTTTCATGAAAAAATGGAGGGACATAAGATGCTTGGAATAGGCCTTGGTTTATTAGCCATCCTATGTTCTATTGGCTGGCAAAAAAATCAGCATAATAGCTCGATGGCTGATAGTCGTTATAAAGCGCTTTATCCATTATTGGTATTTATCGGTATGGGTATAATTGATATCCTCTTCAAACAGGTCGCCTTGCATGTTAATATACCTTATATCAGTTCCATGTTTATTATCTTTGTGATGGCGATGTTTATTGCAATGGTGCTATTGCTGTATTTCCTTTTGGTGGAAAAGCAACGTTTTTCAAAGCAAGCTATGGGATATGGATTGGTTTTGGGTGTATTTAACTTTTGTAACATCCTATTTTATATGAAAGCGCATCGTGCCTTACCAGACAATCCATCAGTCGTGTTTACTGGGATGAATATTGGTGTGATCTCATTGGGCGCTCTAATTGGCGTCTTATTTTTTAAAGAAAGGTTATCGTTATTGAATTATTTAGGCATAGCGCTTTCTATTGTTTCAGTTTTAATCATAGCATATCTATGAGTTTATTTGAAGATACTTACCGGACTATTGATGCAAAATACGAGGGAATTTTTAGGGATAAGGGCAGTAAATTTATTGCTTATGCTTTTCCATTTAAATCCGAAGACCAATTAAAAGATCTGATCTTGGAAGTGAAAGCGATTCATCCGAAAGCGAGACACCATTGTTGGGCTTATCGTCTCACGCCAGATCGTGCTGTCTTTCGTGTGAATGATGATGGAGAGCCGTCAGGGACAGCAGGACGCCCAATTTTGAACGTCCTCCTGTCGATGGATGTCACCAATGTTATCGTGATTGTCGTTCGCTATTTCGGTGGTACATTATTGGGTGTCCCAGGCTTGATTAATGCCTACAAATCAGCAACGCAAGATGCTTTGACCCAATCAGAAATTATCGAGCGTACAGTGAATGACCATTATGGTATTACCTTCGATTACCTCCATATGAATGATATTATGCGGATCATAAAGGAAGAGGGCGTCGAAGTTGAAAAGCAGGAATTTGATAATCAGTGTTATTTGGAGTTTGAAGTCCGAAAAATGCAAGTCAATCGAGTTGTTGATCGGTTTTCCAAAATAGAAGGTTGTCAGTTAACTTATTTATATACGATATGATCAACGAATCGGAATTGATTTTAAACGCAGATGGTAGTATATACCATCTGAATTTGTTGCCGGAAGATCTGGCAAGTACAGTAATTACGGTCGGTGATCCAGACCGTGTAGCGAAAGTATCGAAACACTTTGATCGTATTGAACTCAAAAAAGGGAAACGTGAGTTTATTACGCATACCGGCTATCTGGGAAATAAACGGTTGACTGTAATCTCAACAGGTATAGGTACTGATAATATAGATATTGTGTTGAATGAACTGGATGCGCTGGCAAATATTGATTTTGACAATAGAACGGTAAAGTCGACGCTTAGCTCATTGGATATTGTTCGCATTGGAACCTCTGGAGCGGTACAACAAGATGTTGAGATGGGAACTATTTTGGCCTCTGCGTATGGAATAGGTCTTGATGCATTGATGAACTATTATCAGGGATCTTACGATGGCGAGGAGCAGGCGCTTCAGGTTGAGCTAGCCGAATATTTTTCCGCATTAAACTTAAAGCCCTACGTTGCAAAAGCTGGCGCAAGCCTTCTGGATCGAATAGCCTTTGATTTACCGAAGGGAGTCACCTTGACTGCGCCCGGATTTTATGCTCCGCAGGGAAGGACTGTCCGATCAACTAATACGATTCCCAATTTTATAAACTTGATCAGCTCCTTTCAATATAAAGATCAGCGTTTCACCAACCTGGAAATGGAAACAGCTGGTATTTATGCATTGGCTAACATGTTTGGACATCAGGCTTTATCCATCAATGCAATTTTGGCAAGTCGGGTAGATGGCCGGTTTTCTTCCGCACCTGAAGAAGTTGTGGATAAAGCTATACAGCTCGTTTTGGAGCGTATTTAACCGTTTGTCTGTGCAGGCAAGGGAGACTTTAGTTTTTCTCAATTGATGCAGTAAAAGAGTTGAGAAAAACTAAATAAGGCTACAAATAGAAAAGGAGTTGTTTTTAGACAACTCCTTTTCTATTTGAATCAAATTTAAGCATGATAAACAGTAAAATGGTGAAACTCCATAAGGATGAACCACCGTAACTGATAAAAGGCAGCGGAATCCCGATAACCGGAACAATACCTATTGTCATACCGATATTGATAAATAAGTGAAAAAAGAGGATGGACGCTACACCGTATGCATATATCCTGGCGAAGGCTGAACGCTGTCGTTCGGCGATATGAATAATGCGTAGCAGTAAGGTGAGATAGATAAGTAATAAGGTAACTGATCCAACAAATCCCCACTCTTCTCCAACGGTACAGAAAATAAAGTCCGTACTCTGCTCCGGCACAAAATTGTATTTCGTTTGGGTTCCCTGTAAGTAACCTTTGCCTAGAAGCTGCCCCGATCCAATTGCAATCTTCGACTGATTCAAATTATATCCTTTACCTTTAGGGTCTTCCATTTTGCCTAGGATAATGTCAATACGGTCACGTTGATGGGGTTGTAGCACATGTTCATAGACCAAGTCCACACAGAGAACAAATACAGCAGAGGCTGCAAAAAGTATACTTAGATTGATAATGTATTTTCTTCTCTTACGGTAATTCCACATGACAAGGCCAATGAGCAATGCTAAAATCAAGATAAGAATCCAAGGATTGACCAATAAAGAAAGAACAAAAAGTAAAATGCATAGCCCGCCAAATATAAGCAGTTCATTATTAACATAGCCCTCGCGGTAGAATACAAAAATCAACGAAAAGAAGGCAAGGGCAGATCCCGTATCGGGTTGTAACATAACCAAAAATACAGGAAATAAGACAATACCCGCACCCATGGCCAGTGTCTGCATGGTCGGCGCTTTGTTACTTTGAGAACTTAGAAAGTTAGCCAAGAGCAGACAGGTTGAAAGTTTTGCAAACTCGGAAGGCTGTAAGCGGAAAAAACCTAAGTCAATCCAGGCCTGGTTTCCGCCGACATTTCGCCCTACAACGAGCACGATGACAAGCAGGACAGCTGTTATACCATAAAATATCGGTGAGGCGGAACTGAAAAATTTCGCGTCTATGATCAGAATGGATACCCCTAGAATAATTGCGGAAACAAGATATAAAGACTGTTTTCCATAATTGGTTCCTAAGGTAAAGAAATTGGGTAGTTCAGGATTAAATACAGCCGCACGGATATTGAATAAGCCAATTAAGCATAGCGCAAGCCAAAGAGTGATGGTTAGCCAGTCTATCTTTCCAAAGAAACTAGTTTTTTGATTATTCATATCTTCTCTTTATCTCGCTATGGTGAACAATTGTTTCCTTTGGTTTTGTTAAGGCTGCCAGCTGCGTTTTGATTTTAACGTATCCGTTTTTGATTTTACGGAATCAGTCTTTTTTACATCTTTAATCTTTGGATCGACAACCTTTTTTGGTGCAGGAAGAAAATTCGCTTTATAAATGCGGTCCTGAATATATTTTGGTGCAGTTATCGTGTCTTTGAGGTATTTCTCAACCATCATACTTGCGATAGGTCCTGCCCAGGTTCCACCGTAACCTGCATTTTCAACAAAGACAGCAATGGCAATTTTAGGGTTTTCTCGAGGCGCAAAAGCAAAGAAAACGGCATGGTTTTCTCCGTGTGGGTTTTGTGCTGTACCCGTTTTTCCGCACATTTCGATGCCTGGGATACGATTGGCCCATGCGGTACCTTCGGGTGTATTGACAGCATCACTCATCCCTTGGATAACAACAGGATAATACCGCTCATCCACGCCGGCACTGACTTTTTCGGTAAATTCCTTCTTGGCAATCTTCTGTGCGCCAATACCTTTAATCAGATGGGGTCTATAATAAAAACCTTTGTTGGCAACGATAGCCATAATATTGGCCATTTGCAAGGGCGTTATACCCATTTCCCCTTGTCCAATAGATAAGGAGATATTGAAACTTGAACGCCATTTATCGTTACCATAGCGTTTGGTATAAAAATCTGACGTAGGTAGTAAACCTGGTTTTTCACCCGGCAGATCAATTCCAAGTTTATGGCCAATTCCAAACTGTGTTACTGCATTGCGCCATAGATCGTAGGCCTTAGGTCCCGAAAGCCCACGTCCGTCGATCATCTTAGCATAGGTAAATCCATAGTAGGTATTACATGATACAGCTACAGATCGCTGTAATGTAGTTGATCCATGATAGTGCGTACAGCCCATCCAGCCGCGTCCACCACCATAGCTATATCCATGCGGGCAGAAAAATACCGTATTGCGATCAATAACACCAGCCTGCTGCGCAGTCAGTGCTGAAACAACCTTAAATACAGAGCCTGGGGGGTAAGAGGCTTGAATAGGACGGTTAAAAAGCGGTTTGGTGTCGTCTTTCAATAATTTCATATAATTATTGCCAGACTGTCTGCCGACCATCATGTTTGGATTGTAACTCGGGCTACTTACATACGCCAATATTTCACCTGTTGCAGGTTCAATAGCGACAATGGACCCCAATTTATTTTTCATGAGGTTTTCCCCTAGAATCTGGAGGTCCTTATCCAAAGAGGAAACCAGTCCTTCCCCTGCGACAGCAAGTGTATCGTATTTCCCCTCCATAAATACCCCTTTCGGGCGGTTCAGCGCATCAACCATTAAGTTGTTGACACCACGTTTTCCGCGAATAAGGTCTTCATAAGAACGTTCTACACCACTGCGACCAATATAGTCACCACTACGATAAAACCCGTTGGAGCGTTCGATATCTTTATCATTTACCTCACTTACATAACCCAAAAATTGAGCCGCAATGCTATCGGGATAACTTCTGATTGTTCTTTTTTGGACATAGAAACCACGAAATTGATATTGGTATTCCTGATATTGGGCCCATGTCCGTACAGAAAGCTGTTTTTCAAAAATGGATGCACGGTAAGGCGAGTGTACTCTTGCCTTTTCCATCCGTTTAATAAAGCCTTCCTTGTCAATGTCTATCAATTTGCAAAACAAAGCGGTGTCGATTTCTTTCACCTCACGTGGAGTAACCATAAGGTCATATACCGGTTCGTTTTGAACTAATACCTTTCCCTTTCGGTCCAATATAACCCCTCTGGCCGGGTACACAATGACCTTGCGCATGACATTGCTGTTTGCGGAATGTATATAGGAATCGTCTATGATCTGTAAATAGAATAAGCGGGCCACCAAGGTCAATGTGATAGCAATAAAGATTCCCGAAACGACGTACTTACGCGCAAAAAAACTGTTCATAGAAATGAATTTCTATCCATCGATCTACTACAACCGATCTTTCTTTTTGTAGAATAATATGCTAAATAATAGCATGATAATTACTGTAAATATACAACTTAAAACTATACTCAATAAGGTGTATTGGATGTGCTGGAAGGAAAAAGATTCCAAGAGATACAAAAATGTATGATGGATCAATGTTCCGAAAAAGATGTAGGAAAAGAACCAGCGAATATTCATAAACCCCAACATCGGGGTAAAAAAAGATTCACGTTCTTCAACTTCGAGCGTAATTTTCATGAAGAAAATACGGAAGGCGGCCAATGCAACACAGGCTGCGGTATTGACACCAAGGGTATCATAAAATGAATCTACGGTAAGTCCCGTAAGAAATGCGATCAAATACACCAGGAAATTAGGTGTTCCTGTCGGAAGTAAAAAAATAAATAAGATATAAGGAAATGCAGCGACCAGATTGTAATAACCGATATTTTGAAATAGGAAAACTTGCATGCCTATCAAAACGATAAATCGAATAATATTAAATATTAAAATCCTAGCCATTGTCCTTTGTCGATTCTTCTAGTGTCTTTAATTCTTTATTTAACAGGTCTTTTACAACGTAGACATGTTGCAAATTGGAGAAATTGGTGCTCAACAATAATCTAAGATCCAAAAAAGCATCTCCTGAAGAAATACCTGTCTGAATGACCGTTCCGACAAAAATTCCTTTTGGAAAATGTCCTGAATATCCGGAGGTATACACTTTATCTCCTTTGTTGACTTTGATGTGGTTTGGAATTTCCTTGACCATTGCCGCGCGGTAATCCATGCTATTGCCCCATACCAACGAGCCAAAGACCTCGGTGTGGCCCAGTGTAACGGATATACGCGTATCTGGATGCAATAGGGATTGAACGGTAGAGAAGTTAGGGGAAACATTCAATACAATACCAACTACCCCGTTGGGAGCGATAACACCCATACCTCGCTCTATACCATCTTTACTGCCTTTATCGAGTGTAATCGTATTTGCCTTTTGGTGAATGCTATTGTTGATGACATTCGCAATAATAAATTCGTAACGCCCAAACTCACTGCTATCGATTGCTGGGACAGGACCAATCTTGATGCTGTCAGTTGATCGATAGGCTTGTAAGTCCTTTCTTAATTGTGCATTTTCCTTTGCAAGTGCATCATTAGTCTCCCCGAGGTGCAGATAGCTTTTCCAGGAATTGACCTTTGCATACAGGCCTCCGATGATACTATTTGAAGAATTTAAAACAGAATTACGTTGGAAAGAATTGTTGGTGATCACCAAAAATAACGAGAATCCAAAAAATAGGATAAACCAGAAGAATGCATTATATCGTCTCAGGAATAACCAAAGGTTTCTCATTTTTTAATGTGGGTATTTAATAAGCAAGCGATATAATAGTTTTGCATATTATATCGCTCTTTAATAAAATATTGTTATTAATTATCGAACGTTATGATTGCATCAAGAATTTAAATCGTCCAATATTTTTAAGTGCAATACCAGTCCCTCTTACGACAGCACGTAACGGATCTTCGGCAATATGTACTGGAAGTTTAGTTTTCGCTTGTATACGACGGTCCAAACCGCGCAATAACGCACCACCACCCGTAAGATAAATACCTGTTTGATAAATATCCGCTGATAATTCTGGTGGGGTAATTTCAAGTGCTTTTAAGATCGCCTCTTCAATTTTTGATATGGACTTATCTAGACAATGCGCTATTTCGGTGTAAGAAACAGTAATTTGCTTAGGAACACCTGTCATCAAATCACGGCCTTGAACAGCGAAATCCGCCGGTGGTTCCTGCAACTCTGGTAGAGCAGCTCCCACTTCAATTTTGATTTTTTCAGCCGTACGTTCACCGATCATGATGTTATGTTGTCTTCTGATGTATTGAACGATGTCAGAGTCGAAGTTATCACCAGCAACACGAATGGACTGGTCACATACAATACCCGATAAAGCGATGACAGCAATTTCAGTGGTACCACCACCGATATCGATAATCATATTACCCATTGGTTCTTCCACGTCAATTCCGATTCCTACAGCAGCAGCCATGGGTTCGTGAATTAAATAGACTTCTTTGGCACCCGCAATTTCTGCTGAATCGCGGACAGCTCTTTTCTCTACTTCCGTAATACCGGAAGGAATACAAACAACCATACGTAGGGAAGGAAAAAACCAGCTCTTACCATTGTTTACCAATTTTACCATACCTCTGATCAGGTGCTCAGCTGCCGTAAAATCAGCGATTACTCCATCACGTAAAGGACGTACTGTCTTTATATTGTCGTGTGTTTTACCCTCCATTTGCATGGCCTGGCGACCAATGGCGATCACTTTGTTTGTGGTGCGGTCAAATGCAACAATAGAAGGTTCATCCACTACTACTTTGTCATTATGAATTATTAGGGTATTTGCAGTACCCAAGTCAATCGCAACTTCTTGCGTAAACCAATTAAATAAGCCCATCTGCTAATCCTTAAGCTATTTTAAAATAATATGCAAACCTACACAAAAAAAAATTAATCTTTTTGAGGTTATACATCAAAAAAAACTACATTCTGAAAGTAAATTCTATCTGGAAAAAACTGTCTTTAAATTTAACGAATATAATCTGTAATTCTTGCGTCCTAGGTGAAGTTATTTTTAATTGGATGCGGTGTTAAAAAAGAATTAAGCCGGTGTTTTTGAAATCATTGACCGCGAGAAGAAAGAATCCAATCGGGAAAAGGTGGTTTTGACAACTATCTGAAGAGGGCTATTGTTTCGAAGTGTTTCTACAGTCTGTTATTACATGTTTTTAGCGAGTGGATTAAACAGGTAAAATAAGTGTAAAAAAAAAAACAGCGCCATTATCGTTTGGGATAATGGCGCTGTCGGGGTATTGAAATAGTTTATCTAAACTCCAATTGAAAGTTATTGGGCTGTTTCAGCCTGTTGTTCTTCCGGAGTCGGCTCATCATACTTGTGGAAGATCAAACGCACACCACTGTTTTTGGTGAAAAATTTGATCGACCAGTTTACGAATGTGATCAATTTATTTCTGAATCCATAGATGGACATCAAGTGGACAAACATCCAGGTCATCCAGCCAAAGAATCCATTGAAATGGATTTTTCCCATGTCAACGACAGCTTTATTACGACCTACCGTAGCCATGGACCCTTTGTCGAAATAGTTGAATTTCTCAGTTGGTTGATTAGACATTGTTTGAAGAATGTGTTTGGCAACATAAGCTCCCTGTTGCTGAGCCACCGGTGCAACACCTGGTAGGCCGCGAGGAAGGTCATCTGTGATAAATGCCGAAACATCACCAATGGCATAAACACCTGGCATATCGATAACACGACATTGATCATCTGTCTGTATACGGTTACCACGTTGGATAATCTCCTTTTTGAAACCATTCGGATACTGCCCAGCTACACCTGCTCCCCAGATAACAGTTTTTGTTTCGATACTTCTGCCATCGGCGAAAGTAATTGAATTGCCATCATATCCAGTTACCTGAACATTCAATAATACTTCTACACCCAAATCTTTGAGGTACTTTTCTGAATCTTTAGAAGATTTTTCAGATAAGTTGGCCAATACTTTTGGAAGTCCTTCAACCAGGTAAACCGACATCTCAGATTTTTTCAATTCTGGATAATCTTTCTCAAGAACATTGTTTTTGATCTCTGCGATTGCCCCCGAAAGTTCTACACCTGTTGGACCACCCCCAACAATAACAAAGTTCAAATTAGCTTTACGATCAGCAGGGTTTTCTATTCGTACTGCTTCTTCGAGGTTCTGTAAAACATAGCTTCGAATATTTAATGCTTCTTGTATATTTTTCATCGGCAAAGCATATTTCGTGATTTGCTGATTTCCGAAGAAGTTCGTGGTAGCACCTGTCGCAACAATTAAATAATCGTAGTCAAAATCACCAACATCTGTTCTTACAATCTTAGCCTCATTGTCTACGCTTTTTACGTCAGCAAGTCTAAAATGAAAGTTGTCTTGGCCTTTGAACATTTTGCGAACAGGGAAGGAGATGGAGTCCGCTGAAAGAGTACCCGTGGCAACTTGGTACATCAATGGTTGAAAAGTATGAAAGTTATTTCTGTCCAGCAACAGAACTTCAACTTCCTTATTTTTAAGCTTTTTAGCAACTTCAATTCCTCCAAATCCAGCACCAATAATGATTACTCTTGGGAATTTTCTATTTGAACTATTGCTTGGCATATTTTTAATAGTTTGTTGTAAAAATTCGGTACAATCGAATTAAGCTGCAAATATCTTAAATTTTGGCTCAAAAAGCTAAAAAATATTTATTTATTATGCTGATATGTTGTGAATTTTATTGTAAAGAGGCTAATTCTTTCAATAATATGTTTTGTAGTTGTTTGATTTTTAGCTCTTTATAGTGTACATTGTACCCTTTGAAAAAAAAAAGATGTATAGTGTCATCATTGTGTATAAAATACACAATGATGACACTATTGTAGCGCGCCTTTGATCTTGATTTTCATGCCGTTATTGGTATTCTGTAAATGCAGCTGACAGGCAAGTCGACTTTGATCATCGGCATCCGGAAGTGTGTCCAGCATGTCGAGCTCCTGATCACTCGCTTCGGGAAGTGTATGCAGGCCTTCGACAACTTCGACATGGCAGGTAGCGCACAGCGCCATACCACCACAAGTGGCCAATATTTCATATTCGGATGCCTTTAAAATCTCCATGAGTGAAAGATTGATATCGGTAGGAACTTCCAGGATATTTTCGGTCCCATCCCGATCAATAACAGTGACTTGAATTAAATTATCGTCCATGGCTAGAAAGTATTTATACCGTTTACAGTGGTGTATTTGAATGTCAATTTTTGATCGGGATAGACAAATTTAAAGGCACTTTGACACATCAGGGCAGCCTCATGGTATCCACAGAGAATGAGTTTCAGTTTGCCTGGATAGGTGTTGATGTCTCCTATAGCATAGATCCGTTCGATATTGGTTGAGTAATCAAGCGTATTGACCTCTATCGCATTTTTATCGATATTTAATCCCCAATCTGCGATTGGACCAAGCTTCGGCGTAAGACCGTATAAAGGAATAAAATAGTCTGCATCTGTTGCTGTGACTTCTTTTTCTTTATTTGTTGTTTCAACATGAGATAAGTAGTCATTGCCATGAATATTGGTCAGATTGTGGGACAATAATAAGTTGATCTTACCTTGTTGGGCCAATTTGAAAACCTTTTCAGCCGAGTCCGGAGCGCCTCTGAAGGAGTCACTTCGGTGGATTAAAGTGACCTGTTGCGCAATATCTGCGAGATGGAAGGTCCAATCGAGCGCGGAATCACCGCCACCGGCAATGACGATTTTTTTATCCCGGTACTTGGCTGGGTCTTTTACCATATAATCTACGCCTTTTCCTTCAAAGAGATGAAGATTCGGAATTTCGGGCTTGCGTGGTTCAAAGCAACCTAAGCCCCCAGCGATGACAATGACCTGTGTATGAACCATCGTATGATCATTGGTTTCTACAATAAAAGAACCGTCGTCCTGTTTTGTTATATGTTCCACACGCTCGCCTAAGGTGAATGTGGGGTCAAAGGGTTTAATCTGTTCAAGCTGTTTATCGATCAACTCCTGCGCAGTGATACTTGGATAACCAGGAATGTCGTAGATAGGCTTATGGGGGTAAATCTCCGAAAGTTGACCGCCCACTTGGGGTAACACATCAATCAAATGGCAGCGCATTTTTAAAAGCCCAGCTTCAAAAACTGCGAATAGGCCAACAGGTCCTGCTCCGATGATACAGATATCCGTATTTATCATAGCTATTCTATATTTAAATTGTTATATATTGTATTCAAAATTCTTGTGAAAGCTTCGAAATCTTCGTCCGCTAGATTTTCCCAGGCCTTCATACGAATCTCCGTAACAATTGGCGTAAGCGATGCTACTTTCAATTTTCCTTCTTCTGTCAAATGGAGGTATAGACTCCGACGGTCTGTTTCGTCAGTGATCCGCTCAGCCAGATTCTTTTTAAGAAGGATATCTACGATCCGTGTCAGTGTGGGCTGGTCTTTTCCGCAGCGCTTGGCCAGTTCTTTTTGTGAAAGTTGATCTGTTTCGTATAAAGCCTTTAAAACGGTCCATTGGTCTACAGTAATATCAAATCCTTTCTCGGCAAAAGAAGATTGGGCGAACTGTTTTACTTTCTTGGCTGTTTGGTCCAAGATGAAGGAGTAGCGGTCAAATTTTTCGTTTAGCATACAAATATTTAGTACAACAAATATATTTAAAATATTTAGTGTGACAAGTAATTTGAATGCAATAAAAAAGGGCGTTCATTCGAACGCCCTTTTTTATTTTATCAATATCAGCTATTATGGTCTTACGACTTCAGCTTTTTTAGCAGTATTACCTTCTGCTAAATGCTTTCCTTTACGTAAGTCATATACTGAAGGTGCAGCTAAGATAATAGATGAATATGTACCTACGATAACACCGATTAAGATCGCGAATGAGAATCCACGGATAACTTCACCACCAAAGATAAACAATACAGCGAGAACAAACACGATTGTCAATGATGTGATAATTGTTCTACTTAATGTCGAGTTGATCGCATGGTTTACGACATCGCCAAGATCTTCATTATGTGCATTTGGTTTCGATACGAACTCACGTAAACGGTCAAATACAACCACTGTATCATTCACCGAGTAAGCAATTACAGTTAATATCGCTGCTACAAAGTGTTGGTCGATATCAAGTGAGAATGGAACGATACCATCCAAGATAGAGAATAATCCCAATAAAATGATCGCATCGTGAATTGTTGCAATAGCTGCTCCAACTGAATATTCCCATTTATGGAAACGGATCAAGATGTAAGCTGCAACAATGATGATAGAGAAAATTGCTGAGCTGGTTGCTCTAGATTTGATATCGGTAGCGATACTTGGTCCAACTTTTTGAGACGAAAGAATCTCATGTTTATTAGAAGCATCTACTTTCGATAGACCTTGGTTTAATTTGTCCAATACTTCTTTATCAGCAGTGTCCGAAGTTTCTTCAATATGGTAAGTTGTTGTAATACGCAATTGATTGGCTGCACCGAATACTTTTACCTCTGTTGTTTTCTTGAAGATATCGTCCAAGTTTGTACGTACAGCTTCTAAGTCCACAGGTTTATCATAGCGAACAGTATAAGTACGTCCACCTTGGAAATCCACGCCTAAACTGAATCCTTTTGTGAAAATTGATGCAGCAGAAATTAACACAGCAACGATTGAAATCGCGTAAAAGATTTTACGTTTCTGCACGAATTTGAAGTTTGCGTTATGCAAAGTGTTTGCAGACCAAGGGAAAGAGACTTTGATTTTGAAATCTTTCGCTAACATCCATTCAAAGATAACACGTGTAACTAAGATCGCAGTAAACAATGAAGTAATAATACCCACCATTAACGTTGTTGCGAAACCTAAGATCGGACCACTACCAAATAAAAATAGGATAATACCAATTAAGAAGGTTGTGATCTGCGAATCCAGGATGGAAGGTAAAGCATGTTTGTAACCATCGGCAACAGCCTGACGGATCGATTTTCCTAAGCCCAGTTCTTCACGGATACGTTCATAAATCAAAACGTTTGCATCGACAGCAGTACCCATTGTCAATACGATACCGGCAATACCAGGTAGGGTCAGTACAGCATTTAAGGATGCCAATACCCCCATAATGATAAATACGTTTAACAATACCGCGATGTTTGCTACGATACCCGCCGTATTGTAGTAAGCGATCATAAAGATCATTACCACGATAATACCGATAACAGCAGAATTTACACCGGCATCGATGGCAGCCTGACCCAAAGTAGGACCCACAACAGCTTCTTCAACGATTTTAGCCGTTGTAGGAAGACGACCTGCCTTCAATACGTTCGCCAAATCTTTGGTATCTTCTACCGTAAAGGATCCAGAGATTGATGAGCTACCATTTGGAATTTCACCGTTTACAGAAGGAGCAGAATAAACTACATTATCAAGAACGATAGCAATCGCATCTCTGTTTTGAGCTGCTTTTGCTGTAATTTTCTTCCATTGATGAGCACCTTCACTGTTCATTTGCATACCAACCACAGGTTGATTTTTCTCATCAAAGTTTGCTGTTGCGTCAGTGATCACATCACCCGTCAATACAGCACCATTGTCCTGTCCAGACCCTTTAATGGCGTATAATGATAGTTGCTCAGGTGTTTTTTGCTCTGGTTTAACAGACCATAAAAGCTTTAAGTTTCCAGGAAGTATTGATTTCACCTCAGGACGTTGCAAGTAAGCATTTACTTTTGCCGTATCTTTTAATGAAGCAATACCGACCATTGAACCTGGCATAAGTGCCATTTGTTGGTTTTCGCCCATGTAAACAGCTGGACGTAATACTTCAAATAATGGATTTTTCTGACCTAGATTTACAGCAGCACTGTCTTTCTTAGCATCTTTTTTACCACCGGTTAGATTAGACAATAAATCATCTGATTTTTTGCTTGTATCTGCGGCAGTATTTGTTGTAGCAGCTGGAGCAGCTTTTAACGTTGATGCTAAAGTTTTGTCGATATTTTCCAGTATTGGATAAACTTCCTGGTTTGTATATGTTTCGTAGAATTCCAATTTAGCCGAACCTTGTAATAGGTTACGAACACGGCTTTCATCTTTCACACCAGGTAATTCGATCAAAATACGGTTTGTACCTTGTTGAATTTGAATGTTTGGAGACGCAACGCCAAATTTATCGATACGTGTACGAAGTACTTTGTATGAGTTTTGGATGGCATTGTCTGCTTCTTTTTGAAGGAATGATTCAACTTTGGAGTCTGAATCACCAGGTTTAATTAGAGCAGCGTTATCTTTTGTTGAAAAGAATGTCGAAAGTGGAGTTGTAGCACCGATGGATTTGTACTCTTCCATAAATAAAGCAACGACTGTTTTTGCACTCGTTTTGCTTTTTGCTACTGCTTGCTCCAACGCTTTGTTGAATTTCTCATCTTTTGGATTGTTCGCCAAATTGCGGATCAATTCGTCCAATGAGATTTCCATGGTCACGTTCATACCACCTTTCAAATCCAATCCCAAAGCGAGTTCATTTGCTTTGGCTTCCCGATAGGTGTATTTTGCAAAACCTAAATTGTACACTACTTCACCGGCCATTGAGTCGAGGTAGCTTTTCTCTTTCGCCAAGTCTCCTTTGGCAAAATTCTCAGCATCTCGCTCCACATTGCGGGTCACCCAAGTAAATGATAGGGAGTATAGACACGCTAATGACACCACTATCACTAAAAGTTTAATCAGCCCTTTACCTTGCATCGTCTGTTATAATTGTATTAATTTTAATGTTAAATACTGTTTATGTAATTGATAATTAGTTCTCGTTTAATCACATTTTACCAAGAATGGCAAAGGTATAAAATTTTTGTAGAATGAAAAGTTTTATTTACGCCAATCAGGTCAACGGCATAAAAATAGGAGAATTGAAGAAAAAAAGAAATATTTATTGATTTTATTTATAAAAAAAGGCCCTGCTCAACATAGAGAAGGACCTTTTATACTGTTTAGTTGTCTTATATTATTTCAATGTGTATTTGATACCAAACGAGAATGTTGAAGCATCAAAATCACTGTTGTGGTTCAATCTCCAGTCAGGTTTCCAGTCTGCGTGGAATGCAATCGGAGCAACTGGAATTTTAAATTCCAAACCTAATTGCGGGCGTAATGCAACGTTTGTAATGTTATCACCTACGTCAATAAAAGTCAATTGTGCACCAACACCTGCATACCATCCCAAACCATTAACACCTTGGAAAGGTCTTGCATATTGGTAATCCGCACCAACAGCAACAACATGGTCATCAAACATCACTTGTGCTTGCCCCATGTTGGCACCACCAAAAGATTGCTTATATTGAACACCCCATAAGTCAGTTGTTGTACCATCGAATACAACACCTATCGCTGATCTAAATGGAGACTGAGCTTTCGCTTCCTGTGCGCCAAATGCTAATGCTGCGACGGCAGCTAATGAGAGTAATGTCTTTTTCATAATTATCTTATCTTTATATTTTCATTAATTAAAATAACTTTTCGTGTTACCAAAAGCAAATAGCCTGCCAAAAAATGATAAAGGCTGGGACGTACCCTAGATGAATGCTTAATTCATAACGTTTCTAATTTGTCTTCCGATTGTAATTTGTATCTTTTATTTTTTATTATTGCTTATTTTTCTTAAATTTGCCTGGCAAATAGAAAACCCAATACATATTTGCCATGCAATTAGATCCACAAAAATTCGTAGCAGAAGGTCTCACTTACGACGACGTCTTATTAATTCCAGCTTATTCTGAAATTTTACCCCGTGACGTTGATACGAGCACTTCGCTAACAAAAAAAATCAAATTAAATATTCCATTGGTTTCTGCAGCAATGGATACGGTAACCGGTGCTGATTTGGCGATTGCGATTGCTCAAGCTGGCGGTATTGGTATGTTGCATAAGAACATGACGATCGCAGAACAAGCTGCTGAAGTACGCAAAGTAAAACGTTCGGAGAGCGGTATGATTCAGGATCCAGTAACGTTATTGGCAACAGCAACTGTGGGTGATGCCTTCAATATTATGAAGGAGCACAAAATCGGTGGAATTCCTGTTGTGAACGAAAAAGGTCAATTGGTTGGTATTGTAACGAATCGTGATCTTCGTTTCCAAAAAGATATGAGCCGTCCAATCAACGAATTGATGACCAAGGAAAATCTTGTTGTTGCTCCCGAAGGAACGGATTTGGTGAAAGCGGAAGAAATTCTTCAGAACGAAAAAATCGAAAAACTTCCTGTAGTTAATGAAGAAGGTATTTTGAAAGGCTTGATTACCTTTAAAGATATCCAAAAATATAAACATTATCCCAATGCTGCCAAAGATAGCCATGGCCGTTTATTGGTTGGTGCGGCAGTAGGTGTTACACCAGATACCCTTGATCGCGTTGAGGCTTTGGTGAAAGCAGGTGTGGATGTGGTTACAATCGATACGGCACACGGGCATTCTAAAGGTGTAATCGATAAATTGAAATTGGTGAAATCGCAGTTTCCTGAGCTACAGGTAATCGTTGGAAATATTGCGACCGGTGCAGCAGCAACAGCTTTGGCTGAAGCAGGTGCAGATGCCGTAAAAGTAGGTATCGGACCGGGCTCAATTTGTACAACCCGTATTATTGCTGGTGTTGGTGTTCCTCAGCTTTATGCTGTATATGAAGTTGCCAAAGCACTTAAAGGAACTGGCGTGCCTTTGATCGCAGATGGTGGTATCAAACAAACTGGTGATATTGCAAAAGCAATTGCAGCCGGAGCAAGCACAATTATGGCTGGCTCTTTATTCGCCGGTGTGGAAGAAGCTCCAGGTGAAACAATTATCTATGAGGGACGTAAGTTTAAATCTTACCGCGGTATGGGCTCAATCGAAGCCATGGAAAAAGGATCTAAAGATCGTTATTTCCAAGACGTAGAAGATGATATCAAAAAATTGGTTCCTGAAGGTATTGTTGGGCGTGTTCCTTACAAAGGTACATTAGCTGAGGTCGTTTATCAATATATTGGCGGATTACGCGCTTCTATGGGATACTGTGGTGCTGCAACAATTGAAAAATTACAGGAAGCACAATTTGTCCGCATTACAGGAGCAGGGTTGAGAGAGTCCCATCCACATAATATTTCCATTACGAAGGAAGCACCAAATTATAACAGCAGAGGCTAGATGTTGCTTGGATGATATAAAAACCGATAATCTTGATTATCGGTTTTTTTTGTGTAAAAATATTAGCAAGATAGCCCCAGTGATCAATAGGAAATTTGTACTTTTATACCCTATTCTCAGGTTTTAAAATTTAAGGAGTTAATTTGGATTATTTAGCGGGTTTAAACCCTTCACAACGAGGAGCCGTAGAGCAAACAGAAGGTCCTGTGATGATTGTTGCAGGAGCTGGTTCAGGAAAAACACGGGTAATTACCTATCGTGTAGCACACTTGATTCGAAAAGGTGTTGATCCATTCAATATCTTGGTATTAACATTTACCAACAAGGCTGCCAAAGAGATGCGCGCACGTATCGTTTCTGTTGTTGGAAGCGAAGCGAAAAATATTTGGATGGGAACATTCCACTCGGTATTCGCAAAGATACTCCGTGTCGAAGCAGAATTGATCGGTTATCCCAGAAACTTTACCATCTACGATACGGACGATACCAAAAGTTTGTTGCGTGCCATTTTAAAGGAAATGAATCTCGATGATAAGCTGTATAATGTCAATCATGTGTATGGACGTATCTCACAGGCAAAAAACAACTTGATCTCACCGCAGGAATATAATAAGAATGAAGCCATACTGGCCGAAGATATTTCCAATGGTCGTGGTCAATTGGGGCAGATTTATATGACCTATGCACAACGCTGTTACCGTGCTGGAGCAATGGATTTTGATGACCTCTTGTTTAAAACAAATGTCTTGTTAAACAAGCATCCAGAGGTATTGCATAAATATCAGCATCAATTTCGCTATCTGATGGTCGATGAGTACCAGGATACCAACTTCTCCCAATACCTTATTGTCAAACGCCTGGCAGCAGTCAACGAAAATATCTGCGTGGTTGGGGATGATGCACAATCGATCTATGCATTTCGTGGTGCAAATATTCAGAATATCCTGAATTTCCAAAAGGATTATCCTGATGTGAAGATCTTTAAACTGGAGCAGAATTATCGATCGACTAAGATGATCGTAAATGCGGCCAATTCGGTGATTGCGAATAATCAGAATCAATTGGAAAAAAATGTTTTCTCGGATAATGAAGAGGGCGAAAAGATCAAGGTTTCACGTGCTTTCTCTGACAATGAGGAAGGTAAGATCGTTGCTGACCAGATTATCGAAGAGAAATCGTTAAAAGGACTTAATTATAAAGATTTTGCTATTCTGTATCGTACCAACGCCCAATCCAGGGCAATGGAGGAGGCCTTGCGCAAAATTAATATCCCCTATAAAATATACGGTGGTACTTCTTTCTATCAACGGAAAGAAATTAAAGATCTGATCGCGTATTTCAGACTCACCTTCAACCCAAATGATGAGGAAGCACTAAAGCGTGTTATCAATTATCCACGTAGAGGGATAGGGGATACGACGATAGAGAAGATCATGATCGCTGCAGATCAGAATCAATACCGTATATGGGATGTTGTTGCAAATGCAGCCCAGTTTCTAGACGGACGCAGTGCAACTTCTGTCGGTGGTTTTGCACAGATGATACAGAGTTTTCAGGCTCTTGCCAAAAACAATAACGCATTTGATACGGCAATGCATATTGCGCAGCACTGTGGTATTCTGAAAGAATTGTATGAAGACAAATCGGTAGAGGGGCTGGCGCGTTACGAAAATATCCAGGAACTCCTCAATGGTATCAAGGAATTTTCGGAACGGGAAGATATCGAAGAGCGTGGACTTGATGTCTATATGCAGGATATCGCCCTGTTGACAAACGACGATAATGATAAAGATCCAAATGCTGATACTGTATCATTGATGACCATCCACTCTTCCAAAGGATTGGAATTTCCGATTGTTTTCATTGTAGGCTTAGAAGAAAACCTATTTCCTTCCCAGTTGTCGTTGAATTCCAGGTCGGAATTGGAAGAGGAACGAAGACTTTTTTATGTCGCTGTTACGAGAGCTGAAAAAAAATTACTACTTTCGTATGCTACTTCGCGATATCGTTGGGGAACGCTGAATAACTGCGAACCCAGTCGCTTCTTGGATGAATTGAATCCGGCATGTCTTGCATTGGATTTTAAACCACGACAAACTTCTGCCTCAGCCGGAAGTTTTCAAGGCGAACGAATTGCATGGCAACAAAAGGATAGTGATGATACGTTTTCTAAACCTAAGCCTAAGCCGATGGTTAAAACGACATCAATACTACCGAAAGCCCACAAACCTACTGCGGGTTTTGCTCCTTCAGATACATCAAATCTTCAAGTCGGCATGGAAGTTGAACATGAACGTTTTGGATTTGGTAAAGTTGTTAATCTCGAAGGAAACAAAGGAGATATAAAAGCAACTATTTTCTTTAAAGAGTTGGGACAGAAACAATTGTTGCTTAAATTTGCAAAACTTAGAATAATTCAATAATAAAATACCAAAACGGCATCTTGATCGTTTAATTAGGTACTTATATTAGCTATATGAACTTTGACTACAACAGCACTAGACCAAAATTGATCCTTGCAGAATATGGTCGCAATGTGCAAAATATGGTAGATTACATCTGTACTTTACCCACAAAGGAAGAAAGAAATAAACATGCGCAGATTGTAATCGATATGATGGGGGTATTGAACCCACATTTGAGAGACGTGTCTGATTTTAAACATAAACTGTGGGATCACCTACAGATTATCTCTGATTTTAAATTGGATATTGACTCACCTTATCCAATTGCTACAGCGAAAAGTGTGAAACACGAAGTTGAGCATTTGGGCTATCCGCAGCATTCCATTAGATTCAAGCACTATGGTTTTACCGTAGAGAAAATGATTGAAAAGGCTTTATTGGCTAATGACGAGGCTAAAAGAGAGCAGATGGTTATCGGTATCGCCAATTTTATGAAAATGGCTTACCTGACCTGGAATAAGGATTCTGTTTCGGACGAGTTGATCATCCAGGATCTCAAAGAGTTGTCAGGTTATCAATTGACCTTACCAGAAGGTACTGTATTGACCAAACTTGACTTTAAAACTCCGCCTCCGGGAAATCGCGTTAAAGGTCCGGCTAACAGTAACTCAGGCGGAAATAATAACAATAACAATAATAATAATTCCGGTCACCAGTCGAAAGGTGGAGGCAAGCCTCGTATGACAAGTAACAACAACAATAATACGAAGCGCAATAACTACGGAAGCAATAACAACAGCTACAGTAGGGATAATAATAACAACAGCTACGGTAGGGACAACAATAACAACAATAACAGAAACAGAAAGCCGCAGGGTAATTATAATAATAAACGAGGCTAGTTCTTAAAGATTTTGTTTAAAGAAGCAGGCAATTGCGAAGTGATTAACAGATTTCTTTACAATTGCCTTCTTTTTTTAAGAATCGCGCTGTTTTATAAAAAAACAAGGTTCTTTGGTCTCCGATCCCGGTATGTTAGGCGGAAGGCTAAATATCCCAAGGCTAATACAAGAACCGGGATAAGATACTAAGAAGATATCACTTATATATAAATGAACGCATTTGAAATAATCGGTGGAAAACCGTTAAAGGGAGAGATTATTCCTCAAGGAGCAAAAAATGAGGCCTTACAGATTCTTTCTGCAGTTTTACTGACAGAAGAACCTATGACCATCAGTAATATCCCAGATATTAAGGATGTCAATAAGTTGATCGATCTATTGGCTGCTTTAGGTGTTAAAATTGATCGCATAGATAAGGACACATACGTTTTTGAAGCTAAAGATATAAATATAGACTATTTCCAGTCACCTGAATTTAAAGAAAAAGGTGGTGGATTGCGTGGCTCTATCATGATTGTCGGTCCTTTGTTGGCTCGATTCGGAAAAGCCGCTATTCCGAAACCGGGGGGTGATAAAATCGGCCGTAGACGATTAGATACACACTTTTTGGGTTTTGAAAAATTGGGTGCTAAGTTTGTGTACGATGCGACTACCCATTTTTTTAACGTTGATGCAACGGAGTTAAAAGGAAGTTATATCCTTTTGGACGAAGCTTCTGTAACGGGTACGGCGAATATCGTGATGGCTGCTGTATTGGCAAAAGGGACAACAACGATATACAACGCTGCTTGTGAGCCGTATTTACAACAACTATGTAAGATGTTGAATCGCATGGGGGCTAAAATATCCGGTATTGGATCTAATTTGTTGACCATCGAAGGAGTAGAGCGTCTGGGGGGAACTTCACACCGCATGTTGCCTGATATGATTGAAATAGGTTCTTTCATCGGACTTGCAGCAATGACAGGTTCAGAAATCACCATTAAAGATGTCTGTTTCGAAGAACTTGGCGTTATTCCATCTGTATTTTCGCGCTTAGGCATCGAGTTTGAATTACGTGGTGATGATATTTTTATTCCGGCGCAAGAATCGTATGAAATCGATACATTTATCGATGGATCTATCCTGACGATTTCAGATGCACCTTGGCCAGGTTTTACGCCCGATCTATTAAGTATAGTACTTGTTGTGGCGACTCAGGCAAAAGGAAACGTATTGATCCACCAAAAAATGTTCGAGAGCCGTTTGTTCTTCGTGGACAAATTGATCGATATGGGGGCGCAGATTATCTTGTGCGATCCGCACCGCGCAACCGTTATTGGACTGAATAAATCACACCACCTGAGAGGTATTGAGATGACTTCGCCAGATATTCGTGCCGGGGTGTCTTTATTGATTGCAGCGCTATCTGCCAAAGGAAAATCTGTGATCCACAATATCGAACAGATTGAACGTGGCTATCAAGATATCGAAGAACGCTTGCGTAAATTAGGAGCAGATATTAAACGTATCGATGCCGAACCAAAAGGTCATTAATTAATGCGAATAGCCTATGTGCTAGCGTAAGATAAAAGAAGCTCCGGATATAAATTCTGGGGCTTTTTTTGTGATATCTGCATCAAATAAGGTAAATTTGTCTATACTACATTTAAACAACTATAGATATGAAAAAATATCTAAAAAAGTACGCCTTAATTTTCCCATTATTAGGCATAGTACTTCTTTTTCACAATTGTCAATCCTCTACACCCAAAGAGGTTAAACTACATGAAGAATCAAATACAACAACGGATATCCGCTCTTCTAAACGGATCAATGCTGCGGTAATCGTACAAAAAGTTACTTTTCCCAATATGCCTTTTGCTGAACTAATCAGGTTGATGAATCTGACCAAAGATAGTTCACCTGCTGCATTGTGGAAGGCAATATCCACGCTACCCCAGGCGGAACAAATGAAGAAAGATAGCTTTGATATTGAAAATCCCCTGCAGCGTATGGAGCTGATGCTTGCCCCTTTACGTAAGATGGAAATTAAATTTGATCAACAACAAGCGAAATCTGATGCTGCGGGCCTGACGTACCGCCTGGAAAATTATGTGAATTATAGCAAAGGTTCAGGCGAGGCTTTTTTAGCAAATAGTGGCAACGAGACTATCAATGTAGGACTGAACTATCCAGAAGGGAAACTTAATGGATTGGCGAAAGTGCAGATACGAATAAATCCCAAAGAGTATATGATCGATAAGACCGGAAAAACAAAAGTAATTGCCGGAATTACCTGTCAGCAGGCCATTTACAATAAAATTGATGCAATGGATAAAACGCTCCCTAAATTTGTCGTTTGGAAGAGCCCACGGATCCCGAAGGGAATCAATCTGCTGCACCCCTATGTGTTTGATGAAAACGAAGGGATTCTTGAAATTGATGCCTATCTCAATGAAGATGAAAATTCCCTATTGCGCTTTACAACCACAGCTGTCGTCGAAAAGCAATTTGAACCCAAAGAATTTGAGGTTACAAAAGCCCATGCTAAACTTGACGCGGCCAAAGATCAAAACAGCATCGAAAAAAATGTACTTGATGTCGTGTTTCATTAGAAAACACCATAAAAAAGGAGTTGATCACATGATCAACTCCTTTTTTATTTGGGATATATGTAAAAGTTTACATTAAAGGAGCAGGTGCTTCTTCTTCAAATAAAGGGAATTCCTTGATAATGTTATACCATGTGATAACCTTTTTAATATCCGAAGAATAAACACGTGATTCATCATGGCCAGGAGCTACTTCACGGAAGAAATCTCTTAATGTTGCGCCATCAGATTTTGTATCTGGCAGAGCGATGCCTTTCTCTTTGATTGTTTCAAAAATATTCAATAGACGAATTTCTTCTTCTTCACCATAGATGGTGATATCTTCCAAAGTCGCCATTTTTGTAGAAGATAAACTTACTACCGTTTTAATTTTTGCCTGATCAAGGGTTTCTAAAATAAAACCACCTTTATTTTGTCCAACCAATTTGAACAATCCTGGTTTACCAGTTACGGATACTAATGCTCTTAAATTCATTTTAATACTATTTAAATCTCCAAGAATTAATCTTCGATAACTTCAATTGATAAAATACGGTCACCTTGTCTGATATCGTCAACAATGTCTACGTTCTCGATAACTTTTCCAAAACAAGTATGGTTACGATCTAAGTGAGCAGTGTTGTTACGGCTATGACAGATGAAAAATTGAGAACCACCAGTATTACGGCCTGCATGAGCCATAGACAATACACCTCTATCGTGGTATTGGTTTTCGCCTGTTAATTCACAGTCAATTTTATAACCAGGGCCACCCGTTCCAGGGATTCCTGCAGCTCCTTCACGTGAATTTGGACATCCACCTTGGATAACGAAATCAGGGATTACACGGTGAAATGCCAATCCATCATAATATCCTGATTTAGCAAGTTTGATAAAATTGGCTACTGTATTTGGAGCATCAGCTGTGTAGAACTCCACAGTCATGTCGCCTTTTTCTGTTTTAATAATCGCTTTACTCATATTCAAAAATTTTTATGAAATACAAAGATAACGTTTCAGAGTGAAATGTGAAGTAAATCCCGATTGCCAATTTTTTTTAATTGATAGATTGTGTATTTCTCAGGATATTAAGTAACAGTATTTTTGTATATTTATGTACGCTAGCCAATTATAATTAACTGTAGATGTCAAATCCGTACAAACTAGTCATTCGGGAGTGGGCAGAGGCCGATCGTCCGAGAGAGAAACTATTGAGCCAGGGCCGTAGGGCGCTTACCGACGCCGAATTACTGGCTATTTTAATCGGGTCTGGTTCCAAAAATGAAAGTGCTGTTGAATTATGCCGGCGCATATTGGCCGATGTCAATAACAACCTGCAGACGCTTTCGATGATGGAGGTTTCAGAACTGAGCATGTATAAAGGGATAGGCGAGGCAAAAGCTATCGCTATTCTTGCCGCATTGGAGCTCGCACGCCGGAAAAACGACCTGCCCGTAGAACAGCGTAAGCTCGTAAATAGCAGCCGCTTCGTTTACAACTTTATGAAACCCATACTTCAGGATCTGCCCCATGAAGAGTTTTGGACTCTGTATCTCAATACGGGGTATAAAATATTAGACAAACAACTGATCGGACGCGGCGGTAATGATTTTACGCCAGTTGATGTCAGGATTATATTACGATCTGCACTTAGCCTTAAAGCACATGCAATTATATTAGTTCATAACCATCCCTCGGGCACCTTGTATCCAAGCAATGCTGACAAAATTCTGACGCAAAAAATTGTTGAAGCCTCTAAAATTATGGATATTAGAGTTGCCGATCATTTAATCTTTACCGATAACGGATATTATAGTTTTAAAGATGAAGGTATAATCGACTAGTTACAGCAATTCTTATTATGAACAAAAACAGTATTGATAGATTCACGGACAGGGTTGTCGATTACGAGAAATTTAGACCATGTTACCCAAAAGAGATTATTCAGGTGCTTAAAGAACAAATAGGGCTGGATAAAAAATGGTTGGTTGCCGATATCGGTAGTGGTACAGGGCTATCTACGCAACTTTTTCTCGAAAATGGGAATGACGTTTTTGCTGTTGAACCCAATCGGGAAATGCGTGAATCTTTACTGCATCATTTTAAAACCTATCGGAATTTAATCGCGCTGAATGCGACTGCCGAAGATACATCTATTGAGTCTGGATGCGTAGATCTCATTTTTGCAGGGCAATCGTTTCATTGGTTTGACCGGGAAGCATGTAAGAGGGAGTTCGCTCGCATTCTCACAGAAAATGGACGTATTGTACTGGTCTGGAACCAGCGTGATCCCGGCGATGCTTTTCAACAGGAGTACGAAGATTTTCTGCTCAGTCATATACCAAGTTATCAATCTGTCAGTCACAAAAATATCAGTGATGATGATCTCAAACAATTTTTTGGATCACGTTCAATGACCAAGGTAACCTTACCAAATCAACAGATATTGGACCTTCGGTCGTTTTTGGGAAGAGTACGTTCATCATCCTATTTTCCAAAAGAGCAGGCTGAAAACAAAACGCTCTATGACGATCTCCGTACACTTTTCGATAAGTACGCAATCGCTGAGCGTATCGTATTCAAGTATATTACTGAAATTTATATCAGTTAACTAAGAAATGGGAATTTGCAAAGCTTCTTTCGTTGCATTTTTTCTCTTCCAGTCGAAAACTCTTCGTATAGGCGAAGAATGAAAAGGGAAGATTAAGATGAATAACGTTAGGATTACCCCGATAATAAATAGCCCGGAGTAGGCGTCGCGTATGGATAGTAGCGAGGCTTGGACTTGGACCGATTTCATTATATTTCCTCTTTGTAGCACCAAGCTATTTGTTCGATCGATTATACCAGCAAGATTATTGGCATTGAGGATCTGTAGGTGGTAATACCAATTAGTAATGATGTTTGACCAGACTACAGGCACCAAAAATGAACGTGTAAGAATCAAAAATACTAAGCCAGAGAGGTAATATTTACTGGGAATATTGCCGGCCATATATACGCCTATTCCAATGTAGGAAGTGATCACGCCCATTCCTCTTAATGTCAAAGGGAGATAGAACAAAGCCGAGTTTGTATGTTGGTCAATAATCCTTGCAAAGAAAAAGCAAGATAGGGCATAACACGCTGCTGAGAATGCCAAAATGAACTTGCATTTTTTTGTTATTTTGAAATAAATATAAGCGATTACTGCGCCGATCATATAACCAGGAATTACATAGGTATTTATTTCGGCGACTTCCAAGGGGTTTGTACCAAGCGTAATTCCCAAAAGGGAGGAGTACAGCGAGGTCGAGCTATAAAAAATGCCGAAAATAAAAATTGTTCCAATGGAGATAGGCAGAATCCGTGTTGAAAAGGCTTCAAAATTTAAGAGTGATTTTCGGATTAGTACACTTCTATTTATAAAAAGTATAAAAAAAACAGAGCGATGCGATTCCGGTGACCAAAATAAACCTGGAATGAAACCAATTTTGTGTCAGACCATATGTGCTGAAATAGGCAAAATTCAATAATGAAATACAAAGTAAAATACTTCCAAACCAGTCATATTGATAAAGAGGTACCTTTTTAAAATCTGACGATTTCATAAAGATGATGCAGATTAACAACGCTACTGCAAGTAGTATATTTTGAAATAAAAAGACAGTTTCCCAATAGAAACGCGTTGCAAATAGAACAGATACATAACTTGCCAAGGCAGGAATGATCATTGTCATGGGGTAGTAGACTGCATATAATTGATATCGTTCTCCACGTGGCATGAGAAAAGGGATCATTTCCCCAATGATAGCCATAGTGACAATAATCTTGGCACTCCCAATAAAAAATGTGGCCATACAGATGTTGACACCATTATTGGCATGTTCCAAAACCGCATTGGAAGCGAGGATAATGAAGATAGATACAATTAATATCGTCTTTTTGGAAAATAATTTCAACAACCTAAATACCAGTGGTATGGCACATACCATTCCCGCATAATAACAATATGTAGCCATACTCAAATCTGCGGTGATACCGGCGTATCCATTCATGACATACGTGTTAATGGAAGTTGGGATTCCATTATTGAACGAAAATAAAATATTGAGTAGAAACAGAAAGAACAATTCCCAACCTGAACTCAACCAATCTCTGAATATACGATCTTTCATGATTATTTAATACGTATGATAGCATTCATACCTACGCGAAGCATGGCGAGATCTTTTGGGGTATTGGATGCTGTAAAATTAATTCTAACCGGAATGCGCTGTTGTACCTTAACGAAGTTCCCCGTAGAATTGTCAACCGGAACAGCAGAATACTTAGATCCTGTTGCTTCGGATATGGCGGCTACTTCACCTTCAAATGTCTTCCCGGCCAATGCATCAATTTCAATGTTGACTTTTGCCCCGAGAGCAATATTTTTTAGTTGACTTTCGGTATAATTTGCGGTAATCCATTTCTGCTCATCACGTACAATATTGACCAATGGCGTACCGTTTTGCACCAATTGACCCTCTTCAATCGTCCGCCGTCCCAATACACCGTCGTACGGTGCAGTGATAACCGTATACGAAAGGTTTAACTTGGCTAGATCAATCGCAGATTCGGCCTTTAGTAATGAGGCATCATTGATTGACAGCTTCTGTTCAGACTCATGTGTGTTAAGTTTCGATACACGCTCTTGCGCCAAAAGTGCCTTATATTTGGCTAACATGGCCTCATAATCTGCTTTTACCTGATCGAATTGATATTGCGTTACTGCTTCATCTTTCACGAGACTCTCGTAACGCCTATAATTCAATTCCATATTATCTAGCCGGGCTCTCATCTCATCGATATTGGCATTTGCTATCGCAGTACTGTTGCCGGCAATGGCAATTCCAGATTGCGATATTGTTTTACTTGCTTTGGCATCGGCAAGAGTGGCTTGTGCATTTTGTAATAAAATTCTGTACTCAGCATCATCAATAATGACGAGTGTATCGCCTTTGTGAACTTTTTGATGCTCATCAAATCGAATTGTTTTGATATAACCGCTGATACGCGAATTTATAGGGGTAATATGGGCATCTACCTGGGCATCATCTGTATAAACAGATTCGTTGATGTGGAAAAAGACTAAGATACCCCAGATAATTGTAACCACAATGACGACTGCAGATAGGATGTTGATGATCCATATCTTCCGCCTTCGTTTTATTTCTTTCTCACTTAATGTTGAATTGCTCATGACTCAATTACTTATCTTCTTTTTTTCTGAAAATCAAGGCTCCCGATACTATTGCTTATCAATAATTGCGGTCAATTTTTCGAGAGTTTCTGTAATTTCCAATACTTTTTTTTTCTGATATCTCCTGCAGGATCACACGGTAGAGGTCTTGCTGGACAGGATCTAATAATGTCCTATATTCGTCTCCCTTTACCGTTAATTCGATTAAATTATTTCGTCTGTCATTGGGATCGCTTACGCGTCTAACCAGATCCCGTTTACAAAGATTATCGATCAGCGGAGTGACACTTGCTTTGTTCTTCTGTATTGCTGTGGCTATATCTTGCTGATTCATTTGCTCCTTCTTCCACAGTGCTGCCAATACTTGTAACATTTCATAGGTGATATCCAATTGCTGTTCCTTTATTTTCTGGATATAGTATTGTTTTAAGCTCGTTCGCAAAGCAATGATACTATCCACTAAGGGTTTTACTGGATTCATGGATTCGTTTTTCATAGCACAAAGTTAAACATAAAACAGTTAAATATCAAACTAATTTATTTTAGTTAAAAATGTGTTAAAGATGAGTGCTTTAGAGAGAGATGGCATTTTATTTGGAAGCACTTAAACGAAAGGAAAAAAAGATATGTTAAGAGTTGAATTAATCTTCTTTAGACGTTGCCTACTGCCATTGCTGATTTTAGGAGGTGGGATAAGTGTTGTAAGGGCACAGCAAATGCATGCTTTTAATAACTTAGAAACCGATTATCATTTTGTATATCGGTGGGTAGATCCATTCTTCCCTTTAAGCCCACAGGTCGATGTGATGACCTTGGACGTTGCGCCGATCGATAAAGAGCCCGAGCAGCAGGAGAAAATAAAAACGTCAACGGGAAAACAGCGTTTTAACGGCAGGGTGAGTGAGCGCGTATATGAAGGTTCGGAAGTAATCGTGAGCCCTGGAGAATCGGTTGGCAATATAACCTACAGCTCCACTAGCTCCGCCACCCGGTATCGTGTTGCCATTGATCGACGCAGTAATGAGCACTACCATGGAAAGCCTGTATTTATAGATGCGAAGGGGGTAAAATATGTAATTGATTCGAAATTTAGAAAACAAGTTGTCGAATAATTCCTTGGCTAGGTTAAAAATTTGTTAAAATTATTTTTTCAGGTAATTAAATCGAAATACGGCATTTGTATTGTACTTTTATTTACAATTATTTAAATAACAATTGAGTTATGAGAGCAATAAATCGTTTCAAAAAAATCACAGCTGCATTAGCTTTGATCGCTGCAGTGGGATTGGGACAATCCTATGCACAAACGGCTCCTAAAAAAAATGGAAAAAGAAGCCAAAAAGTCTGAACAAAAAGCAAAAGAAGTAAAGACTAAAGCCAACGAGGCCGAAACGAAAACGAAGGCAGCGCCGGTGAAAGCTACTGCGAAGAAGGAAGCTGCAGTCAAGGAAAAGTCAGTGCAGACGAAAAAGATGGCTGATACAAAAACAGCGCCAGCAGCACCAATGGAAGCGAAGGAAAAAGCCGTAAAAAAAGAAAGTGCTAAAGCTGAAAAACAAGCCGCTGCTGTTAAAAAGGATGCCGTAGCTACAGCTGATAAAGCAACAAGTGAAAAATATAATGGACATACAGTTTATCTCGGTCCAAAAGGTGGCAAATATTATATCAACGGAAATGGTAACAAAACGTACATTTCTGACAAAAAGTAAAGAGCAGCTGAAAACGAATTATATCAAAAAAGGGGACATCGATCGATGTCCCCTTTTTTGATTTCAATAGTTTAGCGTAGCAAATTCATTAAATAGCTTTTGTCGAGATAAAAGACATCTAAACTTCCGCCGTCATCCAGAATACTGTTGCTAATCTCCTTTTTATGTTGCTGTAAGGTCTGAATTTTATCTTCGACCGTGTTAGGGCTGATTAATCGGACTGCGGTGACCGTCTTTTGTTGCCCCATGCGATAGATCCTATCGATCGCCTGTTGTTCAACAGCAGGATTCCACCAGGGGTCTACCAGGTACACGACATCGGCCGCGGTAAGATTAAGTCCGGTACCACCGGCTTTTAGACTAACCAGAAAAACGGGGATATCCTTGTCGGATTGAAAATCACTAACCAATTTACCTCGATTTTTGGATTGGCCTGTGAGCATTAACGCGCGAATACCCTGTTTATCCAAAGCCTCTTTAATCAGATTGAGCATACTGACAAACTGTGAAAACACGATCATTTTGTGCTGGTCTTTTTTATGCTGAATTTGCTCGATAAGCATTTCAATTTTGGCAGAGTCCGCAGCGCTAGTCAGATCCTCATTTTGGAGCAGTTTGCTTGAATTACATATCTGTCGCAATTTTGTTAGACCTTTTAGGACATGCATGGGGCTTTTCTTGATTTCATCGCCATCTTTGGCAGAGATAAAATCTCGAAACTCTTTTTCATAAAGATCATAAATTCGCCGTTGGGCAGTTTTCATCTCACAGTAAAGGACCAGTTCATTTTTTGTAGGAAGATCACGTAATACATCCTGTTTTGTTCTACGGAGAATGAAAGGCTTTATTTTCTCTTTCAGCATTTTTTTTTCTCTTGCGGTCATGGAAAGCATCAATAGGAGTCGTATAGACATCTTTGAAATATTTTTTGCTTCCTAGTAGACCCGGCACAATAAAGGAAAGCTGGGCATAAAGATCCATCGTATTATTCTCGATAGGAGTTCCTGTTAAAATAATGCGATTTCTTGATTTTAATAAATTTACCGTTTTGTATCGCTGGGAATCCGGGTTTTTGATTTGCTGCGATTCGTCCAATATGACATAATTGAAGGTTATTTTTTTTTAGCGTATTAATATCCGTCAGCAGGTTGTGATAAGAAACTAAAACAAGGTCATATTGTTCAAACTGCATCCCTTTTTCTATTCTATTTGGACCATCTAAAACCAACGTTTGGAAAGATGGAAGGAATTGCTGGATTTCATGCCGCCAATTAAAAATTAAGGTCGTGGGAAGTACAAGTAATGTTGGTGCAGATTGTCCCTTTGCTTTTTGAGTAGCCAGAAAGGCTAATATTTGGATCGTTTTGCCAAGTCCCATGTCATCGGCAAGACAGCCACCAAAATTAAGCCCATCCAAGAAATGCAGCCATTGTAGCCCTTGTTGCTGATAAGGGCGTAAGTTTCCGACAAAAGTTGGTGGTATCTGGACCTCGGATAGCGAAGAAAAATTAGCGAGCTGCTTTCTCAACGTGCTGAGCTCCGCCAACACGATAGGGTCTAGCTCCGCCTGATCAAATAGTTGATCGATTTCATTGAATTTGTATTTTGGAATTTCAATGAAATCATCAGCTATCGATTCTGCTGCATTAAAATAGGCTTCAAATTTATCGAGCCACTGTTGCGGTAAAATGCCCTGGGTGCCGTCATCCAAGGTGATGAATTGCGAGCGGTTCCGTACTGCCTTTTCAAGTTTTTTTAGGGAGACACTTTTGGGGCCAAATTTGACCTGTATATTGGCGTTGAACCAATTTTGTCCACTGAGGACCTCCACATGTATTTTTCCCTTAAAACGGCTTAATTTATTTCCACGTAATGTATTAAATCCGATGATCTGTATACCCTGATGTTGCCACTCCTCAAAAGCATCCAGAAACCAGTTACTGTCCAGAAAGTATTTGCGATGCAAATAAAAATGCTGAAAGCTTCCTTCATCCATTTGCTCCTGAAAATAGGGATGCTGCTTCAGTAACAGGGAAATAACTTTTGTTTCAGCTTCACGTTTCCGATCGACCAAAAATTGTGTACCCTTGCTGTCTGTACCAAATATATTCCGCTTACTTAAAATAGGAATTTCGACCTCACCATAACGCATGACAGGAATAAGGTTGACAAAATCTTCCGATTCTTCCAGAAACAAAAGTGGCTGCATGTCCTGATAATACAGATTTTCCTTCAACTGTGGCTTGCTTGCTTTGGGAATATCTTTAAAATTTAACTCCACGGAATGTGCTATCTGTTCCAAAAACAACCTGTTGAATTCTTCGAACTTACGCTGATGGATCAACAATTGCTCACCTTTGTTGCCAAACAAACGGATCAACTTGAGGTGAAACCTATTTTCAATCAGAAAAAGCTGATTTTTGATGAGAATGAAATGGTCCAAAAGAACGACTAAATCCTGTAAATTGTGGGCTATCGTATGAATATGAATTTCTCCTTGAATGGTATAAAACGCACCTTTTTTTGTAATGAAGAGCTTAATTTCACCTTTGTTTAGGTTAAATTGAACCGGCGATAAGGTGGAGGCTGTTATATTGTCGGATTTCTCATAGTCATGCAGATAAAAATCGAGGTGTAACGGATTTTTTGCAACCGCCTTCAGACTGGAGCTGATTTCGATATCCTGTTGCATAGCTTGAGAAAATTGGTAAACAGCGGTGTAAAATTGCATTTCCTCAATCGAGCTGCTTTGCCAGATACGGGACTGACTCTCACTGGCGGAAATCGGATTTTTAGGTAGGCCGGATTTCGTCATTGGAGCTTGACACAGGAGTATTTGTAGATTTTTGTAGTACCGGTTGCGCGTTAACACCACAAAATGATGCTGCTGTTCGGCCGTCGTCTTGACCTTTTTTGGGACAAGAGATTCCTCTACTAGATCAAAGTCATCAATGGAGGTCAGCTGTTTGTCTTTTAACAGAAACTCCAGCTTCCCTGCTTTGATCTGGGCAGCAAAATAGTTTTCTAAAGACGGTTCCTTTTCCAGTCCATATTGTGCCGCAACCTTCTTGAGGAGATGCTGATAGCGGTTGTGATCAAAAAATGCCAGCCAATTCTCCTGTGTAAATAGTTTACTTAAAGCCGCCTTTTGATGACGGCAGAATCCTGTTTGTGGACAATTGCAAAAGACGGCTGTTGTGGGCAACGTATGGAGGATCATCACTTCAAAATCGGTATAATTCTCCAGTACCTGAAAATTTGCCTGATTCACCTCCATTTCCATCGCATTGACCTGAAAATGGGCCAATGTCAGGTCCATCCAAGGAAAATAAGAATAACGGCTCACCTTGGTGAAATCGATATCGGTCAATGTATATTGATGGAAGTCCATAATGCTTGGTTAAAAATTAAAACTCATTCCGCCATAATAATTACGTAAAGGGGCAGGATTAAAATACCGTCCTCCAAAAGCATTGATATCGTTTCCAAGACTATATTTTTCATTGAGTAGATTGTCGGCCCCAACAAAAAATCTAATTTTATGCTGTGAACAGACAGATTTGCTCCAGGATAATTTGCCTTGTAAAAGATGATACCGTTTGGCATAAACAGTGTTTGCGTCATCCAGTGGTATTGCTGCTGTTAAATTGGAAAGAAGATCCAACTGGAATTCATCCGGGAAAAGTATATTCAACGAATTTACCCATACCGTTTTAGGAACCGCAGGAAGTTTATTGTTCTTATAGTTTTTGTCGCCTACCTGATAGGTTTTGAAACTGTAGTCATTGAGGGAAAAATTACTGGTCAGCTGTAGGCTACGGACCGTACCGGTTGTTTGAGGCCTGATCAAATACATGAATAGCGATGCTTCCAATCCCTTTTGGTTTATTTTACCCGCATTTTGAAAATATTCAGCACCATTATCCCGTACCTGTCGGATGATGGCATTGTTCATTTGATAAGTGTAGGCCGCTGCATCTAAAATAATCCGGCGATTCCACAAATGCCAACGAAGCCCAAATTCATGGTTTGTACCTGTTTCTGGTTTCAGCATCGTATTAATTGTATTGTCTGACGAACGGACTTCAGCAACAGTTGGTGCAGAGAAACCTTTAGAAATCGATGCTCTAAGTGCAAGCATTGGTGTGATCAAATAGGATAGTGCTGCTCGTGGCATCCATGTACTCCCGAAATCAATATTTTCTTTGTTTTCTTGTGCAACAGGATAACGTTGCTGGTAGCCAATTTTATTCTCATTTAATCCGAGCGACAGCTCTACCTGGAGACGCTCTAGCCATTCCAGTTGGGTGCGTGCAAAAAATGATTGCTGACTGTTTTCCAATTTGTCCTTGGCCTGAGGATCGGTAGCGACACCTTGGGCGTTGTCATAATTGTCAATAGCATACCAACCCTTTTGCGCTTCCAAGCCCAGTTGGACTTCATATTTTAAATCTTGGCTCAACAAATCCACATAAGATAAATACAGGCGCGTTCCTAAATTCTTTTCATCTCTTTTCTCGTAATTGGTGATGAAGGGATTTTTGATCTGATTGGATGAGCCAAATACACTGGCGAATAAGGTCATCTTAGAACTGAGATGCGTCTGGTTGCTCAGTCCACCAAAGAATGTTTTATCGTAGATTGCTGCTTTTTGTTCAGCAGCACCAGGATTTGGTCCGCCCTTAGGCCGAGCCTGCCTGCGGTCGCTCTCCATTTGTGCTGCGGTGAGCCCTCCCGGAGTTTGGTAACCGATATCCGAATAGAAACCGGTGAATTTTAATTCGGATGTTTTTGCATATTGCCAATTGTAATTGAGTTGGATATTCTTTTTGTTTAAGGCTGAATTCTGGCGATAACCGTCACTTCTTGTCCAACTTTGATTGATAGCAAGTTGCTGAGTCTGGTTGATGGGTAATATTGCATTGAGCTGTTCCTGGAAAAGACCGTAGGAGCCCCCCGTTAATTGGAGGTTGACTTCAGGTTTGTCAGATCGATCGAATCCTTTACTATAAAAGGAGAGTACACCGCCTGAATTGGCCCCATATATCGATCCATCTGGACCTTTCAATACATTTATCTGCCCTATTGCGGAGGGATCTATCAAGTTAATGTAGGTGTTCCCGCCTGCGTCAGTAAAAGGAAAGTCGTCCAGATATATTTTGACATTGCGAACACCAAAAGGTGAACGGACCATACTCCCACGGAGTGCTAGCCGGTAACTCCCAGGGGAACGTTCTTCCATGCGTAAACCCGGCACCCTGTTCATTGCTGAAACAAAGGAGGGCGACTGCTGGGATTGGATCATTTGGCTGCTTAACACAGCCGCAGAAGATGTCAATCGCAATAGCGGTTGTTTATTGAAGTAGGCTTTAACTTCGACTTGTTCTAGCAGATTAGTCGTAGTATCCACTTCCTGCGCATATAATTTGCTACATAAACCAAGGGTAGCAAGTAGGTAATATCTTTTCATCGTTAAGGTTTGGTCGGCTTAGTCTGCAAATTCCTGACTGAAATAAATTTCAAAAATCTGCTTTTTCTTATTGTATTTTAGGTATTGAAAATTCGCATATACGGAGCTGGTCGGTACACAAAGACTGTTGGCCATGGCTTCTTTTGAGAATTTTTTGTTCAGACATCCCTGCTGCAAATCAAAGTTTTTGTTCGTCGAAATATCGGTCACATCAAAGGAATTGTCGTCAATCAGGTAATTTGAATTGTTTAATCGAATATAATCCTCTTGATCAATCAGTTCGGAAGCAACGAGATAATCGAGCGATCCAAAGCTGGATGAACAATCCAAATTTTGAAGGGTATTGACAACTTTTAACTCTTTATACAGTGTGTTGTATGTATTGCTTTTATGATCGAATAAGGTGATCTCGATGCGATGATTACCTTTGTTGTATACCGTATACCCAAGGTCACCGGGGCCATTTTCGAAGATATTCCCTTTCGCGATCGCTAAAACAGCCAAGTTAGGATGCCCAAGAAAATAATCTTTCTGGTCTGCACTTAGTGTTGTCGTTAACTTCTGGTGCAGTTTATCGAAGAGGCCGGCGTCGTTCATTTTCATTAACTGCTGCGCTTGTTCCTTTATTCTGTCTGCAAAACGCGGGCTATCGTAGCTCGAAGTATCCGATGGGAGTGGTGGTGATGCAGGAGGGACTACCTGTTCTTTCTTTTGTTCGTCATTTTTCGTTGTTTTTGACGTCTTTGTCTGATGACAGGAAACAAGAGCTGATAATAATACAATGTATAGAAAAAAGGTTTTTAAATTCATGATGAAATATCGTCAATGCCAATTCAGTCACTCTTCGTGAATAGAAAGAGCAACAACATCGGCTAATTTAGTTATTTTATGGCAAACAAAGCTGTCGCAATCTGGAATTAGAAAGCTTCATTCAGCCCCAAAAAGAAACCACGGGAACCATATTTTCCAAAGGCATAGTCCAGACATAGATTTGTGCGTGTTGCTTTGTTAAAGAGTACCCGTAATCCGGCACCACCCCCAGGTTGCCACCTTTCAAAAAGTTTGGTGCCCAGTTCGTCGCTGGCAGTCTGTAGGTTAAAAAAAAGCAGCTCCGCTCAAAAAGCGATTCTTTAAAATTGGGAAGCGGTATTCTGTTTCGGCATAACCGAAAGAAATTCCTTTGAAATAACCAATGGTGTAACCGCGGCCGCTTCTGACGGCTACGTCTCTTCCCGTTCCGGGGAGATCAAAATAGGGGAGTGTACCACCGAGTTTATAGGAGCCCCAATACCAGAAGGCAAGTACATGAGCCGGGTCGGACTGAGATAAACTAAAGTATTTTCGAAAGTCGGTGGTAAGCTGTACAGCACTTTTGCTACTGCCCAACAGCGTTGTGTTCCATCGCACACCGATATCCGAATAGATACCCTTGTAAGGCCTATTGGGATTGTCTCTTGTCATGTATTGCATATTGAGCAATAGTCCATTGGAATTATAACTGTCGGGCTCGAAGCCATGTTTTTCGGTGTAGATGGTATTGGGAGTAATGTTGCCATTGGGGCCGCTGCTGGTTATTTTTCGTCGTAAGTCAAACGCCAATCCGGCTCCAACAAATAGTCCGTCGGCGATTCGTTTATAGACTTTTTCATTAAATGTAAACGCGTTATATTTTGCTCCGTATTTCTTATGGTCGGGGTTGGCAAGGATCTCTTCATCGGCATTGTTCCATTTTCCATGGGGAGTCATGCCCAAACCCGCATCTAAAGCGACCATTTTGACAAGTGCAAAAGCGCCCTGAAAATTTAGTTTATTGTTGGGGGTAAAGATATTATGGCTAATATAGAAGACCATGATGTTTTTTGTGGTGATTGAGGCGGATGTCGCTGCGATCGACATGGTCGTTGTTTTGGGGTCACCCAATACTTTCCCCGCGACAGCCTTGATTCCGATCTGACCACCAATGGTTGGGTTGTAGGCAATGTTGGGCATTAAGGTGATGGGAGAGCGTTTACTCGCATGTTCCTTTTTTCGTTTGGGATGGATTATTCTTCCGATTAGATCCGATATATCGTATTGACTGGCCAAGGCCGAGTCACGCTGATGTTTGTACTGTGCAAGAGAGTCTGTTTTTGCATCGGTTTGGGCAGCGAGCAGCGTAGGGATTGAAATTAAAAGTATTGCTAAAAAAGCATGTCGGAAGAAATCGTTAAAACGTAAAAGTTGATGCATACATTCGGGTCTATCTTAAAACTAAACGTCAAAAAAAATAAAATGTTTTCTCAAGTACTCGGAGCCTGTCTTTTTTTGATCTCTGAACAAATGCAAATGTGGTATTGTGTTGAAGAAGTTTGTTTTTCTTGCGAAGCAGGAGAATTAAACTTGCAAATCACAGCAAATTTATCTTAGTTTGATTATTTAAACTAGGATATGATAGGACGCACTATATTTAATTATGGATTGACTTTGCTTTTATTGACAGGGGTAGCTCATGCGCAAGAACTGTATACCCCAAGAAATATTCAGCAAGCGATCGAGAAGGGAACCCGTACCAAAACGGGTCTACCAGGGAAAAACTATTGGCAGAATTTTGGTAAGTATGATGTGCGGGTGCAATTGGATCCGGCTACAAAGATGGTGAGTGGAACAGAGACTATTCTGTACACAAACAATAGTCCCGATACATTGAAACGCTTGGCTATCCGATTTGTGAACAATGTGCACAAACCTAATGCGGTACGTGCTGCATACGCTTCGGACGACTACCTGACTTCGGGCCTAAAGATTAAATCGTTTAAACTGAATGGTCAAGTTTACGACGTAAACAGCAAGGACTGGGGAACGGTGAAGTTAGGTGATTTTGGGCAGAAAATCCTTCCGGGAAGGACTGCAACATTGGACATTAGCTGGGAATATCCGTTATCTGTCGAAAGCGACCGTGAAGGGCTGTTGAATGCTTCCACCTTTTATTGTGCTTACTCTTATCCGCGTGTGTCTGTATACGACGATTATAATGGTTGGGATCTTCTGGAACATAATGGCCGACAAGAATTCTACAATGGTTTCAACGATTATCAATTTGAGATATCTGTTCCGAAGAACTTTGTTGTTTGGGCGACAGGTGAATTGACAAATGCGGCTGATGTACTGCAGAAACCTATTCTGGACCGTTTCGAAAAATCAAAAGTCAGCGATACGCCAATACATATCGCGACAGATGCCGAAATGAAAGCGGGGAAAGTGACAACACAAGAAGCCTGGAATAAGTGGAAATTTAAAGCAACCTATGTGCCTGATTTTTGTTTCAGTGTGAGTGATAATTATATCTGGGATGGCGGGAGTGTAGATTTGGGAAGTAAGCGCGTGAGTGTGCAGTCAAGCTATGTCGCTGGAACAGCAGATTTTGAACAATACATTGGTTGGCAGCAATATTGCATTGACTGGTTTTCTAAAAATTGGCCTGGTGTCACCTATCCGTACCCAACAATGACAGCCGTTCAAGGGTTTGCAGATATGGAATATCCGATGATGATTAACGATTCGAGTGTCCCAGATAATCTCGTGGATGCACGGCAAACAGCAGACCATGAAATTGCACATACCTATTTCCCTTTTTACATGGGTATCAATGAGACGCGATACGGTTATATGGATGAAGGCTGGGCTACTGCATTGGAATTCTGGATTGGAAATGCGGAGATTGGTGCCGAAAAAAATAAAGAACTTTTCAAAGATGCCCGTGTAAAGCGCTATATCTTTGACCCCTCTACCGAAGAAGACCAACCCTTGATTACCATGACCTCTCAGTTGAGTGGTTTAGGGTACGGCAACAATGCCTACATCAAGGCCGCATTGTCTTATATTGCGTTACGGGATTACCTGGGTGATGAACTGTTTAAAAAAGCACTACACCATTACATGGAGCTATGGCATGGAAAACATCCGACGCCTTGGGACTTCTTTTATAGCATCAATGCTGGAGCTGGGCAGAATTTAAACTGGTATTGGAAAAATTGGTATTTCACCAATAATTACATTGACCTTAAGGTGAATGGTTTTAAACAGCTTGCTGGTAAAAATACACTGACGATCACCAATATCGGGGGATTTGCAATTCCGTTTGATGTGTTGATTACCTATACGGATGGATCGGTGGAGACAAAACATCAAACTCCGTCAATTTGGCAACACAATGAAAAACAGGTAATCCTGACTTGGACTTCGACTAAAAAGGTGAAAAATATTACCTTGGACGGTGGCATTTTTATGGATTACACAGCCAAGGACAACAGCTGGGACGTTATTAAATAACCCGATCGATCGTGTCAGCCTTTATGTTTGAAAAGGTTGACACGATTGGTGACTGAATGCTGTTGAAGTCTGCCTACAACTAGGTGTCCATTCCTGTAAGCCTTACCCTGGGGCTGTAAGATTACAGCTGATCGATGCATCGAAATGTCAGATTAATTCGTGCACTGAACACCTTTTTTGTCGGTGGAAGCCGATGCAACCAATACGTTTGTGTAAGACCTTTCATCACCAATAAACTTCCATGGCCCAAGATGATGTCTATTTTTTCTTTGCTCGTTTTATGTTTAAAGGCAAACTTTCGTTCAGCACCAAAGCTTAAAGAAGCAATTGCTCCATTTTTTTTGAGGTCTTTTTCACCGTCACTGTGCCAGGCCATTCCTTCGTCGCCATTGTGATAAAGATTCAACAGGCAGGAATTATACGTCTCCTGTGTTTGTTGTTCGGCAATCTTTTTCAGTTCAAGAAGTTCCTTTGTCCAGGGAAGCGCCCTTTTAGTGGTGTTGGAATAGCTATATTCGAAAGCCTGGTCGCCATACCAAGCCACTTTTCGTTTGGTGACGATTTCGTTTCCAAAAATAATGGCACGGTCATTTACCCATTCGATCGAGTCCATGAGTCTATCAAAATAGTGGTTTGCTTCCTGTGGAGGTAGTATTTTACCATAATAATTGACAGTCCCATCGTAAGGGAGTAGATTTCTATTGCCATCGAAGAGATTGTCGAAAAGTTCCATGTTATCGTATTGTGTGTGTTTACTAAATAGCCGTATGCAAAGTCTCCCATCCGATCATCGCTGTTTTCCGCATTGGATCCCATCGGTAACCACCAAATATACCGCTGTTTTGTATAACACGATGACAGGGGATAAGGTAAGCTATCGGATTGCTTCCAACAGCTGTGCCGACAGCACGGGAAGCCTTGGGGTTTCCGATTTGAGAAGCGATAGCACCGTAAGTGCTTAAGTTACCCATAGGGATTTTTAATAAAGCTTCCCAGACTTTCAATTGAAAATCAGTGCCTTTTAAATGTAATTTTACCTGACGGATATCTTTATCTTGGGGATTTAATGCGCTGAGTGCATTCTCATGCATGCTGTTCCCCTGTTGTAGGTATGTTGCGTTCGGAAATCGTTGCTGAAGAGCGTCAAAAGCTGTTATGTTATCATCCGCGTAGGCAATATGACAAATACCTTTTGAGGTGGATGCAATTAGCATTGTGCCGAATAAGCTCTGATAATACGCGTAGGAAATCAATAAATTGGAGCCTTCATTTTTATATTCAGCGGGAGTCATCCCCTCAATGTTGATAAATAGTTCATGAAGTCTACTGCTGCTGGAAAGGCCAAGCTGGAATGTTGTTTCAGCAATGTTATTTTCCTTGAGCAATGATTTTGCATAATTTATACTTACGTACTGTAAGAATTTCTTGGGACTTGTACCTGCCCATGCGGTAAACATGCGTTGAAAATGAGCTTCACTCATGTAAACATGAGAAGCGATCTGACCCAATGTAGGTTGAGACTTAAAGTTTTCCTGTAAGAAATGTATGGCCTTGGCGATACGTTGAAAATCTACTTCTTGTTGAATAGTCATGATTGTTCATTTAATTTATACAAAGTTGCTAATAAGAAGAAGTCTTTAAAATCCGATTTATGCTAAATTACATGTTGGATGAAGGAGATTTGTCCGAATGACCTAAGGATTTATCTGGTGCGACCAGATCACGGATCAGTTGTTTGAGTTCTTTTATTTCGGGGAATCGACCGGCTCTTTTTCGATCGAATATCTCCTTATCCGCTACCCGTACTGTATAACGGCCTGCAATTTCGCTGGGGACCAGCATCACTCCATGGATCTCATCGGTGAACGAACTCAGTACCTCCTGCGCCATATAGGCGGCGCGCAGCATCCAATTGCATTTTGGACAATATTCAATTTCAATAACAGGTTTTGTTGCCATGAGTTAAGTTCAAGTACGTTGTTTTGTTTCAAACAAATTTATCGATCCTAGCGCTGCAATCAAAGCACTTTTTGTCATGGAAATTTCGAGATTATTTCCAACTCAGCGGAGTACTGTATACAACAAGCCCATTCCATGGGCCTTTTTCTCGGTTAATGGAATGGGCTGGTATTGTTGGATATTCCTGATAGGTATGCTGGAGGCTTAACCGATTTTCAAAGAGGTCATGGTCAGTGATCCAGCCACTGAATTGTCGTTGAAGAGAAACAACTCATCATTTTTCTCCTGTAAACCCAAGGTATAGATTAAAGGGAGGTAATGTTCAGGAGTTGGAATTGCCAAGTCGAACTCTTTGCCCTGTTTTCTGAAATCTATGAGCGCCTGATGATTACCATTCTGAATAAATTTCTTCATTTTTTCATTGGCTATAGTAGCCCACTCATACGCATAGCCTGCCGTATCGAGTTTGTCCCAGGCGACCATCCGTAAGTTGTGCACCATATTGCCGCTACCGATAATGAGTACACCCTTTTTTCTTAGCGCGTTTAATTGCTGTGCAATTTCATAATGGTATGCTGCAGGCTGTGTGTAATCGATGCTCATTTGAATAATAGGAACGTCTGCATCAGGGTATAGATGTTTGACTACAGACCATGATCCATGGTCCAGCCCCCATTTGTCGTCGAGATGAACCTCTGTTTTGCTGACAATACGCTGTGTTTCTAAAGCGAGCGCCGGGCTGCCTGGAGCTGGGTATTGGACATCAAATAATGCCTGAGGAAAACCGCCAAAGTCATGAATGGTGGCGGGATGCTCCATCGCTGTGACAAATGTTCCACGTGTTTCCCAGTGTGCCGAGACAACAAGAATCGCCTTCGGTTTTTCGAAAGTTTGGCCAATTTTTTTGAATCCCCGGACAAATTCGTTGTCCTCTATGGCGTTCATGGGACTTCCATGTCCTAAAAATAAGACCGGAAATTTGTCCGTTGCCTCCAGTTCCTCGGAAAATTTATATAAAGAGTTTGCTTTATGAGCTACTCCAGCTAATGGTAATGTTGCCATAATTTTAATAAAATCCTTTCTACGCATTTGATATGATGTGACTGCGTCAATTTTTATTACAAAGGTAAGGGATGGGTTTGGCTAGGCGGTATCATTATCCTGTCAATCTGTTGTACTATTCGGAAATCTGTTGTACGCTATTCGGAAATAAGTTTTTGGATCTCATTTCTAAATTCCGAAGGCGTCATGCCTGCTTTCTTTTTGAAGACATTGGTAAAGTAGGCTTTATCTTGGTAACCGAGTTCAAAACCAATTTCCGAGATCGTTTTAGTCGTTGTCAACAAGAGGTTTTTTGCTTCAATAAGTTTCCGTGTTTCGATAATCTCAGAAACGCTTTGTTGTAATATGCTCTGACAAATTAAATTTAGGTTTCGTGTCGACATAAAAAGCTTCTCCGCGTAAAAATTAACGCCTTCGGGACGGCGGTAGTTCTCTTCCAGTATAGATAGAAAGCTTGTGAACGTTGTACTCTGATTTTTCAATTGCTGTTGGCTGTCTGGAAATTGCCTTTTTCGTTCAGATTCAATCATGGTAAAGATGGTGCTCAATAGCTGCTTGATAACCGCATAGTCTACGCTATGTTGTAAGCATTCCTGCTGCATTAGCTCACACAAGACTATCAATCTCCCGAAGCAGTTGGGGCTGGCGAAGGTCAATGTCGCATTTTCATGAAAGTGGGCGTAGAGCTGGAAAGTCGTTTCGGGGATAAATTCACTTTTAAATCGAATGACCCAAAATTCAATGTTATTATTATGCAGAAGAGGTTTGACGCGGTGGGTTTTGCCCTGAGTGATAAAACTTATAAATGGAGCGGTGTAGGTTTTTGTTTTAAAATCGATAAAATGTTCGAGCTTTCCTGCCACACCAATAATCAATTCCTCGAAATCATGTTGATGTATTTCGTTTTTGGATTGTTGTATGCGCAGTGCCTCATCGGCGTCAACTTTGTAAATTTTGAAAAGTCCGTTCAAAATAAGGAAGATTTTAATTTGCTATTTACGAATATACGGTTTCAGTTACATATTGTTTGTCAAAGACCATTTGGCTTTTCATATTGCTATTTTCGCTTGTTTCAGCGGCAGTTTTGACAAAAGGGGAGGTCTGTTGTTACCCCGCTTAGGCTCAAATTGTATACTGATTTGTAATTAACAGCATTATAACACCGTTTTAATAGGGGGTTAATAGGGGTTGTACCCCTGCTAACCCCCTGTTAACCCCCTGTTATACCCCTGTAATACCCCTATTAATTATTAACAAAAGTTGAACGAAATTGGTAATAGATCCATTGCGAAGCCTGCCTCCATACGCTATACGATGACCTGGGGTTCTCCGAAGGCCAAATCTGGTGGCCGGATCAGCCATCCCAGCCTTCCTATCACCTGTTTTACAAAAATAATCTCGCACCGTTACAGGCAGTTATGGATGAAATGAAATAAATAAGAACAAAAGTCTTGGAAGTGATTGTGAAAACTCCCTATCTTTGCACCACTCCGCAAGGGAGGGACGGTTACCCCGAAAGAGGGAACCCTGAAAAAAGAAGGGTTTAAGAGAAGTCTGACAGGATTTAAAATCCCGCTCAGTTTATTTTAAACGCGGAAATCAAAAAAAAGAGAAAAGAAAAAAAAACTTCAAAAAGTTTTTGGAAGTTCAGAAAAGATTTCTACCTTTGCAGTCCCAACGGAAACGAAGGGAAAAACAAAAAAGATAAAGACGGCGCAATGCCATCGGAATATAGCGGATACGGAAGTTGAAGCGACAAAGTTCTTTAAGAAAACACAATCATGTAAGCGTGACGAGTAGACAAACGAAAGTCATGAACAAATTCAAGTAATTCGTTCAATTCGATCCAAGATCAGAGATATAAAAAAAGAATTCTGATTATGTAAATAGTTGGAATCAAAAACTTCATTTTACAATGGAGAGTTTGATCCTGGCTCAGGATGAACGCTAGCGGCAGGCCTAATACATGCAAGTCGGACGGGATCCATCGGAGAGCTTGCTCGAGGATGGTGAGAGTGGCGCACGGGTGCGTAACGCGTGAGCAACCTACCTCTATCAGGGGGATAGCCTCTCGAAAGAGAGATTAACACCGCATAACATCAACAGTTCGCATGTTCGGTTGATTAAATATTTATAGGATAGAGATGGGCTCGCGTGACATTAGCTAGTTGGTAGGGTAACGGCTTACCAAGGCGACGATGTCTAGGGGCTCTGAGAGGAGAATCCCCCACACTGGTACTGAGACACGGACCAGACTCCTACGGGAGGCAGCAGTAAGGAATATTGGTCAATGGGCGGAAGCCTGAACCAGCCATGCCGCGTGCAGGAAGACTGCCCTATGGGTTGTAAACTGCTTTTGTCCAGGAATAAACCTCTTTACGAGTAGAGAGCTGAATGTACTGGAAGAATAAGGATCGGCTAACTCCGTGCCAGCAGCCGCGGTAATACGGAGGATCCGAGCGTTATCCGGATTTATTGGGTTTAAAGGGTGCGTAGGCGGCCTATTAAGTCAGGGGTGAAATACGGTGGCTCAACCATCGCAGTGCCTTTGATACTGATGGGCTTGAATCCATTTGAAGTGGGCGGAATAAGACAAGTAGCGGTGAAATGCATAGATATGTCTTAGAACTCCGATTGCGAAGGCAGCTCACTAAGCTGGTATTGACGCTGATGCACGAAAGCGTGGGGATCGAACAGGATTAGATACCCTGGTAGTCCACGCCCTAAACGATGATAACTCGATGTTGGCGATAGACAGCCAGCGTCCCAGCGAAAGCGTTAAGTTATCCACCTGGGGAGTACGCCCGCAAGGGTGAAACTCAAAGGAATTGACGGGGGCCCGCACAAGCGGAGGAGCATGTGGTTTAATTCGATGATACGCGAGGAACCTTACCCGGGCTTGAAAGTTAGTGAAGAGTGCAGAGACGCACTCGTCCTTCGGGACACGAAACTAGGTGCTGCATGGCTGTCGTCAGCTCGTGCCGTGAGGTGTTGGGTTAAGTCCCGCAACGAGCGCAACCCCTATGTTTAGTTGCCAGCATGTAATGGTGGGGACTCTAAACAGACTGCCTGTGCAAACAGAGAGGAAGGTGGGGACGACGTCAAGTCATCATGGCCCTTACGTCCGGGGCTACACACGTGCTACAATGGATGGTACAGCGGGCAGCTACATAGCAATATGATGCTAATCTCTAAAAGCCATTCACAGTTCGGATTGGGGTCTGCAACTCGACCCCATGAAGTTGGATTCGCTAGTAATCGCGTATCAGCAATGACGCGGTGAATACGTTCCCGGGCCTTGTACACACCGCCCGTCAAGCCATGAAAGTTGGGGGTACCTAAAGCATGTTACCGAAAGGAGCGTGTTAGGGTAAAACCGATAATTGGGGCTAAGTCGTAACAAGGTAGCCGTACCGGAAGGTGCGGCTGGAATACCTCCTTTCTAGAGTATCGAAGATCGGTGCTCGTCACGTTACATATGATTGCAAGAAGAAAAAACATCAGAAGAAAGTGCCCGCCCCGAAAGGAGCAGGACCGAGAGAAAGAGATGAACAAGATAAGCTAGTCCCGTAGCTCAGTTGGTTAGAGCACTACACTGATAATGTAGGGGTCAGCAGTTCAAATCTGCTCGGGACTACGAAAACGAATGGGGAATTAGCTCAGCTGGCTAGAGCACCTGCCTTGCACGCAGGGGGTCAACGGTTCGAATCCGTTATTCTCCACATCTCCGGTGAAGTATATAAAGATATCCTTCAGGATACCGGAAAAAGAGTTCTTTGACATATTGAAAGAGAAAAAAAATTACAAGAGAAGACAACAGTATAGAGACAATACGTGTATGTGTTTGAAGTAAGGGAGAGACCCTCGGTGAATGCCGAACGATCCCGAACCTAGCATATGAGTATATATATCAAAAGCAGCCGCATAGTAGCAAAAGGCTATGCCGGTGAAGAAAGTAAATAAGGGCACACGGGGGATGCCTAGGCTCTCAGAGGCGAAGAAGGACGTGATAAGCTGCGATAAGCTTTGGGGATTGGCAAATGCGACTTGATCCAGAGATTTCCGAATGGGGCAACCTGACTATTTGAAGAATAGTCGTATAAAACGCGAACGCGCTGAACTGAAACATCTAAGTAGGCGTAGGAGAAGAAAATAACAATGATTTCCCAAGTAGTGGCGAGCGAACGGGAAAGAGCCCAAACCGATCATGTTACGGCATGGTCGGGGTTGTAGGACCACGAGATTGTACAGCGCTATGAACTGGAAGCAGGTGGGAAACTGCGCGACAAGGGTGAGAGCCCCGTACAGGTAAAGAATGTTGACATAGTGGTATCCTGAGTACCGCGGGACCGGAGAAATCCTGTGGGAATCCACCAGCACCATCTGGTAAGGCTAAATACTCCTGAGAGACCGATAGTGAACCAGTACCGTGAGGGAAAGGTGAAAAGAACCCCGAACAGGGGAGTGAAAAGAACCTGAAACCGTGTGCTTACAAGCGGTTGGAGCAGGCAGGTCCTGTGACAGCGTGCCTTTTGCATAATGAGCCTACGAGTTACTCTTGTCTGGCAAGGTTAAGTCCTTCAGGGACGCAGCCGAAGCGAAAGCGAGTCTTAATAGGGCGCATAGTCAGATGAGGTAGACGCGAAACCTTGTGATCTACCCTTGGGCAGGTTGAAGTTGCAGTAACATGTAATGGAGGACCGAACCGATAAACGTTGAAAAGTTTCCGGATGACCTGAGGGTAGGGGTGAAAGGCCAATCAAACTGGGAAATAGCTCGTACTCCCCGAAATGTTTTTAGGAACAGCGTCGGCGTAGAGTTTGATAGAGGTAGAGCTACCGATTGGGTGCGGGGGAGTCAAATCCTACCAAATCCAGACGAACTCCGAATGCTATCAAATATAGCCGGCAGTGAGGCTTTGGGTGCTAAGGTCCAAGGCCGAGAGGGAAAGAACCCAGACCATCAGCTAAGGTCCCCAAATTCGTTCTAAGTTGAACTAACGAGGTCCGGTTGCCCAGACAGCTAGGATGTTGGCTTGGAAGCAGCCATTCATTTAAAGAGTGCGTAACAGCTCACTAGTCGAGCGGCCGGGCGTGGATAATAAACGGGCATCAAGAACGGTACCGAAGCTATGGATTTGTACTGAAAGATGTGCATCTGGTAGGGGAGCATTCCATCGCCGGGGAAGCAGTTTGGCAATGAACTGTGGAGGTTATGGAAAAGCAAATGTAGGCATAAGTAACGATAAGGCGGGTGAGAAACCCGCCCACCGAAAGACCAAGGTTTCCTGATCAACGTTAATCGGATCAGGGTCAGTCGGGACCTAAGGCGCACCCGAAGGGGGCAAGCCGATGGACAACTGGTTAATATTCCAGTACTCTTCATAACTGCGATGTGGTGACGGAGTAGTGACACTGCCGCGAACTGACGGAATAGTTCGTTGAAAGGCGTAGGTATAGGGACGGTAGGCAAATCCGCCGACCCTGCTGAACCCCAATAGTACAGCAAAGCTCCGGTGGCGCTGATAGAGCAGGTAAACAGACTTCCAAGAAAACCCGCTAAGCTTCAGGTTATGAAGACCCGTACCGCAAACCGACACAGGTGGTCGAGGAGAGAATCCTAAGGTGCTCGAGTGAGTCATGGCTAAGGAACTCGGCAAAATGGCCCTGTAACTTCGGGAGAAGGGGCGCTGTCTCGTAAGAGCAGCCGCAGTGAAAAGGCCCAGGCGACTGTTTAACAAAAACATATGGCTTTGCAAAATCGCAAGATGAAGTATAAGGCCTGACACCTGCCCGGTGCTGGAAGGTTAAGAGGGGATGTCATCGCAAGAGAAGCATTGAATCGAAGCCCCAGTAAACGGCGGCCGTAACTATAACGGTCCTAAGGTAGCGAAATTCCTTGTCGGGTAAGTTCCGACCTGCACGAATGGTGTAACGATCTGGGCGCTGTCTCAGCCATGAGCTCGGTGAAATTGTGGTATCGGTGAAGACGCCGATTACCCGCAACGGGACGGAAAGACCCCATGCACCTTCACTATAGCTTAACATTGAGATTGGGTACAGGATGTGTAGGATAGGCGGGAGATGTTGAAGTGGCTTCGCCAGGAGTCATGGAATCAACCTTGAAATACCGCCCTTTCTGTATTCGGTTTCTAACTCGGCAATGCCGAGGACATTGTTTGGTGGGTAGTTTGACTGGGGTGGTCGCCTCCAAAAAGGTAACGGAGGCTTTCAAAGGTAAGCTCAGTACGCTTGGTAACCGTACGTGGAGTGCAATGGCATAAGCTTGCTTGACTGTGAGACCGACAAGTCGAACAGGGTCGAAAGACGGACATAGTGATCCGGTGGTTCTGTATGGAAGGGCCATCGCTCAAAGGATAAAAGGTACGCTGGGGATAACAGGCTGATCTCCCCCAAGAGCTCATATCGACGGGGAGGTTTGGCACCTCGATGTCGGCTCGTCACATCCTGGGGCTGGAGAAGGTCCCAAGGGTTGGGCTGTTCGCCCATTAAAGTGGCACGCGAGCTGGGTTCAGAACGTCGCGAGACAGTTCGGTCCCTATCTGTTGTGGGCGTTGGAAGTTTGAGTGGATCTGACCTTAGTACGAGAGGACCGGGTTGGACAGACCTCTGGTGAACCTGTTATGCCGCCAGGTGTACGGCAGGGTAGCTACGTCTGGAATAGATAAGCGCTGAAAGCATCTAAGTGCGAAACTAGCCACGAGATGAGACTTCCTTATAGGGTCGTAGAAGATGACTACGTTGATAGGCCATAGGTGTAAAGGTTGAGAGACCAAAGCCAAGTGGTACTAATAGCCCGAAGCTTTCTCAAGCAGACAGACACTGTTGTCTTCCTCTTTAATTTTTAAGAAACAAACAGGAAACGAACCTCTTTCAATAGCTATGTCAGTTGGCATGAATCACATGATAAGAATATCATAGATCATCCAATAAAGATTTTTAGGTGCCTATATCGGCGGTGTCTACCTCTTCCCATTCCGAACAGAGCAGTCAAGCCCGCCAGAGCCGATGGTATTGCCGTAACAGGTGGGAGAGTAGGTCGGTGCCTTTTTTTACACGGAAGCCCTTGCTGGAAACAGTCAAGGGCTTCTTTCGTTTAAGTACTTCCGTATTTCCATGTACAGGCTATTGCATATCCTCCGCCTTTCGGTTATCGCAGCACAGGACCGTCGGTGAGCCTGCTCCATCGGAAGCTGTTCCGCAACCGCCGCTAGCCTGCAACATTATTATTGGACAATCGTTTGCATTCCATAATCTCTTTTTTACTTCGATTTACTATTGTATTATTGTTAAGTTAATTTAATGCATTATAAATCATACGCATGAAGATATCTTTTTGGAGCACAAAAGCACAAGTCAGTTTACTGATGGGATTGGCTTCTCCTTTTATTTTTCAACCCACTCGAGTTGACGCTAAAGTAAGTACGATCAATTATTATAGTACAATAGGTCGCGATCAAGGCAACCGTATTATCACGATTCAGAAAATTAATCCGACAACAGTCGAGATTGTATACGATAATGGTCAACGTCTGACTTTAGATTTCTACGGTAATCATATTTTTAGGATGTTTCAGGATGTTCATGGTGGTATTATCCGTGATCCCGAAGCAAAACCCGAAGCAAAAATATTGGTAGAGCAACCTCGGAAATCAGTCACCGGGCTTGAGGTAAAGGATGAAGGTAATAAGGTCAGCATCTCCACTAACGATATTCTTTTTTCAATGGATAAACAGACTTCTCAGTTTAGTATCCTCAATCGGAAAAGCAATAAAATTGTAGTTGAAAGCTTAAAACCAATTGTTTTCGAAGAGAAACAAGTAAGCGTTGAATTGAAGGAAAATGCGGATGAATACTTTTTTGGTGGCGGCGTTCAAAATGGGCGTTTTTCACATAAGGGAAAAGTGATTGCAATCGAAAATCAGAACAGCTGGACCGATGGTGGTGTTGCCTCTCCAACCCCTTATTACTGGTCAACCAAAGGGTATGGTTTTATGTGGCATACCTTTAAGAAGGGAAGTTATACCTTTGGAGCCAAAACCCCTGGGACAGTAAAATTGGCGCATGATACAGATTATCTAGATGTCTTTTTTATGATTAATGACGGGATAGTACCTTTGCTCAACGATTTCTATCAATTGACGGGCAACCCAATTCTTCTACCGAAATTTGGTTTGTATGAGGGGCATCTTAATGCCTATAACCGCGATTTTTGGAAAGAAGATGAAAAGGGAATTCTATTTGAAGACGGCAAACGCTATAAAGAAAGTCAAAAGGACAATGGGGGAATCAAAGAATCGCTGAACGGTGAGAAAAACAATTATCAATTTTCGGCCCGCGCTGTAATAGATCGGTATAAAGCACATGATATGCCTTTGGGCTGGATTCTTCCAAATGATGGCTATGGTGCTGGCTATGGCCAAACGGAATCTTTAGATGGAAATATCCGAAATTTGAAAGAGTTTGGTGATTATGCACGTAAGAATGGTGTAGAAATCGGTTTATGGACACAGTCTGATCTCCATCCGAAAGATAGTATAAGTGCATTACTGCAACGTGATATTGTAAAAGAGGTTCGGGATGCGGGTGTAAGAGTCCTAAAAACCGATGTGGCCTGGGTTGGTCCAGGATACTCCTTTGGTCTCAATGGGGTCGCCGATGTGGGACATACTATGCCTTATTATGGTAACAACGCTCGTCCATTTATTATTTCATTGGATGGTTGGGCAGGCACACAGCGCTATGCCGGTATCTGGTCGGGCGACCAGACTGGAGGCGTATGGGAGTATATTCGATTCCATATACCAACATATATTGGCTCGGGACTTTCAGGTCAGCCCAATATTACCTCCGATATGGACGGGATCTTTGGTGGTAAAAATTTTAAGGTCAATATTCGTGATTTTCAATGGAAGACCTGGACACCAATGGAGCTCAATATGGATGGCTGGGGATCGAACGAGAAATACCCACATGCTTTGGGTGAGCCGGCTACTTCTATCAATCGTCTGTATCTGAAATTGAAATCTCAGTTGGTTCCCTATAGCTATAGTGTTGCGAAACAAGCAGTAGATGGACTGCCCATCATTCGTGCTATGTTTTTAGAGCAAGCAAATAGTTATACGCTTGGAAAAGCAACGCAATACCAGTACCTCTATGGTCCAAATTTCCTTGTAGCACCGATTTACCAGGAAACACGTGTGGATGAGAAGGGAAATGATATGCGCAATGGTATCTACCTGCCGGATGGTGAATGGATTGATTATTTTACGGGTGAAAAATACAAGGGAGGGCGTATTATCAATAACTTTAATGTGCCTATTTGGAAGCTGCCCGTTTTCGTGAAAAATGGAGCCATTATTCCGGTGACCAGCCCAAATAATAATGTGCTGGAAATCAAAAAAGATCAACGTATTTATGAAGTATATCCTTATGGGAACTCCAGTTTCCTGGAATATGATGATGATGGAGAGACAGAGGCTTATCGTTATGGTAAGGGGGCAAATACATCCATAACTTCACAGTTAAACAACAATAAAGTTGTTTTTGCGATTGCTCCAACGCAAGGCGAATTTGACGGCTTTGAGAAAATGAAGTCTACGGAAATTCGTTTCAACGTTAGCAAAGCACCGAAGAAATTGACAGTAAAGATCAATGGGAAAAATAGCAAACTTAAAGAAGTGAATAGCATAGATGCGTTTAATACTTCTGAAAACGTATATTTCTATGACGCACAACCAAACCTGAATCAGTTTGCAACCAAGGGATCGGAGTTTGAAAAAATACCTTTGGTGAAAAATCCGATGTTGTTGGTACGACTAGCCAAACAGGATGTCTCATCGACCGCAATAGAAGTACAATTGGAGGGTTTCGAATATGCTCCTGCTGACAACTATCTGGCTCAGACTGGTGCTTTGACCTCGCCCAAAGCTGTTATCACAGACCAACATACACAAGCATATACCTTAACGCCAACCTGGGAAAAGGTTGCAAATGCTGATTATTATGAAATTGAATTCAATAATCTGATCTATTCGACCATCAAAGACAGTCAATTGCTATTCGAAGGATTGGCCGCGGAAACGGATTACCAGTTTAAAATTAGGGCTGTCAATAAATCTGGTGTTTCAGATTGGAGTACATTTGCCGCAAGAACAAAGGCAAACCCGTTGGAATTTGCCATTGAAGGTATCAAAGCAGAGACTTCTGTGGATAACCAAGGTGGAAATGGTATCAATAAATTGTTCAATTATGATGAGGGGGATATGTGGCATACAAAATGGGGACAGACTGCGGTTCCGTTTGATATGACCTTAGATCTAAAATCCGTTAATCAATTGGATAAGTTTGAGTATCTTCCAAGAACCGATGGCGGAAATGGCATCATTTTAAAAGGAAAAGTATTCTATAGCAACGATAAGGACACCTGGACGGAAGCTGGTAGTTTTGATTGGAAACGTGATGGCGAAATGAAACGTTTTGATTTTGGAACCCATCCGGTGGCCCGATTTGTCAAAATTTCAGTTTCTGAAGCTGTTGGAGGTTTTGGTTCAGGAAGAGAATTATATGTGTTTAAAGTACCGGGATCGTCAAGCTACTTACCGGGCGATATTAATAATGACCGATTGATCGATCATAATGACTTGACTTCCTATATTAACTACACGGGATTGCGACTGGGAGATGGAGATTTTGAAGGTTATGTCAGCAATGGTGATGTCAATAAAAATAATCTGATTGACGCTTATGATATTTCCAATGTTGCTGTTGTCATTGAAGGTGGTGCAAAACCAAATAAAGAAGAAAAGGTCAGTGGTAAATTAAAATTGATTCCTTCAAAAACGATCTTAAAATCGGGTGATATTGTGGAGATCAGTGTTAGTGGAGAGAATCTTAAAGCTGTCAATGCACTTAGTTTTGCTCTTCCTTACAATCAAGGCGATTTTGAATATGTCGGTATTGAGTCCGTACATTTAAAAGAGATGAACAATTATAGCAACGATCGTCTTCACACCAATGGAAGTAAGGCTCTGTATGCTACTTTTGTTAATCTAGGCAACAAGGAGACTTTGAATGGCTCTGAAGTTTTATTTAAGATCAAATTGAAAGCAAAACGTAATGTCAACTTCAATCTGAAAGCAATAGATGGTATTTTGATTGATAAAAAGCTGAATTCCGTTACTTTCTAAAATATAAATAGCCTTAACAAAAAAAGGGAGCCTAGTGACGTCCCTTTTTTGTTAATTGATGTCTAAATAGTGCATCTAATTAGTCCAATATCATACTGAGATCCATCAGCAGGATTTCAGTATCTGCTGAGGTCACTTTCAGGTTAATTTCAGCTACATCCCATATTCCAAAGCCATCTCTGCTTTCTAATTCTTGTCCTTCGACAGTAACACTACCTTTTATTACAAAAACATATACACCATTTCCTGCCTTTTTGATTTGGTATTTTGTTTGGACATCCTTGTCAAAATTCCCCATGGAAAACCAGGCATCCTGATGGATCCATACACCCTCGTCTTCTGGATTTGGAGAAAGAATTTGCTGGAATTTATTCTGTCTTTGTGTTATATCCAATGTAATTTGATCGTATCGGGGGCTCACATTCCGTTGATTAGGGTACACCCAAATTTGAAGAAACTTGACTACCTGATCGGTATTTTTATTATATTCACTGTGTATGATGCCCGTTCCGGCGCTCATGACCTGAATATCTCCCTTCCGGATAATAGCTTTGTTACCCATGCTGTCTTCATGTTGCAAATCACCTTCCAAAGGGATACTGATGATTTCCATATTGTCGTGAGGGTGTTTGCCAAAACCTCTTCCTTCAGCCACCATATCATCATTTAGTACACGTAACACACCAAAGTGCATACGTTCGGGGTTGTGATAATTGGCGAAGCTAAACGTATGATTGCTATCTAACCAACCATGATTTGCATGACCGCGTGTCGCCGCTTTGTGGAGGACACTATGGTTTTCCAATTTGTCTGAATTATAGTTTACAGCTTCCGCATCCAGCGTTTCAAGTGGTTCTATCTCGTCAATATCATTCTTCAAGATATCAGCTGAAGACACTGTTGATGCAAATATTCCGGAACCCAAAAGTCCCTTTTTTATAAAGTTCTGTCTGTTCATGATTCTATTATTTAGTATCCAAAATTAGCCTATTAGCCGCCGATTTCTATTGATCTAGTTCAATAAAGAAAGAGTTTTAACGGTTTTCGGTTGTTTTTCTAGGGCGCTATTGCTATGGCCTATGCTTTATTAAACGGAGAGTAAGTCTGGAAAAAGACTATAGACTTCATTTTTTAGAAGCCCACTTCCACCGCCATAATGTTTGATCAGACCAATCGAATAGGTGAGCCGCGTAAGGTGATCTGTTATTTCATGCTCTTCCTGAGGAGAAAGTCCCGAACTCAATAATAAAACATCTACAGGGACATCTATTAGCTGTTTTTTACAGGCATCCAAATCGTATTGTATCGTTGCATTCCAGTTGGGCGTGTTTTCAATGATTCTCTTGAGCGTGAGGAGAATTTCTTCATTTTTACCAAATATGAGAAAGGTTAATGTTTTCATGATGTTCTTGTTTAAGGATTTGTCCTGATGAGCGTATTGACAATGGCATTGCCCTTTAAAATTTTTGAAATGGGACATTCTTCGGCAATTTGTTGCAGGCGTTCTCGGGTATCCTCTGCTAAGATTTGTCCAAAAGCTATCTCGCGATCAAAATATGTAACCACCTGTCCTTTTTCAATTTTGAGGTACATATTTGAACTGACTGAAATTTCTGGAATATCAAGCCCTTTTTTATCGATGTACATGCGTAAAGTAGCTAAGGTACAAGATACAAGCGATGAGATAAGAAGGGTGTAGGGGTCAGGACCAAGATCTTTGCCACCAAGTTTTTCAGGCTCATCCGTAATAAACTCTCCATTTCTCCATTGTATTGTGGTCTTATATTTCTGCTCAGTAATATGGCCAAGGATAGGGTTTTCCAATATATATTTCATACGGATTATTCTTTTGTTTGTAATACAACAAAAATAAGCCTGAATTGATTCATTTCCATTGATGTAGTTCAATAAATATAGTCATATTGTCTCCTGATATTTTTTTTATTGGCTGATAAGATTGATGGATTTCCGCTGATGAATACAGCTTATCGTTACAGAAAAAATAAAGATTGGAGTAAGTTGAATCACATAAATTTTCTTACTTTTAACAATCAAATTCGCTCAATTTTTTAAAGGATTTTAATTTAATATTTCGGTTATGATGAAGAGATTTTTACTTGTCGGACTTTTTGCTGGTATAACCCATTTTATGGCTTTCTCGCAATCTCATGAACTACGTGTGGGTGTCACCTCCGGTGTGTCCAATTTTACGGGATCGGGAACGGAAGCAAAGAGTACGTTGAATGGATCTACACAACAGGACTATTATACCAATAATCCTTATGGAAAAAAATATGGAATCAATATTGGAGGCGCTTTAAACTACCGTTATGTTTTTGCCAACAACCTAATATTAGGTTTAGAGGGTGCATATGAACGATTGCAGACAAAGATTGATTTGGAAGGCAATGAGTTTATGAATGGAAGCCGTGGTCAGACCCGTCTAAATCAACAATTTATCAATTTTAATCCTTTTGTTGGCTATCGTGTCTTTTTTGAACCGATGACAATGGATATTCAGTTGGGTATGGATATTGCCAAAACGCTGAGTATCAAAGAAAATGGTAGCATTGAAGATAAACAGGGGAATAAAACAAGTTTTGATCGTGATAGAGGCAAGGTTATCGATTTGGATCTACGCCCTCGTTTACAGTTTAATGTAAATTATGACCGTTATACCGTGTTTGCCGGTTATTCATGGGGATTGAAGGATTATAACAACGGGATGCTTGGTGCTGATCCCGGTGTGGCACGATTAAATGTATTCCGCTTAGGCCTGCAGTATCAGCTATTAACTCCGATCTTCAAAAATGACTAAAGGCAGGTTAGAAGCATTCAGTGATGGCGTTTTGGCCATCATTATAACGATTATGGTACTTGAATTAAAAGTACCTGAAGGATTTACTTTTGCGAGCCTTAAACCATTATATCCTAAAATTATCTCCTATATCGTTAGTTTTGTTTACGTTGGACTGTACTGGAATAATCACCATCATCTCTTTCAAATTGTTCGAAAAGTAAATGGAAAAGTTCTTTGGAGCAATTTGAATTTATTGTTTTGGCTATCATTAATGCCGGTTACAACAAATTGGATTGGTGAGTCACATTTTGAAAGGGATCCTATTATCGCTTATGGCTTTGTCCTGATCATGTGTTCCATATCATATAATATCGTTGAATATTTTGTGATTCAAATCGAAGGGGAAGAATCTGCACTGAAAAAAGCGGTTAAATCGAAGGTTAAGGAAAATATTTCTACAGCGCTGTATTTTTTGGGGATAGGACTGTCTTTTATTAATCCCTATATCAGTTTGCTCATGTATGGAACAGTCGCTATTATGTGGCTTATACCTGACCGCCGTATTGAGGAAGAAATGCGGAATCAATAGTTTTGCTGTTCCAGGGCTTTCAGGATGAACTGAACGCGATCGTTTACCGTTGTTTTTGGAACCTCAATGGTTTCATAACCGAGTTGTGTATAGGTCTCTTTCATTATCTTGAAAGTGTTTTCGGCCTCCCGCCACGTTTGTTTCCGCTCGTTGTCATTCGCATAGATCTCTGCCCAAGGTGGTAAGATAAATACTTTTTTATGATAACGTCGACCTTTTGCTTCGTGAAGCAGTTCTTCTTCGATTGAAAGACCTTCCATCGCAATATATGACAATGCATCTGGAATTCCGCGGTCAAAAAAAATGTAGTTTTGGTGATCTTGCCTCACCTGCATCACATAGCTGGCTGATGAAGCAGCCAACATTAGTTTGGCATAGTGAATTTTATTTTTCCAGGGCAAACCATCGGCATCAGCTTCCAATTGTTCTCGGATGATGCGCCGGGCATCCTCTTCCACAATGCTGAATCCCTGCTTATTTAATTCATTTAATAAGGTTGTTTTACCGACTCCAGGTCCTCCTGTCAGAACGATAAAATAATGTGTTTGATCCATAATGATTAAAATGAAATGCTTCCCGAAATGGAGAAAATTGGGGTAATGACTGATTGTTGGCTACGATTTTAAAAATTAGCTGTATTGTTTTGCGATTTTCTTTTCGGGTTCGACGTAGAATGTATATAAGAAAAATAAAAATATGTATTCTAGTGGTTTCATCAAAATATAAGTCACATTTGATGCGCTGCTGGAATTAATTTTGACGGAGATATTAAAACCATATTTATCATAGCAATATCTGACATAGCGATGTAGTGCTGGTGATAAATCGCTTAATATTTCTTCGAATGCGTTGGCCACCTGAAGCTGTCTATTGACAATGATCGTGTTGCCATGTCTTGTGCCTAGCCGTAGGGGTTTAACAAGAGCGGGATCTCCTTTTGCCGCAACTGTACAGAGGTAATGGCCCTGATGATCGAGGATAGGAGGGTGCATTTTTTGTGAAAAAGCCCAAGTAGTTGTTTCTGTGAAAACTTTCACCATTGAATCCCGATCCTGCCCCAATAGGATGAGGATGATCGTTAGTAGGAGAAAGACCGGAACAAGTAAAATCAGAGCCCATGCCGGATAATTCAGTTTTGAGGAAAGCAGGTTATTGATTTTATTGAGCGTGCTGTTGGCATAGCTTCTGTTCATAGCGTAACCCCGCTCTTCAACGATGATTTTACGGATTAGCCCAATGCCCATAATCAAGCAGCATATTGGCGTGAAAATAAAGAATAAAGTTCCTTCGTTGCCAACATACATATCCAATGTGGACGTATCGTGGTGACTGACCTGAACGAGCATAAACAGACTGATAATACTACCTATCATTAACATAATCAGCATCAGAACAAGAGGAATAGGGGGGATTTTTCGTCCCTTGAGCCAAATCGCTATTGCTGAAATATTAAATGCAATAAAATAAAATGATAGCGATACAAGGTGTTTTCCGCCGAAGGGAATATAACAATCACCATCTACGGGATCTACGGCCTGATTATATTGACTCGAGTGGAATAATAGCCCTACCCCGCTTATCATTAATGAAATCAGGTAGCCGATGATAATGGCATACTCAGCAATTGTTATTTTCCGCTGTTGTTTTTTGACAGCCGAACGAAGCAGATATACAATCCCGAACAGCGTAAGAATAATAAGGAGAAAAATGAAGATCATAATGGGGTTAGCAGTTATAATTCTAAGACGAATATCGTCAAATCATTTGTTTAATTCAGATGCAAGGCGATCAATTGTTTTTGAAATATATCCGTATAACGGATTGAAATCAATATTATTGACGTGTTTAATGGGTCGGAATTCAAGATTTCTTCAACAGTGTAGATGCTATGAAAGGTAGCTATAGTGCCAATGTCCAGCAGAGACCAGCGCCTAATTTTTACCGAATAATCTCTTCCAAAAATTCTTTTTTTTGCTGCTTTGAGAGCTGTCTGTGGTTTCAAAATGTTTTGGGTCTGCATGGATTGTCTCTGTTTTGACATTTGGTAAAATCTCATTTTCTGGAAGTCCATTGCGTTGTTCTATTTCCTGGATCTGTTTTAATGCTGTTGTCTGATATAAAAGCGGTCCTTCTTTGTCGCAGTTAAAAAGGTTGGAGTAACTTTTTGATTCATTCAGATCAAAAGGTTGTGGTTCGACAACTTCTGTTGCTTCCAAGAGACCAAGGTTACGATCTTTGGCATATTGCAGTGCATTGAGGAAAATAGAAATACGGTTATCAGAAAATAGCGTATCTAATTCATCCTTGATCGTCGGGTCACTTTGGTAATCTATCAACAATTGCGCGACTTTTTCTGCGGGGATAAAGACACCGGAACAATAATTTTCTACAAGCCTATTTTCGATATTATTGGTTAGAAATTCTTGTTGAACAAATTGTTCCCACTGTTTGTAATAGCTGGATAAATGGTCATTTTTGGAGAAGGACAGGGCTCCACCTCGAACATAGAAGTATTTTTCGAAAAAACCTTGGACAACAGCAATGAAAAAACCATGGGTTTTGTCAAAATAATCATTTTTGTCGGTTTCCCGGCCCGCATTTAAGGTGTCTTGGTATTTGGTTTTATAGAAGTCTTCTAGTTGGTGAGTTGCAGAAACTTCCTCAATCTTTTCAGGATTTTTGAGCAAGTCAAAATACCAAGTTTCTATCTGCTGTTCTGAGATGGGGTGGTAACTAATATCATAGCCCATAATGACTGTTTTTAATCTCTTATGTTGTAATTGCTAATATATTAAAAATTAACATTTTGTGCAATATAAATCGCTCCGATATCGTGCTTTTTTCGCCTAAAAGGAAGGGTTTATGACAATTTATAGAGCAGGAGGGCGGGGCAACATGTTTGCCTATTTCATGATAATTAATTACTTTGGTCACAAACAGAATTTATATATGAAGCACTTACTATTTATTATTTTCATGTCGATGAGCTTATTTTTTACGGCTTGTCAATCCCCAAGTCCAGAGACTTTTTTCGGAAAAGTTGTTTTAAACACAAATCTTGTAGCAGATTTTGCCCCTGAACGCTATGGCAAACAGCTCGAGCAGGAGACCGTTGAATTTGCGGATATGCCCTCCAGTAAGAAAGTAGGCGATGAAGCTCAAAAATCTGTCGGGATCAAAATTCAGGTTGTTGAAAAGGCCTTAAAGGATATTAAGGAATTAAATGTTTCCGATGCCGATGCAAAAGCATTGAAAGAGCAGTCTATTGCATTATTTGAAAAAGTGTTGCCTGTCTATAAAAATGAATATACCGCTTATGCAAAGTTATGTGATGGTAAAGGTTCGGCTGAAGAAAAGCAGGCATTACTCCAAAAGATCGAAAAAAACGATATGCCTTCCATTAACGAGGTGTTTGACAACGTATATGCTTTAGGAAAAGCTTATGCTGAAAAACATAACCTGAATGTTAAGTGGGGAAATTAAGCAGATGAAGGAAACAAGCTTATACAGAAATAAAAAGAAAACAAGTCAGCTATTGTCAATTTCGGGAGGCCTATGTTTGTCGCTTCTGGTCATTTTATTGTACAGTATCGGTTTATTTGATGGTGTATTTAAAGCCAAACCGACAGTTTTCTCTGCAGGAGCATTGCTGGTACTCTTAGTTTTATTGTTTTCCAGCCTACTGAGCCTTCGGGATAAAACAGCGCAAATTGTTTTGAACGACCGCTATTTTCTTGGAAAGACAACACCAATATCGAAAGCTTTTGGCCAAGGCGACTGGCAGGATGTCAAAAGCATCGACTTACAAAAAGTCGGTGGTGATACGATGGTTATTGTTACATTGGGTAATCCCCCTAAATATAAAGAGCAGCTTTCGTCGCTGTTATGGAAAATGGCTTATCAAGAATCCACTCAAGAACTGTGTATCATGTATTCGTCCTCAACTATTGATTTGGAGCCCTCGGAGCTATACCAACTTTTTGTATCCTATTGGAAAGGAGCAAAAGTAATCGATCAATAGCAAACAATTAGGCCATTGCAGACTTTATAGCATCAATCTTCTGTTGGATGATCTCTTTTTCCAATGTTGTTTTAGCCAGGATTTTTGCTTTGTTAAAGTTTGCGATGGCTTTGTTTTTGTCCAGTTCCTTATAGAGTTCACCAAGGAGGACAAAATAAAAGTGATTATCTTCTAGCTGCAGCATTTTTATTTCAGTAAGTGCAGCTCTATTGCCTTTTACTTTATATAGTGCAAATATTCTATTCAATGCAGCTGCAGGTGAATAGTTGACGACTAATAAACGGTCATACCATTGCAGGATTTCGGCCCATTTTTCTGGACTGTCTTCCTTTATACAATGGCATTGCGCAATCTTTGCCTCCAGATGGTAGGATGTGAGTTCGTCTCCCGATGCAGCGTTTTTCAGAAAATAAAGCCCTTGATATATAAGTTCTTGATTCCAGCGCTCCTCATCCTGTTGCTCATACAAAATGAAATCACCTTTATTGGTCAGCCTTGCCTCGAAACGGGAGGAATGAAAACAAATCAGCGCAATAAGCGCATTGGTCTTAGGTGTATTTGTTTTTTCATAAGTCGAAAGCATTAGCGCAAGGCGTAAAGCTTCAATACAGAGCTCCTTTCTTAAAATCTGATTTTGGGTTTTAGAATAATACCCTTCATTAAATAAGAGGTAAATAATATGGAGTACGTTATCGAGGCGTTTAATAATTTCTGCTTCGGAGGGTAGTTCAAGTTTGATTTTTTCTGAACGTAGTTTTTCCTTTGCTCTGAATAGGCGCTTATTGATGGTTTCTTTGTTGGAAAGAAATGCCTCGGCAATTTCGTCTATACCAAAACCACAGAGGATTCTAAGGGCAAGACCTATTTGAGCCTCACTGGCAATTGCTGGCGTGCAGATTGCAAACAGCATTTTTAATTGGCTGTCTTTGATATTTTCCTGCGAGAAATTAAAGTCGTCGAAGTTTTCCGCTTCCAGCTCGCTCTGTCGCACTGCAGGGATGATTTTATCTGTAAATATTTTATTTCTTCGAAATTGGGCCAGTGTCTTTTGTTTTGCAACCGTGTACAGCCAAGCCGTAGGATTTGCAGGAACGCCTTTGGTCTGCCAAGATTCTGTGGCCAATAAGAAAGTTTCGCTGACGATATCTTCAGCGATTTCGATGTATTGAAGACCAAAACTTTTACTGATGACAGCGACTATTTTGGTAAATTCTTGCTGGAAAAGCTGTTTTAGAAAATCCGGATCCATAAGTCTAAAATAGGGGCGGCTGTGCGCGTGTACAGCTGCCCCGTATATGATGATTAGTTGAGCAGTGCACGTATCTCTACACTACCATTAAATTCGAGTATAGGACAGCCATGGGCCAAGGTTGTGGCTTCGTCAAGATCGTCTGCTGCGACGACAATAAAACCGCCGAGTCTTTCCCTAATCTCCACAAAAGGTCCATCCGTAACGATACCGCCTGGCTTTAATACCTTTCCGGCTGGCTCAAGACGGGAGCCATGATCCTTCAGTTTACCTTGCGCATCGATGTCACTAATCCAGTCGTACCATCTTTTGTTTACAGCTTTTGCTTCTTCTTCTGTCAGTTGACTTGGTTCATTGGCCCCCTGACGAAATAATAAGATGAAATCTTTCATTTTTATGGTTTAATCTATCGTATAAATATCGACCTTGTGTTTATGAGGTTGGCTGCACTTTGTGCTGCCCAACTTTGTAGCTTCCTGCTTGTGTGCGGAAGGAAATATTGATCCTGTTATAGGAATTGATCGCTGTAATGGCCAAGGTCAGGTCGATAAGTTCTTCTTCCGAAAATACAGCAGTTGCTTTCGTATAAACCTCGTCCGACACATCACCATGCGTAATTTTCGTCACGGCTTCGGCCCATTCCAGCCCAGCACGTTCACGTTCGCTATACAGAGGTGCTTCCCGCCAGGCATCCAATAAGAACAATCGTTGTGGTTGATCTCCGGTCGCCAGTAGATCTTTTGAATGCATGTCAAGACAATACGCACAGCCATTGATTTGTGATACACGGAAATAAATAAGATGCAAAAGCTCTTGTTCTATCGAACACTTGCTCAGATATGTACCTATTCCATACATTGATTTCATGGCGTTTTGCCCTTTTGCGAAAAAATTGATGCGTTGTTTCATTTTTTTATTGTTTTTAGTGTAACTGATTTACACCACAACAATGCTTGAAGTTAAAGAAATTGGACAGCTTGATCTGTAAATTTTAGACTTAAATTATAAGTAGCTGTATTACAGTTTTTTAATTTGATTATTTCTCTAATAAAATTCTAATAATTTTCTAAAAGATCTCTAACGGATCATGGAGGTAGGAATGCGCACCTTTGCAGGCAAAGGAGGACAAAGAGATGAGTGTTTTTGAATTTGCCATACGATTATTTGTAGCATTGCTTTTGGGGGCTGCCGTGGGAGTAGAGCGCCAATGGCGCCAGAAAAATGCGGGGCTTCGGACAAATACCTTAGTTTCGTTGGGAGCAGCAGCTTTTGTGCTGCTTTCCATAGAAATTGGCGGTGATGCTACCGGACGGATTGCTTCTTATGTGGTCAGCGGAATTGGTTTTCTTGGCGCTGGTGTGATTATGAAGGACGGTTTGAATGTGCATGGTCTAAACACGGCGGCGACGATTTGGTGTTCGGCTGCAGTAGGTGCACTCTCCGGTTTAGGTTTGCATGCCCAAGCATTTGTCGTTGCGCTGGCTATTATTTTTACACACCTAATCTTTCGTCCAATCGGGCAGAAACTGACCTTCTTGACTTTTAATAAATCTGCAGCATCACAAACCGAATATCTACTGACCATAGGCTGTGGGATAGACATCGAAAATCATATTCGTGTTTTATTGATGCAGATGCTGAGCAGTAACGAAAAACTGTTGTTGTCTTCGCTTTCGAGTGACGATACCCTCGCTACAAACGGCGTTGTCATTAGGGCCATCGTTAGAGCCATCGGTCAGCAAGATAGTCTTATCGAACGGATGGCTAGTCGATTGACCATCGAGGAAAGAGTAACAAAAATAAGCTGGGAAATTATAGGTACAGAGTCGGACCTGTAATAAGAATCGGATCTATAATAAGAACGGGATTTACGCAAATTAACATGAAAGGGGCTATAGGGTTATGATTAAAATGAACAATAAAACAACAAAGAATCCATTGCACAATATGATCAGTTCCAATGGAATGAATGTGGGGACCGTGACCAAGTTGCAGGGGGTGGCCAGTCAGGATGAAAAACTTACCTGCGCGATGTTAGAAACGAGCAGAGAGGGGATTACAGATGAAATGGCTAAGGAACGTCAACAGAAATTTGGATTAAATGAGGTGAAACATCAAAAGGCCCCAAAGTGGTACGTGCAGCTATTGAAATCTTTTGCCAACCCCTTTATATATATTCTGTTATTGATTGCCACTGTTTCCTTTATCATCGATGTAGGGCTTCCAGAGGTTGGCGAACGAGATTATAAAACAGTTGTTGTGGTGTCTATTATGATTTTGGTCAGTGCGCTGCTTCGTTTTGTACAGGAGTATCGAAGTAATGCCGCGGCAGAAAAATTAAAAAGTATGGTCAAAACTACGGCAACAGTGTTGCGGAAATTTAAAGGGAAAAGAGAGATTCCTATTGTCGAACTGGTGCCGGGAGATATTGTATACCTTTCTGCTGGGGATATGATACCTGCAGATTGCCGTATTGTTCAGAGTAAGGATCTTTTTGTGAGTGAAAGTATGCTGACTGGAGAGGCGCTTCCGGTAGAGAAGAATTATTTGCCTATCCGGAATGCGGCGGAAAAATCACCTATTGAACTTTGTAATATTTGTTTTATGGGGACCAATGTTGTTAGTGGATCGGCGATAGCCGTGATTGTAACGACAGGAAGCTACACCTATTTTGGGAGTATCAGCAAATCGATTACCGGCGAACGTCCCGAAACAAGTTTTGATAAGGGTATAAATAAGGTGAGTTTCTTATTGATCCGTTTTATGCTGGTCATGGTTCCGCTGATCTTCTTGATCAATGGGTTGATGAAAGGGAACTGGACAGAAGCGCTACTGTTTGCCATTGCTGTCGCTGTAGGTTTAACTCCCGAAATGCTGCCCATGATTGTCACCGCTAACCTAGCAAAGGGTGCTGTCAATATGAGCAAGCGTAAAGTCATTGTCAAGCGGTTAAATTCTATCCAGAATATAGGTGCCATGGATATTCTGTGCACTGACAAAACAGGGACGTTGACATTGGACAAGATCGTCATGGAAAAACATCTTAATGTGTATGGGGTCGAAGATGATGAGGTGCTCAAATGGGCCTATCTCAATAGTTTTCATCAGACTGGTCTCAAGAATTTGATGGATAAGGCTGTGTTGGAACATGCCGAATTGCACGATTACTTGAAAGTGGAGGATCAATATCTGAAAATTGACGAGATTCCATTTGATTTTCAGCGGCGACGGATGTCTGTGGTCCTCAAACAGCATAATGGCAAACATCTACTGATCTGTAAAGGGGCTGTAGAGGAAATGCTTGAGCTTTGTACACACGCTTTTGATCCGGGAGATGACCGTAGTCTGCATGTCGAAAATGACCGTACTGTACCGATGGACGATACGATGCGTAAAATTGTATTGAAAACCTCGAAAAAGATGAATGAGGAGGGATTACGTGTTTTATTGGTTGCCATCCGCGAATTTGAAGGTGCTCACCCCTTGACCTATGCTGTTGCAGATGAAGCGAAATTGACGTTGACGGGATTTATCGGCTTTTTGGATCCGGCCAAACCCTCTTCACAGCCGGCCATTGAATCCTTACAAAAATTGGGAATCGGGATCAAAGTGTTGACAGGAGATAATGAGATTATCACACGCAAAATTTGTATGGATGTCGGCATTCCGGTGGATCGGATTGTCAATGGAAATGAATTAGATAGCATTCCGGACACCGAGTTAAATCAATGTGTTGATGAGGTATCAGTATTTGCAAAGTTGAGCCCTCTTCAAAAAGTTCGTGTTGTAAAAGCATTGCGGGAAAAAGGACATACGGTTGGCTTTATGGGCGATGGTATCAATGATGCGGCCGCACTTAAGGAGGCTGATGTGGGTATCAGTGTGGATACGGCTGTTGACATTACCAAAGAAAGTGCAGATATCATTCTGCTGGAAAAGGATCTTATGGTGCTGCGCAAAGGGGTTATTTATGGACGTCGAACTTTTGGAAATATCATTAAATATATCAAGATGACGGCAAGCAGCAATTTCGGCAATATGTTCAGTATGCTTGGGGCCAGTTCTTTTCTTCCCTTTCTACCGATGCTGCCGGTGCATCTGCTTATTCAAAATCTACTCTACGATATATCGCAGGTATCTATTCCTTGGGACAGCATGGATGAGGAATTTATCGTCGAGCCAAAGAAATGGGATGCTGGTAGTGTCTCTAAGTTTATGTTATTTATTGGCCCCATAAGTTCATTGTTTGATTTCGCCACTTTTGCGGTATTGTTTTTCGTGTTCAAGGCCAATACGGTATCGGATCAAACACTCTTTCAGACTGGTTGGTTTGTAGAGGGATTGCTTTCACAAACATTAATTATTCATATGATCAGGACTAAGAAAATACCCTTTATTCAAAGCTGGGCTGCTGCACCGGTTGTTGCCTTGACGAGTTTAATTATGATTATTGGGGTCGTTTTGCCGTTTACGCCATTTGCCGCTGCCTTAAAAATGGAAGCACTGCCTCTGACTTATTTTCCATGGCTTATCGGCATTTTGGTCTGCTATTGTTTACTTACACAGTGGGTCAAAAATTGGTTTATCCAAAAATTTCATACCTGGTTATAGTTTTAAATTATTGGAGTAAAATGCTGAAATTCATCAACAATAATGTTAATTTTAGACAAATTACTCCAATGAAACTTATAACATATACCCTTGCTATCGCTGGATTGGGCCTGATGGCTTCCTGTGGATCGGGAACTCATAACAGACAATCTGCTGCTGATACTGCTGTGAATGAAAAGTTTAAATCGTATGAGGACCGCTTTATTCAGCAGCTTTGGAAAGAAAATCCGGAATGGGCTACCCAAGTTGGGTTCCATCAGTATGATTCCTTGTTGACAATTCCGGATGCCAATACGCGAAAACTACGTATGGAGTTTTCAAAGCGACATTTGGACAGTCTCAAAAGTTTTGATCTGAGCACCTTGAATCTTTCTCAGCAAACAGATTATCATCTGATTCAAAACTATCTTGAATCCAATGTGTGGTCTATTGAGAAAGAGCGCGCGTATGAGTGGAATCCTTCTTCGTACAATGTTGGGGGGACGATCGCTTTTATGCTTGCTGAGAATTATGCACCATTATCGACCCGACTTAAAGCTATTTATCAACGTTTGACGAAGATTCCAGCCTATTATGAGGCCGCGAAAGGACAGCTTAAAAATCCGGCCTTGGTATTGACCGATTTGGCAATTCAACAGAATTTGGGCGGTTTATCTGTTTTTGAAAGCGATTTACGGGATTCACTGAAAAAATCCGATCTGCCGGCTTCAGAAAAGGAGGCCATCCAGAAGGCTTCGCAACAAGCTATTGCGGCGATCAACGGATATGTTCAATTTTTAAAAGTGACACCTAATCCTTCTCCGCGAAGTTTTAGATTAGGAAAAGAACTTTACGACAAGAAATTTGATTTCGATATCCAATCGGGTTCAACGGCAGAACAGATTTATCAGGCTGCTCTAGCAAGAAAAAGCTATTTACATGGTGAGATGTATAAAATCAGCAAAGAGCTGTGGCCTAAATATTTTGGAAAATCATCCTTGCCGTCAGATAGTTTGCTTGTCATTCGAAAGATGATCGACACCCTGTCTGTCAAACATGTTAAAGCAGAAGAGTTTCAATCCGCTATCGAAGCACAGATACCGAAGCTGGTTGCGTTTGTCAAACAAAAGGATTTATTGTACATCGATGATAGCAAGCCGCTTGTGGTGCGCAAAGAGCCTGCTTATATGGCTGGTGTTGCGGGAGCTTCAATCAGTGCACCTGGTCCATACGATAAAGGTGGGAATACCTATTACAATGTGGGCAGTCTAACAGGCTGGACCAAAGAGGCAACAGAGAGTTACCTTCGGGAGTATAACCATTACATTTTACAGATACTGAATATACACGAAGCTATTCCGGGGCATTACACCCAATTGGTGTATGCGAACCAATCGCCGAGTCTCATCAAGAGTATTTTAGGTAATGGTGCAATGATTGAGGGCTGGGCTGTCTATACCGAACAAATGATGCTCGAAAATGGTTACGGTGACAATGCTCCTGAAATGTGGTTGATGTGGTACAAATGGCATCTGCGTACCGTTTGTAATGCTATACTCGATTATAGCGTCCATGTGAAAAATATGAGTGAAAAAGACGCCATGCATTTGTTGGTTGATGAGGCGTTTCAACAACAGGCCGAAGCAGCCGGTAAATGGAAACGTGTGTCTGTGAGCAGTGTGCAGCTGACGTCTTACTTTACGGGATATAAAGAAATTTATGACCTTAGGGAAGCTGTTAAACAAAAAGAAGGGAAACAGTTTAATTTGAAGGCGTTCAATGAAAAATTCCTAAGTTTTGGTAATTCACCCGTGAAGTATATTCGGGAAATGATGTTAAAATAATTATAAGGAATTCGAGCAATGATAAAGCCACTCAGAGGAGTGGCTTTATTGTTTATCACAGTTTATTGCTCAATGGCGACATCAGCAGTTACCTTGGCAAATTTGTTTCGATAATCTATTGGTGTAAGGCCTGTAATTTTCGAAAAATATCCCGAAAGGCTTTTGTGTCGGTATAGCCTACATCAAACATCACCTCGGAAACGTTTTTTCGTGATGCTTCGAAGAATTTTTTTGCAGCTTCGATGCGTACGCGTTGGAGGTATTCGACAGGCGTGTTGTTGGTTGCTTCTTTGAATCTCCGTTCAAATGTTCGCCGCCCAATATTGACATGATTGGCCAGTTCTTCGACTGTAATTTTCTCCTCGTACTTCTTCTCGATATAGTCTTGAGCTTGTTGGATATCCAGATCAGCATGATTACGTTGGCCTCTGAATATGGCGAATTGCGATTGATTATCCCGGCTGATATCCAGCGCAAAATATTTGGCTATGAGTACGGCTGTTTCCCTGTCGGAATACTTTTCCACTAAATAGAGTATCAGATTCCATAAGCTGCTCGCGCCACCACTGCTGTAGATATTTTCATGTTCAGTGATCACAGCGCCATCCTCAATTTCAATGTGAGGGTATTTTTCCTTGAACTCTTCGATATGTGCCCAGTGTGTCGAACATTTTTTTCCATCTAAAAGACCTGTCTCAGCGAGCAGGAAAGCACCCACACATAGACTGGCAAGACTAGCCCCTTTGTGGTACAGTTTTGTAAAATAAGGGATCGCTTCGGCATTATCACGTATTCCTTTTTCTATGTTGCCAAAAATAGGCGGTATAATAAGCAGATCTGTTTTCTGAACGTCCTGTAATAGCCGGTTTGTCTTGATGGTATACTCCCCGCTATTGGCCGGAACGTAAGTCGTTAAACCTACATATTCGACTTCAAAAATAGGCTGTTTTCCAAAGGCCGTTAGAAATTCATTGGCCGTATGAAAGGTTCTGAATGCAGGGGTAATACCTTCGATAGTGCCGTATTCGGGAACAAAAACAGAGATTTGCATATCATTTTTGGTTTATGACATAAAGGTACAAATAGTTTTTGTCGTAATCTACCCCTAAAGTTGTCGTCTTTGCAACAGCCGCAATGTTTTGATCCTTTGCATCTTTGTTATATCAATATAAACAATAGGAAAACAATGGAAAGACAGACAAAAATTACAGTTGAAGCAACGATTAACGCTCCTGTAGAAAAAGTATGGAAATTATGGAACAGTCCGACGGATATTATGCAATGGAACTCGGCAGACCCGAGCTGGCACTGCCCAAGCAGTGAAAATGATCTTCGCGTGGATGGTACTTTTAAAAATAGTATGGAGGCAAAAGATGGAAGCTTCGGATTTGACTTCGAAGGAACCTACCATACGGTAAATTTATACCAGGAAATTGCATATACCATGGCCGATGGAAGAACTGTAAATACGCTTTTCTCCGAAGCGGAAGGGAAAACCAGTGTGATAACAGTTTTTGATGCGGAACAGGAAAATGATCCTGAATTCCAAAAATCGGGCTGGCAGGCTATTTTAAATAACTTCTTAAACTATGTAGAATCTGCGAATTAGTAATTCAAGGATTCAAGGCTGATTATCACTGAAATTATACACTTACACAAACGACTTATACAATGAAAAAGAACAAAATTGCTTTTTGGATAGCAACGGTATTTATAGTTCTCTGGGAAGGACTGATGCCACTTGGAACACTGTTATTTGCGCCGCAATATATCAATGCGGGCACAAAACCATTGGGATATCCCGACTATTTTGCCTATGCTTTAATTATCTGTAAGCTGTTGGGCGTTATTGCAATTGCAGTACCGCAGGTTCCGACCAAATTAAAAGAATGGGCCTATGCTGGATTGACATTCAATTTAATATTTGCTTTTATTAGTCACGCATGTGTTGACAAAAATGCAGCATTTATGGTGATGCCCATTTTAGTATTGGGGATACTTGCTGTTTCTTATTTCTATCAGGCCAAGATTACTCGTTTAAGCAACAAGGAGACAGTTGGTACAGGAGTATATCATCAGACTTCAGTAGTGTAGCAAGTTTACCGGATTGTATTGGACTGAAAGAATGTACTGAGAGCGAGTAAAACAAAAAATAAGCAATAGTTATTCACTTATAAACAATATAGATATGAAAACGAATCAGGTTTCTTTACATCGAATTATTCAGGCGAGTCCTGAAAAGGTGTTCCGTGCTTTCGCAGATCCGATAGCACATGCCAGCTGGCTGCCTCCTTATGGTTTTGTCTGTACCGTACAGCAAATGGATTTTAAAGTAGGCGGAAGTTTCAAAATGACCTTCATTAATTTTAGTACCGGTCATAGCCATTCTTTTGGTGGTGAGTACCTTGAGATTGAACAAGATACTTTTATCAAGTACGTGGATCGATTTGATGATCCCAATTTACCGGGTGAAATGACTACCACTGTCTCCTTGCGTAAAGTGATGTGTGGTACAGAACTTAAGATTGAACAGACTGGAATTCCTGAGGTTATTCCTGTCGAGATGTGCTACCTTGGATGGCAAGAGTCGTTGGAAAAAATGAGAAAACTTGTAGAGCCTGAAATACCGGATGCATAGCCAATTGATATGATGTTAGTTCAGCCAATGGAACGCTTGCAAAGCGGAATTTTCATTACATTCTCAGGAAATTGTAGAGCGGCACTTACGTTTTATCAGACCTGTTTTGGGGGAACGTTACATTTTGATATGTTCGACCAACCCTTGCAGGGCTGTGCTGAAATGCCTGTAGTGAGTGCCACTCTTATTTCCGGACCTATCGCAATTTACGGCTCTGATTTGGTGCACAACGAGGGACGGAGAGTGGGAAACTACGTCGCTGTGTTTTTGCCCTGTCAGGATATTTCCGAACGTGGGGAATTGATTGAAAGACTTACATCCCAACAAAAAAGAAGAATAGATTTTGATTTGCAGCAGAAATTTATTGAAGTAACTGATTTGTTCAATGTGCGCTGGGTTCTAGGAATTTAGATTCCGCTTTCCTATACATTTGTTTTTTTTGATAAAAAAAAAGCAAATTGGACTTAAAATCAGTGCTATGATCTTTGTAGAAAATGAGTTTGCCCCTTTAAAGAAAGTTATTCTTACGGTTTCTGAATTTGGCTTTCCGGAAATGATGAAGGTTGAAGATCTTCGGTTTTTATCTTCCACTGCGCTGGAGGGAGACGATGCCAATGCAGGAAAAGATTTTGGAGAAGTGTATCCCGAATTGCAAAAGGCATGGGAACAAGAGCGCAATAATTTTGCTTTGCTGTTGGAGAAATATGGCGTTGAAGTGTTGCGGCCACGTAACCTAACAACACTTGAAAAAGTATCCGGAGGAGAACACGGTTATTCTAATTTCTTTGTCCGAGACCCATTTTTCACCATCGGAAATGCCGTTATTGAGGGGTCAATCCGTTTTATGCAGCGCCGCAATGAAATATGGCCCATCCGGGATGTGTTGGAACGTGAAGTTTATCAAAGTGACTGCCTTTATGTGGCTGCGCCAAGACCGCCATGGCGGAGCAGGAGGAGTTGGGATTATGGCATGGCCCTTTTCTAGAAGGAGGCGACATCCTGGTATACGGTAAACATATTTTTGTCGGCAACTCTGGGCTTTCCTCGAACAGCCTAGGGATTAAGTGGCTCTCTAAACTATTACAGCCTTATGGTTATCAGGTTGAAGAGTTGAAACTTCATCCCAATATACTTCATTTGGACTGTGCACTAGGACTGATCCGCGAAGGATTGATGATCGTTTGTGAGGAAGCATTACCCTATGGGATACCCCAAAAACTGAAAACATGGGACAAAATTGTGGTCAATTTGAAGGAGGCGAGCTTGCTAGCAACCAATGGTCTGCCTATTAATCCGACAGTCTATGTGACAGATCCTGTTTTTGGCTATATTGGAGATAAGCTCTCCGCTTGTGGTGTCCATGTTGAATACATTGATTTCCGGATCAGCCGTAGCTTTGGCGGATCCTTTCGATGTAGTACACAGCCATTATTGCGAAGTTTTTAGTAGATCTTTTAATGCTATCTGACCCGCTTGGAGACTCATCTTTTTAAGGTATTTGTCCAAAAGCAAAAACAGTTTTTTTGCCTGCAGATGTGTCCATTGGAAACCTTTCATTTTCGTTTGTTTTTAACTTTTACTATCTTGATGTAACATATCCTTGTTTTGGTATACTAACATATTATTAACAGTTAAAATAAATTATGAATTTATCCATAGAGACCCTTAGTAAGACCTATTCTAATGGAGTAAAAGCTTTAGATGGCGTAAACTTAGAAATTAAGCCCGGGATGTTTGGTTTACTGGGACCAAATGGTGCTGGCAAGTCTTCTTTAATGCGGACAATTGCGACACTTCAGAAACCCGACAGTGGCCGTATTACTTTTGGTGATATTGATGTACTCAAAAATCAGCTCGATTTGCGGAAAGTTTTGGGTTATTTGCCACAGGAATTTGGTGTTTATCCCAATCTCTCTGCATCAGATCTGCTGCAATATTTTGCAAAGCTTAAAGGAATTAAATCGAAAGCCGATCGGGATGCCATTATCAACCGTGTTCTTGAGGTTACCAATCTTTGGGACGTACGCAATAAAAGCGTAAGTGGTTACTCGGGCGGGATGAAGCAACGTTTTGGTATTGCGCAATTGTTGCTGAATGATCCCAAGTTAATCATTGTAGATGAACCGACTGCAGGGCTTGACCCCGCGGAAAGACATCGCTTTTTGAACGTTCTACGAGAAATAGGTACAGATCATACCGTCATTTTTTCTACGCATATTGTGGATGATGTGCGTGAACTGTGTCATGAGTTGGCCATTTTGAATGGGGGAAAGATTCTTTTGAGAGGCACTCCTAAAGAATCCATCGATCAATTGGATGGTAAAATCTGGGTACGTATCATCAGTCGGGATCAACTGGATGAGTATACACAAAAATATAACGTTATTTCAACCAATTACAATCAGGACAACACACTCAATATTCGGGTGTACAGCGATGTGCGTCCCGATGAATCATTTGTGAACGCTCAAGGCCAATTGGAGGATGTCTATTTTGTAGCGCTAAAAAATGATCAACGCCATGTTTAAAGCCATCTTTCATTTTGAGTTTGCGCGTTGGTTTAAGAGTTCTGCCGTCTACATCTATATGGCACTCTTCTTTGCGCTTTCGTTGTTTATTATGCTGTCTTCGCTCGGTATTTTTGATGGTATAACGGCAACGACTTCGTCCAACACCATTATGAACTCTCCATGGGCGATTAATGGTATGGTTAATGGCATGTCGACTATTATCTATTTTTTGATACCGTCCATCGTTGGAGCCTGCGTCTACCGGGATTTTCAATACCAGGTGCATACGATACTTTTCAGTTACCCTTTCTCAAAAACGGACTATCTACTCGGTAAATTCTTTGGATCAGTAGCTGTTGTATTGGTTATTGTATTTGCTTCAACCTTGGGTATTATCGTCGCACAATTCGTGCCGGGTATCAATCAATCCTTATTGGGACCAATTCATGTTTGGGCATATTTACAGACCTATCTTGTACAGGTTATCCCAAATCTCATTATTTTTAGTGCAATTATCTTTGTGCTGGTAACATTGACACGAAACGTATACGTTGGTTTTGTCGCGGTGTTGATCCTTATTATTCTTCAGGTGCTGGTTCAGAATCTGGCGAACAATATGGACAATCGTTTTGTGGGGGCATTGATAGATCCTTTTGGGGATAGTGCCATCTCATACTATACCCAATACTGGTCTCCAGATGAGAAGAATGTCAATAATCTTCCCTTTACCGGAGCTGTTATTTATAACCGGTTAATATGGCTCGCTGTCGCAGCCTTATTCATTGGCGGATTTTATATGTTGTTTTCTTTTTCACAACATTCGATTTCCTTTAAATCATCGAAAAAAGGAGCCCGTTTAACCAAAAATAACTTTGATAGTATCTTCAAAATCAATCTGCCTAAAGTAAACTATGATTTTTCGACCTTTCATTATTTGAAAACGACATGGACAATGGCACGGTACGACTATCGCTATATCGTCAAAAATCCGGTGTTTTTAATATTGACTTTGGTAGGAGTATTGTTCATTATCTTGATGGCAAGCACCATTGGCTCGATATTCGGAACGTCGACTTATCCGGTGACCTGGAAAATGCTGATGATCCCGGGGACTACGTTTAAGTTTTTCCTGCTGATCCTGACGTTTCTTTTTACGGGACTTCTTGTCCACCGCGGCAGCATTACGCGGATGGGAGGATTGTTGGATACAACAGCGACGCCCAACTGGGCTTTTATGGGGTCGAAGATTATCGCAATTCTTTTGATGCAATTGACTTTGCTGGCCGTTGTGATTGCGACCTGCATGGGGTTTCAGGTGTACCATCACTATTATAATTTTGAAATTGGACAATATGTGATGCATCTGATGGTGTATGGTATGTTGTCAAATTTGGTATGGCTATTTATTTCACTTTTTGTACATACGCTTTTCAAAAATTACCTGGCTGGATTTTTTGTGTTATTGACCCTCTTTATTGGATTACCCTTTTTATCCATGGTCGGTGTAGAACAGGAGATCTATCAGTTTAATCAGGGACAGATCTGGATTACTCGGATATGGATGGATTCGGCTATGTTCTTCCGTTTTTAACGTATCGGGTTTATTGGCTGCTTTTTGCGGTGTTTTTTGCTGTCATCGCCCTGCTGTTATGGCGAAGAGGTGGTTTTTCGGGAGTTAGGGAGCGTTGGGGTATTTTTAAGGCGAATTTGGGACCGGTAACAACGGCGCTGCTCATTTTTGCCTTTGCGGGCTTTATTGGCATCGGTGCTGCAATATATTACGAAAACCACATTAAAAATCCATATTATACCAGTTTAGATCATGAAAAACAAGCTGTAGAATGGGAAAAGAAATATAAGAAGTATCAGTACAGGCCGCAGCCCCGTGTCGTGGATATTAAGTTTAATCTGGATATTTTTCCCGATACGCGAAGTTTTAAAGCGCATGCGGACTATGTATTGAAAAACAAGACCAATATGCCTATTGATTCTATTTTTGTCAATTACAATAATTACGATTATATATTTTCTTTAAGTGTACCAAATAAATTGATTTCTGCCGACGATAAATATAATTTCAATATTTATAAACTCGAGAAGCCTATGGCTCCGGGCGATTCTATTGTGTTGAAATTTAGTACTGTTAGTCCGGCCAATACCTGGATAAATGAAAAGTCGCCTGTGAAGGGCAATGGTACGTTTATCAACAATATGCTTTTCCCGAATATAGGCTATCTTGACCGTGGCGAGTTGGTAGACAATGATGTCCGCAAAAAATATGGACTTCCGTATCGTGATAGAATGGCTCCGCAGACTGACAAAAGGGCCCTGCAGAATAACTATATATCCAACGATGCCGATTGGATCCGTTTTGAAGCTACAGTAAGTACGGCCAAGAATCAGTTGGCTATTGCTCCGGGCTATCTCACAAAACAATGGGAGAAAGATGGTCGTAAGTACTATCAATATAAAATGGATTCGGAAATCCTGAACTTTTTTGCATTTAATTCGGCCGAATATGAAGTCAAAAAAGATAAGTGGAACGGGGTAAATTTGGAGATTTATTACCATAAGGGGCATACCTATAACCTCGATCGGATGATGGCTTCCAGTAAGGCTTCTTTGGCTTACTATACGAAAGAATACAGTGCTTACCCGCATCGACAATTGCGTATTATTGAATTTCCGCGCACAGCGGGAACTTTCGCGCAGTCCTTTGCAAATACAATTCCTTTTTCTGAAGCGATCGGTTTTATTGCTGATGTCAATGAGAAGAAAGAAGATGCGGTCGATTATCCCTACGCGGTAACAGCCCATGAGATTGCACATCAGTGGTGGGCACATCAAGTGGTAGGAGCCAATGTGCAAGGGGCTACATTGATGTCCGAAAGTATGTCTGAATATTCATCGCTCAAGGTTTTGGAAAAAAGATATGGTAAAGGGCAGATGCGTAAGTTTCTCAAAGATGCGCTCGATGGCTATTTGCAAGGACGAAGTGCCGAAAAACTAGGTGAAAAGCCGTTGATGTATAATGAAAATCAAATGTACATCCATTACCAAAAGGGATCCCTGGTGCTTTATGCCTTGAGCGATTATCTGGGCGAGGATCTTTTTAACAGGACAGCCCAATCTTATTTACAACGTACAGCGTTTCAAAACCCACCATATACAACTTCATCAGAGTTTGTGGATAGTTTTAGACAGGCGACTCCTGACTCATTACGTTACCTGATTAAAGATATGTTTGAAACGATCACCCTGTATAACAATAAAATAGAAAAAGTAAGTTCAAAGAAACTTAAGGATGGTAAATACCAGGTTGATATCCAATTTGAAGTGTCCAAGTACCGCGTAGATGGCAATGGGAAAAAGAGTTACAATGACGAAGGTGGGCAGCCGCTGTCCTTTAAGAAATCAGATCGTGTGACTCTGAAATCATTGCCATTGGCAGACTATATCGAGGTAGGTGTTTTCTCGGATAAGAAAAGCAAAGACGGTAATAAACGTCAGGAGCTTTATCTAAAAAAGCATAAAATCGATCGAATCAACAATACGATGACGCTGATTGTTGATCAAAAACCCGAACAGGTAGGTATAGATCCTTACAATAAACTGATCGATATTGAATCGGACGATAATCGAAAGGAAATATAAGGAGAGCCCGGTAAAAAAATCCCCATCATGCGATGGGGATTTTTTTATGGCTTTGTGCTGCCTTCGTTTTTTACGCTGTTCATTTAAAGCGATAAGCACATGTTATTTTAAGAAGACTAGGTTGACACCTTATTTATCTTCGTATTAATGCTGGATTTCTCTTTTTATTTATTTTGGTTTATTCGGGCAATTTTGGCATCGCTATACGCTGTTGTGTACTGCTACTGATAGCCCCTAGAAATTTAAGCACAGCATTAATTTCTTCATTTGTGAGGTTCAGCTTTTTCAGCTTCGCCGAATGAATGGGTTTGGTTTTAGGATCTATCGTAACGCTACGCTGTATCGGTTCAGGATTACCGAGATTATAAAGTTGTACGACGTCCAGTAATGTTGGAAAATTACCATGGTGCATCCAAGGTCCTGTAAGGGTGATTTCCCGTAAAGAGGGCGTTCGAAATGCACCTATATCTTCCTGCTTGCCACTGATATGGTAATGTCCAAAGTCCTGCTGCCTGGTACCATATAATGTTTGACCATCATTATGGAACTGATTATCTGAAAATAACGGTGTATTGTGGCAGTTGATGCAGCGTGCTTTAGTCCGAAAAAGATGAAGCCCCCAGACCTCGTCATCCGTCATGGCATCTTTATTTCCTTTAATAAAGCGGTCAAATTTGCTGTTGTAGCTACGAATGCCGCGCTCAAAAGTTGCAATAGCCTGTTGAATGCGCGAGATACTGATCGTACTGTCTCCAAAGGCTGATTTGAACAAAGGCCTGTAACCGGCTATTGCCTGAATATGACGTACAGCTACTTCGGGAGCGGTGTTCATCTCAACGCTATCGGTCAATGGGAATAATACCTGGGCTTCCAAGGAGGGAGATCGTCCATCCCAAAAGAAAGTATGGTAGTATCCAACATTATACAAGGTCATTGCATTTCGCTTTCCTACCCGTCGATTGTGCCCATTTGCTAAGCTTTTGCCATCGCCCCAGCCCAGCTGCGGATCGTGGCAGCTTGCGCAGGCCAGCTGTTTGGTCGCTGAAAGTCTGGGATCGAAAAACAATAATTTTCCCAGCGCTGACTTTTCCTTGGAAAAGGGATTGTCCAAAGGGTATTCTACATCGGGCAGTGATCCGATATCCACAAAATTTGTTTTTACATCATCATCTAGGTGGGGAGTCGGCCATTGCCTGCTGTCGCCGGAAGCATACAATCTGCGCCATAGCGCAATATCAGGAATATCCTGATCCTGCACAAAAGCCAGCAAGATCAAGACGACTCCCAATAAACCAAATACAAGTACTCTTCGTATCATTCGTTGTTTATAGTTCTAACGCTTTGGTACTCAGTTTGTATTTACGGATTATCTTATTTGCTCCTCCGATCGCAGACTCGTTAAAATTCACTTCCAAGTCGATTACACCTTCATTTAGATCATAGGTTCCCGAGCCACTGATACCAACCTCAAAGAACTCCATATCTTTCCGTTCTTCTGCGGATTCGGTTTTCTTATAGATTTTGACCTGTTGTTCTTTTACAGTCACTTTACCAATTTTATTATTATTCTCATCTGGTAGAAATTGCAATACCTGATCGACATTTATACCAGCCGTTTTGATATTTGTTGAGCCGATTTTATCGCTGTAAAGCGTGACCATCTGGAAAAGGTTTACCCCGCTATCTGTCACAAAAGGATTGGTAAAGCCCATATAGGTTGGGTCTGTTGAAGATACCGTTGGATAGTGGGACCGGATACGTTTGCCCCATGTTTGTGTGACATCATCGAAGCGATAGATATATAGTTCGAAATAAGCATCTGTACTGGTAAATGCAGCTACGGCATTATTATCTGGTTTAGGGACATACTCGGGCTCAGGAGTCACGGTACTGTCCTTGCTACAGGACATGGTAAAAAATAAGATGCTGAAAATAGTGACGAGCTTGGATAACTTAAGGATTGCTTTTAAACTGTTCATGTGTTGTTTTATTAATTTGTGTTTTATTGAGTGATTAATAGCCGGGATTCTGTCTCATCAGTGAATTGGAGAGTACAGACTGTTGTGGAATAGGCAGTACCATATGATCATTTGGATAAGTGACATTACAGTTTGCACCAGTACAGTCATTGCGCATAACGGATTGACCTCTACGCATCAGATCCAGGTATAAGAAGCCTTCAAGACAGAGCTCACGACGACGTTCGTCAAGGATCTCCTTGATCAGCAGGTCTTTTGTGTTGAAAAGATAAGCGCCGAGCTGCGGATTCCCACGTAGTCTGATGACATTTAGGTCTGAAATAGCTTCATTAGCATAGCCAAGTTCAGCTGCCGCTTCGGCATGAATCAAATATATTTCGGAAAGACGGATCAACTTGACGCTTGTTACTGCAGTTTGTATAGTTGGATATTTAAATATTCCACCCTGAGCACGCACATCATTTTGCCCATACAAATGGAGTAGATCCTGACTTGGTCCAAACTGATAGTAGGAGTTGCCTGAATCATTGACATAATAACTACCGATTGAGTTACTGGAATAATTGCTCGGCACAGCCAATTCGAATATAGATTCTTTGGTGTTGGCCTGTTTCCAACTGTCGATATACTCAGCATTGGTATATAGCGAATAGTTCGCTTTGAGCAGTTCGGCACTTAGCTGGTAAGCTTTTTCCCAGTCGTTGCGATTTAATGCTAATCGGGCTTGGAGTGCTTTACTTGCCTGTAAGCTCATATATATTTTGGCATTGCCTTCAAATATAGCTTTGCTATTGGCAAATAAAGAATCAGCGAGGGACAGATCAGCTTGTATAAATTGATATACATCTGCCACTGTGGAGCGTGCAATCTGTGCCTCATTGGGTACAATTGTTGTTTTGGCCAATATGATGCCCGGATGTGAAGCATCTTCGGTGTAACGATAAGGCTGCGCATATAACTGCACAAGATCGAAATGAACCAATGCCCGCAGACCATAGGCCTGGGCCATTACGTTATTGCGTTCGAGTTCACTGACATTCTGCATCGCTGGGACACGCTTTATGATATTATTGATTGCATTGAGTAGCGTATACTGATAACTGTATAGACTGTTCATAGAACCATTTTCGGCATCTGTCTCAAAGGAATAAACATCCGAAAGTGTCGTTTTGCTCGCTACGGTAAACGTTAAGTTTCCGCCAAGCAGGTCTGGGTAAACCATACGCAAGCCATTGTAGTAAGTTGACTGAAATAGGTCTTCGTAAACTCCCGCCAAAGCCGATTTAGCACCCTGCATATCTGAAAAAAGCAGGTCGACCGATACTTTGTTTTCCGGTTCTTTATCTAAAAATTTTGAACAGCCCGTTGTGCCCAAAGTGACAAGAAAAGCAATACTTAGCGTCTTTATGTTCATAGCTCAAATTATTAAAGGATTAAAGTGTGGTGCGTAGGCCAATCGAAAAATTACGTGTCTCGGGATAGACAAACCTATACTCGCGGATACCGTTTCTGCCAGCGGGGCTTTTGTCTTTGAACCAGTAAAGTACATTTGTAACATTGAAGCTCAAAGCTGTCTGCCCTATGCCGATGCGCTTGGTCAATCGATCTGCCAGGCGATAGCTTAAGGATACGTTGCTCAGCTTGAGATAAGTCATGCTGTACAAATAGCGGGAGGAATTGTTGAGTGGTGAGCTTGAATTAAGTTTGGGGATTGCAGTGATATCGCCCGCATTCTGCCAACGATCCAGTAGGTTGACCGACATATTGGAGTTTGCCAGATTATTGCCATCCCGTAAGTAGGTTGTCGATGCAAACTTGTTGCCACCAAGGTTATACTGTATATTGAAGGTGAACTGAAAACCCTTCCAGCCCAGATTGTTGATGATACTTCCTTGAAAATCAGGCATCGAATTGCCTAGTAATTGGTAAGCGTTTTGACCCATTGCCCGTATTTCAGTCCGATTTAACAGCTCTCCATCTGGGGTATAGAATTGTTCCACTCCGGTGCTTGGATCTACACCGCCCCATTTGATACCCCAGAGCGAAGTTGAACTGTATCCCACACGCTGACCTATACCTACATTATCGGAGGAGTTTGCTGCATATTGTTCAATGAGTGGATTATTAAAGGAGGTCACCTTATTTCTATTCCAACCACCGATAAGGGTACTGTTCCAGGTTATCTTAGACTGTTTAAGCCATTGATAGGCAATGCTTAAATCGAGCCCTTGATTGTACATATTGCCCGAATTGACTGGCATTTTGCCATATCCTGTTTCTAATGGCACACTGATGTCTGTAATGAGATTGCGGATATTATTCCGGTAAAGGTCTAATACAAGACGCAATCTATTGAAGGCATTCAAGTCAAAACCGAAGTTGAATTTGATATTCGTTTCCCAACCTAGATCTGGATTTTCGGCAGCAGAAGAAGAGGGAGTTGCACTCATTTGCCCACCATAGGTCACGTTGTTTAAATCATAAAGCCCTCTGGAAGCATATGATCCGATCCGCGAATTCCCTGTGGTTCCGAAGCTGGCTCGAAGACGTAAGAAATCAATTGCTGCAACGGGTTGCATGAATTTTTCGTTGCTGATATTCCAGCCTAATCCAAGCGCTCCATTGAGTGCGACCTGTTTGTCGCCACCAAACATGGACGACTGATCTGCACGGCCACTCAGAGAAGCATAAAATCGCTTGTCATAGTCGTAATTCATCTGTACATAGTTGGATACTGTCGCATCCGAGATTTTAGAGGAAGACGACTGTGTCGAACTTGCGAGGCCGAGTGAGATGACCCTATCGTAAGTAAAGCCGGTACCTTGGCCCACTAATAATTTGCTGTATTGATCTTTTAGTTCTATCCCCGCAATACCAACAAAACGATGCCCGTTTTGCCATTTTGGGCTATAGGTTAACTGTAACATGGAGGTCCAGCTGTACGTCGTGCGATCGTTGATTCGGAGGCGCCCATCTTTAGCTGTGGAAGCACCGGCTATGCCTGAAAGAAAAGTTTCCTGCTTGGATTGCAGCATATTCCCGCCGATAGCTCCGCGCAGGCTTAAAAAGGGTAACAGTGCATATTGCAGTTCAATCCGTGCAGTCCCTGTAAAAGCCAAGGCTTTATCTGTATATTCAGCCAGCGCTGCGACAGGATTCACGAGCCCTAAGAAGGTACTGTAAGTTCCGTCTTCCTTGTAGGGATTTATATTGGGAGGCATGTAAGCAGCATTTGCAAATTGGTCGAGCCCCTCACGCTGCATCAGTGTCGGCGATATAGTCGTGGTCATTTGCAGTTTATCACTAAACTGATTGTAATAACGCATGGAGCTTGTGTATTGCTTCAGTCCATTTCCCGGACTGGCATTTTGTTGATTGCGGTAGCCCATAGAGAGGTAATACGTATCGTTACCTTTTCCGCCCGAAAGTGATAGATTTACATTATCATAGCGTGCATTGCGTGAAGTCAGTCCAAACCAATCTGTATCAATGGTATTGCTACCCGCCAGACGCGTTGCTTCACTCTCGGTTTTGCCCGTATTGATATGGAACTCCCGTAGTAGCTCATAGTATTGCGGCCCGGAGAGCAATTTCATCCGATTGATAAATGTGGATACACCGGTATTGTATGACGCTGTCAACTGCGGTTTGCCGCTCCGCCCAGACTTGGTGGTGATTAAAATCACACCGTTTGCTGCATTAGCACCATAGATTGCGGTTGCGGCAGCATCCTTAAGTACCGAAATGGATTCAATATCTAACGGATTGATTCCTGCAATTGGGTTCAGCAATGTTTCGCCATTAAAAAGCGAACTGGCGTCGCCAATCTCCTGTTCTTGGACAACGACACCATCCACCACGTACAAAGGCTGCGATGAGGTTGATCGTCCAGTATTGCTTGTCAGGTTTGTCAATGTTCCCTGTCCTCGGATATGGAGCTTAACGGATGTGCCCAAGGAAGTGCTGGGTTCGACATATAATCCCGGTACCAATCCTTCCAACATCTTATCGACACTCTCTATAGGGCGATCGGCCTGTAAATCCTTTGCGCTGACGGTATAGACACTTCCGATCATCTCTTCGCGCAGTTTAGGCGCTTCGTAAGTACTGCTGACGAATACTTCTTCAAGCTGTTGATCTAAAGGTGACAGATTGATCTGCTGTACAGCGGTATCCACCTTGAAGTCGTAATTCTGATAACCTAAGTAACGTACGCCTATTCCCTCGCCGCGATTTTCGGCTGCTGTCAGTATGCGATATCGCCCTAAACTATCGGTGAAATAGGTTTTGTTTTCTTTGCGTAGCATAATAGTCGCACCGGCCATAGGTAAGCCTGTTTTGGCATCTTTCACTACACCTCTTAATTGTATGGGTTTTGGCGCCTTGCTGACGGCTATCAGATTTGAATGTTTAATCCGCTGAAAGCGCAACTGAAGCGTTGAAGCAAGTCTCGACAAATACGTATCGATATTCTCTTTTGCTGTCGGAAGTGGAACGCGTCGCTGCAGTCCGATGGATGCATCGTAGGAAAAATGTACAGCATGTTGCTGCGTCAGTAATTGAAAAGCAGTTTCCAAACTCCCTTGGTTGGAAGCATTTTGAGCTGAAACAGCGCCAGCGAATAATAGAAAAAAAGTATTCAATAAACAGGTTCGTCTTACTGTTTTTTTAATAAAGCACATAGGTATCTGTTGCTATTTTTTTTGATGACAATTCTTTTGAAAAACAAATCGCGGCGAGTGCGGTCTCAACAGGCAGCTTCTCAAAATGCCCGCTATACCGCCATCGTGCATTTGGTTTGCTGAGAGAGATGTGGATACCATAATATTGCTCCATTTTTCGCGCGACTTCAGCAAAAGAAGCATTTTGAAAATGCAAAATACCTTCTGCAAAATTATTGATCTCTGTTGGCGTAAATTTATCGAGATGGATCTCCTGATTTGTGACATACCCCTGTTGTCCTGGACTGAGTAGGGCTTGTTTGTTGTTTAATTGGTTGGTCAATTTAATTTTTCCAGAAAACAAACTGACTCTGGTATTTTTAGTGTCAGCTTGTTCTACCAAAAACTGTGTTCCTAATACTGTTACCAAGGTATTGCCTGTTTTTACAGCAAATGTGCGATCAGGCTTTTTTGCAATGTTAAAGCGTGCATCGCCATCTAGCAGGACATACATTGTATCCTTACGGAAATGTTTGGGGTATTTTAGTTTACTACCACCCATCAACGTAATCTGGCTGCCATCAGTTAGATTGACTTTAACCATTTTGCCATTTTGGGCGACGACACTGAGCCATTGTTCAGCGGAAACTGTATTTACAGCTAAAGTACGCTGAGGTGAGTCTTTGTAGAAAAACTGACGGAATGTAAATGTTCCTATGAGCAGGATTGATGCTGCGGCGATCCAGCGCCATCTCGTTGTCAGTCTTCGAGTTTTTGTAGGCACTTTGCTTTCGAGTGTCGCAAATAGTTTGTCTTTTTCAACTTGATATTCCGTTTCGGTGATATGCATTTTTAGGGTATCGAGCATCTTTCGCGCGTCTGCAACAAGATCCAATTTATCCGGATTTTCTGCGATCCATGTATCCCAAAAATGAATTTCCTGTTTATTTGCGGTTCCATTATGATAAGACACAAAACTCTCGTCACTGAGCAAATCAACGCTGTCGTTATAAATTTTTTTCATGTATATGTGAAGGTAGAGGGAGCAATTCCGTTTTTTTACCGGATTATTTTTATTTTTTTTCTTTTAAAATCTTAACAGATTCATATACAATGTTATAGATTGTACGCTGACTATTGCCTGTTTTGGAAGCGATCTGTTCATAAGACATATTTTGAAAAAACCTAAGGTCAATCACCTGTCTTTGTTTAGGTGTGAGTGATTCCAATGCTTTTGATAGACGCGCAGTGGTTTCGTTTACGGTTTCCTGTTGTATGAGTAAAGCTTCATGTGAAGGTGTATTATCATTGGGCTGATAATTTCCTGAATTTAATTTTTCATTCAATACGCGATGGTCATTCAGTACACGGCGTAGCCATGTCATTAAATAAGACTTGATATTATCAACATCGGGCAGACGGTCACGTTTTTCCCATAGTTCTAAGAAAAGATGTTGTATACCGTCTTTTACGGCCTCGCGCGAATATCCCAACATAACGCCATAAGCGAAAAGCTCTCGATATACTAAGTCATATAAGGATTCAAAAGCTTCAGAAGAACCTTTTAATGTAGCTGTCCAATATTGTTTCATGGTAAGAATGGCGCAAATCTACATTTTTATTTAGAATAATTACAAATAAGATTTTTGTTTGTATTTTTTTGAATAAATATTTCTAGAAAATGAAGGAATAGATTGGCATCTGCTATATGATTTGGCCTGTTTATTTCGTCAGATTTTTTGTACTGTTCTTAAATTGTTGACATATAGATGGCTATTTTTTTTCTTTAGCAATCATAAGGTGTGGTTACTTTTTTAATTGCTACATTATGCTCAAAAAAGAGAAGGGATTCCCTAGGTCAATTTCCTTAATAAACATGGATGTCTAAGAAACAAAAAAGTCGCTTTTCTATATAGAAAAGCGACTTTTTTGTTCTGTGCTCCCACCTGGGCTCGAACCAGGGACCAAAAGATTATGAGTCTTCTACTCTAACCGACTGAGCTATAGGAGCAGGTCTTTTGTTTTGTCAATTTAAACAGCTGTTGTGCCGTTTTGACGATGCAATTATCGATATTTGTATCGATATTTCAAAATAATTCGATGGAAAAAATTAAAAATATTGTTCTTGATTATGGGAATGTGATCTTTATGATCGACTTTGTAAAATTGAAAGATGCTTTTACTCAGTTAGGTATAGAAAATGTTGATGCCGTATTTGGACATCATGGTCAAAGTGCACTTTTTGATAATTTTGATAAAGGAAAAATTGATTCGACGCAATTTCGTGAGGGGATAAGAGAATTAACCCAAAACCCAGCACTGACGGATGCACAGATTGATACAGCCTGGAACAGTTTACTGATCGGTGTACCACAGGGTAATCATGAGATTTTAATCCAGTTGAAAGATCGATACCGTACCTTTTTGTTAAGTAACAACAATGCAATTCATTATGCTTATTGTATGAATGATATTCATGAGAAATATGGTGTTGCCGACAATGAAGGTTTTTTTGAAAAGACCTATTACTCCCATTTAGTAGGGATGCGCAAACCGGATGCGGAGATTTTTGAATTGGTTATGCAAGAGCAACAATTGGATCCGGCGGAGACTTTATTTATTGATGACAGCCCTCAACATCTGGCGACAGCAAAGCAATTGGGTTGGCATACGGCATTGTGTACGAAGGAGAAACCGCTAAGAATTTTGTTGGAAGAATTCGAATTGTTATAAAAAATAATTTTGTTTTCCTTTTTAAAAATAAATAGCTTACCTTTGTCCCACTTTAAATTTAAAAGCGGCGAAAGGAGGTATATATAACGCATGATTATCGTAAATGTAAAAGAAGGAGAATCTTTAGATAGAGCATTGAAACGTTTCAAAAAGAAATTCGAAAAAACTGGAGTTTTAAGAGAGTTGCGTTCACGTCAAGCTTACGAAAAGAGATCTGTAACTCGTCGCATTCAAGTGAAAAAAGCGATTTACAAACAATCTTTGAATCAAGATGTAGCTAACTAATTGATTCGCTGATAATTTTAAAATATAAAGGGAAAAGCATTGCTTTTCCCTTTTTTTTGTGCTTTTAAGTTTGTAATTTAAGCTATATAGCAAGGGAAAATATGTTGGAAAAGGAGTTTATTCGGTTTTTGCAGATTGAAAAAAGGTATTCAGAACATACGGTTATTGCCTATAAGCATGAGCTGGAGATGTTTCAGTCTTTTTTGGATCGTGAGGGACTGACCGTGCCGGATATCGTATACCGTGATTTACGCCATTATTTCGCGCAAATGGTAGAGTCCGGAAAAAATGCGAGTTCGGTCAACCGGAGTATGTCCTCCATGCGAACTTATTTTAAATTTTTGCAAAGAGAAGAGTGTATCGCGAAAAATCCCATGACACTCATTAAAGCGTTAAAAACTGCTAAAAAACTACCTGTAGTCGTTGAAAAGGAAAAGCTGGTGCGTTTATTGGATCAGATGGGACAGGAGCAGGATGGATTTGAATCCTGTCGCGATTATATGGTTATGGAATTGTTGTTCGGTACCGGGATTCGTTTGGCCGAATTGTTGAAAATTAAGGAGCAGGATATCGATTTTTTTAATAAAAATATTCTTATATTAGGTAAAAGGAACAAAGAACGCTTGGTTCCGATCAATAATCTTTTATTGAAAGAATTGAAAAACTATTTGCAACAAAAGGCGACGCAATTTGTTGATACTAATAACAGCTTACTAATCGTTACGAAAGAAGGAAAGCCGGCATATGCCAAGCTGATCTATGATATTGTACATCGGCAATTGACGCTGATTTCTACTCAAGGTAAGAGAAGTCCTCATATTTTGAGACATACTTTCGCAACGGCCCTGTTGGACAATGGGGCGGATTTAAATGCAATTAAAGAGCTGCTGGGGCATGCGGGGCTTGCGGCAACACAAGTGTACACGCATAACTCAGCAGAACGATTGAAGTCAATTTATAAACAAGCTCATCCAAAAGCTTAAAAAAAGGAGGAAAAATGAACATTACTGTGCAATCCATTCGATTTACTGCTGATCAAAAGCTAATCGAGTTTATCAAAAAGAAAACAGGAAAATTGGAGCAGTTTTTGGATTCCATTATTGGTGGCGAATGCTACCTGCGATTGGAAAATGTCGATGATGAGGCAAATAAAATTTCAGAAATTAAATTAAATATCCCGGGAAGCCAGCTTTTTGCGAAAGGGCAAGCGAAAAGCTTTGAGGAGGCGACAGATATTGCTGTGGAATCCTTGCGTAGACAGATTAATAAACATAAAACAAAGACAAAAAATACAGTTATCAATGGACGTAATGAAGTTCTTACCCTAGAGGAAGAAGAAGAGGAAGAATACGATTAATAACTATTAAAATATAGATGTAAATGTAGGAGGTCAGTTATAAAAACTGGCCTCTTTTTTTGTACCGCTCTAATCGTAATTGGCCAGTAAGAATCTTACGTGGATTTTCGGGGCTGTTGATCCATGTGAAATCATGAAGTATTTATTTCCATTACTCGCTGAAAGGCTTATTTATATTAAATCAAAATAATCTTCTGTTTTACTTGGATTGATTATAAATAATATTTATTTTTGATCGATTTAAATGATAAGAGAAATAGAAATGTCAAAATTGGTTTGTCCGTTAGCAAATGTTGAGGAAGTTTTTTCAACCACAGCAGGTACAGTTTATCAATGTAGCCGCAAAAATTGTTTCTGGTTGGAATATAATAATGAAACAACTTCTTTCTCGGTATCGGATTTTTTGAAGTTTAAGAAGCGTATCGATGCGATTGATGTTGAGCACATGCTTCACGACACAACACGTTCATCGGATTTTGAAGTCATTATGCCTTTCCGTACCGAAAGGTGTTTCATCTTAGCTGTAGAGGATGTCCTTCAATTGCGCGAATTGTTAGATGGCGCTAAATTTATGATGGAATTGAATAGCGTAGTCAGAACTTGTTTGCAGGTTTCGCCATTTGCAGTTTTTGCATAAGGCTATACATAATAAAAGAACTGAAAAAAGCGGTGTACGTCTGTGATGTACACCGCTTTTTGTTTGGAAAGACCTTATTTAATTTTAATTTAAATAAGTGTCAATGAGGTCGTCCTCTGGTTTTATTGACATTCAATGATTTTTAGGCCTTTAAGCCACTTATTGTTTTAATTTATCGCTTATTGAAAGTATCAATATTACGTATTTGTAATTGTATTGATTCTAAACAAGTTGCGGTTTTCATGTCTAATTTAGACTGAATTTGTATTGCATATTCTTGATACAGATTTTGAAGATCTACTGTATCTTTGTAATGTAATCAGGTGATAATGTGTTTCACCTGTTGATGTTTTAGAAATTAAACTTAAGGTAAATATGAAAGATTTATTGAAATTAAAATCTTCTTTGAAAGAAGAGATCGAAAATATATTGAATGCACAAATTAAAGTTGAAGCTCATTCTTCAGCCTTATATTTGGCAATGTCTTCATGGTGTGATGATCAAGGTTTGGAAAATGCTTCAGAATTTTTTGCGAAGCAATCCAACGAAGAGCGTGAGCACATGTTGAAGCTTTTCAATTATATCAACAACCGCGGTGGTCGTGCAATTTCTCCGGAAGTTACAGGTATCCCTCAAGATTTTGAATCGTTCCGTGGCGTTTTTGAACAAACATTGGAACAAGAGATGTTTGTTACTGAACAGTTCAACAACATCGCCGATAAATGTGCTAAAGCGAAGGATTATGTTACTTTTAATTTTGTACAATGGTTCTTGGAAGAGCAAGTAGAAGAGGAGTTTGTTGCAAGACGTATCCTTGAGTTGTTCGATGTGATTGGTGAAGACGGTACTGGTCGTTGGGAAATTGACAAACACCTCGTTAAGGTTGCCTTTGCGGGTGAATAATAAATTGTAAAAAATAGTGTAAAAAACGAGCTGTTGAGAAAACAGCTCGTTTTTTTATATACAAAATCACAACTTTTTACGTTAATAGCTTAAGAATTCTTATATTGAATTGTATTATTGCAAAGTCTATTTGATGGAACTAAGGGGCGGGAATATTATCCGGTTAGTACTTTTTTTAGCTATAACGAACTTGTTTTTTTTACCCAAAAGCGCTTTAGGGCAGGTGTCAAAAAAAGAAGTTTATGGAATTGTTGTAGATACTGCAGGAAGGCCCTTAAATGGCGTCAGTGTTCATCTGACGAGTTCTCGCGATACCTTGTTCTCATCCACTTCCGCAACAGGTTATTTTCATTTTAGTCGTGTACTCGGTAATGATATTCGTATTAGCTGTAGCCAGCTGGGCTTAAGTATATTGGAGCGTAGTTATCCGTTATATAATAGCACGACAGCTAAATTGGATGTCGGAAAATTGACCATGTTTCCCCATGTATCTCTTTTAAAAGAAGTTGTTGTACTGAAATATAAACCCATTGTATATAAGCAGGATACTGTTCAATTTAACCTAGATGCCTTTCAATTTGATCGTCGGGCACTCTTAGAAGAGGCTCTTAAAGCATTGCCCAATATACAGGTCTCCCGTGATGGTTCTGTCTATGCCTTCGGTAAGCCCATATCCTCTGTTAAGGTGGATGGAAAAAAATTCTTTGGTGGCGATGTGCTCACTGCTACACGTAACCTTCCTGCAGATTTTGTGAAAAGTGTACAGGTTATTGATTTTTATGGTGATGAGGCGACCGCAAAAGGAATTAAAAGTGCAGAATCTGAGAAAGTCCTGAATATCGTGCTCAAAGATGATAAGAAGAAAATTACTTTTGGTCAAGCCACGCTTGGCGGTGGTTCGGTAGATCGTTATTTGGGGAGTGCTGGGCTGAATCGTTTCAATGACGGTAAAGAGTACTCTGTTATCGCATCGGTGAATAATACGAATACCAATCTCTTTTCTTTCGGCTCTCCCAATGGAGGGGAGCGGGAACGGGAAATGGGCGAGCTAGCCGACTTTGCGGATCCAACGGATGGGGTCAATAAAATCGGATCTGTCGGGGGGAGTTTCTCTAGTCCACTTTCTAAAACGGTAACAGCAAGCGGTAAATATTCCTTTACGCAGCGCAATAATTATATCCAGGGAAATTCCTTATTACAATCGATATATGGATACGGCAAAGCAGCGAATAATTTGATTAGTAATTATGAAGACTACAAGATAAAATCAATCGATCGTATACATAAAATGGACTGGGATTTTGATATGAAGCTGTCGCCCAAAGATCAGCTTAAAATATCACCCAAACTATCTTGGACCAATTCGACCAGCAATACGTTAAAAGATAGAAGGATTCAAAATAATCGGTTGAGCAGTACGGGAAACTATGGCGCGGCCAATAGTACAGAAAGTCCTGCAGCGGCTTTAGATCTTTTTTACGTGCGAAGTTTTACTAAACCGGGGCGGAAAGTACTTTATACATTGCATACGGATTTTAATTCCCTGGATAAAGATGAGGAAGTGCGCGATTTTAATAGAGCGATCGACAGTAGCACGAATGTGCCAAAAATAACAGAGACTTATCTGAATCAAATGGTCCGTTCCAGCAATGAAAATAAAAATATCCAAAGTCGGTTGTCGTTGGTGGAGCCTGTTGATTTAGGTGGTACCTTGGAGATTAATTACGATTTCGACTATACCAAAATTGATGCTCGCCGCTCCACTTTTGATAATAACAATAATTTTAACAACGGCCCCATACTGGTAGACTCCCTTAGTTTGAAGTACGACTATTCCTTTGCTAGCAATAAAGTCGGCATGATTTATCGGCAAGATTTAAGCGAGAAAGTGAAAGTGAACTTCGGTTTTGCTGTTCAGCCTTCCGAATTAACGGGAAGTTCAACGGACAAACTGATAAAAACCTCCTATTCAAATGTTAACCTCGTGCCTTCTGCTGGATTGAAATGGAAGTTTACCAAAGAAGAGGATCTTTCCATGGACTATTATGGACGTAATAACCAGCCTAGCTTCTATCAGATACAGCCTGTGGTGGATAATACCAACACACAAAATATTGTGATCGGAAATAAGGATTTGAAATCCGAATTTGCACATAGTATTGTTTCAAAGTATCGGAAGTCCATTACACGAAGAGGGCAATATTTAGAAGCGAGTCTGGCTTTTAATTTGGTAAATGACAAGATTGTAGCAAACCGGACAATTGAACCTAATTCAACGATACAGAAAACGACCTATCGCAATACAGAAGGTTATTATGATATTAAAAGCTATTATTTGTTTACAGCTTCTTTATTGTCGGATAATTTGCAGATGAGCTTGAATGGTAATGCAGATTATTACAACAATATTTCCTATGTCAATGATAAAAAGAGCTTTGGTGGACACTTTTTGTTTACGCAGGCTCTTCAATTCCGCTATACCTGGAGTGATATCTTTGAAGCCGAATTAAATGGAAACTATTCTTTAAACAGGGCGACATTTGACTGGCCTGTACAAGACAATATCACGGCACATTCAGGGATTGTTGGGTTGGGATCTAAAGCTTATTTAGGGAAACATTTTACCATGGGACTTGAGCTTTCTCAAAAATTTAATGCGGGTTATTCGAGCTCATGGAACAATATTAATCCGACGATAATCAATGCCTATATGGAATATACTTTTGGAAGGAATAACTTGGGGATGTTGAGATTTCAGGGATTCGATCTGATGAATCAGAATACTGGTATTTCACGTGCCGTGGTGGGAAATGATATTTTAGATGTTCGGAACAATCGCCTGGCTCGTTATTTTATGCTTTCGCTCAATATAAGATTACAGAAATACCCGAAAAAATCATGATGAAAGCCGTCATTATTACTGAACCGGGGGGACCGGAAGTTTTGGAAGTCCGTGATGTGGAGATGCCGCAGATCGGTGAACTTGAAGTTTTGGTGGAAGTAAAGGCTGCAGGAGTGAATAGACCTGATGTCTTTCAGCGTAAAGGTAACTATCCGGCACCAGCCGGTGTAGATGGGCGAATACCGGGATTGGAAATAGCAGGGATTGTAGTCGCTAAAGGTAAGGATGTGGTCGATTGGGCTATTGGTGATCGTGTATGTGCGCTTGTTGCCGGTGGTGGCTATGCTTCCTATGCGAAAGTCTATCAGGGACATTGTTTACCTATTCCCGACCATTTGGGTTTTGCGGAGGCAGCCTCGCTGCCCGAGAGCGTTTTTACAGTCTGGGACAATGTCTTTCGAAGGGGTAAGTTGCAGGCCGACGATCATTTTTTAGTGCACGGTGGTGCTGGAGGGATTGGTAGTACGGCCATTCAGTTAGCGACCTTGTTTGGTGCGGTAGTATATACGACAGTCAGCTCATCTGAAAAGGCTAGCTTTTGTAAATCATTGGGAGCCAGTAAAACAATAAATTATAAAACGGAGGATTTTCTGGAGGCGCTGAAGCCTTTGGGAGTTGATGTTATTTTAGATAGTATTGGCGGATCATATTTTGAGAAAAATATCAATCTATTGAACCCTGATGGTCGATTGGTTTACATTAATGCGATGGAAAGCGCAAGAGTCGAGTTAAACTTGCTCAAATTAATGCAGAAACGGATTGTTCTAACGGGAAGTACGCTGCGGGCGAGAGACCGTGAATTTAAGCAAGTGCTACGGGATGATATCTGGTCTCAAGTATGGCCGAAGCTCAGCGTTGGCGATTTCAAACCTACCTTATACCGCGTGCTTCCTTTTGCGGAGGCTGCTGAAGCCCATCGATTGATGGAAGATTCAAGCTTATTGGGTAAAATTGTCTTAAGTTTTTGATCGCTGAAAGCTGAGCGGTGTAGTGCCAGTTACATTTTTGAAGTATTTATGGAAGCTCGAAAAGTTTTGAAAACCTGATTCAAAGCAGATCTGCTTCACCGTCTGTTTGTTTTCTATTAATAAATTGCAGGCTGTCTTCACACGCATTTCGATCAGAAACTGAAAGAGTGTTTTTCCGATTTGTGATTTGAAATAGCGGCAGAAAGAATTGGGCGTCATTCCCGTTAGGGAAGCAAGTTCCTGCAGCCGTATCTGGTCGCGATAATTTTCACCGATATATTGCATGGCAATCTGCATTCGGTTGGCGTCCTGATCTTGCAGCTGGATGGTAAAAGTGGGGCTCGTTAACAGATCATGTTGTTCTTCGGCCGAAATAAATTGTAAGATTTCTAATAAATGAATAATACGTGTGGTACCTGTTGCTGCCAAGATAGCGTCAATTAATTGCACAGTTTTTAGTCGGCTGCTCTCCAATAATGAAATGCCTCTTTTGGATACGCGTATAAGGTCTTTGATGGATTTATTTTCAGGTAAATTAATGAAATCATTTCCCCAAAAGTTTTCCTTAAAATGAATTACACGAATATCTGCGCTTTCTGCTCCTTCCTCTTGAAGATAAATTTCGTCAAATAACCAATAGTGAGGCAGGTTTGAACCAACAAGGGTAATATCGCCTGATTCAAAGCGCCGGACACTATCGCCAATAAATTGGGTGCCTGAGCCTTTGGCAAAATAAATTAATTCCAGTTCTTCATGGTAATGCCAAAGATTATGGTATTGGGGCGTATTGTCTCTTCTCGCGTTGAACGAATGCTCAAGATTGCTATTTAAATGAAGCAGCTGTGCTTTCATAATTATGAAATATATGCAGTAAAGTTACATAATTCAGTTTAGCTATGGTAATATAGCTTAATAATTTGATAATATACTTGAATATTGTCTAGCATTTTTAAGCTTATTTTACATTAAATAACTACTTATAACCATTTGAAAAATATGACGAATAAAAAGAGTTACGCATTTGCCTTGATTTTGGTGACATCCTTGTTCTTTTTTTGGGGATTTATTCATAACCTTGATCCAATCTTAATTCCGCATTTGAGGAATTCGTTTAGTTTATCCCATTTTCAGGCTTCCTTAGTCGATTCGGCTGTATTTATCGCTTATTTTGTGATGGCGATTCCTGCTGGAATTATCATGAAAAGATACGGCTATAAAGCTGGTATTCTGATCGGATTGATCTTTTTTGCCATTGGCTGTTTTCTTTTTGTACCTGCGGCCAATACGATAAGTTATGTTTTCTTTTTGGGGGCATTGTTCGTTGTAGCCTGTGGTCTTACCATTCTGGAAACCGCTGCAAATCCGTATGTAGCGATTTTGGGAGATCCAGCTTCGTCGGCGCAAAGACTAAATTTTGCGCAGTCTTTTAATGGGTTAGCAGCCTTTGTTGCTCCGATTTTTGGGGGAAAATTTATTTTATCCCATGAACCCAAATCACAGGAAGAACTGGCGCAAATGGCTGAGCAGGCAAAGATGGCGTATATTCAGTCGGAAACAGCTGCTGTGAAATTGCCTTATGTGGTACTGGGGATATTGATCTTATTGATTGCTGCGTTGTTTTTCTTTACCAGATTACCTGATATCAAAGATGCTGAGGAAGAAGGTAGAGCCGGTTTTTTCCACGCATTGCGTCATAAAAATGTGCGTTGGGCAGTGGTGGCTCAATTTTTCTATGTGGGAGCGCAAGTTTGTATTTTAAGCTTCCTTGTATTATATGCAACAGAAGCTGCCGGAATATCGGGTAAGGATGGTGCCGATTATGCTGGGTTCGCTGGATTGGCTTTTATGTTGGGCCGGTTTATCGGTACATTTTTTATGCGTTTTGTATCAGCATCCAAGCTCTTGATCATCTATTCCGCTATAGCGATCGTTCTATCCCTATTTGTCATTTTCGGATCGGGTATTCAGACCCTTTATGCGCTGATTGGCATTGCATTCTTTATGTCCATTATGTTTCCGACAATATTCGCGTTTGGTGTACAAGGTATTGGTGCCGATACCAAATCTGCTTCTAGTTTGATCGTCATGTCTATTGTAGGTGGTGCTTTATTGCCTCCAATATTGGGTTTTATCTCCGATAAAACGGGACATTTCCAATACGGCTATTTTGTACCATTGGTTTGTTTTATTGTTGTCTTATTGTTTGCTTTCCAAAATAGAAATGTCAGTATTGCGGAAACAGAAAATCTTAAATCACATTAATTAGTTAGTAATGAAAAGATATGTCATGGCCTTGGATCTTGTGGACGATCCACAATTGATCAAGGAATATGAGGATTACCACCGTGAAGTGTGGCCGGAAATAAAACGCTCGATTCTGGAGGCAGGTATTCTGCAGATGGAGATCTATCGTTTTGAAAATAGATTGTTTATGAACATGGAGGTGGGTGAAGATTTTTCGTTTGAGAAAAAATCAGCTATGGATGCTGCCAATGAAAAAGTTCAGGAATGGGAACAGCTGATGTGGAAATATCAGACGGCTATTCCGGGGGCAAAGCCAGGAGAGAAATGGGTAATGATGACAAAAATATTTGAATTAGTATAATTATGGCTATACAGCGCTATTTACAGATCCATCCAATGGATAATGTCCTTGTTGCATTACAGGACTTGGCTGAGGGAACAACAATTGTTTTTGAAGGTAAGGAATTTACATTAAAGCAAGCTGTTGCTGCCAAACATAAATTCACGATCCAGCCAATGGAACAAGATACAGAGATATTGATGTATGGTGTTCTGGTAGGGAAATTGAATACTCCTTTAGCTGAAGGGGAACTTATTACCACCGAAAACTTGCGCCATGCGTCGGAAGATTTTAGAATGGGCAACCGTAAGACAGCTTGGACAAAACCTGATGTTGCTGCATTTAAAGATAAAACGTTCAATGGATTTCACCGTTCAAATGGGACTGTTGGAACGGCCAATTACTGGTTGGTTATTCCGTTAGTTTTTTGCGAAAACAGAAATGTATTGACCTTGAAAGCTGCTTTTGAGGAGAAGCTGGGCTATAAAGTAAAAGCAAATAATTACGTTTCCGAGGTCGAAGATCTCATCGGCTTATATAAGTCTGGTGCTGATGTAAATGCGATCCTTAGTCAGGATCTGCTTGCTAATTCGACTTCCAGTGAGCAGGAACGCCTATTCAAAAATGTCGATGGAATCAAGTTTTTGAATCATGAGATGGGATGCGGTGGAACGCGTATGGATTCGGATGCATTATGCGGTCTTTTGGCTGGCTATATTACCCATCCGAATGTTGCGGGGGCAACCGTATTGAGTTTAGGATGCCAGCATGCGCAGGCTTCTATTCTGAAGGCGGAAATTGAAAAGCGAAGCCCTGGTTTTGATCGCCCGCTATATATTTTCGAGCAGCAGAAAGAAGGAACTGAAAAGGAACTTATGCAAAAGGCTATTAAAGCAACTTTTGCGGGGATGATGCAAGCTGATAAAAATGAGCGCAAACCAGCCACATTGGACAAATTGTGTATTGGACTGGAATGTGGTGGCTCGGACGGATTCTCGGGTATCTCTGCCAATCCTGCGCTCGGTTTTGTGTCGGATATTTTGGTGACTTTAGGCGGATCGGTGATTCTGGCGGAGTTCCCTGAATTATGTGGCGTGGAACAGGAGTTGAGTGATCGTTGTATCGATGAGCCAACTGCGGAGCGTTTTATGTCGCTGATGCGTACTTACAATGCAAAAGCCGAGGCTGATGGCTCGGGTTTCTATATGAATCCTTCTCCGGGAAATATTCGTGATGGCTTAATTACTGACGCGATTAAGTCTGCAGGAGCAGCCAAAAAAGGAGGAACCTCACCTGTTGCAGCAGTGATTGATTATCCTGAATTGGCCAACGGTCCGGGGTTAAACTTATTATGTACTCCAGGTAATGATGTGGAAAGTACCACTGCAGAGGTGGCCGCAGGTGCCAATATCGTCTTGTTTACGACTGGCCTAGGTACACCCACGGGTAACCCGATTACACCGGTTGTGAAACTTTCAACAAATACCAAAACTTTTGAGAAAATGCCCGATATCCTGGATCTGAACTGTGGTACCATTATCGAAGGTACAGAGACTATTGAGGAAGTTGCACATCGTATTTTGGATTATGTGATAGAAGTTGCTTCCGGTGAAGTGCAACCAAAAGCGGTGTTGTTGGGGCAAGACGATTTCATTCCATGGCGTAGAGGTGTTTCATTGTAGTTGAGTATAATGAGTTTATTGAAAATCCATGACAACTAATTATTTACATATGAAACTTAAACATGTAATCTGTGGTTTGGCCTTGCTGATGGGATCTGTATCCGCGAGCTATAGCCAGCAACATTATCAACCGAGTCCCGAAAATTTAAAAAATAGGGAATGGTTTGAACAATCTCGGTTTGGTGTTTTTATCCATTGGGGGGTATATAGTGTGCTGGGAGATGGTGAATGGGTCATGAATAACCAAAATATCAGTTTGGATGAATATGCATTGCTGCCTAAATTTTTCAATCCAATTTCCTTCAATGCGAAAGAATGGGCGAAGTTATTTAAACAGGCCGGAGCAAAGTATATCACCTTTACTACCAGGCATCATGATGGGTTTTCGATGTGGGATAGCCAGATTTCGGATTATAACGTGGTGAAGAAATCGCCCTTCAAACGCGATATTGTGAAAGAGTTGGTGGAAGCTTGCCATGCTGAAGGGATAAAAGTGATGTTCTACTATTCACTTTTGGATTGGCACCGGGATGATTATCTACCCGTTGGTAAAACGGGCGGCGGCATTGCGGGCCGCGATTCAACAAAAGGGGATTGGAATCATTATGTCCAGTTTATGAAAAGCCAATTAACGGAGCTGTTGAGCAATTATGGCAACATCGATGGGATTTGGTTTGATGGTCATTGGGACAAGCCCAATGAAGATTGGCATTTCAAAGAAATCTATGAATTGATTCATAAGTTACAGCCACAATGTTTGGTGGGTAACAATCACCATTTGGCACCATTTGAAGGTGAAGATTTTCAGATGTTCGAACGTGATTTACCTGGGGAGAATACCACTGGGTTCGGCACGAAAGCACATGATGTTGGGATATTACCGAAGGAAGTATGTGGAACAATTGCTGGATCGTGGGGATTTGAACTGAAAGATCGGACACGAAAATCTTTTCAGGAAGTGCTGAAATACCTGGTCAAGGCAGCTGGTCATGGCTCCAATTTATTGCTCAATGTAGGTCCAATGCCGAACGGTGAGATTCAGGACTATCAACAGGAGCGTTTGAAAGAACTTGGAAAATGGCTATCGCTTTATGGTGAAACAATCTATGGAACAGAGGGGGGAGCGGTGTCGCCAACAGACGATTATGCGTTGACAAAAAAAGGAAACCAGGTGTATCTACATGTGTTTAAAACGGATAAAAAGGAATTGTTGATCAATAACCTGCCTTATCAAGTGAAAAAAGTAAGCACATTTATCGGAAAGAAAGAGATTAAGTTTAGTCATAAGAACAATAGTCTACGCGTGGATTTGCCAACATCGACAGATGAAGCAGATTTGGTATTGACATTAACAATTAAATAACAATGGGAAAATTAGAACAAAAAGTAGCTGTAATTACCGGTGGTGGTAGTGGGATAGGCCGTGCGATCAGTCTGCAATTTGCTGCAGAAGGAGCAAAAGTTCATATTCTGGATTTGAATGAAGACGGTGGTAATGCGGTGGTTGATGAGATCTTGGCTTTGGGTGGTCAGGCCGTGTTTAATCGTTGTAATGTAACTGATCAGCAAGAAATTACTGCTATAGCACAAAATATCGGAAAAATTGATATTTTAGTAAATAATGCAGGTATTGCTCATGTTGGTAATTTGGAAAATTGTCAATCAGAAGATTTTGAGCGTGTTTTTAATGTGAATGTTAAGGGCGCTTATAATGCATTGCATGCTATCGTGCCGATGATGAAAGCGCAAGGTTCTGGAGCAATCCTTAATCTAGCATCCATCGCTGCATGGGTTGGTATCACGGATCGTTTTGCTTATTCGATGAGCAAAGGTGCTATTTACGCGATGTCAATGTCTGTTGCAAGGGATTACATGGCATACGGTATTCGTTGCAATAGCATTTCGCCTGCACGTGTACATACGCCATTTGTCGATGGATTTATCGCAAAAAACTATCCTGGAAAAGAGGAAGAAATGTTTGAAAAATTATCAGCAAGCCAGCCAATAGGCCGAATGGCACAACCGGAGGAAATTGCCAAATTAGCACTTTTTCTGTGTAGTGACGACGCGGGCTTTATTACTGGGAATGACTATCCAATTGACGGTGGTTTTATTAAATTGAACAATTAAAAAGCTAAAAATAAAATATCTATTATCTCAATACTATAAAAATGAAATTAATACGTTTTGGAGCTCAAGGCAAAGAGAAAATCGGTGTTCAGATCGATGGTGTAAATTACGATGTAAGCGCATTTGGTGGTGATTACAATGAACAATTCTTTGCTGAGGATGGTGTAGCTCGTTTAGAAGAATTTGTGAAGGCAAATGAAGGTAAGTTGATTGAAGTTCCTCAAGACGAGCGTATCGGAGCACCTTTTGCCCGCCCATCCAAAATTGTTTGTATTGGATTGAACTATTTAGACCATGCAAAGGAAACCAACGCACCTATTCCTGCTGAACCGATCATCTTTATGAAATCGACCACTTCGTTGGTAGGGCCATACGATAATGTCATGATTCCTAAAGATTCTTTAAAAACAGATTGGGAAGTGGAATTCTGTATCGTGATCGGCAAAAAAGCCTCTTATGTAGAAGAGCATGAGGCCTTAGATTATGTAGTTGGTTATGTGTTGCACAATGATGTTTCCGAACGTGAGTATCAGTTGGAGCGTGGCGGTACCTGGGATAAAGGAAAAGGATGTGATACTTTCGCGCCAATGGGACCCTTCATGGCGACAAAAGAGGAAATCAAAGATATCAACAATGTGCGCCTATGGTTAAAGGTAAACGGAAAAACCTATCAGGATGGCAATACCAAGGATTTGATCTTCTCGGTAGCACATGTGGTATCGTATGTGTCTAAATTTATGACCTTGTTGCCTGGCGACGTTATTTCAACAGGTACACCTGCAGGTGTTGGGTTAGGATTTAATCCACCGATTTACTTGAAACCCGGTGATGTTATCGAGTTAGGAGCAGATGGTCTTGGGGAGTCCCGTCAGACTGTTGTAGCGTATTCAAAAAATTAATTGCTCATCAGGTTTTCATTTTATTATGCGTATAGATACCCATCAGCATTTCTGGAAATTCGACCCAATTAGAGATCGTTGGATTACCGAAGAAATGCAGGTCATAAGACGTGATTTCAGCCCTTTGGATATTCAGTTTGTGCTTGAACGAAATGGATTCGGAGGGAGTGTTGCTGTTCAGGCAGATCAATCCAAAGAAGAGACTGCTTATTTGGTTCAGCTGGCTAATGATTATCCTTTTATTAAAGGCGTTGTGGGCTGGATTGATCTTCAAGCAGCAGATATTCGACAACAGTTGGATGCCTATCAATCAGATACCGTCATCAAAGGATTTCGTCATATTGTTGAAGGAGAAGCGGATCCTGATTTTCTTATCCGCCCTGCCGTACTAAATGGACTGAAGGCATTGGCAGATTATGGTTATACTTATGATCTGCTCATCCGTCCACGTCATTATGTAGCAACGCTAGATTGTGTGCAGCAAAATCCAAATCTACAATTTGTGTTGGATCATATTGCCAAACCGCCAATCAAGTCGAAAGCATTTGATGAGTGGGCAGCGTTTATTGATGCGCTATCGGCTTTTCCGAATGTTGTATGTAAAGTTTCTGGACTTGCCACAGAGGCCGATTGGGAGGGATGGAAGCTTGATGATTTTAAACAATATCTGGAGCATATCTTTGCACGTTTTGGAAAGGAGCGCATTATGTATGGGTCAGATTGGCCGGTATGTCTATTGGCGGCATCTTATGAAGAAAGTATTGCCATAGTTGAAGATAAACTAGGGCAATTTACAGCTGCAGAGAAGAACGCATTTTGGGCAGAGAACGCTATACGTGTATATAATCTTTAAAAGGAAAAACTTCAGTATGTTATGAAAGGGAAAAATAACATGCTGAAGTTTTTTATTGGCCAAGAAGCCGGATAAATGGGCTGAATAACGTCAATATAAAATTAATCAATAACCAGAGAACGAGTTCATTGTTGCGAATGTTAAGCACAATCAATGAAACAAACCATTCAATAAAAGTATTATGGATCTTCATTTAAGAGATAAAGTTGTTATTGTTACCGGCGGAGCAAAAGGTATCGGGCGGGCCGTAGTTCATGCCTTAGCTAAAGAACAGGCTATTCCGGTCATTGTTGGCCGTAAACAGGCGGATAATGAAAAAGTCAAGCAAGAAATCAAGCAATTTGGTGTGGATGCACTCTGTATTGAAGCAGAGTTATCTAAACCCGAAGATTGTGAACGAGCAGTCCAAAAAACATTGGAAGTATATGGCCGTATCGATGGTTTGGTGAATAATGCTGGGCAAAATGATGGTGTCGGATTAGCATCAGGTAATTATGAAAAATTTGTTGTTTCTCTGCATAAGAACTTAATTCACTACTATCTGATGGCACATCATGCCTTGGATGCATTGAAAGCTTCTAAGGGCAGTATTGTGAATATTTCGTCCAAAACTGGCGAAACAGGACAGGGGAATACCTCGGCTTATGCGGCATCCAATGGCGGACGCAATGCGCTTACACGCGAGTGGGCTGTAGAATTGTTACCTTACTCGATTCGTGTAAATGCCATTATCGTGGCAGAATGTGCCACTCCGCAATACGATACCTGGATTCAAACCTTATCGAATCCGGAGGAGACGTTGAAGAAAATTACGGATCGCATTCCATTGGAGCATCGCATGACGACAGCAGAAGAAATAGCCGATACAACAGTCTTTTTGCTGTCTAACAAGTCAAGTCATACAACTGGCCAATTGATTCATGTGGACGGTGGCTATGTGCATCTGGATCGCTCTATTATTGCTGAATCGTAGCAGAGCAGCGATTGGATTTTGGAAATTAAACTTGTGTGGTTTTTAAAGAGACAACTTTGTTCATTTCCAAAATCCATGAGCGTTTTTTGATATTGCCCTTCAATCAATGAAAACACCTCCCATCGAACTCGGGTAGTAGTGGTATGGTGAATGTTCTACATAGCGAAGACGAAGGGGAAGTTGTATGAAATGCAGTTAGCTAAAACAAAAAAAGCCTGTTCAATGAACAAGCTTTTTTTTGTGGTGCCACCTGGGTTCGAACCAGGGACACAAGGATTTTCAGTCCTTTGCTCTACCAGCTGAGCTATGGCACCAGTTGACCTTTTATTTAAATCTGTGATCATCAGATTGAAGCGTGGTGCCACCTGGGTTCGAACCAGGGACACAAGGATTTTCAGTCCTTTGCTCTACCAGCTGAGCTATGGCACCGCTTTTTGCTATGGGTTTGTTCCCCTATTGCGATGCAAATATAGTCCGATAATTTGAATTCTAAAACTTTTATGGAGATTATTTTTATACTTTTTTCGAACGTGTTGATTTTGATCGAGATAAAATTACAAGAAACTAACATATAGGAAAAGGAATAAGCTGTATCTTTGCATTTCAATAATTAGAGATGAGTAAAAGAGGAAGAGTTTTAGTTGCAATGAGTGGAGGGGTAGATAGCTCCGTTGCTTCTGTCATGCTCCACGAACAAGGATATGAAGTTATCGGTATCACGATGAAGACATGGGATTATGCATCCGCAGGTGGTTCGTCGAAAGAGACCGGATGTTGTAGCCTTGATAGTATCAATGACGCTCGTACATTAGCCGTAAACTATGGTTTCCCTCATTATATATTAGATATACGTGATGAGTTTGGAGATTTTGTGATTGATAATTTTGTAGAAGAATATATTGCTGGACGCACGCCTAACCCATGCGTATTGTGTAATACCCACATCAAATGGGAGGCTTTAATGAAACGTGCTGACAAATTGGACTGTGAATTTATCGCTACCGGGCACTATGCCAATATCCGTATGCACGACAATGGTCGCTATGTGATATCAAAAGGTAAGGATGAAAATAAAGATCAATCTTACGTTCTATGGGGTGTGTCTCAAGAAAACCTTGCGCGGACGCAGTTCCCTTTAGGATCTTTCACGAAAAAGGAAATTCGTCAGATGGCTTTGGATATGGGACAAAAAGAATTGGCCAATAAGTCTGAAAGTTATGAAATCTGTTTCGTTCCTGACAACGACTACCGTGCGTTTTTGAGACATAAGGTGCCAACATTGGATCAACAAATTGGTCCAGGTAATTTTATCCTTTCCGATGGTACCGTCGTCGGTAAACATATTGGCTACCCTTATTTCACCATCGGTCAACGTAAAGGCTTAGGTATTGCCTTAGGTAAACCGATGTTTGTGATCGAAATCCTTCCAGAAAGTAATACGGTGGTATTGGGTGAAGAACACGAACTTGAAAAGTCACATGCCTATGTTCGCAATGTGAACTTTGTGAAATATGCCGGACTGGATCAACCGATGGAAGCAATTTCAAAGGTACGTTATAAAGATTCTGGTGCTTTGTCGACCATCTCCCAAGAAGGCGATAAAGTACGCATTGATTTTGTACACAATGTGAAGGGTATTGCTCCTGGACAATCGGCCGTTTTTTATGAAGGCAATGATCTACTCGGTGGTGGTTTCTTAATGAAATAAGAAGAAGCTGGACTGAGATCTAGCATAAGAATTTTAATCTCTATACTGTCTTTACAGTATAGGGATTTTTATTTGGTTTAAAATGCGACTTATCTGGGCTTCAAACTCGAAGATATTCACTTTCCGCTATAAAGATTGAGAAATCTTAATTTGTTATTGCTAATAATTTTAGTAATTTTAACTTATGAATTCGTCAGAATATTTTAAGGGTAGAGGGGCACAGATCAATCCCAATAACAAATTTTTTTCTAACCAATACGTGCAGGAGCATGTTGAAGGGTTGGATGAGGAGTTTTTGGGGGCCGAAAAAACACAATTTATTCCGACTCATCCAAAATCCATTATTTCCAAGTCAAATAGTCCGGATCTCCGTTTTGAAAGATCCATTAATCCCTATCAGGGCTGTGAACATGGGTGTATTTACTGTTATGCGCGCAATTCGCATGAGTATTGGGGTTTTAGTGCAGGATTGGATTTTGAGCGTAAGATCTTGGTAAAACATAACGCCGCTCAGCTTCTCGAACAGGAGTTTAGAAAATCGAGCTATCAGCCCGATTTGATTATGCTTTCCGGCAATACAGACTGTTACCAACCTATTGAACGGAAGCTGGGTATCACACGCTCGCTTTTAGAATTGATGCTCAAATACCAGCATCCGGTCTCTATCATCAGCAAAAATGTACTGATGCGGCGGGATTTTGATCTGTTGCGTGAGCTTGCAGCACGCAATCTGGTTTCCGTTGCAGTAACCATCAATTCGTTGCGCGAGGAGGTACGTCAGAAAATGGAACCCCGTACTGCAACGGCATCGGCCCGGTTGAAACTGATCGAGGGATTGACAGGGATTGGTGTACCCGTCATGCTGATGATGGCACCCATTGTTCCGGGGATCAATAGTGATGAGATTTCAGATCTGATTCGTTCGGGGGCAGATGCGGGAGCAATTACAGCCTCTTATACCATTGTGCGGCTCAATGGACAGATCGGTGGTATCTTTAAGGATTGGCTCTATCAGAACTACCCTGACCGTGCTGAGAAGGTATTACATTGGATTGAAGCCTGTCATGGTGGAAAAATTAACGATACCGATTTCGGGCGGAGGATAAAAGGGGATGGTCATATGGCCGAGAGTTTACAGCATTTATTCAAGCTTTCTGTCAAGAAATATATGAATAATGGGACGCTCCCATCCTTGAGAAGGGATCTTTTTCGCTTACCCGATGCAGGCACACAGCTGGGATTGTTTTAGTTATTAGTGTCAAATGGCAGCAGAAAATAAGCCATTTGTGTAATTTTAAAAATGGAAATTAAAACAGAACGGCTCAAGCTCAGATCCGTAGAGAAAATAGATTTGGAAAATATCCATTCCCTATTAATGTACCCTGAATCTGCATTGTTTAATCCGAGTGGATTTCCGGATGGAATAGCCCATACGGCGCAAATGGTGGAAGCTTGGTCAGCGCAAATCCATGAATCCGATGTCCGAAAGGATTATACCTTTTATATAGAAACTCTAGAAGGAAAGGAGTTTATTGGTCTAATTAATATCAGCGTTGTCAAGCTACGCTATCGAAATGCAGAAGTATGGTTTAAGCTTGTTCCGACAATGTGGAAGAAGGGCTATGCAACAGAGGCATTGAACCGAATCCTGACATTTGGTTTCAAGGAACTTAATTTTCATAGAATTGAGGGCGGTTGTGCGGTTGAAAATATCGCTTCCGCTAAAGTAATGGAGAAAGTCGGCATGGTCAAAGAGGCCCGCAGACGCAAAATTTTGCCGTTAAAAGATGGTTGGAGCGATAATTATGAATTTGCTATTCTCGGGGAGGAATACCCGCTTTAAATTTTAGCAAAAAAGCCTTACTCATGCAATGAATCAGGCTTTTTTTATTGATAAGATCGAGGTTCTGTGAACTAAGATTTCTTTCTTTTGATCAAAACATAACTCACATAGAGTAATATAAGCCAAGCGGGGATCAATTCTACCGGAAGTTTCATTCCTGTGATCCACATGATGCCAAGTACAGCGATCAAAAAGATCAGACAGATATAGTTACTTAGGGGATATAGAAAGGATGGGAACTTGGTCCGCAAGTGGGCATCGAGTTTATTTTTTCTGAAATACAAATGTGTAATGGAAATCATGACCCAGTTTATAATCAGTGAAGATACCACAAGCGACATCAAGATCTCCAAGGCATTTTTCGGCGCAATATAGTTGATAAATACACAGATCGCAGCGAACAGTGCCGAGACCAAAATTGCGTTAATAGGCGCATGATTCTTGTTGAGTTTCGAAAGAAAACGAGGGGCATTCCCCTGTTCTGCCAGTCCATATAGCATTCTGCTGTTGCTGTACACACTGCTATTATATACTGATAATGCGGCGGTAAGAACAATGAGATTTAGCGCATTTGCGATAATTTTTGTGAAATAGAAAGTCTTTCCAAAGAGGGTAAATTCAAATCCATTAAGTTTGTCAAATACCAGTACAAAAGGACTTGTATCGGCGGTGATATTCGTCCACGGTGTCAAAGAGAAAAGAATAATGAGTGCACCTACATAAAAGATCAAGATCCGATAGATCACCTGGTTGGTCGCTTTGGGGATGTTCTTTTCGGGATGTTCGGCTTCTGCAGCAGTAATACCAACCAACTCTAGACCACCGAAAGAAAACATAATCAATGCCATGGCCGAAAGGAGACCTTCAAAATTGCCATCCGATGTTTCGCTAAACCAGCCTTTTGGGAAAAAACCGCCATGTGAAGTCAGGTTGCTGAGACTTGCCTGCTCACCTCCAGTACCGCTTACCAGTAAGTATACACCGAAAACTATCATTGCGATGATCGCAATAACCTTAATGATAGAAAACCAAAATTCAGTCTCGCCATAAATTTTGACAGAGGCAAGATTAAGGGCGTTGATTGCAAAGAAGAAAAATAAACTTGATGCCCATAGAGGTATTTCTGGCCACCAGAACTGCACATAAACACCTATCGCTGTGAGTTCGGCCATGCTCACCAAGATATACAGGACCCAATAGTTCCAGCCCGAAGCATAACCTGCAAAAGACCCCCAATATTTATTGGCGAAGTAGCTAAAACTTCCTGAAACAGGTTCCTCAACGACCATCTCGCCCAATTGGCGCATAATAAAAAAAGCAATAATTCCAGCGAAAGCATAGCCGAGTATAACTGCCGGCCCAGCTAGTGTGGCAGCCTTTCCGATACCTAGAAATAAACCCGTACCAATTGCACCACCCAGGGCAATTAATTGAATATGTCTATTTTGAAGTCCTCTTTTTAATTCTTCCTTATTGTTCTGTTTCTCCATGTGTATGGTTAATACGGTTACTAGTCTGTTTTGACCGATCCTTGGCAGGGGAAACCTGTGAAGACTTTACTCCGTACCAGAATCGAATTGGTCAAAATTGCTGCCGCTGTATGATGTGCCGACGAATAACGTGGCTCCCAGTGCATCTTTTGCCCTAAGCGCATAAAGTTAATAAAACACTTAGGTATTTGTGCACATTCTGTTGTGGTTTTAATGTATTTCGTTGTTTTTTTATAAACTATGGGGGGAGCAATGTTTTTGGTTAAGAAATAGAAAGCGCCGTAATTTGAAAATACGGCGCTTTATGAATTAGTAGCTAGTGTGATTTTTGGCCACTCTAGCTAATAACGAAATCTTATTTGCAAATGCTACTCAAAAAGATAAATTAATTTGCTTTTTGTGTTTTTTCTACGCTGCAGTCGCATCCACAGCCTTTCGAGCAGCTCGACTTGCCCTTTAATGATTTTCGGACATTTTTAACGACATACCATACAGCCGCCAAAACGAGAATTCCTACGATGAGATATTGTACTGTTAAATTATCCATAGCTTTTTATTTTAAAAGTTGATAAGCAATTAAGGCACTGAAATAGGCCAAACCTGTCATGAAACCAAGCTGTATTAAAGTCCATTTCCATGAGCCTGTTTCCCTTTTTACTGCCGCAATTGTACTCATACATTGCATAGCAAAAGCATAGAACAGTAATAAGGATACACCGGAAGCTAAATTGTAAGCCGGTAAACCGGTATTCCGGTTAATTTCGCTTTTCATTTTGCCTAATACCGTTGTTTTAGATGCTTCATCTTCGATATCCACTTCGTCACCAAGGCTATATACTGTCGCCATTGTGCCCACAAACACTTCTCGGGCAGCAAAGGAAGAAATGAGACCTATGCCCATCTTCCAGTCATAGCCCAATGGTTCAACAACAGGTTCAATAGCCATGCCAAGATAACCAAGGAAGGAGTGTTCCAGACGATAAGATGAAACTTCATGCTCCAAATCTGCTTCGGACAGGTTGGGGTTATTTTTTGATACATATTCTTCTGCTTGGCTAAATTTGTCGTTTGGACCAAAACTACCTAATGCCCAGAGTATAACAGAAATGGCTAAAATAATTTTACCTGCGCCGAAGACAAAGCTTGATGCTTTTTCCCAGACATTTAAGGCTACATTTTTCCAATCCGGAGTCTTATAGGTGGGGAGTTCAAAGATGAGAAATGATTTGTGTTTTGATTTGATGACTTTGGTCAGGATAATCGCGGATAGCAAAGCGGCGAATATGCCAAGCAGGTACATCACAAACAATACAATCCCTTGTATTTGAAAGCCTCCTAATTTCGTGTCCGGTATCACCAGTCCGATCAGAACGATATAAATAGGGAGACGTGCTGAGCAGGTCATAAAAGGTGTTACCAGAATAGTGACCAGTCTTTCTTTGCTATTTTCGATGTTACGTGCAGACATGACCGCAGGAACAGCACAGGCCACTCCGGAAATCAATGGAATCACTGATTTTCCATTTAGACCAAAGGGACGCAGCCAGCGGTCCATCAGGAAAACAACACGGCTCATATAGCCCGTTTCTTCCATGATCGAGATAAAGATGTATAAAATAACAATCTGTGGAATGAAGATTACAATCCCGCCAATACCTTTGATAATACCATTGCTGAGCAAATCGGTCAGAGGTCCTGCAGGAAGTGCTGTTTGCGTATAGGCTGCAAGATCACCAAATAAGCCATCGATAAAATCCATGGCTGGTCCAGACCAGGTATAAATTGCCTGGAAGATTAAAAAGAGGATACCAAAGAAGATGACATAACCAAAGATTGGGTGAAGCAGGATGCTATCAATCGTATTGGTTTTGTTTTTATTCGCGGATTCATCCTTTACATAGATTTCAGCAAGGCTGCTATCTAGGGATTTACTGCGCAATATGGCTTCGTCTTTTTGCAGCTTCTCGGCCCGCAATTGATATTTTTCACGGATTTGCTGAATAGCCTGATTTTTTTCCTTCGATAAAAAGGATACTTCGCCTTTGGCCAGGTATTGCCAGGTGTGGTATTCCGTATCTAATGGGAAAAGACGTTTAGTTTCCTCTAATGCTGCATCAGCTTCCGTTGGTAGACTGAATTTGCTGATATACATGGGCGGAACAGCATCAAAGTTTTTGATCAGCTGATCGATACCTTGCCCCGTACGTGCATTGGTTTCGTATACTTTAGTATTTAATAGGTGTTCAAGTTTTTGAACATCGATTGTAATTCCTTTTTCTTTGGCTTCATCGATCATATTGATGACAAAGATGGCCGGCAGACCGAGTTCCCGGGCTTGTTGATAAAGAATAATAGACCGTTTTAGGTTCGTAGGTTCAGCGACGACAACGACGAGGTTTGGTCTGAAACTGCTTTCTTTATTGACTAAAGTGTTGAAAACAACTTCTTCGTCCAATGAACTTGGGAACAGGGTATATGTGCCCGGTAAGTCAATAATACGATAAACTTTGTTGTTGGCTTTAACTTGCCCCTCACGTTTTTCGACCGTAATACCGGGATAATTTCCTACTTTCTGATTTAATTTTGTAATCCGGTTAAATAGAGATGTTTTACCCACATTTGGATTACCCAAAAGTGCAATAATCGGGTTATTCATTATTTCTGATCAATAAGGATGACTTTAGCTTCTGATTTGCGGATAGCAATTAAGGCGTTATTAGCACTAATATTTAGACATATAGGACCGTCCAAAGGTGCGATATGTTTCACCTCTACTTCAGTACCGGGTATAAACCCCAATTCGAAAAATTTAGCTGGAATTTCGTGTGAATCAAAATCTATAATTACCGCTTTTTCCCCTTTTTTTAGCTTATCTAAGCTAGTTCTATTACGCATCTGCCTGTTTTTTTTGAATTCTTCAAATATACAGAATTTCTACCATTTAGAATGATTCTAATGTCATAGTTATGTATTTAGTAAAAAACAGCTATCTTTACTATTCAGAACGATTAATTATCAACCAGAATGAAGATTGAGGACGAAATCAAAGTAAGTAAATTCAGCAATGAATGGCATCGTTGTACGGTAAATATTCTTTACACGTACAATTGGATTAACAATGAGCTTGAACAGCGTGCTGCCAAAGAAGGAATCACTTTGAAACAGTTTAATGTCTTGCGCATATTGAGGGGCCAATATCCCAAGCCTGCAACCAATAATCTGATTAAATCAAGAATGTTGAGCACTACACCAGATATTTCGCGTATGATTGATCGCATGGTTTCCAAAGAATTGGTTTCACGTTGTCAATCGGGTGGTGATAAAAGGGCAGTGGATTTGGTTATCACTGAGAAGGGCCTCGAGATTCTTAAGAGTTTAGATGAGGATATGTTGATGAAGGATCTTTTACCCGATCGAATTAGCGAAGAAGAGGCAATGACTTTAAGTGCACTGTTGGATAAACTTCGCGGCTAAAGAAATTAATGCGCATGGTCATGATGTTCATGATCATGCGGTTGTTGATGCTGATCGTGCCCATGATCATGTTCTCCGACAAATAAGAAACTTCCGAGTGCAATAGCAACACCGGCTATCACAGCAATCATTTTCTTTTTATTGAATTTATGATGGTCAATTGAGCCCGATTCAAAAAGTATCGTTGTCGATATGTGCAAGAAGATACCAATAACCACGGCCATGATTTTATCAAAATATTGCTGGATATTGCCTACTTCACCTGCACTGATGGCTTTGCTCAGCAAAAAGCCAAAAGGGGTCATTGCTGCAAATAAAGCTAGTGTAATGAGGATGGTGTTTTTCTTTAAATGCGTGCTTATTAGAATACTTCCCAATGCAAATGCCGCCGGAATGTGGTGGATGGATATGCCTAGTGCAAGTTCAGTCTGATGTGTTGCCGCGAGTGGCATGCCTTCAAGGAAAGCATGAAGACATAGACTGAACATAATACCTATTGGAAAACGATGATTGTGGTGGTCGTGATCATTGTCGGTATGGATATGGCCATGCTCGATCCCTTGGGAGAACTGTTCAAGAAAGAGCTGGAAAAGAAATCCAGCAAGCACATAAATACCCAATACCTCAGGTGAAGTATTGTTAGACTGATAGACATGCGGAATGAGGTGCAGTACCGTAATAGAGAATAAATAGGCTCCACTGAAAGAAAGGATGAGTTTAAGGAAACTGGTTCCTTTCTTTTGTACAAAAAATACAGCAATTCCACTTGCAAATGCAGGTATGAATAAAATTAAAATCAATAAAATTGAATTCATTATACGTGTTCAGTTTTAAAAAAGCTAGGCACAAACCGTTTGAATAAGTAGCCTGTTGCCAATCCAACCAGGATACCTAAGGCTGAACCACAGAGGACATCAAACGGGTAATGGACACCAACATAAATTTGAGAGACTGAAATTAGGGTTGCCCAGGTAATACAAAGCCAAAGCACATGTTTCCATCTTCTCCGGAAAAGTACAATCCAGAAAAAAGCAAGGGAAAAATGATTGGCCGCATGAGAGGAGGTAAAGCTAAACCCGGAGCCGCATCGCACCCGGATGTTGACATTTTCTTTAAACTCCACGTCGTTACATGGTCTAATCCTTTTTACAGTCTTTTTGATCAAATGAGATGATATACCATCGGAAATTCCGAAGGTAACCAAGGTCATGGCAACAATTAGAATTCCCGTTTTTCCATAGGTCTTTATGAAAAATATGATCAGAAATAAATACAAGGGGGCCCAGGTATATGGATTGCGTAGTATAGGCAATAACCAATCAAACACGGGGTTACTCAAGCCCTGATTAATGGCCAGAAAAATCTCTTGATCGATGTGTACTAATTGTTGAATCATAAATGTTGCTGATGACAATGAAATTCCCAAACTTTAAAAACTCACTTTTCAAAAGTAAAAATAATTTCATTGCAAACGGTTGTTTCTTTTAAAAACAACTTTGTTGCAACAAATATACGTTAAATATTCATTAATTATAATTTTAATTCGATATTTTATTGCCATTGTGCTAAATTTACACGTTAATCAATTCAAAAGAAATGACTTTAATTAAATCAATATCAGGAATTCGAGGTACGATAGGCGGGCGTGCTGGAGAGGCACTTACCCCAATAGATATCGTTAAGTTTACAGCTGCTTATGGCAAAATAATTGTTAAGCAGAGTGGTATCAAAAAAATTGTTGTTGGAAGAGATGCGCGTGTTTCTGGTGAGATGGTAAGTAATTTGGTGATTGGTACCTTGCAAAGCATCGGTGTTAATGTGGTTGATTTAGGTCTTTCAACAACGCCAACGGTAGAGATCGCTGTACCTATGGAAAAAGCTGCTGGTGGTATTATTTTGACTGCTTCACACAATCCAGGTCAATGGAATGCGCTAAAGTTACTGAATGCAAAGGGCGAATTTATTTCAGATGCCGAAGGGCAAGAGGTATTGGCCCTTGGTGAATCCTTAGACTTTGATTTTTCCGAAGTTGAAGCATTAGGACAGGTTCATAAAGACTATTCATATTTACAGAAACATGTAGACGCTGTATTAGCGTTGGAATATGTTGATAAGGAAGCTATTAAAGCCGCTAATTTTAAAGTTGCTTTGGATGCCGTAAACAGTACAGGTGGTACATTTATACCTGCCTTATTGGATGCGCTTGGTGTGCAGACAATCTATAAAATCCATTGTGAGCCGAATGGTCAGTTTCCGCATAATCCCGAACCATTAAAAGAGAATTTGACAGATCTATCAGCTGCGGTTATTGAAAACAAAGCTGATTTAGGGATTGCTGTAGATCCAGATGTAGATCGATTGGTCTTTATGATGGAGGATGGTGAGCTATTTGGTGAAGAATATACCTTAGTGGCAGTAGCAGATTATTTATTGCAGCATAAAAAAGGAAATACAGTTTCTAATTTATCTTCTACACGCGCACTGCGTGATGTGACTAAAGCACATGGTGGCGAATATTATGCCGCTGCTGTTGGTGAAGTCAACGTGGTTACAAAGATGAAGGAAGTGGATGCGGTAATTGGCGGAGAAGGAAATGGCGGTGTTATCTATCCTGCATCTCACTATGGCCGTGATGCACTGGTAGGGGTAGCGATCTTCTTGACACATCTGGCTAAACTTGGTAAAAAAGCCTCCGAATACCGCGCCTCTTTACCGCAGTACTTTATGTCAAAAAACAAGATTACACTGACTCCGGAATTGGACATTGACAACTTATTGGCCAAAATGGAGGAAAAATATAAAAATGAAGACCATTCAACAATCGATGGATTGAAAATAGACTTTGAAAATGAATGGGTTCATTTACGTAAATCGAATACCGAACCGATTATTCGGATTTACTCGGAGGGACCTACGCCTGAAGCTGCTGAGCAGATCGCGCAGAAGATTATCCGCGAAATTGAAGAAATAATTAAATAACGACAAAAGCTGCATATGCAGCTTTTTGTTTTAAGACTGATCTCATCGGAAGAGGATTTTCTTAGCTATTACGAAGTTTTATAATGTATGATTAGAAAGATCATTTTAGGTACGTATTGTTTTCTTAGTTTAATTTTATTTGTCTTTCCGACAAGTGCCCAGCAGCCTATGGACGAAATCAATGGGCTACTGGATCGTTGGCACAAAACTTCGGGTGAGGTAAAGTATGGTCCATTTTTGAATGTTATTGCTTCAGATGGAGTTATTTTGGGTACTGATCATGATGAAAGGTGGGATAAAGCCCATGCAGAGAAGTTCAGCGATCAATATTTCAATCCCAAAAATGCCTGGACTTACACCTATGACAAGCGGCATATCAGCTTTAATGCCGATAGCACGACGGCCTGGTTTGATGAAACGTTTAAGATCAATACCAAGTCCTTTCGTGGCGTGGGCGTATTAAGTAAGCAGGACAATGAATGGAAGCTTCGTCAATACAGCATGTCCATGTCGGCACCTTATGCGGATGTGAAAGCGGCCGTAGGTGGAAAGGCAGGTCAGAAAATTCACAGTAACCTGTTATTGGTGATGGTGCTGTTTTTCTTTATGGCCATGTTATTTGTGCTGAGTCAACGCCTCAAGATCTCTTACCCCATTCTGTTGGTTGTTGGCGGACTTGTGATCTCGTTGATCCCCGGGGCACCTGTCATAAGTGTTGATCCTGATATCGTGTTTATGGTATTTTTGCCACCCTTACTTTTTGAAGCAGCCTGGTATACCAATTGGGGGAATTTTCTAAAGTGGCGACGGTCTATTTTTATCATGGGCTTTGGTTTGGTCTTCTTCACATCGCTGGCGATTGCCTACTTTTCGGTCAGTATTATTCCGGGATTTACCTTGGCGCTGGGCTTTTTACTGGGTGGGATTATCTCTCCTCCAGATGCCGTGGCTGCTAGTTCTGTCCTGAAAGGAGTAAGTATTCCTAAACGTGGAATTGCGATATTGGAAGGGGAAAGCCTGGTGAATGATGCAGCCTCATTGACGGTATTTAGATTTGCATCCATTGCGATTCTTACTGGCCAGTTTGTGATGAGCAATGCGACGACGCAGTTTCTGATGTTATCGGTCATGGGTGTTGTCGTTGGTCTGGTCATCGGTCACATCCTCTATATATTCCTACGTTATGTTGCTAAGTCGTCGAGTATTTCAACACCCATAACCCTTATTGCACCTTACCTGATGTATATTGTTGCGGAGCATTTTGAGTGGTCGGGGGTCTTGGCCGTGGTTAGTGGCGGATTGTTTCTTTCCTTCCGGGCAGGGGATTACCTCAACTATCATACACGGATCCAAACCAAAGAAGTGTGGGCGACAGTGGGTTTTCTCTTAAATGGATTTGTCTTTATCCTCATTGGACTTGAACTCCCGGTGATCATCAATGGTTTGGGGGAATACTCCATGGAGGAAGCTATTGATTATGCATTGGCGATTTGTGTAATTGTTATTGTTTTGCGATTAATCGCCGTTTATCTTTCGGCTTTTGTTCCCAGGATATTATTCAAACGGGTCCGCATCAAGGAAAAGAGTCCAGGGTGGAAATTACCCCTGGTCGTTGGTTGGGCCGGTATGCGCGGAGTGGTTTCTTTGGCATCAGCATTGGCAATACCATTGACTTTATATGATGGAACGGCCTTCCCACACCGAAATCTGATTTTGTTCATTACGTTTGTGGTGATTTTAGTGACGCTTGTTTTTCAGGGGCTTACATTGCCTTTGTTGATTAAATTGATAAAAATTGAAGAGGTCGATGAGCAAGCTTCAATGGAGGAGCAAATCGATGAGATTCGGGTACGTCTTGGTAAAGAATCTATTGCGTATCTGGATAAACATTACGCAAAGGAAATGCTGGAGCATGAGACAATTGCCCGTGTTAAAGAGCAGATCATCCGGAGTGTAAATGCATCCGAACGAGCGAAAGAGGAGGATACACGTGCGCAGCTTTCTGCAGTAAGGGGGCTCTATAATAAAATTATGTTGGAACTTTTGGCGCTACGTCGTGACGGCCTGTACAAGATCAAGGAAAGCAAGGCCTTTGACAGTGATGTTATTAAAGAGATCGAGTATTCCCTGGATTTGGAAGAATCGCGTTTGTCGCGCAAGTAGTTGTTTATAAGTGAGTAAATCTCAGTTTTTTTGCACTGCGAAACCTAGCTCCAGTGTTGCAAAAAATAGTGCGCCGTTGTTGTAAGAAATAGCGTGTAGAGGTGCAAAAAATAGCGAATTTAGCTTATAATGCTAAATTCGCTATTTTTCCTTTATCACCCACTAAAAATATCGCTTGGCCTTTTTTTGCCTTTTGTACGGCATTGAAGCTTTCCTTTCCGATAGGCGTCCAGTTTTTTCCGCCGTCATTAGAGAGGTCTGTACCCGAGGTTCCCGTGCTGATCAGCTGTTTTTTTGAAAGGTAAATAACGGCCGACTTAAAGCCATCGGGAGCTGTTTCTGGCGCAAACCATGTTTTACCGCCATCGTTGGTTAACAGGCTATTTTTGTCTTTGTTTTTATCCTCTTTGTAATCGCCACCGACTACAATACCAGTTTTCGACGAGTAAAATGCAACGGAAAAAGGACCGGTGCTATTTTTCCCCTGAATGATGGGGCAGCTGTAACGTTGCCATGTGTCCCCCTGATCTTTGCTGCTGTAGATATTGGCTGCTGTTCCACCGGTGGCAATCCAGTATGTCCCTTTATTATCGCAGTAGATGGAGGTTCCACTGGCCGCAAAACCGGCCTCTCCTTCGGTAATTGTAAAGTGCATATTCGCGGATATATCTTTCCAGGACCTTCCGAAATCGATGCTTTTTAATAGTGGCATTTTCCCCTGAATGGCGTCGCCAAAGGCAATACCGATCCCTTTTGGTGTAAAAGCAAAACCGTCATAAAATATTTCGGGCCGCTTATCTATGAATACTTCTTTCCAGCTTCGACCGCCGTCATGGGTACTTAAGATGATGGCCGGGGAACCTGCCGAAATAATTAAGGCTTCGTTCTCATCAAATGCTTCGATATCCCTAAAATCTGTTTTTTCGTAGCCAATTGGATTTACCCACTGCCAGTTTTTTCCAGCATCGGTGCTGAGCCCGACGGTACCATTGCTTCCGCTTACCCATACAGTTGTATCATCGACTACACTTAGGCCTCTGTAGCTGCTGTTGCGTTCTTGATTTACGATGTTGATTTTTGCTTGTTGAGCACTCAGCTGGCTCAATAAGAAGGTTTGGATAATAAAGACCAGAAATAAAGGTTTCATGTGGTTATGCTTTTTATTTAAACAAATCTACTCGTCTTTTTGAAATTTTTCCCTGTTTTTTTAAGATTGTTTTGCGGAGCTGAAGAAATCCAACGGTCATTTTCCGTGGTGATTTAAAATAAGGAATGCTCAGTACGACCAACAGCGCGATGCAGGCGGAAGTGCCGAGGGCTCCGCCATAACCAGTAAAAAATTTACTGGTATTGAGCAGTATTGTCGTGAAAATAGCGCCAGCTAGAGCCAAACCGAAATAGGTTGATAACTGGTTTTTGGAGACCATGCCTATAAATGACGCGCCTATAAAAATAGGGGGAATGTACTGTGCGAGATGAGGAGGAACACTTTGTGGGAAGAAATGTAGAAAACCTGCAACAAGTAAGGTCAGCAATGCCGATGAACGCACTGCCCCTTGGTGAAACTTGGTGTTGACATAGTATGTCGCCGTGCTCCCGATGATGCCAACTAGGTATAAAATGAATGTTTCCATATTACTTAAAAATATATAAAAGGAGGTAAGTCAGTGAAACACCAAGAAAGGCCAATGTGCCTAGTTTACCGCCGACACCATTTAATAAACTTTTCGATACAATCAGAAAGATCGCTGTAAAAATACTCGCTGCTAAAATAAAAGAGAACCCATGAGCCACTTGCGCATTGGACATTCCTACAAATGCGCCGCAATAAATTGCTGCTGGAAGGTGGGGCAGATAAGTCGAATTTTTGTTGATATTTGGAATGAAAGAGGCTATGGTACCTGTCAGCGCTGCCCCCAATACAGGACCCAAACCGAAGATCTGATTGAAATAGTAGGATGAAATCGCACCTATAGGTACCCAAATAGCAATTTTAATCGATTCATATTCATGCCTGTGATGATGAATGGGCGATTTAAGGTAACTGTATAAGATCAGTAAGGACAATAGGCCAATAAAAGCCAATACAATATAAGAATGTGTATTTTCTACAAAGATGGCCACTAAAAAAAGGGCCTGAATGACGAATAATAAGCAGATGCTTATTATCCTAAATTTCTGCCGGGCTTGCATTTAAACAAATTTAGGCAAAGGTACTGATTATTTGTCTATTCTATTGGTAGATTTTCTTTTTATCAATATGGGATCAAGAACAATCTGTTCGATGGCATCGTACGGATTTTTTTGTTTGACCATTTTCAGAAAGAGTTTTGCACATTCTTCCCCCATTTTGTTGGCCTGTTGATCAATACTTGACAGTGTAGGGCTGATAAAAGAAGAAAAGGTCTGGTTTGCAAAACCGATCACTCCTGTTGCTGGAATGGCAATATTTGCAGTTTTTAATGCCTGAATAATCCCGACAGCTGTAAAGTCATCACCACCAATAAAGGCGTCCGGTTGGATTGCAGATTTTAGAATCTGTTTAGTTCCTTTGATGCCGGCTTCAATGGATAAGTCGCCGCGAATGATAAAGTCTTCCCGTGGGGAAATCTGCGCATCTTTTAAGGCCGCTTCGAAACCATGGAAACGATCCTGGAAAATAGCGATTTCTTTGTCCGTTGTGATAAAGGCAATGTTTTTGTAGCCCTGTTCGAGCAGGTGCTGTGTTGCAAGGTAGCCGGCTCTAAAATCGTCAAGTTTGACCACAGGAGCAGGAATATCTTTATGGGTACGGTCAAAAATAACCAGGCATTTGCGCTGATTGATCACTTCCTGAAAATGCTGGGTTTCTTGCGTCTCCAGCGACAACGAAGCAATGATGCCGTCTACCTGAGCTTCAAGTAAGGTCTTCACGCCATTGACTTCATCTTCAAACGATTCATTCGATTGATAAAGCAATAGGCTGTAGTTGTGTTTTTTTAACTCTTTTTCAATGCTATGTACGGCTTCTGCAAAAAAATGAATTTGCATAGTAGGAACAATGACACCGATGGTATTGGACTTGCCCGAGGAGAGAGAAGAGGCCAACTTATTGACGCTGTAATTCAATTCCTTTGCTTTGTCGAGCACCAGCTTTCGTGTCGCCTCGCTGATCGTAGGCACATTATTCAATGCGCGCGATACGGTAGAGACTGTCACTCCAAGCGCACGGGCTATATCATAAATTGTCGTTTTTTTATTCACGCTCCAAAGTAAATAATTTTATTTAATATTTTGATAATTCAGAAACATACCCTACTTTTATGCAACCGGTTGCAATATTGGGCCGATGTTGTTTTTTATAACCAATTTGAATTGATTACCATGTATTTATTAGGTATAGACGTAGGTACTTCTTCTGTGAAAGTTTCGATTGTCGAGGCATCTTCACAACGTAAGGTTTGCTCGGTGCAATATCCGGATGTAGAAGCTCCCATAATTACTTTGGAGCCCAATTGGGCAGAACAGAACCCGCTCGATTGGTGGGACTACTTTAAACAGGCTCTGTTGAAGGCAAACGGGCTGGGCCTGTATGACCCCAAAGCAATTTCGGCCATTGGCATTGCATACCAGATGCACGGCTTAGTTGTGGTCGATAAAGATCAGCATGTGCTGCGAAATGCCATTATCTGGTGCGACAGCAGGGCTGTTGAATTGGGAAATATCGCTTTTGAAGAAATCGGAAGGTCTTTTAATCTGAGTCATCATCTGAATTCCCCGGGTAATTTCACAGCGTCAAAGTTGGCCTGGGTAAAAGCAAACGAGCCGGAAATTTATGAAAAAATAGATAAGATCATGTTGCCGGGGGATTTCATCGCCATGAAACTTTCGGGGCAGGTGACGACTTCCATTTCAGCCCTATCTGAGGGGATATTCTGGGATTTCAAGGATAATGTATTGTCGCGTACGATTATGGATTATTATGGCTTTGATGATCATCTTATTCCTGAGATCTTACCTGTGTTTTCAACGCATGGTCAAATTAAAGCCGCTGTTGCTGAAGAACTTGGGCTTTCTGGTACAGTGACCATCAATTATAAAGCCGGCGACCAGCCTAACAATGCACTTTCGCTGAATGTCCTTCAACCTGGTGAAGTTGCTGCGACCGCAGGTACTTCCGGGGTGATCTATGGCGTCAGCGACAAGCTGATCGCCGACCGCGAATCGCGTGTAAATACATTTGCTCATGTGAATTATCAGGAGAATGATATCCGTACAGGTGTACTGCTCTGTATCAATGGAACAGGCATTATGAATAGCTGGGGTAGACGTTTGTTGGGAAGCGATTTGTCTTACGAACAGATTAACGCCCAGGCTGGCGCATCTCCTATCGGTAGCAAAGGATTGCAGGTTATCCCATTTGGCAACGGTGCCGAGCGGATGCTCAACAATCAAACGGTTGGAGCTTCAATTTCAGCGATAGATTTGAATAGGCATGAGACAAGCGATATACTGCGTGCTATACAGGAAGGGATTGCATATGCTTTTCGCTATGGTTTGGATATCATGCGCGAAAACAATCTGTATCCAAATATGATTCGTGCAGGTTATGCAAATTTATTCTTGAGCGCTGTTTTCAGGGAGTCATTTGTGGGAGCCACTGACGTTCCAGTTGAAATCTTTAATCATGATGGCAGTATTGGAGCCGCTCTTGGAGCAGGTATAGGAAGTGGGTATTATGCAGATTTTAAAGAAGCTTTTCGGTCTTTGAAACCTGTGTATACAGTGGAACCTCAATTTGTAGCGCAATATGAGGAGCATTATCAGCAATGGAAGGAATTATTAAACAAACAAATAAATAGTAAATAAGATGAATATTATCAAAGGGAAAAAAGAATTTTTTAAAGGCGTTGGCCAAATTCAATTCGAAGGAAAGGACAGTACAAATCCATTGGCTTTCCGTTATTATAATCCAAAACAAATTGTTGGCGGCAAAACCATGGAAGAGTACTTTAAATTTGCCTGTTCGTACTGGCATTCTTTCAATGGTAACGGATCTGATCCATTTGGCGGACCGACACATCAATTTCCATGGGATGAAAGCAACGATGTAATCACAAGGGCAAAAGATAAAATGGATGCGGCATTCGAATTTATCAGTAAAATAAATATACCCTACTATTGCTTCCATGATGTGGACTTAGTTGATTATTCGGATAATGTGGTTGAAAATGAAAAACGTCTGTCGACTATCGTTGATTATGCGAAGGAAAAACAACAGGAAAGCGGTATAAAATTGCTTTGGGGAACAGCCAATCTTTTTAGCCATAAACGCTACATGAATGGAGCAGCAACTAATCCAGATTTTCATGTTCTTGCACATGGTGGCGCACAGGTCAAGGCAGCCTTGGACGCAACGATTGCTCTTGGTGGTGAAAATTATGTGTTCTGGGGTGGTAGAGAGGGGTATATGAGTCTTTTAAATACCAATATGAAGCGTGAGCAGGAACATCTTGCCCAGTTTTTACACATGGCCAAGGATTATGCCCGCAAAAATGGTTTTAAAGGAACTTTCTTTATAGAGCCGAAACCATGTGAGCCTACAAAACATCAATACGATTATGATGCGGCTACCGTGCTGGGCTTCCTGCGCCAGTATAATCTTTTGGAAGATTTTAAATTAAATTTAGAGGTAAACCATGCGACATTGGCCGGACATACGTTCCAGCATGAGCTACAGGTTGCTGTAGATGCAGGTAAATTGGGCTCCATTGATGCTAACCGCGGTGATTATCAAAATGGATGGGATACAGATCAATTTCCGAATGATATCAATGAATTGACCGAAGCCATGTTGATTATTTTAGAAGGTGGTGGATTCCAAGGTGGAGGTGTGAATTTTGATGCCAAAATCCGTCGGAACTCGACAGATCCTGAAGATTTGTTTTATGCACATATCGGTGGTATGGATCTTTTTGCGCGCGCGCTTATTACGGCAGATCGTATCTTGCAAGACTCGGATTACAAAAAAATACGGGCCGATCGTTATGCTTCTTTTGATACAGGCCATGGTGCGTCATTTGAAGAACGGACATTGACCCTGGAGAACTTAAGGGATTTAGCAGTGGAATTAGGTGAGCCGAAAACGATTAGTGGTAAACAGGAGTATTTAGAAAATTTGGTCAATAGATATATATAGTTCTAAAAATATTTCTATATTAGGCGATCAAATTAAACCAATTACCAATACATGAATAATTATTTAAGCACAAAAGATTACATCGTTTTCCTGGTATACTTTGTTATTGTAGCAGGTTACGGATTATGGGTGTATTATCGCAAAAAATCTGAATCTGTAGGTTCCAAAGACTATTTTTTGGCTGAGGGGTCATTGACTTGGTGGGCTATCGGAGCTTCACTTATTGCGTCCAATATTTCGGCCGAGCAATTTATCGGTATGAGCGGTTCCGGATTTAAGATGGGATTGGCTATTGCGACTTACGAGTGGATGGCTGCCATTACACTGATTGTCGTTGCGGTATTTTTTATCCCGGTATACTTAAAGAACAAGATCTTTACGATGCCACAGTTTCTCCATAAACGATATAATGGGACTGTTGCGATGATCATGGCCGTTTTCTGGTTATTGTTGTATGTTGTCGTTAATTTGACATCCATCCTCTATTTGGGAGCCATTGCGGTAAGTAGTATTTCCGGTATCAGTCTGGATGCCTGTATGTATGCCATTGCGATTTTTGCTGTGATCATTACATTGGGAGGAATGAAAGTAATCGGTTATACGGATATTATTCAGGTTTTCTTTTTGGTATTGGGTGGTTTGGCTACCACTTACCTAGCCTTGAATCTCGTTTCAGAGCACTATGGTGGCTCAGGAGTATTGGAAGGCTATCACTTGATGACCGAAAAAGCTTCCGACCACTTCCATATGATTTTGGATCGTAAAAATGAGAACTATCTCGATTTACCGGGGTTAACTGTGTTGATTGGCGGTATGTGGATCGTTAATTTGAATTACTGGGGGTGTAATCAATACATCACGCAACGCGCGCTTGGAGCAGATTTGAAAACCGCGAGAAACGGTATCTTGTTTGCAGCATTTCTGAAGTTATTAATGCCTATCATTGTTGTGTTGCCGGGTATTGCAGCCTATGTAATGTGGAAAGATGGCTTGTTCCAAAATGAAATGATGCAACATGGTGAGGTAAACCCTGACCACGCTTATCCAGTTTTGTTGAATTTATTGCCAGCAGGTTTAAAAGGCTTGTCTTTTGCAGCACTAACAGCTGCAGTGGTCGCTTCTTTGGCAGGTAAAGCAAACAGTATCGCTACAATCTTCTCCTTGGATATTTATAAAAAAGTATTCAATACAGAAGCATCGGACAAGAAATTGGTCAATATCGGCAAGCTAACTGTTGTGGTTGCCATGATTTTGGGTGTGCTGATTGCTCCACATTTGGGTATTGATAAAAAAGGTGGATTCCAATATATTCAAGAATATACGGGTTTTGTATCTCCAGGTATTTTTGCGATGTTCATTTTAGGATTCTTCTGGAAGAAAGCAACTTCAAATGCAGCTTTGTTTGCAACAATTGGTGGTTTTATTTTCTCCATCATCTTCAAGAAATTGCCGGATTGGGTCGATCTGTCATTCTTGTCATCGACAGGTTTCTCCGTTCCAAATCCAACAACAGGAGTCTACGAAATTCCATTTTTGGATAGAATGGGATTCGTCTTCATCATCTGTATTATCGGTATGATTCTCATCAGTATAGTCGACAATAAGCGCGGTGTCGTGCAGCTGGATTGGAAGTTGATACCACGATGTTTAAACCACACCGGGCGTTTTTGGTCATTGCATTGATCGTAGCGCTATTGGTTACAGCATTATATTCTATTTATTGGTAAACCAATAGCAAATAAGATTTTAAAAACTCCTATCAATCTCGGTTGATGGGAGTTTTTTGTTTGTTTTAAAAATACCTATCTTGTTTTACTAAAACCATTGCTTAACGAAAGATTGCTTAACGAAAGATTGCTGCTATGAAAAGAAGATCCCCCTTGCTACTGATGACGCTGTTTGGATTGCTCACTACCTGTACGCCGATGATGAGTTCCGCTCAGCGTACACAGAAACCACCTTTACATGGAAAACATTGGATGGCTATTACGGGCAAACCCTTGGCGGCAACAGCGGGTGCCCAGCTATTCCAACAAGGGGGAAATGCGGTGGACGCTGCTTGTGCAATGCTCGCAGCAACCTGTACGATGTGGGATGTACTGAGTTGGGGCGGAGAGACGCAGGCCTTAATTTATCATCCGAAACTAAAGAAGGTCATTGCGATAAATGCCTTGGGGGTAGCACCCAGTGGAGCGACAGTCGATTTTTTTAGATCAAAGGGCTACGAATTTCCACCAGAATATGGTCCCCTTGCTGCTGTCACACCGGGTACACCCGGCGGTTTGTGCTATATGTTGGCTCATTATGGAACGAAAAGTCTAGCAGAAGTATTAGCTCCTGCTCTTGAAATGGCTGCAGGGTACCCGATTGATGCGCAAACTGCAACGAGTATTGAACGTGGCAAAGAGCGCATTAAAGAATGGCCATACAGTAAAAAGGTGTTTTTAGTACATGATGGTAAATCCTGGGAAGCTCCCGAAGCCGGAGAGGTTTTTGTACAGCAGGATCTGCATAAGACCCTATCCAAATTGATAGAGGCCGAAAAGCAGGCTCTTGCAGCGGGTAAAGATCGAAAGGCTGCAATCATGGCTGCTTATGATCGGTTTTACACCGGCGATATTGCAGATGAATTTGTCCGTGGCAGTAAGGAGCAAGGAGGCTTAATCACGAAAGCAGACCTAGCCAATTGGAAACCTATTGAGGAGGAACCATTGCATGTCAATTATAAGGGCATAGATGTGTATAAATTACAAGAATGGACACAGGGACCGGCCATGCTGCAGAGTTTGCAGTTGCTGAAAAACTTCGATCTAAAGGCAATGGGTTATAATTCGGCTCCCTATATCCATACACTCTATCAAGTTATGAACTTGGCCTTTGCCGATCGGGATTTTTATTACGGTGATCCTTACGGTAAACCTAAGACACCTATTCAAGGTCTTTTACATGAGTCCTATGCCAAGGCGAGGGCCGCAACCATTGATCTTAAGCAAAATAACCCAAATGTACTTCCCGGAGACCCTTATCCCTACGAAGGTAAGCAGAATCCGTATCTTTCGTTACTGGAGCAGCGTAAGAAAGAGTTTACGCCACATACGGAGCTGAAAAATGATTTTGTTCCTAAACATGACGCACGCTCAAGTTCGTCGCTAACGGAATTGCCAAAAACAGCTTTTTTGGCATCTTTAACGGTGGATAGTGCTTATGTCGACCGTTTATTGCGGGGAACCACAAGCGTTGAAGCTGCGGATGAAGAAGGTTGGGTTGTTTCGATCACACCGAGTGGTGGTTGGCTCCCTGCCTGTATCGCCGGGAATACCGGGGTGGGCATGAGCCAACGTTTGCAGAGTTTTGTCTTAGATTCGTTGATTAACCCGTTCAATGTGGTCGAGCCGGGGAAAAGACCGCGTGTAACGCTTACGCCTTCGATGGCTTTGAAAAACGGAAAACCTTACCTTTCTTTTGCTGTGCAGGGAGGAGATACACAGGATCAAAACCTATTGCAGTTTTTCTTGAATATGGTCGAGTTTGGTATGACGCCACAACAAGCCAGCGAGGCGGCCAATATCAACAGTAACCAGCTTTGGCTATCGCTGGGAGGAACGAAGACCGATGATCGAAAACCGCGCTCAGGTAGCCTTCTATTGGATAAAAATACAGCACCAGCAATTATTGAACAATTAAAGAAAATGGGGTATAGCATACAGCTCGGTGATCGTACCAGTGGACCTATAAATGCTATTTATTTCGACCAGCAGCACCATACACTTTGGGGTGGCAGCAGCAACAATGGGGAGGACTATGGCATCGGGTGGTAGTGTCTCATTAGCTTGCTGCTGGGTTTTGGTTTTGTTATCTCCATGGTATTTGTTATCTTACCTACTGATCGGAAACTGATTTTTGTTATGGAGGGTAGTGTCAATAAATATTCGTTTGTTTTTCAGCCTGATGAAGCTGGTATTGTCTTGGTAGATGGCTTAAAACGGCGACTACGTGCATCGTTAGCCGAACTGTTTCCCGACAAAAACAAAGGCTGGTATCCCAGTTGCAATTCCAAAGCCCATGTAACGATATGTGCTTTTGAAGCAGATGGGAGTAAACTGACAATGGCTATTGAGGCTTTGCAGGAGACTTTGGTCTATGAGCGGAGTCAGTATGTTTATTTTGATCATTTTTCATCATTCGCCGGTGGTGCGTACTATATTGCACCGACTGTACATGCCCGGAGTTATCTCAAGGACCGGGCGCGAAAGGTTGTTCAAACTTTAGCGGAGTTTGATTTGATCGAGATTAGCGACGAACCCCATATTTCGATTGGACGACGTCTGGAACCAGAACAGCTTGAAATTGCAAAAGAACAGTTGCGGTCTGTCGACCTGAGCTTTATGTGCAAGGGCGTTCATGTGCGGCAGTTTAAACCTGATTTAGGGCAGTACGAGATCATCGATTTCATCCAATTTGGCAACCAATCAAAGGAAAATTCTGGCCAGCTGGCATTTAAATTCTAATAATATCGCGGTTTAATTGCCTAATAATGTAAAGCTTTTTATCTTTAAGGCCGACAATAGACGATATTGCACTTATAGTACTTTATGCATTACGACGAATCTCATCATAAATCCCTATCTGATATCCATGAAAGTGTAGATGTCAATCAAGGGAAATCCAAATTTAAGAAGATACTTAGTTTCTTTGGTCCGGCTTATCTCATTAGTGTGGGGTATATGGATCCGGGTAACTGGGCTACCGATCTTGCTGGAGGAAGCCAATTTGGGTACACCCTGATTTGGGTGCTGTTGATGAGTAATATCATGGCGCTAGTGCTACAGAATCTATGTGCCCGTCTAGGTATTGTACGCGGTAAAGACCTTGCGCAGTGTAACAGGGAGACCTATCCTAAACGAATGAATTTTGTGCTCTATGTACTTGCTGAAATTGCAATAGCAGCCTGTGACCTGGCGGAGGTTTTGGGTATGGCAATCGGTCTTAACCTCCTTTTCGGCATTGATCTGCTCTGGGGGGTAATGATCAGTTTTGCAGATACCTTCTTATTGCTCTATCTTCAGAAGCTGGGGATGCGGAAAATGGAACTTTTTATCATTGGCCTGATTGCGCTTATCGGCATGTGTTTCATGGTAGAAATGTTTTTGGCGAAACCGGATTTTGCCGAGGTGGCCACTGGGTTTATACCCAGTATCCCGAATAGTGCCGCACTATATATTGCTATAGGCATTATAGGTGCAACCGTCATGCCACATAATCTATATTTGCACTCGGCTCTTGTGCAGACACGGAAGATTGACCGGAATGAGGTTTCGATCCGAAAATCGCTCAAGTATAACTTTTGGGATAGCGCCATTGCTTTGAACCTGGCCTTTTTGGTAAATGCCGCGATATTGATTCTTGCAGCCTCTGTTTTTCATAAAAACGGTATGCATGACGTTGCCGAACTTGAAGATGCTTATCACCTATTGGGCAATCTTCTTGGAACGGAATGGGCCTCAAAATTGTTTGCTGTTGCCTTGATTCTTGCCGGACAGAGCTCAACGGTGACGGGAACCCTAGCCGGTCAGATTGTGATGGAGGGATACCTTCGATTGCGGATTAGTCCGACTTTGCGAAGGATTATAACCCGGCTTTTGGCGATTATCCCGGCTGTATTGGTGATACTTATTTCGGGTGAAGGTCGCGTTGGACAGCTGCTGATCTTTAGTCAGGTGATCTTGAGTATGCAGCTCGCTTTTGCCGTCATACCGTTGATCCATTTTGTGAGCGATAAAGTCAAGATGGGTTCTTTTGCCATTAAACCGCTAACAAAAATTGCGGCCTGGCTGATAGCGGCCATTATCGCTGTTTTGAATTTTAAATTGGTCTACGACGAAGTGGTCGGCTGGATTGGTGAAGCCGATAATATTGTGGTAACGGTATTATTGCTGATGGGGGCGATGGGCTTATTCGTCTTGCTTATCATGACTGTATTATACCCCATTTTACTCAAATCGAAACCAACGGAGCTGGAGGTTCACCCACCATTTGAGGCATTGCATTTTGAACATAAGGGCTCTTTTAAGAAAGTTGTGATTGCGTTAGATTTCTCAAATTCAGATCAGAAAGTAATCCAATATGCTTTACAGTTGTCGCATGACGACACGACCTTTGTCGTTGTACATATTGTTGAGAGTGCATCGGTGAAATATACCGGGGAGTCGACGGATGATTACGAATCGCGTCAGGATTTGGAACGGCTGAAATTGTATGCTGATTTTCTATTGTCGCAAGGACATCAAACTGAATATGAACTGGGATACAATAACCGGATCAAGAGTATTGCAGAAGTATGTGAAAAATACGGTGCCGATCTGCTGGTTGTTGGAAGCCATGGGCACAGTGGTGTGAAGGATTTTGTTTTTGGTGAGACCGTTAACAAGCTGCGACATGCGGTGAAAGTCCCTGTTTTTATCGCCCAATAGGCCTTAAGGAGCTATTCGAAAGAGCCTCTGTCTATTCACTGTAATTTTATTGCTGAAAAAGTGAGCGGAGCGATCGCTAAGTGCTAAATAATTCTTATTTTTGCGACATCAAATCAAGATATGAGCGACGCTATTAAACACGAGTGCGGAATCGCACTAATTCGCCTGTTAAAACCCTTATCTTATTATCAGGAAAAATATGGTACGCCATTTTATGGCATCAACAAATTGTACCTATTAATGGAAAAACAGCATAACCGTGGACAAGACGGGGCTGGAATTGCAACCATTAAATTTGATGTAAAACCTGGAAATCGTTACATTTCGCGTTACAGAGCAATGGGCTCAACTGCTGTGGCAGACATATTCGAATATGTACAGAAAAAATTTGCTTCTGTTCAGAAAGCATTTCCGGAGGAGTCAAAAGATACGCAATGGTTAAAAGATAACGTAAGTTTTACGGGAGAAGTACTTTTAGGACATTTGCGCTATGGAACGCATGGAAAGAACAGCATCGAAAGCTGTCACCCATTTTTAAGACAAAACAATTGGATGTCTCGTAATTTGGTGGTAGCGGGTAACTTCAACATGACCAATGTGGACGAATTGTTGCAACAGTTATATGAGTTGGGACAACATCCAAAGGAAAAAGCGGACACCGTAACCGTTTTGGAAAAAATTGGCCATTTCTTAGATGATGAGAACCAAGATCTTTTCGATCAATTCAAAAAAGAAGGTCATTCTAATATTGAGATCAGCTCGCTGATTGCTAAAAATATTGATGTTACCAAAATATTGAAGCGTTCGGCCAAAACTTGGGATGGCGGTTACACCATCGCAGGTATCTTTGGTCATGGTGATGCTTTTGTTATGCGCGATCCAGCGGGTATCCGTCCGGCGTTTTATTATCAGGATGAGGAAATCCTGGTTGTAGCATCGGAAAGACCGGTTATCCAAACTGCATTCAATATTCCAATTGGTGCTGTGAAGGAAATTAAACCAGGCCATGCCCTGATCGCCAAAAAAGATGGTACAGTATCCCAAGAGATGTTTAGACAACCCGTAGAACAACGTTCTTGTTCTTTCGAGCGTATTTACTTCTCACGTGGATCAGATGCTGATATCTATCAAGAACGTAAAGAATTGGGTAGATTACTGGTACCTCAGGTATTGGAATCTGTTAAAAATAATATCAAAAATACCGTATTCTCGTTTATTCCAAATACAGCTGAAGTATCTTACTATGGCTTAATGGATGGTATCAATACCTATGTTCGGGATTTTCAAAAAGATACTTTATTGAATCGCTCAGAAAAAATTTCTGATGAAGAATTGGATGAGATCTTGAGTATTAAACCTCGTTTTGAAAAACTTAACGTGAAGGACGCTAAACTACGTACGTTCATTACGCAAGATGCGGACCGTACAGACATGGTACAGCACGTATACGATACAACTTACGGTATTGTAAAGGATCACGAAGATACGATCGTTGCCATTGATGACTCGATTGTTAGGGGAACAACATTGAAACAAAGTATTTTAACGATCCTGGATCGTTTGAATCCGAAAAAAATCGTGATTGTTTCATCTGCGCCTCAGATCCGTTACCCAGATTGTTATGGTATCGATATGTCACGTATGGGTGAGTTTGTCGCTTTCGAAGCCGCAATTAATCTCCTAAAACAACGTGGTATGGCACATATTATCGATGAAGTTTATCAAAAATGTGTGTTATCAATGACTCAGGATGTTAATGATATCGATAATTATGTCAAAGCGATCTACGCACCTTTTACTGATGAAGAGATCTCGGAAGAAATCGCCCGAATCGTAAGACCTCACCACCTGAAAGCAGAGCTTGAAGTAGTTTATCAGACTTTGGATAATTTACACAAAGCTTGTCCAGATCATAAGGGTGATTGGTATTTCTCCGGTGATTACCCAACACCTGGTGGAAACAAGGTTGTCAATAAAGCTTATATGAACTGGATTGAAGGAAAGAATGTAAGAGCATATTTCAGCAGCTAAGTTCAAAATTATAATAGGAAGGGATGCATTTATGCATCCCTTTTTTTTTATATTCGTACCAATTAATTTCAATATCCTAAATTAAAAAACCGATTAAAGCAAGGGAAATTACTGTCCGTAAATAAATCTATCATGAAGCATATTTTTAAGAGCCTCTATTTTCAAGTCATCGTGGGTATACTTATGGGGATCATCTGTGGTATCTATTACCCCGATTTTGCTGTTAAGCTAAAACCATTAGGAGATGCTTTTATTAAACTGATCAAGATGGTTATTGCGCCATTGATTTTTAGCTCCATTGTGATCGGGATAGCGGGCATGCAGGATACAAAAAAAGTGGGGAAAATCGGTTTAACCTCCATTATCTATTTCGAGATCATGACAACGATTGCCCTGATTATCGGTTTGGTCTTTGTTAATTGGATACAGCCGGGTACTGGCATGAACGCCGATCCAGCTAGTCTTGATGTATCTTCGGTATCTCATTATATTTCAGAATCCAAAGAGCCACATAGTTTTATGGATTTTATCATCGGGATCATTCCAGGTAATGTGATAGCTGCGGTAGCGTCGGACAACATGTTGCAGGTACTCGTTTTTGCAGTGCTATTTGGGATCGGTATGACAAAAATAGGGCAGAAAGCTTCTGAGCCTGTGCTCAATGTATTGCAATCTTTTCTGAAGGTTCTCTTCTCCATTATCAAAATGATCATGTACCTGGCTCCAATCGGGGCAATGGGAGCAATGGGTTTTACGATCGGTAAGTTTGGAATCCAGGCCTTATCTAAACTCGGTATGCTGATGTTGAGCTTCTACCTGACCTGTTTTATCTTCGTGATCATCGTGATTGGGGCCGTATTGTATTTTTATCTCAAGGTGAATGTTTTTAAGTTTTTAAAATATATCAAAGAAGAGATTTTAATCGTTTTGGGGACTTCCTCATCCGAGTCGGCGTTGCCGGGCATTATGCAGAAGATGGAAGATGCGGGCTGTGCTAAACCTGTTGTGGGTTTAGTGATCCCCACGGGTTATTCTTTCAATCTGGATGGGACAAGTATCTATCTGACTATGGCAGCGGTCTTTATTTCGCAGGCCCTCAATATGCATCTCAGTCTGGAGCAGGAAATTACCTTATTGCTGGTATTGCTATTGACCTCCAAAGGTGCTGCAGGCGTAACAGGAAGTGGTTTCGTTACCCTTGCTGCGACTTTGCCTGTAGTTGGCCATGTACCGGTAGAATCTGTCGCTTTGATCTTTGGTGTGGATCGTTTTATGAGTGAAGCAAGGGCGATAACCAATTTGATCGGAAATTCAGCGGCAACGCTGGTGATTTCAAAATATGAAGATAGTTTGGACGAGGAGCTCCTACATGAAAAGTTAGGTTCTAAGCGATGATATCCGCAATCAAAAGCTATGATAAAAGAAGCTTGGCTCCAACAAAGAAAATGTTTGAAAAGTCAGCTCAAACCGTTTAAGAATAGCTGATAAGGTTCTGTGAGCGAAATAGAAGATTATATCTCCTATTACAATAATCAACGGATAAAACTAAATTTAAATGGAATGAGCCCGACAGAATATCGAGCTCATTATTACAAATCTAATTAACTAAATTTGTCCAATCTTTTGGGGGCAGTCCAATTTTGGATAGCCCATTTCTATTCAAGACCTTTCGGGGATCTATTAATTCTCTTTTTTGGTATTTTCTAAATCTTGTGTCAGATCGATGGCACCAGTTACTTTTTCTTCCAATAGGGCGAGTTTGATCACCTGCGACATTTCAGTCACATAGTGGAACTGCATGTCTTTGATATAATCTTCCTTGATTTCCAAAATGTCTTTTTCATTGGATTTACAAAGGATAATATCTTTGATGTTCGCACGTTTTGCGGCAAGGATTTTCTCCTTAATACCACCAACAGGCAATACTTTTCCACGTAAGGTAATTTCACCTGTCATGGCTAATTTCTCTTTCACTTTACGTTGGGTAAATAGCGATGTCAGTGCTGTGAGCATGGTTATACCAGCTGAAGGACCATCTTTTGGAATGGCACCCGCAGGAACATGGATATGGATATCCCAATGGTCGAAAACGCGGTAATTAATGCCGAAATCCGAAGCATGGGCTTTCAGGTAGGCTAAAGCTATCGACGCAGATTCTTTCATGACATCACCCAAATTACCTGTCAGGCTCAAACGTCCTTTTCCTGGGCTCAGCGAAGATTCTATAAATAGGATATCGCCACCTACGGAAGTCCAGGCCAAACCCGTTACGACACCGGCAACATTGTTATTTTCGTAGATGTCCTTATCAAATATTGGAGCCCCCAGGATATCGAGTAGATCCTGTTCGTTGATACTCGGACTGTAATCCTTTTCCATGACAATGCGTGTTGCAATACCACGTACCACGGAGCCGATCTTTTTTTCTAATCCGCGGACACCAGATTCACGTGTGTAATCCTCGATAATCTGTTCGATGATCTTAGCTTTTAACGAGACATCTTTGGCAGCCATTCCATGCATTTCGCGTTGTTTTGGCAAAAGGTGTTTTTTCGCGATTTCGATTTTCTCCTCGATGGTATAACCATTCACTTCGATAATTTCCATCCGATCCAATAACGCTGGTTGAATAGCGCTCAAAGAATTGGCCGTCGCAATAAACATCACTTTGGAAAGGTCAAACTCCATTTCGACATAGTGATCATAGAAATGTGTGTTTTGTTCCGGATCTAATACCTCCAATAAGGCCGACGAAGGATCCCCTTTGAAATCCGCGCTCATTTTATCGATTTCGTCCAAAATAAAAACCGGATTTGCGGCTCCTGCTTTTTTCAGGGACTGGATGATACGGCCCGGCATTGCGCCGATATAGGTTTTGCGGTGTCCTCTGATTTCTGCTTCATCGCGCACACCACCCAAGGCCATACGGGTATATTTACGCCCCAATGCTTTGGCAATAGATCTTCCCAAAGAGGTCTTACCGACTCCCGGAGGGCCTACTAAACAAAGAATAGGTGCTTTCATATCATTTTTTAATTTCAATACAGCAAGGTATTCAATGATACGTTTTTTTACTTTCTCAAGCCCATAATGATCTTTATCGAGCACTTTTTGTGCTTTGTTTAAATCAAAATTGTCTTTTGTTGTTTCATTCCAGGGTAGATCAAGTAGTAGCTCAAGGTAATTGAGCTGTACCGAATAATCTGCAGCCGCAGGATTGATACGCGATAGCTTTTCGAGTTCTTTTGTGAAATGTTTTTCGACATCAACACTCCATTTCTTTTTCTTACCCCGTTTTTTAAGCTCTTCCAGCTCAAGATCAGGCGTGTTTCCACCCAGCTCTTCCTGGATTGTTTTGAGCTGTTGGTTCAAGAAATAATCACGTTGTTGCTTGTCAAGGTCGACACGTACTTTATTCTGGATCTGGTGCTTTAGTTCCAGCATCTGGATTTCTGTCGTCAGGAGCTCCAATAAAAGTTTGGCACGATTCTCTACTTTAGGTATTTGAAGTAGTTCCTGTTTTCTGACCATTTCGACATTGATATTCGACGAAATAAAGTTGATCAGAAACGAAGGGCTTTCAATATTTTTAATCGCGATACCAGCTTCACTAGGTAAGTTTGGCGAAAGCTGGATGATCTGCAGTGCCATTTCTTTTAAGGTAGAAATTGTCGCTTTAAAGTGCTTGGTCATCTTCGGCTTCGCTTCATTGAATTTCTCCACACGTGCCTTTAAATAAGGTTCAGTTTCGACAATTTCCAACAAGTTGAACCGTTGTTTTCCCTGGATGATGACGGTGGTATTACCATCAGGCATTTGGAGGACTTTAATGATATGAGCTACGGTGCCCACTTTATTTAGTTCTTCAAATCCTGGGTCCTCTACAGTCATGTCCTTTTGAGAAACAACACCGATGGTTTTGCTGCCTTTATAGGCTTCTTTGACCAGTTTGATGGATTTATCTCGACCTACGGTAATCGGAATGACAACACCGGGAAATAATACGGTATTACGCAAAGGCAAAATAGACAATGCTTCTGGAATTTCAGCATTCGCCATATTATCTTCATCCTCTTGTGTAAGTAGGGGGAAGAATTCGGTATCCTCTGCAACGATTGGAATTGCTTGACTGAAATCAAAAGTTTCGAATTTGCTCATAGTATTTATTTTGTGTATTTGGCAGTCGCTGACATGTTGACGGCTGACTTTCAAATTTTAAGCTTCTATTATTGTTTCCCCTATATTGCAAGGGAAGTGCCAATTGCTAAAAGTGAGCAAAATTACAAATCTATTTTCTAGAATAGGAAAAAAAGGCAGGTTAAATAAAATTTATCTGCCATTTGTTGGAGAAATAGGCATAATAATTGTAATATTGGAATGTGAAAGGGCGCCGATGGCAGTTTTTAAGTTTAAAGAAATCAATCGGATGCTTTTTTACAGATGTAGAAACGATCACAAGTGATCATTAAAGAGTGAATATAAAAACGTAACTATTTAGATATGAATTTAAAATCATTTAAATTGGGTTTGTTTACTGGGGTTTTTGCTTTAGTTGCTTTTAGCGCGAATGCACAACAACCTAAACAGGCTGAGCATAGCAACGCTAATGTGAGAATGGGGCAGAAAGCTCTTTTGGATGGTGATTTCAAGAATGCAGAGTCATACTTGACTAAAGCCCTCCCTCAGGAAGGGAAAGATCCGGACGTATTATATATGTTGGGATATTCTCAATTTCAAAATGGTGACTATAAAAAATCAGCTGAAACTTTTGGAAAAGTAGTTGCATTGAACGGTAAAAATGCAAATGCTTTATACTTCAAAGCGAAAGCAACAAACAATCTTGCTACTCAATCCACAAATAAGACATCTGTTGCTAACAAAGAGCAGTTGTTGAAAGTTGCTATTGAGGATTATTCAAAAGCAATTGCCATTACGCCGACTGATTCGAAATTCTATCAAAATAGAGCGATCGCTAATCGCGATTTAGGTATCTTGATCGGAACGGAGGGTACGCCTAACTACAATAAGGCAATGGCAACTGACGCTTATAACAATGCAATCAAGGATTACGAAAAAGTGTTGAGCTTTGATGCATCGAAAAAAGATATCCAAACAGAAATCAAAAAAGCGAAAGTATATAGAGATAACTTGAAATAGTATCGCTATAAAAGCATAGAAAAAGGGAATGCCAATGGTATTCCCTTTTTCTATGCTTATTAATTTTGTACCTATTGATTTTATAACTATTGATTTGTGCCGGTTGAAATATACTTGTTGGAATGTAACGGTTGGAATATGCCTGTCACAAATGAGGTCCAGTTTCATTTAAAGGGGCGAATTTTCGGCAGTTTTTCTTCGATAAATTTCAAACGAAATAAGCACTGAAACTGTTCTTTTCCTAAATCAAAATGAATATTATGGAAACGAATCGATTGTCAAAGGAAATGCAGCAAATTTTAATCAGTCAGATGACAAAAGAGGCTGAAGCTGCACAGATTTATTTGGCGTTGGGGGTATGGGCAGATGATCAGGGTTATGGCGGAATCGCCAATTTTCTGTATAGACATGCCCAGGAAGAGCGTAATCACATGACTAAAATTATGGGTTATATTCTGGAAAGAGGTGGCCGCCCCAGAATACAAGCTATTGCAGAGCCGCCAGCGGACCCGCAATCGCTGACCGAATGCTTTAATCGCGTTTTTAAACATGAAGTCGATAATACCGAAGCGATCTATAACATTGTCAATTTAGCGATGGCGGAGAAGGACTGGGCAACATGGAACTTTGCACAGTGGTTTGTTAAGGAGCAGATCGAGGAAGAGAAGTTAGCATTGGAATTGATTGATAAACTGAAAATCGCTGGTGGTGACCGCGCTTCAGATGAATCCTTATTTGCGTTGGATTCCTCCCTGGAAGCCATGCCCGACGAAGTAGCCTTGGCAAGGGAAGCGACAGCAGATGACCCCAAATAAGTATAAAATAAAAAAGCGGGATCTTCAAGATCCCGCTTTTCTATTTTGCCATGTACTAATCTTAATCGATCTCACGATCATTTATTATCAGGCTTAATTTACTTTATGCTCAATGGCAGATACACACCGAAGGTGATGTTTCTACCCATATTGTAGACACCAAAGCTCGTGTCTTCCTGTGAAAGACGTCCTGGGCGCAATCGGCTCAACGCATCGTAATAACGTTTGTTGGTCAAGTTTGAAGCTGCTGCAAATACTTTCAGTTGCTGCGATCCGAGATGTAATGTCGTACCGATTCCTGCGTTCAATAAAGTATACGAGTTTGCTGGCGTTTCGAAGGTTTCATCAATGCGGCTCTGTTTGAAATAATTGTCTAGCCCCACAGAAACGTAGAAAGCATTCAAACCGCTAATCTTGGGCTCAAGACGCAATGTATTGTGTACAACACCAGCTGGAATCAATGCCAAGGGTCTGTTAAAGGTATTGTTCTGTGCATGGGTATAGCTAAATGTATTATCCAGGTGTATCCAGTTTAACAAATGAAAATTTAGGCTTCCTTCGACACCGTAAAGATTGGCGTTTACCTGGCCATAGCGATATACGTCGTAGGTATGAGAATCGCCATCTTCACCCACAACGGTTTTCGTGTCACCTTTTGTTGTTGAGGCATAGATAAAATTGTGGATATAGTTTTCATAGATTCCGATACTTCCTGTAACGATGCTATGTCCAAATTCGAGGGTTGCATCCGCTTGGTAACTTCGTTCAGGTTTCAGGTTTTCATTACCCACTTCATAGCGGTACGTTCCTTCGTGTACACCGTTGGAACCTAATTCTGCCGGATTAGGAGCTCTAAAAGCCGAACCGGCATTTGCTTTAAAATTGAGGTCTTCGCTGAAAATATGGGTATATCCAAGTGCTCCACTAACATTGCTGAAACTATTTTTAAAACCAGCGAACTGCTCTTCGTCTTCAATAAAGAGCTGCTTGCCTTTGTTGTTGACGTAGTCATAGCGTAATCCGACGTTAAAGGTGTTTTCGCCCCAGGTTTTCTTTGCATAGCCAAAAGCGCCCAATTCCAACTGATCATAGGCCGGAATTAAGAATTCAACACCTTTATTTAAACTGTGTTCCTGGCTAGCACTAATACCAAAGACATGTTGCCAGCCATTTTTTTCACTTAAAGAATATTTTGCGTCAAGTGAATATGTATTCAGGTCAAAGAATAAAGAAGGTGTTGCTTCTTCGAGCTCCCGACGTTGATTTTTTTGATAGCCCAGATCAAGTTTTAAAGTACCGGAACCGATGACAAAGTTATTGTTGAGGGCCAGTTTGTAATGGCGGATGTCCTGCTTGGGGAAATCTAAGGTCCGGCTTTTTGAGTTTATGTAAAGTGGGTCACCAGGTTCGGCGTCGTAAAAGCCGATATTATTTTTCAGGTATGAAAAATTCAGATGAGAGTAGCCCCATTGCTTGTTTAGCCCGAGCATACCACTGAAATTACTGGTATTAAAACCACTATTGCCATATCGGCCTGCGGGCGTATTATAAGAATAGGCGTTTTGATAAGAACCACGCCCACGCCATACGAAGCCATTTTCATTACCGGTAAGCATAACCGAACTATTGGTTAGTCCGTTATTGGTGGAGTAGCTGCTCAATACTTCACCTTTAATTTGCCCAGCTGTAGGAACATTTGGTTCAAGCACATTGATTACACCGCCAATAGCATCAGATCCGTACATCAAAGAGGCTGCACCACGTAGGACCTCCACACGATCCGGTTGATTTTGGTCGATTTCAATACCATGTTCGTCGCCCCATTGCTGTCCCATCTGTTTGACACCATCGCTCACCGTGACGACACGATTATAACCGAGTCCCCGTATAACAGGTTTTGAAATGCCTTGTCCCGTTGTGATCTGGCTTAGTCCGGGAACTTGTCGGGCAAGAGCATCAATAAGATTCGTCGCATTTCCCTGCAGTTCATCTTTGGAGATTACAGCAACCGAGGTACTGTTACGCCGGCTCTGCGAAGTGACCAATGTACCTGTAACGACGACTTCATTGGTTTCAATAATACTTTCGGTTAGGGCGAAATCAAGGGAAAGATTTTCTGAAGTTAAATCGACGGTCTTGACAACGGACTGATAGCCCAAGAAACGGACCTCAACTAGGTAGCGTCCACTTGAAGGAAGTGATTTAAAGCTATACTGACCTTGTTGGTCTGATGCAGTGCTCGAACGAAGCTGTTGCAGAGATATTGTAGCACCGGCAATGGGAAGATTTGTTTTTGCATCCGTTACTTTACCGCTGATTGTTGCGGCAAGGGCCGGAAATATGGAGAAATAGGAGACAAGCATAAAAATGCAGCCTATAATTTTAAGTTTCATTTGTACGAATAATTTTTACGTATATATAACATCAAGGATAACAGCAGCCCAATAACTCATCGTATGAATTCTTGAGATTGTCGAGTCCTAAAAACTTTTATGAAGTCGTTTGTCGCAATAATGAGAAGAATATAGGAGTGACATTATTGGACTTATGTAAAAATTAAGCGATGGGGGGACCACGGTTACCAGAAAGCAGTGATCGAATAATTTGATCTCCCGTGATAAACAGGCCAAATTCAACTTGCTGTGTCGGGAGTATTAATTCGCGTAGCGTAAAATGAAAAACAATTTGTGGATGTGAATTTTGGTCACAGATGGAACACTTCGGATGGTCTGCATGGTGTTTTTTTGCAGGACTGTCTACGATACTGAGTGCAGTTTGCGGATGCGCATGGGTATACACAATGAACTGACCAATTAAGAAGGTCATTAAGAGCATGAATGCTGCGAATTTGTTCAATGAGATATCTTTCACGCTGAAATCACTACGTTTAAACCCATTTATCCGTTGAGTTATTTTGTTAATCTGGTCAAAGATAAGGAAAATAAAATATAAAGCAATTGTGTTGCATTTATTATTGTTGTGACACTGTATAAATGTCCGCTTAAAAGATAAATTGAATTTGCAGAAAAGCCCTCAAAAATGGATGCTATTCTTGAGGGCTGTGTATGGTGCTGATCAGGCGGTCTATTTTTTGGAAGGAATAAACTTGCCTTCAATTTCGTATTGATTGGCATCCAAGCCTTGGACATCTTGCAGTTTGACAATTCGATACAGCGAGTCGCTGTAATAGTCTAATTTTTCTTGACTATCGTATAAGGTATTTGTTATCGTTTTATCGATATGGATGTGTTTTACCTTTTCGTTTTTGTCAAACTCGATGCGTAGTTTCTGTATCTGTAGTTCTTTCTTTTTAGCTGTAAATTCTGTCACACAGTCTATTGCTTTGACTTCATACAGTGATGGATCGAAGTTTTTGCTGATATCGGCAGCTTGAAAAGCGGAGAGTTCATTTTTCCAGCTGCCAATTTTTAGTTCGCGTTGTTCTTTCTCACCGTCTTTGCTGACAGATTTCAGAACTGCGGGATTGAGCTGCTGCAAACGATTGACTTCGGCATTAAAAAACGAATCGACAGAAAATATAGCTGTAGATTTTTGTGTTTTTTTTGTTGCGGATGGAGATCCACAGCTCCAAAAAAGCAGAGCACTGCCCATAAGAAGGGAAAGTGCTCTACTGCTATTTTTAAGTAAATTATTATTCTGATACCAATACATTTCCTGTCATTTCAACGGGGATATTGACGCCTAAAAGTTGTAAGACGGTCGGGGCAATATCACCTAATTTACCATCTGCTATTTTCTTATACTGATCGTCAATTAAGATACACGGAACCAAATTGGTGGTGTGTGCCGTATTTGGCGATCCATCTTCATTGACCATAAACTCGGAGTTACCATGATCGGCCAAAATAATAAAGGAGTAACCATTTTTAAGGCCTGTTTCAACAACCGTTTTTGTACATTGATCAACAGTTTCTACCGCTTTTATGACAGCTTCAAAAACACCTGTGTGACCTACCATGTCTGGGTTTGCAAAATTCAGACAGATAAAATCTGGTTGAAGGGTCTCCATGTCGTTGACGATAGCTTCTGTAATTCCTTTGGCAGACATCTCCGGTTGAAGATCGTAAGTCGCTACTTTGGGAGATGGAACCAACAAGCGGTTTTCACCTTCAAACTGTTGTTCACGACCTCCTGAAAAGAAAAATGTCACGTGCGGATATTTCTCTGTTTCGGCAATACGCGTTTGTGTTTTATGGTTTGCCTCCAACACTTCACCTAAAGTATTGGACAAGTTGTCTTTTTGGAAAACAACTCTGACATTTTGAAATGTTTCATCGTAAGAGGTCATTGTCACATAATATAGATCTAATGGTTGTAGATCATATTCTGGAAATGCCTTTTGTGTCAACGCAATTGTAATCTCGCGGCCACGATCCGTTCTGAAGTTGTAACAGAATACTACATCACCTTCTTGGATTGTTGCCACTGGCGCACCATTTGAGTCTACCAATGCAATTGGTTTCACAAATTCATCGGTTACACCTTCGTCGTATGATTTTTGGATCGATGCAACAAGGTCATTGGATTTTTCACCTTCCGCTTTTACCAAAAGATCGTATGATAATTTTACACGTTCCCATCTGTTGTCGCGGTCCATCGCATAATATCGGCCTATTGCAGAGGCAAAAGTGCCTGTTGTCGTCTTTAAATAGTCTTGTAAGTCCTTAACATAACCAATGCCGGAGTTTGGATCCGTATCACGGCCATCTAAAAATGCATGTATAAAAACTTGGTCACTTGTCAAGCCGGCCTGTTTTGCAGCATCACATAAGCCTTTTAAGTGCTTTGTATGCGCATGTACACCACCATCGGAAAGTAATCCGATTAAATGTACCTTTTTGTTATTTTCCAATGCATATTTAAATGCGTCTTGAATAATAGGGTCCGAATTGAATACACCGTCATTGACAGCTTTGTGAATACGACCCAATTCTTGATAGACGATTCTTCCGGCGCCAAGATTCATGTGACCAACCTCCGAGTTTCCCATCTGTCCGGCAGGTAAGCCTACAGCTTCACCCGAAGCCTCTAAGCTCGAGTTTGGATAAGCTTCTAATAAATGATCTAAAAATGGTGTGTTTGCAGCTTCAACTGCATTTGATTTATCATGTTTTCCATATCCTAGTCCGTCTAGGATCATGAGTGCAACTTTTTTCTTATTCATCGTATAACAAAGATAATCTTAATTTTAGAATCTATCAACGCATCTTAAAAAGTTCCCTTGTTAATCCCTAATAATTTTATAGGTTTGTGGCATAATTTATGTTCGGTAAAAAAACGGAGCTACCTAATGATTGATATGGATGATAGAAGCTGTTCTATAATATGTTGAGCTATATGAAATTTTTAAGCTATTGCGCATTTATACTTATTAATAGTCTTTTTGTACACACTGCGGCCTTCGGGCATTATTTAAGAGAAGTAAATACAGTGGTAAAGGTAGCTTTGCCAGGTAATGATGATTCTTTAGGAAGTATTTCAGAGGAACTGAAATCATATTTGAAAGAAGGTAACGCAAAAAATATGGCTAAGTATTTCGGTTCAAACTTGACCTTATCTATTTTGGGGGAGAATGGCGTCTACACAAAGTATCAGTCAGAAATCATGTTGGCGGCATTTTTTAATCAGCATAAACCCAAGACTGTTAAATTAATGCAAGCCAGCAATGCGAACAATGGCTATCAATATTTTACCTTTACATTAGCTACAGAACAAACAAACTATCGTGTCTTTATTAAGATCGGCGTAGGAAATAATAACCATTCGATTGAAGAGCTAAGAATCGACAAAAATTAAAGCTAGCGATGCTTTTTTTATAAATCTATTTTTCGATTAAAAAATTATTCCACATCTTAGCCCAATAAATAGTATTTATGGAGAAGGAAATCAAGGACTATCTGGCCCATTTTGTAAAACAGGCTGTCGCGGAGGATTTGGGCGATGGAGATCATACCTCACTTTCTACGATTGAAACTGGGGCACAAGGTGAAGCCAAATTGATTGTTAAGGATAATGGTATTTTAGCAGGGGTTGAAGTGGCGCAGGCGATTATTGCCTATATCGACGATACGTTGGCCTGCGAGGTGTTTATCAACGATGGAAGTCAGGTTAAAGTAGGTGATATTGCTTTCTATGTGAGGGGAAATATCCAAAGTATTTTGCTGGCAGAGCGTTTGGTGCTGAATGTCATGCAGCGTATGAGTGGCATAGCGACAACTACCCGAAAATACGTAGACCTTCTCAAAGGTACAGATACGAAAGTTTTGGATACCCGGAAAACGACACCCTTATTGCGTGTCTTGGAGAAAGAAGCCGTTCGTATAGGAGGTGGGACCAATCATCGTTTTGGCCTTTTTGATATGATTTTAATTAAGGACAATCATGTGGACTATAGTGGCGGTATTGTACCAGCTCTAAAGCGCGCAAATGATTACAGAAAGAACCTAAATAAACCAATAGAAATAGAAATTGAAGTCCGAAATTTTGCGGAGCTTGATGAAGTTCTTAACTTTGGCGAAGTGGACCGAATCATGTTAGATAATTTTTCGCCGCAGGATGTAGCCAAAGCTGTTCAGATTATTGACCATCGATTCAAGACAGAGGCCTCTGGGGGAATAACTTTCGACACGATCCGATTGTATGCGGAGGCTGGGGTAGATTATATTTCAGTAGGTGCTTTGACACACAGTGTAAGGAGCCTGGATCTTAGTCTGAAGGCCAAATTAATATAAGAACTGATTTAATTAATGATATCAATTTATTTAGTAACTGCAGTATTACTAGCTTATTTGTTTGGTTCCATACCTACAGCCGTTTGGTTGGGACAGGCATTTTATGGGGTAGATGTTCGTGAGTACGGTAGCGGTAATGCTGGGGCGACTAACACCTTTCGCGTATTGGGCCCTAAAGCGGGATCGATCGTGATGTTTGTAGATATATTTAAAGGCTGGACAGCAACAAACCTGGCTTATTTAATAGAACTGGGGCAAAATACGAGCGATGTCCAATTTGTTAACTTTCAGTTGGCACTTGGCGTTATTGCGGTATTGGGGCACTTGTTTCCTGTGTTTGCGGGATTTAGAGGTGGAAAAGGGGTGGCAACCTTGTGTGGTATGATCCTCGCTATACATACACCTGCCGCTTTGGTCTGTGTTTCTGTGTTTATCATCATCCTGCTGACAACACATTATGTTTCGTTGGGTTCCATTTCAGCAGGTTTTGCATTTCCCTTTAGTTTGGCCTTTATTTTTAAAACAACGATACCTTCTGTGCTGCTTTATGGGATAGCCATCTGTATCCTGTTGTTAATTACCCACCAAAAGAATATAGAGCGCCTATTAAAGGGACATGAATCCAAGATTTATCTCTTTAAGAAAAAGCCGAAGGAAAAAGAATAGGCACAATAATTGCATCCGCTATAACGTATTTAATAATTTATTGTGAAATATCCATGTTGGAAAAGCTTTAGGCCGATCACCAGCGCACGGATATTCCATATGGCCATTGAAAGAAAATATATACATATGAACGGAGTGTTTAAATATTCGGCTATGGTATTAGCATGTGTAACACTGGCATCGGGGTTGTCAGGTTGCGCAACTTCAGCAGTTACAGGAAAAAAATATTTGAAATTGGTCAGCGCAGATCAAGTGAACCAACAAGCTGCATTGGCTTATAAAGATTTCTTATCGAAAAATAACGCGAAGGTAGTAACCGGAACTGCAGATGCAGCCATGGTGAAACGCGTTGGTAACAAGCTTGCAACGGCGGTTAACCAGTATTTGCAAAGTACAGGTCGCGCAAATCAATTTAACTTCAACTGGGAGTTTAATTTGGTGAAGAGCGATGATGTGAATGCATGGTGTATGCCTGGGGGTAAAGTTGCGGTATATACCGGAATATTGCCGGTAACACGTACAGAAGCGGGGTTGGCAACAGTTATGGGGCACGAGATCGCCCATGCTATTGAGGAGCATTCGGTAGCTCAGGCTTCGAATCAGATTGCTTTACAATTAGGTGGACAGATTTTAGGATCAGCGGCAGGTGTATCTGGAAACAGTACGCTCGGTGTTTTTAACAATCTGTATGGTTTAGGTGGTAATCTGGCGCAGTTAAAGTTTTCGAGGAGCGATGAATCGGATGCGGATGCAGCAGGTTTGATTATTATGGCTTTGGCAGGTTACAATCCAAATGAGGCTGTAGATTTCTGGAAACGTATGGCTTCGGGTAGTCAAAAAGGGCAGCCAGAGTTTTTGAGTACGCACCCGAGTGATGAGCGACGGATTGCGGATATTCAGAAATTGATTCCAAACGCGATGAAATATTATAAAAAATAAAGAATCAATACAATAAAAAAAGCGGAGTATGCACCTAGCATACTCCGCTTTTTTATAAGCGTTATTTATGGCTATGTTATACGCCTGCAAAAGCATCACTAATGCCGAGTACGACACCAACGACTAGCCCCATAAAATTAAAGGCGATGGTGATGATGACTATGATGCCAATAAATTTGTAATGTTTTTTGAGTGCATCTAAGCACAATTCGAGTTGGATGCTATCGCGGTTCTCGATTGCTTTTTTCGCTTTTGATCCGAAATTATACAGGAAATAGATGGGAAGGCAGAAGAAAGCAAGAAATAAGAGATAAAGTACCCCGAATGTGGATAAGGCCCCTGCTGTTACATATTCGTCGGCTCCGAGTGATAATGCACTGGCTCCGAAGATTAGACTGACCATGGTTATGGCAGAAATGCCGATAAAAATAAAACAGACAATGGCCAAAAAATTGGCCCATTTGGCCGCTGAAGCCAAGAAGGAGAGCCCTGCAGGAGATAGTTTAATGTCTACAGGTTCTTGAAAAGAAGAATTTTGAATACCGTCTTCCATGAAGCATAAATTATTAGGTGCGCGAATTTCTGAAAAGTTCTCGGTTTTTGAAACATTTTTTATATAAACCATCACGTCTATACAATCGTTTTGATTTTTTCGATCAGCATAGGTTATAGTGGCTCAAATTCGACAAGAAACTGAGTTGTTTAATAAAAGTCTCGATTGACAGGAAATTAGTTAAAAATTTTTAAAAAGTTAAATTCCGAATGGAAGAATGTTGTTACAAAAGATTTTCGGGGATTTGATGTGGAAAATTATTTTTGGTGGGTCGGTTCGGAGTGGAATGCTGTTTTAAAACATGTTACAACGTTTTTTTTGCGAATAAATTGTATGTTAATATAGTAAAATTTGTCTGTATTTCATGAAGTATGTGTGGTTTAGTGTGTTAAGTTTATATTAAGTCCTTTGTAATTTGAAATCTCTTAGTAATTTTGCTTAACATTTTTTAACAAATCACATTATATGAAAAGATCTTTACTCTTTTTCGCTCTTGTTATGGCCAGCTATGGTGCTGTACAAGCTCAGGTTACGACAAGTAGCGTTACAGGTATCGTAAAAGAAGCAAACGGCAGTCTAACTTCGGGTGCAACAATTAAGGCTACGCACGTGCCATCAGGAACTGTTTATTCTGGCTCGGCTAACGCTGCAGGCCGGTTTAACCTAGCTAATATGCGTGTTGGGGGACCTTATAAAATTGAAGTAACTTATGTTGGTCAAAAGCCTGTTGTTTACGAAGATGTTTATTTGCAATTAGGTGAACCATTTGTTTTAAATCCAGTTTTTGGGGATGCTACAACTAACCTTGAAGAAGTTGTAGTAACTCGAGGAGCAGCCTTGAAAAGTGAAAAGAATGGCGCTTCTACAATTGTTGGACGTCGTCAAATTGAAAATTTACCATCTATTACACGTAGTGTTAATGATTTAACACGCTTGACACCGCAAGCTAATGGGGCTTCTATCGGTGGAGGTAATTTTAGATCAAATAACTTTACGTTGGATGGAGCCAACTTCAATAACCAATTTGGTATTGGAAGTAATGTTCCTGCAAATGGATCTCCAATTTCTATTGATGCGATTGAACAGATATCGGTTAATGTGACTCCTTATGATGTACGTCAGTCTGGATTTACAGGAGCAGCGATCAATGCTGTTACTCGTTCAGGGCGTAATGAATTTTTTGGTTCGGCTTTTTATACTGGTCGTTCTGATAAACAACAAGGTACTAGAATTGGTGATGTATTGACTCCCGTTAACCAATTGTCAGTTAAACAATATGGGGTGAGCCTTGGAGGGCCAATTGTCAAAGATAAATTATTCTTCTTTGTGAATTTGGAACAAAATAAAACAGAAGAACCAGGTCCTGTTAAAATAGCTTCTTCACCTTCTAATCCGTTCGGTGCTGCAGGAACTCCTACCTATGTTGCTAGACCTACAGAAGCTTTTATGAATGAGGTATCCTCATTTTTAAAAGAAAAGTATGGTTATGAAACAGGACCTTATCAAGGATATTCCAATAAAAGTAATAACGATAAAATCTTTGCTCGTATTGACTGGAATATTGCCAATAACCATAAAATAAATTTTAGATATAACCAAGTTAAAGCTAAATCTCCTTCTGAAATTAGTAACTCATATACTGGTTCTGGTGTTTCAGGATTGAGCCGTACTGGAAGCAATGCTTTACATTTTTCAAATTCAAATTATTTCCAGGAGACGAATTTGTTTTCGGGAACAATGGAATATACAGGAAAGTTAGGTAATGTAAATACTTCTGCAAGGATATCCTACGTAAACCAAGATGAGCCTCGTTCGGTAAACGGTGGAGAATTTCCTCTTGTAGATATTAAGCAAGGAGATAACGTTATCACGACTTTTGGTTATGAACCGTTTTCTTATGGAAATTTACGTTCTGTGAAAACTTGGACTGGGAATATGGATTTTAATTATACTTATAACAACCATGATTTTACAGGAGGTCTACAGTTTGAAACAAGTGATGTAAAAAATGGGTTCCAACGCTTTGGAGCAGGATATTATCTCTTTAATTCATGGGATGATTTTAAAAATGGAGCAAAAGCTACGAATTATGCTTTGACTTATCCGTTAACTGCAGATGGCTCACAAGCCTTCCCTGGTTTTAAATTTAATCAATGGTCATTGTATGTACAAGATCAATTTACAGTTAACGATAAGCTGAAATTGACTGGTGGTATTCGTTTAGAATTGCCAGGGTATCCGAATGTAAATGAAGTTAAAGAACATCCACTAATTTCTGCTCTAACTTTTGCAGATGGTTTAAAATTGAATACTGGAGCATTGCCAAAAACGAAAGTAATGGTATCACCTAGATTTGGTTTTAACTATGATATCATGGGGGATCGCTCATTAATGCTTCGTGGGGGAACAGGTATCTTTACTGGTCGTATTCCTTTTGTGTGGATTGTCTCACAATCTGGAGATTCAGGAATGTTACAAGCTTCAATCACAAAATCGGGTGCTGATGTTCCTGCTTTCAGTCCTGATATTAAAGCTAATTATCCAGCAACGATTGCTGATCCAACGACACAGATTTCATCATCGAGTATTTCGGTTATGGACCCGAATTTGAAATTCCCATCGACATGGAAGTCTAGTATCGCGGTTGATTATAAATTACCGTTTGGAGTAGTTGGTACGTTAGAGGCTATCTATAATAAGGATATTAATGCTGCTGTGGCAAAGAATGTCAATCTAGCTGACCCTAAACAAATGAACATTGCAGGTTATGGTGATAATCGTTTTGTTTATGCTGATGCTAACGTAGATAAATACATCAATAAATTGTCAAATGGTCAAGCATCACCTACAGCTACAGGTGCATTTTCAGCCATTCAAATGTCGAACCAAAAAGGGGGGCATTATTGGTCTGTAACTGCTCAACTGGCAAAAGCATTTGAAGATGGATTTTCAGCGAGCTTAGCTTATACACGTAGTGGTGCAAAAAATTACGGTGATGGAGCAGGTAGCCAAATTGCAAATTTATGGTCATTGCCTTACCAATCTGTCGGAAATTCAAATAATCCTACTTTAGGATATACTGATAATGTTTTGCCTGATCGTTTGGTAGGATCTGTAAGTTATTCAAATAAATGGATTAAAAACTTGAATACTTCTATTACAGTATTTTATTCAGGATCATCAACAGGAAGAGTATCTTATGCTTACTCAGCTGATTTTAATCGTGATGGACAAAATAATGATTTGATCTATGTTCCTAAAGATGCATCTGAAATTTCATTTGTTGATATTGTTGCGACACCGGGTTCAATTTATGGTGGAAAAGGCTATACAGCTAAAGAACAATCAGAAATATTCTTTGCTTTGATTGATGGTGATGACTATTTGAAGTCAAGAAAAGGAAAATATGCAGAGCGTAATGGTGGTGTAATGCCTTGGAGACATCAATTCGATTTAAGATTTACACAAGAATTGTTTAATGGAATCGGTGGTAAAAAGAATTCTTTAGAATTTTTCTGGGATGTATTTAATATCGGTAACCTCTTTAATTCAGATTGGGGAGTTTATAAAATTAGCAATAATCAATTGTTGATTCCGACAAATATGGCTAGTACAAGAACTACTCCAGCGTTAGATGTACAAGGAAACATTAAACCAGAATTTAGATTAAACGGTGCTAATGGAGATGTAATTAGAGAAACTACACGTATTAACCAAACAATTACTTCAACTTATTATATGCAGTTCGGTGTTAAATTTAAATTTAACTAGGGATAATATATAGTAAATTGATTTACGACACCCCAAAAGCTTGATAAAAGCTTTTGGGGTGTTTTTGTTATAAAACTGATAATTAAAGTAGTGTTTTTATGCTGTTATCCCCCGTATGGATAAAGCGCTTCCTAAGAACGGATATAACACAGTAATAGCGCTGTTTACTCAACGGTTGCGTAGCCCTATTGACAAAGGAGAAAAGTATTATAAAAGTGCTTATCCAGTACAACTAAACTGCCGAAACGAACTTTGTTTACTTTTGGGATGCAAGGCGTCAGCAGCGATTTAATCTATTTGCCAAAATCTGTTGATGAAGTGAACTTTGTCAATGCTGTAGATAAAAGTGGAAAGGTATTATTTACCATCGACGAACAGAAAAAAGCGTACACTGAGTTTCAATAACAATGGCTTAACCAAATACTAAGGTAAATATTGGGATAGAAATCAATTCTTGACACCATAGTTGAATAGAATCGACTTTCGTTTAACTAAAAATATCTTTAATAATCTGGTTAAAAAAGGCGACAAATTCCAATTTACAGTGGATCTAATCATCTTGGGTAACTTAATCAATAAAGATTTGGGAGTACAAAAAACTTTGGTTAGTCAAGGTACAAACTTCTTAACTGTTGTAGATAATAAGATAGATAAGCCAACCTTTAACATGAACTCTTTAAAAGTGGGGCTCTTGTAAAAGATGTAACTAGAAATGTAAGCAATCTTAGTACAACATGGAGTAGATGTTATCCTAATATTAAAGAAAAGCGAGGTTATTAACCTCGCTTTTTTGATAATAGTTCTTCCTTAGTCATTCAAATATATTTATTAATTATCGTTTTATATGGGAATGTGATAAGTCCAAGAAATATAGCTCATATTAATAGAACAATTACAGAAGCACATAACTTTTTTAGCCTTTCAATTTTCAAACAGTGAATATTTGTTAACTTAATGCTGAATAAAATCTCTATATGAATAATTAACCTTAGCATCAAAGGTTTTTATAATTTTACTTCTTTTACTTCCGTTATTTGGGACTACATCAAAAATAAAGCGGACTCCTATTTGTGTTTGTATAGCACCACTACCAGCAAATGCCATAACGAAGGGGGCAGAAGAATTGGGTTTTGATAAAGCGTAAGTGTTTTTTCCATTAGTTTCTTCTGTGAGATTTTCGCCCACATATACATCCCTTTGCTCATAAAACAATGCAGCGACAGCTTGGCTGTTGCCTAAGTCTTGAAATCTTAATCCTCCAAATGTTGTAGAAATTCCATTTGGATAGAATGCATCATATGAGTTTACAAGCTGGATCTGCAGATTTTCGATATGAGCTCCGGTTGAACTATTGTTTATAATTGAAGGATTCCATAAAATAGAATAAGAGCTATTGTCGATAGTTAGGTAATTTACTGAATAATCTTTTGTTGTAGTTTCATTGTATTGATCGTCAGTGTATTGTACTTGGTGTGTGTCAATGATATTCTTTACGATAGGTGCTGAACTGAGTGAGAAAATGCCCATAGGTTCGGCTAGAGTTACACCAAAGTTGTTGGTCGCGTTTGATTGGCCAGGGATTGCCAGTTTGATATTTAGTAAAGAACCATTTGATGTCATTGTACCATTGAGTTTAATATCTGTTTTAATATTAAGCTTAACCTTTTGATAATTATCTCCCGTTCCTCCTAAACCAAGAATGCCATTAACTATTCCTTTAACTGTGCCCTTACCTGCTTCTGAGACAGTAGATTTCAAATCAGTTTCGTATTTTGCTGCATTTGTTGCACTCAGCGGTTTTAATAAAGCAAGAATATTTTGACTAATAGTACCTCCCATTAGAGTCATCGCACTTTTTTGTACAAAGCCTAAAAGGTTAAAAGATGAACCTGACGTTCCAATAGTTCCATCGATATTTCCTGAAGATGACCCTCCTAGATTTACTTGAGTTATATTAACCCAAGAAGGAACCATCGATATACCAAAACTCGGAAAGGTTGTATTTGAAATATTTGGATCATAAGACATTTCGTATTCGAATACATACCAAGATCCACCAGCGTGAGTCAACATTTGATTTTCTATTAAAGAAAACGAACTTTGATTAGTTTTCGAAACAATATCAACCGCATTGAAATTTAATAAATTAGAATTGGTATTTCCATATAAAGCAAGTCCATGCTGTATATAGCTTGAAGGTGAAGAGCTTGATGGAATCCAATGATAGAACCTTAAAAGTCCTCTGAACCTATTGTATAGAGCAAAGTAATAATTATAATTTGCATCATTTAAATAAATTTCAGGACTGAATGTGTTATATGCTAATACCCACCCATCTGCCTTTTTAAAGTCGTCTGCATATTGAGGATGTATTGCAGTTGTCCCTGATTTCCAAGGGAGCAGTAGAGGGTTTGTATTCCCCTTTGCTGGAACATAATTATCTGTCTCCCAATCGAAAGAAACTGTAGAATTAGTTGTTACAGTCGTGGCCTTTTTCTTACTGCTGTTTTCTGCTTCATTTACTAAATCGCTTGTATATAATTCTTTTTGGCAAGAAAATAATATAAAGGAGGCTTGAATAAAAAGTAAAGTTAAAGTTCTTTTCATAATATTTTTTAATCTAAATTAATATAAATCCGAATTTATAATATTTGTATTAATTAATTCTACACATTTGTGTGTATTGTAAGTTATTGTTTTATTTTTTCTTTGTTAAGAAATATTTGATGATTTTAATATTTCAATTGCCAAAAGCAAATAATAATTTCGATCAATCTTTCCACCTAAACGAACAAAAACTATCCCCTTAATACAGACTGGCTTGCTGATATTTGGGTTATAACTTAATTATAAACCCAACTGATGATGAAGCAGTTCTGTATGTCCATACTCCTGGGGATTGGCGTCTGCATGTCCCTTTGTGCATTTGCGCAAAGCACAGATCTCGTTAATTGGCCAGCGCAGGCTGACCCCAGATTAATAGGTGATCTCGTGGCTCAACGTTTTGTGGCAAGTCCGCATAACAGTTTTAAACCGCCAGCTCCGCCAAAAAACATTACTTATCCCGAAGTCTGCACTTGGTATGGAGCATTAAAGTATGCCGAAGTGAGCAATGATCAGAAATTGTTGACGCAATTGACAGAACGCTTTATGCCTTTGTTTGACACGGAAAAGCACCTTGTTCCGCGACCTTGGCATGTGGACTTTTCCGTCTTTGGAACGGTTCCGCTGGAAATCTATCTGCAAACGAAAAACAAGAAATGCTATACCATGGGAATGCGTTTTGCAAATGCACAATGGTCCATTCCGATTGACTCCCCTCAGGTTGTAAAAGACGGTTATCAGAAATTTCTCGATAAAGGACTTACCTGGCAGACCCGCTACTGGATTGACGATATGTATATGATTACCATGATTCAATCAAAGGCTTTTCAGGTAACGGGAGATCAGCACTATATTGATCGCGCAGCCCATGAAATGGTGGTCTACCTCGATACCATTCAAAAGGAAAATGGTCTTTTTTATCATGCACCGGATGCGCCTTTCTTTTGGGGCCGCGGGAATGGCTGGATGGCCGCGGGAATGAGCGAATTGCTGTTTTCATTAAAGAAAGATAACCCCAATAGACCCAAAATATTGGCTGCTTACCGCAAAATGATTACAAGTCTAAAGAAGTATCAGCGGCCGGACGGCCTTTGGGGGCAATTGATTGATAAACCTGAATCCTGGGTAGAAACTTCGGGTTCTGCCATGTTCACTTATGCCATTATTATGGGCATAAGACAGGGATGGCTCGATGCTAAGGAATATACGCCGATCGCACGCAAGGCATGGATTGCTCTGACGGGCTACATCAACAAAGATGGCGATATCAGCAACGTCTGTGAAGGTACCAACCGAAAAAATGATTACCAGTACTATCTCGATCGAAAACAGAAAACAGGGGATATGCACGGCCAGGCGCCCATACTTTGGTGTGTGTACGCTTTATTAAAAAAATAACCAGCTACGATGAGATTATGGACAATTTTGCTGCTTTTGTTGGCGATTGAAGCAGTGGCACAACCTATTCGTTGGCAGGAACAATACCCCGGTGTGTGGAAAGGAACATTTGGCAAACCCGATAATTATACGCTGCTGTCTGCAGCAGGGGCTACACCTCAAGCTGCAACCCTCGAACGGTTGCAGTCTGTCGATTTTCCTTTACCCAAAATGGAGGTGCATGCCGAACTGATCGATGGTAAAACATACCTGCGGTTCCCGCTGCAAAAAAACGAACAGATCTACGGACTGGGACTTAATTTTCAGACGGTACATCAGCGGGGCAAGATTCTTAACCTGCATGTCGACCATTATGGTGGCAAAGATAATGGGCGCACCCATGCACCTGTTCCGTTCTACGTCTCTTCCAGAGGATATGGTGTATTGGTCAACTCAGCACAATATTTAACGTATTATGTGGGGACAGGTGTACGGAAAGACGCTAAAGTTCCTTCAGAAGTAAAAGATCGCAATACCGATAAAAGCTGGAACTCCCGGCCTTACTCCGATGCGGTGGAAGTATATGTCCCTGCAGAAGGGGCCGAAGTTTATGTATTTGCAGGCATCAATCCGCTTGATGCCATAAAACGCTATAACCTCTTTTGTGGCGGTGGTGCCCTGCCGCCGAAATGGGGGCTCGGTTTTACGCAACGTGTACAAAAGCTTTATACGGCAGATGAGGTGATCAAGGAGGTGGCGGAATTTGAGGCACATGGCTTCCCGCTTGATTTTATCGGTCTCGAACCCGGCTGGCAGTCCAAAGCTTACCCTTGTTCTTTTGAGTGGGATAAGGGACGTTTTCCAAACCCGGCAGCCTTGGTAAAGAAACTGGCCGATAAAGGTGTGCGTCTGAACCTCTGGACAAACCCCTATATCTCTCCAGAATCTCCTATCAGTAAAGCGATTGAACCTTTTACCGGTTCACATACGGTGTGGAATGGAACTGTTCCTGATCTAAATCATCCAAACGCAAAACGCATCCTTGCAGGCCAATTGAGCCGTTCGCAGATCGATATCGGCATCAGCGGATATAAGATTGATGAAGTCGATGGTTACGACTACTACCTTTGGCCCGATATGGCCAAATTTCCCTCGAGTATCGGTGGTATACAGATGCGGCAAACCTATGGTGTACTTGCACAAAAATTGACCGACAGTCTATACCGCCAGCACAACAAACGGACGTTTGGACTGGTGCGTGCATCCAACGCCGGAGCCAACAACATGCCCTATGTAATCTATAACGACTATTATAGTCATCAAGACTTTATTACAGCGCTGGTCAATAGTGGGTTTTGCGGCGTACTGTGGACACCGGAGGTAAGGGGTTCCAAGACAGGCGAGGAATGGTTGCGCCGTTTCCAGACTGTTGTATTCTCACCAATGGCCATGATCAATGCTTGGTCGAGTGGAACAAAACCCTGGTCTTTTCCTGAAGTGGCGGAAAAAGTGAAGTACTATGCGCAGTTGCGGATGGAATTGATGCCTTATCTCTATTCTGAATTTGCAAAATACCATTTTGAAGGAACACCTCCTTTTCGGGCCATGGTGCTGGAAGAGGGATTTCAGGGGCAAACAAAAGCGAGCCTGAGCAATCAGGATCTGGAAACCAATCCTTATCTGGAAGCGGTAAACAAGGAGGTAAAAGATCAGTACATGTGTGGTGAATATCTGTTGGTGGCGCCTTTATTTACAGGCGAGTCTACTAGAAAGGTGCTTTTGCCTAAGGGTAACTGGTACGATTTCTATTCGGGCCGCTATGTCGGTAATGGCGAGGAAATCGTCGCCAAACCCGTAGACGATCGGATACCCGTCTATGTAAAAGATGGCGGCATTATTCCAATGACGGCAGCACGGCTTCATGCGCCTGCAGCAGGAGAAAAAGTGAACCTGATTATCCGACATTATGGGGAGAAGGAGGGGATGTATAACCTGTATGACGATGATGGTCTGAGTTTCGATTATGAGAAAGGGGCCTATTCTTGGCGTAGGATTGTCCTGAAAAGAAATGCGTCCGGGAAACTGGAAGGCGATATCTCGGCACCAGCCAAAAATAAACCGAATACGATAGGTACAGTAAAGTTTGAATTTATGGGACAATGATATTGTTTTGAACAATAAGCTATGTTTTAAGCACCTAAAAACCATTTTTTACCGCTAAAAAGACCAAAAAATACACTGTTTAACCTCGCAGATTGACTGATATTTGAGGTAACTGATTATAAAAAATAACCAATTTATTAAATGCATGGCTGGGTTATCGATCATCTTCTCATGATAGACAATCGCCATAAAAACTGATTTATTATGATAAAAAGTATCACAAAAATGGGGTGCTTTGTACTCTTCCTATTTCTAGCCTTGGGGAGTATAGGCTTACCGGTCTTTGCCCAACAAAACATTCGGCTTTCGGGAAAGGTGACCAACAAAAAAGGAGAGGCATTGCAGGGAGTCACTGTTCGTATCAAAGGGAAAAGTCAGGGGACAAGTACAGATGCCACGGGGAAGTATCAGCTTGATGTTGTATCATCCAGTACCGTTGTCTTTAGTCAAGTAGGCATGAAAGAGCAGGAGCGTACTGTCGGTAACCAGCGGCAACTTGATGTCACGTTGGAAGATAGTGACAATGCGCTGGATGAGATTGTTGTTACGGGTTATGGTGGTGTTGCAAAGAAACGTGACCTCACAGGCGCTATATCGTCCGTCAACGCAAAGAAAATCGAAGAGCGTCAACCCATTAATCTTTTTGATGCCTTGCAGGGGCAGGCTGCCGGAGTCCTTATTGTCAATGACGGTGGTGGGGCACCTGGGGCGACAGGATCTATTCAGGTGCGGGGTACCTCCACGTTGAATGGGGGAAATGGTCCCTTATATCTGGTCGATGGAGTAATTAATCCCGATGGTGCCACCATAAACCCAACAGATATCGAGAATATCGAGGTCCTCAAAGATGCTGCTTCGGCATCTATTTATGGATCGCGTGCAGCCAATGGCGTTATCCTCATCACAACCAAGCGCGGATCTGAAGGAAGACCCATGGTTAATGTTAATTACAATCATCTTTTCGGCCGTCTAGCCCATTATATCCCAGTAAGTAACTCTGCTGAAGTAAGGGCTTTCCGATATATTCAAGGCCTCAATACCAATACGGATTCCATCAACCCAAGTTTTAATTCGGATAACGATTTACAAAGACTCTTATTGGGAAATCTTGCTCAAAAGAAGGAAATCAAGATGAGCGTATCAGGTGGTCAGAAAAATCTCCGTTACTACAGCAGTTTGAATTACCTGGATGATAAATCGATCATCTTGAATAGTTACGCCAAGCGTTTACAGTCACGTATCAATGTTGAATATCAGTTTTCATCCAAATTGAGGTATTCCAACAATATTTCTTTTTCTTGGCAAAAAGGCAATACGATTCCAATCGGCAATACGATCCGCGTCGTCATGGACCGTCCGGCATATTCCTTGATTTACTATCCTGATGGCTCTTTAACAAGCTACATCGGTTCGAAGCGGAATCCTGTCGCCAACGCCTTGTTTGAAAAAAATATCGATGAAACCTATTCCGGGCAATTGAACAATCAGTTGGATTATCAAATTCGGGACGACCTGAAATTTACGACCTTGTTTAATGTGCGGCTGGACAATTTACAGAATACCCAGTTCTCGCCACGTTTTTTATCGGCAAACAAGGATCAGAATAGCGGAACAAACGAGTTTAATAAAACGTTCACCTGGGAGTTTCAATCCTATCTGAATTATAACAAGACTTTTGCACAGGACCATAATGTCACGGCCTTACTGGGATTCAGTTCGGATCGTAGACGCTATGATCGTTTTCATTCTGAATATATGAATAGCGTCAATGAGGAAGTTCTGGTGACTTTTCCGGATTACCTAACGCCGTCGAAAACCTATACCACAGCAACGGCCAACGCTTCTGCCTCTGTTTTTAGCCGGATCGGCTACAACTACAAAGGACGTTATCTCGTTCAGGGATCCTACAGAAGGGATGGTTCATCGCGGTTCGGCGCAGCAAATAAATGGGGAAACTTTCTCTCAGCATCTGCTGCCTGGCGTTTTTCGGACGAGAATTTCATGAAATGGGCGAAGCCGGCATTGGTCGATGCTAAAATAAGATATAGCATTGGACAGCTCGGAAACGATAAGGTGGGCGATTATGAATCGTATACAAAAGTAGCTTTTGGTGGGTCTTATAATGGTGTCGGCGGAGCGGCATTGACCAGTACATTTGGAAATAATCGGATCAAATGGGAAACGACCACCCAGAACAATGTGGGCCTAGACCTTACTTTCTTAAATGGTCGATTAGGATTTACCGCAGATTACTATGTCAAAACCACCACCGATCTACTGTATCCACGGGAGCTTGCCAAGGAAACCGGTTATGCAAAGGTGAATGTCAACCTGGGAACGATTCGCAACCGCGGAATGGAGTTTGTAATTAGTGGAAAACCAATCGTATCACGTGATTTCAGCTGGGAAGTGAATGGTAATATTTCTTTTGAGCGCGGTAAGATCGTGAAGCTCGCCGATGGAATCCCATTTTTTCCGGGCAATAAATGGTACGCAGAAGAAGGCGGCCGTATCGGAAATTTCTATGGCTGGCGCAATTTAGGGGTGTATGCCTGGGACGAGTCCAACGCCTACAATGACAATTGGGAGAAATTGACACTTGTACTTGATGATCAGGGTAAACCAATGTATCGTGATGGAAAAGCAGTATACACATTTAACGGTAGTGAATATCAGGGAACTGTACATCAGCTATATGCACCCGATGGTAAACTGAAAGGTGGAGATGCTGAATGGCTTAACAATAAGAAAGATAGTTTGATCAATGACGAAGATCGTATGATCCTCGGCAATGCGACGCCGGATTTTTATTTTGGTTTAATGCAGACCTTTAGGTACAAGCGATTTACCCTAAATGTGCTATTTAATGGATCTTTTGGCGGTGAAGTCTATAATGCATTGCTTCAACGTCAGAATTATCCCTCTAATACTGGTGCGGGATCTCCGGATATGGTGTACAATGTATGGCGCAAACCCGGCGATGTGGCCAAATATCCAAATTATGTGGAGAGAAACAACCGTGGAAACCTAAAAACAAATCAGAATAGCCTTTATATCGAAGATGCAACATTTGTTCGTCTGTCAAGTGCACGGTTGGCCTATACCTTCGATCCGGAGTTGATCAACAGATTAAAAATGAAAGGGCTTACAGCCTTTGTTTATGGAAGCAACCTGTTGACATGGACCAATTATAGGGGCTACGATCCCGAATTCAGTACAAACAATCCGCTGACACCGGGAGAGGATGATGGCCGTTATCCGAGGAGACGGGAGTTTGGATTTGGCGTAAATATCAATTTTTAGCATTTATCGATTAGGGTAAGTTCCGTCTGAAGGATGGGACAGATAAAATATTTTTGACATGAAAACAAGGATCTTAGCACTGTTACTGCTGTCAGCTACATTGTGGGGCTGTAACAAATTTTTGGAAGAGAAACCGCTGGCCGAAGTTGCGCTGGACCAGCATTATAAAAACTTATACGATGTGCAGGCCGCAATAGCCGGCATGTATAGCGCCTTTCAGCTTGAAATGGTTGGTAAGGGGAATTATCAGGACAATAAAGACAATTATCTCGAAAAATACCTGTATTGGGGCGAGTATCGTGCCGATAATTTTGACCGTGCAATTAGTTACACCAAAGACTATGTGGACGAGATCGTATTAAACAGCCTTACGCCGACCAACCAGTTTTCAGACTGGAGCGGGCTCTATACTGCGATCGGGCGTATCAATAACAATATCAAGTATATTCCAAGGGCAGCGGAATTGGATAGCCGTATTACCCCCGAGATGCTTAAGGATTATCTCGCGCAGTGTTATGCGCTTCGAGCGATGTGTTATTTCTATCTCGTCCGTGTATGGGGTGATGCTCCGATATGGCTTGAACCTTATGAGGATGTACAGCAGCCCGCTGCCAGCGCACGTGAACCGAAAGATAAGATATTGAACGAGGTCATTATTCCAGATCTGGAAAAAGCCTATTCTCTGGTCGATAAAGATGCTAAAAACGCCCTATGGACAATCGGCGGGGCAGGAATATGTGCGATCATGGCTGATGTGTATATGTGGAAAAAGGACTATCAAAATGCAACAAAATGGATCACACGCCTGTTTTTGACAAAGTCTCCTACAGGAGTGAGCTATGCCGGAACCAATGAAACCAATTTGCAGGATGGCGCAAGCTGGAAAACTATTTTTGTCAATCCAACTTCGAGTAAAGAAACGATTTGGAGTATCCATTGGGATTACTTAAAAAATGGCTGTGCCTGTATGCAAACGTCGTGGTCCCCCAATAATAAGCAGATCATAGTCGATGAAGGAGTGTGGGCAACCTGGTTTCAGCCACAAACGACAACCTCGCCAAGTCCTGATATTCGACCTCAGCAAACATTGGATGTCTATTTTGGATTGCCAAGCAACAAGAGAGATCGCTTTATCAAGTGGTATCCAACCGATGCCAATCCAACCAAAGCGGATCCATGGCCGGTGACAAATCAGGTCCTGCCAGTTTATTTGACCATGTACCGACTGAGTGACATGTATCTCTTATACGCTGAAGCGTTGAATGGCCTCGGTGACCGAACCAATGCCCTGAAATATTTAAACTTTGTCCGCAAGCGTGCACGCCTGCCACAGTATGATGCAAATGATGCATCTATTGCTACAAGCTACCAGTTGGAAACGGCGATTTTGGATGAACGTCGTCTGGAACTTTTTGGTGAAGGTAAAAGGTGGTTTGATCTGGTGCGCACGAACGTGTGAAAGAAGTGATGGATCCGATCTTGAAACGTAGACAGGAAGAAGCAGGTAATTTAGATAAACCTGGATTTCTAGATCCAGCAAACAGAGTGTATTGGCCTATTCACCGGAATGTTTTAAACTCCAATAAATCATTGGTTCAAAATCCCGGATATACAGATTAACAGAAGAATTTAAATCAGAGAGTCATGAAAAGAATGTTTAAGACAAAATGGACATATAGCGCTATCATCGTAGCAAGTCTATTAATGACAAGTTGTTCACTTTTCGATTTGGAACTGCAAAAAGATTATGATTACCAACATAAAACTTTAGATCCCAATATCGGGATAAGCGCACGAAAATTTTTGGAGAACCGATCTTACGAGACTGTAGAAAATCCAACGGATACAGTTTTCAAATGGATGCGGAAAGGCTTAGAGTATGCCGAAATTCCTTTGGAAGAATTTGAAAAAAACGATCGAACCTTTATTTTCTTACATAACGAAGCTATAAAGACCTGGGATACTAAAACGAAGAAGGTGACAGCAGGCCTGTTTTTTGACTTTCCAATTGTGACCGGAGTGGACAGAACAGGCAAACCGATTACGAGACCGGCAACAAAATGGGAAGAATACAACAAAGATGATGTCCGTAACTATTTCCTTTACCTCATGCTGCAAGGGAATTACAACTTCGATAAGCTGACCATTGAAAATACAAAAGCCAAAACGATGCTTCCAGCGAACACTGTTGCCAGCAAAAGTTCTTTATTGGGATACATGAATGAAGGCAAAGGTTTTGATCAGGAAGGACTGATGGTGTTACGGCTGGTCAATAACAGTGATTTGGCGCCGATTCAGATTAACAATAAAACAACCAATCGATCCGGGGGGTATATTGTGACGAATGGCGTGGTTCATGTCTTTGGAAGCAAGGGCAATACAACAGTTTATCCTTTTTCGGGAGCACTTTAACGAAAGAACCTTTTAAACAAATTTAAATATGATCAAAAAGAATTCAGTTATTGCTTCACTTCTTCTGCTATTGGCGGTAGGAACTAGCTGTGAGAAATCGCCAGCTGAAAAACTCACTTTAAACAGTATTGCCTGTGTGCAATGCCACAGCATTCAGTCGGCAGCGGATCTTCAGGCACTGAGCTTACAGCCCGGAGACACGGTGATTATGAAGTCCGGCCAATGGACCAATCAGGAACTAACCTTCAGTGCTCAGGGAACAAAACAGCAGCCTATTGTATTGATGGCAGAGCAGCGGGGGGCTGTTATCATGAAAGGTACTTCTTCTGTTAGTATCACGGGACAATGGTTAGTTGTGGATGGACTGGTATTCCAGGAAGGGTATACGACAGGCAAAAATGTGGTGGATTTCACTTCTTCCTCTTCAAACTGCCGCCTTACCAATACGTCGATTGTGGACTATAATCCGCCTGCAGCAACGACCGACTACCGTTGGGTTTCCATCAATGGATCCTACCATCGTATTGACCACTGCTATTTAAAAGGAAAGACCCATCAGGGACCGACCATGGTCGTATGGGGAACCAGTAAACCAATGAAACACCGGATCGATCACAACTTCTTTGGTGAGCGTGCTGCGGTACCGGATAATGGTGGGGAAACCATCCGTGTCGGAACCAGCGATTGGTCGATGACAAATGCACTTACAACCATTGAAGATAATATTTTCCAGCGCTGTAACGGCGAAACGGAAATTATATCCAATAAGATGGGAGCCGATACGATCCGCAACAACTATTTCTATGAAAGCCAGGGAACCCTTTGTCTGCGGCATGGTAATGGATCAGCCGTTTATGGTAACTATTTTGTTGGTAATGGCAATAGTGCCGCTGGCGGTATTCGTATCATCGGTGAAGATCATCTTGTCTACAACAATTACTTCCAGAATATGGCCGGCACGGGACAAAAAGCTGCGTTGGCCATCATGGACGGTGTACCAAATTCACCTTTAAGCGGTTACTTTCAGGTAAAACGCGTGAAAGTTGTTGCCAATACAATGATCAAGTGTAAGCAGTCATTTGATATAGGTTCAGGCAAAGGTGGCAATAGCCGGACATTGCCGCCAACGGATGGGCATATCGCAAATAACGTGGTTTCTCAATCTGCCCAATCTACCATGTTGACCTTTACCGATCAACCGGTCAATTTTGTGTATCAGGGAAACATCGTTTTTGATGTACCGACAAGTCAACAGCTGCCGGCTGGATTTACCCGAGTTAATCCTCAATACACACTAACAACAGATGGCATCTATGAGCCTACGAGTAGCAGCCCGGTATTGGGGGCCTTTGTGGGGAATTATCCTTTTGCAGCAGCGGCAGATGCTGGAGCGCCTAAACTGGATACAAAACATCGCGATCTGCTGAAAGCCCAAAATATAGGTCCTGTATTTATGACCGGCCTGGGAAATAGCTTGGTTATTAATCCTTAAATGACCCTAAACATTACTTTATGCGGGGAATAAATCGTTTATTCCCCGCTTTTTTTGCGGTAAACAATGCTTGTATTTACCGCATATAATTTTGGGATCAACGGCAACAATATACTGCTACCAAATTATACCTAAAACCAATTTTTAATCAGTATTTAGACAGTAATCAGTCAGTGTTTGTTCAGTCATCACTGAGTAAGCACTGAACGAGCACTGAACAATCACTGAACAAGCACTGTAAAAAGGCCGAACTTGGTCACCATCAGATTTTCGTTTGCTTATACTATCTTTCCGTGGATTGGCCGTTGTTCAATGAATTCTTGTTGCGCAACTGAAGCTACTCTGGGCTTATCGAAAAAATTAAATACAAGGCCAAAATGGTCGGTATCAACATTATTATAGAATAAAATTAATCCAATTTTTCGCCCCGATAAAACTTCGTATACGCATCCCGTGCATAGCCGTTGTCTAAGTACTCAAAAGTGCTAGCACCTGCTCCCTTTAACTCCTGGCCGCGATAGAAAACTGCCCAGGAGTCTTTTGCATAACCTCCTCCAAGCGCTTTAAATGTAGATGGCGAGGCACCCTTAACTTTTACCCCCTGATAGTAAACTACCCAGGGATCTGCTGCATAGCCATTTCCGATTAATTTGAACGAGTTGGGGCTGCCGCCCTCGACTTTGACTCCGCGGTAAAAAAGGTTCCAGGCGTCTTTGGCATAGTCGTCATCAAGGTATTCAAAGGTTGAAGGAGAAGCCTCTTCCACTTTCTGATTTTTATAAAAAACAGACCAATTGTCCTTGGCATATTGACCGCCAAGGGGCTGAGTGGTAGGACCAGCAAATTTATCATTCTTTTCGCCTCTATAATAGCTCGACCAATTATCTTTTGCATAACCCCGGCCGAGATTTTCAAAGCTTGAAGCATTGGCCCCATTAATTTCTTTGCCTAAATAGTAAGCTTTCCAGGGGTCTTTGCTGTAACCATTTCCCAGTATCTTGAAGGAAGACGCTGTTGCATTTGACAGTGGCTTGCCATAAAAATAAACCTTCCAGGCATCGCTGGCATAACCGTCTCCCAGGAACTGGAAAGTGGATGGACTTGCATCAGCTATTATTGCTCCTCGAAAATAAACCTTCCAGGTATCCTTTGCATAACCCGAACCTAAAAATTGAAATGAACCGGCATTGGCGTTCGGAATTTCTTTACCGCGATAATAAACGCGTGATCCGATTTTGCTGTAACCATCGCCCAGATGGTCCTGAAGCAAAAGGGCAGTACGGTTATATTGCGCAATATTTGCACAAATAGCCTGTGTGGCAGTAGTCAACAAAAGAAGAACGAGCATGGTTTTAAATGGGACTTTTGTCATCATATAGGGCATCGGATTAAATTTGAAAGCAAATGATCTTGGTGTACTCTTGTTAATGAGACCCGGTAATACCAGTAAAGTTTAGTCATTAATTAAATTTTTTTGTACGCTATCTTGCACTTGTTCCGAGATCGGTTTGCTGTTTATTTGCTGATTCTCTGTTGCTTGATTGGTGGTTATTTGCCGTTTCTTTGCTTATTCTTCGGGGCTTCTTTGTATCTGCTTCGAGAATGGTTTGCTATTCGTTTGCCGTTTCTTTGGTGTTTCTTCGCTGTTTCTCTGCTAAAACGGTAATTAAATAGCAACCAATCGGCAGAGAATAGGCAAAGAATAAGCAAGCAAGGGCGCCAGTAAGTCCCTTGCATACCTTACGCGAATACGACCAATCACCCTAGAGAAGGCTAATGTGATCGCAAAAACAGGGTCTATGGGTAAGCTAAGCTTCCTAACAGCAAAAGGCTGGATACAAGGCTGAATAGATGGCACTTATTTGGTCGGCTGTAAGTGTATTTCGGGAAAAGAGTAACTGGAATCCTGGATCGTGGTAAACAGGGAATAATCGGTGTAATCCGGAACGGCTATTTTCAGGAGATAGCTGCCCTTTTTTACCACCTGTATTTTAAATTCGCCATTGCTGTTTCTAACGGTATCTCGACCTAATAAAGCCAAGGGTTCCCTTTCCTTATTGGACGCATAGGTTTCAAGAATAAAATACCCAACGGGGTTATACTGATGGTCAACCAACCGACCGGTAATACGGTAAGGTGGAGTAGTAAACAGCCCATACAGTGAACAAGAGAGTAGCAGTAGTTTTAGCATATTTTTCCATTGTGTAGCTCGATAACATACAGGTATCCAGCTGATGAATCTTAAAACGGAGATCCTCACCGCGCGATTGGAATGACGATCTATGCAAAGGTAGCCTGCTGCGTCATTGAATAAATATCACAAGTTTATGAAAAACTATCATTTTGCATTTTCTGCTTGTATGCGGAAGGAGATAAGCCCGTCAGTTTTTTGAAAAATCTGGAAAGATTATTAGGATCGCTGAAATGAAGTTCAAAGGCAATTTGGGCGATAGACTGTTCATCCAATAGAAGCCGCTGTTTGATTTCCTGTATTTTTCGATGTTGGAGGAGGGTAATTGGACTATGTCCCGTGTAGGCTTTGATTTTGTGATTCAGCTCATTGCGGTGTATTTTTAGTAAACTAGCATATTGGTTGCAGTTCAGGTTGGAGTTGACATGCTCTTCCATGAGCATTTTAAATCGAGTGAGCAAATTGTTGTTTGCGCTTTCGTTGGCTATATGGTGAAACGCACGAAATAGCCGGTCCAGTCGAAGTAAAATACTGGCAAGTAATGCGCGGATCATATTGGGGCTGTCGGATCGGAACGCACCGACTTCAAAAACAATTTCGGAGAGCATGGATTTGAACAACCCAAAATCACCCTCCATAGCGACAATATAAGGTGCAAATGAGTAATTGTAAAAATAGGGGAGTTTGTATACCAGTGTTTTATCCTGAAAGAAAGATTCCAAAAACTCGGGTTTAAAGATTAAATGAAATCCTTTGACACCGTTTTTATCAAAGTCACATTGCTTAATTTGGTTGGGTGAAGCGAATAAGATGGTGCCTGGGCATAATTCGATACGTTTTTCATTGGTATATGCGACTCCGTTTCCCTGTTCAAAAAACATGATCTCAAAAAAGTTGATGGTGTGCGGACCGGCCTCAAAAATCAGATCGGTATTATCCTCGAACCGGTGGGCATCCATCGCTAAGGGAAAGCCGTATTTGCTGTCGTCAAAATCAAAATAACGCATAATAGTGTCTTCAAACCAATAGGAAACGCCTAAGCGTTAAAATCGCAATGAATAAATATAATAGTTTTTCTGAATATTACTTGACAGGGAATTGAGGTCCTATCCATGCAATGCAAGTGCTGTCGGTCAAAAAAATATGCGACATGTCATATTCAGGTCAATGAAAGGCAGTATAAGCTCCTTAATTTGAAAAAGTAATATTTTTTTTGTATATTGCTGGTTATGAGTTTTAAAGAAAAATTAGAGAACTGGCGCACGTCAATCAATCGCGCCGGTAGTGGTGAGGAATTGTATATTTTGCTTTTGAACTATAAAAGGTTTATCAACAAAAATTGGGTGGACGATTTTGGCGATCCGGGCAACTGGAAATCGGAATTAAATCAGGTCATCAGCAAAGTAAGAAACAAGGTGGATGTAGCAGATATCAGAGCCTGCCAAGATTTATCGTCCTATCAGGACGATGCCCGGCAGACCGCACATTCACTCAATCATACGTTAAAATATCATCACTCATTGACAAAAGGGTAGGCTAGGCCTACCTTTTTTTGTGATCAAAATTTTTAAAATTATTTACTAAGCGGGATGTATAATCAGCCATGATTGTGCATCCCGCTTTATTTTTTTCCTATTTCCTCGTGGTAAATAGTGGCTCGCTAGCCTAGTTATGACACACAGCGTGAACCTATTATTGTAAAAAATATTTGGATGACATAAATACATTTTATACATTTGATTAATAACTAGTATAGAGTAGTATAGTATAGCTAATTTAAAGGGGAATTGCTATTCTGTTTTAAACCTTATATAATAACCAATAATAACCATCTAATCTATGAGTGTGAAATCTATTAACTTTATTAAAAAAACTGGACTATTCCTGTTTCTTATTGCTTTGGCTATAAGTAAGGGATATGCTCAGGAACAGTTTCGGAAGCTTTCCGGGACTGTTGTTGATACGCTGGGAGCGGGAATTGTGGGTGTGAGTGTTGTCGCCCAGGAGGGAAAGGGACGGGCGACAAAGACCGACGCACAAGGACGGTTTCAGTTGGATGTTGCTGATGGAAATGTACTCAAATTTTCCATAGTAGGTTATCAGCAACAACTCCTGAAAGTGCAGCCTAATCAGCTCACTGTAACAGTACGGATGAAATCGACAAGCAACGAGATCGGTGAAGTTGTAGTCACGGCATTGGGGCAAAAACAACGGCGAGAAGCAATTGTCGGAGCAGTGACTTCCGTTAGGCCCGGAGACTTGAAAGTGCCGGCGAGTAATCTAACCAATGCGTTGGCCGGAAAAGTAGCAGGTGTAATTGCATTTCAACCAAGTGGACAACCGGGGCAGGATAACTCAAATTTCTTTATTCGTGGCGTTACAACCTTTGGCTACAAAAGAGATCCGCTGATTTTGATTGATAACGTTGAAATGACCAGTTCCGATCTAGCGCGATTGCAAGTTGATGATATCGAGAGCTTTTCTATTTTGAAAGATGCCAGTTCTACGGCTTTGTATGGAGCGCGGGGCGGAAATGGCGTTATTCTCGTAAAAACAAAAGAAGGGAAGAGTGGAAGAGCAAAAATTGATGTTAGATTGGAACGTTCTGCATCTGAATCTGTTAAAAATTTGCAGCTCGCTGATCCAATTACTTATATGAAATTATATAATGAAGCGCTCTTGACAAGAAATCCAGCTGCAGTACCACTTTATACTCCTAACAAAATTATGAATACGCAGGCATCTATGGAAGGTGCACCTGGAAGTAATCCCTTTGTTTATCCAGCTGTCAATTGGATGGATATGTTGTTTAAGAAACGGACAAGTACCGAAAGAGCAAATCTGAATGTTTCTGGTGGAGGTGGTGTGGCTCGCTATTATATTGCTGGGTCATATGCAAACGACGCGGGTATTTTGAAGACGGATATTAGAAATAACAATAATAACAATGTCAGCTTTAAAAATTATCAGCTCCGTTCTAATGTCAATATCGATCTGACTAAAAGTACGGAACTTGTTGTTCGTCTTTCCGGAAATTTCAATGAATATAGGGGGCCGATGACCAATGATCCATCTTTTGCAACAGATCTTTATAATATAGCGATGCATACAAGTCCGGTGGATTTTCCAGCTTTTTATGAACCTGATGCGGCAAATGCCGGTGTACAACATATTCTCTTTGGGAACAATACCGATGCGACTGTTTTGCCTGATGGTAGTACATTACCATCTTCGTCAACTGAGGTAAAGAACATTAATCCCTATGCTGCTTTACTTCGAGGAAACAGAAGATTTTCGGAATCACGGATGCTGGCTCAGTTGGAACTAAATCAAAAATTGGATTTTATTACAAAAGGTCTGAATTTCAGAAGCATTTTTAGCACAAATAGGTATGCGCGATTTGAATCACAACTGGCTTATGCACCTTATTTTTATAATGTAAAATCCTACGACAAAGCTAGTGATCAATATACGTTGAACTGGATTAACAATAAACCTGATCAGGCGCGAGAGTATTTAAATTATTACGCCGGAGAGAGTACACTCAGCACATTTTTATATTTACAGGGCGTATTGGACTATACAGCTGATTTGAATGAAAACCACAATATTAGCGCGGCACTGATAGGAACACAACAACAGCAGTTAAATGCGAACGCAAAGACTTTGTTTACCTCGCTGCCTTATCGAAATTTAGGCTTATCCGGACGTGCGACCTATGCCTACAAAAGCCGATATTTCTTGGAGTTCAACTTCGGATACAACGGTTCTGAGCGCTTTTCGGAAAATCATAGGTATGGATTCTTTCCAACAATGGGGGCATCCTGGATTATATCTGATGAAAAGTTCTATGGACATTTTTCCAATGTGATCAATCGAATGAAACTTAGAGGTAGTTATGGTTTGGTTGGAAATGATGCAATTAGTGATAGAAGATTTTTTTATCTATCGGATGTAAATCTAAATGGTGGCAATCCAGCATATTTTGGAATTAATAATGGCTATTCGCATAATGGTGTAACAATCAATAATTATGAAAATAGAGATGTCACCTGGGAGATTTCGAGACAGATCAATTTGGGATTGGAGCTTACTTTCCTGAAAAATATGAAGCTGATTACTGAAGTTTATAAAAACTATAAATCCGATATTCTCCAGGATCGTGCTAATATTCCAACTACAATGGGCTTAGAGGCGGGCATAAACGCAAATATTGGAAAGGTGGAATCTCAAGGAATTGAATTCTCATTGGATGGAAAACACAACTTTAGCAATGATTTTTGGATCTCTTCCATCGCAAATTTTACGTTCGCCAAAAACAAATATACCCAGTATGAAGAGCCTAATTACAGTGAAAAATATAGACTTCATACCGGTGTGGCAATAAATAGAAATTATGGTTATATCGCTGAGCGCTTATTTGTTGACGATACAGAAGCGCAGAATTCGCCGACCCAGATTTTCAGTAGTAATGGAATTGCACCAAGAGGTGGTGACATTAAATATCGTGACCTAAATGGAGATGGTGTTATCGACGGTAAGGACCAAACTTGGTTTGGCAATCCAACAGTTCCAGAAATTGTATATGGTTTCGGTTTATCCTCAGGATATAAAAATTTCGATCTTAGCGTATTTTTCCAGGGGCAGGCAAGGGTTTCTTTTGTTATCGATCCAGCTCGGACAAGTCCATTTATCAAGAGCCCTGACTCTTGGTTACCGGGAAATACCCAGGTGATCCAACAGTATGCAGATAACCATTGGTCTGAAGATAACCAAAATTTATATGCCCTATACCCAAGATTGGGTACAAATGGAGCGGAGATAGAAAACAATCGCCAAAATAGTACATGGTGGCTACGCGACGGTAGCTTTATCCGGATGAAATCTTTGGAGTTTGGTTATAGATTCCCGACAAAATTACTAAACAGGATTAAGGTCAGGAACTTGCGTATCTATTTTAGTGGATTGAATCTGTTGACGTGGAGCCCCTTCAAAATGTGGGATCCCGAGCTGGGAGGAAATGGATTTGCCTATCCGCTCCAGAAAGTATATAACCTAGGCATCAACCTCGGTATATAAGCCTTTTACTATAATGAATCAACACATGAAGACATCATATTCAAAATTTTTATACATGGCTGTCCTGTTTATTTCGACGGTGTCATGTAAGAAGTACCTGAATGTTACACCTGACAATGTCGGTACAATCGATTATGCTTTTAGAAATCGTAACGAGGCTGAAAATTATCTGTTTACCTGCTACTCAACGTTACAGCAGATGAATACGCCTTGGCTGGACGCGGGTTTTTCTACTTCAGGGGAGATAATCTATCCTGCACCAAATGAAATAAATGATAATCAGGGGCTTAATCCTGTAGGATTTAATATCATGAGAGGTACGCAGAACACGGGAAAACCAGGGCTGAATTACTGGGATGGCGCTGAGGGAGGGCAAGCTATTTTTAAGGCAATAAGACGTTGTAACACTATGCTTGAGAACATTGATAAGCCCATCGACCTTAGTGAATCGGAAAAGAAAAGATGGATTGCAGAAACGAAGTTTTTGAAAGCCTATTATCATTTTTACTTGTTTAGAATGTACGGGCCTATTCCAATTATTGATGTCAACTTACCAATTAATAGCTCAATCGAAGACGTTAAGGTGAAGCGGGCTCCGGTAGATTCGGTTGTAAACTATATGGTACGGTTAATTGACGAGGCTATTCCGAATCTACCCATTCAAATCCAAAACCCACAATTGGAATTGGGGCGAATTACAGGACTAATAGCACTTTCCGTCAAAGCGCAGATTTTAACAACTGCAGCTAGTCCCCTATTTAATGGAAATCCGGATTACATTGGCTTTGGTAATAAAGATGGTCAACTTCTGTTTAATCAGGCAAAAGATAATACCAAATGGGACCGCGCTGCTCAAGCTTGTTCCGAGGCACTAAACGCTTGTCTTGCTAATGGCCTGCGCTTGCATACGTTTACACCTACAGCTGCGATGCCCGCAAATCTTCCAAAAGAATTAAAGGATGTTTTGACTATGCAAACCGCCATTACCGAAAAGTGGGAATTGAACACTGAATTAATATGGGGTTTGAATCCTGTATTTGGGTTTGGTTTACAAGAACGTTTTATGCCACGGCTTTCTGCCGCCTCAGCAGCCAATTTAGGTAGCGCACAGGGAACGCTTTCTGTTCCGATTGCGCAACAGGAACTATTTTATACAGCGAATGGACTCCCTATTGAGGAGGACAAAACCTGGGATTACAGAAATAGGTATGCACTGAAAACAGCAACAGTTAACGATCAATATTATGTACACAATGGTTATGAAACTGTCGCTGCACATTTCAAACGTGAGCCTCGTTTTTATGCTGCGATCGCTTTCGATGGTGGTGTATGGTATGGAAACGGCGAATTAAATAATCCGACAAATGCATTTTATGTACAGGCAAAGGGAACGACAAGTTATGCAGGGCCTAAAGATCAATCACATACAAATATTACGGGGTATTGGGCCAAAAAATTGGTGAATTATCTAACAGTATACGGTACGCAAATGACTTATGAAAACTTTCATTTTCCATTGATGCGACTTTCCGATCTCTATTTGATGTATGCAGAGGCCCTAAATGAACAAGGCAAGAATTTTAGTGAGGTACTACCCTATATCGATATTGTAAGGGCTAGAGCAAATATACCAGCAATAAGAGATTCGTATACCGCTAGTTTGTCGACAAATCCCTCAAAATATACGACACAATCAGGCTTGCGTCAGATCATCCATCAGGAACGAAGAATCGAACTCGCATTTGAATGCGTGCCGGGATGGGACTTGCGCCGGTGGAAGGAATTGCAGAGTGTCATGAGTAAGCCTATACAGGGTTGGAATATATATAATGAGCAATCCGTTAATTATTATCGCCCTTTGACCTTATTTGTTCCGGTCTTTAGTGCAAAGAACTATTTATGGCCAATTAATTCCGATAATTTTCCGGTAAATAGTAATCTAGTTCAGAATCCTTTGTGGTAACAGTAAACTTAGTTATGATGAATATTAAAAAATATACTCTTCCTTTAGCTCTCTTTATACTGACAGCAGTTATTATAAGCGGCTGTAAGAAAAACAACGGCTTTAATGTCGTTATCTCGGAAGATACAAGTAAACCTTTGCCTGTTAGTAACATTAAGGTTGATAATTTTACAGGTGGTGCCAATATAACGTATAATTTGCCCAATTCACCGAATATTCTGTATGTGTTGGCCAAATACAAGGTAAACGATAACCTTGTTAGGGAGACCAAGTCTTCTTATTATAAGGATACGGTGGTTGTGGAGGGATTTGCGAAAGAAAAACCTTACGAAGTCACTTTGTATACAGTAACGAGAGCTAATATTATGTCTGACCCCGTTACCGTTACTGTAAATCCGGAGATACCAGCCTATCTGGAAACCCGTCCATCACTTGTGCTATCACCGGATTTTTCTGGCGTCAATGTTACGGGCGATAATCCGTCGGGCAAGCAGATCAGCATCGTGTTGTTAAGCTTCAATAAAAACACTGGTTTGATGGAAATTGAAGACCAGTTTATTACCAAAGCTACTAAAATAAATCATTCTGTATTTGGGTTTAATGCCGTTGAACGCAAATTTGCAGTATATGTTGCTGACCGCTGGGGAAATTTTTCAGATACATTACAGACTTCATTGACCCCATTGTTTGAAGAGGCGATGGACAAAAACAAATTTAGTACACTGAATCTGAGTTCAGATACTCCAATAGATTTTAACTGGCAGATACAAAATTTGTGGGACGGTAGGGCCGATGGCAGTGGCTGGCATACCAAGTTCGGAGAACCTCTCCCTTACTCCTGCAGTTTTGGTATAGGAAAAACATATAAGCTGAGTCGCTTTGTATTGTTTGAAAGAACAGGATCACAGTATACGTATAAGTATGCCAATCCTAGGGAATTTTCGTTATGGGGGAGCAATGCTGCCATACCTGATAATGTCAAGTTACCTGTGCGAGCAGATGAAGGGGCGGTGATTGGCAATTGGGTGAATTTAGGGAATTTTATTTTCCCCGATCCACCATCCGGAAATGCACCGGCCAACTCGACTGCTGCCGACGAAGAATTTGTTAAACAAGGTGTAAGTTTTAGAGTGCCATTTGGTGCTCCTCCAGTTAAGTATTTGCGAATAGCTGTGTCAACCGTTTGGGGAAGAGAGGCCGGTGCGCATCTGATGGAGATAACGCCTTATGGAACACCTGAATAGTAAAGTTTATCAATGTAACAAACAATGAAAAATAATATAATTACTTTAATCTGTTTCTTTCTTGCATTACTTGCAAGTTGTAGCAAACAACAGACAGATTTCCGGGACTTACTCGGGGGGCATGAAATTGTTTATACCGGTTTGGTTGGTCAGGTGCTTGAAAAGCCAGGAAATTTTCGAACAATACTGACCTGGAAAAAAAGTTCTGATCCAAGTATTGTCAAGTATGTGATTTTTTATAATCAAAAAGATTCCGTCGTTGTCAATGTCACTGATCAAAAGGATAGTATCTCGGCAACAATTGCCAATTTGGAGGAAGCAGTATATACATTCACGATCTATTCATACGATGCGAAAGGAAATAAATCCATTCCGAAACTTCTGAACGCCAAAATATATGGACCTATTTATCGGGCGAGTTTATTGAATAGACCTTATAATGCTGATGTTCCTTATGTAACTTTTGATAATGGAAAGGTCGAACTTAATTTTAACAAACCGGATACCGTAAATGTGACGACAAAAGTGAAATATACCACTACCGCGAATATGATCAAAGAAGTTGATCTTGCTCCAACAGATAGTATTCTGAATTTAAACGATTATAAGCCAGGAACGGAAATTACGTATAGATCTTCTTATAAACCCACGCGGAATGCTATAGATATTTTTAGTGCCACAGCTGATGCGGTTTTTCCACAGGTTTATTTTAATGTTTTATGTGATAAATCATTGTTCAAAGAACTCTCGTTACCCAACGATGTTGGTACATTGAATGAAAGTCCCCTTCGAAATTTGTGGGATGGTAGTATAGGACCGCAGGGATATCCGAATATATACCATAGTCAAAGTAATGTGCCTTTACCGCATACCATTAGTTTCGATATGGGTAAGATATATAATAATCTAAGTATTTTAGAGGAGACAGGTCGAAATTGCTGTCATAATCCGGATCAGTTTGAGGTGTGGGGAATAGCAGATATTAGTAATGCAGCTACTACATTGCCGGCCAATGACGCTGGCTGGAAGGATGAAGCGATACAAAAAGGATGGATATTGTTATTGGATGCCGTAAGAACCGATGATGGAAGTGCCGCTAAAAAGTTTGAATTGATTAAAAATCCACCACCAGTTAGGTATATTAGAATCCGGGTCAAACATAATGCGAACGGTGATACAAATCAGAGTAACATGAGCGAGCTCAGTTTCTGGAATGGACAATAATAGTATAAAAGTTAATGTCCCTAATAAATCTTTGAAAAAACGGAATCAAAATAGAGAACTCAAAAATAAATCGATGAAATATTTTTTTGGAATATTATTCTTACTGACTGCTTCGATGACTGTGTATGCGCAGCCTTTTCAGGTCAAGAAAAATGGCCTAACGTTGACCTATAATAAACAAGATGGAACATATTCACTAAGTAAAGATCAAGTCGCCTATATCCAACAAGCAAGTGCCTATCTGGCACTTGCTAATGGACAAAAAATTAGTACCGATAAACTGAAAGGAACCCGCAGCGTCACAGAAAAGCCTATTCAGGACAATTTGGGCAAAGGCATACAGTATACCATTTCGGTTAAAACTCAACAGGGCATCACATTGCTGCAGCATTTTTATTGCTACGACACAATAGATGGGGTCATCCTTGAGCTGGAAGTTAGGGGTAAAAATATAGCCAGCAATGAACTTGTGCCGATCTGGTCAAATGCGTCGGTTGCCGGCCTGGGAAAATCCTTGTACCAACTGGCTGTTCCTTTTGATAACGATACGTTTATTTCGTATGAAAACAATGTCCTTGCAAGGAATAGTAAGCGCAGCGCCGAAGTCGGTGTTGTATACGATAAGGACAGCGGAAAAGGGCTGTTGATTGGTTCATTGGATCAATCCGTCTGGAAATCGGGTATCGCGATCGAAGGAGATCAGGGGCAATATACCCACCTGGCAGCGCAGGCCGGATTTACGGATGTAACTATCACACGCGATTCCATGGCGCACGGGACGGTGAAGGGGGATGTCATTCACTCTCCAAAATACCTCGTGTCTTACGACAAGGATTGGCGTACAGGGCTCGAAAACTATGCTAAAATCCACCGGAAGCTATCGCCGGCCTATGTAAAATCGTGGCAAGGAGCCACACCTGTCGGCTGGAACAGCTGGGGTGTGATACAGGAAAAACTTAATTTTCAGAATGCCACAGGCACGGCAGATTATTTTGCGAAAGATATTCCTTATTTCCGGAACGCAGATGGCGAGGCTTTTATAGATCTTGACTCTTTTTGGGATAATATGACACCCGGAGGTATGTCAGGTGACTACACGCAGCTGAAGCAATTTGTTCGCTATTGTGATTCTTTGGGCCTCAAGCCCGGCGTGTATTGGGCCCCTTTTACAGACTGGGGGCATAGAAGTGGCCCCGACCGCAAGGCGGAGGGAAGTCAGTTTACCTTTGGCCAGCTTTGGACCAAAACCCAGAAAGGCTACCACAATTTAGATGGTGGTCGGGCTCTTGACCCGACACATCCCGGTACGTTGGTCCGTATGGATGTGATCCTAGGGAAATTGGTCGACTGTGGCTTCCGAATGATCAAGGTCGATTTCCTCTCTCATGCGGCAATCGAATCCACAGGTTTTTATGATAAGAAAATTCAGACAGGTATGCAGGCTTATGCTGTGGGGATGAAACATCTCGTCGACGTGCTGCAGGGTAAAATGTTGATCTATGCCGCAATTTCGCCGTCCCTGGCAACTGCCCAATTTGCACACATGCGCAGAATAGCCTGCGACGCCTGGAAGACGATCGATCAAACTCAATATACGCTAAATAGCGTTAGTTACGGCTGGTGGCAAACCTATCTCTACGATTTTATCGATGCCGACCACCTGGTCTTTCACGATGAAAGCCCTGAAGTCAATAAGGCAAGATTGCTTTCCGGTGTGGTAACAGGGACCATTATCCTTGGCGACGACCTGTCGAAAAAAGAAAACTGGCAACCAAAGATGAATCAATATCTGCAGGATCCCGAAATTCTAAAAATTATAGCCGACGGTAAAAGCTTCCGTCCGGCAGGATTTGTAGAAGGAAAGGCAGCAAATACGTATTATTACAAAAAGATTGGAACAACGCTGTATGTGGCCGTATTTAATTACAATACAGCCCCGGCAACAATAAACATAGATTTTAAACAGATTGGCCTGGAGCCAAATACAACCTATAAGGCGGTGGAACTGTTTGAAAAAACAGCGCAGGAATTTACTGCTAAGAATCCCATTGCCTTTGAGCAAGCAGGAGCAAAATTGCTTAAGATTGCTCTTTAGTTAATAATATTATATGAAGATAACCAAAGAAGAACAGTTTAAGGCGTTGATCGATCGGATCAAACGATTGGAAGCTTTAAATGGGCTTTCGAAACATGAATGTATCGTACAGGGCGTGTTGGATGCCATTGATGCCAATGAACTGGAGGTGCACGCCAGTTTGCCTTCTGTCAATAACTTGATCCAATACCTGGGTTATGCACGCGAAACCTTTGCCAAAGCTTACCGTGACCTGATTGCTCATGGTGTGGTGGAATCCAAAAATAGAAAAGGATATTTTGTAGTCAGTAATAACACGCAGTTGAAACAGAAAGTTGCCGTCCTGTTATATGCTTACGATACTTTTCAGGATACCTTGGTATCCGAATTGCGGGCCAATCTTCCGGAGGAAGTGACGGTCGATCTTTTTTTCCATCACAACAATATGGAAACCTTTGAAGATATTTTCAATCGGATTCAGGGACGCTATACGGTATATATTGTCGCTCCGATTGAAAATGCCGATTCTGAGCGTTTATTGCGAAATATTCCTGTGTCAAAACTATTGATTATCGACCGGCTGATGGATTTGGGTGCGGAATATTCTTATGTTTCTCAGGAATTTGAAGCAGCCACCTATGCCGTATTCCAGCAACTACAACCAAAGATCAAAAAGTATAAAGAAGTGATCTTCTATTTTAGGGAAAATACAGCCGAACCCAATGAAATCAAAAATGCTTTCTTACGCTTTCTGAAAGACCATAAGATAAAAGGACGTATCGAAAAGCAGTACCATGTAGGTGATCTAAAAAAAGGGAAACTGTATTTTACCATTCATAATCCGGAACTCTATCAGATGTTAAAAGAGGTGCTGCAAAAGGGCTGGACCTTGGGTGAGGATCTGGGGATTTTATCGCATAATGATGATGTCATCAAAGAGATTATCAGCGGTGGTATTACCACCTTTTCAACAAGTTTTGCACGGATTGGGGCCGAAGCAGCCAAGTTTGTGCTCGAAAGAACATTGATCCGGGAAGTGGTGCCGACAACATTGGCAGATCGCGGCTCTGTATAAAAAAGAAAGTTTTACGATGATAATTTTTAGTTTTTGTCTTTTTACCGGTTTGGTTGCGCTATGGTCCTTATGGAAATTTAAGACCACCTATTCCACGACGCTCAACGGTTTCTTTCTGGCTGGAAAGAGCAATAGCTTTTGGATGGTTGGTTCAGCCTTGCTGTTGACAAACTTGAGTGCCAACCAGTTTATAGGTGAAAACGAATCGGTTTATATCAATAATCTTTCAGTTATCGGCTGGGGCATTAGTTCCGTTGTTGCCATGCTTTTGGTATCGGAGTTTCTGCTACCTATTTATTTTAAGCATGGCTTTCGGACGGTTCCGGATTTCTTGGCGCTGCGATTTGACACCAAAACAAAAATGCTGGTTTCTATCCTCATCTTGATTGGATATATTGTCAATTTGCTGCCTCCTGTATTGTATGGTGGAGCATTGAGCCTTGCGACCATGTTTGATGTCCCGGCGTTATTGCATATTACCTACTGGCAGAGCATCTGGTTGCTGGTATGGGCTTTAGGCGTGATAGGTAGTTTTTATAGTATTTTGGGTGGTCTCAAGCTGATTTCCTTATCGGATTTAAGCTTAGGCTTATGTCTGTTTTTACTTGCTGTGCTTATTCCTGTCTTTGCGCTCTGGCACCTTGGAGGTGGCGATGTCTGGTCTGGTCTAGCGCAGTTGCTGCATGAAAAAAAAGAGCACCTCAATGCTGTTGGCGGAAAGCATGATGCGGTCCCATTTTCGACCTTATTTACCGGAATGCTGCTGATCAATTTCTATTACTGGGGGATGGAACCCTATATTGCACAGCAGGCCCTGAGTGCTAGGAATTTAAAGGAGGCCCAAAAAGGGATGACCTTGGCTGCAGGTGGTAAGCTCCTTATGCCCTTGTTGATCAATCTGCCGGGGCTTTTGGCTGTGCATCTGTTGCCGCATGTACAGCCTACGGCTTCTGTTTTTCCGAAACTTATCGTTTTAATTTTTCCCGATATCCTGATCGGTTTTTCCTTGGCCTTAGTCTTTGGCGCTGCGATGACAACATATACCGCAGGGCTGCAGAGCTGCGGCAGTTTATTTATTTTTAATATTTACAAACCCTATCTGGCTTATAAAAAGAGACCATACAGTGAAAAGGAATTGGTGCGAAAAGGGAAATTGTTTGAATTGATTATTTCAATTTCGGCGATGTTTATTGCCCCTTTTATCCTTTTTGCCCACGATGGATTTTATACCTATTTGCAGACCGTATCGGGCTTATTTAATATGCCCATTTTCACCATTATGATCTTAGGGATTTTATCCCGCCGTGTGACACCGCGCATGGCACAGATTGGATTGTTTTTATACATGTTCAGTTATTTTTTTCTGGTGTTTGTCTGGAAAACAGAGCTACACTATCTGCACCTGTTCGCGCTGTTGTTTATCGCTGTGGCACTGGTCATTTGGGGGGGAAGTAAACTGAGCCAGCCAAACTATCTATCGGAGTATCAATTTGAGTTTTCGGGCCAGGATAAAGAAGCTTATTGGAAAGGCCGCTATGGTGTGGGCGCAATTTTGATTGTCCTGATGATTGTCATATACCTTGTTTTTTCACCTTTGGGCATTGCCCAATAAAATTGTATAAACCGCTATGTTGATGCACACAAAAATGAAATACGTTCTCTTAACACTCTTGATCATTTGTTTTGGCACTTCCCAGGCCCAACGGTATTATCTCTGGGATGATCGACCTGCCAAAGATTGGATGACCGAAGCATACCCCATCGGAAATGGACGAATTGGCGCGATGATCTTCGCGGGCGTAAATCAGGAACATATTCAATTTAATGAAAATAGCCTCTGGACAGGTGATGAACAGGAAACAGGTGCCTATCAGGCTTTTGGCGATCTTTTTGTTCGCTTTGACTCCGACGTCAATAAATCCTTTGCCGCTTATAGCCGGAAATTGAATTTGGATAAGGGCTTACATGAAATAACCTATCAGCAGGATGGACAGCAAATCAATCGCCGGTATTTTGCGAGTCAGCCCGATCAGGTCATGGTATTTGAGTATGCGAACAGTAAAAAAGGGAAACTCAATGCCCAGATTGCACTTCAGGATGCACATGGACAGGCGGTGCAGGCAGAAGATGGTCACCTGTGGTTTCAGGGAACGCTCGACAATGGCATGCGGTATGCCGCACAGGTACGTGTGCAGGTCGTAGGCGGTTCACTATCCAAAACGACAGATGAAAAAGGACAGGCTGTCCTTAACGTAAAATCTGCCGATCGAATTGTTCTGCTGCTGAGTGCCGCAACAGATTACGCCAATACACGGGCAACCAAATGGAAGTCGGCCGAAGAACCGATGAAGGTCAATGAACGTTATCTGCAGCAAGCGGAAAAATATGGCGTAAATAAGCTCCTGGCACGGCACGTTGCAGATTATACAGCGCTGTTCAACCGCGTTGAGCTTGATCTCGACCATAGCCAGCTGGACGCCAAGCAAACAACAAAAGCGCTGCTGGAGGCGTATAAAAAACAGCCGATCCCGGCTTTGGAAGCATTGGTATACCAATATGGACGTTACCTGCTGATCAGTTCCTCACGGAAAGGTGGTTTGCCTGCAAATCTGCAAGGGCTTTGGAACAACAGTAACAATCCACCATGGCGCTCAGATTACCATTCCAATATTAATGTACAGATGAACTATTGGCCTGCAGAAGTCGCTAATCTGCGTGAATCGGCCTGGCCTTACCTCGATTATATCAATAGCATGCGTGAGGTGAAAAAAATAAATACACAGAAGGAATTTCCGGGCGTAAGGGGCTGGACCGTAAAGACCGAAAATAATATCTTCGGTGGGGAGAGCTTCCTTTGGAATACCCCTGGAAGTGCCTGGTATGCACAGGCGCTGTGGGAGCATTATGCCTTTAACAAGGACGAGAAATACCTACGCGAATTTGCGTATCCGATTTTAAAAGAAATAAGTGAGTTTTGGGATGATCGTCTGGTTCGAAGAGCAGACGGAACTGTGGTGGCGCCAAAGGGCTGGTCGCCGGAACATGGCCCCACAGAGGATGCCGTGAGCTATGACCATCAGATTATTTACGATCTCTTTAACAACTACATCCAGGCGAGCACAATTTTAAAGTTGGACGCCGATTACCGTAAACATATCACGGCACTTCGCGATGCGCTTTTCAAACCCAAAATCGGTAAATGGGGACAGTTGCAGGAGTGGGAAACGGATCGTGATGATCCTCAGGACAAGCACCGCCATGTCTCGCATCTGTTTGGTTTGTACCCCGGTAACCAATTCTCTGTTTTAAAAACACCGGAACTGGCCAAAGCTGCACGAGTTACGCTGACCGCGCGTGGCGACGAATCCACCGGTTGGTCCATGGCCTGGAAGGTGGCTTTTTGGGCCCGCTTGCAGGATGGGAATCATGCCTATAAAATCCTGACTAATTTCATTAACCTCGTTGGCGGCGATGGTATTGATTACAACAATGGCGGTGGCGTTTACGCCAACTTGCTCTGCGCACATCCACCCTTTCAGATAGATGGTAACCTGGGTTATGTGGCTGCGGTGAGTGAAATGTTGCTGCAGTCGCAAACGGATGTGCTGGAATTACTTCCTGCACTGCCTGATCGCTGGTCGGCCGGAACGGTCAAGGGGCTCAAAGCCCGGGGCAATGTACACATCGAAAAGATGGAATGGAACAACAGCAGCATTACGCAGCTTATTCTTTCATCGCCGCAGGATCAAACGATTCAGGTGTTAAGTCCTTCCCAATTGGCAGGTCTAAGCCCACAGCAGGAAATCAATGGTAAATACCTTTATAAGATTCAATTGAAAGCAAACAAAATAGTCAAGTTCGTTAACAAATCCTAAATCTATTTATATATGCCAACCCATCATTTTAAACATGTTGTACTCGGGCTTTTGATGACCCAGGGGCTTGTCCATCTGGAGGCACAGGCGCAGTCCAAACAGATTCCTATTGAAACCAGATCGAATGCCCTAGTGTTGGAGTACGATTCCACGAAAACACTGAAAATGCTCTATTACGGTGAAAAATTGAGTGATTCTAAAGAGTACTCGACCATTGCAAGTGGTTATAAGCAATTGACCGATTATAGTGGCCTCTCCAATGCGGCGTATACCCCCTCAGGTTCGAAAAACCTACTGGAACCAGCCATCAGTGTTGTTCATGCCGATGGTAACCGTTCCTTGGACCTGCGCTATGAAAAGCATGCGGTGAAAAACCTGGATGCCAATGTCAAACAGCTTGATATCACCCTAAAAGATCCGGTATACGATATTTATGTCGTTTTACACTACAAATCGTTTTTGAATGAAGATATCATTGAGCAGTGGGCAACGATCCAGAATAAGGAAAAGAAAGTCGTCACGCTGGAAAAATTTGCTTCGGCCAATCTGACCCTGCGCTCCAACGCGTATTGGCTACGGCAGTACCATGGTGACTGGGCAAAAGAAATGCAGGTGGACGAGGCTCCGTTAACACATGGCATTAAAGTGCTGGACAGTAAGCTCGGAACGCGCGCGAATTTATTCCAGCCACCTTCCTTTATGGTGTCACTGGGCAAGGCGGCATCCGAAGATGAAGGGACAGTACTGATGGCAAGCCTTGGGTATAGTGGAAATTTTAAGGTGGATTTTGAAGTGGATTACCTCAATAACCTGCGTATCATTGCCGGCATAAATAACTATGCTTCCAATGTAAAATTAGCCAGCAACCAGGAGTTTACAACACCCAAATTGATTTATACCTTGTCGACGAAGGGAAAAGGCACCGCCTCCCGAAATCTGCACAATTGGGCCCGTAAATATCAGCTGCTGGATGGAAATGGCGAACGCCTGACTTTACTCAACAATTGGGAGGCGACCTACTTTGATTTTAATGAACAAAAATTAAAAGGTTTGCTCCAGGATACCAAGAAACTAGGTGTAGATCTATTTTTATTGGATGACGGCTGGTTTGGAAATAAATATCCGCGTAACAGCGATCATTCCAGTCTAGGAGATTGGCAACCGAACCGGACAAAACTGCCCAATGGTATCGCAACACTTGTCGAAGAAGCGACCAAGCAGGGCGTTAAATTCGGTATCTGGGTAGAGCCCGAAATGGTTAGCCCCAAATCCGAACTCTACGAACAACATCCGGATTGGGTTGTCAAACAGCCGCAACGTGAAGAACATTACTTCCGTAATCAGTTGATCCTGGATCTGACAAATCCCAAGGTGCAGGATTTTGTTTTCCAGATCCTGGACGACCTGTTTACCAAAAATCCGGTATTGGCCTATATCAAATGGGATTGTAATGCGGTCATTTACAATGCGCATTCCGCATTTCTAAAAGACCAGGGTGCTTTCTATGTTTCTTATGTGGAAGGCCTTTATAAAGTGCTGGAGCGCATTCGTTCGAAGTATCCGAAAGTGCCGATGATGTTATGTTCGGGCGGTGGTGGTCGTGTGGACTATGCGGCACTTCGGTACTTTACCGAATTTTGGCCTTCGGATAATACAGACCCTTTGGAACGTATTTTTATGCAGTACGAGTATTCGTACTTTTTCCCGGCAATCAGCACCTCAAACCATGTGACAGACTGGGGAAAACAGTCCCTCAAATTCCGTACGGATGTAGCGATGATGGGCAAACTGGGTTTTGATATTGTGGTGAGCCACCTGAAAGAACAGGATCTGTTATTCTGCCAGCAGGCGGTAAAGAATTACGACGCGCTTAAAGGAACAATCTGGCATGGGGAGCAGTATCGTCTGGCCGATCCACGTGAAGGTGACTTCGCTGCCCTCAGCTATGTGAATAACCAAAAAACCGAGGCTGTCATCTTCAACTACCTGGTCAATAACCGCTATGGTATCGGCACAACCGATCCTGTCCGTTTAAAAGGACTGGATGCCCAAAAGCAATACCGGGTGGAGGAGATCAACCTGTATCCGGGAACTAAGTCGAGCTTAGGTCAGGGACAAACCTATTCGGGCGACTACCTGATGAAAGTTGGCGTAAATCCAGACCTGAATAGCAACCGTCCCAGTGTTTTACTAAAAATATCGGCACTTTAAAAGAATAACGATGGTACATCTGAAGCTCCGACTCCAACAGCCCGGACTTCGGATGCGCCAAATGTATAAACCCAATTGAGCAACAAACTCAAAAATCATGATAAAACCTAAACAGTATAAACGGACTTTGCTGGCGCTGCTACTCAGTGTTGCCAGTGGATTTTCTAGCCTACAGGCCAAAGTACAGCTGCCGGCTTTTATTGGCGACAATATGGTGCTGCAGCAGAAAGAAAAGGTCAAGATCTGGGGAACCAGTACCGCAGTCGGCAAGGAACTTAGCGTAAACACCAGCTGGAACAACAAGAGCTATCAGGTTGAGGTCGATCAGCAGGGAGGCTGGCAAGTCTATCTGGAGACACCGAAATACGGTGGACCCTACCAAATTACCATCAACGATGGTGATCAATTGATCCTAAAAAATATTCTGATCGGTGAAGTCTGGTTTTGTTCAGGACAGTCAAATATGGAAATGCCCCTGGCGGGCTGGGGTAAGATCAATAACTTTGAGCAGGAAATCAAAGCAGCCAACTTTCCCAATATTCGTATTTTGCAGATTCCAAAAGCAACCGCCAATCAACCTACCACCGCAGTGAAGGTGGAGTCCGGTGGATGGAATCCAGTGACGCCACAAAGTATTCCGGAGTTTTCGGCGACAGCCTATTTTTTTGCACGCGAGATCTACGAGAAAACAGGCATTCCCATTGGCCTCATCCATTCCTCCTGGGGCGGAACAATTATTGAAGCCTGGATGAGCAAGGAGGCACTTTCACCTTTTTCAACCTATACGGCGGCCATTGAGAAAATTCAACGTCCGGATGCACAGGAAATCTATGCGAAAGATCTGGCCGAATGGAATCGCGTCGCCGAGCAGCAGGATCAGGTGAAGACAGCAACGCAGGGCGAGTGGTTTGCCCCACAATTGGATAAAAGCAGCTGGTCGACGATTACTATTCCGAGCTTTTTTGACAAGAACCTATTTCCGGGAATGGATGGTGTCGTTTATTTTGGCAAAGACGTTGAACTACCGGCACATTGGCAAGGTAAATCCCTCAAGTTAATTTTGGGAGCGATTGATGACAACGACATCACTTATGTCAATGGTACAAAAGTGGGCGAAACTGTCGGTTACGACCAGATTCGGAAATATACTGTTCCTGCAACGGCCAATAATGGGAGCCTATTGCATATCGCCGTTCGCGTATTTGATGGAGCCGGCGATGGTGGAATATATGGCGGAACAGAACAGCCGCGACTGGAAGGGCCAAACGGTGAACAGCTATCTCTCGTTGGAGACTGGAAATGTAAAGTAGGTTATGATCTGGCGAAGCTGCCGGCAAAACCTAATGCGATGGAGGGGCCCAACAGACCTACTGTGCTCTACAATGCCATGGTTAAACCTTTTGTGGATTTTAAAATAAAAGGTGCCATCTGGTACCAGGGTGAAAGTAACGCAGATTCAAAAGACGCTCCTTATCAGCAACTGTTGCCCGCACTGATTCAGGACTGGCGCCAGCAGTGGAACAATGAAAAGATGCCTTTTTATTTTGTTCAACTGGCCAACTTTAAAGCGAAAAGTGTAACACCGCAGTCTTCTTCCTGGGCGAGATTACGGGAAGCGCAGCGCCAAACACTCAAATTGCCTTATACAGGTATGGCTGTTATAACGGATATCGGCGATGCACAGGATATCCATCCGAAAAATAAGCAGGATGTAGGTAGAAGACTTGGCTGGATCGCAACAGCGCAGCTCTATGGCAAGAAGATCCCTTATTCGGGTCCTGTCCTTCAGCATTGGACGACAAAAGCCGCAGAAATGGAACTTAGCTTTAACCCCATGGGCAAAAAGCTGGTGCTGAAAGGAGCGGATAACCGCAACGGTAGTTTCACAATTGCTGGTGCCGATCAGGTCTTTTATCCTGCAGAAGTCAAACAGGTCGGAAATAAGCTGATCGTATCTGCCAAAGAAGTACCATCGCCCGTCGCAGTGCGCTACGGATGGGCCGATAACCCAGATCTGACTTTATACAACGAAGCCGGGATACCCGGATCTCCCTTCCGAACTGATGACTGGACAAAAAACTAAAACCACATGAATAGATCATCAAAAATAAATCTTCGGAAAGGTCAGTTACTTTGCACGCTTGTGGTTTTCTTTTTTTCGGGCAACTTATTTGGGCAAGTGCAAGGCGGCAAACTTTGGTATCGGCAGCCGGCAAAACAATGGGAGGAGACCTTACCCCTGGGCAATGGAAAAATTGGTATGATGCCCGATGGTGGGTTGAAGAATGACCATATTGTGCTCAACGATATCACCCTATGGTCGGGAAGCCCTCAGGATGCCAATAATTATGAGGCCAGCAGGTATTTGGATAGTATTCGAAATCTGATCAAAAGTGGAAAAAACGACCTTGCTCAGCGTCTGATAGACCAGCATTTTATCTGCAAGGGCCCGGGATCGGGTGGCAAGCAATGGGGTTGTTATCAAGTGCTCGGCGATCTGATGCTTGCCTTTGACGGACAAACGGATCTCAACGCAGTGCAGAACTATCGCCGGGAATTGGATCTCGATAAGGCGATGGCAAAAACAAGCTATGAGCTCAAAGGCGTCAGGTATAGCCGCGAATATTGGACAAGCTTTGCTGATGACCTGGGCGTTATTCGTTTACAGAGCAGCAAAAAAGGCCAGCTAAGCCTGGAAATCAAGATTGACCGTCCCGAAAGGGCTACTGCCAAGACCGAGAATGGCGAGCTTATTTTATTCGGACAATTGGACAATGGTGTGGACGGTAAAGGAATGCAGTTTAAAACACGTGTCCGCGCGCAGATAAAAGGAGGGAAACAGCTGGTAAAAGGACAATCTATTGTTATTCAACAGGCTGACGAAGTGCTAATTTACGTGGCAACAGATACTGATTTTAAAGGTAAGGATTTTGAGCGTACGACAGCTGAAACGCTAACAAAGGCGTTGAAAAAATCCTATAGCCAGCAGTATGCCGAACATCTGCGAAACTATTTGGCAAAGTTCAACCGTTTGTCGCTTCGATTGGGGCAGTCGAAAGATGACTTACCGACCGATGAGCGTTTGGTGGCCTTCGGTAAAGAACCGGATCAGGATCCAGGGCTGGCAGCGCTATTCTATCAGTATGGTCGTTACCTTAGTATCAGCAGTACGCGCTTAGGCTTGCTGCCACCAAACTTACAGGGCTTATGGGCAAATCAGATTCAAACACCCTGGAATGGGGACTATCACCTGGATATCAATGTGCAGATGAACCATTGGCACCTCGGGGCGGCCAATTTGGGCGAGCTCAATGAACCCTTGGTGGGGCTTGTGGAAGGCCTTATGGCCCCGGGGGCAAAGACCGCGAAAGCATACTATAATGCACCGGGCTGGGTAGCCCATGTGATCACCAATGTATGGGGCTATACCGAACCTGGAGAGTCTGCTTCCTGGGGAATTGCCAATGCGGGGTCGGGCTGGCTCTGCAATAACCTTTGGGAACATTACCTCTATACCGAAGATATAGCCTATCTACGACGCATATACCCGATTCTCTACGGAGCAGCACAGTTTTACTCCAGTGCCCTGACCGAACATCCAACCAAGGGCTGGCTGTTGACTTCGCCCTCTGTATCTCCCGAAAATTCCTTCAAGCTCCCGAATGGGCAGCAGGCAAATGTCACGATGGGACCAACGATAGATAATCAAATCGTACGCGAATTATTTGAAAATATCATCCATGCAGCGGGATTATTGGGCAAACAATCGGATCCTTTTTTAACGCAGGTTGCGGCGCAACTGAAACGTTTAGCACCAGCTGTGCAGCTCGCCAAAGATGGCCGCATCATGGAATGGATCGAAGATTATGAAGAGGTGGATCCGCAGCATCGGCATATCTCGCATCTGTACGGTTTGTATCCGGGTTATCTGATTCGTTATGATGAACATCCAGACTGGCAGCTTGCCGCTAAAAAAAGCTTAGATGTGCGGGGGGATGATGGACCAAGTTGGGCCATTGCTCATAAACTACTCTTTTGGACCAGATTGCATGAAGGCGAGCGGGCTTATAAATTATTTCGGCAACTCATGACCCCACGTATCGATACACATATCAATTATGGCGCCGGGGGTGGTGTTTACGCCAATTTGTTAACAGCAGGCCCCCCATTTCAGATCGATGGTAATTTTGGTGGAGCAGCTGGTATTGCCGAGATGCTGGTGCAGTCCCATCAGGATACGGTATATCTTCTACCGGCGGTGCCTCAGGCCTGGAAAAAAGAAGGCCGGGTGAGGGGCATGCGCATCAAGGGAAATCACACACTAGATATGGAATGGAAAGATGGTAAGATACTGAACTATCAGATTTATTCACCCAAATCACAACAACTTAACGTATGTATAGATCATAACTGGATCGCCTATCGTACAAAAGAAAAATAACAAAAAATAGCGTCCTCAACCGAATTGGATCATGCAAATTTTTGCAAGATAGGGGATGCTTTGTGTCAAAAATTTCAAGATAAAAGCACCTTATAAACAAAAAAAAGTAAATATGAAAACAGAAAAGACAAGACAATGGCCTTTGATCAAGGGCCTGTCCTTCGGTCCTGAGGCCAGTATAATGGCACTCTGTCTTTCGATAGCTGTACCCTACACGGGCTCAGCAGCATCACTAAGGACGACAGACCGTCGTTTTGCCCCAACAGAGAAAGGCCTTTCTGCCGTCCTCGATGGGATAGGTCAACAGCGTACAGTAAAAGGAAAAGTGCTGGACAATACAGGGCGCCCGCTACCCGGTGTGACAGTACGGGTCAAAAATGCAACGCTGGAAACGCAAACGGATCAGCAGGGACAATTCGAGCTCAGCCTGACGGGCGGAACTGCTGTACTGACGTTCTCTTCTTTGGGATTTGAAACCAGGGAAATGGCTGTTGCCGCCAATGAGGGAACCGTGAATGTGCAGCTGAACGACGCTTCATCGAGTTTGGAAGAGGTCGTTGTGGTCGGTTACGGTACACAAAAGAAAGTAAACCTAACCGGTGCCGTGGCTACAGTGAGTGGCAAAGATATGATCAAACGACCCGTTGTCAATACAGCTTCCATGCTGCAGGGGGCAATCCCGGGCGTACAAATCAATCAGGGGTCGGGAGAACCAGGCAATGAAGGCGTATCCATCCGCATTCGTGGTAAGGGCACCTTTAGCGGCGCGGGATCAGATCCCCTGGTGCTCATTGATGGTGTGCAGGGCAAATTCTCCGACGTCAATCCCAATGATATTGAAAATGTCAGTGTGCTGAAAGATGCAGCCTCCGCAGCAATCTACGGTTCGCGTGCAGCCAATGGCGTTATTCTGATCACGACGAAACAAGGGAAATCGGGAAAAACAACCGTTCAGTATGACGGAAATGTGGGTATCTATAAGCCCACGAAAATGTTTGATCTGATCACCAATTCGGCGCAGTATATGGAATTATACAACGAAGCGCGTAAGAATTCCAATCTCAACGATGGCCTATATCCCGCCGATGTGATCGCTGCCTATCGCAATAGCAACGATCCTGTAAAATATCCAAATACGGACTGGCTGGGGCTTATTTTCCAAACGAAACCCACTTATACCCATAATCTCGGTATCCAGGGCGGAAATGAGAAGACAACTTTTAACGTTGGTTTGGGCTACGTCAATCAGGATGGAATGATCAAAGGTTTTAACTACGACCGTTATTCCGCCCGGCTCAATCTGACGACCAAAATCTCGGAAGGTATTAAATTCGGAACAAATATCTTGCTCAAAACAGGACATACCGAATCTATTCCAGGCGGATCCAAAGACCTGTTCCTTTCGGCCATGTCGCAGGCACCAACCTATGGCCCATTTTTGCCGGATGGTAGCGGACGGTACACGTACAAAGCTTACGACTGGGAGTACAACAATAAAAATCCTATGGCCGTATTGGATCGGAAATTCACGTACAATACCGACGACTATGCGGCTAATTTACAAGCCTGGATGGAGGTACAGCTGTTTAAAGGTCTTTCCTGGTATACCAAAGGGGCCTATAATTTCAATATGGACAAGTACAAGGATTATAAATCAACGTTGGATGAATATTACTACCATACGGGCACGCTCGGAACAACACTGGATCTTGGAAAGGGCCTTACGGATCAGGATCAGCAAACAATATACACCAATTTATTTACTTACCTGAACTATGATCGCGCGTTTGGGGCACACCACCTCAAAGCTCAGGCCGGATATAGCATTGAAAAAAGTAAGTATACCTACCTCCAGGGCTTCAGACAGAATTTTGTCGACGATACGCTAACGGAATTAAATGCGGGGGGATCGGATATTCAACGGGCAAACGGAACCGCCAACCAATGGGCGCTGATCTCTTATTTCGGCCGATTGAACTATGATTATCAAGGGAAATACCTCTTGGAAGCCAATATGCGCTACGATGGTAGTTCCAAGTTTTACGGTAAAAACCGTTGGGCAGCGTTTCCTTCTTTCTCTGCAGGCTGGCGTGTATCGGAAGAGTCTTTTGTCAAGGAATTCGCTTCCGGTTGGTTGGATAATTTGAAGATCCGTGGATCCTGGGGCCAACTCGGAAATCAGAATACCGGCAACTATCCGTATCAACCCGTATTGGGACTTACCGGAAATTATTCTTTTGACAATAGTACGCTAAATTCAGGTGTTGCTCAACAGGGATTAAACAACCCGATTATCAAATGGGAAACAACAACGATGACCGATGTGGGATTGGACCTGAGTCTGTTTAAAAATTTAGATATCACCTTTGACTGGTATAAAAAGAGAACGACCGATATTCTAAGACAGTCACAGATTACTGCAATCGTTGGTTTGGGAGCACCTTATGTAAATGATGGAATTGTCGAGAATAAAGGTGTTGAATTGGGAATTACCTATCGTAATCAGATTACTACGGGAGCATTGGAAGGTTTACGCTATCAGCTAGGTGCAAACCTCGATCGTTTCAAAAACAAGCTGGTCAAATTTGGCGAGCCTGAAATCGGCGGCTATACGATCAAAAAAAATGGCTATGCAATGGACAGCTTTTATACCTACGAAGTCATTGGCATATTTCAATCCGATGCCGAAGTAGCGGGGTCGCCTAAGCAGTTTAATGATAATACACTGCCAGGAGATCTTAAGTATCGGGATGTCAACGGGGACGGAAAAATCGATGCGAACGACAGAACAATTATTTCTGGTGTAGATCCAAAACTGAACTATAGCTTTAATCTAAGTGCAAGTTTTAAGGGTTTTGACTTTTCGGCTCTATTACAAGGAGTATATGGTGTCAAATCCTATGTTTCGGGCTGGGGCGTAACGCCATTTGTACAGGGTAGCCCGCCGACAAAAGATTGGTTAGACCGTTGGACACCTGAAAACCCTTCGACAACGATGCCCCGTATTTATTGGGGTTGGAGTGCTCCGGAGAAATTCAGCCGTGCTTCCAGCTATTTTATACAGGATGCTTCATACTTCAGATTGAAAAATCTTGTGTTCGGATACACTTTACCTGATGGGCTGTTGAAAAAATATAAAATTGAACGCCTACGGGTTTATTTTTCGGGTGATAACCTCCTTACTGCGACCAAATTTAAGGGCTTGGACCCTGAACGCTATGGAAATGGTGATCTGATACAGTATCCACAAAACAAGATTTATTCATTTGGTGTACAAGTTAACTTTTAAGTGCTATGAAAAAGAAATTTATAACAGCGTTGATGCTATCCGGACTATTTTTTGGTTCCTGTAACAGTGCCTTGGATCTCAATCCTTTGGATCAGATCGCTACGGACAACTATTTTAGCAAAAAATCGGATTTTGATAATGCATTGGCCGGTGTATACGCGTCATTGCAGAGTGAGACGTTCTCCTATGGGATGCCTTTCCGGGACTGTCTGACCGACAATGGCTACAATCAGTTCAACTCAGGTAGCGTCAATGAAATCGTAGGTGGGAATTTAAATCCGACCACAGGGGGGTATGAAACCGGAATTTATAACGATGCTTATGTGGGAATAGGACGTGCCAATCGCCTGATCGAGAAGCTTCAGGGCTATAACGGCTCCGATATGAACGATTGGGAGAAGAAAAATATGGAGGCCGAAGCCCGCTTTATCCGTGCTTTTGTTTATTTCCAATTGTACAGTATTTATGGTGAGGTGCCGCTTGTGCTGACTTCCCTTAGTCTGGAGAATCAGCGTCAGCCAAAGGAAACTGCGGAGAATATCCTAAAACAGATTAGGGCTGATCTGGATTTTGGGATCGCTAACTTAGCGGCTAAACCTTATTTCAATAATGGGGGGCATGCGACCGCAAGTTCAGCAAAAGCCTTGAAAGCACGGGTTTTACTGTTTGCGGCTTATGGTGACAAAGGGGTGCCCGATTTAGCAATCTTGAAAGAGGTAAAAGACTTATGCACCGATGTCATGAAAGAGTATACCCTGAGTACGGCGTTTGAAAATGTCTTTCGCGATGCAACACAGAAGAACAATACCGAGATTATCTTTTCGGTCAATTTTCTGGCACCGAATAATACAGCCCCCTGGGACATGTACCTAGGCGACTGGATCGCTGCTTCACCTTTACAAAACCTGGTGGATACCTATGAATGCAAAGATGGTCTGCCTTATGGTGAATCACCCTTGACTGACCGAGCCAATCCCTTCAAAGATAGGGATCCGCGCTTGAGCAAAACAATTTTCGTGGATCATCCCGACTTTGGCGGCGGTAAGATCCATACACCGTCCAATCCGCGGCCTACAGGTTATGGGGTATTGAAATTTTTGGATCCGGCCAACTTACCTTTTGGCTTCTCAACATTGAGCCAACAGGATGCGGTTGTACTGCGGTTTGGAGAGGTGTTATTGATGTATGCCGAAGCACAAAATGAAATCGCCGGGCCAGATCAATCGGTTTACGATGCTATGAATACCCTGAGGAGCCGCGTTCAGATGCCCGGGTTTCCTGCCGGTTATAACAAGGAAAAAATGCGCGACCGTATCCGCCACGAAAGAAGGGTTGAACTTGCTTTCGAAGGACTACGGCATTACGACCTGATTCGTTGGCATATCGCAGGCGAAGTACTCAATGCGGTCAAAGACAGTAAAGTGCCCTATCATTTTGAGGACAAATTTTACCGCTGGCCATTACCACAAACAGAAATTGAGAAAAGCGCAGGTGTGTTAATTCAGAATCCAAACTATAAATAATAAGATTATCGCCTTCTTTTAAATCGGCAATTTCCTAAACCAACCACAGCAGCGCGCACGAAGTCCTTTCGATGCGCGCTTTTTTTTGTCGATAACGATTACTGTAAAGGAATCAGGACATTCTGTTCCAAGCGTACAGGGACATGCTTCACCGAGGTAAAACCGTCTTCCTTGGAAATGATGTTGGAAAGATCCAGTCCTCTTTTGGAGAACGTACTGATCAAAGCTGTTCTAAAGGTTGCCTTGGCTGAACCCCAGCCTTGTCCTAAGATGGTGTCATTGTTGAGCTGGATCAGTTCATCTGTTGAGTAATAACTGAATTTTTCCAGTAAGTGTTGGTAAAGATTTGTTGTAGTAGCCATACAATTTAAAAATTTAAAGGATTAAACCATAAACTGTATCCAGATCTTGTTGGGAAAATAATCGTTCTGCGACGTTTATTTTGGTCGAAACCCGTATTAATTTACCACCGCGGTGCCTGCACTCGGTTGGTATTGCATCATGCAATTCTGAATACTCTACAAATATAGTAGATTATTTTTTATAATTAAAAATATTTTTGTTTTTAAGGGTAAAGGAGCGTTAGCAACCGGAATAGGGAGGTCAAAAGCGAGGCGCGTTGTTGGCTGTGATTTGGTTATGAAGCGGATAGCAGGGCGAAAAATTTATCATGTTACTGTAATCTCATCGAAAATACTTTTAAAAATAGAGATAAGACAATACTTTTGCGCCATGAATAGAATTGCGGAAATTAACGAATACATTGCTACCGAACGCGAGGTATTATTGCAACACCCTTTATATCGTAAGATCAAAACGATCAAGAATCTACGTTCTTTTACAGAAGGGCATGTGTACGCTGTATGGGATTTTATGTCTTTACTAAAAGCTTTACAGATTAAATTGACCTGTACGACTTTACCTTGGTTTGCGAGTGAGCATCCATCAACACGCTATCTAATCAACGAAATTGTCTTGGCTGAGGAGTCGGATGAATACATTGATGGCCGTCGTTTGAGCCACTTTGAGATGTATCTGGACGCCATGGATGCCATGGGTGCCGACCTTCATCTGGTCAACAAATTTATTGCTCACGCCAAAAAATCGAACAACATATTCGATGTCATCGCAACAACCACATTGGACAAGCGGATCAAAGACTTTTTGAATTTTACATTCGAAGTGATTGCTGAGGGCGAGGTGCATAAAATTGCTGCTGCATTTACATTCGGACGTGAAGACCTTATTCCGGGAATGTTTACCTCTATTTTGGAAGAAATTAAAACAAACTTTCCTACAGCCAATCTGGATAGCTTTATTTATTATTTTCAACGCCATATTGATCTTGACGGCGACGAGCATGGACCGTTGGCGATGCAGATGATCACAGATCTTGCCAAGGACGATGAGGTTAAATGGACGGAAATGAAAGAGATCAGTAAAATTGCGCTACAAAAAAGAATCCAGCTGTGGAATGCAATAGAAGATTCCTTATACGGATAATCTATTATTATACCATCGAGAAAGGCCTTTCAAATCACGATTTGAAAGGCCTTTTTTATGTGCTGTAAAAAAGGATATTGTAAGGACTTCTTGGCAGATATTGGTCTTTTTGTTTGAATTGATGAAAAAATGTCTTTTTTCCATAACATATTGGCGTTTGTGAAGAAATCCAAGTTCCAATAAGTGTCTAAGTTTGCAACGCAAAAAAATTACATAGCACACGTGAACTTTTTTCCTCCCTATTGGGCAAAAGGCATACTAACCATGGGATTGTTAGTATGCGCTATTTCGGACACCTTCGCCCTCGATTCTTTGCGCATGTCCCTGAAAGACATGATCGACAAAGCACTACAGAACAGTAAATACATCGAGCAGTCCTATTTGCAGCTCAAAGAAACTGAGGTGGCAGTACAGCAGCAACGCATGGAGTTGCTCCCTAAGATTTCCGCCAGAGCTTCTGCTAGTTATGCAAGTAATATGCCTGTGTATGACCAGGGGCTTTTAAATAAACCTTCCCAGCATGATATCATTCACTACTTGTACGATAGCGGCCTGGATTTTTATCTGAACCTCTACAATGGGCATCGGGACCTAATGAAAATAGAGTCCAAAAAACTGGAAAATGAGCTGGCCAGAATCGATTGGAAGAATGCCGCAGCGCAGACGAAATTGGAGGTTTGCAATCTTTTTTTGGATTTGGAACTGTCGTATAGTAACCGATCCCTAATTGAGCAGGATATTGCTGATCAACGGGTACAGCTCAAGGAGATTGAGCATCTGTATAAGGCGGGCGTGGTATTACACAGTGACGTCTTGCGTATTTCGTTGGAGCTTTCGAAGCGGGAACTGTTGCTCGTGCAGATCGGTCATGATATTCAGGCTGCAAATCAGAAGCTGCAGCTAATTGGCGGTATTACAGCGGAGATTATCCCCTTGACCGAGCCTTTTAAAGTGGAAAGCCCCAGCTATGAAGCGCTTGTTGCCGAAGCGCGAAGCCATGCTTTTTCCCTTCTAAAATCCGAACAGGAAGTGGTTTTGAAGAAATTGTCGGTTAAACAGGCGCGATCAAATTATCTTCCTGAGTTGGGGTTGACCAGTACATTCACCTTTGCCAATCCACAGGTTTTCTTGTATCCCTATAATCCCAGCTGGTATAATCTGAGTATCACAGGACTCAAATTAAACATACCGATCTCGGCAATTTATCTCAATAAAAACGTGGTGCGCGGAGCACAGATCGCATTGGATCGACAAGAGGTAAAACACCATCATGAAGAGGAGATTCTGGAAAATCAGCTGTTACAGGCCTTGTTGGATTATCAATTGGCTATTAAGCAGCAGGAGGTCTGTCAAAACAATAAGGCGTTGGCGCAGGAAAATGCACGAATTATAAAAAACAGGTATTTTAAATCATCGGCTTTGATTACAGATCTCTTGGATGCTGATATGCAATACCTAAAAACACTTTTTGATCTTGAAACCGCACATATTGCGATACAGAAACATTATTATTTTATCGAATTTTTGAAGGGTACTATCTAATGAAACCTAAATCACGAAGAACAGTTGTGGAAGCACAACTCACTCGAATTACCAACTGGTTGGCCGGAATTGTCATGTTGGCTTTGTTGTTATGGGGCGCTCAAGCATTATGGATGCGACTGCAGTATACCTACACAAATGATGCACAGGTAACGCAGTATATCAATCCCATTGTTTCCCGGGTAGGCGGATATGTGGTTTCTGTGCATTATCACGATCATCAATTGGTTAAACGGGGGGATACCTTGTTGCTTATAGATAATAAGGAATATAAATATGAGGCTGATCAGGTAGCGGCATCCGTCAATAAGGAAGCTGCAGAGATCAATGTTCTTCATAGTCAAAAGGAAATTCTCCAGGCGGAACATGAATCTTTACGCACTTCAATTGCTGCCGGGGAGGCTCGGGTAACCAAGCAACAGTTGGAATATGATCGATATAATTATTTGTTTCAGGAAAAGTCTGCAACGGCACAGCAACTGGAGGATGTAAAAGCGACGTTGGATGTGTATAAGAGTGAGCTGGCTTCGTTAAAGCATAAATTACAGGCTTCACAGGAACGTGTGCATGATGTGGATATGAAAAAAGGTGTGGTCGATGCCGAACGTGTTCGTTTGACGGCAGCTGTCGGCCGCAAACGGCTTGATGTCGGCTATACCGTTATTCGCGCACCTTACGATGGGCAGATTGGCAAACGCACGATTGAGAAAGGTCAAATGATAAGTGCTGGCGAAGTTTTAGGCTTTATCGTCAATAGAGAAACCCCAACCTGGGTAACGGCTAATTTTAAGGAAACACAACTGCGTTATTTGCATCTTGGCAATAGGGTTGAGGTGGTTGCTGATGCGTATCCGGATCAAAAATTCTATGGAAAAATTATTTCCATCTCCCCAGCTACAGGTTCTGCATTCTCCCTTTTGCCGCCAGATAATGCAACGGGCAACTTTGTGAAGATTGTACAACGCGTACCTGTGCGCATTGAGCTGGATAAGCATAGGGGAGCCCAACAGCTTCTTTCGGGAATGAATGTGAATGTGTCGGTATCAAAAAATCAGAACTAGTGAAAGGAATTTTCAAAGAATGGGTGCCGGAGTGGTTGATCAAGCTTATCCTGTTTAGCAGCTTGATGCCGAGTATGGTCTTATTTTTCCTGCCAGGTGCAAATACAAATGTCACCGCTGGATTTTACGGTGCCCAACCCAGTGATGTCCAGTTCCTGATCATTTTATTTTATGCTGGTTTTGTAGGATTCTACGTTTTAGAACGACGCTTTTTTTTATACTTTCCCATCAAGCAGTACTACATTATTTTTAATCTTCTACAGCTATTGAATTGCTTTTTGATGTACAGCATCACCGATATCAGCTGGGTATATGGCCTGCGCTTTTTCCAAGGGATGTTGTTTGCTTCTGCCGTAAACTTATCGATCTCCATGATATTCTCACGGTTGAAAAGCGATCGGGCTAAGGAAGTAAGTTATGCTGTCTTTTTTGGTATGTTACTCTGCAGCTCCCCATTTAATACTTTCGTCACGGCTGAATTTATCGATTCATTCAATTTTGATCAGCTCTATCTATACGCTGCCTTATCATTTGTACCGGGTTTATTGTTGATTATGCTGTCGATGCGCTCTATACGGCATATACGCCCTTACCCTTTGTTTTCATTAGACTGGGCAAGCTGCATTTTCTATAGTCTTGTGATCGTCAGTTTTGGCTATTTAATGGTGTATGGACAAGAAGTTTATTGGTTTAACGATCGGCACATGCTGATCATATTCGGGGTAGGTCTAGCGTTGCTTATTCTTTTTATTGTTCGGCAAATGGTGCTCAGGCGTGTGTATATTCATTTGGCGATTTTTAAAAACAGGAACTTTCTCTTGGGCTTATTGATTTTGTACATGATGTATATCGAGCGCTTCTCCTTGACCATCTCAAATCAATATCTCGTACAGGTTATTCAACTCGATCCTATTCATTTGTCCTATATCCAGTGGTTTAATATTGCTGGTATTGTCGCTGGTGTTCTAGGCTCATTGTATTGGATGCTTGGGCAACGCCCCGTAAAATGGATCTGGATTTCGGGCTATTGTTGCTTGCTGCTGTTTCACCAATGGATGTTTTTCTCCTTTGAGGGGCAGGGTAATGATGCGCATTTTTGGATACCCTTAGTTTTACACGGACTCGGAGTAGGGCTTATTATGGTGCCCACCATCTTATTTTGCATTACCAGTGTCAGCCCTCAATTGGGGGCTTCTGCGGCTGCGGTCTGTCTTGCTATCCGCTACCTGGGCTACACGAGCAGTATCGGTTTGCAGAATTTTTTCAAATTGTTTGAATCTGCCCAGCACCAACAGGTGTTTCGGGATCAAACGGAAGTGGGCAATCCCTTATTTCGGGAGTACCTGCAGCAGGAATCCGCCGGCGTTTTAAACCATGGATTACAGTATAAGGAACATACAGCCGCCTTAAAGCTCGTTGCTGAGCGGGTCAAGATCCAATCCTTTGTGCGCTATGCCATGGATTATTATGAGATCATGTCCATGATCAGTATCAGCGTACTTTTGCTGATACTGATTTCGCCTTCCTTGAAAAGCATGTATAAGAAACTAAGAAAAAACAGAATTTCTCCAGCTTAGATCTCCTGAATATCCCATATCCCGGCGGTACGTTGGAGTTCGACCAAGGCGATCGCATAATTGTAACGGGCTTCATAATAGCTAAGCTGTGTTTCATTGTAGGTCCTTTGGGCATTTAAAACTTCCAGTAGGGATGTTTCTCCTCTTTTATAGCTGTAAACCTTTCCTTCCAAAATTGCTTTTGCTTCCGATAGCATAGCGCTGTCAAATAGCTGTACCTGTTTTTGAGCGGCCTGGTAGGAGAGGAACGCTTGCGTAACTTCAATCTGAATGCGTAGGAGCACGTCCTGATAGGCAATCTCATCCTGATCGATCTTAAATTTTGCGGCTTTAAGATCGCCTGTTTTAAAATTCGAGAACTTTAGCGGAATTGAAATACCTGCATTTATAGCCGTAAACTGAGGCGTTGCGGCAGTTTCATTTCGTGCTTCTCCATTATGAGTGACGCCAAATGAAAGTCCGAGGTCTACTACCCGGTTGGCTTGAGCCAATTGGAGCAGGCGCTGTGAAAGCTGTTTGTTTTGCAGGGCGACTTTTAGATCGCTGCGGTCATTTTGGGCTACTCGGACCAGTTCATCTAAGCGGTATGCCCGGTCCAAATGATCGAAAGCATTTGGGGGTACTGCCGTTGTCGTAAGGGAGTTGTCTGCCATAAATAGGAAAAGGTTTACAAGGGCGGATTTCCAGGTTGCTTCTGTTGCCAGCAATATATTGTGCATATTGGCGGCCTCCAATTTAGATTGGCGGAAATCTATTTCAGGGATGCTCCCCAATTTATAACGGATACTATCCGATGTGGCCAATTGCCTAAGTTGCTGATAGGAATTTTGGTTTATTTTCACCAATAATGCCTGCTGTTTTGCTGTTAAAAATGCGAGTGTAGCGTCGGCACGTAAATTTCGGAAATAGTCTGCTAGCAGTAAACGGGTTACCTCGGCTTCATCTTTGGCCAGGTTTATCCGGGCTTTTCGTTTAGCCCCCAGCTCCAGTGTCCATGCAATTCCCGCATTATAGCCCCGCCCCAGTTGTTTTGTACGCTCACTATTATCAAAAATGCCCATACTAAATTCAGGGTCAGGAAATACCCTGGCGCTAATGATATTGGCTTCAGCAATGCTGAGGTTGAATTTTTCGGCGGCGTAGCCCAGATTATTTTTAGCGACTGTATGTATAAATTTTGAATAATCGAGTTGCTGCCCTGTCGCTTCTGACACGCTGCTATTCCTATCCTGAGCAATTGCTGTATGGTATAGCGCGAGTATAAAAAGAAAAAAGGTAAAGCTTTTCTTTGTTAAAATGGGTTGTTTGTTCATGATCATCGACTTGTTCTGAATGTTATGTTTTAGTGATTCTTTTATAAAAGTACCAGGGCGCTCTTTGATACATGAAATAAGTCGCCCGGGCTATTCGTAAGCGCCTTCCGTTTGGATCCCCTGCTTCCTGGATTGAGCAAACCTTCAGCGGATGTGATTGCTGTGTAGGTTTTGCTGAAGGCTTTTCAATTTTCAGGTTGTATCCACTCCATGTTCAGGTTGTATCCATTCCATGTTCAGGTTGTATCCACTCGAAACAGCAGAAAGCAAGCTGTTTCGAATGGATGAATTTGTATTTATTCTACAGGGGCTTTTTGTGTGGTGTTGTTACGTTCTAAAAGATAGTAGAGTGGGGGAAGCACAAATAGTGTCAGGATAGTCGAAAATAGTAGGCCATAAACGATTACCGTTGCCAAAGGGCGTTGCACATCCGATCCAATCCCTGTTGCTAGTGAAGCCGGAAGCAAACCAAGAATGGCTACCGTAGCGGTCATCAAAACGGGGCGAAAACGACTAAAGGCTCCCTGTGTTACCGCTTTATGTAGCGGAAGCCCATTTTTATGCAGTACATTCATCTGTGAAAGCATCAAGACACCGTTTTGTATGGCAACACCAAATAAGGCAATAAAACCGACTGCCGAGGAAACGTTTAGCGTCATCCCGCGAACATGGAGTGCGAGCATACCGCCAAAAAGTGCCAAGGGTACGATGCCCATTAATAGACCGGCTTGCCTAAATGAACCAAATGTGCCGTACAATAGGATAAATATAATGGCTAATGTCAATGGGACGATAATGGCAAGACGCGTATAGGCACGTTGCTGATTTTCAAATTGTCCACCCCATTTTAAACTAATTTTATGTTGGTCATAGGGTATGTTTTTGGCAATGGCCTGCTGTGCTTCAGTGAGGAATGTTCCTAGATCGCGACCGCGAACATTTAGACGGACCGTCAACTGTCGGTTGTTACGCTCGCGTGAAATCATACTTTCTCCCGTATTGAGTTTAATAGTGGCCACCTGAGCTAATGGAATACGGTTTCCATTTTCGGGATACAGCATTAAATTGCCGATTTTTTCGGGCGAATTCCTGTTTTCCTCCTGATATTGACAGGTAATATCATACACTTTGATTCCCTGATAGACCTGTGCTACGGCTTTTCCCCCGATAGCGATCTGGATCAGGTCAGTCACGTCAGCGATGTTCAGTCCGTATTGCGCTATTTTATCGCGATCGGCGATAATCTGCAATTGGGGGAGTGGTGGCTCCTGATCAATGGCCAGATCGACAGCTCCCTTCACTTGTTGGAGTGTTGTGATCAGTTCCTCGGCGACCCGTCGGGTTTCTTTTAAATCATCGCCGAATATTTTGACAACGAGCTCACTATGGGCGCCAGCGATTTTATCCATGACCCCGTCGATCATGGGTTGGGAAAAAGCAACATTGAAGCCCGGCATTTTCGCATATTCTGCAGCAAGCTCATTGATCAGGTCATCCTTGGTTTTTCCCCATTTCCATGTTTTGTAAGGTTTTAATCCCACACTAACTTCGAAATGGGAGGGTGTCCAGGCGTCGGTACCATCGTCGTTACGCCCGGCCTGAACCATGACATAGGAGATCTCATCGTGTTTAAGTGTGCGGGCACGTAGGGTATCACTCATTTCTTTTGACTTTTCTACTGTGATGCCCGGGGGAAGTGACACTTGAAGCCAGATCGAGCCTTCATCCAACGACGGAAGAAAGTCCTTGCCAACGGAGGCCGTAAGCAAACCTGTGGCAAGCAATACAATTGCCAATGGAATGAAAACTTGTTTGGGAGCCTGCATAACCTTTTCTATCGCCGACTGATAAGCCGCAGTCAATTTTGCCAACCATTTGTTGTGAAAGATTTTTTGGGGTTTGCGATAGATCAAATAGGCCAACCCGGGAATAAGCACAAGAGCGACAGCCAAGGCACCGAAGAGGGCATAACCTACGGTATAGGCCATCGGCGTAAAAAGTTTTTTCTCGACGCGCTCAAATGCGAACAGGGGAAGATAGGCTGTAATAATGATCAGTGTCGCAAAGAATATCGGTTTGGCGACTTCAGCAATTTTCTGCGCAATCGTTTTTTCCTGTAGCAGACCTTCTGGTTCATCTTCCCTTTTTTTAAGAATGGTTTCGAGTATAACGATGGCTCCGTCTACAATAATCCCAAAATCAATTGCCCCTAAGGAAAGCAAGTTGGCGGGAATATGGGTGAAATGCATCAGAATAAAGGCAATCAACAAGGACAATGGAATGGTAATGGCCACCAAGAGTGCGCCACGCCAGCTGCCCAGGAAAATAATAAGGACAAAAATAACCAAGATCATACCTTCGAGAAGGGTTTTGGAAACGGTATGTAGCGTATTGTCGACCAAACTGGTTCTATCGAGCACGACATGTATTTTTACGTCTTCCGGAAGAATCTTTTCGTTTAGTTCGCGGACCGTCGCATTTACACCCGCCAAAACATCAGAAGGATTCTCATTTTTTAATAGCAGGACAATACCTTCGATATTGTCCGAATAATTGGCCCCACGTTTATCCGAATATCCTAAAGCCCCTTTGCGGGCTAGATTTCCAAGTTTGATCTGACCGAGGTCACGCATATAGATGCGGTTTCCGTTGGTGGATTTTACGACGATGTTGCCCAAATCATCCAATGTCTTGACCATACCGATGCCACGGATGACGTACGACTGATCTCCACGGTTCATCACACTGCCGCCGGCATTGGCATTATTGCTTTCGATCTTGGCGACAACTTCGGCAAGCGAAATTTCATATTGGTCAAGCTTTTTCGGATCCAGTTCCACTTGGAACTGTGTGGTGATTCCCCCAAAATTGGTTACATCTGCAACGCCCGAAACCTGCTTGATTTTGGGAATAATAACAAAATTTTGAAGATCCGTCAACTGGCGTAAATCGTGGGTTTTACTTTCAAGAATATAACGGAAGATCTCACCTGTGGGGGAAGTCAGCGGATCTAATCCCGGACTGGCACCATAGGGCAGGGATAAATCAGCTAGACGCTCCTGTATACGGGCTCTCGCCCAATAATCTTCAACACCATCTTTGAAGACAATCGTGACCATGGATAAGCCAAAAGTCGTTTTACTGCGCATTACTTCCATCCCCGGCAATCCATTGATGGCCTGTTCGATCGGGATGGTGATCTGCTGTTCCATTTCTTCGGCAGCTAAGCCCGGTACCTGGGTTACGACCTGTGACGATACATCAGCGATATCAGGGTATGCCTCAACCGAAAGTTGTCGCCAGGCATAGTAACCGAAAAAGCCGATCAATAGAAAAGATGCGGCGATTACCCATCTCTTTGCAATGATATGGCCAATCAATTGTTTAATATTCATGTGTTTCTATTTTAAAAGTTGAAAGCCTGAGCCCATCACAGGCCGGGTGTTAAATAAAAGGCACCTTCAGCAACAATCTGCTCCTGCCGAACCAAGCCTGTTAAAATCTGGATCGCATCACCTTCTGTTACGCCAGTAGTAACAAAGCGCTTGACGAAGGTATTGGACGATGTTTTGACCCAAACAAAACTCTTATCGTTAAATTGAAATACAGCTTTTGCCGGAATGAAAAGTGTCGGAGTTGTTTGCCGTTCGAATTCGGCGTTGACATACATCCCTGGTTTTAAGGCACGATCAGTATTTTCACAGGCAATGAGGACCTCAATATTCCGGCTTGCTTCGTCGACAAATTGGTTGATATGGACAATTTTTCCGGGTATTTTTTTAGCAGGGAGCGCATCTACGCTCACTTCAACACGCGCAAGTTGATCGATTGCCGGCAAGTCCTTTTCTTTGATGTAGGCCGATACCCATACTTTTGACAATTCTGCAATGCGGAGTAATGCCGGAGCGTCTTCTTTCGTGTACTGACCCAGTACAATTGAACTACTTAAAATTTCGCCTTGAATAGGTGAACGAACAAGGAGAGGCTCACCGAGAACGCTATGGGTCGGGGTGCTGTCGAATATTTTTAAGGCAGCAGTGGCATTTCCAAGCGCAGCATTGCTCGTCGCAAAATTTGTTTCTGCTTCTTCGAGTTCTTTTTTAGAGCCAACACCATGCGCGATCAGATCTTTTTGGCGTTTTAACATATTCTCGGCAAGCATAAATGCTTGTTTGGCGTCAAGGTAAGCCCTTTGTGCCTCAAAATAGTCGGATGAACTAATTGAAAATAAAGGCGTGTTGATAGCAACTTTTTGGCCCAGTTTCACGTGGGATTTGACAATTCGTCCAGCAAAAGGTACCGGAATCTCCACATAACTGCTGGGAATAATCTTCACTGTAGCAGCTGCATTTAGTTTCAGTGCATGTTGTGCATGGGTCGTCGTAACAAATTTGAATTTCGATAACAGGGACGTGTTTTCACTGACGGTTACGGTGTCTCCAACTGCGCTGATGGCCGGAGATTGGTTGGGGCTTTCGTGAGACTGGCTGTTGCAAGCTTGCAGCAACAGCAGCACAGGGATCCAATTCATGTACCTCAAGGATTGGGTCGAATAGTTGATTGTATGGTTAATCATACCGCAAAACTATCCACCTGCTCCCGATAAGCCGATTAGAGGGGCCTTAGAAAAAAATTAGAATTTTATTAGAATAATGAACGATGGGGGATATCAATGCTAAAAACACTTCCAACGCCTTTTGCCGAGCGGACGCTGATCTCGCCTTGATGGAGAAGCACGATTTTTCGGGTAAGCGATAAACCGATACCATTTCCCTCGCTATAATCTTTGTTGCTTCCACGATAGAATGGCGTGAATATATTGGGCAGATCGACCGGGTCAATGCCTATTCCGTCATCTTTAAATTCCAGCTGAATCCTATTTTCATCCGCCTTGATAGCGATTAGGCATTTTTGATTGGGTGAAAATTTACAGGCATTTTCAATGAGGTTGACAAAGGCGACCTGCAATAGATACTCATTTGCATTGATGGATAGAAGTTTTTCATCTTCAATCGCCGGATCGACAAAAATGTCGAGTTTATAATTTGGACTTGACTGAAGAACCTGCTGGCATGCATCAATTAGTAGTTCGTCTATACGTAAGGTTTTAAACGCGATTTCTGAGCTGTCGTAACTTGCTTTGGCAAAATCAAGTAAGCTATTAAATAACTTCTTCAGTTTCTGTGCATCATTGAGCGTATTGTCGATGACAGTTTTATACTCCACTATGCTACGGTCCTTATTGGCAGAAATCTCGAGTTCTGCAATCATGGCGGCCAAGGGGGTTCTTAGCTCATGCGAGATATTGGAGACAAAATGCTTTTGGGCATCAAAGGAGTTCTCGAGGCGGTCAAGCATCGCATTGAATGTGCTGGCCAATTCGGAAAGCTCGTCTTTATTTCCGCTACTCGTAAGCCTGGCATCCAAACTTGTCGCAGAAATGGTTTTTACACGTTGTGTCATTTCCAGGATAGGTTGAAAGACCTTTTTGGAAAAGAATATTCCTGCTGCATAGATCAGAAATATAGACAAAATGAAAACCAAAAGAATGGTAGATAATAGACTATTCAGTTTATTGTAGCCGTATTGATCATAAGCTGCGGCTGTGATGATGTAAGTTTTGTCTTTGTACGGAAAGGTTATGCCGATGACCTGCCATTTTTCCTGATAAAATCGTATTTCTTTATTTTTGAGAATATCCTGCAGCATGGCTGGTGTCTCTTTGACAAAGTCGATATCTACGGCATCATGATACAAGAGGTCAAAACGGGTGTCGTAAATTGCCACCTCGACTTCGTTGAGGATTTTTCGGTTGTTGTGGTAGATATCTTCTAAGGTCTTTTTGTCGACTTTTGCATTCAAAAAAAGGTTTGCTTTGGTGTAAGCTTCTTTTTTCAATAGGGCGTAAAATTCTCTTTCCCGATTCTCCACCGCTGAAAAATATACTGTACAGGCAAATACCAGCAATATGGTGGCTGTAATCAGCGTGAACAATATGGAGATTCGTGTCCTGATTCGCATTAGTCTTGTTTTAGAATAAAGCCCATTCCGGATTTGGTATGGATATATCTGGTCGCAAAATCTTTGTCGATTTTTTTACGTAGATAGTTGATGTAAACATCAATGAAGTTGGTTCCGGTGTCGAAATGCGTTTCCCACACTTTTTCAGCAATTTCCATTCTGGAAAGGACACGCTCGGGATTCTGCAATAAATAATGGAGTAACTTGAACTCTTTGGGGGTCAAATGGATTTCGACAGTATTCCTTTTGACGCTTTTGGTATGGAGGTTCATTTCCAGGTCTCCATAACGCAAAATTGTTCCCGTGAGTGTATCTTGTTTTTGATATCTTTTGAGCAGGACTCTGATGCGGGCTAGGAGTTCGCGCATTTCAAAAGGTTTGACCAGATAGTCATCCGCTCCGGCGTCAAACCCCTCAATTTTATCGTCTGTAGTTCCTAATGCTGTTAACATGATAATGGGGACATCGGGTTTGAGATGACGAATTTCTTTGCAGAGATCCAATCCATCCATCTTGGGGAGTACGATATCGGTTATGATAAGATCAAAGTCGTGTTGTAAGGCCATTTTCTTTCCAGATATGCCGTCGTAGGCAATAGCTGTTTGAAATTCATTTTCATCAAGTCCGCGTTTGATCAATCCTGCGACACGTACGTCATCTTCGACTAGGAGAATCTTCATATAAAGAAAAACGTTAAAAACTTCGATGAATCGAAGTTTATCTATGATACCAAATCATGGGCTATCCATGCATTGTCCCTACAAATGTATCAAACTACGCTAAATTTACACGGATATGCAAATAAAACTTTCTACACGGTCCTGCGATGACATCACTTACCCAATGTCTGTTATTGATCGTAGAATAGGACTACTTTTGGAATTTTAAAAATGAATGGAAAAAATATGTTGATTATTTTCAAATTGATAATCAACAGTCCAGCCTTGATACCGGGCGATTTCGGTAATAATTGCCAATCCTAAACCGCTGCCTTGGCTGTTTTTCGAAAGTTTGGAAAACCGTTTGAATAAAAGTATTTTATCTAAGGGCATTGAACCGGGGTTATATACCGTTAAAGAAGTTTGATTGAGATGTACAGCAATTGTATCATTGGCATTGCTGTAACGTATGGCGTTCAGGAGTAGGTTGTTGATCAGAATTTCGGTCAGACTGCTGTTTCCTGTCAGCAGCACCGACGGTTGGATCTCCTGTTGCAGTCGTAGCTGTTTTAGCTCCAAATGTTCTTGCATGACTTCAATACTTTGTGTAACAAGCGAGTCCATGCTGATTTTTTCGGAATGATCGAATTGACTGTTGTCAATCTTTGCGAGCAGCAGCAGGTTGCGGTTGATTCGCGTGCTACGTGAAAGCGCTTTATGCATATCTTCAAAGAGCTGGTACTGCTCATCGCTTAGATCAGGATACTGTAATAAGATATCTAGCTTATTTTTTAGGATTGCCAAGGGTGTTTGCAATTCATGGGAAGCATTTTCAGTGAATTCCTTTTGTGATCGGTATACGGCCAGGTTTTTTTCAAGAAGTTTGGATAAGGATTGATTAAGCTCGTAGAACTCTATGGTGTCCGTTTGCTGAAAGTCAACCTGTTGTTGACTATTGAGATTAAATGCCTTCAATTTATCAACGGTATCTCGAAATGGTTTCCAGAGCCTAAGTGATATTTTTCTGGAGATAAAAAGTAGACCAATGACCAAGATAACAAAGAAAAACAGGGTCGTTGCGGCGATAGCGGCAATAGTCTCTACGGATTCCTCAATATTTGTTTGTACGGTAAAACGATAAGGTGCACCGTTGATCTGAATAACAGATGATAGGCATCTAAATCGGTCAATTGTCTTTGGCTCGACAAAAGGCTGCGGTTTTTCGATGGTATATACGCTATCTTGCAATAAATCGCCCGGTTTTACGCGATGTATATTGGTTTCAGGTTGTATGGTATTCCATAAAGCGATGCTGGCTTGGAGGCTGTCTTCGGAGAGTTTTAAACTGTTCAGCTCGTAGGTCGTTTTTTTGACGATAATTTCGTTATGTTCGTCTAATTCACTTTTCCATATCCCGTCGATTACAAAATAATAAACAGGAATACTGACACCTAGTACGATCAATACATAGAGTAGAAATGGGGTTGTTATTTTGCTCAGTAGGGGTTTCATCTCACTATTTTAATTTTCCCATTTGTAGCCCGTACCGTATACTGTTTTGATATAAGATTGACTTCCGGCGTCCTGTAGTTTCTTTTTTAAATTTTTGACATGAGCATAGACAAAGTCATGGTTATCGAGCATATCAGCAATGTCGCCAGACAAGTGTTCCGCTAAGGTGCTTTTTGAAATCACTTTATTTTTATTGCCGATAAAAAACATCAGCAGATCGAACTCTTTTTTGGTCAATACAATAGGAAGATCATTGACAATAACAGTTTTTGCAAGTAGATCAATCTGTATTTCATTTTGCACAACAATATTTGAGCTGTTGAATTGTTTCCGACGGATCAGGGAATAGATTCGTGCTGTGAGCTCAGATAAATGGAAAGGCTTCGTTAGATAATCGTCGGCCCCCAGTTGTAGTCCATGAATTTTGTCGTCCAGTGCATTTTTTGCAGAAATGATGATCACACCGTCCTGCTTTCGCTGCGTTTTCAACTCTTCGAGTAGTTTTAGACCATTTCCATCTGGTAGACCGATGTCCAGTAAGATACAATCGTACTGATATAACTGAATTTTGTCTAGAGCATCCTGTAAAGTTGGCGCAAATTCGCATAAATACTGTTGCTCGCTAAGGTATGTTGCGATGCTTTTGGCCAGCTCCAATTCGTCTTCTATGATCAAAATCTTCATGTGGTAAAGATAGAATTTCAATTTAGTAGAAATTTAGAATTTATTTCGCAATGATCTATCAATTTTGTTCATTTTTATTTCTTGTCCTACGACAAGTGTAATCGCTATTGAAACGTGTAATTTTAGTATAAATCAGTTATTTAGTGTTTAAAAAAAAATCAAAACGAAATGGATAAACCGAAATCATTAAAATTAGAAATTATCATTCCTGCTTATCGCATGCACAGTCAAATTTTTCTAAATGCGTTGGATGGCGTTTCGGAAGAAGATGCATTAAAACGAATTGATGGACAGACCAACCATATCGTATGGATGGCGGGTAATTTTGTAAATGTGCGTTATGCTATGGCCCATGTTCTTGGGCTTCAGGAAAATGATCCTTACCATGAGCTATTTTTTATGGGAAAGACACTCGATGAAAGTTATCACTATCCCAGTGTGCTGGAATTAAAAGAAAATTTTATATCGATATCACCGAAAGTCTATGCTGCTTTGCTGCAAGTGGACGATACGCAGCTGGCTGAACTATTTAAAATTAATATGAATATCCCTTTTATTGAAGAGGATAAGCTAAATTTCGTAGGGATGTGTATCGGCCGGGAGGATTATCTGGCCGGTCAGATTGCCTTGATGCGAAGGATGCTGCACTATCCGGGCATGAAATACGATATTGACGAAAAAATCCAGTACTAAAAATAGAGACTCAAGATCGGCCGCTGCTTAAAACGTCCGATCTTGAGTTTTTTAAGTATGGACCTGGTCGCATGATCTGTCTGCGCTGAGAAGTCAATACGTTGGTTATACCTAGAAATAAGGTTTACTCGCTACCTTTTATCGTCAATATAACACCTGAATATTTCTCGTGGTCTTTACCGATATAGAGCAGATCGACTTTTTTTGTCGCAGCATCCTCGAGCTGTTTTTTCAATAGATTTAAATCCATTTTTTCTGTTTTTTCCTGCCATTCATCGGTCGATTGAGGCTTGAACGAAGCGATGTTCTTCATGTCAAAAAGTGCGGAATTTGTGTCGAGCTGCTTTGAACGATGTATAAAAATAGTGTCACCCACGATTTTATCTATTTTTATCCAACCTGCGGGAAGTCCATCAATGCTGTTACCATCCTGATCGGTAAAAAAAGTAGCACCATAAAGCTGTCCTGCCTTTAGTTGCTTCAAATTATCGATCATCTGACCCACTGCTTTTTCCTGTTGTTGATTTCCCAATTTATTCTTAACGCCATAAATAACTGCCCAGATAAGGATTGCCGCAGTGACAATAAGAAATCCTTTCCATAACTGAAAATAGGGGATACTATATTGACTTTTGAACGCTTTGATCTCTGCTTTTAATTCATCTGAGTAATTCCGTGCGTGAATCAATTTTCCCTGTTCGTCGTAAAGTCTGGAAAGTTTGACAAATCCACCGCCAAAAGGTAGGCCTATAAACCGACGGGCCGGTGTAATAATCTGCAAGGTGAAATTTCGTGGCGCGTTTTCTTTTTTTTAAGGTTGCTGTTACCGTTTTTTCTGCTAATACAAAGTCGTAGATACTGAAAATAAAAAACATAGTCTGTCGTGATTTTTTAATAAAGAACTGGGGGAAGGATTCCGACCAGTTCGACTTCATGAGAAATGAAGCATAAAAGCAAAATTAAAAGAAATAAATAAAAATCCATAAAAAGACCCGGGCATTGCAAGAAAATTTCGATTTTTGAAGGGTACATTTTTGAAAAGCAATAAGATCAAATTGATTTAATACGCTGTGCCTTTCAGGAGGCTGACAATATAAACCGAAATGTGCTGTATAAAATATGATAAACCTAAAACTGAGTTTTATTTTGATCTGTGTAACAAGTGTTGTTATGGGGCAAAAAATGGATAAATCAAAATTGGATAGCACCATTGCAGGCTATTACAAGGACCCGACAGCTCCGGGGATTAGCTGTGCAGTTAGCCAAAATGGTCGTCTTATTTATCGTTATGCAATTGGGCTTGCAGATTTGAAGGAAAAACGTGCAATCACATCCAGCTCACATTTTCGCCTGGCATCGGTAAGCAAACAGGTGACTGCACAGGCGATATATACCTTAGTGATTCAAAAGCGTTTAAAATTAGAGGACCCATTGGCTCTTTTTTTTTAAAGATCTGCCAGTCGCGCTGAAGGATATTACTGTTGCGCAGCTTCTGCAACATACATCCGGAATCTGGGACTATGAAGAGCTTATTCCGAAAGAGCGGAAAGATCAGGTATCGGATAAGGATGTGCTGAAGTATATCCGGCAGACCAATCGTTTATATTTCCCTTCGGGAAGTCAATTTCGCTATAGCAATACAGGCTATTGTCTTTTATCGCTGATTGTCGAGCAAGTGGCAAAAAAATCCTTTGCTTCATTTGTCAAAAGTCAATTGTTTGAACCCCTAGGCATTAGCAAGGGAATGGTCTATGAACCGGGCGCGACGGTTGATGAACGAGTCTACGGTTATCATCCGACGGAAGGTTCCTACCTGTTTGCCGATCAGAGTGTGACGAGTGCGACACAGGGGGATGGGGGTGTTTATCTCTCTGCCGAGGAATATCATACATGGGCCAATTTTTTGGTAAAAGATCGGTTAATACAGCCGGGACTGGAGCAATTGTTCGGTCAAATGGCCTACCCGGTAAAGGATGGAATAGCGTATCATTTCGGCTGGTTTATTCAAAAAAATGCAGGTCATAAAATATTGTTTCATTCAGGTGAATCTACCGGGTTTCATCATATCGTATATATCGATGTACAGAAAGACCTTGTGGTTTCACTTTTTAGCAATCGTGATGATTTTATGATCGGTGAAGCCTTTGATGCCATCCTTAAAACAATGGGTATCAGTAAACCGGTATTGAATGGACAGCATCGCTCAACTTTTGCATGGTTGAACGGAGTATATGCGAATGAGTGAAAGAGGGACGCGGATTGAAATAAGCATAAACAACAAATCGTCACAGCTCCACCTGCGACGATTTATTGTTTATGAAGAGACCTACTTTAAAAAGTCGGGCGATTGATAGGCCGGATTGGGATAGGTATAGAACCCTTCCCCAGTAGCGACGCCCAATTTGTTTTTGTCTATAAAATGCTCTTTGAGATAGGCCACTGTTTTGATCTTTAAAGGGTCATTTGTTGCTTCGGCGCTCATTTTATTGATATTATAGGCTGTTGTGATGCCAACGATATCGAGTATGCCGAAGGGGCCTGTTGGCGCTCCAGTGGCAACCATCCAGGTTTTGTCGATCGTTTGGGCATCCGCCACTTCGTTGACCAAAAGATCCGTTGCCGCCGAAAGTAATGGTACAAGCAAGGAGTTTACAATATAGCCAGGCTGCTCCTTATGCAGCGGTAGGGCAACCATGCCAATGGATTTTGCAAAGTTTACAACCTGCTCAAATACCGCTTTGTCTGTACCCGGATGGCCCATAATTTCTGCTGTATTGTGCTTCCAGATTTCATTGGCAAAATGTAGCGCCAGGAACTTCTCGGGACGACCGGTTTCTTGGGCAAATTGACTTGGCAGCAAGGTTGAGGAGTTTGTGGCAAAAATGGTTTTCTCCGGAGCTACTTTCGCTAATTCCTGATAGAAACCAATTTTAATGGCTGGGTTTTCGGGAACGGCTTCGATAAGAAGATCTGCTTTTGCTACCGCCGCGGCAAGATCTGAACTATAGCTGAGCCTGTCAAAGGTTGAAGCCAGTTGTTCTTTACTCGCATGAAGATCTTTCTCGAATGCCTGCGCCAAAATATCGAATTTTGCTGCAGCTTTTTTTAATACATCGTCGTTGATGTCGTATACGGTGACATGATAGCCATGAAATGCTGTTTGGAAAGCGATTTGATAGCCTAAAACCCCACTGCCAGCTATCGTTATATTTTTAAAGTCCATGATGTTATTGTTTTTTCAATTCGTAAAAATCTGCGCCACGGAACCATGGCGCAGGCTGTGATTCTTATCCTTTAATTCCTTTTAACCAATCTTTGAATTTGGTGATCTGCTCTGTCAGGAAAGATTCATGGTCTTCTTGTTCCTCAGAACCGATAGGTAGGATATGTTCAAAATAAGTGCCTTTTAGCATTTTACGTAGTAAGCCTTCGCCCACAAATGGTTTGTCATCATTTAATGTTTTGGCTGCTTTCAAAAGATGGCGGATGTCGTATTGTAGGGGATTGATATCCGGAACCTGCTTGTTTAAGTTCAGCAGTTCATATACCGCAATACGTGCGGTACGTACCGAGCTTTCCATGGTAAAGACAACGTCGTTGTTGGTTTCGACAAACTGACCGATCAAGCCCAGGTTTTTACATCCTTCAGGTACGACTCTCGGACGATCGCCTTTTGCTCTTGGCATAAACATCGAGGTGATGTAAGGCATGAATGTCGTACGCACAATCGTATTTTTGATGACATCGTCCAGTTGGTCGATAATGCCCAAATGGTGACATAGTTCGGCTAGAATTTCATCTCCGGTACATTGTGGCATTGGCTTTTTGATGTAATTTCCTTCTTTATCCATAAATAAGGCATATACCCACAACACAAGAACATCATCCGGTTGGCCAGGGAAGTGTGGCTGTCTATTACAGGTGAAACTCATCAACCAATTGGAATCGGTAATGGTAATAATACCGCCAGTAACAGTTTTGCCGGAATAAGGGTCGTTGACGGAATATTCTTTTAATTTTTCGACTAAAGCCGAAGGTTTACATGTCAGGGTCGCAGACTCCCATGCTGATTTTTCGATGTTACTGCAGAACTTTTCGGGTTTACCAAAGATGGCGGATTTGGCAGCCAGATTTTTCCAGAGTTTCCAGCCTGCACTTTGACCGCTGCTGCTGTTGTCGATAGCGATGATCGGTGCATTTTTGTTGTCCCCGTAGAAGGTATCTTCTGTCATTGATCCGGTTGTCACAATGACGAAGTCGTCTTTTCCGATTGGAATTTTTACTTCTTTGCCATCTTGTTCGGTAATCAGGGCCTCCACAACTTTTCCATCGGTATTGCTTTGGATATCCAGGTCTTTAACCAATACATTGAATCGAATGTTTACACCTTTGCTTTGAAGTACTTTACGCAAAGGGGTTACAAAGGTGTCGTATTGATTGTATTTCGGAAATACAAGGGATGAAAGATCATTCAATCCGTCTATCGCATGTAAAAAGCGGTGCATGTACAATTTCAGCTCAAGTAAACTATGCCAGTTTTCGAAAGCGAACATGGTACGCCAGAAGGTCCAGAAATTGCTGGATAAAAATGACTCGCTGAAGTAGTCTTCGATGGTTAAGTCATCTAGATCTTCTTTATTTTTGAGGAGCAATCGAATGATGGCCAGCTGATCCAATTTACCCAAGCCAAACTTGCTGAAATCTTTTATCTCACCAAGTTTATGAATAAGCCTTGCTTTGGAGTAGTTGGAGTCGTTGTCATTGATCAAGCGGTACTCGTCCAGAACACTGTAGGGGGCAGGCATTTCCAATGCAGGAATGTCCTGAAACATATCCCAAAGATTTTCGTAGGTCATATCCATTTCCCTACCACCGCGGATGACATAGCCGTCGGTTGCATTACCGGCGCCATCTAACGAGCCGCCTTCCACATGGAGCTGTTCAAGGAATGTGATGTTTTCAGCAGGAACATGACCATCACGTATAAAATAGTAGGCGGCAGACATCCCTGCTATACCACTTCCGACGATGTAGATTTTACTGTCTTTATATGATTTTGGTGGAATACCTTTATTGCGTTGATAATTTCCGATCTGATCAGAAAAGGGCATCGATTTTTTCGGTGTGTTACGTTGTTGTTCTTTGCTTGAATCAGGTTCATGATTTACATTTCCATATTCAGCAGATGCATTTAATACTTTGTCGAATTTTGAGGTGATTTCTTTCATGATTCTTATGTTTTTTAATTCTTGAGTAAAGTTACTAAGACCACCTTAATCATTTGTGCCCTCAAATTCGCTATTGTTCTACCGAATTTCCTCTATCTACATATTTTGTCGCTTTCTGTATTCAGAAGGCGATAAGGTGGCGTATTTTTTGAAAAAACGACCAAATGCGGAGATGGAATTAAATCCGATTTCATAAGAAATTTCTGAGATTGTCTTTTCGGGATTCCCGAGTAGCACATAGGCTTCTTTAAGTACATGCTCATCAATAATTTCATGTGGCGTTTTACCTGATGCTCTTTTAACAACCTGAATGAGGTATTTGTTTGAAATAAATAACTGGTCGGCGTAATATTGTACCTCTTTGTATTGGTTGCTATGTCGCTGAACCAGGTCTATAAACTTATAGAACAAGTTGTTGGTCTCCTGTACACTCTCCATTGTATCTTGGTCTTTAGATGCCAGTTCGTCAGCGATTTCTAACAGGAGATTGAAAATAACCGTGCGGATGATATCTGCTGTAAAATGCGTTGTTCTTAAAGTAACTTCTTTGAGGTAGTCTATTAATTTTAAGAGCTTGTCAATTTGTTTGTCTTGGGAAATGACAATGGTAAAGGTCGAATTTTTAAAAAGCCCCAGTTGTTCGATAAAGAATGGATTGACAATATGTTTAAGCAGGAATGCTTTATCAAAAAAGAGCAGCTTCATTCTAAAGTCGGGGCTGACCTGCGAAAACCGGAAAATTGTTGTTGGGGCGGATAAGAGGATGTGATTTGTCGAGATATGGTATTCCTGATTGTCTACCTGAATATTGATATCGCCCGCCGTACAGATACAGATGGCATAATAATCAATACGAAAAGCATTGCTTGGGTATTCAAAAATTGGATTTCCAGAAGAAATATAATAGGGGCGGTGGCAATTTACGCCAAAGAATGATAAGGTATCTTGAAGACTTTCGTGTGTGTGATAAGTTGTTTTTACCTTAAACTTCATTGACTTTTTGTTCGGTTTGGGCATATACAGTTCCTATTGTTTTAAATATTCGAATGGGCTTTGTTTATTCGGATGCTGTCCGTTTGAGCATGAGTTTTTCTGTGGCAATATCGTCTTCTATCCCGACGAAGAAACTTTTGAATCCGAATTTGCTCAGTAGTCGTCTCGATGCGGTGTTATCGGGATCAATGATACCAATCACATCTTTGCCTGGATTTAATGTTGTGGCAAGGGCAAGCATCGACTCGCAAATCTGTGTTCCCAGCCCCTTTCCCCAATGTTCTTTGCGGAGCAAATAGCCAATTTCGAATACACTTGGATCTTTTTTGTAGTTAACAAGCTTACAGTCGCCTAAAAGCTTTAGCGTATCCGCTTCGATTACTTTAAAATAGCCCAAATCAGGATCCTGGTTGATTTCTAGAATAGAATCGAATTTTTTCCGGGCCTGCTCTTCGGACAATCCTTTGCCGGTAATGTATTTCATGACATCATCCCCTTTAACCAAGTCGTGGAAAGCGTCAAAATCTTCCGGGAGATATTTTTTGAATAGAAGTGTGTTGTACATGGCTAATGCGTTTATTTACAAGATAAGGTTGTTTTCTCTGAAATCAAATTATCGGAACCTAAATCATCATCTTTCTGTCTTATTTAACTTTTTCATGATTTTAGTTCTCCAATTTAACTTACATTGTCTTTCTGTAAAGCGGAAGGGAAGCTTTTATAAGAATGCTATCCCGTAGCGATACGGTGTAAATAAGAATTTTTAGAGGGAGATAATCGTTATGGAAATAAGAGCGGCAAGTGAAGCCGACTATGCGGCAATCCTGCGCATTTGGGAAAATTCGGTTCGGGCAACACATGATTTTTTGAAAGAGGAGGATCTTCAGTTATATAAGAGACTGATTCCAACCGAGTATTTACCACAATTAAAGGTATATGTCATAGATGACGATGGACAGCCTACTGCTTTTTTCGCTGTCTCCGATGATAATCTGGAAATGTTATTTGTGGATTCAGCCTACAGGGGAAAAGGTATTGGGACTGTGGCACTACAGTATGTGCTGGATAAGCTCCAGGTGTATAAAGTTGATGTCAATGAGCAAAATCAGCAGGCTGTTGATTTTTATCTGAAAAAAGGATACCAGCTTATCGGACGCTCAGCTGTAGATGGTATGGGCAAATCCTATCCGATCTTGCATTTACATCACGAGAGCGCTATCAATGGATTGAAATAATTTTAAAATGAAATAACTTATGATACAAGGTTTATACGAAACGCATATTCAGGTGCGTGATTTAGCTAAATCGGTCGCATTTTATACGGAGGTATTGGGATTGCGTGTGGCACATCGTGATCCGACACGTCCTATTGTTTTTTTATGGATTGGAACCGGCAAAGACTATATGTTGGGGTTGTGGCAGGAAGAAACAAACTTTCAACCGAGACATTTTGCTTTTAGAGCGGATAAAGAGGATATCTTGAACTATGCCGTGGACTATCTGAAAACACGTGACCTGACACCTTATAATTTTTTAAAGGATGGGATCGAAGCACCGATGGTCTTTGCATGGATGCCGGCATTGGCCATTTACTTTAATGATCCGGATGGCAACCAATTGGAGTTTATCGCAGTTTTGGAAGGGGAGGGTAGGCCCGAACTGGGCGTGCTGTCTTATGCCGATTGGATCAATCGTACGACACAATAAGTCGCGAAGAGACGACTTATTGTGTTGAATCCCATTCTTCGGCAAGGATTGCAAAGACCACGTCATCTTCCCATTGACCGTTATGGAAATAGCTTTTTACAAAATGAGCTTCCTTTCGGAATCCCAAACTTGTTAAAAGCTGCATGGATGCCTTGTTTTCCGGAGCTACCGAGGCCATGATCCGATGTTTATGATACTGACGGAACAGGGCCTCTATAACTGTTTTCAGTCCTTCTTTGGCATAACCCTGTTGCTGGAATTCTTTTTTTATGGTACAGCCCAATTCCACCTGCAGGTGTTCAGTACCAAAAAAATGAACGCCAATATCGCCGATTACTGCGTTTGCTATTTTGTCGGTCATAACGAGCTGAAACCAGGACTCTGGAAGATTGAATGTGCCCGGATTTTTAGCAATAAATGCATCGACTTCTGCCAAAGAGTCTGGAATCCAGCCCTGGTATTTATTGGTTTCTTTATCCGAACGGTAACCGAATACGGCCTGACTATCCTCCGCCATAATGGGGCGAATCGCTAATCTTTCTGATTCAATATGCATGACTTAACGATTTGAAAATCTGGCTATCGCTTCTTCACGCGTACCTACAAAATTGATTTTCTTTGATTTATTGCTTTCGTAGATAAAATCGTTTAGACTTTTGCTGTTGTATCTGGAGAAATCGCCAACGATGGCAATGTCAAAGCCATACTGCGTATATTTTTGAAGAATTTCACCGGCAAGTTTTGTTTTAAGTTCGAAGAAATCGTCTGTGATGTTCTCTTGATAAATAATTGCTTTGTATGCTTCTTGCGCGCCACAGTCGACCATAATCTGTAGACCATCATCGAGATTATGGATAAAGACGCCTGAACCTTTAACTTCAGCAATGTTTTCGTCACCTAGTTGAATAATAGTGATTTCCATTTTTTTTGTCGTGTAGTTTTAAAAATAAATTTGTGGGACCATATTCCATGATCCAGTGCTCTACGTTGGGAAATCCTGTTGGAAATGATCTGCTTCGCGGATAAACAGGTTTTAACCTGCAAATTCTTTCAGCATATTAATTGTTGGACAGAAGAACAGGGAGCCGGTATGCGCCGTACTAAAGTCCAGTATTCTATCGTAATTCCCTTCGGGTTCACCAATAAACATTCTTTTTAGCATCAATTGTACGGTACTGAATGTGCTGGCGTAAGCGATAAAGTAGGTTCCCATTTCATTTGTTGCGATTTGCCCAAAAGGCATATTGTCGCGAACAATTTTCAAATCGTCACCGACATTGGCTAGGGCCGAATGTGAATTAGTCGGTTTTTCATCGTCGCCCATCTCAATATCGTTTGCTTTGCTTCTGCCGATGACCTTCTCCTGTTCAGGGACGGGTAAAGAACGCCAGGCGTTCATGTCGTGAATATATTTTTGTACAAATAAATAGCTTCCACCCGTATAGGCTACATCCTCATCACCAACGATACCAAAGAAAGCACGATCCTCACCAAGGGGATTTTCTGTTCCGTCAACAAAGCCCAAGATACTTCGGCCGTCCCAATATCTGAACCCATGAACTTCCTCCTTGCAATCGGCAACGGGACTTAATAAGGCTGCTATTTCGGTCGCCATGTCAATGCAATAGCTTTTTTCATAAGCACGAATATGGAAATGTAAATCTCCGGGGGTAGCCACAGCAATATGTTTTTGACCGATGATAGGTTCGAAAGGAACCAATTCCTTTGGCATAGGTTCGTTGAGTTCAAGCTTTTTCCAGGCATGGTGGCTTATGCCCAATACCACACTTGCTTTCACAAGATTTGAACGTACCTGTGCCGAATTGTTGAGATTGACAACCAATGCACATAAGCGTTGGAAGACATCCTTAATGACCACATTTTCGTGGAAATTCCATACCATAAACACCGTATTGTTGCTCGGTGTATCGATGACATTTTGGGCCTGATGATCCATAAGATAAGTTGTTATGTGTTGTACAGCCTTGCTAAGCTACAAATAAAATCGGTTGTACGGATAGACTTTTTGATTACTCGAATGCGGTTTTTTGATATACTTTGACGATTTCATCAATGACCAGATCTGGTTCGTCATAAAAGACATGATGCTCCGCATTTTGAGCCAAAAGATAACGTCTATTGTTTTTTTGATCTGCAAATTTTTTAAGGGCAGCAATAAATAAACTGCGATCGGGTTCTTCAAAAGGTGATTTTCCTGAGCCAATGACAGTCATAGGAACATTGATTTTTCCTGCAACCTCATGTAAAACAGCCGTTGATGCTTCGTAGTTTAAAACGAGATGATAGAACCCTAAGCTTTCTTTTTTGATGTTATCGAGCTCACTGGCATATTCGCTCTTCAATGATTTGGATCGCTCCATGGTCATGAAATAAGGGGATACAATATCGATCATTACTGTGCCAACAACCTGACCGGGATTGGTCGTTATAAATTTCATCGTATAGTTACCACCGAAGGAATGGGCAACAAAAAAGTACCGATCACGATAGCCCAATTGCTGCAAAGCAGTTTTAAGATCCTTTACTTCATTTGTCAAGCTAATGTTAACGGTGTCTATTTCACTTTTCCCAAAGCCAGCCCTGTCATAGGTAATTAAAGGTGCGCCCAATTTGCTCGATAGCGGTTCCAATAACTTTCTCCAAACGGAAGCATCATTTCCACCCCCAGATTCAAAGACAATGGGGATACCCTTCCCCTCTATTAAAGTAAAATGAAGGCTGTGGTTGCCTACATTGATCATGGTATCCCTGAGCTGTGCTTTTACGGCCAGCCCGGGGAATGTCAGTAGGAGGAAAACGGATAAAAGGAGATTATACTTTAGCCCGTACATCGTTCATTTTAAGTGTCATGGTGGTCGCTTCTGTCTCGATCCATTGGCTGTATTCGGCGATAGCCTGTAAGCGAAGTTCGTCGGAGATATACCCTTCCGTAACCATTTGTCGCGATTGGGCGACTTTGTTCCAGATGGCCAGATTGGTATCAAAGTTAGCTTCTCCTTTTTTGTAGGTCTGATCGGCATGGATAACCTGAACCGAATGGAAACCTGCTTCCTGGAGCAGTGCAGCGACCTCATCAGCAACACGATTGTTCATACCTGCATCTGCTCTCCACTTCAGGAAAGTATGGTAAAATTTGAGCATGCTTTCCGGAGGGGCGGGGTTCCATTCAATGGCGGTGTGATTGTAGTCTAAAATAGAGATTTGTCCTCCGGGCTTTAACCAGGATTTAAATAAGCCCAATGCCCGGGGAATATCACTTAACCATTGCATGGTGCGCGCCGTTATAATCAGGTCGAACGGATGTGGAGGCTGATAATCAAAAATATTGCTGCAGACCAGGTTCAGATTTTGGGTGCTACCATAGTGCTCATTGCCACTGTCGATAAAAGACGGTGTATTATCGAGCCCGGTTATAGTTCCGTCGCCGATATAACTTGCTACCTCATTGGTGAGCGTTCCGGTACCACAGCCTACGTCCAAGATTTCCATGCCAGGAGACAGTAAGGGAATAATCGTTCTATAATCGGAGGATAATGTTCTTCTTTCAAATATCTTATCGGCCTGTTGATCTTTTCTGTCGATAAATTTCTCTTTCATTGGATTGGGTTTAGTTGACTGTAAATATAGCTTTTGCTTTCCGGTTAAAAAAACTTCTATTCGTTTAACCGTTTTTGTTACGCTAATCAGACCAACAGTTGAGTATATTCCTTGATTTGTTTATGGTTACTATCAGCCGGATATCCTATTCTCCATTAAGAAGGATATAGTAGTCTTTTTACAAGGTATTAACAAGGGGTTAACAGGGGACCTACCCCTGCTAACCTCCTGTTATACCCCTGTAATATCCCTGTTATGATGGAAACTGATATAAAGCAATTTCAAACCTATATCGGGCGATAAAAGAGGACCATTTACTGCTTTATGACGATCATGTACTATTTTGATAGAAACAGTGATACTTTGCGATTAATACCCTAATTAGGAAATTATTTTATGTCGTTTCGCTGTTTTTTTAATAATAGTTTTTTATATTGTTGTACAATAGTACTCGTGCCGTTGTAATTACACTAAGATATCCTGATATTATGCGAAAAGTATTCAAAGTTCTCACGCTAATGTATTGTGCTGTTTTTCTTTCAGCCTGTTCTTCCAACTATCTCATGACATTCAATGGGGAGAATGTAAAAAAAGATGAAGACAAGGGAACGTTTTCATTTAATAATGATACAGTACAAATTGATTATTCCTTCGCCGACAGAGATGGTCGAATTTACCTTCGAATAGAAAATAAAATCGATAAACCGATCTTATGGGATCTTAAAAATTCGGCCATGGTTATTAATGGTAAAACGCAAGGTTATTCTGCTGAACAAGCTGCTTTTAATGGAAAGATGAATGCTTCGGTTTACGATATAGGTGCTAGTAAATCCACTATATTTAATGATGCTTGGGTGAACGGTTCTATCACAGGATCGGTAAGTTTGCCTAAAGATGTGGTACTTATCCCACCACATGCCTATGTAGATGGGCATTATTTTGATTTTAAAAACGATGTTAAATCCATTGTACGATCATCCCAAAAAGAAAAAGTGTATATGTATGATATGAGTGGCGAGAGTTTTGCGGTAAAACTTGCTCGATTTGAAGGCGCTGACTCGCCTTACAGTTTACGTAGTTATTTAAGTTATTCGATTTTAGAAGATGGTAAAGCCATTGTTAAAACTACGGAACAAAAATTTTATGCGGCACAGCTCTGGCAGACCGGTTCAGTAGCCCTTAATAATATTATTGAACTGTATAATAAGCGCGGAGACGTGCTGGCTGTTAAGGAAAAAAAGGGGCAGGGGGCAATGCTTGTAGGAGGTGCCTTGGCGTTAACTGCGGCGGCAGCAGCGATAGACCCAAAAGCGGCTGAATAATGCTTGTCAAAAAGGCAATTCAAATACGCTGTTAAAGGCTGTCCAACCCTTTAAATTTATGGGCATTTAAATTATAGAGGGCTTGTCTAAAAAGATTGGACAAGCCCTTTTTTATGCGATTTTATAATACCTACCCCTCCACAGCAGCATTTCGGGGATTCCATTCTCAAGGGTTTCGGCTAGACTTTTTAGACAGCTTCTTCCTTTGCTTAAAATTTAATAGAGGTCCTATTTGACTGATGTTCCGTCTATAATCTCTTCATCCGCTTTGCTGACCAATTTGGTGTCTTGTTTTAAGTCACCAAATATTTCGATCTGACCATCGATGCTGCGTCCTTTCTGTACAGGAATACGTTGTGTTTTGTTCGAAATAACAGCAATCACAAAACTTCCTTCGCCCGAAGTAAATACGGCTGATTTCGGTACAACAAAAGTACTATCCTGCGATGTTAAAGGTAATTCGACCTCTGCAACCATGCCCGGCAATAACTTGTTGTCGGTATTGTTAATGTCAATTTCTACCCGCTCGGATCTTAATCGGCTGTCCAGGGCACCCGATTTACGAGCGATCTTACCCGAGAAGGTTTGCCCTGGCAATGATTTGACAGTAAATTGTAAGGGCTGGTTTTCGGTGAGGAAACCCGAATATTGTTCCGGAACAGCAACGGCTAACCTCAGTTTGCGTTGTTGTTGAATGGTCATGATGGGCATTTCCGAGCCACGGCCAGCAGGACCAACATAGGCGCCCTGATTGACATTTCTTGTTGCGATTACACCGTCGAAGGGTGCTCTGATTTCCAAATAGTTCAACAGGTTTTGTACCTCTGCGTAGGCCGATTTAGCGGCTTGGTACTGCGCAAAATCAGCATTCTTTTTTGACTCAGCAACCTCAAGATCCAGTCTAGCCACCGTTCCCTCTACTTTGCTGGTTTCAAAGAGTCTGTCGTAAGTACTTTTTGTAGCCATATAGACCGCTTCTTGCGATTTGAGCCGCGATTTGGCTGCTGAAAGCTGCGAACTCAATTCGGGAGCCTCCAATACAGCCAATAGCTGACCGGCATGCACCTTACTTCCGATGTCCACGTTAAGACTTTTGACGTAACTGCTGACCTTAGCGTAAATCTCGACCTGCTGGAATCCCGTGATTTCTCCAGGGATCTGCATTTTATTTGTTAATTTCTGTTTGGTGGGTACAAATGTCTCCATTGCCGGAGCTGCAGCTTCCGGACTTTCTTTTTTTGCATTTTCCTCGGCAGCCGAATGGCATCCTGTTAAGGATGCGATCAGACCGGCGATAGCTAATATTTTGAACAAATTATTTTTCATGTTTTATAGATTATACTGCTTTTACGATAAAGGTTTTAATGCCGCAATATAGTGTTTACTTTCTTTGTCTTCAGGATCTAATGAGATCGATTGTGTACTGCTTTTTTCTTGTGCCCAAGCAAATATAAGCGGTAAGATGACGAGTACGGCAAAAGTCGAAAATAGTAATCCTCCAATTACGGCTCTACCGAGTGGTGAAACCTGTTCGCCACCTTCACCATGACCAATGGCCATAGGTAGCATACCCACAATCATGGCCAAACTGGTCATGATAATAGGCCGAAGCCGTAAGGATGCTGCCTCACGGGCTGCAGCTAGGGCATCGCCATTATGTCGACGGATATGTTCAGCATTGGTGATGAGTAAAACAGCGTTCGCAATGGATACACCCACCGACATGATAATCCCCATGTAGGATTGTAAGTTGAGGGTAGATCCGGTTAACAACAGCAGAATCAATGAGCCCAGCACAACCGCAGGCACTGTGGTGAGCACAACCATAGAAACTTTGAACGACTGAAAGTTAGCCGATAGCATCAAAAATATGACGATGATGGCTACGGCCAAACCCGATTCGAGGCTGCTCATGGTTTCTGACAATACTTTTCCAAGTCCTATTTGCTCCATCGATAAACCACGAGGAAGTTCACCAAGGGCTTTTATACTACGCTGTACATCCTTAGAAGCTGTTTTTAAATCGGTATGATCAATATTTGCTGTAACTGATACATAAGGCATTGCACCTAAATTGTCGTTTTCGCCATAGGTGAAGGACGGCGTGATCGTTGCAACGTCGCTCAGTATTGGTCGCGCTGAATTTTTCAATAAAGGGATTTCACCGATTTCTTTCTCATCTTTCATTTTATCGATGGGAACCTGAACTTGGACGTTGTATGACAGTCCAGCTTTTTCATCGATCCAGGTGTTTTTTTCGGTATAACGCGAAGAAGAGGTGGAAGCGATCAGCGATCGTGTTACTTCGCTGAGATCGATACCCAGTTGTGCAGCCCTGATGCGGTCTATCTTAATATCGTAAGAAGGGTATTTAATGGATTGCGCTAATTGTACATCTCTAAAATAAGGGATGGCTTTTAGTTCCTCGATCAATTTACCGGCGTACTTCTCGTTGTTCTTTTTGTTTTTTCCTGCTATCCGAACTTCAATGGGAGTGGGCGATCCCTGACTTAAAACTTTATCTGTAAGCTCGATCGGTTCAAAGGATACTTGTACATCGGGAACTGCCGCTTTCAGGCGTTTCCGGTATTCATCACGGAAACTGTCCATATCGTGATGGTAGTCTTTCAGTGCAATTTGGAAAACAGCTTCATGTGGACCAGCCATGAAAAGATAGATCGGTGATACTGAAAACTGTCCGGGGTGTTGACCGATATAGACAGAAGATATGCTGATATGTTCTTTCCCAACCAGTTTTTCCAGTTCGGCCAGCGCTAGTTTTGCTTTTTCTTCGGTGCGTTCGATACGTGTACCTTCAGCTGCACGGAGGCGCATTTGGAACTGACTGGAGTTAACTTTCGGAAATACATCCTGTCCGATTGTGGAAAGTAAAATGACAACAAGACTTATTGCTCCCAGCAGATAAACTACGGTAATGGTTTTCTTCCTTTTAAACAAACGGTCGATCATTTTCATGAATCTGTTTCTGAACCGTTCAAAAATACTCAGCTTTCCATCGTTGTTAAAGTCTTCCCGTTCCACCAATAGTTTCTTCTGATTTAGGGTATCCTGTTCAGATTCTACACTCAGTCCAGTTGCTGCGAATTGAGCTTCATCTGCATTTAAGCCCGCTGGTTCGGTCGCGTGTGGCGCTTTATGCGCATGGTCTTTCATAAGCCAGTTGGCCATGATAGGAACAAATGTCTGCGAAAGGAGAAAGGATATGATCATTGAAAATCCAATGGACAAAGCCAAGGGAAGAAATAACGAACCCGGGATGCCTGTCATGGTAAATGCCGGCGCAAATACGGCTAGTATACAGAGCAGGATCAATAATTTGGGTAAGGCGATCTCCTTACAGGCATCCCAGATAGCCAAGGCTTTGGGTTTACCCATATCCAGATGCTGGTGTATATTTTCTATCGTTACCGTACTTTCGTCGACCAGGATACCAATAGCCAAGGCTAGTCCACTGAGGGACATGAGGTTGATGGTCTGCCCGAAGAGTTTCAGAAAGAGCACGCCGGAGATCACGGATATCGGAATGGTTAGGATAACGATCAACGCAGCTCTTCGATCACCTAAAAATAGGAGGACCATTAGTCCGGTCAGGATAGCGCCGATTGCACCTTCGGTAATCAAACTCTTTACGGAATTGATGACATAGACGGATTGATCAAATTCATAAGATAACTTGACGTCGTCGGGTAAATTTTCCTGAATTTTTGGTAAGGCCGCTTTTAAGTTTTGGACAACCTCCCAGGTTGAAGCATCGCCGGCTTTGGCAATACTGACGTATACGGAACGTTTGCCGTTGACCAAAGCATAGCCTGCGGTAACGTCGGCACCATCTTTTACGGTAGCAATATCGCCAAGGTAAAGATTTTGTACTCCACCTTTAAATAGCGGGATTTTTTCAAAATCTTTGACATCCTTGATGGTGTTGTTCGTTGGTGTAATGTAGTTTTTGTCCTGAATACGTACGTTTCCTGCTGGAGCGGTTTGATTGTTTAGTCTTAGCGCTTCTACGACCTGATCGGGTGTCATATTGTGACTCCGCATTAAATCGGGATCAACGTTGACCTCAATTGTACGTGGACTTCCCCCAAAAGGAGGTGGCGACAATAGGCCGGGGATTGACGTAAACGATGCCCGGACATAGACGTTGGCTAGATCTTGTAGTTCGTTGTTAGAACGCTTGTTACTGCTCAATACCAGTTGGCCTACAGGGAGGGATGAGGCGTCAAAGCGAATGATGAACGGCGGTTGTGAGCCTGGAGGAAAGGAGGCTTGGATCCGATTGGCCAGGGCACTTAGCTCGGCTGCAGCCTGGGCCATGTTGGTGTCTTCGTAATACGATACTTTCATTAAGGTCAGACCTTGAATATTCTTGGTCTCAATAGACTTGACCCCATTGGCAAAAAGAAGGATATTGACGTAGTTTTTGGCAAAATAAGATTCCATTTGATCCGGCGAATAGCCACCAAATGGATGGGCAATATAAATAACCGGAAGGTTCATTTTTGGCAGGATATCCACCTTGATCGATCGAACGGCACCTATGCCAAAGACAATAAGTCCCAATACGAGTACGAGGATGGATATCGGCTTGCGTAAGGCAAAACGTATTAAATTCATGTAATGTTATTTATAGTTCTTTGTTGAAAATATCAAAATCTCCCGCAGCTGCGGCTTTTAGTAAAAGCGACTGCCAAAGATTGATGTGGACGATCTCGCGATCGGTTTCGGCTCTATTTAATGTGTAAAAGGTCTGCGTCACGTCGACAAGTGTCGCTAGGCCGTTTTTATACATCGTCATTTTTTGATTGTAAGCTTGCTGAGCTGCCGACACTTGTCGGGGAGCTTCTAGATCACTTTTTAGGGCCAATTGGATTTTCACATCAGCGGCATCCAGCTGTGCTGTCAATTGGGCTTCGGCAGTTTGGTATTCTTCTCTTAGGGCATCATTCGTAAAGCGCTGTGCACTGATTTTTTTTATTGATACGCGCAATCGAAGTCAGATTCCAGTTTATGCCCAATCCCAAGAGATAATTTTGCCTACTGGGACGAACCCCTTGCCAATAATTTGTGCTATATGCTTGTAAATCCGTAATGTAGTCGCTCTTAAAACCAGATCCCCTTGTCTGAAAGACCCCAAAGGCACTTACAGTGGGAAGATACTCTTTGGTTGATAGTTTCAATTGTTGTTCGCCAAGTTCAATTTTACTTTTATAAAATTGCAGAATAGGATTACTTTCAATCAAGTTGCCTGAAAGCGGAGTTAGCTGTATAGGTGTTTTCTGAACCAGAACAGTATCTATTTCGAGATTTTTCGCTGGAATCCCCATCAATACCGTCAGCTTATTGTTTTGCTCCTTAACATTTTCACGGGCCTGATTGAGGCTGATTTTTGCGCGCGATACTTCCGCTGAAGCAAGCGTAGAATCTACTCCGGGTAATATTCCGTTTTTTACTTTGGTGGCAGCAATATTTAAAAATACCAGTGCGCGATCCAGATTCATCTGTTGATTTTTTTCCAATCGTTGACTAGCCAATAAATTGAGGTAAGCCGCAGCGATCTTGATTTTATGCTGGAACTGTTCCTGACCGAGATCGGCCTGTAGTCGTTTGGTATCGGATTTGGCCAATTCGATACGTTCTTTTTTTCGTCCAAAGGTGTAAATGTCCCAATTGACATTGGCTAAGTAAAGCGCACCAAATGCGGCATTCCAATTTTGTTCCGGAAGAGCGGCTCCCGAAGAAGCTACACCCAGCCCACCAAATCCATACAGTGGACCATTTTGTCCGTTGACTGTTCCAAAGTCCTGTTGGGCTACGATGTTCAGATTGGGCCAAAAGTCGCGTTTGACTTGTTCATTGGTCTGCAGGGAGGACTGGAGATAATATTCCTTTGCCTTGATATTTCCATAATTTGCAATACCCTGTTCTACGGCATCGCGGAGCGTAAGCTTCTGAGCGAAGGAAGAGGAGGTCGCAAGTGATACAGCCAATGACAGCACTAAATTCAATTTCAGCATAGGTTATCTATCATTTTATGGACACGAAGATAACGATGAGATGAACTGTGATGTCCCTTTAAAATGATCTATAGCGTTTAAAAGTGACCAATTTAATTCGTCATTTATTTTTCTGCTGTTATAAACTTAAAACTTTTACTTTGTAACAGATTTTTAACAAAAAAAGGATTATGAGAAAGGTTTTTGAGAACAAGATCATACAGGAGATCGTGCTATTGATCTTTTCGTTTATCCTCTTTACTTTGAACGATTGGATTTTGATCCTGAGCTGGAAGGGATTTTTGATGGGCGTGTTCTATTTCTTGATCCTTTATGCGCATGCACAATTGAATCGCTTTTTCCTGTTGCCATTGCTACTTAAGAAGAATAAACCGCTGTTGTATATTTTGGCGTCGGTGGCAACACTACTGGTTTTTGCACTCATATTAAAAGAGCTAACGGATAACGTGATCTACAAGAATTGTTTTCTTTACAAGAATCTTGTTCAGAAAACGTTCCATTATCAATTTGGTGTATTATTGGGTTCGTTGATCTGCATATTGGGTAGTATCCAATTTATTGAATTTTATCGCTTTCAGCGTGTGAAGACCCGACGTGAACTGCTTTCCAATCAGACGCAATTGTCCCATTTAAAAAAACAGCTCAATCCACATTTTTTATTCAATACATTGAATACCATTTATGGTATTAATTTGAAGTACCCGGAACGTACCTCCGAATTGATCATCAAAGTTTCCCAGCTTCTCCGTTATCAGATGGAGAGCAGCGATCGGGAATTTGTTGCGATGGATGATGAGATCGATTTTATCTCAAGTTATATCGAGCTGGAGCGTGAAAGGTTAGGCTATCGCACAAAAATTGAATTTGATTATCAAAAAGAAGAAGATATCAATTATCAGATAGCGCCGATGCTATTGATTACTTTCGTAGAAAATGCTTTTAAACACGGAACCTGCAGTATTGAAGATTGTTTTGTACATATTTCGATCAAGATTGAAAAAGGGAACTTATATTTGCATGTACGGAATTCTGTTCCCGTCAAGAAAAGGAATGTTTTTTCGGCGAAAATAGGTCTGGAAAATACAATGGCGCGATTAAAACTTTTGTATCCTAATCGATATACATTAACGACAAATTCCAAAAAAGAGGAGTATGAGGTGTCATTGGTTATAAATCTTTAAACAATGAATAAAAATAGCTGTATTGTGGTTGATGACGAACCTGCGGCGCATTATGTACTGGTAAATTATATTGAAAGAAGTACTGATCTGCAGTTGGTCGCTCAATGTTATAATGCTTTTGAGGCATTGGATTTTCTTCGGGAGAACAAAGTAGATTTAATCTTCCTGGATATTGAAATGCCCGAAATTAATGGGATGGAGTTTCTGAAGATGCTGGATAACCCACCCAAAACGATTTTGACAACAGCATATTCCGAATACGCATTGGAGAGTTATGATTACGGCGTTGTTGATTATTTATTAAAACCTATTTCATTTCCCCGTTTTTTTAAGGCTGTTCAACGTTTTTTATCCTATAACACGGCTGTGTCGCCCCAGGAAGAAGAGCCCAAATCAATTAGTATACGCATGGATGGCCGTATTATTGACGTTAAATTATCGCAGATCGATTTTATCCAGAGCTTTGGCAATTACGTGAAAATTGTCACTCCTAGTCAGACATTTTTGACCGCAAGCACTACCCAGCAAATTCTCACACAGGTGCCGGCCTCAAAGTTTATCCGTATCCACAAATCTTACATTGCTTCGATCAATAAGGTGATCAAATATGAGCATGGTATGGTACAGATCAATAATACGTCCCTACCGGTCGGTATTACTTTCCGTCGGGAGTTACAGGAGCGGCTAGCCAATAAATAGCGCTAAGCTATGTCCGTAATTCGATCAGGTATCGCCGTTCTTGTCAATTCACAGCATATTATGTCGCAGCATATCATGTGAAGAAAAAAGTTCACTCATTTAGCTGGATGTGCTGATGCTGACGTTGGGGGTGTGCAAGACCGGAAAGTTTACTGAATTGGCAATAAAACAATATTCACTTGCTTTTTTATGTAATTCAATGGCTTGTGCAATCATCGTTGCATCTTTTACCCGGACCGAAGGATTTAGCGTGACTTCTTTAAAACGGCCTTTTCCATTTTCTTCTTCAAGCATGATCGCTGTTGCATGGTCAATATATTCTTCTACAATAATTTTATTGACCGAGCAGAAATGCAGGTACCATAACATATGGCAGGAGGACAGGGAGGCAAGTAATAGTTCTTCGGGATTGTGTTTGCTGGGGTCTCCCAGGAACGCTGGATCCGAAGAACCTTCAATCTCGGCTTTGCCGTCAATGCTAATGCGATGGCTTCTTTCGTAGTTTTTATAATGATCGGTTCCGCTGCCGCGATTTCCTGTCCACGTAATTGTGGCGACGTAATTATGCTGTTTCATTTGAAAATAATCGTTTGACGCTTTTGGTGCTAATCAGGAAGCAAGTTAAAAAAATATGCCTTTATCCTAAACATAAACACAATCTCTTCTGCGTAGAATTGACTTTCATATTATTTTTTTTGATCTAATTTTTTATTTACAATATACTGATTGGTATTTTATTTGTAGGTTTGTACTGATTTTAATTAAATCCAATATTTATGAATAATACGGTGTTTTCTACTGTTTTTAAATATACCTTTTGGTATTTTATTTTGTGTTATGATTGGCGTATATATTGAAATTTTTATCGTAGCCTTTTGGATGGCAACTATGCGGGGCATACTTGTAAGACCTTTTTTGGTCGTGAATAATTCTGTTAACTAAAAATAGTTCGTATATGGAACAATATGATTTGGTTGTCATTGGGTCTGGCCCAGGCGGCTATGTTGCGGCGATTCGCAGTGCCCAATTGGGGTATAAAACCGCACTTGTAGAGAAATATGATACATTGGGTGGTACCTGCACCAATGTGGGCTGTATTCCCACAAAGGCAATTTTGGATAGTACACATCACTATCATGAAGCACAGCATCATTTTGCTGCACACGGGATTCAGGTAGGGGGACTATCGGTGGACTTTGGTCGGTTGTATGCGCGTAAAGATAAAGTGGTGTTGCAAAATACGCAGGGGCTGAATTTCCTGATGAAAAAGAATAAGGTTACGGTGATCCATGGAAAGGCCTCTTTTGTCAATAATTCAACGGTGGAGATTGCTACATCAGCGGGGGAGCGGCTGTCCCTTGGAGCAAAGAAATTTATCATCGCTACAGGTTCCAAGCCAGCGACAGTTCCGGGAGTAACCATAGATAAAAAACGTATCATCAGCTCAACAGAGGCGTTGTCCTTGCAAGAGAAACCAGATAAAATCGTTATTATCGGTGGCGGTGTAATTGGGGTAGAGATGGCATCCATATTCAATAGGCTGGGTTGTGAGGTCACTATTATCGAATATGCCGATCGCCTCCTTGCCAATATGGATCATGAATTGGGGGATGCCTTGAAAAAGATACTGCTGCATGATGGCATTAAAATTTTGCTTGAACAGGCTGTTTACAAAACCGAAAATATAGGCGCTGCGGCAAACGTTTTCTTTAAAGATCGAGCTGGTAACGAGCAGCAGTTACAGGCGGATTATATTTTGGTCGCTGTCGGGCGGAAAGCATTTACAGCGGGGCTTGGTTTGGAGAATACAGCTGTTCAACTAGACACCAGAGGTATGATCGTTACTAACGAGCAGTTACAGACGGCCGTTCCCCACATTTATGCTATTGGCGATGTGATCGGTGGGGCAATGCTGGCTCATAAAGCTGAAGAGGAAGCAATCTTTGTTGTCGAACATATGGACGGCCAAAAACCAAAGATACATTACGATCGGATCCCAAGTGTGGTTTATACCTGGCCCGAAGTGGCTTCCGTTGGCGCAACAGAAGAGGAGCTCAAAGCAAAGGGTATAGCGTATACGATTGGGAAATTCCCGTTTTCCGCAAATGCCCGTGCCCGCGCAGGGATGGATACACAAGGATTTGTAAAAGTGTTGGCCGATCCGAAATATGGCGAACTATTGGGAGTTCATATCATTGGAGCACGTGCGGCCGATCTGATCGCTCAAGGTGTTTTGGGCTTGGAATATGAAATCACCGCCGATAGTATGTCAAAGGTGTCTTATGCACATCCTACTTATTCAGAAGTCTTGAAGGAAGCGCATACCATTGCTTCGGGACGGCCATCCGTAAATATATAGGTATCGTATGCGTCTTTTCGGCGAAGAACAAAACGTATTTCTTTTAGAAGAGCTAAGCGTATTCCCTTCGTAGAAAAGGCGCTGCTTGTCTATTTTTTTGGATACAAACATCAATTTATCTATGTTTGTTGTGTATCAGGCTTTAATTTATGGACAAACAGCTATTGTTGGACAGTATTCAGAAAGAGATCGACCTCACGGAAGATGAAATCTTACGCCTATTGGCTGTTGTGAAATCCAAAAAAGTGAAGAAGAAACAATATTTGCTGTTGGAGGGCGATCTGAGCAGGTATGCTATTTTTGTCGCTTCGGGTTGTCTAAGAAGTTATTGTGTGGATGAAAATGGCTTTCAGTATATTCAACAGTTTGCTCCCGAAGGCTGGTGGATCGGCGATATGTATAGTTTGGTGACCGGAAAACCGGGCAACCTATACATTGATGCGGTATTTGAATCTGAGGTATGGATGATTTCCAAGGTAGATCTGCATCGGCTCTATCAGGAGATTCCGAAACTGAATGTCTATTTTCGGATACTTGCCGAAAATGCATTGGTTTATTATCAAAGTCGATCGATGGAGAATCTCCGTCTAGCTGCCAAAGAACGTTACGAAAAGTTCTGTACACGTTATCCTACATTGATCGACTGTCTTCCGCAGAAACAAGTTGCGGCATATATTGGCGTTACGCCCGAATTTTTAAGCAAAATGCTGCATCAGTAGCGGAAATCGGGCTATCGGCAAGAAATTGCCCGGTGATCTACCATTTCTCTTTTAACAGCGTTTCCAATTGACCGATTTCTTCCTGATACATGGTTTTCTTTCTCGTTCCAAAGTAAAGTATATTCTCCACGGGAGAAGTCCCTTCCCAGATTAGTTTTATTTTTCCGGATGCAAGTGCTTCGGCACAAAGAAAGTCGGGAACAATGGAAAAACCAGTATTGTTGCTCAAGCAGCGTATGATTGAGCTGATATTTGGGACGATATAATTGGGACTGAAGTCTGGATGTTCGCCAAAGTGTGTCGACCAATAGTTTTTTAAATGATCCATATCGGCAGCCGTGCTATACCACAATTGTTTTTTCAGGAGTTGAGCTGCTTCCTTGATTTTATTGTCGCTCAGTAGTGACTCGAGTGTGGATGTGTCGGTCTGACAACCTGCAATCAAGACAATGCGTTCTTTTGAGAAAGCCTCGTATTGTAGATTCTGCTGGTTTCCTTTTTGAGGCGTAATAATAAGATCCAATAAACCATTATCAAGATCCTGCTGCATCTGAGGATATTCTCCAAATTTGATAATTAAATTAAAGGGGAGCTGCGCAATATGTTCTTCCAGCGTGTATTGAAAGGTCTCAAAACACATTCCGATACTGATTGTGACACGTTCGTCCAATGCACGCTTGTGAAAATGCTGTTCACCGGTTTCAAGTTTTTTAAGTGGGTCAATAACATAGTTGTACAAGATTTTCCCCTTTTCGGTCGGCACCATTCTTCGCGCAGATCGATCAAAAAGCTTGTGGCCGGTAAAGGCTTCCAGGGAATTCAGATGTAGGCTGACACCAGGTTGAGAAATAAACAATTCCTGTGCCGCTGCAGATAATGTTCCGGTTTCATAGATTGCCTTAAATGTACGAAGCCATTCTAAGTTCCATTTCATAGTTATTATTTTTATGATACAAATATACAATTTAAATTATTTGTATGATTTAAAAATATGATAGAAATTTGTGTTATCAATAAGAAAAATTATAGAAATGAAAATATTTATTATCAACGGCGGACAGAAATTCGCACACTCGGGTGGTTCTTTCAATACCACAATAACAAATTGGACTGTTGAAACATTGGCTGAAAATGGACTTGAAACAAGGGTAACCAATATCAATGATAATTTTGATCCAATGGTTGAAGTTGAAAATTTTAAATGGGCAGACATTATCGTTTACCATTTTCCTGTATGGTGGTTTCAGGTTCCGAACCGTCTGAAGCTCTATATTGATGAGGTTTTTACGGCGGGTCACAACAACGGTATCTATAAAAATGATGGTCGTTCACGTAAGAATCCGGCTATTAATTATGGTACCGGAGGTTTGATGCATGGTAAAAAATACATGGTGACTTCGAGCTGGAATGCTCCAGAGACAGCCTTTACAATGGAAAATGAGTTTTTTGATCAGCATTCCGTTGATGCCGGTGTTTTATTCGGTTTTCACAAGATGAATCAATTTGCAGGATTGGAACATCTGGGAAGCTTCCATTTTCATGATATGGAGAAGGGTGCGTCTCAAGAACGTGTCGACAATTACGAAAAGGAATATAAACAATATTTGGAAGAGGTCTTCCATTTGGAAACTACGTTAAACTAAAAATTTATTGATCGATAAATCGCTTTATCCATGGCGTTATTGCGATGAAAAGAGTAAATTACCACAATAAAAATCAATAACATGAAGGTATATTTAACCGCAATTTTAAAGGCAGTTCCCGCACATCGGGAAGAAGTATTGGCATTATTGTTAGAAATGGTCGAAGCAAGTAGAAAGGAAGCAGCCTGTATACAGTACGATCTGCATCAGGTAAATAGTGATGAAAACCAGTTTATCTTTTATGAAATATGGGAAGATCAGGCGGGCTTGGATGCGCATAATCAACAACCTTATATTGTCGCATTCGGAAAAGTTGCCGGTGAAAAATTGCAGGAAGCGCCTCAAATTATATTAATGAATAAAATCGCTTAATTTACAATGTGGCCTTTAAGGACCGTATTGAAAAGATAGCAAAGAATATCATGTAGTGGATGACGTGTACAGGCGGAAGATATTAACTATAATTGAAGTATTGGTGGGTACCAAAATCATTTGTGTTGCCTTGAATAAGCTTGTTTATTCTGATTTAGTGACGCGAATGATTTTGTTGGTACCTTGCTGAACAGCGACATCGACTTTATTTCGTTGCGTGTAGCTCTGTTGTAGGAGGTTCAATTTTTTGGCCAGTTGACCATCCTGATTGTCTAGCCAGAAGGTCGCAGCCATAATACCAATTTGAACTCTATAACTGGAATCAGTTTCCGGAACAAGCTGCTCGATAACCTGATGTTGATACCAAGTCAGATTTTTGTTTTCTTTTTGGGAAACACAGGCGTGTAGGAAAATTGCCAGAAGGGCTAGATAGCCCATTTTTAAAAGTTGACTGCGTCTTAGGTTCATCAATAGTTTTTTTGTGTTACACCAAATCTACTATTTTTTATCCAACGAATGAATTACTGCTGTAAATTTTTACGCTCCTGTTTAGACAGAAACCCTTCATTTACTTATTAGACTTCTCGTGTATGCACATTCAAGTAAATCTAAAAATGTATGAAGTTTGCTGTTCATTTCGCGGTAATCAAAAGTCTTAATTTCTTCAGGTGATTGCACAAATTGGAGCGATTGGCTTTGAAGAAAGAGATCTTCTTCTGCATCTATTAAGAGCCGGACGACTTCAGGAGTGAGTTCCATATGGCATTGGAATCCGTAGACGAGATTTGTATAGCGAACAATTTGTCGAGGGCAGCCGACGCTGCTTGCTAAGATTTTACTTTCAGGGGTAAGTCCAGGCATATCGTTGTGCCAATGTCCGACCGGTAATGGGCTGCCAAAATGTGCTATTTTGCTGTCGTTTATTCCTTCTTCTGTGAGCGTGATGGGGAAAACTCCAATTTCTTTTTGCGGACTATGTCTGTACGTTGCCGACAGCGCTTCGCCAATCAATTGTGCGCCCAGACATATACCAACAACCGCCTTGCCTGCATCAATACATTGGCGGATAAAAGCGATTTCGACCTTAGCGTCAAAATAAGGGTATTCTGACGGGGATGAATCTGGACTTTGAGGTCCGCCCATAACGATCAATATATCGATGGAATCGATTTCTTCCGGCAGACGGTCCTGTTGATAGACCTGGGAAAAGGTGAGCTCATGCTGTTGTTTTTCCGCCCAGGTTAAATAGGCCCCGGGTGCTTCAAAAACTTCGTGTTGTATAAAATGTATCCGCATTGGTTTTTATGTTATAGGTTCTCATTCCAGTAATAACTATCTGGTGTAGGACGTTGTCCAAAAATTGCCGTGCCTACCCTGACAATCGTAGCGCCCTCTGCTATCGCTATCTCTAGATCTCCGCTCATGCCCATCGACAATTCTTGCATCGATACACGGGGAATAGCTAGGGCTATAATCTGTTGTTGAATTTGTTTGAGCAATTTAAAACAGGCACGTACCTGTTCGGCCTCGGCACTCAATATACCGATAGTCATCAGTCCTTTAATCTTTAATGTGCTTAGTGTTGCTATTTGCTGAACCAGGCCGATCACTTCCCTTGGAGCAGCGCCGTACTTACTCTCTTCGAAGGAAGTATTTACCTGGATGAGCACTTCCATGGTTTTGTCTTCTTTTAAAAGTCGCTGATGCAATTTTTCGGCGAGATCTATACGATCGATCGAATGGATGCAGGATACGTTGCATTTGAGCAGATCCTTGATCTTATTGGTTTGAAGATGGCCAATAAAATGATTGACATGGGGAACAGTGTTTAAATACTCAAATTTGTCTTTCAGTTCCTGCACTTTATTTTCAGCAATTAGGGTTTGACCAGCTTGCAGTGCGATTTCGATACGTTCGGCAGATACGGTTTTAGTGGCCAGCAATAATTTTACCTCGCGGGGATCGCGACGGCTTGCTTTGCAGGCTTCGTCTATACGTTGTTGTATGACCTGTATATTTTCTGCTATAAACTCATGCATGGTGCGGTTGTACTGTTTTTTTCATCATGATATCTATTTGTTTATCGTCACCCAGTTGAAAAATATGCTGGTCGAATGCGACAAAACCATTTTTCTGATAGAAATTGATTGCCCGCAAGTTTTTTTCCCAAACACCAAGCCAGATAAATGAAGCTGCTTTTATTTGGGCTAAGGCTAGTGCTTTTTCAAACAATAACTGTCCCACTTTTCTATCCTGAAATTCCTGTAATACATAGATGCGCTCGATTTCTAATGCCTGCGGGCACTGTTGTTCGGTCTGGGCCTGGCCGGTATTTACTTTTAGGTAGCCAATAACATCATTTTTCAAGACAGCGAAGTAAAATTCAGATTCGTTGTCGCAGAGCTCGGACAATAATTTTTCCTTTGAAAACCCTTCGGCTAGATAGGTCTTCATATTCTCTTCGGTATTCGTGTCTGAAAAGGTCTGAATAAATGTTGCTTTTCCTATTTGCTGCAGCAGGTCAATATCTGTTAGTTTTACCTGTGTGATTTCTATGTCAGTGTGTGTGTTCATTTTTTTTCGTTACTTATTGATCCATTTTTCATTGCTGCGGCAATATTTCATTCGAGCTCATTGTCGCTATTTTCCAGAAAATCACAGATACGCTATTGGAACCCCCGCTTTAATCGATACAATGGTCGCAAAACTATATTGTTGCATAAATTCGACCTTTTCTGCGTAATCTTCGAACTGGAAATGTTTGGGTACATACATGCAAATAGCTATTTCTTGATTTTATCCAAAATTACAGCCAATAGATGCAACTGAGCTAGTCCAATTTGAATAATGTCGCTGGTCCAGTGTTCATTTATTGCGCTTGCTTAAGTATATTTACGCTGAAAGATAAGCAAAGAAAGGTGCCAGAAATGGAAAAATATGAACTAAGACGTTTAGAAATAGGAGAATGGCAGGAATATAAAAAAATTAGACTGGAGGCCTTGTTTTCTACCCCTGAGGTTTTTGGCAGCAACTATCAAAAAGAAGCAGGGTACAGTGATGCAGCATGGATGGCTTTGCTTGATAATCCCAAATGTGCGATGTTCGGCTTGTATAACCAAGGCACATTGGTCGGGCTGACTGGTGTTGTATTGGATAGGGCAGATGAGTCAAACGCGATTTTGATCGCTTCTTTCATTCAGGAAAGTCATAGAGGCCAGGGTTTATCCCGTTTGTTTTATGAAGCGCGTATCGCATGGGCACTTGAGCAAGGCTGCCTTCAGATTACGGTATCCCATCGGGTGGGGAATGATGCGTCTAAAGCGGCGAATCAGTCATTTCATTTTAAATACACGCAATCCAGGGATGTCGTTTGGCCTGACGGAGTCGAAGCCGAAGAGCTAATTTATGTTTTACATCTTTAGTTAACAAGCTCACAAGTTAACAAGCTCACAAGTTAACAAGCTCACAAGTTAACAAGCTCACAACAGTGGATGAATTCAGCAGGATATACATACCGGGTCAAAACGCATCACATATTCTTTGCAGTAATCAGCTAAAAAATTGTCCTTTCAGATCAGTTATTGTACGAGCTGTTGGGCATTTTTGGATTATATTGTTGTACATGGTCAACTTTAGCAAATATGTGTGGGCCATTCATTTCAATTCCTGCGGCTAGAAAGTCATCTAAGATCGATTGAAAAATTTCAGACTTTGCCAGTTCAATTTCACTAGATTTAGCGATGTATACATTCAGTTCATAGAGGACATAGAAGTCGTCTAATTTTTTTTGTAAGACGAATGGCGCGGGGTTAAGGTTGACCCTTTTTATTCGGGGTGGGATGTTCAGGAGCAATTCGTGTATACGTTGCCAAGGTTCTTCATAACCGACTGTCAATTCCACCTGAAAGCAGATTCCGTCTTCTGAGAAGGTTGAATAATTGACGGTATTTCCGGAAAGTACCGAAGAATTGGGGATGGTAATTTCTTCATTTTTTATCGTTCGAAGCCTTGTTACCAGTGGTGATTTTTCGATAACAACGCCTGTTTTATCGGCGATGGTGATGCGGTCTCCGATACGGAAAGGACGCATATAGGTGATCACAAGTCCCGCTATGATATTGGAAATTGCAGAAGATGATCCTAAAGAAAATAGGACACCTATAAATACAGATATTCCTTTAAAGATATCTGAATTTGCACCGGGTAAATACGGGAATATGAGCACCAGTGTGAAGGCTTGGAGCAGAAAGCGAACAATCGTAAAGGTAGGCATGGCAAAATCGCGATGGAATCCATTAATCTCCAATTTGCCTTTGTCAATTTCGCTAAAAATATACTTTATGAATCGAACGGCATACCGCATGACAACGAGTATGACAAATACGGTAATCAGATTGGGGATATAATCCCAAATGGCCAAAACTGCGGTCTTCAGGGGTTTTGTGAAAAGTCCAATAAGATTGGATGCCCAACTCTGTGTAAATGGAAAAACACTGAAGACAATCGGCAGCATGATAAAGGCAATGAGGACGATCAGGCCCCAGCGTAAGATATTTATTGCATGAATAAACATCCGTGTTTTTTGTACCGAAGTGACAAGGACATAATTTTTGATCTTAATGTCTTTTATCCGCTGTGTTCTTTCCTTCAAAATTCGTTGCGTACCATATTTTTTCAACTTGTTTATCAATAGAACCAATATGGAAAAGACAAGGAGAATGAGCAATACAAGTCCAATACGGGTAAGAAGTTTTGTAATGCTGTTATCTGCACGTTCCGTTGTGATTGAATCCTGAATTCTTTTTAAGTAGTTTGCCGCAATCTCTTCTTTGCTTTTTCCTTCAAGTAGTGCGTCGAGTTCTGTGACGGAAGTTATGACGAGATCTTTATAAACGATGTCAGCACTGATTTCGTTGTTTTCGATTTTAAACGAATCTACTTTCACAAAATCGTCTTCATATAGATTATGGATTCTGCTGACCACATTGTAAGCTCGGTCTTTGGCCAATGATGATCCAAGTTTATTATAGATATAGAAGAGGGTATCCTGAAATGGCGCGACTGCATATCTTTTTGTGTTTTTTTTGATGGAGTCTACTTTAACTTTCAGCTGCTGCTTCCGAAGGTTGTTTTCTTCGTCAAACTCATTCAGCTGCTGTTTTAAATTTTCCTTTTTTGGGCTATTTTGACTTTTAAGATCGGCAATTTCATGCTGAAGCTTTACCCGTTCAAGAGAATCATTAATTTGCTGTTGTCTAATTCCGTTCAGTAAGGAACTCAGATCCAATTCTTTTTTATTGACCGAATCTGTTTCTTGTGCATAAAGCCGTGTGCTCGTTGAAAAAAGACAAGATATGGTCATTAAGAAATAAACGTAAATACTTCTCATTGTGTTGTTGGTAAAATTGAATGCCGATGTTTATTAGGTCATTTTGCACATAACGATCGGACGGGTTCTCAAAGATAATAATTATCTTGATTAGATGGCAGCATGTCAAATATGATATAAATTGAAGGTAAAATGATACGATGCGACAGCTGAATTTAAATTATTCCAACTTTCTTTGTTAAAACGATTGTGCATATGCTCAATGGGGAAAACTGTATAGCTAATTTTATCCAAAAAATATGATTAAACCTTTTCAAAAATCTATTTATGCAATGAACAAACTTGGGAAGATAGGTCTCTGTGTTATTGTGGCCTGTGTTTCCACTGTTTTAGATGGACAAGCTCAAGAACGCAAAGCTCCGGCTTATCCATTGATTACACACAACCCGAATTTTAGTATATGGTCTATGACTGATCAGCTTCATGCGTCGACAACGAAACACTGGACAGACGCTGATCATTCGCTGTTGGGCTTAATTGATGTTGATGGCAATATTTATCGTTTTCTTGGCAAAGAAGAGCCTAGTTATGCGGTTATTCTACCGACTTCGGAAGATAAATCTTATACGGTACAATATACTGAATCAAAACCTCAAGGCAGCTGGGAGTCTTCCGCTTATAATACGAATACGTGGAAATCGGGACTTGCACCCATCGGTGATGATGCGCAGCAGGTAAAGACGCTTTGGAAATCGGACGATATCTGGGTGAGACGTGAGTTTTCCGTAGCGGATCCGAAGGGCATCAATGAGCTGTTTCTAAAACTCAATCATGATGATAATATAGACGTATTTTTGAATGGGAAGAAGGTTTACGAAAAGGTAGGTTGGACTAACAGCTTTCACTATTTACCGATTGACAAGGCGAATTTGAAGGCCGGGCAAAATCATATTGCCATCCATTTGAAGAATAGTGCTGGCGGTCGTTACCTGGATTTTGGCTTGGTCGACAGGCTTAAAGAGCGTGGACCGAAAATTCAGGAAGCCGTGCAAAAAGATGTGGAAATAACAGCGACGCGTACGGTCTATAATTTTCAGGCCGGTAAGGTGGATCTGAAATTAAGCTTTACGTCGCCTTTGCTTATGGATGATCTGAATTTATTGGCTCGACCGGTAAGCTATATCACGTATAACGTAAAAGCAAACGATGGCAAGCAACATGCTGTTAAAGTTTTTCTAAGTGCATCCACAAATATTGCGGTGTATAAGCCTTCACAGGAAGTAACCGCCGATAAATATGAAACGGCAAAATTGTCGGTACTAAAAGCGGGAACGGTCGAACAGCCTATTTTGCAAAAAGGTGCCGATGATATGCGGATAGACTGGGGGTATTTTTATGTTGCTTCACCAAAGCGGTATAAAACGCAACAGTTTATTAGTCCGAGGGGCGGAGCCGTCGACGCCTTTAGAAAGGGAACAACGACCGCTGCAAAAACTGTTAAGGGTACCTCACTTGCGCTGAACACGGTCATTCCATTTGGCAATGTGGGGGCGAAAGCGGAGGAGCGTTTTGTTGAGGTAGGCTACGATGAAATTTATGCGATTCAGTATTTCAAAAATAACCTGCGACCATGGTGGAACAATTCTGGCAAAGAAACAATGGAAAATCAGCTGACTTTGGCTGCAGATGAGTATCGTAATGTGCTCGATAAGTGCGTAGCATTCGACAAAGCTGTATATGCAGATGCATTAAAATCGGGTGGAAAAGAATATGCACATCTTAGTGTGCTAGCTTATCGCCAAAGTATAGCAGCACATACCTTGGTGAAAAGTCCACAAAATGAACTGCTATGGCTTTCCAAAGAAAATAATAGTGGTGGTTTTATCAATACGGTGGATGTCACTTATCCTTCAGCACCATTGTATTTGATCTATAATCCGGAGCTGTTGAAAGGGATGTTAACTGGAATATTTTATTTTAGCGAGAGCGGTAAATACCCCTATCCTTGGGCGGCTCACGATTTGGGTACGTATCCATTGGGCAATGGTCAAACCTATGGCGAGCCTATGCCTGTGGAGGAATCGGGCAATATGATTATTTTAACTGCAGCAATCGCGAAAGTGCAAGGGAATGGGGACTATGCGAGGAAGCATTGGAAAACATTGACAACTTGGGTAGATTATCTCGTTAAAGATGGCTTTGACCCTAAAACGCAGCTCTGTACAGACGATTTTGCTGGTCATCTTGCACGAAATGCCAATTTATCTGTTAAAGCTATTGTGGGTATTGCCTGTTATGCGCAGCTAGCGGAGGCCATTGGTGAAACTGCAATCGCAAAAAAATACCGTGCAATTGCGGAGGAAATGGCTCCGAAATGGATGGAAATGGCAGATGCGGGCGACCATTACGCGCTGACATTTGACGATAAAAATACCTGGAGTCAAAAATATAATTTGATCTGGGACAAAGTGTTGGGATTGAATCTGTTTCCGCAAAAAGTGTATGATACGGAAATTAAGTATTACCTGACCAAGCAAAATAGATTCGGCATACCATTGGATAGCCGTAAGGCCTACACCAAAAATGACTGGATTCTTTGGACAGCATCATTTGCTCCGTCAAAAGAAGCATTTGAAGCTTTGGTGAAACCTGTCTATAATCATGCGATTCAAACGGAATCCCGTGTCCCATTAAATGATTTTTATGATTCGACTACGGGTATCCGTGAAAACTTTAAGGCGCGTAGTGTTGTTGGAGGTTTTTACATGAAACTTTTAGCGGATATAATGAAACAAAAATAAATAATGTCAATGAGCAGGGGGAGAACCTGCAATGAAATTTAGTTTGTGTTTAGTTAATAAGACGGCGGGCAATTATAGGATTGCTCGCCGTTTGTTTATCGGGTTATGCGTTTCAATGCTTCGCATGATATTTTCACAATATCCTCATGTTTGATGCGATGTTTTTTTTCTAGAAATTTTCCATGTACAGTAATTGCCTGCATAGTGATGAGTCGGTCAAGCTGCCTGGATGATAGTTTTAAACAGTTACGAATGACGGTGGCTAGTTTGAGCTGAAAGCTGAATACATAGATGACTTTGAAGGATAAGGTGTCTTCGTTTGTGCTGTGCAAATTCTCCATGAACCGCTGTTCATACTGTATTTCATATTTGATGGTATCGAAATCTGCTTCAACATTGTTCTTTTTTCTGATTTCTGTTGAAAAAGCGTATTGCCATGCTAGCTCCCTGTTGTTTTCCTGAAATCTATGAAACAGTTCCTTATTGATGGATTCGGGGCTGGCACGGGAAAAAATGGTCATATTGTAGGTGTTATCACATTTGATACATCTATAAATCAACCAAACGTCGATATTTTTTTTTCTGTGCATTCATTCTGAACTTTTCACTGCAGTAGAACCTATCACTATCACAATGGCTGCAGGATCTTTTGAGAAGGGGAGTGTTGTGTGCTTTGATCTCCCAGATATATTCTTTTCGCATGAGTTGTAGTCGCGCTTAATATTCTTTATTTGATTTTTGATGTTATCGACGATATTGGAAAGGATGGGATACGGTATTTTAAATACTGAAATAGCATAAAAATACTCTCCTGAGCTAACAATACCGAGAATAATAGGGTGAAATGAAAACCTGTTCGGATAGGAGTTACCCGAATAAAAGAATAATTAGCCTGTGGTTTGTGAGGCTAAATTATGCGACTATAAATTTGAAAATTGTGTTCAAAACGCTATTTCGTTGGTTTATAAACGAATTTAATTAATTTAATTGATTTTCCATGGATAACGAATGAAATTGCGCTACAATTTATATCCTATCTTGATATTAGATGACAAGTTGAATGCGCTGCAGTTTGTTTAAATAATATAAATCGTTAATAGGTAATTGGAATAAGAAGTGTGACCGTAGTGCCAGCAGTTGGGTCTTTGGTGGTCTGAAGACTCGCTTTTTTTCCTAACAATTGCATACGTTCGCGACTGATTGTTCCAGAGAGTGAACGATGTGTAATTTCAGGAATGTCTGGATTGACTTTACCGCTATCTTTAATCGTCACCCGTAGGATATCTGCAGACAACGCAAACTGGATGTCAATACTACCATCGCCCGTTTCGAGGTTTATACCGTGCAGAATTGCATTTTCAACATAGGGTTGTATCAGCATTGGCGGTAGCATGACTGCACTTAAATCTTGATCTTCAGGTTGTGTGATTTGGTAATGAAAAGCATCTTCAAAACGCATTTGCTGTAAGATCAAATAGTTTTCTAGGGTTTCAAGTTCCTCATTTAATGGAACGAGGTTTTCACGGCTTAATTCGAGATTGCTACGTAATAGTCGGCTGAAACGGTTCAAATATTTGATGGCATTTTCTTTTTTATCCAGGCGCATGAAGCTCTGTACAGCGGAAAGGGTATTGAAAATAAAGTGCGGTTCCATCTGTGTGCGCAACAACTGCTGCTGCAATAAAACCTTTTCTTTCTCTTGCCTGGAGCGTCGCTGGCGAAAACTGTAATATAGGAAGAAAAGTATGATGATCAATAGAATAACCGCCAAGGAGGAAATGATCAGTCCTAAACGATTTTGTTGTAGCTGAAGTTTATTGATCTTGATATTTTCGTTCAGTATACGAATAGACTGATCTTTCGCCTGGAGTTGATATAGGGCATTCATTTCTGCGATCGCTTGTGTATTCTCCGATTGGTAAATACCCCTTTGTAATTGCACAAGGTGATTTAGTACGTCTATAGCTGCTTTATCTTTTCCTTGCAGGCGATAGACGGCTGCGAGACTGTTTTGAAATGTAATTTCGTTGTTGGGAAAGATCAATTTGGGAAACTGCGCTTTAAGTTTGCTGGCTTTTTGGATGAATTTTTCTCCCAATGCTGGTTTATTTAATGAAACATAGATTGCGGCTACATTACTGTAATCTACAAATAAATTGTTCATCAGTATAGAGGAAGCTGTCTGTTGGTGCAAGCGTTCATCTATTGCTATTTTTAGCAACTCGTAATGTAAATGGAATCTGGTTTCTTAGCCGTTTCATAGTATTGGATCTTCGAATCGTAAAGAAAACTAATGTTGTATTTGTCTGGATTTTTAGTGTGTAATTCTTCGAGTTGATGAAGGAAGGGGGCAATATCTTCTGCTGGCCGTTGTAAGGTGTTCAGCGTCTGTATCATTTGTACCAATACGCGTTGTCGGTTAATATGTCCTTCCGGTAGTGAATCAATTAGGGGGAGTACCGAACGATTCATTTTTTCGGCAAGGTTATACTGGAAGGAGCTCAAGTTGTTTTGGGCAGCGGACAATAATATCGCTGATTTTGCTTCGGTTGACAGTCCTGCAGCGGTATCCGACAAAACAATCGTGGCGGCTTTGTTATAATAATAGCCCGCTTCGCGTTGTTTTGCTTCTATGCTACGGATGTTTCCTATGCCATTGTAAATAAGTGCTTTGTATTTTGCGTTTCCAGTGGTGGGTTCAATGAGTTCAAGCGCCTGTTGAACAAAAAAAAGAGCGGAATCTTGACCGCTCATAGCATAGAGTCGTGCCAGGTAATATTTTACACGGGCAGCGAGTACCGTGTCTTTTTTTACGGTGGAATTATGGTTTAACGTTAACCAGGCCTGTTTGATGGAATCTCCATTTGCTGCAGTTAATTTTCGGTCTTCGAGCGTTTTAATCTGTGCAGCAATAGCATCATAGTCGGGCGAGGGTGTGTCTTTCTTTCGAGCGCAAGCGATAAAAAACAAAGGCAGTAGTAGCCAAGGGAAAATGCGGTTCAGTGCGCTCATTTTTCTGGGAAAAGCTGATTTAAGATCGAGTTTTTTCTACGTGATGAAATTGGAATTTCCTCTTTGTTCTTTAAGACAATATATTCGGAACGATTGACACCAGAAATATGCGACCTGTTGACAAGATACGATTGATGGGTGCGTAAGAAATAAGGCTGTGGCAATAATTCTTCATAATATTTGAGGGGTTTAGAGATTAACTCTTTTGTACCATCATTTAAAAAGAAAAAAGTATAGGGACCGTCTCCTTTGCAGTACACGATGTTGTGAACAGGGACGATACGTACCTGGTGTATGGAAGACAAGGCTATGCTTTCGGGAAGTTCACTGGCATGTAAAGCTTCTTGTGCCATTGATAAACGTTGCATCCATTGGGGATTGTTTTCGCTTTTACGCCGGTAACGTTCTAAGGCTTCGTTTAGTTCGGTTTGATCGACTGGTTTCAAGAGATAATCCAAAGCACCGTATTTGATGGCTTTGATTGCAAAATGATTGTAGGCCGTAATGAAAATAATATTCTGTGGAATAACGGTTAGCTTTTTTAGGATGTCAAATGCTGTACCATCACGGAGCTGAATATCCATAAGTATAACGTCTGGTTGTTTCTCTTCAATCAATTTTACAGCATTTGTCACCGTATCGCTCCAGCCAACAAGTTCAACGTCAGTTTCCTGTTGGACCAAATAGCTGATTTCTTTGCGTACGGCGGGTTCATCCTCGATAATGGCTACTCTAATCATTTATCAATACTTTATAGCGTATAAAAATAATAATTGTTAGTAAGGAAACTGAGTCCATTTACAATTCGTTGCAATTATTTACAATCTGGATTCCGGGTTCGAACAGCGGTGAATTGGATTTGATCATTTAAAATTCCAAATAGCAGTTGAAATTTTTATATTTAGTATTGTATAGACCACTCGTAATATGGAGACTCAAAGTTCATTAAAATCGGTTTTCGCTGGTAGCATTGGTTTGATTACCTTGTTTGCAGTCGTTGGGCAATTTGTATTAAGCGCTCTCGTCTCTAAGCTTGGGCGCATGGACTATATTGTTCAGTTTTTTAGTTATTTTACGATTCTAGGTAATGTAATGGTTCTGCTATGCTGTTTTTTTACTGTTTGCTGGTCAAAAAGTCGAATAGGCCTATTTTTTACTAAACCCGAAACAATTACTGCGGTAACATTATACATTCTTATTGTCGGAATTATCTATAATACCCTACTACGCTTTCTGTCGCATCCACAGGGTTTATCAATGGTAGTTGACGAATTATTGCATGTGGTCACTCCTTTGAGTTTTTTCCTTTTTTGGTGGCGCTTTTTGGACAAGGGAACAATCCGTTGGAATCATCTTTTCTATTGGCTGATCTTCCCATTAGTCTATCTTTTTTATACGTTGTGGCATGGTTCGTTTTCTGGATTTTATCCGTATCCTTTTGTCAATGTTTCCGAGTTGGGGATGGACAGGGTTCTTTTGAACAGCTTTGGAGTGACCTTGGTTTTCGTCGCAATTGGTGCATTATTGATCGTATTGGGAAAATGGCAGAACAAACGGCATTCTCAACGGATTAAAAAATAAGAAAACTCAAAGCTTGTCGATCTTGTTATATTACTAGAACAGCGTTCTATTTTTTACTTTAATTGAATTGAAAATGGTTATACGATTTTTTGTCTGTGTCTCTTTGGTATTATGTGCGATATGTTGTTTTGGTCAAGTTGATGTTGATAAAATGCGAGCCGAGTACGCTACTGCTGTTCAAAATAAAAAACTCTGTGAAGCGAATCTGAAACTATTGGAAGGAGCTGCCAATTCCGCAACGGAGAAGGGATACCTGGCTGCTTATGAAATATTATGGGCGAAACATATGGGTAATCCGTTTACAAAATTAGGTCAATTCAAGAAAGGGAAAAAGCTTTTGGAGGAAATGATCATGAAATATCCCGATAATATCGATTTACGTTTTATTCGTTGGAGTGTGCAGACACATGCGCCCTCTTTTTTAAGCTATAGTAAAGATCGATTGCGGGACAAGGAGTATTTGGTGCACAACTTACATAAATTACCCAATCCAAAGGGCCGAGAAGTGATCTATATCTATTTGAAAGAAGCAAATAGTTATCTCAAAGGTGAGCATGTGTTTTCACAGGCCGAATTGAATGAGCTCGCTAAGTAACAAGCGATCCATATAACGAGCTATCCATATAAGGCGTGGTCATTCCGCTGCTTATTCATTGATGCTGCATAAAAATCTTCGCATAGGTCAAGTTTTTTTTGGATGAAAATTTTCAACTTTGCATGATCAATAGCAATTAAACTTTAAAATGATGAAACAGATATTTATTAATCTCGTCGTAGCCGATGTGAATAAGTCAATGGATTTTTATACACAATTGGGCTTTACGAATAATCCTCAGTTTTCCGATGAACAAGGCAAATGTATGGTTTGGAGTGAGCATATTTTTGTGATGCTTTTATCTCCGGATAAATTTAAAACATTTACAGAAAAACCGCTTGCAGATACAAAAAAACAGATTGCAGCACTACTTTCACTTTCTGTTTCTGGTTTGGATCGTGTGAACGAAATTGTTGATAATGGATTGAAAGCCGGAGGAATTGAACCAACGCCAATGAAAGACTACGGTTTTATGCAACAGCGAAGTATTGAAGATTTTGACGGTCATACCTGGGAGATATTTTATATGGATATGAGCAAATTTCCAGCGGCATAGAAATCATATCGGAATAATCGGTTATCGTAAAGTCCCTTGCAGTAATGTAAGGGACTTTTTCTTTTGTTGTTAAGGTAGCGAAGTAGCTGTATGCCGATGATTGCTGCTGCCGATTTTTTTTAGCGGTTCCACGAATATTAAACCATCGGATGCGAATTATAGTTGTGCCTTGGGAAAAGCTGGGCTAGGGATTACATTTGACAACATATCCGTTTGCTGTTTAGATAAACGGATGGCTAACAAATCATAAAACTTGACACATGTTTAAAAATAAAAAGCTCAGCAAAAACCCACTTCATTATGTTTATGCGGTGATATGGTTGGTGTTATTTGGTTCCATTGCTTACTACGTTTATTCGGGAGCGGCATTTAAACCGGAGAATGGTAAAATTCACCTCTTAGCTATCCTTATTGCGTGGGTGGTGGAGTATCTGGGGCTTACAATTACAAGTCTACTCTTCTTATTGTATGGGATCTATCGGGCCATGACAACCGTTTTAGCGGATGTGAAGGATAATTTGTAAAAGAGCGTTTTTGGCTTACTAGTCAAAAACGCTCCTGTATAAGCTATGAAATAGCGGTATCCAATAGGTCATAGAGACTTTTGATCAAGGCCCGTATTTGGCTGCCATGCCGATCGGAAAATGAAAACTCATCTGCAAATCGGTTTGCCCCTCTCAAAAACTCCCGAAGCTGTTGTACATCCGCTGTAGTTGATGTGCCTGAAAATTTATTCTCATAAAGAAGAACATAGTCTAAAAACGGTTGAGCTGACTGGTTGAGTGAAACTTCCTGTTGCAATAGTGTCAGAAGTTGCAGATAATGCGCTTTGATGTATTCAATAGTTACCATGGTAAAGGAATTTCTTGTACTAGTTGTTTAAAGGCATCATCTCTGATAGCTGCAGGGATAAATAGCTGAATTGCTTTACCTGGCAGATGGGGGTTGATTATACCTGCGGCAATGGGTTGTCTTGCGGTGGTCCCTTGCCATACTTTTAGTGTTTTGGCTTGTGGCACTTCATAGCGGTAGAATTTACTGAAGTTGTTCCATGCCGGTTGAACGGCAGTACCGCCGATTACGTCGCCAACGGATTTTGGAATCTCTTTGGTCCAGTAGCCGCCAGCAGGATTTCCGCCAGTGACACGATATATTTTGGTGCCTGCGGGTAGTTCTGTCGCTGTAGCGTCGACAAAGTTGGCTGCTTCAACAGCAGGTAAATCTAAATCGGGGTTATTCCATGGGCTGTTTTTTCCATTGGCTAAGCCATTCGGTACATAATCAGATTTTTCTATTCCAGGGATATTGTTCCAGTCTTCAATATATACTCTTTGATGATAAATACTTTGTGCTGTTTCTAGGTTATTCAGCAGAGCAGCCTTATCCTTGGACTTAGAAAATGCCTCTTTGAGTTTGGTTTGGTCCAAACCTTTTGCTATCCAATTGTTTAATTTGGCTTTGGTGCCTGTTCCTAAAGATTTTTCGAGGTCGTCCATCCAACTGGTCGAATTTTCGATTTCATCAATTGGATCCTTATCCGAGGAACAATTAACGACAAGTTGACTTGTGAAGATTAACAGAATCAACAGCACTGTTTGAGTAAATCTGGTCATGATTGGTTTACGTTGTTAGTATATAATTAAATGTAATTAATAAAATAGTTAACGTGTTTTTTAAATAATGGTTTTGATTTAAGTGATTATTTGTTAAATAATTATTTTTATGGAAATACTTTTATGTATTAATATGTGTTTTGCTGGTGAAATTAGGTAATTGTTAAAATTTATGCAAGTTAATTTTGAGAATTTACTTAATTTAAAGGAAAGGTAATTTTATGGACTATAGTGGTTTTCTAGTCTCAAAATAGATCTTTCTAGCTTAATCTTCGGCGGATTTTGCCAGGATATGAATCAAGTACCCATTCTATCCGATAGATTTGGATAGAATGAGGGATTCCAGAACTTTATAGGTTTGACGGGTTCTTGGCGCTATCAAAACGGGTTTTTAGATGCTGCCTTCTTGAACGGCGTAAACGTGATTTTTTTACAGGATAATGTCTCTTTTTTGTGATATTGTTAAAGATTAGAGCCACCAGGAATAAAATTATGCAACCTGATAGTACTGGACTTAATACGTACCAATATCCCATTGAAGAGATCTTTGTTCCGCTGCTGACTGCAATGAGTGCAGTTGCTCCACCAGGAGGATGCAGCGTGCGTGTATGTTGCATACAAACAATGGACAGGGCAACGGCAAAGGGAGCGGTCAGCCAGATAATATCGGGAAGGAGCTGTGCAACGGTAACTCCGGCGATTGCAGAAACAACATGGCCGCCGATTAAATTGCGTGGCTGTGCAAGTGGACTTTGTATGGCACCATAAACCAAAACCGAGGAAGCTCCGAAAGAACCTATCAAAAAGACATTTTCGAGCGAAGGTAAATGAAGTGATTGGATATAAGCGATAATAAATATCCCAACAAATGCACCAATAAATGACCAAAAATGTTCCCAAGGATCGACTAATGTCTCTCTATAGATCACATATCTATAGATCCGTAATTGTCTGTGGAGATGCTGTTTCATTTTATTTGCAAAAATATGTAGACCAAGGGCTTTAAACTTTGCGCATTCTATCTTGATTTTTGAAGAATTTATAACATTCGATTTCTTATGCTGGGTGTCACGATACTTTGGCAGCAAAGTCCATCGAAATGATGTCTAAGGAATGCCCCATTTTTATAGACTCATGGTAGTTACAACGCTTTTGGCTCTTGTTCAGATCGAAAAATTTACCGGGCAAAAGTACACTAAAATAATAAGATCTATCTCCTGTAATTTAAAATCTCCCTTTTGATACGGCTAGTTTTAACGTATACTCTTTTCTGGTCCAATAGAATTGGTTGTTGGTTTTCTATCCGATCTTTCAGTATCATTTTGTGCAAATAGTTAAGTGGATGTTAGTTTGATGAAATTGGTTTCATTGCGGCGCGCAATGTGGCCCTGTTGGTTTTCGATCCGACCAGTGCAACTTACAATTTTGTAAGTTGTTCCAGTCTCCGGAAAAACACTTTAGTTTTGTTCAAAAATTATACGCTATGGAATTGAAAGATAATATTGTAGGTTTTCACCACCTGTCGATTAAGGCTCAGGATTTTGATAAGACGATTGGCTTTTATGGAAATCTTGGTTTTATTGTCGTGCATGAATGGTCGTTACCCGAGTTCAATTTAGAACGCTGCGCCATGCTTTTTAATGCCTCTATAGGCTATTATTTGGAAATTTGTGATAAGAATGCTGCTATTCCAACGCAGGGAAGAAGGCGTATAGAGGGGGAGGAGTATGTCGAGAATGCGCTACTTCATCTGTGTTTTACGGTAGAAGATGCCGAAGATGCCCGAATACAGGCTATCGCCCATGGTGCAGAGGACCTGAGTGCCGGTGTTTTCGAACTCAGGCTCAGTCAAGGTAAAAAAGATGTTTTTGTACGCAACAGTCTCGTTTATAGTCCAAATGGAGAGGTGATTGAATTTTTGGAGCGGGTTGATTTTAGTTAAGGATGGTCGTTGTTGAACCGAGAAAGGGCTGCCAATAGGGGTTTTAGCTGATGACTTTTGTCGGTCAGTGAATAGACAGATGCTGTTTTACTTCGGTCTTTTTGAATGAGTCCATCCAGCTGCAATTCTTTCAATTGTTTCGCAAGTGTACGATCGCTTACTTGGGGCAGAAGAATTTTGAATTCCGAATAGTTTGTGTCCTGCTCGAGGAGTTTGAATAGAATCGAAAGTTTCCATCGACCACTGAATAATGCCAACGTTTTTGAGGCGTTACAGAACTGTTGTAATGTTTTTTCATTGATTGCATTCGTCGAATTTTCTTTGCGGTCTGTCATAGCTACTAATATCGAAAAAAATGTGAAGAATGAAAGGGATATTTCCCTAGTAATTTGTGTCCTTCCGTCATCGATTTATTTTTAATAATTCTTTTATTTAGAATTATTAAAAATAGCATATCTTTGGGCCATTATTCATTGCGCTCCTACAAAGAGACAATATCATCTACAAATTCTTTTGTCTAAATGGAAACATACATTTTTTCAATGCGATCAATTTTACGCACTGTCTTTATCATTAGCCTTTTACATCTTTCACACAGCCTGCTGTCGCAGGAGAGCAAGGGCAGCGTTCGCGGGCGCTTAACAATGGTGGATGGTGAACCTATGGCTTCCAAGGCTATTTCATTGCTAGAACTTCAGCGAACGACCCTTACAGATGAGGATGGTAAATACATCTTCAAAGGGTTAGATACAGGTAATTATACCATTCGTGTACAATTATTAGGGGCCAAGGAAATCAAGATCCCCGTTCATATCGGAGCCCCTCTTATTCACGTGGAAGCGAATTATCAGATGTCGGACGAGAATGTACTTGCTTTGCAGGAAGTTGTTGTGCACGGTAAAAACAACAGATTTGTTCAAAAAGAAAGTGTGTACGTGGCACGCTTACCCTTAAAAAATTTGGAGAACCCGCAGGTGTATAATGCAGTTCCCAAAACTCTTTTTCAGGAGCAAATCGCTGTGGACCTCGGTAGCATTTCTAAAAATGTTCCCGGTGCTGGCATACCAATGATTGCTAACCAAGGCCGGGTAACGTTTCGTTCGAGAGGATTTGAAACTGAGCCAAATGCACGTAATGGTGTCGCTGGAGCTGCTTTTTCTTTTATCGATCCAGTTAATCTGGAGCGCATTGAAGCCATAAAAGGACCATCAGCTACCTTGTTTGGAAAAAGTGTATCGAGCAGCTACGGTGGCGTTTATAACCGTGTTACCAAAAAGCCTTATAACGATTTTGGGGGCGAAGTTGGTTATGTAGGTGGAAGCTGGAATTATAACCGTGTCGCTTTGGATCTCAATACGCCGATAAATGCGGACCGGACAGCTCTTTTCAGAATCAATGCCGCTGGAACGATAGAAAAAAGTTTTCAGGACCTGGGATTTACCAATAGCTTTGCCTTGGCACCAAGTTTCTCGTACCAGATTACAGATCGGCTTTCATTACTCTTGGATCTTGAGTATGGACAGGCCAAAGGGACATCTGTGGTACGTTTCAACCCATACACTGGAAGTAACAAAGTGCAGTCCATCAGTGATATGAAATTCCCTTACAAGAAGACTTTTCTAAGCAATGATTTAGCCTATCAAACGCAGATGTTCAATATTTTTGCGCAGATGAACTATAAAATTTCAGAAGAATGGACTTCACAGACTATCATTTCTAGGGCAAATTCAACTATCAATGGGTATATCTCAGCGCTGAATGGTAAATCTGATTCGACCTTAAATGCACAGGTTATGGTGGGAACTACGTCGTTTATTGCGACGGATCTGCAACAGAATTTTATCGGTGATTTTCATATCGGAAAATTTCGCAACCGGATGGTTATAGGCTTGGACTACTATAATAATTCCAATTATTTTGATCGCTACCATACCAACACCCGGACAATCAATTTTATAAATCCACCTGCAGATTATCGTATCAATCATTTTATTGTTGATTCTTTAACCGCAAAATCTGCCTATCGTAAGGAGAAAAATAGTGACGATACGTATGCGGCCTATGTTTCTGATGTATTTAATTTGACGGATCAATTGATGGTTATGGCGAGTCTGCGTGTGGACCGCTTTCAATATCATGGGGTCTACAATATTACGACAGGGGAAACTACGGGCGGGATAGGTGCTGGGGGGATCCAAAAAGGACCATTTGGGCAAACAGCATTGTCACCCAAATTTGGTGTGGTATATGAAGCGCTCAAAGATAAGCTATCGGTATTTGGAAACTATATGAACGGTTTTAATAATATCAGTGGTGTGGATATCAATAGCAATCCTTTCAAACCCGAATATGCCAATCAGATGGAGTTTGGTGTAAAAGGGGATCTATTCAACCACCGTTTGGCTGGAACTGTAAGTTACTACGATATCCGTGTGGATAATGTTTTACGCACGAATCCAGAGGATAGTAATTATTCCATCCAGGACGGTACACAGTTAAGTAAAGGTGTTGAAGTGGAATTGACTGCGAATCCTTTTAACGGAATGAATATTGTAGCTGGATATGCTTATAATGAGAGTAAATATAGTAACGCCGATCCATCGGTAAATGGTTTGAGACCTGCACTTTCGGGGCCACAGCGTATGTTGAATTTTTGGTTGAGTTATCGTATACCAGCTGGAAAATATCAAGGACTGGGCGCCGGATTTGGAGGAAATATGGGCAGTTCCTCTTATCAGACAAATACGCAGACAGCTAAGGTTATTATTCCTTCCTATCAGCTATTTGACGCAACTGTTTATTATGATCAACCTAAATTTAGGGTCGGAATAAAAGTAGATAATTTGACAAGTGAGAAAGCTTGGTCGGTAAGGCTTACGCCACAGAGCCCGGCGCGTGTTTTGGCTAACTTTACACTAAAATTTTAGTGGAAGACCACAACGAATAGATAAAAAAAGAGAAGGCTTAGCCTTCTCTTTTTTTATCTATTTACAGATTGAGACAATAATTGCAACGATGTCTGATTCTCATAAAGGAAATGCCTTGATCCTCGCCGGGGCTATTTTCATACCAATCTAGCCGGATCATATACATGCCTTTTTGAGTTGCCCGAAAAACTATATTTGCAGCGGTGTCAACTGGAATATTTTTCTCCCAATTCTCCGGGTTAAAGATTCGGATAGTAGACTCTTTCGATGGGCGTTTACCATAGATGTAAGGTGATATCTGATAAGAATCTTTTTTTGGTATAAGTTGGATATATGGACCTTCCGCTATGATAGGTAAGGTATCCGGCGCGCTGGAGCGTCCATATTCACCGTAAAGATATTCAATGGAACGGATGTTTTTACTGGAATCCTTTGCATTTCTAACGATGACGGGTAACTTGGTATTGATTCCAATAACCTGATAAAATGTGTTTGCTTTGGCGGAAAATGTCCCCTCCCAGCAATCCGCTTTTTTTATCAATAACAATGGTGATTCTTGGCCTGAGGTTGCTCGTGTTTTGAAGTCAAACAATTTTATGGACTCGAATTCGGTGCCACTTGTACGATGTCTTACACTAAGGTCATCAATATAACCATAACACACGCGGACTGTTACCAATGAACTGTTTTTAGCAGGTGGTATCACCTCCATCCAGAATGCACTGGCTTGGCTTTCTGCTCGACTTATCAGAAAGATGAGAAAAATAAGGACAATACGCATGGTAGGCTATGCTATGGTTTGAAGTTGAATTGATTTCTTCTTTTGGCTTTTTGACGGTTTCTTCTTCTTTCTTTTGTTCAGCCATATCCATATCCCTGTGATGGGAAGAGACGCTGCTAGGGTAACGGCTAAGAATGCAATAATTTTAGAGGGTAGTCCAAATATCGATCCCATATGGATGGATTTCATCATCCGTTGAACCTGCTGTGCCAATGGTAACTTTTCTAAAGGGTTATTTTTAAGTAACTGTCCGGATTTGCTGTCAAAGAATGCCTGGTTGATCTGCAAAGTTGCATTTGAAAAGTTTTCCTTGGTTAGCGCAAAAGCTAAATCCTTCTTTTCAGGAAATGTGACAATTATATTTCCCGAGGTAGGGTATAGGCTGTTTAACTGCTGATAGATCGTATCCAGCACAAGGTAATCTGAAAAAGCCAGTTTGTTGGTGTTGCTGATCTTCTCTTTTGTTGATTTTTGGGTTGAGCCCAATACTTTATAGAATTGTTTATTGTACCAATCGAAACTCCAGGTCAATCCAGTTAAGGTAAAAATAATTAAAAACAAAGATGCGTAGAAACCGCCGACTGCGTGAAAATCCCAGACCTTTCTTTTGAGAGAGGCTGCCATTTTCATGGTTACACGTTGTCTGAGCATGGATTTATTTTTAGGCCACCAAAGGTAAATGCCACTTAGGGCAAGAAAGAGAGCCGCTAGAGCTGAGATTCCCGTTAGGGTACTTCCGATTTTTTCGACGAGAAGAAAACGATGGATATCTAAAGTCTTTTGAAAAAAACGGTCACTCTGCCGACCTTTGGATAATAGTTCTCCAGTATAGGGATTCATATATGCATACCAATATCCGGTCTTTTTTTGTCCATACTGTATGCGGACACTGCGGGAAGGATCTGCTGGAATTTCGATGCGAAACAACTTTTTGTCCGGAAATATAGATTCGGCTTTTTCGGAAATATGTGCAAGAGAAAGACGATTGGTTTGTACGGTTACCTTCTGTTCTTTCGGCCACAAAAGTGGGGTAAGCTCTTTTTCAAAACTCAATAACATTCCTGTAACGCAAACAGCAAAAAAGATTATACCAAATAATAAGCCCAAATAAAGGTGGAGTTTTCCAAGTATATTTTTTAGAATATTTTGTTTAGCTCTTTTATTTGTCATAGATGCGCCGTCAATAGGATGAACAGCGCAAAAATACAGTATTATCAGTAATTATTCTAAATAAACGTAAAAAGTTTGATCACGTTGTTAATCGGGCCAATCTTCATTATCAGCGTAATACTCTTCGGGTCTTCTGTCAAGAGGTAGATCTTTGAGCACACGGATTGCGGCATTTCCTAATTCAGCATTTTGTTTTAGGTGGTACTGATTAGCGGGATAAGGCCTGAATGGCGATAAATAAGCTAAACACTGTATTTAATCAAGGGAAATATACATATGGTAATATTCGCCTCCTGCGAAAGACGTTTTTTTACCAAGCTTAAAACCAATCCTTTCATAGAGCTTTTGCGCATTGGGATTCTTTAGGTCAACGAGCAGACCAATTTGTTTAAAACCATGTTGCTTGGCATGTGTAATCGCATATTGTAAAAGTTGTGTTCCGATACCTTTACCTCGTGCAATGGGAGCAACAGCAATTGAATCGATATAAAATTCGTCACCAGCTGTTTCGGCTTCTGGAATCAAATTATTGTTGTACTGATCCTTCATGTGATCTAAAATAGGCTGTCTTAATTCAACAAACTGATCAGCATCGTAGCCAGTTAAAGAGCCTACAATACGTTCATTATCGTCAATTGCGACAAATGTATTCTCATAACTATAGAGATTACCTTTTTGCCTAAAAAGCTGAGTTAGAAAAAGTACTGCCTCAGTTGGATCTTCTTTTTGAATAAAACGAAATATAATGTCTCCCATCGCCTGGAGCATAATTTCAGGTACAACATGCGAATCACTCTCTTTGGCTTTTCTAATTTTATTATGTATATCCATGATTTGAAGAATAAAAACGAAGTTAGTAAACTTGATCGACTTTCCTTAGGGGACCTTTGATTGGAGTGTTTTCGAAGAAAATTTACGATAACGAGCGATCTCTTGCTGGAGAGGGGGGAAAGCTGGACCTTTACTGACTGTGTTTGAAATTGCTCAGGATATCGATCCTGGCGAAAACCGATAAAAGTTAATTAAATACATTCTTGTTAAAAGAATATATTGTCTACTTTGGGTCGAATATTTGATCAATGTACTTGAATATCGATCGCTTTATATTCCTAAAACATTTCTTGTTATTTTTGAAGTGTGTTGTTGTCGGTTAGGCTAAATCAACAAATTTTTTTGGATTAAAAACAAATTACAATGATTTTAAGAGCTACGGTTTCTGCTTTTTTTTGTTGCCATCATCAGCCTAATCGCGACCCTACTTGTACAGAATGCAGATTTAAATTTGGCTTATGCTGCATGTTGTTGTTCGCCTTATTTTATTGTTATCGCCTTGGTTTATTTCCATTTTAATTTCTTTCGGAAAAAGTTAAAGGTCTTAGAGAAACCAAAATTTGCTTTTGAACTTGGCTATGGTTTTCTTTTTTATTGCTTATTTTCTTTATTGCTTCCGGTACTTCTTTTTTTTATCAACCTTGGGTGATGAATACGAGCATCGACTTTATGCGGATCTGGGCGGAGTGATTAAAGAAATGTTTCCCTTGATTTTAACACTCAGTATTTTCCTGACATTCTTTAGTAGCGTGATTATAACATGGGCTGTAAAATCATGGAAATATTTAGTTCCGACTTTGCTTGGATATCTTATTTTGCTACCGATTATATTCGCGTTCTCAACGACAATACGTGAGTTTAATGACCTCAGGGAAGAACGCCTCACGCAAGAAGATAATATCAGGGAAGGACGCTATAAATGGTTCTGTTCGATGAGTAATCCAACAGCTTATCCCGTCCAGTTGTATAAAGGCCGCTTTATCTTTCCGAAAGATGAAGATTACGAGTTTACATTTAGTGAGGGCAATATAGTGAACTATAACGCCATTTGGGGACAAGCTGGAGGCGGTACATATGAGCAGGTGATGTCATTGCCTAAGGCATTGGACATTACTTGGTATTCATTTGCTGAAGATGTTTTTTATCGCATGAACGGTCCGATTGATTATGGTAAATTGCGGACGTTGTTCAGTACGCCATACCAAGAAAAAGGGGCGATGAAAACTGTTGATGAACATTATAATAAGGTTATTTTGGGCTTTGCTCCGGGGGGCGTACTTGTGATATGGGCCGCGGGAACGGGACGTCGTCAGGTCGAAATTGGTCGTTATCAAGCTGAAAAAGTAACGATCAAGGCTTCGGATCAATCCAAGGAAAATGGAACGTATGGTAATATCTTTAATCAAGAATGGCGCGAACAGGTACTGTCCGATACATCGATTATTCCTTCGGATGTTCAAGAAGCTATTGCAAATAAACCGATTCCCTATGGCTATTGGGATAAATTGCGCACGCGGTATTCTTTACAGCCAAAACTTATTATGTCTGCCGACATTAAAACATTCGACGCAGACTTTGAATTTTATAATTCCGAACGTTTTGTCTTTGATGAGCGTCTTCGGGATATGGACATGGCATCTCGAGGTATTCCCAAAGATGTTTATATCAAATGGTATGATCAGCATAATAACCGATGTGCTGCGCGATTTTTGTTTGATGAAACTGAGACATTTAAAAACTTTGCTTCATTTTTTAATGATAAAAAGGGCATTGGGGCTGTACTGGAGTTCAATGTCGATACAAAGACTAAAATAGCAACAGCGACATTAAAGAATAATACTGAAAGTAAGCTGCTTTTGAAAACTGAAGTAATCGACTATGGAGAGCATTTCTAAAATTCGGAAGAGAACCTAAAGATCTTTTTTCATGTTATAGTTTGGTATTTCGACTTCAGTTCGTATTTGTATCTGCTCTGCGATAACTTTGAAGCCATTAGCTTCAAAAAAAGGTTTTGCTGTTTTGCTTACGTCTGCGGTTAAAATAGTGTTTTTATGTGTGGTAGCTTCGGCTTCCAGTGCATTATAAAGCTGTTGTGCGATCCCTTGTCGTTGAAAATCTTTATGCACATACAAGACGTCGATATAATCTCCATGATATAAGGAGGTAAAACCAACAATCTTCTGATTGAGCACAGCTACAATAAAATACTGATCTTCGATTAGCCGATGCCAACGGTCAGTGTTATTGACGCATGATATCCATGCTACAATTTGCTCGTTATTATAATCATTTGCGCATACAGTCTCAACCGTTCCGGAAAATAGGATTAATATTTCCTGCAGATCTTTCAATATTCCTTTTCGGAGAGTTAATCCTGTTCTTTTTGTTTGAATTTTGTTCATTTTTTTGGAAAAGTGTTAAATAAAAGACCTGATCTGTCAAATCTAATGGAACATAATAGTGTTGAAAGAAGGCGAAATTTTAATAAAAACGTATAATTATGTTAAAGTTATAAATATTATATTTATAACCGGATTTGAGCGCATTGATTTGCGAGCAATATGTCTGTATTAACCATTTTCTTTAAGGATTTTGCGTGTTAATTTTAAAGAATTATTGAAAATTATTTTATTGGTTATATCAATAGGGAGACAGCGCGCTGAAATTGACCTTTTTTAAGCATGAAAACCATTTTACTTTATTCTTTTATACTCGTTTCTTTGGTATTGTCAGGCAAACTTAATCATGTCTATGGGCAATCTGTAGCAGAAATATCTGCTATTGAGAATCCTGTTGTCCAACTGGAAGCTGTCCTGCTGTTGCCCATCAGATTTGACGGTGATACGATCAAGTTGAGAAATGCCTTGGCTCCGGTTTTTGAATTGGCAGACAAAAAAAGGAATATTGCTTTAAAATGGGCCTATTATATGCGCATGGCCGATGGTTTCTCTATAGCTTTTGATCGTATAAATTCGTCATCTGAGCGCTATTATCGTTTGGCTGAGCAGCTGCTACGTGTTCATCCTGATGCTGAATTAGAAATGTTAGGTTGTGCCCGTGAAGGGTATTACAACTTCGTCTATAGACGGGTAAAAGAAGCATTTCCGTTCTTTCTACGAGCGAATGATTTAAAATCTAAAGTCAATATCAAAAAAATCCCCTTGGTGGTGAAGCATTACCAATTTATGGCGAGCTTCTACAGTTATATTGGTGATCAGGCAAATGCTGTTGTTTATTTGGAAGAGGCTTTACCCTTTACAAAGCCGGCTTCACGAGAACGTGTCGATCTGATCAACTCTATTGCTGTATATCTGGCAAAGGACTCGCTCAATCACCAAGCCTTTTCTTATTTGAATCGTGCCATGGATGAGGCTAAATTGGCGAAGGATTCCGTGTGGATCGGTATTATTTCTGGTAATCTGGCGGATCATGCATGGCGAAAAGGTGAAAGGGAAAAAGCTATTGCGTTGGTTAAGAAAAATATAGCGCTCTCCATGCATTACAATGAACGTACAGATGCAATGCGGGCAAATCTCAATCTAGCCAATTGGTATATCGAATTGAAAGAATGGAAGTTGGCCGAGCAATATACGATGGCCTGTGAGCATTTGATGGAAGACAAACCCTATTTTTTGAAATATAAAATGGAACTAGCAAAATCCAAGTCCAACATTATGCGGGGTTTAGGACGTGAAGGGGAGGAGCTTAAGCAATTGCATTTGTATCTAATGCTGAAAGATTCGTTGGAAAAGAGAACGAATGACAAGGAGATACAGAAAATGCTCTGGCAAAGGGAATCTGAAAAATACAACCGGACTATCCAAGCCACGGAAGAAAAACGGATTCGGACAAAACGGATGTATCAGTTCATAGGCATTGTACTTATGTTGATTTTTGCGATAGTTGTTCTGTTAGTCAATAAGTCGAAAATTAAAATTAAGATGCGGAATACTTTACTGGAAAAAGACCAACTTGCGCTTGCCTATGAAAAACAATTGTTAGATCAGGAGCTAATGATTTTACGCAACTCCTTGACCGAGTTTACAGACACTATCCGGCAAAACGATGTCATCATCCAGCAACTTAGGCAGGAAGTAGTAAAGATTTCTGAATCTGACCCGGCATACCTGACACAAGTTACGGATAATCTGAATGCGCTTTTGCAGCAGCACATTATGACGGATGAGCGATGGCAAAAATTCAAACATGTTTTTAACAAAGTGTATCCAGCTTATCTGACACAAATGCGGCAAACTTATCCAAAGATTACCGAGAATGATCTCAAGATATTAGCGCTGCTCAAATTGGATTTAAGTAATGCAAGTATGAGCGAACTGCTGTGTGTTTCGGTGGAAGCGGTTCGTAAGGCAAAACAGCGATTGAAGAAAAAATTAGAACAAACCGAAAAGTAAGGATATAGAGGTGCTATCAGGTGCATCCGCTGAAGTTAAGGAATGTTAAAAATAATGTTCGGTCATTTCTTTTGGCTATATTCATTTCAGCGTTTAAAACCTGTTTATTATGATAACGCCGATTATAAGTAGCTAATACATTTCTTATTGAATTCCATTAAGACGATACGGTTAAGTTTAAAATTTTTTAGATTCATTATTCTCTTTAATTTATTTGTAACAGGAGGTATTCTTTTACAGTCACCACGTTTTATGCTGAATTCCGTTGGAACAGCGTCGTTCTATATGTTCATTTTTTGGTTTAAAGTCATTGGTTCTAATATTTCTTTTATTGCCGAATATATTTTTCATCTTCCTAAGAAAGAAGTGTTTCTGAAAAATTTACATATATCTCCCATAAGTCTGCTGATAAGGCTTAGTGTAATAGACTTTTTGTTATTTGTAATTTTATGTTGGAGTCTGAAAATTTATCTAACGAGCTGCTATACATAGATAGTTTATCGTTTAGTCGTGGTGGCAGGAGCATTCTTTCGGGGCTTTATTTGACATGTGCGCAGCATGAGGTAGTCGGGATTTTGGGCAGAAATGGTAGTGGGAAATCTACCCTGATGAGCGTTATATTTGGACGTATTAAAGCGGATTTTGCTTTCATGCATTGCAAAGGTGTTAAATTTGAAAAAGGCTACCAGACAGGAGAGATTACCTATCTCCCTCAGGAAGGTTTTTTGCATAGAAATTTGCTGCTTTCTGAAGCCCTTAAATTTTTTCAAATCGATGATGTTAATTTACTGGAGCTTCCATTGATTCAAGAGAATTTGAATAGGCGATTGAGTAGCCTATCACTGGGAATGATTCGTTTGTTTGAAACGCTATTGATCGTTTATACCAAAGAATCCATCGCTTTACTTGATGAACCCTTTGTCGGTCTTAGTCCTATTTATATTGAGCTTATTAAAGAACAGATTCAGTTAGTAAAACATCGAAAAGGAATATTGATATCAGATCATTATTTTAGGCAGGTAATGGAAATCAGTGACCGCATATACCTCTTGAAAGACTCACACTTGACCCAGGTCCTGAATGAAGACGACCTCTTATTGGGAGGTTATTTAAATCAAATAGATTAATCAAGTAGAACCTACCCGATTAATCTATTTACTATAAGCGACTAAACGCTATTGAAAACTATTTCGCATTTTTTGCAGTGACATTAAGTTCAATGTCAACGTTTTGTGCAATCATCCAATCTTGTGGATTACCTTCTGTACCGTAAGTAAGACCCCAATCTTGTCTTTGGATCGTAAATTTAGAGTAGAATGTTACTTCGTCACCATTGAACGTAATTTTTGCAGGGAAAGTTACATTCACAGTTTTATCTTTGATGGTTAAGTTACCACTGACCGTATTTGTCGCATCAGCAACAACACTTTTTCCTTGCGCTGCATCGAATGGACCAACTTTGGTGATTTCGAATTTTGCAGTTGGATATTTTGCTACGTCAAAGAAATCAGCACTTTTTAAATGTGCATCCAAATCTGATGATTTTTTGCCACCGGATGTTGCAGGATCTACAGAAGCTGTATCTGTCAGAATAGAATTGACATCGATTGTGAAAGTACCACCAGTAACGGTATTATTTTCAGCTGAAAGTGTTCCTTCGCTTTTCAAAACACCATATCTTGGGTTTAAACCGCCTTTATGGTAACCAGTCCATTTTAATGAGCTTTTATCTGCTTCAACAGTGTAAGTCTGTCCTTTTTGTTCAGTTACTTCCTGAGCAGTTGTTGTTGTTGCTTTGTCGCCATTTGTGTTCTGACAAGAAGCTAACAATAGCATAAGGGCTAAACCCGAGATTAATTGCTTTTTCATTTTTTAATCGTTTTATTTTTTATATGTTATTTGCACTTTTCATTTTGCAGCATCAACTGTGCCAATTTATTCCTTCTGATGTTGCCAATACAAAGGTAGATGATAGACAGTTTATTTTAGGTATCAGTTTCCTTAAGGAAACTACTTTCCAAAAAGATAGTGGTCTGAAACTTTATAAATGCGTATTTTTGTAAGAATAAAGAAATCGTGCCAATGGAGCCAAGCTTTGCTTGTGTATTCATCTATCGCTGATCGTTTAGGGAAATAGGATGCTCTAGGAAGGCGGGTAATGCATGAATAAAAAAAAGTGAAATGAAAAAGGAAGCAACTTTAACGTCGTCGGGTGCATGTAAAACACGTGTGTTGGCCATTAATGATACCATGGAGATTTTAGCCGGAAAATGGAAATTTCATATTATAGGTACCTTATTGTTGGTCGAGAAATTACGTTTTATGGAACTGCTGCGCGAAGTTGAAGGGATAGGTGCGAAGATGTTGTCTAAAGAACTGCAGGATTTAGAAATGAACCAGCTGATCAGAAGAACAGTATTAAATACCAAACCCCTGACGGTAGAGTATGAATTGACCGAGTGCGGAAAAACTTTGGGTCCAATCATCGATGAGATTACTAAATGGGGTATAACTTACCGAAGTAAGCTTTATACCAAGAATGAGGAAGTGGAAGCTACAAGCTAATAGGTAAACAGGTCTTTGTTTTTAGTGATAAGAGGGAGGATGCCTGTAAAGAACCTGATACGTAGGTCGCAATTCCCTTTGATTATAGGTTATGAAAACGATAATAATTGTAAGTTTGTTCTAGAAATTACAGTCTAACCTACTAAAAGAAGACAGGATGCGGTTACAACACTTATTTTATTTGTCTCTTGGAGTTTTGAGTATCAGCAGTTGCGGATTTACCAAAAACGCCCGACACCAAGAGATTCCCTTCGATGAAGGGATCAAAAAAATTAACCATGTGGTTGTTGTTTATATGGAAAACCATAGTTTTGACAATCTGTATGGCGAATTCAAGGGAGCCAATGGCATAGCGAATGTCAAGAAGGAGGATTTTTTACAGGTAGACGAGCATGGTAAAGCCTACCAATACCTCCCCGAAATTCCACGTAACAATTCCTTTCCAACCAATCTACCCAATCAATTTTTTAATATAGACCAATATGTACCTTCGGATAAGGCGACGCCCGATGTTACACACCGTTTTTATCATAATCAATTGCAGATCAATGGTGGGAAAATGGATAAATTTGCCCTCTATAATGATTCCAAAGGTTTAGCAATGGGCTATTACAATACTGAGAAGCTACCTTTGTATCCGTTTGCCAAAGCGTATACATTGTGTGATAATTTCTTTCAGAGTGTATTTGGCGGATCCTATTTAAATCATATTTATATGATTTCGGCAGCTATTCCTGTTTGGCCTGATGCACCAAGCTCAATGGTTGCTAAACTCGATGCAAATGGAAAGATGATTAAGGATGGTGTAGTTACGCCAGACGGTTATGCGATCAATCATGTGCTTTCTCGCAACAAACCTTATCCCGCGAAATCGGATACTTCCAAATTATTACCTTCTCAGACTATGCCGACCATTGGCGATCGCCTAACAGCGAAAAATGTAAGTTGGGCTTGGTATTCAGAAGGCTGGGATGACGCTGTTGCCGAACTTAAAAATAATTTTGCCTACAATCATGAGCCCTTTTTATACTTCGCGAATTATGAGGATGGTAAGGAAGGGCGAAAACACATGAAGGATCAAAACGATTTTATTAAAGCCGCAAAAGAAGGGACGCTTCCAAGTGTGTCTTTTGTTAAACCGGGTGGAGGCAATGATGAGCATCCTGGAAGTTCGGCGGTCTATTCCTCCGAACAACTTGCGGTTAACTTAATCAATGCTGTATTAGAGGGACCGAATGCAAAAGACGCGTTGGTGATTTTGACCTACGATGAATTTGGTGGCTTTTTTGATCACGTTAACCCACCGGTCGTTGACCGTTGGGGACCTGGGAGCCGTATCCCGGCAATTGTCATTGGACCATTTGCTAAACGTGGTGTAGTGGATCATACGCCATATGAAACAGTGAGCATCCTTTCATTTATAGAAAAACGCTGGGGAATAGAGCCTCTTGCTGAAAGAGATAGAAAGGCAAATCCTTTTAGAAATGCGCTCGTTTTCAAATAGACGGTTTTTATATCGAGAGATAGGAAATTGAACTATGTGTACAAAGGTTGTCGTTTTTATCTTATTGGTTGTAATAGTATTTACCCTCGGATTTACTACAGGGCAGCCTGTTTATACAAAACAAAAAGAGGGCAATGCCCGTGAGCATCTGATTCAGAAAGAAGTACTGGGTCAGATGCTTTCTTTTAGGACATATATCAAGGATACACTGAATGCCGAAGTGCAGAGAGGTACAGTGGATACGTTACGGCTCAGAAGAGCCTTTTTGAAAACAAGGCTACTTTTTAAAAAGTTTGAATGGGCTTCGGAGTATTTTACTGCAGATCTATCCAGAAGGTTAAATGGACCTCCGGTGGAGGAAGTTGAAAATGCGGATTTGTTGGATCCCTCTTTGGCCAGGGGAGTGGAGCCTATTGGATTGCAGGTGATTGAAGAGCTTATCTATCCCACTTACGATAATAGCAATAGGCAAAAGCTAATTCGTGAAATCGAACATTTGATAACCAATACGGATTATTTGATTTCCTATTTTGAAGATCATCAATTGGAAGACTGGCGTATTTTAGATGCAACAAAATTGGAGGTGTTTCGGATTATTTCCTTAGGAATTACTGGTTTTGATAATGCGCTTTCTCGAAATAGTATGATCGAGTCCTCCATTGCGTTAGGCAGTCTACAGCAAATTCTTTTGCAATATAAAGGTAGAAAAGAAACGCTAGCTTTGATGCTTACAGGGGCGATCAGCTATTTGCAACAACACGCGGAATTTGAATCGTTCGATAGGGCGCAATTCATTACCCAATTTGCCAACAACATCAGCACGGAGATAGCACAGTTGGAGCGTAATCTTCCAGGCCCTAAAATCAGATACAATCGGATGCTTCGGCAAGACGTCAATACGATGTTTGATCTGAATGCATTTAATGTAGATGCCTTTAGCCCGGGGCCTAAATTTCACTTCAGCAATGAAAAGGCCGTATTGGGCGAGAAATTATTTTATGATGTTGCTTTGTCAGGAACACATACGAGAAGTTGCGCTTCATGCCATCATCCGGACCGCGCATTTACGGATGGGTTGAACTTGCAAGTGGACATTCATGGTTCGGGACGTTTGCTCAAACGCAATACGCCTACTTTGCTCAATGCGGCCTTACAGTCCAACTACTTCTATGATATGCGTTCGTTGACGCTGGAAGATCAGATACACGATGTCATTGGTAATAAGCAGGAAATGGACGGCTCGGTAACTGATATCGTTCAATACGTTTCTTCGGATAAAATCTATCGATCATTATTTAATAAAGCATTCAATACAGCGGATGGCCCGATCTCAGCTGAGCAGGTAAGCAATGCACTTGCTTCTTATATTCGTGGCCTGACCAAAATCAATAGCCGATTTGATGATTATATGCGTGGGGATAAGAACGCATTGTCCAAACCGGAAGTGGATGGGTTTAATTTATTTATGGGCAAGGGAAAATGTGCGACCTGTCATTTCCTGCCTTTATTCAACGGTGTTACACCGCCCAAATTTATTCAGAGCGAAGTCGAAGTTCTGGGGGTACCAAAATCCCTGAAAGATTCTGTGCTGGATTCAGATTTAGGGTACTATGATATCATTGGTGTTGATTCTTATAAATATGCCTTTAAAATACCTTCTGTCCGGAATGTAAAGAAAACTGCTCCCTATATGCACAATGGGATCTATCAGACCTTGGATGAGGTCATGGAATTTTATAATAATGGGGGAGGGGCAGGATTGGGGATCAAATTATCCAATCAGACATTGTCAGATGAAAATTTGCATCTGACCGAAAAGGAAATGAAAGATATTATTGCGTTTATGGAAAGTCTGGAAAGCCAATAAAATGGCTGGTGGGCTATCTCTTTTAGAATCGTATCGATTGTTTATAGTAGGCTAAGGAGTTTTATTGAGCCTAAATGAGGGGGCATCAAATTGATTGAGCTCCTGCAGTAACGGTAAGGGATTAATTCTTATCGTAGTTTTTCTTTCTTGTAGATTCTCTTCGGACCCTAGCGCTTTTACCTGTTCAGTTTTTATTCCAGTCAACAAGTTGAATTGGGTTTCAGTCGTTGTATTTTTGCCATCCCAGGTTCCTTTTTCTAGGTAGATCAATTCAAAATTTCCATTGCTGCAACGAAATGTATAGTTGGCATGCCCATCTGTGATATCGGCTAATATATGAAGCTGCCCATTTTCGATAGCGAATTTGGGCAGCGGAAAATGGGGTTCGATCATCGTCGTTGAGGAGAGGGCCAACTGTAGCTTTCCGTTGGGTTTGGACAGAAATACCTGCGTTCTAATTGGTGTTGTCGTATTTGAAGTGTCTATGGCAAGAACAATTTTATCCGGATAACCATCATGATTTATATCGCCTTCTAGTTCTTGAATTTTTGCTGTAAAACTGTCTTTTGTTGCCTTTTGCTGGCCATATAAGGCTAAACTAGCTAAAAAGAATATGCTCAAGATTAGTTTTTTCATCCGGTATTAACACAGCATTAAATGAGACATAAATCGATTCAATATACGCATTCAAGATGGAAAAGCGATTATTTTACCCTATCTTGGTTTCTCTGGATTGATCAACAGTCCAGTTAGTTCGCCTTACTGATTATAGGAGTAGACTATAATACATAGAGTAACCACTTGTTCCGTCGAGCCATTGTACAAGTTCTTTATGGCTATAGTGAAAACCGGCTTTTCGGATAGCGGCTTTTGAAATCATATTTATTTCACGATGGCTTATCGTCAGTTTTCTTAATTGATTCTCGATGGCCCACACCATTCTTATTTTATACAAAAGACTCGATAGACCTAATTTTCTATACTGTGGCTGTATGAAAGACTGACCAAAGTAGGCTTCTTCTTTATTCAGCAACAGCATACTGGTTATCCCAATCATTTTTTCATTTTCGAAAAGACCAAAAACAATACGTGGGTATCTTATGCGTTCTGCCCAATCCCTATCAGATAGTTCTATTTCAGGAGGAGTGCTCTGTCGAAAAAGTGTAGGTTCGGTTTGAATTGACTCGATACGCATCGCTTTATAAAGTGGGGATTCGCTCTCTTTCAGCTGACGGATATGGAATGAACCTGATTGAAATGCTAAAACGGACTCTGACATAGCGTAATTAATGCTGTCTTAATGATTATTTCTAATACTATAATGCGAAAGTATGTATTATTATTTATACTTCAAATGTGGTATTGCATTCATTCCAAATTGCTGATTCCCGATGACTATGCCGCGACAACTATGACGATACATGCCTGCAATTGAGTAAGCCACAATTGTATTAAAGCAACACATGATCCTATTCGTTTCAATGTGGCCTTATGCGCAAGTAGGGTATCAAAATATAAGTTTCGCAAGTAGCATTTCCGTAATGGTGCTGAAATATAAGAATAGAACTACAGTAGTTCAGCTATTCTATTTTCTAAATCTTCTAGATCAAAAGGCTTGGCGAGATAGCTGTCTGCTCCAGCTTGTTGGGCTAGTGTTTCGATATCGGTGTTTGCGGAGAGGTAGATAACAGGGATGTCTCGATATAAAGGATGTTTTTTGAGCAGACGAGTGGCTTCTACACCACCTATTTTTGGAATCCAATTGTCCATCAAGATTAAATCTGGACGTACCTCGTCTACCTTTTCGATGATATCGTGAGAGGTTTCTGAAACGGCCATATTATAGCCGTTTGTTTCAAGGATTATTGTGCATATTTCAAGGACATGTTTATCATCGTCCAACATCAGTATTGTTTTATTTGGCATGTTTTCGTTTTAAAAAAAGGTGGAGCTAAATTAACTAAAAAGCCTTAGGGGAAGCATGGGTAAAATACCGATTCTAGTAAGTAGAAATCCCTATTTTTAGGCTTAACGGAAGATAGTTTTGTGATGAGATGAATCGTCCGAGTTTGAACTTTTAAAATTAATATTATCTTTATGGTATAATCAATAACCAATTCATCTTATTGCTCATGAAAAAGAATGCCTTTAACCTATATCGACCTTTCATCTTAGTTTTATTGCTTGTTGCTGTGGGAAGCTATGCAGCTGCGTTTGAGAAAGTAAATCAGGACTATTTTCAGTTGAAAGTGTATCATTATGAAACTGATGAACAGGAGAAAGCCATTGATCAGTATCTTGAGTCGGCTTATTTACCGGCATTGCATAAATTGGGATTTAAAGAAATCGGCGTATTTAAACCCTTAGAAAATGCAGTTGGCCAAGATAGATTGGTTTATGTGTTCATCAGTGCTGCTGATCTCAGTTTGCTAGTTAATTTGGATCAGCTGCTAGCCAAAGATCAAAAATACCTGGAGGCTGGAAAGGTTTATATTGAGGCAGGTTATAGTAATCCTCCTTTCAAGAGGTTGGAGACAATATTGATGAAAGCATTTGCTGCGATGCCTAAAGCAAAGCTGCCTAAATTGTCTGCTGAGAAAAATAAGCGGATTTACGAATTACGGAGCTATGAGGCTGCAACCGAGAAACTGTCAATGAATAAGATAGACATGTTTAACAACGGTGAAATCGATATTTTTAATAAGTTAAATTTTAATGCTGTTTTCTATGGACAAGTAATTGCAGGTAGCACGATGCCCAACCTGATGTATTTGACGGCTTTCGAAAATATGGAAGACAGGAATACACATTGGAAAGATTTTGGACCTTTATACAAACCAATGCAGGATTTACCGCAATATCAGAATAACGTATCAAAGAGTATAAAAGTGTTGCTATACCCCGTCGCATATTCTGATATTTAGTGGTGGAGCTGTGTTTATCTTCTCCTAACAAACAAATTGAATTTTTTGCACCAGTCAAAAAAACTGACTAAAGCCTGTCTGTCCAATTTTTCAAAACTGTAAATCTTATGGGGATAGGGAAGGGCATTTGTATAAATACCCGTATTTGCTAATATTAGCATTGGATTGCTGCTATCAATTTTGTCAAAATATTTGCCTAGGATCGTGTAGTGTGTTTTAAATAACGATTCAACAGTTTCATTATTGGATACCAGCGAAATGGTATAATCGTAGTCATCATGTTGCATTTTTTCACAGTCGCATACCCTGTTTTTTCCTAAAGCAACTTCATTTCCACTGTCCCAAAGAAAATTTGCGACTTCAAAAAATAAATCGTTTTTGATATGCCCTACGGGCTCAGTGATGAAATATCTCATTTGTGTTTTGTTTTACCTGTGGTTTTCTTCTTGATATTTAATGGACTAAAATCTCCGTTCTGTCGGATTTAGGTAATCAATTAAATATGCTGTTCAACTTGTCGCTACCGATAGGCTGAACCAAGCTTTCTAACACAAAGAAATATCAATTTGCTGTAGTTTAAAAGAGATTAAAACTGGTAAGTATTGGATTATTCAAGGTTTCTATTTCGAAAGGTAAGAGCTGTCATACCGGTTACTTTCGAAAATAAACGGGAAAAATAAGGATGATCATCGTAACCTAGCTCCACCGCTATTTCTTTTACAGATTTCTTTGAATGATAGAGCAGACGTTTCGCTTCTAATACAACACGTTGCTGAATATGATAAGTAACGGGCTTTCCGGTTGTCTTTTTTAGACATTCATTGAGATAGGCGGTAGATATTTTCATTTTCTCGGCATATCGCTTAGGCTGTTTAATGTCAATAAATTCTTTATCTAATAGCGAAGCGAACTCTTTGCTGATAATTTCAAATCGAGACTGTGCATCACTTTTAGTTGATTGTATTAAATACTGAGAGATAATAAGAGCCGCAATGGTATTACAGCTATCTTTCATTAGCGCAGTATATAGTTTTTCGTGTCTTCTTTCGTTAATTTTTAAACAGGTGTCTACAGTCTGGCATAAGACCGCTAATGTATCCTGATCAATTTCGATGGGAGCAATCCCCGTAATATCTTTTAGAGCGTTTATGTAATCCGAGTTTAGATTTTCTACACTGATCATTAAGACACTAAAAGCGCTGTAATCCATGGCTATTCCCCGATGTACTTGATAAGGCTGGATGATCATTACGGAGGAGGAGCCTAATTGATACCGCTGAAAATCTACTTCAAATATTCCATTTCCCTCTTCGAGAATGAAAAATAAATAGAAATCATCACGATGTGCCTGACTTATTTTGGCTAACTCTAAATTTCTGACAGCATTCCTTTTTATAGCTATTCCCAAACTAAACTCATTAGGAAATGAATTTAATGGGATGGTATTATTTTTTTTTGAGGCTGATGAATTCACCCTCAAATTTAAACATTTGTCAAGATACTAATGATGTTTTTTCTATATCCGGGGTCTTTTTCTCGAAGTTCGAGAATATTGTGTTTTAAATCTATGTTGACATACCATTCCGCATAATGATGTTTTTCATTTGCGTCGTCAAAGAAAACTTTAGCTTTAATATATTCCTCATCAAAATATTCCGGGTGTCCACTGACGATAAACGCGGTCGATCCAATGTTATCGTGCATTTTAAAGGATGTACCATCGATTTTAAAGAGACTATTTAACGCTTTGGTAAAATTGTCACTTAATTTGCCAATTGAATAGAAATTAATCCCTTCGCGATAAAACCTTTGTTTATCGACTTCGGTATCGACAATACCCAATTTCATATCAGGACGAAAGGCGATTGCCAAACCAACGGTCTCTCTACCCCAAAGCCCTTTAGCTTGGACAATATGATGTTCGTCGTCATCTTTCCAATATTTTGTGACGGTCAGTTGTAAATCTACAAAATCATCGTCCTCACTAACGTCAATCTGTCTCAAATTGCTTTGTCCTTTCAAGAAATTCAAAAAGCGCATAATTATCCTGTTAATTTGGTGTTAAGTTCCATGTCATAGTGATGATACCAGAAGATATACGACAAGTATCATTCGCGCCGGAAGCTTTTGGCTATTGAATTAAATATACTATTTTTTTAATAAAAAAATAGACTGGAGCAGGCCTGATCGCTTAAAAAATGAATTATTTACAAAGGAAGTTTCTTCGCTGTTTTTTCTGATGCAATCTCTTCGGAGATACGTTCATTGATATTGATTTTTGCATGAATAAAAGTGAAGATCACTGTACCATATTCTCTTGCGTAGGTATTTGTGATGGAGTCGGCCAGCATTGATTTGTTGAAGAAGGGACTTGTTGCTGCTAGTTCTCGTTCTCGTTCCCAGCGGTTTTTAATTCGAATCACATTGCTGTATGCTTTATTCAAATCAAACCAATTGATGTAGTCAGCGTTGAATGAAACAGCTTTAATTCCTCGTTTGGAATAATAGTTAATGGCGCCGGCCTGCCCATAATTGTCGCAAAGTACAAGGGTATTTTCCGATCTAGGTATTTGGTCATAGAGACTATCGACTTTTCTAGCAAGTTCTTGCCATCCCAACATATCTGCAAAATCCTGTGGGAGTGGATGCTCTTTGCCATCTTCCCATGTCAACATACCATATTTTCTGTATTTATCGGGATGGTTCACAAAATATGCTGGATTTCTATTGGGGAATGCAATATTATAGACTGGAAGAAATAGGATCGCCGTTAACACGATCAAGATAGGTTTTAAAATCTGACCAGTTTTATTTTCCAAAAGTGATGAAATATAAACTGCGCCAAAAGCAAAATATATTGGGTAAAGACCTATTGCATAATAATCTTTCGCTCTTAGAAATAAGAAGATTCCAAGGGTGATAAAGAAAGAGTAGAAGAATAGGCGATATGTTTTAAATGCAGGATATTTCAACAGTGCATATAATCCAAGAATGAGGACGGGAAAGGTTCCGAAAAAAAACAAAAATTGAGATCGTACGAAACTCCATCGGTTAACATGAACAAGTTGTGTATCTTGAAGCTCTTTGAAATGAACAAATACAGGGAAGTTATTGCGGTACTGCCATACTAAATTAGGAAGGATAATTAGTAGGGCAATGAGTATTCCGTAATATAATTTTTTTTCTGTAAATATTTTTCGTTCTGGAACCAAAGCAACTGCGGGGATCAAACCTAAGATCAGAAATACGATGTTGTATTTATTCAGAAATCCAAGCGCAAAAACAATAGCCATATAAAATAACCACTTGGATTGTTTGTTATTTAAATACTTTATTATACAATAATATATGGAAGTCCAACATAAGACATCAAAAGAATTAGGTTGATACAAACCATTCAAACGGAATAGCACAGAAAACATAATGCAACAGCTTCCAAAGAGCTGTGCAAACAGATTTCCTTTTAGCGATTCTATTGTTTTCCAGACGATAAGAATCGTTAAGGCTCCGAAAAGTGCAGGGAAAAACTTGATCCAAAAGACAGAATTGCCCAGTATTTTGATGAGATAGGAAATCAACGATGTTATTGGCGGAACGGAAAGGTATCCCCAGGCTAAATGGTTTGCTTGATCTACATGTAAGAATTCGTCGCGCTGCAATTCGTAGGTTGGGCTAATCAACTGGTATTGCATGATGAATTTGAAAATGATTAGGCTTATTAGGATAATTCGGTTTTTGAGTGCCATCTGAATTTGTATTTATGGATGTCCTCTACGAATTTACGATTAAAATAGATTTTAAACTTTGTTTTTTAATAGAATCGGTTGTTTCAGCTAATTTCGACAGAAAGCTAACCCGCTGGTTTGTTTGAACAAAAGAAATCATCATGATATTTTTAAATACGTTAAGACTAAGAATACCCAAAGAAAGCAAACGATAGATAGGCATAAAATGTTATTTTCGTGTAAACGAACAAAGTATGAGTATAGCATTGATACTGAATAGAGCAAGAGCCGAGGAGTGGAAGGTCGAAATCAATAAATATTTACCTGAAATAAAGGTGGAGATCTTCCCTGAGATTGAAAATTATGATGCGGTCGAATTTGCGCTTTGCTGGAAACCTGAAGCAGATTATTACACTCATTTTCCAAACTTAAAAGTTATCCAATCTGGTGGCGCCGGAATAGATCATCTTTTTCCCAAAAGTATTTCATCACATCTCCGCATTTGTAGGATTATCGATCCCATGTTGAAAAGCGATATGTTTGAACATGTTTTGACTTGCTTAATGCATTCGATGAAGAAGTTTTCGGCTTATATAAACGAAAAAGAAAAGAAACATTGGCAACCCTTGCTATACAAATCAATTGGTGAAACCAGGGTTGCTATTTTAGGGTTAGGCGAAATTGGTGGTTATGTGGCTGAAGGTTTAGTCCAATTGGGATTCAACGTAAATGGATGGTCCAATTCACCTAAAAATCTTAAGGGAGTAAGTTCGTTTACTGGAATGAAAGGACTTCGTGCTGCCCTTGAAAGCACAGATTTTATTGTTAATATACTACCATTGACCGATGCAACAAAAGGAATTCTAAATCGTGGTTTCTTCAATTTGTGTCCCAAAGAAACTGTACTCGTTAACGTTGGTCGAGGAGAACATCTCGTGGAAAATGATTTGTTGGATGCAATTGCTGGAAAAAAAATTACTGAAGCTTATCTTGATGTATTTCATCAAGAACCATTATCGCAAGATCATCCATTTTGGGATTGCCCACCTATTGTGATAACTCCGCATGTTGCTAGTAGGACAAATATTGGATCTTCCGTCTTACAAGTGGTGGATAATTATCGAAGAATGGTTGAGGGGCGATCTTTACTCCATGAAGTTTCTTTAAAAAAAGGTTATTAGCAATATAAGATGTACGCAAGTTTTGCGGTAGAAAGCATTGATTGGTCTTTTGTCGGATAGGTTTACAATTTTGATTTGCTGTAAACTTATAGGCAAATGGATTTTATTTTTTAGATTTATATAGTCAATTATCCTTGCTTTATTAACAATTTATGAACGTACAAGTATCTACAAACTTTAGAAAACATGCGCGTAAAACAATTTTATCTATTGTTGTTTTTGCGGTTACTTATGTTATTCTGCTACTCTTGGCAATAGGTATTACTGTTGGTTTTACTTTATTGGGACTATTGATGTTCACTGCCAAGCCTATGTTTTTAACCGCAGTATTATGTTTGGGCTTACTCGCTACAGGTTTGACCATACTTTTCTTTTTATTAAAATTTGTTTTTGCGTCAACAAAAGTTGATACGGGGCATCTTACACAGATATATGAGAGCGACGAACCACAGTTATTTGCACTTATTCATGAGGTGGTAAAGGAAGTTGACACAAGCTTTCCAAAGAAAGTTTTTCTATCGCATGATGTCAATGCATCTGTATTCTATGATTCTAGTTTTTGGAGCATGTTTTTACCCATTAAGAAAAATCTTCAGATTGGTGTGGGGATGGTGAATGCAGTTACTCAACAGGAACTAAAGGCTATTCTTGCACACGAGTTTGGCCACTTCTCACAAAAAAGCATGAAAGTGGGTAGCTATGTTTACCATGTTAATCAGATTATCTACAATATGCTGTATAAGAATGAATCGCTGGATAATATGTTTCGTAAATGGGGTAACATCAGTGGGTACTCTGCTATTTTTATTGGTATATCGATGTTTATTATTCAACAGATTCAGCATATTTTGAAGCATCTTTATGAATATGTAAATCTCAATTATTTGGCGTTATCAAGAGAGATGGAATTTCATGCGGATGAAATTGCGGCACATGTTGCTGGTTCCCAGGCTTTGGCTGACTCGCTCTTACGTTTGGGTTTTGCAAACCATGCACTAAATAATGTACTTACTTTCTATGATACCAAATTTTCTGAAAATATCCGTAGTCGTAATATTTATCCAGAGCATCGTTGTGTCATGCTCTTGATTGCGGAACGCAATAGATATCAAGTGCGAAATGGCTTTCCCCAAATCGAATTGGCGACTTTAAAAAAATATGATAAATCGAAGTTAAATCTTGAAGATCAATGGTCGTCCCATCCATCGGATGAAGATCGGGTAAAAGCATTACAGAAACTTAATATTGTCAAGCAAGAAGCCAACAACGCACCTGCTATTGAATTACTAGCTAATCGTGCTGCCGTAGCAAACCAAATTTCGGATAAGTTGTTTGCGCAGGTACAGTATCAACAGCCCCCATCACTGTTAGAAATAACGTCTTTCAGTGATGATTTTGAAAGTCGAATGAACAAGTATGCTGTTGATCCAAGATTCAATGATTTCTATGACTACAATCATCCTGTGCGAAAAGGTGAAACTCCAATTTTTCAGGGACAGTCAAAGCCGACTTTTGATGAGTTATTTGCCGATTGTAGAGTCGATACACTGTATGAACTTAATAGTCTGAAAAATGACAAATATGTCGTTGAAGCAATCAGTAAAGGCGAATTAAAATTAAAGTCCTTTGACTATGACGGTACAAAATATCGAGCGGCTGATGCCGTCGAATTACTAAAAAAAATTGAAGACACTATTGCAGCTACGGAGGATAAAATTACTGACTATAACCATCAAATCCATTATTATTTTGCGCGCTTGGCTGATGCGCAGGGGATGAGTGAGGAGTTTGAACGGAGATATGATGATTTTGCTTTTTTCGATAAGAATTATGAGGAGGCTCAAAAACTTTATGTTGACATGACGGAGAATACCCGGTTTATATTTCAGACTTTGCCCTTCGCTGATATTGAGACAAGGTTGCAAGACGTCAAACGTTGGGAAGGAGAATTAAAAAAGAAGCTGGCAACGCTTATGGCACTTCCCGGAAGCAAGGATGAATTGGATGATACGTTGCTTACTTCATTGGACGATTATATCAACAGGGATTTAATATATTTCAATGTAGATCATTATAACGAGGATAATCTTCAAATCCTTTTTAATGCGATATCGGCCTACAAAAAGTTATTGGATGATCAGCATTTCGCGAAGAAAAAGCACTATTTGAATTTTATGCTTACCCTTGAGGAAGGTAAAGGATAGAAAAAAGAACTGTCGTAAATGCCCTTGTATATTGACGGTTTGTCCCCGCTGTACGTCGATTGAAATGGTTTATTTTTGATAGACAATAACCCAGTTTTGAATTGGATTTGTTTTATTAAATATTGAACTTTTTGTTATGCGGAAATTAATAATGAAAATGTCTGTTTCCATCGATGGATTTGTTGCGGGCATCCACGGTGAACTTGATTGGATGTTTAAAAGTGGTGATGATCATTCTAGCGCATGGGTTTTAAATATTTGTGAATCTGCCGGCGTTCATCTAATGGGCCGAAAGACCTTTGAAGTAATGGCTTCCTATTGGCCTGCTTCAACAAATCCTTTTGCGGCAGCAATGAATGAAATCCCTAAAGCTGTCTTTACAAAAAAGGGCTATCATCCCAAAACAGAAGATTTTGCTCACAATGCCGAGCTTCCTGCGAATTCCTCTTGGATGAATGCCCGGGTTTTTGATGCAGGTCTCATTGAAGGAATTAGAGAATTAAAAGCGGAGTCAGGGAAGCCACTATTGGCTCATGGAGGAGCTGAGTTTATGCGAAGTTTAATTGAAACCGGATTAATTGATGAATATCATCTGATCACACATCCAATTGCATTGGGTACTGGGCTGCCTATATTCGACGGTCTTTCTAGATTTCTCGATCTAAAGCTCGTGAATGTGCAAGTTTTTCCAGGTGGTGTTGTCGCACATACATATTGTCCGGCGTAGAATGAAAATACGACATATAGATGTCGTATTTTCATTCCAGCCGCTAGCTTTTTAGAAATTCTGTGAATCGGCAGAGGGGCCATAACTTGCTGGAAGGGGAATATCATTGAGTCTATAATAAACACCTAATTGTGCCCTGTGATGTGTAATCTGGTTTAATGAGTGACGAATAGCACCGTATTTGCTCCAGCTTGCCAGTTCATGGCCATCATTTTTAATGGTCCAGCTTGGAATTAAGTCTTCCTCCTTAGCTGTTTCTAAAGCATTTTTTCCGGCTTCGTAATCTTCGTCCAATTTTTTTAAGAGATCATCCCGAGTCAATAGACTTGTTGGCACATAAGCACTTTTGGCAAAGTCAAGTTCTGAAGTCTTTAAAATGGTACTTGGCCATTCGAAAACTTCGACTAAGTGGGTTGCCAGACGCATCATTTTCATACTTTTTTCATGTGGGACATATTCATTCTTGCCTTCAGGGAAAAGTGCAATGAAGTTTTTTGTAATTTGATATTCATTCGCTAATTCTTCTTTTAATTGTGGTAATGTTTCCATGTTTTTTTACTGTAATAATTTAAAATTCGATTAGTTATCCTACTAATAGCTTTTGCTCTGGAATTGTTTTTTCGTTTAGTATTTGTTTTCCTGCTAAGGTTAAACAAAGATATAACCACTATGTGACAGCTATGTGTCAGTATGAATTGGATGAACCATCATTTATGATAAAAATAAAATAGTGGCAGCTCCTGTTATTTCATGTTGTTGAAAACTAGGGCTGCGAAGGCTCGAATATTTGTTTTTATAACGTTTATTTAAGCAAGCGCAGCAAATAATAAAGCAGGTCAAGCGAATTGTAAAAAGGGTGAAAATGAGCATATAGACTAAGTATATTTGATTGGTAATTAATTAAATAAAATAGAACTATGGGAAATAAGAAAGCAATATTCACTTTTGTAGGCCTGGTATTGGTTGCAGTAATTGGTATCGGTATATGGGCTTACCGTCTTTTGGGAAATATGGAGGCGGATCAGGAAAAAACAAAACAATTATCTTCCCGAATTTTAGCTGGTTTTGGCGATCATACCGCTATTTATAAATATCCAGTACAATTGTCCGAAGTCGACTGGGGGAAGAACTGTCTAATTCTTGAAAATGGCGGTGCCGGTGATTTGGGAATAACTTATAAGGAAAAATGGAACGAGGCATTGGGAACAGTAGATAATTATCCCGGTGATGCTGTCAAAGGCATTGTTATGATAGCGATGGACATGCAGGAAAAAGGAGAGTACGTCAATAAGATCGGTCAAAAAGATAAAGCTTATCAGCGCAATTATATTATTAGCTATGTAGATCTCGACAAGAAGGTAGTCATCGCCCGCGATACCCTATATGGTGAGGAGCCGCCTTTGGTCAATCGTTCCAGCGGTTCGGGAGCTGGTGACTTTCCCTCGGACACTGAAGTTATAGATTCAATCAAAGTTAGGTTGAAATTGTAATTTTTTTTCTCCGTTTATGGAATTTTGATACTCTTCGCATCCCTGCACGAAAGTTGAAGTGCCGGATGGAAAAATCTAGTACTTGGCTTTAGGTAAATTTATCTATTTTTAAAAGAATTTAGCCAGTATCTTAAACATGAAATGGAAATCAATTGTTGTCTGCTTTTTAGCTGTTCTGTATTCTGTGGTCCTTTGTGGGCAATCGACCTTATTCAATAGTCCGCGTGGATCTTCTGACTATTATATTTATAAACTGAGCCCTGAAGTTCTAAGAAAAATTCACTTGGGAGAGAAGAAATTCGATGAAACTATGCTCAGCGATTTTTTTCTCAAGTATAAGGCCGGAAGTCCACAGCCGAATTTACCTCCTGGTAATTATGTCCAGGTCCGCGCCAGCGGAGCTGATCTCATTTATCAGGAATTGATTAGTGATAACCTATATGTCAAGATTATTCCGGCAGAAATTTTTGCGATTTGTCTATACGATTCTCTGGGAACGATTATAAAAGATGCGCAAGTAAAAGTGAAGGGACGTCGCATGTCATTCGATAAGAAGTATCATTATTATAAAGCTGCCAATGCAAATAGTGACGATGTCGTCAGTATTGAACATAAGGGTGTCTATCATTACCTGAGTGTAGAACGGAGTTGGCCTTACAAAGACAGGGTTCCATTATGGATAGGAATCAAAAATAGCTGGCTTAGAACAAAGTTTAAGATTAAGAGTTTCTTTCATAAACAAGAAACTGAACAGACAGAAAGCTTTATGGTTTTTAACAAGCCAATGTATAAGCCAAATGAGCAGGTTAAGTTTAAAGCTTATCTTGAGGAAGAAAAATGGAAACCTTACCGTGATTCTATTGCTGTACGTCTGACAGGTGGATATGGATATGCCAAAGATACCGTTTTGGCCCGACTTGCTCCCTATCGTCCAGGAATGTACAACTTTGCATTTGATTTGAAGGGGCTTGGTCTCATCCTTGATAGGGATTATGGGATTTCTTTGGAATCTACGAAAGCCAAAGACGTCTTGCATCAACAGTCTTTCCGATATGAAGACTATGAGTTAAAAAGCCTAAGCTTTAATATGACGTCCGAAAAGACGAAATATGCTAAAGGAGACAGTGTGCGACTGAAACTAAAAGCTTTAAATGAAAATGAAATGCCCATATATGATGGGAAAGTAGATGTGCGTGTTGTGACAAGTCCACTTTATACACTTGATATAAAATCCAATAAGGTCAATTTTATTCCAGATACATTATGGCAAACGAGCATTTCGCTTGCAGATGTGGCGGAAAAGGAAATTGTATTACCCGATTCAATCTTTCCGGCTGACATAGGTCTTACATTTCGGGTTATTGGCACCTACCTAAGTTCGGATAATGAAAGAATTGAGCGAAGTCTCGACCTTAATATACTCAACAGCGAAAAGGAAATTCGTATTGCTGTAAAAGACGGGCATGCAGAACTGAAGTATTTCGAAAAAGGTGTTGCGATGCCAACAACTGCTCAGCTAATGATATTAGGTGAACATCGTGAAGTGCTGAAGACTGAAAATTTGAGTTTACCTAATTTGGTTTCTATACCTTGGCAGGCCGAAGAAATTGTTGTCAAGTCGAATGGATTCAGTAAAAACATATATCTGGAGGATCAAGAGCAGGCACAACTGAATTATCGGTTTTATCGAACTGCGGATTCGGTGATATTGCATGTCAATAATCCCGCTATGATTCCATTTTGGTATCGTGTCTATCGTGCTGGTCGTACGATTGCTTCGGGTTATAATACCAAATTAAATGGTACATTTTTAGCTCGGGGAAAAGACGGGTATAGCATGGAAATCACCTATCTTTTCGGAGGAAAATCAAAAGTTATCCAGGAAGAATTACCCTATGTGGAGAAGAATTTAAATTTGGCAGTAAACACGGCGACGACAGTTTATCCGGGGCAGAAGGCTGATGTAGAACTTTCGGTTACGGATAAGCATGGTAAACCGTTGAAGGATGTTGATATTACGGCCTATGGTTTTACCTCAAAATTTAGGTCAGCAACCACTCCAAATATTACTATGGGTGGTCTGATGCGAAGGGCAAGAGTCTCACAAAATCTTAATTTTAGTTTGGATGATGATGAGAAGGTTCATCAGGGAGCTCTTAAAAATTGGGCAAAATGGTCTAAAGACATGCAGTTGGATACGATGGCTTTTTATCGGTTTTTATATCCCAAAGATTATTATCAGGAGTCTCTTCCTCTGGATGCGGTCAAGAGCCAGATTTCCCCTTATGTCGTAGTAAATGGTGCGGTGCAGGGGATACATTTAGTCTGGATAGACGGTGTACTGACTTATGCTAAACAAGACCAACAAAATAACAATACTATTTTTGAAGTTTCTCCGGGGCAGCATGATTTTAGATTTAGGACCAAGGATCGCGACATTCGTGTAAATGGCTTTTATCTTGAAAAGGGGAAAAAGGTCATTGTTTCTTTTAATGCCTCGCAGGATACGATTGGTTTTACCTACCCCGAAAAAGCATTTAGCAAAGGCCAGATTTTGGTTTACCGCTTACCTAAAGAAGAACGTGGTAAGCTCTACACTAACGAATTGACTGAATTGAAGCGCCAGTTGATTACAGTAACCAACAATTTTGGAGCCTGGCAATTACCCAATAATAATGCATTGATTGAGATGCCAGCATATATCCAGACAGCGGGAGATCTCTACTACCTCAATCCCGTAAGAAAAACTGTTTACGATAACCGGTTGCGTACACAGGTTCCCGTACCCCTGCTCGTGGGACCATTTCCAAGGACAGAAATGTATAACGGTGTGTCCAAAATAGGCACGCTCATGGTTGACACAGCGAAAATTGGACGTTTTGAAATTGAGGGAGGCTATCAATACAGTATCTATAAAAATTACCAAAAGCAAAAAAGCTGGGATGGCAATCCTTTGCGGATTGATCTGTATGATTTTACGCCAAATTTAGATTTTCAGGAGAGGGTATGGACCTTGGAGGATATCAAGGCAAACGTAGAACATACTTTCCAAGAGACGATGCAAAATAGCACGGGACCTGCACAATTTGCTACGGTGAAGAAAGGAAAAAAAGACGCTATTTTTAAATTGAATTTAATTTTGGGCAATGATGCTGCCCAAAAAGGCATTCGACCTGCATTGATCTTTATTGAACCGACGAATGTAGAGGATAGAATGTACTTTCGACTGTTTTACGGTGGACATCGAACTTTTGGGGATCTTCCGGTCGGCGATGTTACTTTGCATATTGTAAAGGATGATTCAACTTCATTTAGCCTGCCAATCAAACTCAAAGCCAATGGGATGAATTATCTCAGACTGGATTCTATTCAATGGAGCAATGCATCCCAAGCGGCAAGATTGGCTTACAAACTTGTACGCGATGAAATTATTGTACGTACCGTGGAAAACCCATTGCGGGATTCTATAAGACATGGGCAAGAGATTGATCCGCAGCTCTTAAAAATAGACCGAGAAGATTTTAGAGCGAAAAGAAAGAATAATAAGGTCGCAAGGATTTTGGTTTACGATGGTGATACGCCATTAATTGGGGCTAAGGTGAGTGTTTCGGATACAAAAAAACGATATTTCACAAGCTTTGACGGTAGTTTGGAACTTGAGCTCTCCGATGACAAAGATACGGTACTTGAGATTGCTGCTTTAGGGTACAATACAGCTACAGTCAAAGTCTCCAGTGGCAAAGATTATTTCGTTGAGTTAAAGCCAAGCGAAAATCAATTGGATGAAGTTGTTGTTGTGGGGTATGGCGTCCAAAAAAGGCAATCATTGACTGCGGCAGTGAAATCGATCAATGCTAGGATGGATGGGGTGACTACGGCTATGTTGCAGGGGGCTGTAGCAGGGATTCGTATTCGTGGCGCTGCTAGTCCGGCTCCCAATGAAAAACCATTGATTTTAGTAGACGGAGTCCCCTTTGAAGGTGATATTTCAAGTCTTGATCCATCGACTATCGCGTCATTGAATGTGATTAAAGATCAATCTATGCTTGGATTGTATGGTGCTCGGGCCGCCAACGGCGTGGTGATGGTTCAGATGAAAGCTGGAGCTTCTGCGGCATCGACAGGTGCTGTGGATATGCCCTATTTGGAATCTGGAAATACGATGCGCGTGAACTTCCGCGATGATGCATTCTGGCAGCCAAAGCTAACTACCGATGCTCAGGGAAAAGCTAATTTTGAAGCGACCTATCCGGATGATATTACCAATTGGCGAACATTCTTTATTGCTAAAGGAAATAAAAATTTCGCCGACATGAAAGAGCTAAATGTCAAATCTTTTAAAGCTGTTTCGGCACATTTGTCGAGTCCCCGATTTGCCATCAGAGGTGATCAGTTTACAGCCATGGGACGGGTTGTCAATTATCTTAGCGACAGCTTACAGCTCTTGCGTACCATCAATAATGGACTAACAACGCAGGAGGCAAAGTTGAAAATTGCGAAGTCCTATCGGGATCCTATATCGGTTATTGCCGATAAGGGGGACAGCATCCAACTTGCTTATTCGATCGGATTGTCAAATGGATATTTTGATGGTGAAAAACGTAGCATTCCGATTTTTGAAAAGGGGCTTGAACAACATGAAGGAGATTTTAAAGTACTCAACAGTACCGCAGAGTATTTGCTAAAAACTTCTCCTGCGCTAGGCGAAATCACCTTGCATGCCGAAGCAAATTCGCTGGAATTCTTACAACGGGAAATCGAATCGATCGATCGTTACAAATTTCTATGCAATGAACAGATGGCTTCCAAATTGAGCGCGTTACTTTCTAAAAAAGAGCTTACAAAATTGATCGGAAAGCCCTTTACAGAGGATAAGAAAATAAAGGATCTTTTGAAGGAGTTACAGAAAAACAAAAATTCCAATCAGGGCTGGGGCTGGTGGAACAAGAGTGAAACCGTGAGCTGGATCAGCAACTATGTGATCGGGGTACTGTTGGATGCCCGAGAAGCAGGATACCAGGTTGAGATCGATACGGAGATCTATGCAGAACGTGAAAAGACCATGTTGAAAAGCAGCTTGGCTTCGCTGGATCTTCTATTGGATAAAGATAAGCTTCACGGGGCCAAAGAGAATTTGTTTAGCTCCCTGATATATCTGCTCCGGCTAGATCCGAAAACCGATTACAAAAACTATTTCTTCGAAATTGATACAAAACTGAAAAGTAAAACCATCAAGGATAAACTGTTGAAATATCTATTGATTTCAAAACTGGGTCTTAAGGATTCACATGCTGCAGATACCATTCTTAAATACTCCTCAAAGGCTGTCTTAGGTGGGCTTTATTGGACTTCTGGAGCTACAACAGATCAGAAAGGCGGATTTTTTATGCGACCTACGGAAACCAATACCGAGAATACACTGTTGGCTTATGGTGTCTTAAAATCAATTGGCGGTCATGATTCGGATTTAGAAAATATCCGTAATTACTTTTTCGCGCAGCGCCAGCAAAACCAATGGTATAATATCTACGAATCTTCCCGTATCATACGAAGTATTCTTCCTGATTTACTGAAAGAGGGTGAGTCTTTCCAGGTACCGGTTATGGTCATCAATGGCAAACGCGTCACTACATTTCCGTATACGCAAAGCTTTAAGTCGGATGAACAGATTAAAGTGAGGAAAGAAGGGACGGGGCCGGCTTTTGTGACAGCCTATCAAAATTTTTGGAATCCAAACCCTGTCATAGAAAAAGAAAAGGGCCTTGCTGTTGCAACGCGATTTAAGGACAATGGTGCTACGGTAGCGGCGCTCAAGGAAGGAAAGCCTGTAAAACTTGAAGCAAGCGTAACATTAACTGGTGAAGCTGAGTATGTGCAGATTGAAGTTCCTATACCGGCGGGATGTTCTTATGAAACCAAAACCAATGGATACTATAGAATCGAGGCGCACCGAGAGCATTTCAAAGATCGTGTTGTCATTTTTTGCAACAAACTGGGGAAAGGTACGCATACCTTTGAGATCGAACTTTTACCTCGTTATACCGGGACTTATACTGTCAATCCCGCGAAGGCTGAATTAATGTATTTCCCGACATACTATGGAAACGAGAAAATGAAAGAAATCGTGGTGGAGTAAATATGCTTTTACAAAAAAAGGGACTTATCACATGATAAGTCCCCAACATATAAAAACTAAAATTAAATTGTGCTATTGATGATCCCATCCACCACCTAGGGATCTGTATATGGCTACGCTTGCTTTGAGTTGGTTGACCTTTTTCTCAACGAGCTCAAATTTGGATTCTAGGGCATCGCGTTGTGTCAGCAGAACCTCCATATAATCTGCGCGGGCGTATTTAAAGAGGTCGTTGGAAATACCGATAGACTCATTTAATGCATCGACTTCCTTGGTCTTAATTTGTAGGCCATTCTCCAGATTTTTAATTTTGGAGAGCTGGTTTGCAACTTCAATATAAGCCGCCAATATGGTCTGCTCATAATGGTAAACAGCCTGAACCTGTCGTGCATTTGCGCTATAATACGCGGCTTTAATTGCCCGTTTGTTGATCAAAGGGGCAGTGAGTTCACCAACGAGGGAAGAGAGAAAGGCTTCCGGTTTGATGAGATAAGTCGGGTCAAAAGCTTGAAAACCTACTCCCGCCGCAATGTCCAAAGAAGGGTAAAAGCGGGCTTTGGCCGATTTGATATCCAGTTTGGACGCTGCAAGTTCATATTCAGCCTGCTTTATATCAGGTCTGTTTTCCAGGAGGTCGGCCGGGATGCCGGCATAAACGGTTTGCGGGACAAGCTTATCAAATGATTGTTGATCCCTTTGAACCGGCTGCGGGAATCTTCCAACAAGGTAGTTTATTCTATTTTCTGTTTCTGTAATTTTCTGCTTGATATCATATTGCATACCTTGGGTTTTCAATATCTGGGCTTCAAATCTTTTGACGGCAAGTTTATTGGATCGCGCGTTTTTCTTCAAGTCATTTACCACGACCAGTGCATCGTTTTGAATCTTTACATTCTCATTGATAACCAAGAGTTCGTTGTCCAGCGCCAGGAGTTCATAATAAGAATCTGCAATTTCAGCGATCAGGTGAGTTACCATAAAGTTTTTGCCTTCCACGCTGGCAAAATACCGTTGCAACTGGGCTTTGGTCGCATTGTGGAGTTTACCCCAGATATCTGTTTCCCATTGTGCCTGTACACCAACTCCAAAATCAAATAGCGGTTCCGGCATTTCGCGTCCGGGTTCGATTTCCGTATTCTTTTCCATCGCTCCAATGTTTGTGTAGCGACTAACTTTGTCGACCCCGGCGCCAACTTTTACACCTACGGAAGGTAGATATTCACCTTTTTTGGCGCTTACCTCATTCTTGGCTATTTCAATTTCCTGAAGCATAATATGTAGCTCCTGGTTGTTTGCTAGTGCCTGACTGATCAGTCCTTGTAGATTGGGATCGCTGAAATAGCTGTTCCATTTGATTTTTCCTGTATTCACGGTGTCGCTGTCGGCATCGCTATATTTCCCAGGAACGGTTCTATTTTCGGTACGTTGTTTTATTTCCAGTGGTTTGCAGGCTGCAAGACTAAGCAAGAAAAGTGCGAAACCTGTATAGTGATATAATCTGTTCTTATTCATAATGTATCATGTCTTCACTTAATGGTGATTCGTCTTCGGCTTGGATCATTTTTCTTCCATCAGCCAATTTTGCAAAAATGTAGTAGAGTCCGGGAATGACAATAACGCCAAAGATAGTTCCGACGAGCATACCTCCCAGCGCCGAGGCACCTATGGTATGGTTACCGATAGCTCCAGCACCACTGGCAAAGACAAGTGGTACAAGTCCAGCGATAAATGCAAATGAGGTCATGAGGATTGGTCTGAAACGTGCTCGTGAGCCCTCAATAGCTGCTTCCAATATGCTATCGCCAGCTTGGCGCCTTTTCACGGCAAATTCTACGATAAGCACCGCATTTTTACCCAATAAACCAATAATCATGATCAGTCCGACCTGTGCATAGATGTCATTTTCAAGTCCCATAGCTTTTAATAGGAAGAATGATCCAAATACACCAACTGGTAGCGACAACAATACCGCAAACGGAATGATAAAGCTTTCGTACTGCGCAGCAAGTACAAGATATACGAAGACTAAGACGACTAAAAAGACATAAACGGCTTCGTTTCCACGTTGGGCCTCATCATAGGACAAGCCCTCCCAGGCAACTTTATAGCCATGTGGTAATGTTTGAAGTGCAGTTTCGTTGATTGCCTGAATAGCGTCGGCCGTTGTATATCCATTTGCCGGAAGTCCACGGATGGCGGCCGAATTGTACATGTTATAACGCGTGATTTCGTTTGGTCCCTGTGTTTTTTTTTAAGGTCATAAAGGCCGAATAAGGAACCATCTGGTCATGATCATTTTTGACGTAGAGGTTCATGATATCGGAAGGTAGCCTTCTAAATTCTGGTGAAGATTGTACATAGACCTTGAAGAATTGACCGAAACGGATAAAACCCTGCTCGTAGGTACTACCGATAAGGATATTGAGGTTGTCCATGGCTTTACCAATGGAAACGCCTTTTTGCATTGCGGCGTTATTGTCAAATACCAATTCGTATTGTGGGTAATTGGCGGCAAAGAATGTAAAGACTCCGGTGAGTTCCTTACGTTTCTTTAGATTAGCGATAAACGCTTTATTTACTTTATCGAAATCTTGGTAATCGGTGGTTCTATTGAGGTCCAGCAGGCGCATGGAGAAACCTCCTGAAGAACCAAACCCTGGAACAGCGGGAGGTTCGAAGAATTCAACCGTTGCACCAAGATTTTTTGATTTTTCTTCAAGTTCTTCCATGATCTCTTTAACGGAGTGTTCACGTTCACCCCAGGTTTTGAGGTTGATAAGACAGGTTCCGGCATTCGATCCACGGCCTTCGGTCATGATTTCATAACCTGCCAGTGATGAGACAGATTCTACCCCATCTACCCCTTGACAGATCTTTTGGAGCTCTCTGGAAAGCTTATTGGTCTGTTCCAATGTTGATCCCGGAGGAGTCTGAATAATGGCATATATTGTACCTTGGTCCTCACTCGGTATAAAACCTCCTGGAAGCGTTTTGTTAATGACGAAAATTCCGACACAGAAAGCTATTAAGATACCCCATGTAATCACTCTTCGGCTGGCAATTTTACGAAGTAAGGAGGCATACTTGCCCGTTATTCTATCAAAAGTATGGTTAAAAAGGTCGAGCGATTTAGTGAATACGTTTGATTTTTTTGGTTTACCATGGTTGTTTTTCAGGAGCATCGCAGCAAGCACAGGAGTAAGGGTTAATGCGACTACTGCAGATATCACGATGGAACTCGCCATGGTAATTGAAAACTGACGGTAAAATGTTCCGACAGGACCTGTCATAAATGAAATGGGGATAAAAACGGCCACCATAACAGCTGTAATAGCGATAATAGCACCTGCGATTTCGCCCATGACTTCTTTTACAGCGCTGTATGGCGATATGGCACTTTCTTCCATTTTGGCATGTACTGCTTCAATGACCACAATGGCATTGTCCACGACAATCCCGATGGCAAGCACCAATGCAAACAAGGTCACTAAGTTGATCGACATACCGAACCATTGGATGACGAAGAATGTACCTATCAGCGAGACGGGCACGGCGATGATCGGAATCAAAGTCGAACGCCAGTCGCCAAGGAAAATAAATACAACAATGGCAACTAAAATAAAAGCATCGCGTAGAGTATGCATCACCTGTTCGATAGAAGCATCCAGAAATTGGGATACGTCATAACTGATTTTATAGTCTATCCCTGGAGGAAAGTTACTTTTCATCTCTGCAAGTTTTGCCTTCACATCTTTAATAACGTCATTGGCATTACTACCATAATTCTGTTTCAACACAATTGAAGCCGAGGGATGCCCGTCTAAATTGGAATAGATGTCAAAGAATTCACTACCCAGTTCGACTTTAGCTACGTCTTTTAACTTGATATTTTCACCGTCGCCGTTTGCGCGAACGATAATATTGTCGTATTCTTCAGGTGTATTGTATTGCCCTTTATAGGTTAGGACATATTCGAGGGATTGCGCTGCAATACCCGAGCTTTGTCCTAGTCGACCGGGACGGCCGATGATACTTTGTTCTCCTATCGCTTTCATCACTTCATCAACTGACAGGCTATAGGCGCGCATACGATCGGGATTTAACCAGACGCGCATGGCATATCTACGGCTACCTAAGATTTGTGATTTGGCGATACCATGAATACGATTGATTTCAGGAATGATATTTACAGTTGCATAGTTGTACAAGAACTTTTCATCCATGCTTTTATTTGTACTGTAAAGATTCACGTACATCAGCATACTAGGCTGAATTGGATTGACGACGACTCCTTCCTTTTGAACAAGTTCAGGCAATAGTGGCATAACTTGATCCACCCGGGTTTTGACCAGTACCACGGCATCGTTGGGATCTGTTCCCGGATCAAATACGACGTTTACGGTTGCTTCACCGGCACTGGTCGCATCGGTTGCGATATAGCGCATTCCCTGTACACCATTGATTGCATTCTCCAGTGTAATCAGTGAGGATTTTACAAGTACATCGGCACTTGCACCAGGATAGGCAATGGAGACCGCTACTGTAGTCGGTGCGATTTTTGGAAATTGCTCAGTAGGAAGTTGCTTTATGGCCAAACCTCCGATAAATAGGATTACAACCGATATGACAATAGCAAATACCGGTCGATGTATTACTTTTTTAAACATAATGCTGCTTTTTTAATTACTCTGCATATAAATCTAAGTTTGACATGACTTTCTCCGGAGTCTGATATTTGGATTCAATAGTCTGATTTTCCTGTACCAGGCGAAGTCCATTCAGCAGAATCTTTTCGTCCTTGCCCAATCCGGAAGAAACAACATAGATATGCGGCAGTTCGGCAGCAACTTTTATTTCTCTTGCTTTTACTTTATTATCTTTTGTAATAACGTAAACATATTTTTTTTCAAGCTCCTCGAATGTAGCTTTCTGAGGTATCATAAGCGCGTTATTATAGGGCGATGTAATGACGATATTACCTGTCTCGCCATAACGCAATAATCCCTTTGGATTTGGAAAAGTCGCTCTGTAGGCAATATTTCCAGTTTCATTATTGAAGTCTGATTCAATTGTTTCAACAATACCCTCATGACCGAATTCTTTTCCATTAGCCATGTTTAATCGTACATGAAGCGGGTTATTGTCTTGTTTTGCGTCCATTTGATTGAGGTATTCGACTTCGGGTACATTGAAGTAAACCCACATTTTACTGTTATCGGACAGCTCTGTGATCAACTCGCCTTCATCGACAAGACTTCCTTTACGGACATGAAGCTTACCAACGATTCCGGAAAACGGTGCTACGATATCAGTAAATTTGAGATGGGTATTCATAGCGGCTAACTCAGCTTTGGCTTTTTCATATTTTGCTTTTGCCATTTCAGTTTCCTGCGGAGCTACAATATCTTTTTCGGACAGATTTTTGGTGTTCTGATATTCGATTTCAGCATATTTTACCTCAGCTTTAGCACGATTAACATCGGACTCATAGAGGTTGGGCATGATTTTAAAGAGGGGTTGTCCTTTTTGTACAAATTGACCTTCATCGACAAATATCGATTGAATGTAGCCTTTTTCCTGTGCGCGCAATTCAATATGGTTGATCGAACGGATTTGGGCGACATAATCTTTATTGACAATTGTATCCTTGACCAAAGGAGTAGTGACATTGAAAACTGCAGCTTCTTTTTTGTCTTTTTTTTCTGACTGACAGCTTGTCGATAGAATAATAAGGCACAGGCTTATATACATAAAGCTTCTCATGACCATGATAATAGTTTTTTAATTATTTTCGAAAAATTGAACAATAGTTTGACCTGCTTCCAAATGATTTTGAAAGTTATTTTGATCTTTTTTTAAGAAATTATTAAAAAATCACAGCCTGAATACACTGTAATGGATATATAGGGCGCTTTTTCGTAAAGTATGCTGGTTGGAATTTGCAAGCGAAACTGCTGTGCGTGTATTGTGAAATTCGGGATGTATATAAGAGACTAGATTTCCAAAACCCTCTCCTTTAAGTGCGAATAAGTTAGGGCTATTGGAATCATTTCCCGTGTCGTCGTTTTCATTATCATTTTCTGAAAAATAAGCCCTTAATTTTTCATGTCGAGGACGTTTAGTTTTGCGAATAACTTTGGTGTCATAATCTTCGCTTTTTAATTGCTTGTTGAAATGATTGACAGCGTGAAGATTGCAGGAAGAGATTTTATTTGGTGTTGGCACATGATACCAGCCAAAACTGATAAGTATTGCGCAAACTACGCCGAACAGATATTGATGGAATTTTCCTTGCATCCTTGAAAGCAAATGTAATTAAACTTTAAAAATGATACAAGTGATTTAGGTATGGAATTTTTAAAGTTTATGTAATATTGTTACAAAGTATTTAAACTGACGGTGTTTTAGTGATTATTTGTGTAAAAATTTCTCAAATTCCGTTTTTGAAATTGCGTTTAGGTGATATTTTTAAAAAATATGACCTAAATAGCTTTGGTTTTCTTCAATGGGTTATGTTTTTAGGTTTTTTTTGAGTTTATTTTCGTTGTTTTTTTGTTTGGCCTAATCTATTCTTTCAATTGAGCAAAAATGGCTTGCAGTATTTTTTTGATAAGTAACTACCTTAATATTCAATTGGGCTATTCTAAACGGTTTTTAACGTTTTCTGATTATTTCGTAGCATTTGTATTGCTTTTTCAGCTCTTGTTTTTCGGGTTTGTTCCTGTTTTGCAGATCCAACCCAATCACAATAGCCTTGTTTGTATGATTTGGTAAGTGTTTCAAAAAAAGCATTGGCTTTTTCGTCCATATCCAACAATTGTTGGAGTTCCATAGGAACGCTTTCGATATGTTCATTTTTTTTTAACATATATTTTTATCCTTTGATTCCCGATAAAAATACATAAATATCTTCGAGTTGCCGGCCTTTATTGCATGAATACTTTTGACTTGCCCGTTAGGTAATACGATCAGGAGATTGCAATACTTTTTCTTGGAATAAGACTTACATGTTGCCGCTGTCTTCATATGCGTTGAAACATATATTGTTCTTATTTGTTTTTCTATTAGTCAACAAAAATTTTCAATATGAAAGCAGTACGTTTTTTTGGGCACAAAGATGTCCGCGTTGTGAATGATCTTGTGAAGCCCGTTCCTAAGGGCGATGAAGTATTACTAAAAATTGGTGGTGCAGGTGTTTGTCATTCTGATCTTCACATTATAGATGAGGGGACCGTTGTAGGTACGGTGTTTACCTTGGGACACGAAAATGCGGGCTGGATTGAAGAAGTTGGATCTGATGTAAAAGACTATAAAAAAGGTGATGCGGTATTGGTCTATGGTCCTTGGGGCTGTGGGCACTGTAAACCCTGTCAGCAATCAAAAGAAAATTATTGTGATCACCAGTCTGAAATGGCTTATGGTGGTGGGCTAGGCCTAGATGGCGGGATGGCGGAATATATGCTTGTCCCTTCTTCGCGCTTACTGGTCCCAATTTATGACTTAGATCCAGTCATTGCTGCGCCATTAACGGATGCGGCACTTACACCTTATTCGGCGATAAAACGTTCTATTGGTAAATTAACGGCAGATGAATATGTAGTTGTAATCGGAGTTGGAGGTTTGGGCCATGTTGCATTACAAATACTAAATGAAGTAAGCGCGAGTTCAATTATCGCCTGTGATGTCACCGAAGAAAAACTAGCCTTTGCTAAAGAACTGGGGGCAGCCTATGTGGTCAATTCGAAGGATGCAAATGCAGCCGAACAAATCAATAAGATTACCGGCATTAAAAAAGCTAAAGTAGTGATTGATTTTGTAGGCGCAACATCGACTATAGATCTAGGAACAAAGGTTGTTGGTTTGGATGGTGACCTGACAATTGTTGGATTAGGTGGGGGACACTACCAGTACAATATGTCTGGGCTTCCTTTTGGTGTGAGTATGACAAACCCATATTGGGGCTCGCGGGTTGAGCTTATGGAAGTTGTAGGTTTGGCTAGGCAAAGGAAGATTCATATTGAAATTGAGCAGTTTAAGCTTGATCAGGCTAACGAAGTTTATGATCGAATGCGCAACGGTAAGATCAAAGGAAGGGCTGTACTGATTCCTTAGTAAAAAAAAGTCTATCTTTTTGGTAGTTTATTTTGGTTTTTATCTTTTTGATGCTTATCTTTGTTGTATCATAATTTAGGTTTATAATTGGTTATTTAAGGTTTTCATTCTCCCCGTTTGAAAACCTTTTTTTTTTGAAAGTCTCTCTTTTGATTGGTTATTAAAAACCTTCTGCATTCTCTACTGTTGTAATACTAGTAATCTGCGCTGATTTATCTGCAAAATATTTATGGACAAAACAATTCTCGTACTCACCGATTTTTCTGAAAATTCATGGACCGCTATCCGCTATGCGGCGAATCTGGCTAAAAGATTTAACTGGACAGTAGAGCTTCTGCATACTTATACTATCCCAATAAAAGACAGTGTCCATGCTAAAATGGAGAATATGTTTTTGACGCCTCAGAAGGAAGAGGCTGAAGGCATGCTCAAGGACTGGCAGACACGTATCGACGATGAATTTCCTGATCTCAGCAGTAAAACCGTAAGTTTGCTCGGCGACTTGGAAAAAACGGTACTAAACTTACTACAAGAAAAGGAATACCGCTTTATCGTTATGGGAGCTAAGGGTAAAGGTATGATACAAAATGCGGTCTTGGGAAGCAATACCTTTGCCCTGATAAAAAAGAGTCCAATCGGTGTCTTGGCAGTACCCATCATGTTCCAAAAACTTAGGTTACAAAATATCGGATTACTGAGCAATTTTAAAGCGTCCGAATATGATCTACTTGACAGTTTCATCTTACGTGTACCGGAGAAATTCAATCTCAGTCTCTTGCACGTAACACAAAAGTATATCTCTCCAAAACGAGAAGATATTGAAGACTGGAAACAAAAGCTATCCACCCAATTCTCGTTTAATAAAATTGATTATGTGGAAAAAAACGCGGTCAATCGCTTAGATTACAATATGCCTATACCGCGTTGCATCGACTACATGGTAGAAATCGAAGCTATTGATCTTTTACTTGTGTCGTACATTCCTAAAAGTTTTTTCAAAAGTATATTTTCCAGAAATCTTACGAAAGCAATTTATCGTAATCTGACGGTTCCTACTTTTTTTAAGCGTAATTTATATTAATTGTCGGTAATCTCCTCCTTGTTATTACTATCCATTGGTTAATTGTACACGATTTAGTAAGTAGAAAATGATTGCACTAAAGTTAATAGCCGTGATTTTATGATTGCTAACTGAAATTTAAATCGCCTCTCCGATATGAAGTAATGTATTCGTATTTTTCATTAGCTTTATACATAGTTGTATAAAATATAAACATAATGAGCCTTTGGATACTTCCTTTAATCACCATACTTTCCGCAAGTCCCGATAGTACGCATGCAGGAGAATATAAGTTTGCTGAAACGCCCAGTTGGAGCGATGAGTTTGATTACAATGGTCTGCCGGACGCAAGAAAATGGGGGTATGATGTAGGCTCCTTGCATAATGGCTGGGGAAATCATGAACTTCAATACTATACAGCTGCAAACAGGAAAAATGCAAGTGTGGCAAATGGTGTTTTACGTATTACTGCAATAAAAGAACAATATGAGGGGTTGGATTATACTTCTGCTAGGCTGGTCAGTAAGAACAAGGGCGATTTTCTGTATGGTCGATTTGTAGTCCGAGCCAAGGTACCGAAAGGGAAAGGTACGTGGGCAGCCGCTTGGATGTTGCCGACAGATTGGGTTTATGGAGGATGGCCACATTCGGGGGAAATAGATATCATGGAGCATGTCGGTTATGACGAGAATGCAATACATATTACCGTTCATACAAAGGACTATAATCATTCCATTGGAACTCAAAAAGGAGTGATGAAGCGAATTAATCAGGCAACATCGGAGTTTCATGATTATCGGATTGACTGGACCCCCGAGTATATCCGGGGTTTCGTGGATGATGTTCAGATCTATAGTTTTCCGAATGAAGGAAAAGGCAATGGCGTGTGGCCATTTGATAAAAGATTTCATTTACTATTGAATCTGGCCGTTGGTGGAGATTGGGGCGGTGTGCAAGGTGTCGATAGTATCGCATTTCCTGCTGAGATGGAGGTGGATTATGTCAGGGTATATGATTTACTGAAACCTTAAATGAATCTTATTTTCTGTAATTTATAAAGATTAATTCAAATGTTTAGGCATCAAGGGAGAGGAAGGAATTATACTCATAATTTGAAGTTAGCCTCTATTTTGTCTTGTGTTGCAGGCCTGGTTAATATTACAGGTGTTCTTGCCGTTGGCACTTTAACAACAAATGTCACAGGTCACTTCGCATTTTTTTCAGAACAGTTGATTTTAATGAATTACAAGATGGCTTTGATTTATCTGTTATATATTGCTTTCTTTTTAATGGGAGCTACCGTTTCAGGTTTTATTGTAGAATTAGCCTCAAAAAAGAAATCACATAACGCTTATATCATTCCAATTTGTATCGAGTCTATTATCTTAATTAGCGTAGGACTGGTCCCAGCTTTATTTAAAGCAGGGCCAACTTTGCCAACAATAATTTCATTTGCCCTGCTTTTTGCTATGGGACTTCAGAATGCTCTGGTAACGAAGGTGTCACAATCCGTTGTCAGAACGACGCATTTGACCGGATTGTTTACTGATCTTGGTATTGAAATTTCACAGTTGCTTTTTTATAGAGAAATTGTTGAGAAAGTGAAATTACACAAAAGTATTTTTCTTAAGTTGATGATTATTGGTGGTTTTTTTTTTCGGGGGAATTTTAGGAGGTTTTATGTTTCAATATTTTAAATTGAAAACATTAATGTTACCCGCTACAATGCTTTTGTTTGCCTTATGGTATGACCATATTCTGCTTAAGTTTTATCATTTGAAGCGAAGCTTAAGGGCGGATGAATAATAGTTTTGAGTCAGGATCTAACCTAATAACAACACCGGAAGCACTTGTGCCCAAATCTGATGGGGATTTTCCTTCACCGAATTATGCTTTTCCTTATTTCTCTGTAGCCGGAAGATTAGTACTGAAAGATGTAATTATGTTGGCAGCAGCGTTGATTATTGGAGCATATAGTGTTGACCGCCTGATGGAAAAGTAGATTTAGGATCAACGCGAATAGATGCTTTTTTATGAAATAGTTGCGGTTTGCCCAGACTAGCGAATAGTGAATCAAGCTATATTTGCCAACTTTTGGAAGGTATCTTTGATGCCAGCTGTATTTTGGCAGCATCTTTGTATCTCGTCGTTAAACTATATTGAGTTATACCACGAACGATATGAAAATAATACGAACGACCCTTTCATTTCTTCTGTTTAGTTTCATCCTTTTAGTTGGATGCAACAATAATCAACAGATCAGGATGATTGATAAAGATGGGAACACACATTTGTTGACAAGAGAAGGTGATCGAAAAGGAGAATTGGGACTGCAGCGTATCATCGCTCGTGGCAATGATACAGTAATAACGATTGATGGTGCAGGTCATAAAATGATATGGACAGCTTCAGATGTGACCAATATTGATACAACAAAGATTCAATATTATCTCAAAAAAAGAAATGGAAGCAGTGTTCATATTTATACACCCGTCGATGTAAATCAAAATTTTATAGATGTAGAGGATAGTCAAAATGTTTTGTCAGATCCTTATGATGGTACAGACAAGAAAAAATCCTTACTGTAGATTGCCGCATGAAAAAGCATAATTTGGTCTAAAGAGAAAATCCTAGCAAGTTTGCTTGCTAGGATTTTTTTTTGGGTACTTTGGCACCTTCTTTTTTGGCTTCGGAGAGGCCGATAGCAATCGCCTGTTTTCGTGATGTTACCTTTTTTCCGCTACCAGATTTTAATTTTCCCTCTTTCATTTCGTGCATCGTCTTTTCAACTTTCTCAGATGCTTTTTCTGAATATTTTGCCATAATAGTGTTACACCTTGATCTGTTATTAAACACTTCTGCAAAAAGAACAGCTGTTTCAGTTGAATCGTTTGAAAATTCTTTGAGAGCGAAATAGCGAGCATCTGTATCCGCTAATTCAATTCATTTCCAGCTTTAATCACGGCTTGGTTGACGGCTTTTATTCTTTCAAGAACCATTTTTTGTATTTTACGGTCGTAAGTCAATAGACCATTGACTTCATGTTCCACGTCTGTAGTTTGCGTATAAATAGCAACACTGAGTCCTTTGTATCTGAGCAATTGTTCGACATTATCCATTAGGAATATATAACGGTCTGTGAGTGCCTCTATAGTGGGTTCGTATGCATAGGCATTGTTTTCGACGGGCCACATGTGATCGCGGACAAATAAGCCTACGCCACCAAACTCTCCAAGGGAAGCAGCCCGTTTCGGATCAGGTTCTGAGGCACCCTTGGGGCCAACATAGATATGGGTGTCAACAAAATCTCCATTTCCGGGATCACCATAAGCTTTTTGGTAAGATGGATTGTTGTTAAATCCCGAATTACCGTTCACTAAACGTGAAGGGTCATATTGTTTGGTCCAGTCGGTAATATTGCGAACATCGAAAGCGCCCCAATTTTCGTTAAAAGGAACCCAGGCGATAATGGATGGGGAGTTGTAGTGGTCGTCAATGATGGCCTTGTATTCATCACGAAATGCTTTTCGATAAATCGTAGTATCTTCATCGGGATACCAAAGGCAAGGCATATCTTGCCACACGAGCAGTCCCATTTTATCTGCCCAATAATAGAACCGTTGGGGTTCGGTTTTCATATGCTTACGAATAAGGTTATAACCAGCTTTTTTGGTAAACTCGATATCATATTTGAGAGCTTCTTCCGTAGGTGCTGTTAGAATTCCATCGGGCCAGTACCCCTGATCCAGGAGACCGAGCTGCATCACAAATTTGTCATTCAATAGCGGCCTTACAATTCCGTTTACCTTACCAAGTTTAATATCACGCATACCAAAATAGCTCTTAACCTCGTCAATAATTTCTCCATTCTTCCCATGTATACTTAATTTTAAATCGTATAAAAAGGGGGAGTCAGGAGACCAAAGTTTTGGATTTTCTACCGGGATTTTAAATTCCATGCCCGACTGAATTACCGTTTTTGAAATTTCTTTTCCTTCTGAAGAAACGATGGCTGTAACTTTTGCCTTGGCTGTGCTAGTGACCTTTATTTTTAGTTGTTTTTCTGCTACTTGAGGTAATAATTTGATTCCCTGTATATGGTTTTTGCTTACTGGTTCCATCCACACAGTTTGCCATATGCCAGAAGAAAATGTATAGTCGCCTCGAGGTCCATTTTTGCCCGAAGGATACTTACCGTCGTTCTTGTCATGTGCTGCAACGACAATGTTATTTGGACCGGCCTTTAAAAACTCAGTGATGTTGATCCAGAAGGAGTCGTAGCCACCTGAATGAGTACTAGCTTTTTTTCCATTTACAAATATGGTCGCATCGTGATCCACTGCACCAAAATGGAGTATAATATCTTTCCCTTTCCAATGATTAGGTAGCTCGAAATTTTTACGATACCACAGATTAATTTCTTGTTTGCGTTGTATTCCGGATAAATAGGACTCTGGACAGTAGGGGACAAGAATGCTTTCTCGGCTGCGGTCAAAGGAAATGGGGGCAGCAGGATTCAGCGCATTCGGAGCGTCCTTTCCACCTATATAATCCCATTTACCGTTGAGACATAGCCATTCGTTCCTTTCCATTTGGGGACGTGGATATTCGGAAAGTGGGATTTCTGTTTGCTTGGCTATTGCTGTCCATGGGGTTGAAAGCTGTGGCTGTTGTGCCAAAGCATTAAGCCAACCGAAGAGCGATAGTGCCAGCACAAAAATTGAGGTTTTGGTTTTTATCATGGTATACTTCTTGGTTTTTCAGAATATGAATATAAGTATACTAAAATGATTTAGTGAATTATAAACGAAATGTTACTAGTGCCGCTTTCATATTGGGCTTGGTTGGTTGGTTGGTTGGTTGGTTGGTTGGTTGGTTGGTTGGTTCGCAAAAGAAATATATGTTGGATTAAACAAACTACAGGAGCTGCCTTTTTTGAGGCAGTTCCTGTATAATGCTTATTACCAGATTTTAATTCTTTCTTCTGGTGACTTGTACAGTTTGTCTCCTTGTTTAACATCGAAAGCTCTGTAAAAAGCATCAACATTGATCAATGGGCCAAAACTTCTGAAATATCCTGGAGAGTGTGGATCAGTTTTAACTTGGTTGACCATATATTTTTCACTGGATAGGGTTCTCCACACAGTTGCCCAGCTTAGGAAAAAGCGTTGATCTTGCGTGTATCCACTTATTTCACCTGGGTTTCCCTTATCTTTTAAATATAGTTGAAGTGCGTCGTAAGCAATGTTTACACCGCCTAAATCCGCGATATTTTCACCGTTTGTAAATGTTCCGTTGACGAAAGTGCCTTTTACAGGTTCATATTTATCGTATTGAGCTGCGAGTGTTTTTGTTGCTTTTTCAAAATTGGCTTTATCTTCTGGTGTCCACCAGTCTACCAAGTTTCCGTCCGCATCAAATTGTGCACCTGAATCGTCAAATCCGTGGCTCATTTCGTGGCCAATTACCGCACCTATACCACCGAAATTAACAGCTGCGTCGGCTTGTGGGTTGAAAAATGGCGGTTGAAGAATAGCTGCCGGAAACACGATCTCATTGTTTACGGGATTGTAATAGGCATTTACTGTTTGTGGAGTCATTCCCCATTCTGATTTGTCAACAGCCTTGCCAATTTTAGCCAGATCCTTTTCATATCGCCATGTGGTGATATTTTGGAGGTTAGCATACAGATTACCGCCTTTATTTTCAGATAGAATACTCAATTTAGAATAATCTTTCCATTTGTCCGGATAGGCAACTTTTACAGTGAATTTGTTTAGTTTTTCAAGCGCTTTTCCTTTTGTAGCCGAAGACATCCAGCTCAAATCGTTGATATGGACTGCAAAGCTTTTCTTTAAATAGTCGATCAATTCAACCATTTGTGCTTTAGCCTCAGCTGGAAAATATTTTTCGACATATAATTTTCCGAAAGCTTCACCTAATGTGGAATTGATCAGTTCAAATCCTCTTTTATTTAATGCTCTTTGTTCTTGTTGACCTCTTAAATACTTACCATAAAAAGCAAATCGCATGTCTCCTAATTTTTCGCTTAAATAAGAGGCACTACCGTTGATCATATGGAATTTTAAGTAATCTTTAATAACAGGAAGGTTTTGTGCACTGACCAATTTATCGAAGTTCTTGTAATAACCTAATTCCCCAATGATTACTTTTTCCGTATTGACACCTACTTTTTTAAGGTACTCAGGTAGATTTACATTTTTAACCAAGGCGGTTAACTCTGCCATGGTCTGTGGATTGTACTGTAACGTATTATCACGGCTTTGTTCATTGGTCAAGTAGGTCTTCGCAATGCTTTTTTCGTAGTCAACTATTCCTTTTGCGGCAGCATCAGCATTTTTATAGCCCAATTCTGTTAACATGGAAGCTACATATTTTTGATACTCGGCAATAGTTTCGGTATTTTTTTCATTTTCTTTTTGATAATAATCTCTTCCTAGTCCTAAGGAGGCATCTCCTAAGTAGACCGCGTTCATTTTTGAATCTTTTAAATCAGCGTAGACACCCCAGCCATAGAAATTATTTTCACCTTCCTTCGTTACGGAAGTTAGATAATTCTGAAGATCTTTTAGGTTTTTAATCGCGTCGATTTTGTTTAAATTTCCCTGAATCGGCTTAATACCGTCTGCATTTCTTTTCTGTAAGTTCATGTAAGAAGCATACAGGTCCTGTATTTTTTTGCCCTCACTTCCTTCAGGAAATTTATCTTTTAAAAGTGAGTTCAGAATTTTCATCGAATTGTTGTCCGTATCTTCTGCCAATTTATTGAAGCTTCCCCAAGTGGGTTTGTCGGAAGGAATTTTAGCCGTTTTCATCCAGGTTCCGCTTACGTAGTTGTAAAAGTCATCCTGTGGACGTACAGATTTGTCCATTAAGCTCAGATCAAGTCCTTTGTCGGGTCCTGTACCTGCTGTCTGTGCTTCCGCATGCTGTGTGTAGACTCCAGCCAAGAAAATTAGGGCGAGTGTTAATTTTTTCATTGTTGTTTTAATGTTGTATGATTTTCAATAATTCAATCTGGGAGTACGCACAAATTATGGGTAAAATAACTTATGTTATTTGCTCCGGGTAATTCGATTTGTAGCAGCCATGTCAATAATTAGCTGTGATTTTTTTTAAGCTAAAAAAATCATTTACACAAATGACGGAAAATTCTAATTCAGCAACAAGTAAATTTGATCATTATCTGTCATTTTATTAAACTAATCGGGTAGAGTAGCATGTTATTCGTTTGCTATTGAATAACATGGATATATTTTTTTTAAGAACATCCATTGATGTGTTGTTGAACGCTCCGCTATCTGACTTAGCTAAGCTATTTTAGGACAAGAAGAAATACTGAACTTAATATGGAAATACTAAACTTAATATGAATTTAGTTTAGTATTAATAAACGATGTTTAATATTGCTTACATTTTCATCTATAAGTAAGCGATTATGTTCAAACTATCCTATTCAATTTCACCTAAAGTTACTGGTCTAACATTGTCATTGGCCATGCTGGCTGCACAGGGGGTTAGCCAGACCCGATCGTTCCAGGGGAGACTGGTCGATTCATTGAGTCAAGTCGCTATTCATGGCGCAACAATTCGTAATTCTCATTTAGCTAAGCTTGTTTCATCGGATCATTCCGGTAAATTTGTGATCGATGCACATATCGGTGATACGCTAAGAATTGGCTACATGGGGTATCTTCCCAAGGTTTTCATTGTTGGTAATCAATCTTCATCCGTTATTTCGCTTATACCGAACCAACAATCCCTCAATGAGGTGGTTGTAACTGCGCTTGGTATCAAAAAAGAAAAGCAGGCTATTGGCTATTCAGTGCAGGAAATAAAAGGCAAAGATATGGTTAAAGCTCGGGAACCAAATGCTATTTCTGGTTTAGCTGGACGCGTGTCTGGCTTAACAATTACACCGAGTACAAACTTATTTGGAGACCCGGGTATCACGTTACGTGGTCGGAGCAATATTCTTATTGTGGTCGATGGCATGCCGATTAATACCGACTCATGGAATCTTAGTCCGGATGATATCGAATCCTATTCTGTCTTAAAAGGGGCAAATGCTGCGGCATTATATGGGAACAGAGGTCAAAATGGAGCGATTGTGATAACGACAAAACGAGCAAAATCACAGGATAAGGGTTTTCAGGTTGAATTTAATTCAAGTACACAATTGCAGACGGGGTATAATGCCATACCAAAAATTCAAACCGAATATGGCCCGGGTTCAAATTATCAATATGCTTTTAAAGATGGTCGTGGGGGTGGAATCAATGACAACGATTACAACATTTGGGGACCCCGATTTGAAGGACAACTTATTCCGCAATATAACAGCCCGATAGATCCAAAAACAGGACAGCTTATTCCCTTACCTTGGGAGGCCAGAGGAAAAGATAATTTGAAGAAATTTCTTCAGAATGGTCTTTTGAGTACAAACAATATTGCTATATCGACCAAAAATGATCATGGTGATCTACGCTTATCTGCGTCTCAGATGTTTCAACGGGGAACTACGCCTAACACGAAATTGGGAAGCACCAATATAAATCTTACCGGAGGCATTAACGCTGGTAGTAAGCTCCGTTTCGATGCGAGCATAAATTACAATAAGCAGTATTCACCAAATTATCCAAATATTGCTTATGGACCAAATAGTCCTATTTACATTCTTACGTTATGGGGAGCGGCAGATTATGATATTGATGATCTTCGCAACTATTGGCAGCCTGGGAAAGAAAATGTACAGCAGTACAATCGTGAATACACCATTTATGACAATCCTTGGATGACGGCTTATGAAAATTTGAGGACTTATGATAAGGATGATATCTACGGTTACGTGTCGGCTAATTACAAGTTTAATGATAAATTGTCATTAAATGCACGTACCAGTGCTAGTACCTGGAATCGGAATAGAACGATTAAAATTCCAATTTCTGCCAACCTATATAATTATACTATCGGTGGAAGCCGTGTTGGTGGTTATCAGGAAACCTATGATACTTTTTGGGAAAATAATACAGAGGTTTCCTTAAAATACCAAAATCGTATTGCCGAGGACATAGGCTTCTCAGGCTCAGTATTTGGTAATTTAAGAACCGTCAGTGTCAAATCGCTGTTTGCACGTACAGATCGTGGATTGACTGTGCCCGGTGTTTATGACTTAAGTAATTCGATCATGCCCACGGTATCTACTAACGATCGCGCCCTGCGTCAGGTGGGAAGTGTCTATGGATTCATGGATGTAGACTATAAAAGTATGTTATTCTTAAATCTAACGGGGCGATTTGATAAATCTTCGACGATGCCGGTAAAGAATAACACCTACTTCTACCCATCGGCTTCATTAAGCGCTGTGATTTCACAGATGATCACTTTGCCCAAGGTTATTTCCGCATTAAAAATCCGTGGAGCATATGCTAACGTTGCGAGTGATTTCGTCAATGAATCGGCCCAGTACGATATTTATAAACTTTTGCCGGCATACAGTAATTATGGTCGTTGGGCCAATTCAATGACCGGCGTAACATATACCGATGTATTACCGAACCCGGATCTCGTGGCAGAGCGTGTGAAGACGGCGGAAATAGGTTTGGAAACTCGTTTATTTAACAACCGTTTGGGTTTCGATTTTGCTTTTTTTAGAAACCTGGAAGGTCCCAGGATTATCGAATTGGCTACGTCGGTTACTTCGGGTGTAAGAGCCAGACAAACCAATGGGTTGACTTTATTGCGCAAAGGTATCGAGCTGAGTATCGATGGGACTTTGATTCAACAGAAAGATTTTAGCTGGAATGTAACGGTCAATGCATCAACAAATCATGCCTGGCTACACGACATCGATGGGCATCAAACGCGTTCGGGGAATGTTCGTGTTGGTGAACGATGGGACGGATATTACGTGAATGATTTTCAGCGTGATGAAAAAGGAATGCCAATTGTGGGTACAAATGGTTTGCCAGCTTACAATCCTTATGTGAGCAGAATAGGTTATAGTGATAATAAATTTACGGCCAGTATCAGCAATAGTTTCCGATATCGTGATTTCAGTTTTAGTTTTCTTGTGGACGGCCGCTTTGGTGGTTTAATAAAAAATGTGCAGGATGCCAAACAGTGGGGATCGGGAACACATCCCGAATCAGCAAATGAATATCGTCTAAAGGACTGGGAAAATAGGGACGTCAAAGATTATAAAGGAACTGTCATGACCAATGGGTTAAAAATAGTCAAGGGGCAGCTCAATACAGATCAGGATGGTAAGATAATCTCCGATACAAGAGAATTTGCCCCAAATGACATTGCTGTGTTGTGGCAAAATTGGGCCACTAATTACTATCAGTCGGGACCAATGACAGCCAAAAGCCGAACCTTTGTCAAATTACGGGAGATCGTTTTCAGTTATAATGTGCCTGCCAACTTGTTGAAAAATTCCAGATTCTTCCGCAGTGCAAGTGTTTCAGTGGTCGGTAGGAATTTGCTGTATTTCACGGGAAAAGGTACCCGAAATATGGATTTGGACCAATTCACCAGTGCTAGCTCAGACTACCAGACACCATCAGTAAAGAGCTTTGGCCTAAATCTTAATGCATCCTTCTAAAAACTTAGTCAAAATTTTTAAAAATGAAGTACTTTAAATCCACTCTCATTCTTCTCCTGTTCGGGTGTTCTTTCAGTTCCTGTAAAAAGATAACGGATCTACAAAAAGACCCTGCGGCTGTATATAATCCTGCTCCAAAACTTTTGTTTACGGGAATACTCATGCGTTCTTATGATGCGCCATGGAGTGAAGATCATCGACATAATCAGTATATGACACAAAATGAAGCCTATTATGCGGGGCAGCCTTATGGATGGACTACAGGCTCCTTTGAAACGCCCTATGGTATATTGCGTGATGTGTACCGTATGGAAATCGAAGCTGCGAAAACTCCTGAATTGAGTGCTGCTTATATGACCATGGCCAAATTTTTCAAGGCTTATTTCTTTGCCCGAACGACTGAAATGTTTGGTGATATTCCATTGACAGAGGCTTTGCAAGGTGAATCAGCGGGCAATTTTGCGCCCAAATACAATACCCAGTTGGAGGTATACCAGCAAGTGCTTAGCTGGCTTGAGGAGGCGAATAATGAACTGGCAAATCTCAAAGAAAAAGGCAATACTTTAGATGGCGATTTCTTTTACAATGGCAAGCCTGAGCAGTGGCAGAAACTGGTCAACTCATTTAAGCTACGTGTTTTAATTAGCCTCAGCAAACGTGCAGATGATAGTCCCGTATTGCGGGTGAAGGAACGCTTTGCTGAAGTTTTAGCGAATCCAACCAAATACCCGCTGATTCTTGAAAATCGGGATAATTTTCAACTCCTTTACAATAATATTAACACCTATCCGCTCTGGCCAACAGACGGTGTGATTATAAAAAAGGATGTGCGAAACACATTGGGAGCAACCTACCTGAATATTTTAAAGACTTTACAGGATCCAAGATTGTTGATTCAGGCACTGCCGGCTTCGGCGATGCCTTCTGATCCTACGCGCCCTTTCGACGCATACAATGGCGGGAAAACAGGCGACCTACAGAGTACCTTGCTAAAACAAGCGGCGGATGGACAGCTGTCTATGATCAATTTCGATTATTGGCTCGCTTCGCCCTCTGGGGTTCCGTCTATTCAACTTGGTGCCTCCGAAGTCCAATTTGCTCTGGCAGAAGGTATCAATCGCGGTTGGGCTAGCGGAGATGCTGCGGTAAGATTTCAGTCGGGGATAAGTCAGTCGATGCTGTTCTACGGAGTTTCTCAAGACAAGATCAATTTATTCTTACAGGCAAATCCTTACAAAGGGAACAATGCGGAAGGGTTAAAGCAGATCTTAACACAAAAGTATGTGGCATTTTTTGAAAACTCAGGAAAACAGGCGTTTTTTGAGCAGCGCCGGACAGGAGTGCCAGTTTTTGATATAGGACCTTCGAATGCCAATAATAACCAGATACCGAAACGGTGGGCATATCCGAAGACCGAATACAGTACCAACGAAACTTACTTGAAAGAAGCTTTGCAACGTCAGTTTAATGGATCAGATACCCAAAATGACATTATTTGGCTTATTAAATAAAATACAAAGTAAGCGTAATTAGTCATGGAAAGACCTCTCGGATTTGTGTCCGAGAGGTCTTTTTACGTAGACAATTGTTTCTATAAATCGTTTATTGCTTCTCTTTGATGGTCAACATACGTATCAGGAGATCTTGTATGGAGAGACTATCCAGTTCTTTTCCAATAAATACCAGTGTATTCATTTTTCTTTCATCCTGTTTCCAATGGTTACCGTAGTCGATATCGACACGTGAACCGACGGTCTGTATAATGATTTTTTTGTCTTCATCTTTTTTATAACCAATTCCCTTCATTCGGTAAATTTTGTTTGGATACTTGCCGACGAGTTTGCTCAAACCGAGAAATAGGTTTACGAAATTAAATTCTTCAGCAAAAGTATAGGCGCGCGTTGCAATATCGCTCAGATGTTGTTTTGCCAGACTTGATTTGCCAAGTATCAGTGAACTGCTTAGATTAACGTTCTTCAGAAAAGAAAAGGCCTCTATTTTTTTTGTGTACTTTATTTCCTCAATTATTTCGAAAGGAAACCCCTCCGTTACTGTTGACTGGAGAGTTTGCGCTAATGGGTTTACATGTGCTAAGTAGTCGCTTAAATAGCTCAAATATGCTGAATGTACCGCTTCGGTTTTGTTAATGACAATGACGTCGGCAGCCGTGATTTGCCGTAACACTTCATCCCTTTCCTTGATCTGATCTTCAATAAGTGCAGCATCAACCAAGCAAATAATCTTTTTTAATGGGAAGTAGTTCTTAAACACTGGATGCCTTGTAAAAGGTTCTGTTAAAGCATCGGGTATGGCAAGACCTGTACATTCAATAACGAGTTCATCAAAGCTGTCCTGTTTTTGATAGAGCGATTCGAGTGCGGTGTAAAGTTCATCGTTCATCGTACAACAGATGCACCCCTCTTGGAGCGCTACCAATTGTCCATAGTTTTCATTGAGCAAGGAACTATCTATATTTAGTTGTCCTATCTCATTTTCAATGATAGCAAAGCGTTTTTTCGGATAGGATTTCATTAGCGCATTTAGAAAAGTCGTCTTTCCTGCACCTAAAAAGCCAGTTAAAATGGTTACTGGGCGAGCATGGGCTGTATTCATTTGCGATGATTATACATTTAATCTGCTTTTGGTATCTCCCCAACGAAAGTCGGGGAAAGGCAGACCTTATTTCAATAAATTGAAAAATTCGTTGCGTTTACTTTCTGATAAGAATATACCGCTGTATTCCAGTGTTGTTGTACTGCTGCTGGTGTCTTTGACACCCCTTGCGGAAACACACAGATGATCTGCATCAATCACAACAATGATATCATCTGTTGATAAGGTAGATCTGAGTTCATTGTAAATCTGTAAAGTAAGGCGTTCCTGCACCTGTGGCCGATGCGCATAATAGTCTACAATACGGTTTATTTTTGACAGCCCTATTACGCGGTCTTTGGGGATATAGCCTATATGTGCCCGTCCCACAATTGGTAAAAAATGGTGTTCACAGGCTGAATTTACCCGTATGTCTTTTTCTATCAAGAGCTTATTGTAGCCATAGCGATTTTCGAAGGTGGACAGCTTGGGCTTGTTAACCGGGTTAAGGCCATGGAACAATTCGTTGATATACATTTTTGCTACACGATGGGGCGTTCCGCTCAGACTGTCATCTTGTAGGTCGAGGCCAAGTTCATACATGATGTCCTTAAAAAGTTGAGATATCTTGCTGATTTTTTCTTCGTCTGTTCGATCAAATGCATCGGGTCGCAGGGGAGTATCCATTGAAGTCATCATGTGTTGGTCTCCTAAATCTTCCGGATTGGATGCTGCATCTTTTTTTAATAATGTGTTCATAAATTAATTTTTATCAAATCGTGCTGATTATACCTCTTGTCTATTGTCAAATGGAGTTGCCATTTCATAGTGCTATTCGTATTATAAATATAATTAAAAATCATCAAATGCAATATAGTTGCTTTTACTGTTTTTTAACTATATTTGATAGGTAAATCTTTAATGCGTTATGTTTAAGCAATTTATTCTAGTTTTTTTGTTTGTTGTTGCAGGAAGTAAAACTAATCCAGTTTTTTCTCAAGGGGTAACGGAATCACAACATTTGGTCGATCATAAGCCTATGATGAATGAGGTTTGGAAAACTTTTGACACCATGCTCTATAAAGTGAACAAGGTTAATGGCAAGACGGTTTACACCCCTTATTTTCCGAGTAAGCTTGCGAAACTGGATGGAACAAGGGTAGAGTTGCAAGGCTATATGGTACCGTTAAGGGCCGGCCTTCGCCATAATAGGTTCCTTTTGTCGGTCTTGCCAGTGCAGCAATGTATGTTTTGTGGCCAAAATGGTATTCCACCGATGGTGGAGGTTACGCTGAGCGACAACAATAAAGTGTGGTTAAAAGAGAATCCTGTTATTGTAAAAGGCTATGTCAAATTAAATGAGAAAGATCGGAGCAGGGTTGAAATCTTTATAAGAGATGCAGCTCTTTTAAAACAGTAGGGATTATCAAAAGCTAACGATTCCGCCAGGTCCACCAAAGAATGATTCCATAGATAAGCACAGCGACCGCAAGCAGTAAAAATAGTTCGAAACTTGTCTCCGGAAAATTCGTCGATTGTGAAAGAAAGGCGGATATTAATAAAATGCCGAGTATGCCTGAGGTTATACTCACAATGAGTTTTTGAGCTTTGTTTAACGCGGGTTTTGTTTGTTGTGCTACTTTCTTCTCGAGGATCTCATGTACAGGTTCGGTTTCCTTCAATAGTGCAATATCGAGATCAAGCTGCACTGCCATTAAATTGAGGGTATAAGCCCTTGGTAGAACCTCAGCTTTTTCGATGCGCTGTACAGATCGAAGATTCAGTTTGACAAGATCAGCAAGTTGCTGTTGGGAATATCCTTTACTGATACGGGCATTTTTGATCAAAAGCGCTATTTTCTCTTTGCTGGATTTATTGGTCATTTTATGACATTTTGCGGCGTATTCAAATGTCGTGAAATTAAATGATTTAAGGCTATAGCTTTGTGTAAAAAAAATCATGATCGCTATTGCTCTTGAATTGGTCGTCTCCCAGTTTTTGCTGGGTTATTTTTGCAAGCGGAACCTTCAGGTTCTGGGGTTTTCCTCAAAGGTCGGATCTTTCCTGTTTTGTCTGTTTGGTCCCATAATATACGTTACTGCTCTCTATTTGAGTATTGCTTATTTAGTCGGAAATCCGTATCAACTAAATCCGAATTATACGGTATCTGATTTTTTTGGCAGTCTTTATTACGTATCAAAAGCGGTAGTATTTGAGGAATTGATCTTTAGGGGAGCCGTATTATATATTCTTATGAGACGCTGTGGTCAGGGGAAAGCTGCATTGATCACAGCGCTGGCTTTTGGCATTTATCACTGGTTTTCGTACGGTATCGTGGGGCAGGTTTTTAAGATGCTGGAAGTCCTTGTATCGACTGGTATAGTGGGGTATTTATTCGCGCAGATTTATATTAAAACCAGTAAAATAGTGTATCCGATCGTTTTGCATTTTGGTTATAATTTTGCAACGATGATTCTATTTTCGAAAGAAAAAAATATCGGTCTGCAGCTCCTGATAAAAACGTATGCAGTAGATCCTGTCAAACCCGAGGGGATTTTGCCTTTGCTCGTTCTCGTTACTTATTATATCGGTTTTCCGCTGTTGTGCTGCATTTTTCTTAAACACCTAAAAGCTGCCGATAATTTGTCCTGACTGTCGGCTCGCATCCTATGGTTTGCTGATCAAGCTCTCTATTTGGATGTGAGTATTTCGCTATTCGTTCTTTGCTGATGGAACATAGCTCTTACGCTTGTTTAAACCGTCAGATCGTCGGCATAGAACGAGCTGACTCAAGTCTATTTACGTATAATTTCCACACTATCTTTCGGAAAATGATTTTGTAGCCATTGTTGTAGCTTTTCCCGTTGTGTTTGAGGTAGCGGAGTTTTGGTAGAATAAATAAATGCGACAAGGTTGGCTAAGCTATCTTTTTTGCTGTAATGTTGTTGTATACCAATGCTATAGGAGCTTAGCTCGGGAAACAATACCAAGATATCCCGATCGAGCTGTGGATTGGCCAATTGGTATTTGGTAAGTTCATTATTGAGCGCTCTTATGGTAAGGTCTTTTTCACTTACAGCAGCGGTACGCTTATCGATTTCGCTAAGAATACTCGATTTTAGGTCTAAACTGTCCTGATGAATAACCAGCGAGGTATTGGTAATCCCAAATGTTTCCATGCTGTGTTGTAGAGACTCAACTTCTTTTTTGCTGAATTTTTTTGATAAGAAAGCCAGTTCTAATTTCTTTGGATTACCATTCATCTCCAGTTTTTCATAAATAACCGTATAACCTTTATTGCTCAATTCCTGTTGAACGAACTGATTTACTTTGTTTGTGTATTTTTTTTCTTGCAGTAGATTGTATGCAAAATATACGCTCGGCAATACAAGTATAATTGTGATGATGGTAATACTTTGTGTAATTCTTTTTTCCCGTTGCTGATCGACATAATGTGTTTTGGGGTACCGTAAATATTTGACAATCACAAAAGTCGAAATGCAGATAAAAACACAGTTTATTATATACAGGAATAATGCGCCGGCGAAAAAGCTGAAATTGCCTATTGCGAGCCCATAGCCCGCGGTACAGAGTGGAGGCATCAGGGCTGTTGCAATTGCTACTCCAGGAATTGGATTGCCCTTATCCACTCTTGTAATGGCTATGACACCGACCAGACCACCGAAGATTGCAATCATGACATCGTAAATATTGGGTGATGTGCGTGCTAGTAACTCAGATTGTGCCTCTTTGAAGGGGCTTAAAAGAAAATAGATAAACGACACGACTAAGCTGATCAATGTGGCGATCAGTAGATTTTTTAGCGATTTTTTTAATAACGGAAAGTCAAAAGTCCCTAAGGCGAATCCAGCTCCTACTATTGGCCCCATTAACGGAGATATCAGCATGGCTCCTATAATGACGGCAGTAGAATTTACGTTCAATCCAACAGACGCCACTACAATCGCGCAGGCTAGAATCCAGGCATTAGCTCCGCGAAAAGAAATATTACTGACAACATTTTCCAGAACAGCTTCCTTTTTTTCTTCACCTTGGTGTAGATCAAAAAATCGTAATATTTTATTCATAAATTTATTGTTGTACTAAAAAATATAAATATAGGGCCTAAACTATTCTTAATGTGCTAAAACTATGCCGCCTTTGGTAATTTCTTGTGCGTAGGCGATAAAATAAAGTAGCGATGCCGGATACATCCAACTTTGATCGGATTGCTTGTGACCATAAATAGCGTTACCTACAGGTATAAAATGGCAAGAAGATTTTGTCGACTGCTCATAAAATATTATCTTTTAGTAATTTTAGAACTAAGAAACAAGAAATAGAAATGTCATTAATAGATTTATCAAGACGTGTAGCGTTGGGAATAGATATCGGAGGGACCAATACGAAATTTGGCGTGGTCAATCATCGCGGTGAAGTACTTGAAAAGGGAAGCATAAAAACAGATGATTATGAGACAGTAGAGGATTTTATCGATGCGTTGTATGAAAAAGCATCTCCTTTAATTGAAAATTTTGGTGGTAAAGATAGCTTTGATGGAATTGGCGTCGGTGCTCCGGATGCGAATTATTATACTGGAACCATAGACCATGCGCCCAATCTTCCTTGGAAGGGTGTCATTCGATTCAGTGATTTAATGACCGCTAAGTTTAACATTCCCTGTACCATAACCAACGATGCCAATGCTGCAGCCTATGGTGAAATGCTTTTTGGTGCAGCGCGGGGAATGAAAGATTTTATTATGATTACCCTAGGGACAGGTGTCGGCAGCGGTATCGTCGCCGGTGGAAAGCTTATCTATGGTCATGACGGATTTGCTGGAGAATTAGGCCATACCATTGTTAAACCTGGAGGAAGGAAGCATTGGAGCACAGGTTCTGAAGGAAGTTTAGAAGCCTATGCGTCAGCGACAGGAATAACGATTACGGCAAAGAAAATGAGAGCTGAGTTTCCTGAGTCGATGCTAAATCAGTATCCAGAAGATGCTATAAATTCGAAGACTGTTCATGAATGTGCTTTGAAAGGGGATGCAATTGCCATCGAAGTATTTAGATATACGGGGCAGAAGCTTGGTGAAGCCTTGGCCAATTTTGTGATGTTTTCATCTCCTGAAGCAATTCTCCTATTTGGTGGGGTAATTAAAGCTGGTGATTTTATCTTAAAACCTGCGAAGCTGCATATGGAAAGAAATCTTTTTCCTTTGTTTAGGAATAAAGTGAAACTTGTCTTTAGTGAATTGGAAGAAGCTGATGCTGCTATTCTTGGCGCAAGTGCATTGGTTTGGGAAAAATAAAATATCAATTTGTTCTCAAGATACTAACACCATCTATTAGGGATACCGTTTGTATCTTGAGAACAGGTTTTTTAAGTTGTTAATTTATAAATTTGTAAGGTCTTTCTGTTAGGGGAAATCCAATACACTGCCCAGAATTGGCAAAGAAATAACCGACTATTTCATACCTAAGGAAAGCTGTTGTTATTTTTCGTGTATCTAAAGGCATAGTCTTTGCTGATGAATTCTTTTAAACTTTAAACTATTTGTATGAAAAAGACCGTTTTTCTTCTTTTGTTGCTATGCACAGCCTTATTTTCAAAAGCCGACCAACTACAGGCCCTAACACAAAAACAAGCGGAAACCGCAGTAGCATATCTTAAGAAAGAGCCCATTGTTATTTTGTGGTGTAGCTGCTGCGACAATCAAACACCAAAAAAGATTACTGTAAACGAAGTATTTTACAAGCAATATCCTGACGGGAAATATTATTCTGTTATCGTAAAAGGTAGAGATGAAAGCGGAGTGGAAGTGGAAGAATATGTAGATTTAGCGTATGTATTTGTGAAAAAAGGAAAAAAAGCCAAAAGTCTAGGCAAGGTTTTAAAATTTGAATGCGATCCTTGTACAAAACCATTTGACTGGTCGGTTTAAATCGTGTAGCTAAGAACTAATTTCTAAAAAAAACTCCCGAACTTATGAGCTCGGGAGTTTTTTGTGCGGAAGAAGGGACTCGAACCCCCACGCCTCGCGGCGCCAGATCCTAAGTCTGGTGCGGCTACCAATTACGCCACTTCCGCATTAGGATTTATTATGATGTCGCAAATATAAAAACCAAAGTGATATCTTGCAAGTCGATAAGCTAGATTCCTTCTTTTAAATATGGATCATCCTGTTTATGAATGGAATATTTTTCATTAGGATACTTGTCTCTTTGATCACATGATCTACAGACGGCCTGTTTACCCGATTTTTCGATGAAATGCTTGCTGCCCTAATCAAGTTTTGTTAAGGCCTTTGAATTTCGCAACAAAAATACATATTGAAAAAAATCAGTTGTATGAGTCTTCTCAGCGGGTATGATATTTTCGCCAAAAAGCCGTGATTTTACAGTTATTAAATTTTGAGAAGTAGCATAGGGTGAATGTGCAGCATTGAGTTTAAACAATGATATACTATTTGGTCGACTTAATTCTTTTAGATCCTGAATGCCTTTCACGAGCATAAGTGGGCCATCTGCATTTACCCAATCTACTTTTTCATCTGCAGGGGTTGGAAATTGAGGATTCTTTGGGAGATACATTTCACTAGCAATGGTATAACTAACAAAGCTAGATACCTTATATCCTTTATTTTTCAAGCGTGCAGCAAAAGGATCGTTAGTTGCATCCTTTCCTTTTTGTAAAACATGAAAGAAACCAAATAGCCCATATAGTTTTTTACCTTTAATATGGTGTTCTTTCATATAATTTTCCAAATTTAATAGCATAGCTGAATCCCTGGACACGTCAGATTTATCCGCTGTAAAGCTTTTGTCTATGCCAATAACAGTGATTTTTGCCGAATCGGCAAGGTTACGGTTATAATCATAAATTTCACCCCATTTTTGATATAGCTCTAAACTAGACTGTTGCGGAATACGTTTGCGAATGGAGCTAACCACATCTTTCAGTAGGGCGTTATCTTTTAGGGGCTTGGATAAAAAGCTGTTTAGTTTATTGGCATTTGTACTATCCATCTCAGCAATGTAATATTTAACACCGAGTTTTTTGTTCAAATAGAATAGCAGCTCTTTGTCCAACTTTTGATTGTCTGCGTAGCCATGAATTTCCCCAAGTAAAAAAATATCCGAATTATAGAAGCTATTGTCGAATAGAGAATCTACAATACGATCCTTAATCTCCGTTTTATGGAGTTTGAGATACGCTATATTTTCCGCATTGGTATTTCCTATAAATATCCGATTGGAAATGAAAAAATAGAGGAATAATAGCCCAATAATGGCCAGTATAGAAAAAAATGTGATCTTAATAAATTTAAAAAACTTTTTCATAAATGAGGTTTTGGCAAAGGTATTATTTTTCAAGGAATGAACCAATAAGTATCCATGCATATAATTAAAATACACGTTTCGGTATTTTCAAAACTTGATGACTTGTTTGGATTTGTACTGCCTTTGTCAAAGGGGCGATTGCTACCACATAGTGAACCGCTGTAGGTTTATTTTACAGTTTTTTGTACAATAACAGAGATTTTGTAGTTACCCCGTAGCGTTTGTGTCCCTTGTTCCTTGTTCGGATAAGGGGCGATATCTTGTAATGAAATGGTATATCCGTTGGTATTGGCAGTTCTTTGATAGCCTCTATCCTGTAAATCTATTGTGGCGAGCTTTATAATCGTGGGTTCGGTCGCTTTTTCTGCGATCTCAATTTCTGCTACCGCAACTCCAGACCAAATACAGTTGACGCCTTCAGGGCAACGGCTATCTTCTGAAATACCTTTAAATTTGATCTTGATCGGATATTCTCGCAATGATATACTTTGTCCCTCAGCTAAGGATACACTTTCTGTCTCTTTTCTATTTACAATACTTTCCTTTTGAGTTGCACAACTTGCCAGTGAGCAAATTCCCAGTCCAATAATAATCTTTATATAATTCATCATCTTTGCCGAAATTAAAACTGGTGTATATGTTATCCAGTTATTACTACCAAAATTAAGCCATATTTAAGAGGTCACGCTCGTATTAATCGCCGTTTATGCCACTGTTTGTTACGCTTATTAGTGCTAAAATCCTATTTGAATCATTGCTGTGGCTTTTGGGCAATTATTGCTGTGATCCATTTTCATAATGATATGATTTTTCAGGTTCGTCACAGCTCGTATAGAATAAGCTGGTCTTTGCTAGTTTTGATTTATCGAATCTTTCATCTTGCAGAAAGGACAGACCCTGCCGGATGTACTTATTTAAATACCGATCGTCTTGCTCAGGATTTCCTGCAAAAAAAGCTTCATTGTCTGATGCAAACTTGCTGATATATCTTTCGGTGACAGGATCTAAAATGTACTGTTCGAGGTCAGGGTAAAATATTGTGTAATGTGCATTGCTAAATATTTCTGTGGGGTCGATATAGTTTGACTGATCATAATCCTTCTTCATGGTCAATATTTCGTTCCAATGCTCTTGATTTGAACCGTCTTGATTTTCTCTTAAAAAACCTCTTTCTCCACCATAATTGGAGAGCCTGATGGCTAATTTATTACCTTCAGCCAAATATAGGTATGCGCTGAAATTTTGACGTGCACGTTGGGGCTTGTTATAAGCAGCTATAAAATCATTGAATTTTCCTTCATTGGTATACTGAAAGACTTGATAAGTGCTATCATCTTCCATATACTGATTTTGTACAATAAACTTAAGCGATTGAACCGGTTTGGATTCCTGATGAACAAAAGGGGGGCTGAAACAGTTTGCTTTGTCATTGAAAACCCGATGTGTACTGTCATTATCAAATTGTACATAGGTTTTCCCGCCTTCAAAACCTGCCAAATTGAAACGAGTACTGTCTTTGAAGTTAGCATTGTGACGCCCATACAGTTGAAATAAAGGGGCCTCATCCGGATAGAAAAGCAGGTAATCTTTTTCAAAAACATAGGACCCGAAAACAGATGTAGCATAACCATATAACAGAAATTTGCCATCTTCAAAAAGACAAATTCCGCTATTACCACCATACTGTCCACTGATTGTCTTTGCCTTATCTTTTCCGCTTGGAAAATAGTGCGTGACCTGCTGTGCTTTACTATTTGTTACCATAAGGATAAGACTAATTAAGCCTAGAATTTTTTTAATGAATGACGTGCTTTTACTTTCTTTCCGCATATCTTTTGTTGTTTATCAAATTTAAACCATTGCAACACTGGTTCAATGGTGTTATTTACAATCCGTGCAGGGATTTTACGATTCGCCGAAACCTGCAAGGGGGCAAACTAACGCATATCCTTTCGCTTGGTAAATTAGTGGTTTTATCCGTCGTATTTTCAACCTACATTAACATTTTTTTCCACCTATTAGAACAAAATATACCCCCACTTAGACCGCTGGTTCGAATATCTTTGATTCTCGTCTGATGAACACTTCGCCTACTTTGAATGTTCATGGAAATTTATGACGATTTTATTATAGCCAATAAGATAAATAGATGTCAACACTAACCCGTATAAATGCATATGTGCATCTCAAAAAACATATTCGAATGAATGTAATTGCAGATCTTGATATGAGTATTTTCTATTTTAAGAAAAGACCTTTCATCGTGATGGATTTGTCAAATGAAAAGATATATTTCAATGATAGTGGATTAGAATGGTTGCGTTCAGAAAAACAAATAGAACAGCCCGTTCAATGGACCCGAAGTAAATATCTTCCCTCAAAAAATTGGGTGGGACTAGCTGTTAATAACGAAAGAGATGATTTGATTATCCAGCTAATTGATGAATTTTATCTGGCAACATGTGATATGCTGTTGATAAATCCAATTTCCAAGGGGAATTCTTCTTGTAAATTAAGCTATTAGATAAATTTTAGTAAATCTAACTGTGTATACCAGGTTAGCCGAAAATGAAAACTACAAGCTGATTATCTGGCCTAATTAAGTTAAATTGATCCCGTTCTAGTGGGACTACTAGTGGAATTAAATAACCAAAAACAGGAATTGAGCAATGTAAAACATTAGTAACAAATGCTATCCGCATAAATGCTATGGTATAGTAGGTATTTTAACCTGTTTTATAGGTACTTTAACTTATTTTATTTTAGTTGCTTTTTTTTCTGATTTTTAATATCCATCTTTAGATCATTATAAACGTGAAATTTGAGTCCATTACACAATCTTTCTGAAGAAACATTGATTCTTTTGTTGAAAAAGAAGAATCAGCAGGCTTTTAGTTATCTTTACGATCACTATGCCAATGCGCTCTTTGGTGTGGTTTGTCGTATAGTGGCTTCAACTGAGCATGCGGAAGAAGTCATACAAGACGTATTTGTCAAAATTTGGAGACACATCGATGTTTTCGATGCTGAAAAAGGCCGTCTTTATACCTGGATGATCAACATTGCCCGTAATACAGCCCTCGATCATCGAAAATCAAAAGCGATCGTAAACGAACAGAAAAACCAACCGCTTTCAAATATCGTAAATAGGGAGGAAGAACAAGATCAAAGTCAGGACGAACTACATACGAAAGCAGATTTTATTGGATTCAGAAATATTTTAGATAAATTGAAGCCTGAATGGCGTATCTTGATTGAGATGGCCTACTATGAAGGATATACACAACAAGAAATAGCTGAACAACTTGATGTCCCGCTGGGAACGGTAAAAACTCGTACCAGAGCGGCATTTATACAGTTACAACAATTACTAAAGGAGTATCGTTAATTTTGGATATTAGAGCATACATATCGTCGGGGATTATTGAATCGTACGTTTTGGGGCTGGCTTCTGAAGAGGAAGTGAGCATCTTGAATTGTATTCGAAAAAATAATGTCGAAGTGGAACAAGCCATCATCGAAGCAGAAATTGCACTCGAAGAGTTGGCTGATAGCCAAGCGATGGAGATGCCTATGCAGTTCAAACAAGAGATATGGAATAAACTCATAGCGGAAAATCTTGTGCCAAGCGAAGATCAGGAAGTCAACGAAGTACTCGCGCCCGCTTCGACAGGCGATAGCGAAGTAATTGCTATCGGTGCCGACAAGAAAACGCTCGGTGCTCGGTCTTATACGTGGACGGTTGCAGCGAGTCTATTGTTAGCTGTTAGTATTGGTGCTAATATTTTCTTATATCAACGCAAACAGGATACAGCAAATAAGTTAAATCAGACGACGTCCTTACTTGATGCTGAACAAGAAAAAGTAGCGACATTACAGAACAAATGGGCACTCGTTCAAAACCCAGCGATCAAAACAATCCCTCTTAAGGGCGTAGAAAGTAAACCCGATTACCGTGCCTTGGTATTTTGGGATCAGGCATCAAAGGCAGTTTATCTAAGCATTGAGCACATGCCAGTTGCACCTAAAGGAAAGCAATATCAGTTGTGGGCGATGGTTGACGGTAAACCTGTTAATGCAGGTGTTTTTCCATTGGATTCAAAAGGAGACACGGCAAGTAAGATGCTCGATATTCCCCAAGCTCAGGCTTTTGCCATTACACTGGAAGATGAAGGCGGAAAAGATGCGCCAACGCTCAGTGCATTATGTGTGATGGGGAGTATATAATATATAAAAAAATGCCCTGATGGGATAAACCGATCAGGACACGCTAAAACAGGTAAACTACGTCTTTTGTTAGGATTTTATAAATAAACCTGCAATATTAAGTACAGCTTCTGCAGTTAGAGGTTCGTCGAATGACTGGGTTGCCGCATTGGTCGAAATTTTCCCCGAGGCGCCTGGCAAAGTCGTAATATCCACTCCCGCTTGTGTCACATTATTTTCGCCTGCATATACCGGATCGACAACTGCTCCTATACCACTGTCATTGCCTCCCGTAATCCAAGGTTTTTGATTGGCGGCTCCACCTCCGCGGGCACGGCGCATTTGACGGATATGGGAGGCATGTCTTGCCTCAACCGAATGGATCTGCAGCGCAGCAGTCAGTACAACGCGATTGCCAAGTAAAATTCCCGCCTGGCCTTTATAAGCTCTTACACCAGTATCTTCAAATGCTTGTGCGACAGCTAAAAATGTATCATAGTCACTAAAAACATTGCCAAAAGTGCCACCAGCAGTAAAATCAAAGGTTGGTTTTGAAACAGCTTTACTTCCCAGTACCTGTTTAAGAAAATTCACATGTGCAACTTCATGGTCACGAATGGTGGTTATCGCACCAAGTGGTTTACCTGTGGGGATAAGACCTGCTTTGGCAACACCCATTGTATAATATTCTGCTTCGAGATATTCCAATGTCAAGGCATAGTTGAGTACTCCATTTACATCTGTGGGCGCAGTGGCACCGTAGGCTTTTTTAAAGAGTTCACCTATCATAAAGGGCAGGGCAGCCAAGGTTACTTTTTTACTCATGGAAGCCAAACTTTTGATTGCTTCACGGCGAGGGCTGATACGATCGCTGAATTCAGGATCTACAGCATTTATTTGTTCAAAAACGTTTAAGAGATTCATGATAATCAGATTTTGGGTGAATTAATAGGTTGGTAGGTCACTAACATCAATCTTGGACTTAATAAATGGTGCAGCGGCACTAAGCACCACGCTTGGACTCTTTGCGAGATCAAGACCATTTGAATCCACTACTTCTTGATTGGCAAAACTGCCGTTGTCGATCATATCCCTGACCCAAGCAGCATGTCGTGCTTCAACGGAAACAATCTTACCTGCCAATAGTAAATAATTGACATCTTTGATTAGCCAACCAGCACCATTGTAGGCCGAAACACCAAGGTCTTCAAATGTTTTTGCTGTTGCCAGTACTGTTTCACGGCTACTGAAATTGACGCCAGCTAGGTTAAATTCTAGACTTGAAATGGCTTTTGCACCCAAGGCCACTTTGAAAAACTCACGGTGTGCAATTTCATGATCACGGATATCGGTGAAAAAAGATTTTTCCATATCCGTCATACCGCTATAGGGATTATTGACTAACTGGATGTAGAATGCGGCTTCAAGTTGTTCAAGTGCATAGGCATAATTTAGGATAGCAATGTCGCCGCTGCCAAAATACATGCCCTTGCCGCCGTTATCCATACCATCGTCGTGGTCTTTTTTACAGCTCGACATACCGAGTATGGCTAATGTCGCTGCGCTGGCTCCTGCATATTTTAAAAAGTCTCTTCGTCTGAGATCTCTTTTGTCCATGTCACTATTGGAGTTCAATAGTGTTTCGTTGTGGGAGGTTATCTTTTCCATAACAAAAGTCTTTTAGTTTATAATTTTTTCTCTGTACTTATACCCATTTACGACTTTTGGGAAAGCTTGGATTTCACAAGTTCAATTTTTTTTTAAAATATTTTTTTCGCATTGAAAAACTGATATAATCTTCTCCTTTATGGGCGCCAAAGACAGAACAATCCTAAAAGATTTCGATGATTTCTATTTTCAATCGACTCAGGTATATATTATTCGTTACATTTATTGCATGTTCGTTTCAGATGGCGTGTTATTAGGAAAGGATAACAGTTGGCTTTGGATAATTTTAAGCGCAAAAGGTAGGCGGGAGTGGAGTACTTATTGTTGGTAGACTTTTAATCTAATAGTTTGTTTTTTTATTTAAAACTATTTTAACGTAGCGGTGTTCATGTTTATATTTATCATGCTATTAGCGCTGGTTTTCGATGTTTTACCATAGAATCAGGAGTGTTAATACAAAATATATTTTAGTTGGGCGTGGGAATGATTAAATCAATTGTTGGAAGATTAGTGAAATATTATTTATACGCTAGAGCAAGCTAGATATTAGAACCTATAAAGATTTCGAAGATAAAACTAACAACGAATACAGGCTTTTGTATGAATGCTAAATTGTCGCCTACAAATGAATCGGATCGAATACGCGTGTTGCATGAGTACGAAATTTTAAATACTGCAACAGAGGAAGAATTCGATCGCATTACAAAAATTGCATCGCTTGTATGCGGTACACCTATTTCATTGATCTCGTTGGTGGATAAAGACAGGCAGTGGTTTAAGTCGCGCGTTGGTTTGGAGACTGAAGAAACCAGACGGGATGTATCTTTCTGCCAGTATACCCTGGAAGAAGATCAACTGATGGAAGTTGAAGATGCTGAAAAAGACGAACGTTTCAAATCCAATGAACTCGTTACCCGAGAACCAAATATCCGTTATTATGCTGGTTTACCATTAATCGATCCCAATGGCTATGCCTTAGGTGCGCTATGTGTTATCGATCGTGTTCCAAGGCAACTCGACCAGCATCAAAAAGAAATTCTAACCCTTCTCCGGGATGAAGTTGTTACGCTTATTGTCAACAGAAAGGAGAAAGAAAAATACAAGGAAAGTGAACAAAAGCTGAAAGCATTTTTCGATAATTCTCAAGGGCTTATGTGTACCCATGATCTGAAAGGGAATTTCATCACCGTCAATGATGCTGGAGCCAGGATCTTAGGCTATACGAGAGATGAGATTCAGGTATTATCACTTTTTGATATTGTTCCATCGGAGGGGCACAAAAATTTACAAAACTACCTGGATGCGATTGTTCGGCATGGAACAATCAAAGGAGAAATGCGTACCATGACTCGTTCGGGTGACATGCGTATCTGGATGTTTAACAATATTCTCCAGGCCAGTGAAAAAAAAAATACCTTATGTGATTGGTAATGCAGTAGATATTACAGAAGAACATTTTCTAGAAAAGAAACTTAAGCATGCACAGGCCACATTGATACGGACCGGAAGGGTAGCTAGAATTGGGGGCTGGGAATATACACCTGCTGATGGGAAGATAGTATGGTCCGAAATTACGAGAGAGATTCATGAAGCACCAAAAGACTATGAACCAGACCTGACAACTGCATTACAGTTCTATAAAGCGGGATCAAGTAGAAAAAAAATACAGACTGCAATTGAACACGCACTCGCTACGGGAGAAGCTTGGGATTTGGAACTTGAGATTGTCACCTTCACCGGTCATGAACTATGGATACGTGCCTTGGGAAATGCCGATTTTGAAAATGGTCATTGTGTCCGTTTATACGGTACTTTTCAGGATATTGATAAGCGTAAACGTATCGAAGCAGAGTCTTCCAATTCAAAAAAATTACTTGCAGAAGTGTTGGAAGCAACCTCTGCTGTCGGTATTATTGCGACCGACAATGCTGGTGTAATTACATTGTTTAATACAGGGGCCGAAAACCTCTTGGGATACCGTAGTGAAGAAGTGATTGGTAAATTTGGTCTTGCACACTTTCATCTAGAAGAGGAACTTGTTTTGAGGGCGAAAGAACTGGAGGTCGAATTGGGACATTCAGTAGATAAACTTCGGCTCTTTGTAGATATGGCAGAGCTGCACGGTGCTGAGCAGCGCGAGTGGACCTATTGTCGAAAAGATGGATCTCAATTATATGTTTCCTTAGCAGTTACTCATATTAGGGATATTAACGACAATGTCATCGGTTATCTTGCGATTGCGACAGATATTAGTCGGATTATTCATCAACGCGAGGAGCTGGAAAAGGCAAAATTAGTAGCCGAGCAGGCAAATGCAGCAAAATCACAATTTTTGGCAAATATGAGCCACGAACTTCGTACACCGCTGAATGGCATTGTTGGCTTTACCGATCTATTGCTTGGAACAGCATTGGAGGATACGCAACGGGAATACCTTACGATCGTTGATCAATCCGCTAATTTATTGCTTGGGATCGTAAACGACATTCTAGACTTCTCTAAAATTGAAGCCGGAAAGTTAGAACTGGAAATTGAACAGACCGATCTCCACGACCTGGTTATTCAGTTGACGAACTTTCTTAATCTGCAGATCAAAACCAAAAATCTAGCGTTTTATCTGAATATCGCGGCCGATGTACCACATTACATCTGGGTTGACGCTCTTCGCATCAAGCAAGTATTGATGAATTTATTAAGTAATGCCACAAAATTTACCGAGAAAGGAACCATTGAACTAAGCATTACAGTAGAATCACATGATGCTGACCAGGCTGTTCTGTGCTTTAGTGTCAAAGATACAGGTATAGGGATCAAAGCGGATAAATTGGAGCGGATATTTGATGCGTTTACGCAAGAAGATAACTCGATGACTAAACGTTATGGCGGAACTGGATTAGGATTGACTATATCCAATAAACTGCTTAAAATGATGGATAGTGAATTGAAATTGGAAAGCACTTTTGGTGCTGGCAGCCGTTTCTTTTTCAATATTCAGGTGCGTTCTATCTGGGAAATAAATGAGTGGGAGGAATTGAAAAAAATAAAGAATGTACTCGTTGTTGCCGAGGAAGAATCTGAACGAAATGCTTTGGCTCGGATGTTATCCTTAAAGAATATTGATTGCGTACAGGCAAAAACTGGATTTGAAGTATTACAGATGTTAAAAGGGGGGCGCTGTTTTGACGCTATCTTGATCGACAATCAACTGCCTATTATCAGTGGTATCGAAACAATAAAGAATATTCGCGAAAAAAAAATTTAATAACAATTTTGAGCAGAACATCATTCCCATTTTTAGTGCTGAAGAGCAAGACATAGAACCGCTTTGTCATTCTCTGGCTATAAGTTATTGGTTAATCAAACCTGTTAAGCCTGAAGACCTGTATTCTGTTTTAATAAAGAGTATTTCCGTTTAACTTTAGGCACATGGATAATTTTAATCGTATGATACGAAGGAAGTTCAAGCTTTTCATAGCCTATTCAGAGAGCTGCGCAGGATGTTTAGTTCAATAGATTTAATAGCGATGAGTCCGATTGATTATCGTGCTCATCTCTATTAAATTTAATAAAAAAGGGCCGATCTTATTAGTTATTACAACTTAAAATACCCTTTTTTATTGATCTATAGTTTTTGGAATCGTTTAGCAAAATCAATGGCAAAATGATTTAATTGGATCTTACCATAGATAGGCTGACCCTGAATTTCAAAATCTTGTTGTAATTTTCCTGCACGGATTGCCTGCCCCATCTCTACATAGAGTGATGCAATTTCTGTTGGAAGTCCCGCCTTTAACATACCGTCCAAAGCTTGTTCGTCGGTAAATTCAATCCATGGCAGGTTTGGATTACCAATAGCATCTCCCAATGTGTGGGCAATTTCTGCTCCTGAAACATAATCGCTAACAATATAACGCACGTGATGTCCAACTTCTGAATTTTGGAGCGCATCGGCTGCGGCAGTAGCAATATCTAAAGGATCAACCAATGGAATTTTTAGCTCTGCAGGGAAGTTTGATCCTTCAATACCTGCGTTTTTGATTAATGGAATATCGTTATAAAAATTCGTGTAGAAATATCCGGCACGCAAAAAGGTGATATGAACATCGCGTAGTGTTTTGTATATCTCTTCAATTTGGTGCAAACCGCGAATTGGTCCTGTTCCAGCATCAAAATCAGCACCAACGCTGCTTAACATCACTATTTTTTTTAAGCCAGCCGACTTTATGGCTGTCGCGTAGGCTTTTCCTGCATTTGCGGTATTCTCAACAATATGTTGGCCACCTAAATTGGGAGGAGTCATCAGAAAAGCAGCATCTGCACCTGAAAAACTCGCGGTTAAAAAAGGACCATCTAAGATAGAACCAATAAGCGCTTTAGCGCCCAAATGTTCAATTTCGCTCGCTCTTTCAGGAGAACTGCTGATTACACTTACCTCATGACCTTGTTTGATAAGAATATCGACTAAATGTCTGCCTATATTTCCTAAAGAACCTGTTATTGTAATTTTCATCGTTTAATTTTTTATATGTGATAATACAAAAGTACATTTGTACTTTCTTTTAAGGAAGTACTTACCCTATAGTAAGTGTACTGAACGCAAAAACAAGACAATCATGACAGCAATTAAGGAGACATCGACGATTCAGGAAAACAAAAAAATTGCAGCGGAATTATGCCCTGTAACTTTCACAATGGATAAGATCGGCGGATATTGGAAACCAATTATTATCTATCATCTGTCTACGGATTGTAAGAGATATAGTGAACTTAAAAAATGTATCCCTGCAATTACAGAAAAAATGCTCATTCAGAGTTTAAAACAATTGGAAGCGGATGGATTGATCTTAAGGGAGGCAAAACCCGTTGTTCCGCCTTTTGTGATCTACCGATTAAGTCCGGCAGGGGTAGGTTTATTTCCTGTTATTCAGGCAATGGCCAATTGGGCACTTGAAAATCAATAATCATTTACCGTTTTCCTATCGCTATTAAAGATAAGATTGTTTGACAAATGCAGATGCTTTTCGCCAGGATATAGGTTTAATATAATGTGATTTTTGTAATGTGTTTCCATTTTTCAGGTTTTATTATTTCCCGGCTTGGAAGATACAAGGTAGACCGGTGGCAATGGCGAATACCGATGAAGGTCTCCTAGACCCTACAAGCTAATTTTTAGGAACAAAAAACGCTTGAATCGGGGAAATTCAAGCGTTTTAACTAACCAATTATAAACCTAAATTATGAATTTATAGTATTACATTTTTTATGCCAGTCTACTTAATATGACAAAATTGCAGGTCCACCTTCTTTAGTCTCCAAATCGGTAGCTCAGCGACAATAAGACTTTTCTGTTGTCCGGAAAGTCAGCATAAAATACCTTAAGGTCTCCATATTCACTAACCAACTGCGGGTTCGCATTTCTGAGCAGACCATTTGCGGTCAGTTTGATCATGCCGCGATCTCCAAACATTTTTTTCTCCGCGGCGACATCTATACCATACCTTTTATCGGTTCGGGAAGGTCCAGTAGTAATTCCCGATCGATAATAAAATGCAATTTCGCTGCGAAATCCATATTTAAATTGCAGCGTATGCCGGCTGTTCGCTGTCCAGCTTGAGCCTTTAGAATCTAGGTTTACATTTCCAATTTCTCCGGAATAGTTGTTGTAAAATGCATTGATATAGTGACTTGCTGTCCACCATGACCGTAATGTTTGGTTATACATTACACTTGCGCTGTAGTTCATATAGCGTCCAATGTTCTCTGGTCTCGACAAGTTTTCACCAACTTTATCGCCTTGGCGGATAATCCAGTTGATCATGTCACGTCCATATGAAATACCTACTGTGGTGAACAATTTGTTCCTATAACCGTGACCAATTTCCGTAATATAGCTTTTCTCGGGTTTCAGGTCAGGATTTCCTTCATTGTAGCTATAGGCATCTTCGTAAATTCGAAATACGTTGATGTCATGATCACCCGGTCTTTCAATACGGCTGCTAAAGGATGTTCTTAGTGTATTTTTCTCATTTAGATGATATAGCAATGATCCACTTGGAAACAGATCAAAATAGCGCTGGTCATTTTTTTTGTCCAACGTGACCTGATTGGCATTTATAAATGTATATTCTCCCCGCAGGCCAGCCTGATATTCTATTCGTTTGTATTTGCCAGAGTAGATGGCATATAACGCTTCGATATGCTGCGTGTATTGAAAGCGATTGGAGGTAGCATTGTCCTGTATCCATTTGCCATTATCCAATAGCGTATTTATGACATCGTTGTTGATAAAAAAATACGTTCCTTTCCAGCCGAGCTCAATTTTGCTTGAATCTGTTAACGGTTTACTGTAGTCAAGTCTTCCGGAATAGGTCGTATTACTCAAGTCCTGAATATTTGTCCTCCCTGTTGAAGATTGCGTGTTTGTTTGCAAATTAAACTGATCGGTTTCAAACCGGTTATTATAATCGTTTCCGTGTGGAGCAAAGTCAAAGTTGAATTTTAAAAAGTGATCTTCTCCTTCGTATTTATTAATATAATTGATATTAAATGTCCAGTTTTTAAACGACTCGTCAAAACGGTTGTTACTGATTGCATGCGCTGTCTGAATATTGGCTGGATAATCCCAGGTATCCATCTCGATAGATGCATAGGGTTTATAATTGCCCGTCATCCAGTGTACACTTCCATCCAAAACTCCACCATCCGAAAATTCATATTTTGCCCCAGCACGAACACTATGAAAACTGGCATCATCTAATTTCTTACGTTCGTGTTGTCTCTGAAAGGAGGTTAAATTACCCTGGTTAAAAAAACTTCTTTCTGTAAGATTATGGCTATTACCCCGATCATAGCTCTTATTTCCCTGCAAGTACATATCTAGCCCATTCACCTTGTAGTGTAATCCACCGCCCAAACCACCATAAAATTGTCGGCCCTGTCCAGCTCGAATGAAGGCATCACCCCCAAAGCCGGCCTTTGCATTTCGCTTGGTCACAATATTAATTATGCCGGCAGTTCCCGCGGCATCTTCACGTGCCGAAGGGTTACTGATCAGTTCAAGTTTGGAGACTTCGGATGCTTGCAGTCCGCGTAAAATACTGGCAAGCTGTTCACCGGACACATACATATCACGTCCATTAATGCGTACGTTAGCACCTGCGCGACCCTGAATTGAAAAGTTTCCTTTCCCATCCGAAACAAGACCCGGTGTTTTCTCCAATAATTCGAGGACATTGTTGCCTTCAGCTAATACACTTCCTTCGACATCAACTACCATTTTATCGGCATACTGACGTACACTAGCTTGCTTTCCAATAACATGTACGGTTTCCATCAGATGTTCAACTGGTTGTAAAAAAATGGGGGGCGCTGTGTGTTCGGTTCCAGCTAACTGGTATGCTCGACTATGTACTGTTGTGTAGCCGATTGAACTATAGCGTATAAGATAATTTCCATTTTTAGGCGCATGTAGTAGAAATGAGCCATCCTTAGCTGCATCTGCCTGCATGATCAGGGAAGAATCAGCTAAGTGTAAAAGACTGGCTGTGGCACCTTTGATTGGATGCCCGTCTTTGTCAAATATTTTTCCAGATAACTTTGTTTGCGCGACAAGTCCAGTGGCAGCGCCTGAAAGTAATATAGATAATAATGTAGATTTCGTCATAATAATCGTGTCCCTTGTACTCTTCGAGAAAGAACCGGTTTAAGCATAAATTAAATAGTAGTGGTTCGAAAACCTAAAGGTTTGTGGATTTTGGAAGGAAACGAACCGGTGGTTTTCGTATTGTTGTTTGTATGTTCGTATTTGATACGTCCATTTCTTCCCCGCTATGCAATTCCCTGCCCAATTTATTGCTGCCTTTTTTCTTTCCCCATTTGCGATTGTACCATATAATGAAGCCTGTAATAGGAAGCGTACCTGCTATAAAGGTGAGTACAAAAGCCAGCATTTTTGTGGGGAATCCCCAAATTGACCCCACATGAATATCGTAATTGAGTCTTCTGAATTTTTCACCTGCACTTAATTCGGCAAAATCCTTGTTGAATAAAGAAATGTTATTGGGTAGAAATGCCCCGGTATACTGATCGAATGAATAATAGCGATTGTTATACTGTCGATCCATGTCATTGCGAATATAGACCGAAATCGTAGCGTCCTTTTTTTCCTTGTCTGGATAGGTGATTGTCAAGTAGTGTGGATCTTTATATTGGGTTAAAATCGTCTCAATCTCGCGATCGAAAGCTGTCGAAAAAAGGGCTATTTGACCAATTTTTGTAGAATCCGATTGGACAGAAGTTCTTTCGGCTAGTGGCGTTCCCCAGTTTGTTGACCAATACAAGGCTCTGTTAAACCACTCGATACCATAATACATTCCAGTTATGGCCAATAATAGAATCAAAATAAAAGAATAAAAGCCAACCACATTATGCAGATCCAAATTAATTCTTTTCCAACCAGCTTTCCATTTGATCCGAAAGCTTTTTTCCCGAGTTGATTTTGTCCATTTTTTTGGATACCACCAGACCAATCCTGTGATTAAAGTAATACTAAAGACCAAGGTTGCATAGTTTACAATGGGGCGACCAATTTCTCTGGGAAGCCACAGAAAACGGTGTCCACTCAGCGTCCATGCAAAAAAGCTGTTCAATTTTTCTCTTAACTGCGCTTCCTTGGAATTGTCTTCTGTTTGCAAACCTAGATATTGGCCTGTATATGGGTGTAATAGATGCACCTGTGCGTTTGCTTTTGAATTAGCTTCTCTGCCTTTGTCCTCTTGTTCCTTTTTTTTGAGGGTAAAGGAAATGGGGTGATCCCGGGTATAGGTAATGCCCCTTATTACAGCATTAGGATAGAGTGAGTCTGCTATTCCGACAATCCTTGAGGGCGAAATCAAGGACTGGCTGGAAGCAAGGATATATTGCCTTTCTTTTTTCGGAATAACAAGATCGATAATCTCATGGTTAAAAACCCAAAGGCAGGCCATCAGGCAGATCACAAATACAATACTACCTGAAATTAATCCCAGCCAAAGGTGCAACCAATTATTGATCTGCCTGAACAGCGAATTATTTTTCTTCTTTCTTACGGCCATGTCCACATTAGTTTACGGCAAAGCTCATTGAGCTTGCGCGGCTATACTCTTCAAAGTCTTGTCCTGTAGCTTTTTCCCTTTTCGATACTTCCGCAAAGTATTTACCAGTCCATTCTGGCGTGAATTTGATTATACCCTGGTCATTTGTCTGCAGCCATTTAATCCATCCGCTGGGTGCAATGATCTGAACAGCTGTATTTGCTGCAGGTTTACCTTTTTCGAATAAAGTCAACGACAGCTCTTTTTTATTTTTAGAAACTATGTTGTTCGTAAAGACAAACAATTCATTGTCGATATGGGCTGCTGTATTTCCAATAATGGAATTTCCGACTTGGATTGTCGCTATCGCATTAATCTGATACTGTGTTTTGGCCCCTTCTTTCCGATCTGTATCTTTTTTTAGGGAAATGTGGTATACGCCCTCTTGGTCAGGAATGAATGAGGCCGATAGATGATTATCTTGTGCGGCAGTCGTTAACGATGAGGTGCTTCCATCAGGTTTAATTAATGTCAACGTAATCTGCGTACCATCTTTATACCACCACCATTTTGAGATAAGTTCATGTTCATCGGGTTCACCATAAACGACCTTTACCGTATGGAGCTTTCCTTTGGTTCCTTTCAGCGAAGTTTCAATAAAGACAGCATGTGCCGAAGCTGACAGCACAATAAAAAATGTGAAGAGGTTAATGAGTATTGTTTTCATTTGATTTAAACTAGGAGTTATATTTTTAGAAATACCTAGATTCGATTTTGCACGTTTCATCATCGAGTACTCGAGTTTTGAAGGTGTCATCGACTAGGTATTTCCTAAACTAAGTGGCGTTTTATTTAAGCTTGTTCAAGTGATAAACCTGTGTAATTCCTGGATCGATCTCGGCACCGCGTTTTACCGAATTTTTTGTTGGATCGTATTCATAAACATACCATTTAGACTCATCTGTCTTGAATACATCGTACAATTTGCCATTTTCCATAAAGTTCATCGTTGTTTTAGATTCTCCACCACCAACTAAAATCCGAAGATCTGCAACAATCTTTTTATTTGCCGGATCGACCACAAATGGACTAATGTAAACCTTGCCATCACCTAGTTTTTGAACTTGTGAAATGTTGTTGCTGAAAACGTTGTAGTCTTTCAAGTCGAAGAAATAATCTGGATCGAACGTAGTTTGGCCAGCCTTGATACGCAGTAAACCATAGGTAGCAGCATCAGTCTTTTTCGTCACGATGTATAGATCATTATTGTCGTCTGTAAAAGTAAGTGTCTGTACTTCCCAGTGTCCTGCAGCGAATCCTCCTCTGGCATCTTTTATAATTTTCCCATTCGCTAAACTCGGATAATCACACACATACATGTAGGCCGTGTCGATGATATCTTTACGAGTTTCATTGCTTCTGTATTTGTGTCCGACAAATAATTTGTCGCCTCTTTGTGTGAAGCTCGTCGGTACGATATATGGATTATGATCTTTTCCTTCCGGAGTTTTGGGGTTAAAAGTGATCATTGGAATTTCTATACCAATTGTTTTATTGATTGTCATATTGTTGATATTCATAAAATAAATCGGTTGTTCCAGTACATTCTTCACTTTATTGGTCGTACCAGCTGTTTTAGTCATGACCATTTCATCTTTTGTGCTAATATCTTTTAGTACTTTTCCCAGATAGAAATTTCCAGGGAAAGCGTAATTGTTCGTTTCTTTCCAAGATTTACTATTGACTACTTCAAATTGACTAAATCTTGTTCCATCATTTGACAGGTAATATTTACCTTCATAGGCATAAGCGTAAATGGCATAGAATGCTGCTGGTAGGTGAGAGGTAATATCGATTCCTTGATTGTTGTTCGGAGTGAGCAGGGTATCTTTCATTAAATTATTTGCGGTAAGCAGGTAAGATGAACCGGCTGCGGTCGTCACCCATACACTATATAAGCTATTTGAAGTCGGTGTAGTTTCATCAGGTGAAGTGGTGTCAGGTGATTTCTTGCAGGAAGAAAATAACACAGTCGCAGCAAATATTGCGATGGCGAATTTATTGATTTTCATAAAAATATATATTTATTTGTTTTTTACATAATGGATAATCTCAGCTTGACGTAGAATGCACGTCCAGGTCGTTGCAGTCGAAAATTGTCGTATGCTCTTTCATCTGTTAAATTTCTAGCCTCAAAGGATACATTGTATTTGTTCCGGTCCCAAGCGTAACTAAGTACCGCAGAATGGATATTTTGGGAAGGGATGAGATCTTTGGATTCAAGTGATCCCAAGTATGATTCTGTCAGATAAAACCAGTGCGTGTATTGATATAAGTAGGAGAGTTGCACTCTGCTTCCTTGCTGAAACCAGTTATTCTGGATCAGGCTTATATCAGCGTTTCCATAGATCCAAGGGCGATTAATGAGTTGTTTGCCATAAGTGAGGCTAATTTGTTTATTGTCTGAATCGTCTGTGTATTTTTTGTTGTAAGTAGCTTTATCGTAAGAACCATTCAGGGTAACTGCTAAAAGATCTTTAAAGCCATATTTGACTTCGGCCTCAAAGCCGTAGAGCTTTACTCCAGGTTCGTTATAGCTTTGAAAATAGGCATTTCCATTCTGCATGACCGCACGGCTGGTTATATAGTTATCTGCCAAGCGATAGAAACCTGTTAAATCGACATTCAGAAAGTGATTTTGATTAATATACGTATTGTAGTAAAACCCAGTGTTGATATTGTCACTCCGTTCGGGCTTTAAATCCCAGTTGGATGTTGTATTGATACCGTCACCATAAAGAGCCGTCATAGAAGGTAAGTTGTATGCTCTTTCATAAGATAGTTTCCAACCGCCATCCTTGGTTATCCTATACCGTGAGGCTAAACTCATGCTGTAGTAATTCCCTTGCTTTTTTTGACTGATTATCCCACCGCTGATCAAATTGTTGTTTGCATCAAAGGTGCGTTCGTCAATATCTTTTGAGGCATTCATGCGGTAATATTTTACGGCTAAAACATTTGATAGGCGCTTGTCAAACCATTGGTTTTGCCATGACAAACCCAAAATATGTCGGCCCAAGTAGGATGGCAAACCAGACCGGTCATAATTGCCAATCAGTTCATATTGTTTCTGATCGTTGCTATTGAAATTGTAATTGAAATTTAAACTCTGATTACGCGCTTCATCAAAGTCATAGTTTAGATTTACGCGCGCGAGATAATTTGACAAATTATACTTTGTATCTTTTTGGGGATTCGGGGTTGTGGCATTGTAATTCGAGATCCAGTTTCCAGACCAATCGTAATTGTACATAGCTGTATCCCGCACGTAGCGGGTATCGTAGCTATAGCTTGTAAAAATATCTGCGTATAGGCGATTGACCAGAAAATTGCTTTTTTTGTAGCTCAGGGTTGGCATCAGATATTTGCTTTCAGACCATGCTCCGCCAAACACTTTGCTAAGTGAGGCCCCAAGCTGGTTTTCTTTGTGATTTTGTGAATAGGTCAGACCTGCATAGAACTGATCAGCCCAGGATACGTCGCGAAAACCGACCTCCAATTGTCCCATGGCTGAAGTGTAAGCATCGTTAAAACGCTTGGCTTTGGGGATCGTGACATACTTGTTGTCGACAGTGTTCTCGATAAGAACGTTGTACTTTTCGTTAGTATACATGTTATAATCATTGTCGGAATGATTGTAAAATGCATTCATCCGGAAGGAAAGTTTGTTTTTGGGATTGGTAAATGTGCCGACTACGGCTGCCTGATGTGTATTGAATGAGCCGTAGGAATAACTCAGATCCAGATAAGGTCTTGCTCGGCGCTTTGTAATAATATTGACAGCACCCCCGAGCGCATCGGAACCCAAAAAAGCAGGAACAACACCTTTGTAAACTTCGACCCGATCAATCAGATTGACAGGAATATTATTTAAGGACATCGATGACCCAAAGTTTTCCATGGGAACACCGTCAATATAGATTTTTGCATCGAGCCCGTTGATACGGAATACAAAGTTGGAGCCTAATCCACCATCTTCACGAATAGTAACTCCTGTGGCGCGCTTTAAAACCTGTGTTAAATTGGCAGCTTCGTTGGCATGTTTATTCATGTCAATGACACTGACATTAAAGCCCGATCGCTTTATTTCCGCTACTTTCTGCTCATTTTCAGTTTTCCTATGTGCTGTTACGGTTACCTCGTCGATATAATTGCGATCCTCGATAAGTTGAAAGTCCTGAATATTTTTCCCGTTTAGAGGTCGCTCTTCGTAGTTATATCCCACCGCAGTGACACGTATGATGGCCTTGTTCGGGATATTCGTATGTAGCTTATAATATCCATCTACATCGGATGAGGTACCATTGACCTGATCTTTTAGAAGTATTGTTGCACCTGGGATTGGTCTTCCAAAATTATCTTTGACAAAACCTGAAATAACGTTCTTTTGGGAGGTCTGGGCCTGTGTAAATACGGTAAAAATTAATAAGAGTAAAAAAGTAGATGTTGACTTCAACATTTTTATTTAGATTAAGTATATACAAGAGAGTTGCCTATACCGATCACTTACCGAATGTTGATTTCAGCTATTTTTTTTGAAAAATATGCAAATAGTTGATTATGAGCTTTGTTTTTTTTGAAGAACTATAGATTATTTTTTCAAATAATCCATGCGTACAATAAAGTTTGTACTATTGGGGAGTTGGATCCCCTTGGAGATTTCTTTTGTCTGCAAATTATACTTCCATACACGATGCTCATCATTTGCATCATCTATCGCTATATAAACATCCTTTTTGTCACTCCAGACATTCTCTTTTTGGGTACCTTTATCCAATGGGAGCGGAATTCTTTCGATGGAACCAGATTTTAAATCCACCAGTCTATATTCGAACTGATAAACTGCGTGATAATTGGAAAAATCGGTGTATAAATTCTTCTGTTCATTGCGAACAATCGCCTTTCCGTTGCCCACATACCAGATCCCGTATGCATGATTACCAATTGCCTTGGAAATATTGATCATAAAGTGCTGATCGACGAGCTGCTGCCCTTTCTTCTTTCTAAAAATTGCTGTTGGAAGCCTTAAATTATTGCCCAGCGCTATGCCAGGATTGGTCATGAAATAATAGTCCCCTAATTCGTCTTTAAAACTATAGGATTGTATGATGTTGAAGCCACCGGGATAGGTCGAACGAGTTTCTTTCTGAATTTGTTGCAATGTAAAGCTAGGATAGTTTATTGTGGCGTAATAGGTCGTATCAGATGTGGTATGTCCATATTTCCCGCGTGATTTGAAGAAGGAATAAGCCAGCCAAAGGTTATTGTTTTCAATATCAACAAGCCCGAGGTGTAGTGCGTTATATTCTTTTGTTGCAAAGGGAAGTGTGATGGTATCTTCCTTAATAATTTTCATCTCTGCAACATTAATCTGATAGAGTCGAGCCTGGGCTTTTTTTGCAATAAGATCCTCTCGACATAGCGCAATTAAATTGTTGTCATCCTTCCAGGTGATGGTTTCAAAGTCGCGATTTTTTAATTGTATACTGTCAATAAGGACCAAGGACGCCCCCTGTAATCGATGTTTTGTAAATACACTGGTTTGGCTTGACAACCGATAAAAGAAGCCATTTTTATAGATATATTCCCGTTCCTGAATTCGTGAGCTGGACAAAGGAATTTGTAAAGTCGGTTGTCGGGTATCCTCCAAACTTTCGGAGAAAAACAAACTGGTTGGGCTTTCATCTTTGTTGAACAGACAAAAAACAAAATCAGGATCTATGTTTTTGTTGGAAATTTGTTTACAAGAAAAAATAAAAGTTGCAAGGAAAGACAACAATACTAATCGCTTCATGTTTGCCTATTAAATGCTTTGAAATTGTTCTCTAATTTTAATCTGCATATTGGACGGGAGGAATGCCAAATCACTTTTTTGAAAAGCAACGATTTTACCAAAATCCGGAGAATCAGAAACAAAGTATTCTCGCCCGGCCTTAAATACAAGAACATTATGGTTGCTATCCACAAGCTCAAAGTCCCGTTTAGGTGTGATCATAAAGTCTCCGCTGAAGGTTAGTTTTTTATTGACCAGATCAATATTGGCCGTGCTATTTTTACTTAACTGTAAATCATAATGATCTTCGGTAAAGAGCTTGCTATTCTCAATTGATGTATTGGTAAAGGTATGATTATCCAGAGCAGGGGGAGATAGATAGAAAACAGAAAAACCGATTACAAGAACTGCGGCGGCGGCAGTAATTTTGGCCCAAAGGAATTTTCTATATCGATATACATCGGCATTAATTTTATTCCACATGTCAGATCCAACTAGTTCATCGACATGGTTATTTTCCGCAATACTATCCCATGAATTATTATCCAACCATTTTTCAACCGCATGCTTTTCAGCTTCAGAGCATTCACCTGAAGCATATTTTTTAAGTATTTCTTGGTTGATTTCCATCTTTTGATAATCCACGTATATTCAAAAGTACAAAAAAGTAATTAATAGGAATCTCGCAATATTGATATTGCAATACTTTTTAAGTCTTATTTTGATAACTGACAATGCTTTACTGATATGATATTCGACTGCTCGCTCTGAAATAAGTAGATTTGTTGCAATCTCTTTGTTAGTTAACCCTTCGTCGCGACTCAGTTTATAGACATTTTTGCATTGTTTGGGTAAAGAATCAACAGCTTGATCCAAGTGATTTTTGAGTTCTTTGTAATAAATATAATTGTCTTCGTAAGATGCTGCTTTGCTATTTAAGATCAGCTCATGATGTCTCTCTTTATTTCCTTTATTCCGAAGAAATTCTAGTGATTTTAATTTAACCGAACGCAATAGATAACGCTCCGCATCCTGAAGTTCTAGCTGATATCTTCTTTCCCACAGAGATTTGAAGACATCTTGAACAATTTCTTTTGCATCATCTTCATTGTCTACACTTTTAAGCGCAAATGAAAACATTCTCTTCCAATACAGTTGAAAGAACTCTTCAAATTGTTGTTTGTTGATCTCTATTTTACGTACGGAGGTTTTCAAAGCACCCAAATATACACTCTATTTAGACTTGTTCCAAATAAAATGCGGTAATCTAATATCGCGCTACGTTGACTTAGTTGCTCTCGTGCTATCCAGCTGAAGCCGGTAACAGGTTAAAACTATAATTAAGAGCGATTGATTATTCCTTAGATTTTAGGTAGGGGATACGATATTGTTCGTCAAATCTTTTCTTGTCATCCCGATAACTACTGACTGCGCCGAGTTTATGCATCATTTTGATATAACACCAAGCGAGGTCAATCTGATAAGGTTTAAAACCACTCCGCGCACTCTTAGGATATAAATGATGGTTGTTGTGCCATTCACCGGCTACAATGCCGGGCCATAACTGATTTATTGATTTGTCTTTCTCATTGAAATCAATACCTTCACGTTGCTTGTCTTCACCTTTTGCATGGCCTTCATAGTTGAATGTCCGTACACCGATTGCCCAGAAACCGGCCGCGCCAAAGAGTGTACAGGCAAGCGCGTGGCCACCGATCAAATAGAAAATGGCATACCAAAAAGCCCAGTTTAGTATCCAGGATCCGATAGCATGAGAAGGATTTACGTACGACCCCCATTTTCGATATTGTGCATAACTATTGGCGGTTACACCTGTATGTCGCATCAGTAATTTGACACGGTTATATGAATTTTCCGTAAGGTCCTTAGCAATAGGCTGATGATTTACATCGGCTAAAAAACAGTATAGAAAACCAGCCTGGGCATTATAAGGGTCACCAGGGGTGTCAGATTTTGCGTGATGAACATGATGTGAAATCACATATATTTCTTCTGGAATTACATTAATAGTCAGATTCTGTGTGAAAAAACGCCAGAATCCGTTCCGGAATTTAAATGCGCCGTGTGTTGCAAATCGATGGTGCCATATCGTACCATGGGTTCCCATTACAATCATACTGTAGATAAATGCTGCCAAGACAGTCCACCAACTGAAGTGGTACACCAAAAAGATGAAAAAAAAGGGGATGAGGCAAGCTACTTTTAGCCAGCTAAAAAAGGGTAACCAATTTCTTTTATCTTTAAAAATATTGAGGCGTTTGAAGAATTCGCTGAAAATTTCTTTTTTGCTTGGCTTTACGAGGTTTCCATCGTTGTCTTTCCATCCGTAGGTAGGAACTTGCAGAACATGGTCTAAAAAGGGCATTTGTGGTTGATGTAAATTATAATATTTGCTAAAGCTACCATTTAACATCGTTAAAAAGTGTTAATACGAAAAGTTTAACATATCCTTAAGATGTATCAGGCTATTTGGAAAAATAAAATACTGTAGGGAAAGCGAATCCCATACGCGGTAAGTTTAATCTTATATAGTTTTCGATATTCATTCATACAATCGACGTTTTTTCCTCGGAGCTTAGTCGCTATTTATTCGCTCTGAACCGAAGAAGCACCGAAGAAGTTCCGAACAAGCACCGAACAAGCACCGAGTAATCTCCGAAGATAATAGCTATTCATTAGCTCTGTCTTATACTGAAATAGGTTTACATTTACCGAACAGATTACTATATAGATTTTACATCCTATTTTTTCTACTGGATTTGGTTGTCATTGTCCGTTTTCTGACTGTTATCGGTTGTCCTTTCCCTAACCACAGTTTCCCTAGTTTTGCTGCGGAACTTTTTTTGACTCAGCGTTACGTCTTTGAAACATTTTGGGAACTTTTTGGTTCTGCAATTGCTGATGTGCCTGCTGGGGAGACATCATATTGCAGGACATATGTGGCCTAAAATGATTGTATATATTGACTGCCTTGACCAGCTGTGCAAGTGCCGTTTTGTAGTCTGGAAAGGTCTCAGCCATGCGATATTCGCTTTTTAGGATGCCATTTAGCCTTTCTGCCACGGCATTGTCGTACGGGCTTCCGGATTGTGTCATGCTTATTGTAATCCTATTTTCCTGCAATATAGTGACATAATTTGTACTGCAATACTGGATGCCGCGATCGGAGTGGTGGGTCAGATCGCTCTGTGGATACATTCTATGTGATATTGCCATCCTGAGCGCTGATATACAGGCCTGTGCTGTTGGCCTGTGCGTAAGTTTGTAGCCCACGATCTTTCGGGAATAGGCATCTGTGACCAGGCACAGGTAGATCCATTTGTCCCGGATGCGGATGTAGGTGATGTCACTTACCCATATCTGCTCGGGACGCAGGGCCTGCCTGCGCTGCACAAGGTCGGGCCACTTTTTGAAACGGTGGTCGGACTGGGTGGTGATGGCATACCTGCGTTTGCATTTGACCAAAAGGTCATTTTCGCGCAACAGTCTGAAGAAAGCGTCCCTTCCCAGTCCAACCATCGCACTACCCATTTCTTTGACCAATATGCTGCGGAGTTTAAGGGTACCCATGCGATGGGAGTCCTTCCGAATTTCACGTACCCGCGCCAGCACAAGCCCGCTGCGAACGGAGTATTCCTGTTCTCTGCCCATATATTTATAGTAGGATTGCCTTGTTCTGCCAAATAGTCCACAAAGTCTGGAGACCGAAACATTCTGGTAACACGACTTCATTTCTTGGACGATTTGGCCCCAGACTTTTTTACAAAATCAGCCCCATGGAGCTCCTCCGCTTTTTTGATCAACATCTCCAGGGCAGTAATTTTGAGGTTCGCCTGGAAGAGTTCATCCCTGAGATCCTGCTCATTTTTCACCCCAGTGTCTTCTGGCTCAACAGTCTGGGAAACTTCCAGCTCCAGATTGTTTTCCCACTGCTGGTACCATTTCATAAAATACCGCGGAGTGGCTTCCCCCGGAAGATTGTACTTCTGGGCAAGTTGCGAATAACTCAGCTTGCCCGCAAGGTATTCTCTGGAAACGAGGATCTTGAAGCTATCACTGTAAACTTGCTGTCCCCCTGATTTACGTTTTGTCATACGCTTTTTCATAATATTAAATTTAAGATTTTAATATTCGGTTTTTGTAAACCTTTTTCAGGAATGGACACTCTACAATTTCCATCATCCTGGTTGGTATTGAGTTCTAAATTTCTTCTAAATTGTTTTTGAATTTTATGAAATCATTAATAAAAAAGAACATGAAAAGATTAATTTTTATTTTGGCTCTGATGGTAAGTGTATCATTGGTCAAAGCTCAAGAAGTCTCAGATAAGAAAGTTCCATCAGTAATTAAGCTGGCGTTTCAACAGAAATACCCTAATGTAAAGTCTGTAAAATGGGAAAAAGAAAAGGGAAATTATGAAGCTGGATTTAAGGATGGGAAAATTAATTATTCCGTCCTTATAAATGCCGCAGGACATATCATTGAAACCGAGGTTGGAATTCCCGCCGGAGAGCTTCCTGCAGACGCTAAAGCTTATGTAATCAAAAACTATTCCCATAAAAATATCAAAGAAGCAGCCAAAATTACTGACGCTAGAAATAATGTTAGCTATGAGGCTGAAGTCGATGGTAGGGACTTAATTTTTGATGATAAGGGTAAATTTCTAAAGGAGGTTAGGGATTAGATTATGGTTCAATTACGATTATTTTTTATTTTTATTTTAGTCATAGTTTCTTCGGTTGTTTCGGCACAGGTATCGTCTGTTACCGTTTCAGGTATTATAAAAAATAAGGCGGATAAATTGGCTATTCAATACGTTAACGTTGTGGTCAAATCTGATAAAGACAGCGCTTTTATCGCCGGAACGATGACAAAACGATGAAGGCCGGTTTACCATTTCCAAAATTAAGCCAGGAAATTACCAATTAAACATTTCATTTACAGGGTTTGAGGATAAGAAGCAATCCCTATTTGTTGGTAGTCTTTCGGAGTTTTTGGATATCCCAACGATCGAGTTGGAGGAGCGTTCCATCGCATTGAAAGGGGTTACCGTGACTGCTCAGGCAGGTCATGTAAGTAATAAACTGGATAAGAAAATCTATTCCGTTGCCGATAATATAAGTCAGACCGGCGGTTCTGTTTTGCAGACGATGCAAAATTTGCCCGGAATCACGGTTCAGGATGGCAAAGTTCAACTGAGAGGCAATGACAAAGTCACCGTGCTTATCGATGGAAAACAAACTGCCTTGACAGGTTTTGGTAGCCAATCTGGGTTGGATAATCTTCCGTCATCAGCGATAGATAAAATAGAGATCATCAATAATCCTTCTTCGAAGTATGATGCCAACGGGAATGCAGGTATTATTAATATCATTATGAAGAAAAGTAATCAAAATGGATTTAATGGTAAAGTTGGTTTCAGTTCTGGATTGGGCTCATTATGGATACGGAAGGAGAATCTACCAACCATAAGACCACAATATACTTTAACACCTAAAATCAATCCCAGTGTATCATTAAATTACAGAAAAGATAAAGTCAACATTTTCATACAGGCCGATAATCTCTATACACAGACACTGAACAAGAATGAATTTGTAACTCGTAAATATGAAGATGGTACAATTATTAACTCACAGCTGAAACGAAATCGGAATACGAATTTTCTAACGACGAAAGCGGGGATAGATTGGCATATTGACGAACAGAACAATCTGACTATTTCGGGGATGTATGGTAGTGAGAAGATTATTGACCGGGGCGATCAACCTTTTTTCGATGCTGATATTTCAACACGCTTGCGTCTTTGGCAATTTTTGGAAGATGAATTGAAGACAACAGCCATGGCGACCACTTCTTATCAGCACAAATTTAAAGATGCCGGGCATTTGCTCAATGTTGGTTTTAATTATACATTTCATCGAGAAGACGAAAAGTACTTCTATGACAATTATCTACCTTCTTCGAAGGGAACAGACTCTTTTAAGCTGCTATCTGACGAACAGGTTTATGATGTTAATGTAGATTATATCAAACCGCTGAAATATGGACGTATTGAAACCGGAATAAAGGTGAGAAACCGGAATATTCCAACTAATATGGAGTTTAAACCGGGCGCCAACTCTGTTCTTGATATGAATGCTGGCGGTTGGGCAAATTACAAAGAATTAATACCAGCAGTGTATGGGAATTATGTTTTCGAAAATGAAAAATGGGAGGCTGAATTAGGCTTGCGTCTAGAATATGTGAAAATTCAATATGATGTAAATCCAAATCATAACACCTATAAAAGCGATGGGTACAATTATACGCAACCCTTTCCCAATGTGAGATTGGCCTACAAACTTAACGACAATAACAAGCTTTCGGCTTTTTATAATCGGCGGGTGGACCGACCTAATGAAGTTGACATTCGTATTTTTCCCAAGTATGATGATGCTGAAATTATCAAGGTTGGAAATCCAGGCTTGCGTCCTCAGTTCACCAATTCTGTCGAACTGGGATATAAGAATACCTGGAGCAATGGTTACTTTTACGCCGCAATGTATCACCGTTTCGCTGATGGAACTATTACACGGATATCGAGTACTGTTCCGGACAGTAAATTAATTTATGCTGTGTTCCAAAATGCAGGAAAGAGCTTCAATACGGGGATTGAAACAATCTTGAATCAAAAAGTATCTTCAATTTACTCCTTTAGTATTAATGGTAATCTCTATCGAAACCAAATCAATGCCTTTACAGTAGAAAACCTTTATCCCGAACCCAATACTTTTTCAGCAGATCGGCAGACTGCACTTTCAGGTAACTTGAAGTTTAACAATATGTTTCGTTTTGCAAGAGGATGGGATGGGCAGATTACAGCAATCTATTTGGCACCGGATATTATACCGCAGGGAAAAATCCAATCGAGGTTTTCAATAGATGCCGGACTAAAAAAATCCGTTCAAAAAGGAAAAGGCGAGCTTTTCTTTAATGCTACGGATTTATTAAATACGATGGTTATTAAGCGAAAAATAGATGGTATTGGTTTTAATTATACAAGCCATGATTATTACGAAACGCAGGTGCTGAGACTAGGATATAATTATAAATTTTAAAGAAGCAAGATTCTTTACACCTTCTCTTTAAGCTCCTGAGTAGAATAAAGTTTGCGAAATGTTGAAAGGTAATGGTTAAAAGGCATAACCACAATTGAAAAAAATCAGGATGGCACTGTAGGTAATTTGATAGGTTGTTGACTTACAGTGAGATCAGAGTAGCTTTAAATAAATATAATTGCTAAATTTAAGTATCTTTCACAAATACATACTGATATGCATCATCCATTAGAAAAACACTATGTCAACCGGGTTGGGTGGCTTCGCGCTGCTGTGTTAGGTGCCAATGATGGCTTATTATCGACGACGAGTATTGTGATTGGAGTTGCAGCGGCGAGCCCTGAACGCAATACCATTGTCTTGGCAGCATTAGCGGGCATGATTGCGGGAGCAATGTCTATGGCAGCAGGAGAATATGTTTCCGTAAGCTCGCAGGAAGATACCGAAAAGGCCGATCTCCTACGTGAGAAAAAGGAACTTGAAGAAATGCCTGAAATCGAGCTACAGGAATTAGCCAAAGTTTATGAAAGAAGAGGCGTCAGTCAAGAAACCGCCTTACAGGTTGCACGCGAACTAACTGCACATGATGCATTGGGCGCCCATGCACATGATGAATTGGGTATCAATGAGATTACACAAGCTAAACCTCTACAAGCTGCACTGGCATCTCTGGGCTCATTTGCGTTAGGAGCGCTACTTCCATTTATGGTTTCATTGCTTGCACCAATTAGGCAGATGGTCTATCTGCAGTATGGTTTTACGATTATTTTTTTAATGGTTCTTGGAGCGATTGCGGCCAAGACTGGAGGCTCGAGTATCGGAATTGCAGTAGGCAGAATATGTTTCTGGGGGACGATAGCAATGGGAGTGACCGCGTTAATAGGACATTTCTTCGGCGTTACGGTTGCTTAAATTTTTGAAGATAATACGCACTTCATAACTCAAGCTATGAAAAGCAAAGCATTTTCAATAATTCAGGATATCGGGTTCATCCTATTTCTTGTCGTATTTCCGCATGCTGTGCCATTACCTTTTTATTCTTATGCAGTGATTTGTTTTTTAGCAATTTTTCTTGTTTTAAGAAGAGAAGGCAGGTCATTGAAGGATTTGGGATTAAATAAGAAAAACCTTTCTTCGCGTGTTATTCTTTTAGGAATTCTCTCTGCATTAGCCTGGGTAATATTTATGCAGATAATATATATTCCAGTTATCAAACATCTATTTAATGTTCCCGATTATATGGAGTATAATTTTATCAGGAGTAGTATGGCAAGATTGATCATGACAATTGTTGCAGCTTGGATTATTGGTGGATTTTATGAGGAAGTTGTATTTCGGGGCTGTATCCAGAATATACTCGAAAAAAGATTGTTTAAAGGAATGGGACGTTGGTTGCCTATCGTGATAACCAGTATTCTTTTCGGTCTCTATCATCTGCAGCAAGATATATTTGCTGTTATAGCTGCTTGTTTGGGAGGATTCTACTGGGGTATTTTATATAAAAAATGGAATAATAATCTTTGGGTTTCAATCATTTCACATGCGCTATTCGATATGATTACCCTTATCCTAATCTATACTGGGAAATTTGGAAAACTTATATAGATTTTGTTGTTTTTTGAGACTTGTTTCATATGCTTTGTAAGCTCAGACAAGAATCTGGCGATAGAAAAACAGCCGACTAAATATGGCAAAAGTATTACCCTTATTTATTGATAGTGGACGAATATTAAGGAGATCAAAGCGATAATTATATTATGTGGGAGATTCATTTGCTTTTAACTATTTTGGTGTATTAAATCAATTTTTTATAATTAGTATGAAAATCAATCTATCACAGCGTACACTTATTTTTTATGGTGTCTTGGCGCCCTTTATTATTTTCGGATCAATCTATAATCTTTTGGGAATTATCTCAGGTACAAGTACGGTTATATCTTTTGGGGCCTTCGCTCTCTTTGGATTTGTTCTTTTACCCGCCTTACTTGTTTCCACCTATCGGCAAAACCGCTGTACGTTATTCAGTGACCGGATAAGCATTGGAAAAAAAGAATATGTTTTCGATAGTTACGCAGTTTCTATTGTTGAAAAGTATCTACCGCTAAAGGAAAGGCCACTTTTTTCATTATTTAGAACACAATATGCTAATTTAATTATTCGGGAAAAATCAAGTGGACAAATCGTGCTCAATAAAGATTTAGATATTTCCTTGCAAGCAATAAATAAAATGAAGGCATTTTTATCGGTGTAGATCAATAACTAAAGTGCCGTCTTGCTGTTTTATTGAAGTTGATTGAGAAGAAATTCGAAAGTATACTGCGGAGTGTAACCAAGTAATATCATAAATATCACGAGGTTGGGCTATAAGTTCCTCTGTAACCCACACCGCTTTTTCCGCATCAACAAGTGCATTGCCGTATATGGAGGTTGTAGAGGTAAAAAGAAAACGCTTTATTCCGTTCTTTACACAGGCATTTAACAGATTTAATGTTCCTGTTATATTGGTATCTATAAAACTTTGTCGGCTATAATTCAAATCCATATGTCTACCATGCAGCGCTGCAGTATGGATAATGGCTTCATAACCACTTGTGAATTCAATAACTGCCTCAGTTCGCTGTACATCTAAACAATGATCAGTGGTATCGCTTTCTAATAAATCAACTCCCGTAACATCGTGTCCAGCAAGACGTAGATTCCGAACTGTTACACTTCCTAATTTTCCCGAAGATCCTGTTACCAATATGTGCATGTATACAAAATAAAGGAAAATTTAAGATATAGGTATTTATATGCAAATTTTTTATGCGGTATTGGTATGAGGTAATAAGGCCGCTCGAAGCGGTAAAGATAGTCATACGGAAATTGTACACGTCAGAGACATTGATAAAAAAAATGATACAAATTGCACAGCAATTGATACGCCCTGTCAATAAATACAAACGCGTATGTAGTATCTTTCATGTGGATATTTATAAACTAATTATAAAGCTTTGGTTAGGTGGCTAGTTATACCTACGCTGGTGTAAAGGAAAAAACTAGAAACAAGTCTTTCCTGACGGTTTCGGATAATCGAAATAGATCAACTATGAAAAGAAGAACATTTATTCAGGCGCTGAATTTTGGCATTGCCTCAGCTACGTTGTATAAAGGTTACGCAAATGAAATTTTATTTTCCTCTGATGCTGAACCAGGAAACAAGGTACTGTCCTATCACAAGATAAAAGATATCAGATTTTCTACCGTAAAGATGAATTATCCGAGGCTTGTGGGGAAAAATGCCCGTCTCGACCTACATGGTTATGGACCTGATGTGGAAATATGTGTTATAAGGACAGATCAGGGAGCAATGGGCTGGGCCTCACTCCGTGGCTCAAGACGTGAAGCTGAAAAAATTTCGGGAGAATTGATAGGCAAGAAAATGTCAGATCTTTTTTCTCCCAAAGTCGGTACACTGCTGCAGACACATATTCCCTTTGATATGGCTCTTCATGATCTCGCAGGAGTCATTTTAAATAAACCTGTTTATGAAATACTTGGTCGAAAAGATCCGATCATAACAGATTATTATAGTGGTATGATCTATTTCGATGACTTAGAACCAGCGGATAGACCATCAGGAATTGACCGTATTCTTGAGGAATGCCAATATGATTATGGAGTGGGTTACAGGCAATTCAAGTTAAAAATTGGAAGGGGGCATAAATGGATGCCTTTTTCCAAAGGACTTCAACGGGATATTGAGGTTACAAAAGCAGTGGCAGAAGCATTTCCCGACTGCAGAATTTTAGTTGATGGAAATAACGGTTTTACATCAGACCAGTTTATTCAGTATTTAAAAGGTATCCCAATGGTAAATCTCTTTTGGATAGAAGAACCTTTTCATGAAACGGTGGTGGATTATCAAAAGCTTAGTGGCTTTTTAAAATCAGAAGGCATAAATACTTTGCTGGCGGATGGCGAAGCAGATCCTGATCAGAACTTGCTGAGAACCTTATTTGAAAAGAAACTGCTGGATGTCCACCTTACGGATATTGAAGGCCTTGGATTTACGAATTGGAGGAATTTAATGCCAAAGTTAATACAACTCGGAGCGCAAGCATCTCCACATGCCTGGGGATCGCTTCTCAAGAGCTACTATACAGCGCATTTAGCCGGAGGGCTCGGAAATACCGTAACCATTGAAGGAGTTACAAGTACATCTGATGATGTGGATTTGTCGGGATATCTCGTCAAAGATGGGAAACTTATTCCTTCCTCATCTGCAGGGTTCGGTATGCAGTTGCTAAAAAAGATTTGAAAGAAAGAAGCTTTGAATTATTTTTCAAACCTTTCAAAGTTTTGCAACGTTCATAGAGGAGCAAACAATGGAATTTCTTAACCTTAACATCTTTACTAACCCGTGAAATAAATGTGCTGAAGCATATTCACGGCGATAAAGTATTGTTTAGGGCTATGAAATACTTTTTAAAATTCCTTTAACTTTTTGTTGATCAAAATTTATTTCAAATGTCTAATAAAACTGTAACCCAGAAGATAAATGACCATCTTGCGAATGAACGAACTTTCCTTGCTTGGATCCGGACAAGCCTGGGCATTATGGGCTTCGGTTTTGTAGTTGTTAAGTTTTCACTATTTATTCGTCAGATTGAGCTCATTCTCAAAAGAGATATAGTCGAAGGATCTCAGCATGAATATTCTGGTGCTGTTGGTGTTTCTATTGTGGTTATTGGTGCATTGACGGTTATTGTCGCCTTTTTTAAATATCGTAAAACAAACAAACAAATTGAAGAGGAGAACTTCGCTCAAACTTCAAATAGTATTACAATTGTGGCCATATTGATTTTTGTCATAGGTATTATTTTGAGTTGGTATCTTGTCGACGGTCTTTAAGGAGATGCATTAGATCTAGTTAGCCTAGAATGATTATCCAGGCTAACTAGATCTAAATTGTCGTGCATTGGCTATTTATAATACCGGCAAAATATATTATTGCTGTGTACACTGTACCACGGTGATTTGATTTGTTGTGCCACGTTTTTCTAAAAACTGTCGTAGGGCGATCATCAGAAAGGCGAGAAAACCAAAACCCATCGTAAGCCAGGGCGAAAATTCTACACCTTTCGAAACGATAATCCAGCCACCTACGGTAGTTCCCAAGGTTACCCCGAGATTGCCAAATGAAGTCGCTAGACTATTGGCAAATTCTAGCGCCTCGGGAGCGGAAGAAATCATATAGGTAGATGCGTTTAAGAAGCTAGGAGAATAAAGAAATCCCCATAAGGCAATCGTACAGACCGTAGCGAACATATTGCCATCTGAAAAATACAGTAATAAAGGAATAATAAGTGTACCCGATAAGAAAAATGCTGTGGTAAACGTAATATTTCGGTTGAGCATTTTCCCTGCCACCCAGTTGGCGATGACTCCAATAATACCAAATACAAATAGCATATAACTAACCATGGTACTGTCCATATTCTTTGCTTTGTTTAAATATTCGGCGAAATAACTATAGGTAGAAAACCAAGCGGATACCATAAAGAAATTCATTGCGGTACTGACCATAAAAATGGGTTTGGTTAATATTTTCATCTGACTACCGTAGGATTTTTTTTTCTTTTACAGGCAAAGAAGGAATGGTAAAATAGATCGCCAGTAGTGCTATTATACTGACAATGGCCTGTATCGTGAAAGAATATGTCCAGGAGTAGAGACTGGCAATGTAGGTGGCGAAGGGGACTGTTGTCACCATAGCAATTGCAACACCGCTAAAAACAATGCTCATAAGTTCATTTTCATTTTTCTTCCCCCCTTTTAAAATGGCGACAGACAATGCTGTCGCAATATAGACCGGTTGGAGAAAGGCGGGAAGAATTCTTACAGTAAGCAATAACCAGAAAGGAGGTGATAATGAAGAGACAATCGCCGTGACTAAGAAAATAGCGATGGCAGTTAACATGACTTTCTTGCGGTCGAATCCCGAAGCCAACAATGTCATAAATGGCCCAGTTAGGGCAATGATCAAGGCAAAAGCACTTAATAAATAACCTGCTTTGTCGATACTGATATGATAATGATCGGCTATTTGGGGCAAGATGCCAATAATGCCAAACTCGGTTGTGATTACTGCGAGAAAACCCAAAGCTCCGATGTATGCGTATTTTTTCATAAATAAAAACCTATTGTACATGATTAATTATACGAGCAAATGTAAAGGCAAATACTTGCTTCTGGTTGTAAAGCAGCTACTTGTGTGTTACTAACAAATTTGTAAGTAATGGTAAAAGAAAAGTTGTTCCTGAATAATTGATCTCTGCCTGACATTGATAAGTTGCGTGTTGTCAAAAGTTCCTTTATATTCACCTTAGATTTATTTTAGGGTTGAATACAGGTAAGGAATACGAAATAAAAAAACTAATGGAACAGCATATATTAATTGTGGGCCTGGGGGGAGTGGGCGGATATTTTGGCGGTATGTTAGCGCGCAAGTATGAGAACACTGATATTCATATCAATTTTTTGGCGCGAGGTAACCATCTTGAGGAGATTAACCAACATGGTTTAAAGCTGTTATTAGAAAAGGGAACCTTTATAGCGAAGCCTTATAAGGCTTCCAGTGAGGCTGAAAACTTCACAAAAATGGATTACATTTTTCTTTGTACTAAATCTTATGATCTTGAAGATACTATGGCCTTATTAGGACCGTGTGTGAGCGCAGATACAGTATTCATACCCTTGCAGAATGGAGTAGACAGCAAAGAACGTATCAACAGATATTATCCGAATAATTTGGTTGTGGATGGTTGCGCCTATATTGTATCCCGTTTAAAGGCTGCTGGAGTAATTGAAGTGACCGGGAAATGGGGTACAATGAGTTTCGGATTGAATGGAGAACATGATGAAAGACTGGATAGGTTATATCATCTTGTTCAACAGGCTGATATCCATGTGAATTATTCCGATGAAATTGAGAAAATAATATGGGATAAATTTATTTTTATTTCCGCTATGGCCACAGCTACTTCTTATTTTGATTATTCTATTGGTCAGATAATGGAAGATCCAAAGAAGAAAGATGCGGTTGTTAAACTTATTCAGGAGGTTGCAGCATTAGCTCAGGAAAAAGGAGTTGTTATTGCTGATCATATTGTACATATGACCTTGGACAAAATGGAACAAATGCCTTACGATGCGACTTCATCCATGCATACGGACTATCTTAATAAACGACCGAAAACAGAGTTGGCATCTTTGACAGCTTATGTTATTCGTGAATCTAAAAAGTATAATCTCGAGACACCTGAATATCAACGCATGTTTGATGTATTGCGCCTAAAATCTGACTAGCTGTATTAAAATAGTTTGCGAGTTGGAAATTTCAATCGATAAGTTCCTCTGGACAAGCTTTTTTTGAATACAAAAAGTAGGTTTAGCTGTCAAAAGAAAGCTGATTAGATTTTATTTCCTGTAAGGCCGCTGAATTTATTGCCTCGATTGTCTTTATAAAAATCACCGTCCTTCTTAAAACTATTTGCATCTACTCCTTCAAGCAGCTGTTTTTGATAAAAGACATTTTTTGCGTCTTTTCCGAAATCGTGACCTAAAGGTATAAACGTTTTAATATCGGCATCTGGAATTATTTCCTGATTATAATACACATTATCCTTGTCTTTTGAATAGGAGTTGCTTCCATACACATCATTCTTTTTATCAATCGGGAATAATTCAAAGGAAGGAGCATCTACCTGTTCATATCTGAAGTTTTTCCCCCTGAATAGGATCGTTTTGTTGTCAATACTAATATGATCCTGATCAAGTACACGAATTTTATCAATTGTCTTAAAGGACCTCGTTATGACATCTGATCCCTGCTGAAATGGTGGGTAGTAAATTGTATTGCCAATTCTTATGTAATATTTGTTTATGGCTTCAATGTTTCCGGCGTTAGCAACAACTGCTTTAAAGGTACCTATATTCGGAGAGACATAAACTGAATCTTTATCCATTAAAAAATAGTCATTGACGAACGAAAAGGTTTTCCGATCTGCCTTTATCATGTCATTACTGTAGAAGTAATGGTCCTTGTCGCGTGCCCAGTTTATATGATCCTTTACGAGCTCATATGTTTTTGGATCTGCTCCCTGGATGATATTAAAGCCTAGGGCCTGATCGATATAATAGACATGAAAACGATCTTTTGGAATCTGATTGTCGACATAAAAGGAATTCTTGTCCACAAGTTTTTGAATCGTGCCACGAAAATATACCGCATTTTTGTCTTTAGCAATATCTTCTGACAAAACCTCAAACGATTTTGCATCAGCCTGCATTTGTGAAATGCCCAAACTAAACCAATTTCCATTCTGACAATAAGCTATCTGCCCTTTTGAATCGATGAAGTAGGAACCGGATTTTTGTTTATCAACAGGTTTGCCAATATTTCGACAAGAAATAAAAAAGCAAAGTAAAATACAAGCCAGAAAAAAAAGTATATTTTTTCATTTTTGCATTGCATATAATCCTAGATTTATTATTTATCATACCCATCTATATAAATTTACAAGGACAAAATTAAAAAACCGAATTTTCAGTTTTCCGTTCCCTTATTAAGGCAATTGCATAAAACTGGCACCAATGACCTTTAGTGTGTTGTCAATGCGTTTCCATACCCTAAAATATCTAAATTTTCCTTCTAATGGTGCTCCCATTACCTTGCCTTTTGCCGTCATCGTAGTAATGGAAAGCGCGGTATCCCCAATTATTCTGATCTCATCAATTTCTGTTGAAGCATTTTCAATAATCATAGCCTTTGATCGGTGTGCATTTAGATCCATTTCTTTGGTTAACATTTGACCATCAGGTGCTACAGCAACAAGGTCGTCATATAGGAGGAGATCAAGACCGTCTACATTACTGGCTAGCTGCGCCAAGAAAAGTTGGTTCTCTACTTCTGCAATTTCTTTTATCGTGATTTTATCCATATCCCTATCAGATTGTTATTTTTTTTTGTGCTTATTACTTTAAAAATAGTAAATCTAGATATTATTCGGTTGACTATGAGACTTTATGCGACTATTTAAGGTTTATCTAGATTGAAAATTTCGTAATATATTAATAATGGTGGAGAACTTGTTAAACTGCTAAGTTTAAACTCAAGATGTTCCTCCTTTCGGAAAAATTAATGACCTTAAAGTAATTGATAAGAAATAACTATATAGCACTATACTATGTAGAGCTATGCAATAGCCTCCCTTCCTTCTTTGGTTTAGGTAGTTCCTTAATCCATATATTCTTAAAATCTACGGGTTGACCTTCACTCTGTAATGCAATAAATCCACTGCTGAGCAACTTACCATCGATCTTAATTTTGGGGTCATATCCATTGGCTGTTCCACCTCCAATCTGAGGTCTTGAATATTCTAGTACGGTATCTCCGTTAATGATATGTTTGATTAACGAATCACCTAATACAATCAATTCGCCTTTAACCCATTGATCACCATCATAGGTCTTCGAAGTAGAATTTAAACAATGTGAGGAGGCTATTTTGCCCTGATAGACCACATTGGTTCCAGGAGAACACATATTGCCTGTAGGGCGGGGCTGGCCATCGCTCAGTCCTCCCAAAAGTTGCATTTCGACAGAAATGGGCCAATCCTGTTCTTTCAACATTGTTCTGGGGTCCTGCGAATGAAACATAACGCCGCTATTACGAAGTGTATAGGAGGGGGCACCTTTATGGAGCTCGCCTACAAATCGATATTCAAATTTTAAATGATAATAAGAAAAGGGTGTTTTATAATATAAATGGCCAAATTGATCATTAAAATCATCATACTGATCATATCTGACCTTAATTATTCCATCTTCAACTCTAAAAGTATTTCCGTAGTTCACACCAACATCATGATGATGAATTTTGACAAACCAATCATTAATGTCCTTTCCGTCAAACAAGGATTTCCAGCCATTATTATCGCCCTGACCTTTCATTCCTGCGCATCCTGTAAAAATAAGACCGCTAGCTACTATTGAATAGATAATTCTTCGCATTGAAGTGATATTTGGTTTAAAATTGGATAGCAAGATACGATATATTCCATTAAACTTTACAGTCTAAGAGATATCGTGGGCAGCCGTAGCTCATTGCCCTTAAGCGCTGGCTAGAGCATAATATGACAATTTAAACGATACTCATCAAACTTTATTTGATTTGGAATAATCTGTTATTCCAAGTTTGTTTCCGAATGGATCATTAAATTCAACCGCTAAACCCGTCATGATCTCAAATGGCTCGCTTAAAAATACGACTCCCTTTTCCTTTAAATATTCACATGTAGTTTTCACATCGTCAACAGTAAACCAAATAGTCGGTTTGGTATGTTGTACTGTACTAAGAATGATTGCAGGTTCATTTTTGCCTATTTTGAACGCAATCATTCCCTTATCCGAAAAATCGAATTTGGTTTCAAGACCAAGTTGATTTCCATAAAATTCCTTGGCGCTCTCCAGGTCCTGTGCTGGTAGAAAGAAATTGTCGTAATCTAAGAGTAAGTTCATGATGGTTACGCTTTAATTTGTGATAAGTCAACACCAAATGCTGTCAATTGGGATTCTCCGAGTTCGGTAATATAGAGGTCTTTATCGCTGGGATCTTTTTTTGCTAGCCAGCCTTTTGCTATTAACGCCTCCAATAGGAGCTGGCCGAGTTTTCCGCCGATATGTTCGTAACATAATTTTGCGGACTTTACTTTATCGTAGTTTTTCATTTTTGTCTTTTTTACGTTGGGCTTAACTTTTGATTTATAATTTCTTAGCTATAAAATTATGAAAATGAAAAGGGCTGAAAAATGATCAAAATCATCTAATCAAGTGGCTATTTGACACAATGTAGCGTGTTATTCTTTCAGTTTAAAAAAACAAAATGTACCTAAATTTGGTATCTAAATCAGGGATTTTATGATTTATGAAAAAAGAACAGGATAAAGAGCAGCAGGTAAGCAGTTTGTTTATGCGATATAAAACTCAATTGGAAGACTCGTCTTATGTAAGCGTCGATTTTTTGGTTCTACTAGTGGATATCATTCGTCCCAAGCATACCAATCTGCTCTATAAGATCGATATTCAATTTTTGCTGGACTATCTCCATGCCGCACCTGAGGAGCTGGAAAGCTTTCAGCTTTATTTAAAAAGAATTCTGGCTAGTAAAGATTTTGATCAATTGATTTCAGATACAGGAATTATCAGCTATGCGGATTTTTTTTACGAACTTAAAAAAAGGATCACTGAGCGATACTTACCTTTTCAGCCATCCAAGTCTACTTTGCAATATATATTAAATCAGGTTTTTTACAAACCTCGTGATGCTGATTGGATTGCTACGGTTTCGCAAGAGCAGGTCGATGAACTCTTTCGTTTATGCGGATTCGAAACAATTTATGATGATGAAACTGGTTTTGGAATGATCGAAATATTGTATGGGTTGGAACTGTTGGTTCAACGCATTACGGGGCGTGCAATGGAAACGGATGTAAATAAGATGGTACCTGAGTTTCAAAATTTTGATAGTCCATTTATAGCCATTATGCGGGAATTCACCGAATTGAATGATCGTATTTTGCAATCGCATAATAAGTTTATCTCCTCGGATGATCTGACTTATAAACAAATTTTGGTACTTCATAAGCAATGCGAATCGTACATTGAAACTGCCTTCGATAATTCACATCGTTTCGGAATTTCCATAAAGGTTAATCAATCACTTTTGCGCATGCGGCAACAACTTGAAAGGATCCGAGAAATCTTGCTTTTTTTAGTGATTGATCATCCGGAAGAAAAAAAGGAAAAGACGATTGCACTGGCAATGACCCTTATTGGATACAATTCCCGAAAAAGCAATATTCGCAAATTGGTAGGACAGAGTACACAGCTTTTAGCGTACGAGATTACTCATCATACTGCACAGACTGGAGAACATTACATTACTTCAAGTCGGCAGGAATATTGGAAAATGTTCCGGTCTGCCTGCGGTGGCGGCCTCATTGTAGGCGTAATGTGTATCGTTAAATTATTGTTAGGTAAGGTTCACAGCAGTGAGTTTGGTCATGCATTTTTATATAGCCTGAATTATGCTATTGGCTTTACGTTAATTTATCTTTTTGGTGCTACCTTAGCCACCAAACAACCAGCAATGACTGCTTCCGCATTGGTCAACGCAATTGAGCAGGGGATTGCCGAACAGGCGACCAACAAACATCGATATTGGATATTTGCTGAATTATTTGCACGATTATTTCGGTCTCAGTTTATTGCTTTTGTCGGTAATGTTTTGATGGCTTTTCCGATGAGTCTTTTTCTTGTTTGGGTGATTCAACAATTGTTTCAGGTCAATATTGCGAGTGGCAAGTGGTTGCATCTGGTCAATGATCTCAATCCGATAAAAACACCCTTGGTTTTGCATGCCTCTATTGCAGGTGTTTTTTTATTTCTTTCCGGTATTATTGCCGGCAGTATTTCAAATCGGGATAAGCATAACTCTGTATACTATCGTATTCAGGAACACCCCATGTTGAAAAAGATATTTGGACAAGCAAAAACAAACAAAATAGCTTCGTTTTATGAAAAAAAATGGGCAGGAATCGTGTCTAACGTGTGGTTCGGGATCTTTATGGGGTCAACAGCTTCCATCGGACTTTTTTTAGGTTTAAATCTTGATATTAGGCATATTACATTTGCTAGTGGAAATTTGGCCCTGGGCTTATTCGGTCATGGGATGGAGCTCTCTACCGACATATGGATTTGGGGCATTTTAGGGATTGGAATTATAGGGTTTTTTAATTTTATGGTCAGCTTTTCGCTATCCTTGATGTTAGCCTTCCGCTCGCGAAATCTATCGTCGAAAGAATTGATTAAAATGGCAAAGGCTGTTTGGATCTATTTTAAAATAAATCCAAAGCTGTTTTTCTTCCCACCTCGAAAAGGTTAAGGGGCTTAATATTATCGTTGACTGCAATGTTTCGATGCCGAGAGGTATGTGTCCCACGTAAATACTACACGTAAAGATTTCGTATCATTTTGCTATGATCTAAACATTGATCTCACCAGAAAGGTCGGGTTTATCTTTGTCATCTTTTTCTTCCTGTTCAGCCTGTGCTTCCTCCTTGTTATGGGTGCGATCGTCTTTGAGACCAGACAGATTGGTGTTAGGGCCCTTTTCTTCTTCTTTGGAATCTTCCTCTTGTTGTGACTGGGACAAGTCTGGGCTTGGCTCACGTGGATCCGGATTTGGGATAGCAGTCATGAGAAGGGCCACCATGCTTAGTTTATTATTTATGTTTTTTGATCTGTTCATTTTAACTCGTTTTTTAAAAGAGAACATTTTTCGAACCATTATCGTTGGCTGAAATCGTATCTTATTTATTGCCTGTGATAATTTCAACTATACCATCCAGTAAGGTAAGCTTCAATTGTTGGCCAAAGTAACTCTTGCGCTCATCATCGATGTGTATTTCTTTGCCTTCCCATTCCATCGCCAATTGACTAGCCCGGATAGGTATTATTTTAAATTCGACGTTGGTTCCATTCAATAGTCCATCGATATAGCTTAAAAGTTCCTGACGTTGATCGACAGTGACAATGATGATATCAAATTGTCCATCACCAGGATCAGCATCAGCAGCAAGCACTAGCCTCGGTCCGATGCTTGGTATATTCATGATCTCAACCAGTATGCACTCTTTTTCATAGTTATTTCCAGCTACTGTAAGCCTTAGTGTGGTAGCGGGGAATGTTTCCACCAGCTTGCGGAGCTGTATTAGTGCAGTTTTGATTTCATCTTCCGCATTAAGATCTTCGGTGTTTTTTTTATCCATTTTTTTCATTAGTGTAGGAAATACCCCAAAACCGATAGATTCAATAAAATATAGAGGTTTTCTTTCTAACCCTATGACCATCCCTACATCGAATTTTTTAAGTATAGCGCTTCTCCACAGACTAATAGCTTTTTCACAGTCTAGCGGAATACCAAGAGAGATAGCAATATTGTTTGCAGTGCCTTGTGGTAATATGGCGATCGGCCTCTTAAATCTTAGCTTTTTTTCCAGTAGACCCATAATGGTCATTCTTATGGTGCCATCACCGCCGGCCAAGGCGATGATATCTGTCTGTGGGTCGATCTTTTTGACAGCATCTTTTTTTGTTACTACAGTGCAATTGTGGCCAAGATCTTCAATCAATTGACATAGTTCGTCTTTATCTCCATTCGAGTCATCCCCAGCAGCAGGATTGTGAACTAACCTTATGTTTTTGCCATGTTCTTTCATAACAGCAGAACAAAGCATGCTTGAGATTGGTTTTCATAGAAAAGGACAGCTATGAATATACTTATCACCAATGACGATGGTATCTATTCACCGGGGATTGCGGCACTGGCACAGACGGCGAAAGAGTTTGGAACGGTAAAGATTGTTGCACCCGATGTTGAGCAGTCGTCAATGGGGCATGCTATTACGCATTCTCGGCCCCTAAGCTATCGGCATGCGCCTGTTACTTTTGAGGATATTGATGCCTATAGGGTCAATGGCACACCGGCAGACTGTGTAGCCTTGGGTTTACATATGTTTCCAGATACGCAGGTTGTACTTTCTGGTATTAATATGGGGCCAAACTTAGGCAATTCAATGTGGCACTCAGGAACATTGGCTGCAGCGAAGCAGGCCACATTGCTCGGGATTACTGGTATTGCATTGAGTACACCTGTTGGAAAGACAGAACCTGATTTTGAAGGGCTATCTCGGTGGACAATCGAGGTGCTCAAGATATTGCTGAAAAATAAGGGCCCCGCTCTTTATAATGTGAATTTTCCGCCTAAACCCCAAGGGCTTTCCTGGACAAGACAATCAGTACGTTTATATGATGGTAGTGTGGTTTCTGGACAGGATCCCATGGGAAGAAAAAACTATTGGATCACAGTGGTACCATTAGAACCAGCTGAAAAGGGGACTGATCGCTGGGCAGTAGAACACAATTTGGTCTCTATTACGCCTTTACGTCTTGACCTAACTGCACATGATGAACTTGCGGCCAGACAGACTAGCGAACATAAATAATAGGAAGTAATAAAAGAACAAGATGGTAACAGCCGAAAATTTAATACAAAAGAAAAAATTCCGTCCCGCCAACAAAGCTGGATTTGGCGGAGTGGCATTGGGAAATGGATTTCAGCACAACTCAGATATCGAATGCTTAAAGGCAGTCGAAGCCGCCTGGAATGTAGGGATACGATTGTTTGACACCTCGCCATGGTATGGTTTGGGTATCAGTGAACGTAGAATGGGCTTATTTTTAAAAGATCAGCCTCGAGAAAGTTTTACGCTGTCAACAAAAGTAGGCCGATTAATGTTGCCAGGGGAGGATTTTAAAATGGAACAATCGTTATGGAAAGGAAAATTAAATTTTGCTTACCAATATGATTATAGCGCCTCGGGAGTGAGAAGAAGTATCGAAGATAGTCTACAGCGCTTAGGATTATCTTCCATTGATGTGGTATTTATTCATGACCTTTCACCTGACAATGGTGATATGAAAGACAGCTATACACATTATTTTGAGCAAGCTATTCATGGAGCAATGCCCGAATTGACTAAGATGAGAGAAGAAGGAGTTATTAAAGGTTGGGGACTGGGAGTCAATACCGTTGCGCCTATCTTAAAGACATTGGAAGTTGCTGATCCAGATATTTTTCTTTCGGCCTGCCAGTATTCATTGATAAAACATGACGATGAACTGAATCAGATTTTCCCGAAAGTTGCTGAAAGAGATATTTCCATTATTGTAGGAGCGCCATTATGTGCTGGATTTTTATCGGGTAAAGACCGTTATCTCTATGATGGGAAGTTTCCTGCCGGGGTTAAAGAAAAGCTAAATGCTTTGCAACAGGTCTCGAAAAATCACGCTGTAGATCTTCGTACAGCAGCATTGCAATTTGCAGCGGCTCCCGACGCAGTGTCTGGTGTTATACCCGGAGCACATACCGCTGAACAGGCCGTGCAAAATGCACATTCCTTTGAGGCAAAGATTCCCGCCGACTTTTGGAAAGAGTTGAAACATGATAAACTTATTGAAGAACACGCACCTGTACCCAATACCCATGATACTTGATAAGACTAAGGGTGTGATTAGCGCACCCTTTTTCTGTTGAATAAAGTATCTCAGCGAAAACTAATTCTCGCTGAAATCATTGCCTGTACTTTATTATTGAACAACTGTAGTTGAATTTAGGGGGATCATCAGGTTAAAAGTAATTTTATTGTCCTTTAAATTTACGACTATTTTTCCCTTATGAATTTTTACTATTTCACTCACAATAAACAATCCTAATCCGAGCCCATTACTATTGACTCCTTTTACGAAAGGCTTAAATAGATCTGTAAGATCTGAATATTGAGGATAGGCGACCTCATTTGTAACACTAAAAATGAAATTTTCTTTTTGAATGCATGCATTTATTTCGATATTTTCATGAGGATTACCATGTTTTATAGCATTTCCAATTAAATTAGCGAAAGCCCGTCCCATTTTCTGATGATCACAGGGTACATCAACTGGAAGGTTGATGTTGGCGATTAGTGCTCTATTGTGTAATACTTCAAATTCCGATAAGATTTGCTTAATCAATGAATCCATGCGGTAATGATCATTAATTCTAATTAGCTTGTCTTGAAGACGGATACTACTGAAATCTAAAATATCATCTATCACACCTTTTACCCGTGATGAAGCCGCCTCTATTTTCTTTATTAAGTTTTTTTGGCTTTCATCTTTAATGTTTGCGCCAAGATATTGTGATATCACTTTTACGATGCTGACAGGATTATTTAAGTCATGGGCCAAAGACGATAAAACGAGTTCTCTGTTTTTGGAATAACTAAGTTCCTGTTCTAATTTTTTTCTCGTATTTCTACGTTCAATTGCAGTTTTAAAATCTATTGCAATCAAATCACTGCAAACAGGGAGCAACGTCTCCAATTTAATTGGGTCGAAGTGTACGGGTTCCGCATTCATGAAACTCAAGTGTCCAACAATAGAATTATTTTTGTTAATAATCGGATAAGAGATATAGCTTTTTAAACCGAATTCATGAAGAACTTGTGTCCATTCGTCGACAGAACATTGCTCGCTATCGTCAATGTAAATAGGTGAGAAACCTTTCGTTATTTCCTGATATATTTTAACGTAGTTTTCACTGTTTTTATTGACGATCTTCTGAGAATGATAGTCATAAACGCACCAATTCCCCCATTTACGGCCATCTCTCTTGCGTATCATGCCATACCTCATTTTCGTGTGGCCACATAAAGCCTCCAAAATTCTTTGACAGGAGTCGAAGTCGCTCTTCTTCGTATACCTATCGTACCATTGATTTTGATTTAATTGGTTTGGGATTGTCATTTTTATTGCCGGTCAATTTGTTTACGAATAGCTTTGACTTATTGTTGAGGTTGGTGCACTTTAGAATTACTAATACCCTTTATTGCGCGAAATATAAATGCTATAGCTGCAATAATTAAAAGAATATGAATAAAATCTTCTGTTATGAATCCGCCCACAAAAGTAACTGCCCAAACAATCATTACGCTAATAGCTACCGAATATAATAGGTCTTCCATATAATATTATTCTTTATTGAAGAACAATATCTAAATAGAATCGTTTCGTAATTTTGTAACTTGATAAGAAAACTTACAAAAAAAAAGCCGTTTTACATTAGTATTGCGGCTTTTTCTTCAATTTCTACGGCTTAGGACGTTGATTCCCTTAGGAAAATGGTAAAAGTGATGAAAAATACATGTTATGCTGTTTTTTTTTTAACGACATTTGAACATGGCTCTATTAATAACTTTGGATAATGTCTATCAATTGTATAATCTTGACCTTTCAAAAAAGACGGAAGGCATAGTTATTCTTAGTCAACGACATGGCCCCGGGAAGAAGTATACAAGTCATAGCCGCATATTTGATGGTTTATTATTAGGTTTTATGGTACAGGGATCTATGAAATCCCAAATCCATTTCTTAGAATATGAAGTAAACAAAGGGGATATTGCTATTTTGCAGCCACAAGTGATGATCGATACAAAATCATTGAGTGAAGATGCTGAAATTATAACAATCGGTCTTTCATTGGATTTCATTACAGAATTTCCTGTTCTACGGGAGTTTGTAATGAACAATCAAATAAGATGGCAGCCAATTATTAGACTTCAATCGGAAGAAATTAAACTCCAAAATGAATTATTGACCCTTATACAAGACTTCTACCATAAAAAAGCAAGTCCCAATAAGACACAAATGCTACGGCATCTCGTCATGGTGCTAGTTAGTATGATTTCTGAAGTCTATTCTAAATTACCAAATAACAAAAATTTGGTGAAAAGCCGTACGCATGAGATTATCGATGAATTTTATCTGCTTGTTTCAAAATATGCCGGGCAACAAAGAAGTGTTGTATTTTACGCTGAAAAACTACATTTAACACCTCAATATCTTTCAACTTTCCTCAAACAGAAAACTGGAAGATCGGCAATACAATGGATTGATCATATCACAATTCTACATGCTAAAACATTATTAAAATCTTCTAATTTATCAATCAAAGAAATCAGTAATGAACTTCATTTTGAAGAAACAAGCGTCTTTTGCAGATACTTCAAACGAATTGTTGGTTTGTCACCAACAACTTATCGAAACGTGTGATAGATGGTATTCGTTTAACTGTCGAAGGCATTTACAGATTTTCAAGTAGAATTAGCTTTCAAATGGTACGTAAACACCATTAAATTGTCAATAGCTCCTTTTCTCGTCTGTTTAATTTTACGGCATGAAAAATACAGGAAAAAAAGCAGCTATCGGATTTATATTTATTACCCTGTTGATTGATATTACAGGTTGGGGCATTATACTTCCAGTTGTTCCTAAACTCATTGCAGAACTTATTCATGGAGACCTTAGCGAAGCAGCAAAATATGGAGGATGGCTCGGCTTTGCTTATGCTATTACACAATTTATATGTGCGCCTATAGTGGGCAATCTCAGTGATAAATATGGTAGACGCCCAATTATCTTAATTTCTCTTTTTGGATTTGCCATCGACTATATATTATTAGCATTGGCGCCATCTATCAGTTGGCTCTTTTTGGGAAGAATCATTGCTGGGCTGACTGGGGCTAGTATTTCAACCGCTAGTGCATACATCGCTGATATATCCACGTATGAAGATAGAACCAAAAATTTTGGTTTAATAGGCGCAGCTTTTGGTATGGGGTTTATCTTGGGCCCGGTAATCGGTGGTTTACTTGGATATTACGGCGCTCGAGTACCCTTTTATGCAGCCGCTTTATTATGCCTAGTAAATTTTCTCTATGGGCTGTTTTTCCTGCCGGAAAGTTTAGATAAGGATAAACGACGACCATTTGATTGGAAACGTGCGAATCCTATTGGAGCATTTAATTTTCTGAAAAAACAATCGAAAATAGCGCGCCTTGTTGTTGCCTTGATTTTGGTCTATATCGCTCTTCACGCCGTGCAGAGTAATTGGCATTTCTTTACCATGTATAAGTTTAGTTGGACAGAACGGACGGTTGGCTTATCACTTGGGTTGCTCGGATTATTGCTTGGATTAGTACAAGGGTTTCTAATAAGATGGGTAAACCCTAAATTAGGCGACGAGAAAAGTGTATATTTTGGATTATTCTTTTATGCGATCGGTCTTATGCTATTCGCATTCGCAAGTGAAGGATGGATGATGTTTGTTTTCCTTATCCCATATTCCTTAGGCGGAATCTGTGGACCTGCACTGCAATCCATTATTAGCAAGAGTATTCCTTCAAATGAACAAGGTGAACTTCAGGGAGCGTTGGCAAGTTTGGTAAGTGCAACATCTATTATTGGACCTCCAGTAATGACAAACTCATTTTATTATTTTACACAGGATAACGCGCTATTTCAATTTTCGGGAGTGCCATTTTTTCTGGGATCCATTTTAATTTGCATGAGTGGAATTATGATATATTTTGTTTTTCAACGAAATAATAACCATTAAGAAATGGAGATAACGCCTGCCAGTTGTAATGAGAAATTGTTACTTGTGTCGATAATGGGCTCATATTCTAAATTTTTAGCTTTAAGTATTTCCTAACTTTACTATATTTGCCATTAATAATAATTAGTCTAAATAGTAATTATATCTTTTTCAGAACAGGCTTTCCCAGATAGAAAGGTTTGGAAATAGGACAGATATCAATATGCGGACAGGACGAGTGATTTTTTAAATACCTTCAACACGTGAAAACAACAACAAGATCTTGGTTTATTACCCAAAAAACAACATTGGCGAGCAGTCTATTGGTTTTAAGTTTTTCCATAATTCCAGCAATAAGTTTTTCAAGGGAAAGACCGATTGCTGTTAGGAAAAATGGTAATGATCAAGAATCGGGGACAATTAAGGGCAAGGTGAAAAATTCAGAGGGGAAAGGTTTGTCCAATGTGTATATCAATATTGACGGGATAAATAGCGCCAAGACTGATCATGAAGGGAATTTTATTTTTTTAAAGATTCCTAAAGGAATTCACTCCATGATCGTAAAGCATATTGGTTTTCAAGAAATCAAATCGCAGATCGCACTGGAAAGGGAAACCCTCGAGCTCCCAGACTTTGTCATGGAGCAAACAAGTAATCACTTGAATGAAGTTGTCGTAACGGCGAGCCGACTGGCTGAAAGTATTGACGAAGTGCCATCATCAATTACCTATATTGGAGGTAAGACTTTAGAAGATCAGCGTCTGATAAACGACAACCTACCCAATATTTTAATGCAGAAAGTGCCAAGTATCTCTCCCAGTGAGGAAAGCCAAAACAATTTTATTGCTAAAATACGTGGTCGGAATTTTTTGGTACTTATTGATGGAATTCCTCAATCTACTCCTTTAAGAAATGGCGGAAGAGATATGAAGACGATTGATGCTAGTGCAATAGACCATATTGAAGTTATTAATGGGGCTTCAGCCATGTATGGAAATGGCGCGGCTGGTGGTATAATTAATTACATAACAAAAAAGCCAAAGACAGACAGGAGTTTTCATTCTTCAACCTCTTTAAATAATTCCCTAAGCTTGGTCAGACCAGATGAAACATACGGGTATAATTTGGCACAAGTATTTTCTGGATCGAAAGACAAGTTTGATTATGTTGTGCAAGGAAAGATTGCGCGAACAGGTGTGGTACGTAGCTCCGATGGTACCATTGTAAGTCCATTTTATGGCCTGGGCGAGACAAAAAGTTATAATGCCTTAGCGAAGATTGGTTATCAGATTAACGATAATCATCGTATCGAACTTATGGGGAACTATTATAGAAGTGTTCAGGATAGTAAATATGTCGGTACTAAGGGGGAGTTTGGCAGTAAACCTGCTATAGGGATACCTTCAGATACAGTGATTAACGGCGGGACACCTTACAATAAAGCTTTTCATGTAAAGTATGATGGTAACTTTGGTAGAACCTCAGCAAATATGAGTCTGTATTATGAAGATATGAACACGGTATTTGAAAGCTACAACCAAACATATTCTGATCATAAGGGAGCCAGACTAAATTTTAGTACGCCCTTTGATCTACCCAACAGCAATAACGTAACTTTAATTTATGGAGTAGATCTTTTAAAGGATCACACGGTTCAAAAAACGTTGGACGATGGATTAGTGACACCCGACATGAATATGAAAAGTGGCGCCCTATACCTTCAAAGTAAGTTTAACCTGGCTGAATATTGGATCTTAAAAGGTGGTGTGCGATACGAAAACTTGGATTTCAAGGTGGGGGATCTAACAAAAGCAGGGAAAGTCACCCCTGGAGATAAGAGCAACTCAAACGCATTTGTATTCAACTTGGCAGGAAGGTATAATAAATTAAAATACCTGCAGCCCTTTGTGTCATTTTCACAAGGGTATTCTATCGGCGATGTGGGACTTGTGTTACGGAATGGAGTCCCTTTGAGTCAAATTGATCCGAAGCCTGTAGTTGTCAATAATTTTGAGTTGGGGCTAAACGGAAGTTATAGTCTGTTAAGTTACCAATTGACAGGATATTATAGCTCTTCCAAGAAAGGCAATACTTTCGCAGAAACTTCGACACCGGGTAATTACGAACTTATCCAAGTACCGCAGCGTATCTACGGTTTGGAATTGGTTGTCGATGTAACCCCTGTTGACTGGTTGAAGTTTGGTACTATACTCGGGTATATGGATGGTAGACAAGATTTGAAAAATGAGGGAAAATATAAGGATAAATTGGATAATTCCATTATTTCACCTTTTAAAATAAATATCAATGCAGATTTCAAATTGACAGATCGGTGGAATGTCTATCTGCAGTATTTACATTTGGGGAAACGCGATGTATTTCAACCTTCTGAATATAATTATGGCAAATATCCGATTTCCGGCTATGGTCTGATGGATTTCCAAACACGCTACAAATTAAAGAATCTGGCGTTCATTTTTTCAGTTAATAATATCCTTAATAATGATTATTTTCCACTGCACGCGGAGGTGAGGGGAGCTACAAATGAAGGCCGTTATTATGTAAAAGGAAGCGGAACAATAGCGAATTTAGGTATCCAACTGGATTTGTAATACAACAATTTGATACGATTAATAGAAACAAGCCCCTGTAAGATTTTTATAGGGGCTTGTTTATGGCGAGTCTTTTCCCTCTTATCATCGCTTATACCGCTCATAATACTCTTCTATCAATTTTTTGAGTGTATTGAAATCAAGCGACAATTGATCTGCCGAAACGGCTATTCCATTTTCGAGCACATGTTGTTGTACTTGTGGAGAGAACTGCTGCATATAATTTTCGGGATGGTGTAGCTTCAAAAAAACAAAATGGACACCATGGGCCATTCCTGTCGAGACAGATTGAATAGCAGTCCATTTTACAGTCCCAGCCTTTATTCCTACTGGCGTACCATTATATCGAATGCCATTTGCGTTCAATATTAGGCCAGTCCGATCTTTAACAAATAGACTTTTTACTCCGCCAATTAGACAATAACATCCTAAGCCCCCTAAGGTCAACATCAATGCTCCAGGGAAAATTCTTATTTTTTCAGCGACAAAGAAAATATAGTAAGCAAATGCCAAAGCCGCTATCGTCAATATCAAGCCAAATAGTGCTAATTTCAGACGTTTTTTGTTATCGAATTCTATGATAGTCTCATTCATAATTAACGTTCTCTTTCACATGTTTATCGGACTAAGTTAAAACAACGCTTTTCAAATTTTCATGCGAATTTCAATTCGTATGGATTTGTTTTAAATTCGCAGTATTTTGAGGTCTATCTGTATTTAAGCTATTTTCTAAACTCAATTATATCCAGCGCTATGCTTCCAAGAATCATCTTTGACGATTAACCTATTGATGGGTTAATCTATCCTCGAATCTTTTTCCAGCTTTTTGGTCTGTTTTGCGGAGAAGGTTTTTCCGAAATTGTAACTGAAACTCAATTTTGCATAGCGTGACTTCAATTTATTCACTGTTTCAATGCTAATCACATTGCCTAAAATGGAAATAGGTGCTTTTTGTAAGTTGAAAATATCCTCAATCGTCAGGGATATGTTTAGCTTGTCCCGAAGCACTTTTTGTTGTAAACCCGTCGTGATATATCCTGTTGCCCCATATTGCATTTGAAAACTATTTCTTTTCGAAGCATAAAAGCCGAATATTTGAACAGTAGTCTTTGGCAGAATATTAATAAAGGTGTTGATCGACCCACTAAAGTTGACAATACCAGGTAACAAAATATCTTCTGTATTATTCGATCTGAAAGTAGGTCGTTGGGCCGATAAATATGTACTGACATTCACGCTGCTTCCAAATTTGTTTTGCGACATGACATAAGCTCCAATTTGGTTGAGATTATAATCATTATAATAGTTAAACTCCGGGCTCCCAACCTCCTCATTATATCTTGAGATATAAGTAAACATATTCTTCGAGGAGTTTCCATATAAAGAAAAGATCAGTGAGTGGTTGCTATTCCACTTATGTGAATATTGCAGATCTAGTCTATTTGCAAAATATGGCTTCAACTGTGTGTTACCGTTGGTAAAATAGATAGGATTATTGGTCACCGCAAATGGATTGAGCATGTTATAACCTGGTCGTTCGATTCTTCTGTTCCCCGATAAAGCAATGCTGTTTTTAAGATCCTCGAAATCATAACGTATATTAAAGTTGGGAAATAAATTAAGATAGTTGTTTTTAATCTGTTCGTCAGTTGAAAGGGATCGTAATTTATAATCGAATGATTCTAGTCGCAAGCCTACATCGAAGGAGAAGTGTTTATATTTACCACTCAGAGAAGAATAAGCAGCAAGTATATTTTCGTTATATTGAACCTTATCTTCAATATTTGCTTCTCCTCCGACGGTATTTCCATCTGTGGTCAGATTCTTAAAGAAGCTTTCTGTATTTGCACGGGCATATTTTACACCAAATTTTAGATCTATACTCCTTCCAATGTTAGTTTTGTAATCTGTATTGAAGGTCCAGATTTCATATGGTCTCTTAATAATAAAATTTCTGCTATCATTTTCTGAGGAATTTATTTCCGTGTTAGAAAAATCATATGCCTTTCTCCAGAATGAAGTGTTATTTTCATTCGAGTATTTCGCGTAATTCAGGCCGATTGAAAGCTTGTTTTTCTTTTTAAAATCTTTGTCGTAGATCAAATCGACGATATGGAAATTATTGTCTAAAAACATGAAGTCCCGCTGTTTAAGCTGCCTTTGAAATTCATCTTTCCGATTATAGATCGTGGCATCTCGTTCATTTGGAAATTTACCATAAAAGCTGGCGTACCAATAATTAAAAGAGAGCGTACTTGTTGAATCAATAGTATAAAGTGTATTGATTTTCATGGAATGTGTCCTTTGGGATCTTTCACTAACCTGTTCTTGTCTATAGCGATAACTGGAATCAGGTAAGTAATAGTTTTTTATAAGATCGTTTCGTTTATGCAAATTTTCACCATATGAAAAATTATAACCCAATGAAATTTCAAACTTACTTTTTTTGAGATTTAAATTAAGCGATTGGTCCGTTCCCCAAAGGGTAGAAACACTGGTACTTGCCGACCCAAAGAAGCCCAAATTGGAATTTTTCTTAAGTCTGATATCTAACACACCTCCGTCTCCTGCGGAATCATATGCTGCGCCTGGACTGGTAAGCACATTAACAGACAAAACCTCGTTGCTCGGTAGAGATTTCAGGTAGTTCAATAAATCCTGACCCCCCAAATTGACTTTTCGACCATTTATCAATACAGTAGCCCCTTTTCCGAGCAATTGTAATTTGCCTTCCATTTCATCAACGGTTAATCCCGGTACCTGCTTGAGCAGTTCTGCTATATTTGTACTATTTCCTAATATATTATTTTCCGCATTAAATCTATACCCACCGGTAATTAGCTCCAAGGTAGGTCTCTTGGAGGAAACTGTAACCTCCTCAAGTTTATTGTCAATCTTATGAAGTTCTATAGTGCCGATATCTATATTGGAACCGTTCGGCATTTCAATTCTTTTTATCTGAGGCTGAAAGCCCATGTGATTGATTTTTAGGTAAAATGAACGCTGATTATAGGTCAATTGGAAGTCGCCCCTGTCATTTGTACCCACTGTTTTGACAGGATTGCTGCTATTTTGATGGTCCAGTAAGTATATTGAAACTAAGTGAACGGGTTCTTTTGTAAGAGAATCGACTACTTTGCCCGTAACAGTAAAGGTTGAATCGATGCGCGAAAGGATAATCCTATTAGATGAACCATGAGCTATGGCGAAAAGAAGCAGGCATGGGAAGAGTAGGGCAATTTTTTCTAAGACTTTCATGTAATTAAGGTTCTTGTGCAGAGTTTGATGACCATTGTTTGCAGTTAGTGACTATAGGTTAGTCGAGCTCAGGAAAAAAATGTTGCACGATTTATAATAAAAGCGATTACCAATTGGCACAAAAGTCTTTTTATAAGTTAAAGCAAGTCTCTACCCGATATGAGTTTCAGTTGGTCAAAATTTAGAGTAGATAAGATTTATGGTCTATATTTATTCTAAAAAAAATCTTTATTAGAAAAATAAAAACAAATATAGTATATTTATGTTCTAAATAAAGTGTATGAAATATCAACTTTTAAAAGAAATCATTGTATTAGTAGAGGAGTTTGAACAGGAGAACGTAGATGGAATCTACAGTACCGACGCGGATGGATTTAAACGTTGGGTAGTGGCAAAAGAAACCGATGTTCTGGTCGAACCTGAATGGGACGGTAAGGAAAATGGGCGTAGTCCAGAGAGTGTGATCAGCACATTAATAGTGCATATGAATAGGTTTGCAAAAAGTTATTCAAAGGCAGCTATTTGGGAATCTGATTTTTCTACACAAGAGGAGTTTATATACCTTATAACCTTAAGGTCGTTTGGCGAGATGACAAAAATGGAATTGATCAGGCGGAATATTCATGAAAAGCCAGCCGGCATGGCGATTATAAATCGTTTGATCAAACAAGGATGGATCGGTCAGCAAGATTCAGAGCAAGACCGACGAAGTAAGGTGCTTTATATCACAGAAAATGGCTTATCGGCGTTGGATCGACAAATGGGAAAAATACGTCATGCTACCCAGATTGTTTCAGGTGATTTGACCTACAGTGAAAAAATAACACTGATAAGTCTATTGGATAAATTGAGCAAATTTCATCAATTAATTTATGATAGAAATATTGCACCTGAAAAATTGCTGGAACAAGTGAAGTTATAGTCCATACTGCGGTGCGATGGAAATAACATAAGAACTACAATGTGTACATTACCAAATTACGGTTTCAGTAAGTCTATTGAGGGGATTACCCAAATAGTTTAGCAAAAAAAACAGAAATGAAAAAGAAGGTAGCAGTTATTGGTGCAGGTTTTTCGGGTCTTTCAGCGGCGGCCTATCTTGCGCAGGCAGGATACGATGTGCATGTTTTTGAGAAACATACGCAGCCCGGTGGAAGGGCGAGACAGTTTAGTACGACAGAAGGATTTAGATTTGATATGGGACCGAGCTGGTACTGGATGCCTGACATCATTGAGTCCTTTTTTTCAGATTTTGGGTGTTGTACTGCTGATTTCTTTGAGCTTGTATCCCTCAATCCACAATTTGAAATGATATTTAACTCTGGACAGATTCGTGTACCTGAATCCTATCAGGAGTTAAAACAATTATTTGAACAGATCGAACCTGGGGCTGGTATGCAGTTGGATAGATTTATGGAAGCTGCAAAATTTAAGTATGAAGTCGGCATGCGGGATTTTGTGAATAAACCCTGTCACAATTGGGGCGAATTTCTCTCTCCAAAAATTGCACTTAGTGCTTTTAAGCTAGATTTACTTTCTAATTTTAGATCCTATGTTGCCAAATATTTTAAGGACCAAAGATTGCGGACATTGATGGAATTCCCCGTTATATTTTTGGGCGCTTCACCCAAGGATATTCCGGCGTTATATAGCCTGATGAACTACGGCGGTTATGCACTTGGAACTCATTATCCCAAAGGGGGCTTTTTTCAGTTAGTACTGGCGATGCAGCAAGTAGCGGAGAGACAAGGTGTCACTTTCCATTTTGATCATAATGTTGATGCGTTAAATATAGAAAAGTATAAGATCACTTCTGTAGTTGTTAATGGTGTGAATCATCCATTTGATCTCGTGGTTGCATCGGCCGATTATCACCATATCGAAACACTACTTGCCAAGGAGTTGAGAAACTACGACGATGATTATTGGAAGAGCAGGACCTTTGCCCCCTCAAGTTTGATCTATTACCTCGGTATGAAATCGTCCATTCCAAATCTAACACATCACACACTTTTCTTTGAACATCCGTTGGATGATCATATTGACTGTATCTATGGTGAAAAAAAGTGGCCTGAAAATCCGCTGTTCTATGTATGTTGTCCATCCAAAACGGATCCGCATGTTGCTCCTGCAGACAGTGAGAATCTCTTCTTATTAATGCCCTTGGCGACCGCTATCCCGGATGATGATGAAACACGTGAAAAATATCTAATTAAGATGTTAAAGCGTTTGGAAAAGCATACCGGTACAAAAAACTTATATGAACAGATTGTATACAAGAGGAGTTACTGTGTAAGCGACTTTATCAGCGATTATAATGCTTACGGGGGAAATGCTTATGGACTAGCAAATACATTGAAACAGACAGCAGTATGGAAACCCAAGATCAGAAATAAGAAAGTCCATAATCTTTTTTATTCAGGTCAGCTAACGGTTCCTGGTCCCGGTGTGCCTCCCTCCATTTTATCAGGGAAAATTGTTGCCAAAGAAGCCATTGAATTATATCGTAAAACATAAGACCATGAAAAAGCTATTTGATGAACTCGCTTATGAAGTAAGCAAAAAAACAACTGAAAAATATAGTACAAGTTTCTCGCTCGGTATTTTGGCACTCAAGCCCAGCATTAGGGCGAGCATTTATGCGATTTATGGCTATGTACGATTGGCTGATGAAATCGTGGACAGTTTTCATGGATATGATAAGAAGCGGCTGTTGGCGCGGTTATATCTCGAGACAAACTGTGCTTTAGAGGAAGGTATCTCATTAAATCCGATATTACAATCTTTTCAGGAAACGGTACATAAGTATGCTATCGACGTCGAGCTAATCCGCCAATTTCTGCATAGCATGGAAATGGACCTGAATAAAGTCGACTATAATTCTGAACGCTATAAAGAATATATCTATGGCTCGGCTGAAGTGGTGGGATTGATGTGTTTACAGGTTTTTACAGAAGGTAATAGACAGCGTTATGAGGAGTTAAAACCTTACGCTATGAAACTGGGCTCTGCATTCCAGAAGATAAACTTCTTGCGGGATCTTAAAGACGACTACCATGTTCTTGGTCGTACCTATTTTCCGAATTTGGATATGACTGTCTTTGATAATGCACTCAAAAGCCAGATTGAGGATGAGATACACAGCGAATTTAAGGAAGCGCTTTTGGGAATTAAAAAATTGCCTGCATCGGCAAAATTTGGCGTTTATCTGGCTTACAAATATTATCTTTCCCTGTTTTCGAAGATTCGAAAAAAGTCCTCAAAGGAGATTTTGGAAAGCAGGGTGAGGATACCAAATGCGCAAAAAGCCTATGTTGCTTTAAAAAGTTATCTGCGTTACAAAGCTGCTTACTTATAAAATAAAGCTATGAATTTTATTACTGTATTGGTCACTTTTATTGCTATGGAGGGCGCAACCTGGCTTATCCATAAGTATATTATGCACGGCTTTCTCTGGGTATTACATCGCGATCATCATGATCATAGCAATGCGGGCTTTTTGGAAAAGAATGATTACTTTTTTATCATTTTTGCTCTTCCCACCATCGCGTTGATGTATTTCGGTTCGTTAAGGGATTACAATTATCTGTTTTACATCGGATTAGGGATTATGCTCTATGGTATGGCGTATTTCTTTGTGCATGATATATTTATCCATCAACGCTTCAAATGGTTGAGTAAAACAAATAACCGTTACTTTTTGGCGCTTCGGCGTGCTCATAAACAACATCATAAACATTTAGGTAAAGAGGAGGGCGAATGTTTTGGTTTTTTATATGTTCCGATGAAATACTTTAAAATGTATACTAACAATGAAAAAATATGATGCCATATACTTACTCGCTTATCTTATTTTTTACGGTCGTAATCTGTTTTGTCGCATCCTTCGACAAGCGGCTTCGATTCGATCGTGAGTTTGTTCCATTCTTAAAGGCAGCGGCCCTTGTTGCTGTTTTTTTTTATCGCTTGGGATGTCTGGTTTAACAGTAGGGGAGTGTGGTGGTTTGATACGAAATATACTTTAGGCCTGATAATCGCAGGCTTACCATTGGAAGAATGGTTATTCTTTATATTTATCCCTTTTTCCTGTATATTTACTTATTTCTGTATCGATAAATTTTTTAGATTACAATCGCTTTCCGCCTTTAATAATATCGTAGTCTTTGTGAGTGTCATTATATGTGCTGTGGTGGCACTTCGATATGCCGACAGAATTTATACGGTTGTTACCGCTACGGTGACTATCGTGACGTTAGTGCTTTTTCACTTTGCATTTCGGATTCAATGGATTACGCAGGCCTCTGTAGTCTTCACCTTGCTTATGTTGGGTTTTTTACCTGTCAATGGTATACTCACCGGAACAGGGTTGGATTCTCCGATAGTAAACTACAATCCCATGGAATTTATGGGGATCAGGGTGCTTACGATTCCGGTTGAAGATGCGGTGTACGGATACACCCAGTTTTTGTGGGTTCTTTACTTTTTTAAAAAATTTCAAAGCAGGCCTAAGAAACCCAATATATAAAGAAGAATTCAGATTCACTGTATTGTCTAAAAAAATAGCAACTTAGTCAAAAATAGCTTCAGAAAATACTAGTTCAGAGGCCGTTTTTTCTTACGACATTGCGAATTGCCTGTTGAAATAAAGCTTAGATAATTTACTCCACTTTTTTGAGCGTTATCATTTCATTAGGCAATTTTTATTCTTTTATACATTTGATTTCATTAGTTTTGTCACTCATCCAACAATTGAGAATAACATTTAATGGATCACATCATCGCAGCTATACGAGCTCATTTCGATATAAAAAAAGAGCCTTTGGAAATATTGTTAAGCAATTTAACCATGCTAAGCGTTCCTAAAAAGACAAAACTAATACAGCCAGATAGAAGCGATAAGAACATTTATTTTGTCGAAAAAGGTATTGCCCGCGCCTACACCATACGCGATGGAAAAGAGGTAACCTCCTGGTTTAGCAAGGAGGGGGATTTACTTTATTCAACAAATAGTTTTCACGGATTTGTGTCAGGGTATGAGACTGAAACAGTACAGGTTCTCGAAGATTCACTTTTATATTATATGACAATAGATCAACTGGAAATGCTTTCCCGTGATTATATCGATATTGCTAACTGGATGCGATACGTCCATCAGAAAGCTTTTGTTGAGATGGAACGTCGGTTAATCAACCGCTTATATCTTTCGGCCGAGAAAAGATATGAAGATTTTATGGTTAACCATGCAAAATTGGCCCAGCGGGTAAATTTGGGATATATAGCGTCTTTTCTTGGTATATCACATGTGACGTTATGTGCACTTCGAAAATAGCGCTATTTCTTTAACTACTTAAAAATTGTTCCGGGGTGGATTGTTTATTTTTGCATCTTAACCAACTATATTGAGTATGCAAATTTCTAATGCACATGTTGATCACCAACGAATTGCCTGGGTAGATGTATTGCGTTTTATCGCAATATTCATGGTAATCGCCATTCATTGTTCAGATCCATTCAATGTATCGGCCGAAGCAAGGTCTAATCCAGATTTTAACTATTGGGGCTCCATCTACGGGTCGGCGCTAAGGGCCTGTGTACCTATTTTTGTGATGATTACCGGATTACTGTTGCTACCTGTGAAAATGAGTATGGGTGAGTTTTATAAAAAGCGTCTTTTGCGTATTACAGTTCCGTTTTTATTGTGGTCGGTACTTTACAACCTTTTCCCTTGGATAACTGGACTATTGGGACTTCCGCCAACGATCATTTCAAATGTATTTGCTTATGCTGCCAAAGATTCATCACAGTCGTTAGCAAGCGCACTTGTTCAAATTTCTTTAATTCCAATTAAATTCAATGTTTATACCGTACCCATGTGGTATATCTATATGTTGATCGGTTTATATCTTTACATGCCTTTCTTTTCCGCATGGGTTGAAAAGTCGACCTCGGGGCAGCAGAAGGTATTTTTGGGAATTTGGTTATGTACACTGGTTTTGCCTTATGCCTATTCATTTTTCTCAAAAGAGCTATTTGGCCTTAGTGCCTGGAATACTTTTGGTACATTTTATTATTTTACGGGTTTTAATGGGTTTTTATTACTTGGATATGTATTGACTCATCACCTAAAAACCTGGTCTTTTCCCAAGACATTTTTAGTGAGTGTACCTTTATTTATAATCGGCTATACAATTACATATACCGGCTTTAAATGGATGGCTTCCAATCCAGCTGCCAGTGAAGAACAGATCGAGCTGTTCTTTTTATATTGTTCTCCTCAAGTATTCATGATGACTTTAGCCATTTTCTTGTTAGTACGTACTGTAAAGTTGACGTCGGTAAAGATGAGAAGCATTTTTTCAAATATTACAAAATGTGGCTTTGGCATCTATTTAGTACATTATTTTGTTGTAGGGCTTGGCTATTGGTTGGCCAATGTTCTTTCAATTCCAATATCACTAAAAATTCCTATGACTGCAGCCCTTGTTTTCCTAATTTCCTGGGGCTTTGTGGCTACTTTTTATAAAATAATCCCGCGGGCATCAAAATGGATCTTCGGGTAAGGATAGCTACCTTGATCGCGCTATATGTCAATGATTGGGGAGCGATATTATGCATGTCTCTATTTCATTTAAAATAGCTCCAGCTATGAATACCAGTATTGGTACATCCTAAACACCGTTTGTAGGATAATCAGCGTTGTCTATTGCTTTACCCAATAAAAAGTCTTAGAAAAAATACCTTTATGAGCCACTATTTTTTTAAATTTTTTTCCCTGCAGGTACATTTCGCAATTGCCCTTTTGTCCAGTGTCGTGGTTTTCCACGGTCCCTTTCCACTCATTTTTTCTCAAAACGGACATTATAAAGTGTTGGACGACCTTTGGGATCGAGACCAGAAAATTTTCCGTGGCTATAAGAGATGGTGATAATGAAGCCCTCTTCAGTTTTCCATTTACCTGCAAAATTATCATTAGAGGATTGAGCAACACTCATTATTGCCATGAAAATGATAGTAAGGGATGACAGTATTTTTTTCATATTTAATGATTTCATACTGCAAAGCAAATTAAAATAAACTGCAGTGTTTTTAAGATATCTTAAAAAATGAAATCAGTTACCTACTCGCGCGTATCACACTTAGTGTTTGCTGGGTAATGCCCAGATAGGAAGCAATGTGCCCTAGGGAAGCTCTTAGCAATATGCGAGGAAATTTGTCGATGAGATTTTTATAGCGTTGCTCGGCAGTCTGAAATTGTAATGCAAGAGTTTTATCGGATAACATACTAATCACTTGCAACGATACTTGCAGCCGGAAGTCTTTAAAAGCGGGTATGCTATTACAGAGTTCATCTAGTTTGCTATAGGGGATAATACGCAAATTTGCTTCCTCCAATACCTGTTTACCATAGGGATGAGGACGGTCGAAAAAAACACTTTCAAAAGATACCAGGAAATTATTCTCGTCGAAAAAATAATGGGTGATATCTTTTCCATCTAAGTTATAAAAAGCGCGTAGTAATCCTTTTTCAATAAAATAAACATTTTGGTGGTGATTATCTGGATGCGCCAGTATAGTACCTTTTGCAAAATTTTGTTTATTAAAGGCTTCGTCGATAGCTTCGCATTCGGCGTTGTTCAATTTTATGTGCCTTAGTAGATAAGATATGAGTTCCATTTATTTCAAATATAGAAAAATACAGCAGGCTGCCCATGGCTCCTTTCTATATTTATTCTAATAGTCTCCAAGTCCATCAGGAAGTAGATAGATTAATTTTACTTTTGGCAAAAAAAATGTGAAATGCAAGCTCAAGATTGTTTCAGTCCTCGCCAAGTATCCTGTTTTGTCGCAGTCCTGTAACGACTGACGTTAATAATACAACGCTATAAGCCCACATGAGCCAAGAACCAAATGTTGCAGCTCGGCTTGACGGCATATTGGGAAAGATCTGTTCAAAAAATTGAATAGCGAATGTATCGAGAATCATTCCTGGCAATACCAATAGCACTCCGGCCACTATATTTTCAAAACCTGAAAGTTTAAATCTTTTGAAAGTTACGATTGAGATCAAAATCAATGTAGGAATTACTGCTAGATATAAACTGGTTAGTATGCCGGCTGAATCTGCAATAAAAAAGAATTGTCCCGCAAATCGGAAAGCCAACGTTGCCAAAAACCAAATTAAAAATCCGATAGCAAGAACTGGTAAAATAAACGTTTTTTTCATTTTTAAAATTTTGACAAAGGTACTATACGACAAACGCTACTTTCGAGATTCATCTAGAAGAAAATTCTATGTTGAGTAATAACATGATAGAAATTTTTGTAAATCTCTGGACTTGTGCAATGAGGAATTTTGATCAGCGAATGTAATGAATATCCCTTCCATTAGTTTATCAAGTTAGCTAAAGTTGATATTGGCTGACAAATATTCTTTGCAGACTTGATTAAGATTAACTAGCTGGAGATAAAGCTACAATAAATAGCTCATATTGTATATATCAATTATGAATTCTACGAATGATGACATCGGGAAATTTGATGCCATTTATCTAAGTTTTTTGGGTAAATTGGGTTTTTCTGAAACCCCCGATTTTAAAAGAACAAAAATTTTTCTTTATGATGTACACAAAATATAATCTTAGCTACTTCTTAACCCTTATTTTGTTTTTTTGTATTGTGACTGTAGGAAAGGCTCAGGTGCTACCATTCTATAACGTTACACCTTTGGAGGACGATGATTATTTTACAAAAACTGTTTTTTCATTCAATCCTACTTTTATGAAAAGCAATAAAGTAAAAAGCATTCTACTGCAGAGTGAAGAGAAGGTTGGTATGAAATATATTTACAGTTTTAACACCGACGGTATGGTAGTAAGTATGACGAGCATACGATATAATAACGAAAAACCTGATACCGCTTTTTATACCAGATATTTTTATAATTTAAACGGACTCATCGATAAAAAAGCAAGGATAGATTATTCCAATGGTATCGTAAAAGTGAGTAGCGTCCAATACAATAAGAATAATAAAATTGATATCATCCGAACCTTCACATTGAATGCTCAGATGCCAAATAGGCCACAAAACAATGATTGGCAGGGAAAGCAATTTCCCAGAGCGGACAACATGATTTTAGAAGGCGCCTTACCTGACGAAAGCCTTTGGAAGAAAATGACAGCGAATAATGATTTTTCTTCCATGCAATATCGTTACTATACCGAAAACGAATTCGAGGCAGAAGAACGTACCGAATATTTCAATTTTAGTAAAAATAGCGGCGGTTCAGATACGTGTTATCAAAAAAAGACGTATTACTATTTGAAAGGGCATCCGGTAGTGTTGTTTCTACATAATGGCTGTGCTGTCGAGAAAACACCATCTGAATTGTATCAATTCAAAGACGGACTTTTGGTACAGCTCACTGATGCACCTTCTTCCCCTGATCCCAAAACAGAAAAGTATGTCTACGACCAAAACCGAAACCTGAAACTAATGGAAGATAGTTGGAACGGACGAAAAGTAAGTGAACTGGGAATGAGTTATGATGAAAAAGGCTTTTTGGTTTCCATACAGCGAAAGTCGGATGCTGCTAAGGCTCATTATTTTGAAGATCGCATTCTAAAGGCAATTTATAGTTTTTACTAACTCAATAACCATTGCTTCTTTTCCATATTCCATTTTCATCGAGAATTTTTAAATAACTTTTAGGCGACTCTTCTAATTGAAAACATTGAACCAGTTGATCGGTTAAGGCAGTCAGAAAGTCAAAACAAACAGAAAAGTCCTCTTTTGAGTTGTAAAAGCCACCCCACTCATTTAAGCTCCAACAAAATATATCGCCCCTGGCAGTCGTAATCGAAATCACGATGTTAGGGGGATCTACGTCGTTTTTTTTTGTAGTAATCATAGTTTTCTCCGCCCAACAATGATATTTCACGGGCAGGAATGTTGATTGCACTTATGTTTGAAAATAAAACCGAACCAAAACAGGCACTGGTAAATCCGTCCTTATTCAGCGTTAGTATTTCTGTCGATTGTCGTTCGGAGGCCGTCTTAAATAGCCTATAAATAGCTATTAAGAGGAACGGAAATAATATCAGTAACAGCCAGCTCGAGAGATCATGTGCAGGGCGTACAAGAAAAAGGGTAGTTGTTAGTGTAATAGCCAATAAAACAGTAAAAAACCAAACAAGAATGGCTGAGGTTTTGCTGCGGTTATTAAAACGAAATTGATAGCTCTTCATCGTAAGTTGAGTAAGGGGGATTTCTAATAAAAAACCATAGCCTTCAATAATAAATATATGGATATTTTATTGGTATATAGCAAATTGCATGTAAATTGCTCTTGGATTACATACTTTTATGAATGAGATCGATGAAATGTTATCCCTATATGGACTGAGCGAAAAGCGCAGTATTTTACGCTTGCTCGATGATTTTCAGGACGAGGCGGAAATTAAAGAATATTGCTGGAAGGTTTTGAGAACTTACCCTGACCTTAAGAAAGAAGCCTGGTTAATTGGACTGGAAGGGGGCGATTATATCTACAGTTTTGAGGGACATTACGTTTTCATCACGGATGATATTTGGAGTTTTAATTTAATCGCGATGAAACCAGTATTAAAGTTGCTGGTAGAAAAGATAAAAGCCTTAAAGGCATCAGGTGAATGATAGACTTCGAAATTCAATAACCTGTAAATAAGATGTCTTCATTGTTGGATGTTATAATCAACTTATCATCGATCGTAAGGACTGCCGATTTATTAAAAAAATAGTTAGGCGAACAGCTCCAGCAGACTGTTTCCTGCTTATTAAATTTTGGCAGCGTTAAATTATCGGATATATATTACTCTTGTTACCCTTATAATAAAAATTTTCTTTCAATTTATTTTTGTATATTTATAAACCTCCCTACGTGCAGCACCTTGTCAAAGATACAAGAAGATCGTATGCAAGGACTTCACTTAAAAATCCAACAATGATTTCAGCAACAAAAAGAGGAATAGCGTTCCTATCCACTTATCCTCCACGCGCCTGCGGTATTGCAACTTACACAACAGATCTAATGAAGGCTATCGCGAGTAAATTTGAAGAGTCTTATCGACTAATTCCTATACCGATAGTAGATGACAATACGTCTCAGGAAGATGGTCCACTAGGGAAATTAGATATAACAAACCCGTTCTCTTTCGACACTATTCTTGAAAACATTTTGTTTGATCAGGATATTAAATTGATCTGTATCGAACATGAGTTTGGCCTTTTCGTTGGTCAAGAAACTGAGTTCATAACTTTTCTCAAGGATCTTAATTCAGCACAACTTGCTATTGTCGTGACTTTCCATACGGTGTTGCCAGCACCAGACCGCATGCTGCTCGAACATGTATATGCCATTGCTTATAATTGTTCGCAAATCATCGTGATGACACAGGGATCCGCCGATATCCTTACTAGTACTTACAAAATTCCTACGAGTAAAATAACCGTAATAGCGCATGGCACGCATTTAGCTCCAGCGACGGATAAACACGCCATTCTTGAGCGATACAGTCTCGTGGACAAGAAAATCCTCAGTACATTTGGTTTACTTGGACCCAGTAAGAGTATAGAGACTACACTTTATGCGCTACCCGCTATTATCGAACAAAATCCAAATGTAATGTTCCTTATTTTGGGGATGACACACCCCAATCTTTTACGATATGAGGGAGAGACGTATAGAAACAAACTTGAGACAATAATAGACCGATATAACATTTCAGATCATGTCCGTTTTGTTAATGAATTTCTCTCAACAGAAAATTTATTGTCCTATCTGTCGATCACCGATGTGTATCTTTTTACGTCAAAAGACCCTTTACAGGCGGTTAGTGGAACATTTTCTTATGCGCTGAGCTCTGGCTGTCCCATTGTGTCAACACCAATCCCACACGTAAAAGAGGTTTTAAAGGAAGATATGGGGACCATAATTGATTTTGAAGCTTCTGACCAGCTTGCGGCTGCAGTCAATCAAATTTTGGATGATGAACTTAAATTAGGCAAGATTCATCGTGTGAATCTTCAAAAGATGGTTAAAACCTCCTGGCAGAACGTTGCTATAGCTCATGTTTATCTTTTTGAGTTACTTATAGATAAAAAGAGGGAAATGATATACTCAGTTCCCCCCGTCAACCTGGATCATATTTTTCGGATGTCTGAAGAACGTGGATTTGTTCAATTTGCGGATATCTCTATGCCCGACCTTGCAAGCGGTTATGCGTTGGATGACAATGCAAGAGCACTTATAGCGATGTTACATCACTATAAAATATATGAATCATATGAAACCATTGCTCTGATTCAGAAATATCTGGATTTTATAGGTTATTGTATGCAAGCAGATGGTACATTTCTGAATTATGTAGACAGGAGCGGCAATTTTACAATACAAAATAAACAGGAGAATCTTGAAGATGCCAACGGCCGAGCTGTTTGGGCTTTGGGTGAAGTGGTGGGCATGGCTAATCTTTTGCCTGAAAGGATAGTAAAACTTGCAATAGAGCTTTTGGAGCGGGCATCCAAGCATGCATTAGTTTACTATTCGACAAGATCGATGGCCTTTACCATTAAGGGCCTAAGTTTTATGAAGGGCAAAAATTATAAGGCTAGCATAGAAGTCCTGGCAGATCGTCTAGCAGCTATGTTTGAACATGAGAGCTCTTCAGATTGGCAATGGTATGAATCTTATATGACTTATGGCAATAGTGTTATTCCAGAAGCCATGTTGATCGCCTATGAGACAACTAGGGACAACAGATATAGAGATATCGCCTATCAATCCTTTGATTTCTTATTGAGCAGGATTATTGTCGACGAAGAGATTCATGTGATTTCCAACAAAGGCTGGGCACATCGTGGCCAGCTGAGAACCGAGGGCAGGGGCGGAGAGCAGCCCATTGATGTTGCTTATACTATTATTGCACTAGATAGATTCTATAAGTTTACAAAAGATGAGCAATATAAGAAGACCATCCGAATAGTATTCGACTGGTTTTTGGGACGGAATCATATTAGACAGATTGTTTATAATCCTGTTACCGGAGGCTGTTTTGATGGACTGGAAGAGCATGCTATCAATATCAATCAAGGTGCAGAATCCACCATAAGCTATCTAATGGCAAGACTTAAAATGGAGGATTATACGCACGAACCTATGAGTTAGTTTCTTTTGAACAGTAGTTGCTTCATTGTCAATTATTATTTGTATATTTAATACTATGATCTACTATTTCATATAACCCCATTTCGTAGGTCCAATATGATAAATACACTTGTTTTATCTTTAAATTCTCCACAATATATTTTCCGGAAATTTTTAGTTCAACAACTAGCTGCTAGCGTACCTCAAAGAGAGAACACGTTTTAGTTTACTTTTATTCCTCCCGATCAAGTATAAACATTGAAAAGGGAAAAGGATAATACGCACTATAAAATCCATACATCATGAGTAAAGACATTAAAAAGGAAAAAAGCACAAAAGAGAAAACGCAATCTTCTTATCAAAAAGAAAAAGATTCTGTTTCGAAAGACTTAACGGAGAATGTTTTCCGTAAAAAAAAGAAATAGGCAATTGAAAAGATAGCTTATTGTTTGCTCTTGCACAAAGGCAGATTAATTTGGAGCGGGTACAAAGGCTGGATTATTAGACCAGGCTTTTGCTCGCTTTTTTCTTTAACAAAACTGAATTTGAGTATCGTATATTATATCTTTATGATGCTTAATTGTCGAGCATAAATCCCATAAAAATATGATCAAAGCATCTATCATATTGGTATCCAAAGGGTAAAAACCACCTTTTCATCAAAGCATTTGACATGGATATCACCGCTGTGAGCCGTGATTATCTGTTTGGAAATATAAAGGCCCAATCCCAGTCCACCTTCTTTCTGGTTTTTTCTTCCAACAAAGGGCTTAAATAGGTTATTGAATATAGGCGCTGCTATCTGATGGCCATCATTTTCTATCTGGAAGATAAATCTGTCACTTTCAATAGAGGACTTTATAACGATTGTATTTTCTGCCCAACCATGTCGGAATGAATTTCCTATGAGATTTGAAAACACCTGTGCCATACGCTCATGATCGCATGTTACTGGATGTTTTGCTCCGAGATTTGTCTGTACTTTTCTGTGGGGTGCACTTGTTTGGATCTCACGAAGGGCCTGAAGGATCACTTTATCTAATTCGACCAGATTTTTGTTCAGATGTATTCCCGTGCCGAGTTTACTCCGGGCAAAATCAAGCATGTTATCTATTAGACCTTTCATTCTATAGGACGAATCATAAATAAGCTTGGCCGTTTGTTTATGTTTTGCATTCTCGAGTTTGTCGGCGAGATATTGCGATAAGGTAATAACAGCACTCAATGGATTTTTTAGGTCATGCCCCAACACGGATAATAGCGTATCCCTGCGTTCAGAGTATTGTAATTCTTCACCTAACAGGGCTTGGGTATTTTTTATTTTGGCGATCGAACCCAAATGAAAACTGATCAGTTCAGCTAGAAGTTCAAATAGTGGTGCTATTCGTTCTCTATCAATTGACACGGCTTTATAATCTATCGTGCAGAGGGTTCCAAAGAACAATCCATCATTGTCAACGATCGGGAATGCGATATAACTTTTAAAACCTTTTGCATGCAATTTTCTTTTCCAATCTTCATTTTCACAGTGGTCGATATCGGGGATAATAATAGGAGCATGTTTATCATGTGCCTCATCTCCTAAGGTGTAATGTAATTCGAGCTGCTGCCCCGCTGTTACTCCGACTCCGAGCGAATCCCGTACAGCACAGGCTATCCATTGATGGCCATTGTGAGAGGTCACCAGCCCTAGATCCATTCCTGTATATAGACATATGGTGTTCAATATATTCTTTACTGCAGGAATATCTTCGATCCGCATGAGCAAATGGGAGATGGTATCATTATTTTCTTTCATATCTGTTGCTGTTGGTGAAATCGAAGTCAATATCAATGACCAAAATATATCACTTTGTAAGGAATGACTATATAATTACAAATTGTAGAATAAGATGTTTGATTTTCTGTTCGAATCTTGTGTTAGCGGACTTTATGTCTAAATATAAGCAAAATTTAATCGTTTTTTAGAATCTAAATGTATCAGAGAGGGGGGATCCCAATTGGAGATACTTATTATTCCAGTTAAAAAGATCTTGATTTTCAATACAAAAAGATGTTTTTATACGTCTTCGTTGGAATATACACGTGAAATGCAGGTGATAGCTCTGCTAATAGAACTAATACTGTTCGATGGATGTTCTAATTTAAAAGCTCTAGGGCAATAAACTTTAAAAAATGGAAACAACAACTAAAAGTAACGCAAGTGAAAAGTCTGGAAATGGAACGATGACGAAACAATCCACAGACCACACGAAAAAGCGTTCAGGATCCGATGCTGCAAAAGATTTGGCCGAGCTATTTGAAGACGGGCTTAAAGATATTTATTGGGCGGAGAAAGCTTTGATAAAAGCATTGCCCAAAATGGAAAAAAACGCTACCGCTGAGAAATTAAAAAAAAGCGATTTCCAAACACCTTTTGGAAACCGAAGATCATGTGAAACGCTTGGAACAGTGCTTCGATATTCTGGAGCTGAAGCCTAAAGCAGAGCGATGTGCTGCAATGGCAGGGTTGATCGAAGAAGGTGAACATATTATCGAGGAAACCGAAGAAGGAACCGTTAGAGATGCAGGTATTATCGCAGCTGCCCAAAAGATTGAGCATTACGAAATTGCCACATATGGTACGCTCGCGGCATTTGCTAAAGTCTTGAAGTACAATGAGGCCATTCAGCTTTTGCGTGAGACTCTTTCAGAAGAAAAAAAAATGTGATTCTGATTTAACTGCCTTGGCGGATACCAACCTCAATACAAAAGCTAAATAAGAGTTACTAAACAAAAAAAATGGATGGATCTTACGTCTGTAAGATCCATTTTTTATAAATGATGATCTCTGAAAAATGTATCTCTGATCAATAGAATTTAAAAAACTCAAGATGAAGAAGAAAATTGTGGTGTGTGATGATGATATAGAAATACTGAATGCATTTTCTATAGTATTGGAGGATCAAGATACGATAGTTATAACGGTAGCGAATAGCTTAGTTCTGATAGACGTGTTGGACAGTATAGATGCTGATATTCTTTTTTTGGATATTCATATGTCTGCACGTAACGGAGACCAAGTACTGCGAGACCTCAGGAGTTCATCTAAACATGATAAGCTGCCCGTAATTATGATTTCAGGTCATATCGATGGACGGAGTATTTCAGTGGAATGTGGAGCCGATGGATTTTTAGCTAAACCTTTTGATCTTATCGACTTGGAAAACTATATACGGAGATTTGTTTATGAAAGTGAATCTTAATATCGTATTTGGTCTCAAACCGTTTAAAATTCCGTGGTCCTTGCATCGTAAATCAAATGAGTAGCAAACAATTATTTAAAGACAAATTATAAGCAAGCTTCGTTTAACATATGATGACTTTAATCCCAATGGATATGCAGACAGGAAAATAATCATTCAAAATATGGTAAGCCGTCGTTGCAAAATGATGGTAAAGTCTGAACTCGACAAATTGGGAATACTTTATAAATCCATTGAATTAGGGGAAAAACTCCTATTAAGAAAGCGAAAAAATCTCGAAGAACTTTAGTATTATATCGGAAAATCTACCAATTATATAACAAATTTGTCTAAATGTATAACGTGTAGTGGGGTATAAATCAGAACTTTATTATGAATCGATAATACTATTATTTAGTAAATTTTAAGCTGATGGAGACAGGTATACAATTGAAGATCAAGTTCCTGAGTGAATAGATGGACCACCTACTCATTTAGCAAAGCAAAAAACTACTGAAGATTCAAAAAGTACAAACAGACTATTTAGCACATCTTTTAAGAGAGTTGAAGAAAAAATAGTAACTAAAGAACGATAGCTGATATGAGATACAAATTAGCAGAAATATATACGGATTATAGTGTGATAGTGGAGGAAGGTTCATCCGATGACAATATGCTAGATTCTAGCTGATACATCAGCCTAAGAAAATTAAAGGATAAAAGAGATGAAAAATGTTATTCCATCCATTGTTGCCGATACAGCCTCGGCAAAAAAAAGAATAGCTGTAATCGTTGCGCATCCCGACGATGAGACACTTTGGGCAGGCGGTACAATTCTCGAACATTTTGATTGGCAGGTGTATGTAATAAGTGTATGTCGGGGCGATGATCCCGACCGTGCTTTAAAATTCGATGCTGCACTTAGAGTGCTACGAGCAAATGGTGCAATGGGATGTCTTGATGATGGGGTCCGACAGGTGCCGTTGCACGAATCCGAACTTCAACAGACTATTCTCGCACTGTTGCCACCTATTGTTTATGACCTCGTGATCACACATAATCCTTCAGGCGAGTATACTTATCACAGACGACATGTTGAAGTTAGCGAAGCCGTTATAAAGCTCTGGAAAAACAGAAAGATAAAAAGCAAGGAACTTTGGACATTTGCCTATCACGATGGCAATCGTCAGTTTTATCCGCGACCACATAAAATGGCTCCGATAAAAAATCAGCTCAATCTTGCAATTTATGATACCAAGTATGATATTATGAATAGAATATACGGTTATCCAAAGGAGGGCTGGGAGGTGATTACAACCCCGAGTACAGAAGCGTTTTGGTCATTTACAGATACCGGAAAGGCTATGGTTTGGTTGTCTAAAGGAGGAGTATTGGTATGAGAGTCTTATTATTATACGATTACCCACCATCTCCGGGGGGCTTGTCCACACAGGGCGATCTACTTTATAAGGGATTGCAGGCAATAGGTGTTGATGTTCATGCGGCGCATTGGCAATCTTGTCAGGAGAAAGAATGGTATTATGATTGGTTCAAGCCAGATGTTGTCGTTGGTATTGGATATTGGGGGCATGTTCCGTCGATCGTCGTGCATCCGCAACTTTTTGGAAGAATAGCTGTACCATGGCTTGTAGCCGATGGATATATTGCGAATTATAATGAAATACTTAACGAATTACCACTTATTTTGGTTACTTCTAATTGGGTTAAACAAATGTATGTTAGGGACGGCATTTCAGGAGATAAGATAGAGGTGCTTCCTGTAGGTTGTCCTACGGATTCTTTTGTCCCACATGCGTATTACGATCCCAAAATCGTTGCGGTACGAAAACAGCTTGGCGTGTCGCCAGACGAGATTATGATTCTAACTATTGGTGGAGATGCAGCTTCTAAAGGCGCAAATGAAGTTATGGAGGCACTTGCCTTAATCGACAGGGATGTGCTTCCATGGAAATATGTTTGTAAAGTATGGCCACAGCCGCGCACCTCTTTTCAAAATCAATCTGATCACGACCTCGCCGAACGATTAGGGATTAGTAAAAAAGTAATATATGCAACAAATACTGTTTCGCGCGATTTTATGCCCTATCTAATCGGTGCTTGCGATATCTACGCAGCTCCTTCCAGATTGGAGGGCTTTGGTATGCCCCAGGTTGAGGCAGGGGCATGCGGTAAACCTGTTGTTGGTATCCGTGCGATGGGCATGCTTGATACACTCGTTCATGGAGAAACGGCTCTTTTAGCAGGGGTAGCCAAAGAAATTGTCGTCGACAACGTTATACTAGGTACTGAATCTGGTTATGAGGACAATCATATTATCCATTTTGATATACCTCGTACCGTAGATTACAGGGCGGACGTTAATGATATTGCAGATTGTTTGTCTAGATTGATGCGAGATGCGTCCCTTCGTACTACAATGGGAGCAGCTGGGCGAAAAAGAGTTGAAGAACGATTCGACTACAGGGTAGTAGCCAAGCGATTTGTTAAAATCATGGAAAAATATTTCAAGATCAACTAATTAGAGGAGCAATGCTTACCGAAAAACAATTTGAGGAGATCAATGCTGCAAAGCTAGCTGCTGAAGGAGTATTGTTAAATAATAGTAGTGGGCCATTCCATCACCTTCCGCGCACGGCGGGCTGGGGGTATCCGGAACCTTATACCCGGGATCTTTTATTTTCAATCCTTGGCATTGCTAGTACTCATAATATGCAGCTTTATGATAGTATAAAGAGTGTTTTGAAAGTTTTAGCAATCACCCAGACAGTACATGGCCATATACCATCCATTGTCTATGATCCTAACAATTTGGGGGCAAGTGATACAACACCGTTGTTTCTCATGGCTGTAGGAATATACCGCAAAATGACAGGAAATACAAATTTTCTAGGGCGTGCCGTTAACAAGTCGCTACGTTGGATGACGTACCAGAGTCCTACGGATGACGGGGTTGTTGCCCAGCAACCCACTAGCGACTGGCGGGACGAACAGTGGGTATTGGGGTATGGGTTGTATGTTAATGCCATATATCACAATGCTCTTCAATTATTAGGTTATCAGGAGCGTGCTGATAGGCTCGCAAATGGAGTGAATATTCTATTTGCTAATGAAGATCAGTATTATGCCCTATGGACATATAAATTATACCATAGCGGAAAGTTTGATCTGCTGGGCAATAGCCTTGCCATACTTAGCGGGATAGCATCTTCCCAAAAGGCAGACGCCATCATAGATTGGGTGGAATCCTCCTGCAAGTCTATGCAGAAAGAAGGACAGTTAGCTATAGATCTGCCCCCTAATTTTTTCCCATTTATTTGTCCGGGAGATAGCGAATGGCATGAACGATATAACCAGTACAATCAACCTGGCGATTATCACAATGGTGGAATATGGCCTTTTGTCTGTGGTTTCTATATTGCCGCCTTAGTGAAAGCACAGCGATTTGATCTAGCAGAGGTAAAATTACTCTCACTCACAGTGCTTGTTAAGAAGGCTGTAGATTTTAGATTAGAATACGGTTTCAACGAATGGATCAAAAGTCAAGATGCAATACCTAGTGGACAGGATTGGCAGACCTGGAGTGCAGCTTTATATCTATATGCTGCCAAATGCGTTGAAAGTCGGACGGTGCCTTTTTTGTAAATGTTCTATTCACCGTTACTCCAAATAAAGTAGATGCACGTTTAAATTTTACAGCGCAAATTTCCATTTTGACTGTTAAACTTAATATCGAAATTTCAACATTTTTATTTCCCATTTTTGGAAGTCATCGGTTCCTAAAAAACAATATTCTGTTCAACGCTGTCTTATATATAACATAAACAAAGCAAATGAATTTTGATCTCATTAAGTGTGAAGACCTGCAGCAGGCGATACATATACCCAATACTACCGACGACCATAATGAAGAAACATGGTTTGTAAAATTTGGTGAGGAAATAATAGGTGTTGGCCTTTTTTCACAACAAAGCACGAGCTGCGTTTTGGCAATTGTTGGCGATAGCTATGACGATAAGAAAATACTTGGGGAAATTGATGCACATGATAAAGTGATTATTGAGGGATTGAATATCGCTTTTGAAGGCTACTTAAGATCCATCCGTGGTGATGTCGTCATCGGCGAAAAGCAAGTGGATGATTTACCTCTCGATAATCAGAAGTTGGATTAATATTCAGCTATTCTAGAGCTTACTGGCCTTAGAAGAAGTCGTCCACTCCCCGCAAAGAGTAGGCGCGTTTTGAGGACAGTTCTACGTGAAGGAGACTTTTTAAAATTAGCCATAAGCCTACAAACAATGGATTGAGAAACGAAATGTTTATGATAAGAAACCGCTAGAATATGTAACCGAATTGAAAAGCAGCCGATACAGTAGTACGCTGTTCATTACCAAACCTAATTGGAAAAGGGATTGCTAGAAAAAGTTTTCCGACCTGACCATGCGTGATAATTTTACTGACGACAGGTGTGATACCGTATCTTCCCGAAGTTTCAAATGCAGCTCTTCCTACAAATGTAAAGTCTTTGCCTAATGGAAATAAAATACCTGGATGAAATAGAAAGTTACTCATTTTGCTCTTCCCACTTTGAACTTTTATATAAGGAACCATTTCTATAGAAAATCCCAAGTGTCCTGATTTAAGCACGTTTAAGCCTGTAGGAATGCCGACTAGATAGCTGTCTTTAAAATTTGTGGTGAACTTACTTGCAGAATATGACACGATAGGATGTACAATACCGATATAAGTATTCAATTTGAATGCTTTATCATTTTGCTGAGCCAATAATTTTGAAAAAATATGTACTATCATAAAAAAGGATAGACCTATCTTAAACTTGAATGTCGGGTGGTGTCGATTATTTGGGAACATATAGTCGCATTATACTGTATATACAAGTATAAAGAATGCAGACCTGCCTAAAATAGAACGTTATTTACCCTTTTGTATATTCTTTACTTTTTTCGTGTTTTTTTTTCGATATGTGGAGGGATTACAACCCATAAACTTGTTAAAGATACGTGTGTAATGGCTCTGATCCGAGAAACCTGTCAAATATGCAATTTCCGTTAGACTTAGAGAAGGATCTTCCATCAGTTCAATTGATTTATCAATACGTTTTTTACGGATATATTCACCGAAATTGAGGTTATCGAAATATTTTGAAAATTCTCTGGATAAATAGCTTGGACTAATGTCAAGTCCTTCCGAAAGCTGACTTAAACTGAGTGCAGTATTTGTATCAATTTGATCTTGTATCATTTGCCGTAGCGCAACAGTCCACTCGGGAGATTTTTCCTGTTGTTTTTCATTGAGGTAACGATGATAAATTTGAAGGAAGATGTTTTCGATAGGATTCTCTCTGCTATGCCGTAATTGATAGAGATGTTTGGACCAGCTATACAGACCATCATAGATGATCATTCCAAGGTCCAATAACTGATAATCATCTTGAACATTGTAGGCTAAACCCGAAAAAATAGCTTCCAGTCCGGCAGATTGTGCTGATATATCATGTCTGTCCGTATCTGCGCCCCGAACGATGGCTGCTATCCGAATTAATGCCGGGTCCTTTATATTATGCTTTTTGATAAAATAATCAAATGTGCATTGATCATCATAATGCGTATATTCAACATTGGGAATATCGAATGGTACGGCACCAGTCCTAGTGGCGATTTCATGAATCTCATCGGTCGGGACAAAAAGTATATTTGCCTCCGGATCTATAAACCTTTTTATGATCCATGGGCACGCTATTCTATCTATCTTTGGGCGCTCTCGAGTTATCCAATCCATTATATCTATGTGAGGTTTAAATTATTATTAAGATCGGTATTTTTAGAATAAAACTGCTTTTCTACTTAGATTTTTGAAAAAGAACATCGCTGCAATCGCAAGTAGTAAAGTCATATTCTTTCAATATTTGAATTGTTGTCCCGATTTATCGTCTCCAATCTTGCTTCGAAATTTTCTAATTTTTGTCTTACAATTTCAATTGCTGTCGGTGATTTCAGAACCAAAGTTGCGCCCCTTTTTGAGTAAATATACTATGAAATATCATAGCGTATTTTCGTACTCGCTTCCTATATTTTTTATCTGGGCCTCTATCGCAGGGGTGTGGGCACAGACAAGAGGTTTTCTGACCGTTTTGAATAAGGAAACAATTATAAAAAAGTTAACTTTAAATAATGAAAAAAATTGCATCATTACTGGCTGCTTTGTTGTTAACCACAAGCATCAATAAATATTAAATAAATGGACAGTATAAATTCAAACTTTATCTATCTTGACTATAATGCGACCACCCCGGTAGATGAGCGTGTTTTAAATGAAATGCTTCCATTTTTTAGAACGGAGTATGCCAATTCAAGTGGGGCACATCTATTTAGTTTAACCATACAGGATGCTATGGATCAGGCGAGCGAAGACATCGCTGATAGACTGGGTACGGAGGCCAAGAATATCATTTTCACTTCGGGTGCCACAGAATCAATTAACTTGGTCCTAAAAGGATTCCAGTTTTCGTCCAGGAAACATATTATCAGCATTTCCACAGAGCACCGAGCAGTTTTGGATAGCTGCGCTTTTATGGAGCGATTGGGATTTGAAGTTTCCTATCTAAAGGTAGATCCTCAAGGCATGCTCGATCTCAGATTGCTTAAGGAAAGTATTCGCGAAGATACGCTGTTAATTTGTACTATGCTGGTGAATAATGAAACGGGTATTATCTTACCGATAAAACAGATCAGTGAAATAGCGCATCAGGGCAATGCCTTTGTTCTATGTGACGCAACACAGGCGGTTGGAAAAATGGACATAAGCCTCCAGCACCTTGATGTTGATTTTATGGCTTTTTCAGCGCACAAATTTTATGGACCGAAAGGAATCGGGGGACTGTATATCGCCAGTCGGGTTAAAGAACATTTGATACCTCAAATTCATGGCGGCGGACAGCAACAGGGCTGGCGTAGCGGAACTGTCAATACAGCCGGTATCATTGGGATGGCTGCTGCTTTGCGAATTGCACTTAAAGATTTAACGATAGATCAATCCCGTGTAGAACAGCTCCGAGATGATCTTGAAAGCGAACTTCTTACTATACCAGATACATTTATAAATGGGAGTAAAACGCATAGACTTTTCAATACGACGAATATCCGTTTTACAGGTGTGCTGTCAGAGCAGCTGATTACCCGATTAGGAACAATTTCGGTATCGAGCGGCTCGGCCTGTTCTGCAGTGACCTCAAGGCCTTCACATGTGCTCAAGGCTATGGGGTTATCAGATTTGGATGCCTTATCGTCCATTCGATTTAGTCTGGGCCGATTTACGCGTGAAGTGGAAATCAGCCAGACCATTATGCGGATCAAACAGCTTGTCGAAAAGCTGAGGACTTAATGTCCAAGGTTTTCCCTCACTTGAAAGACATGCAGCACCTGTGGAAATAATGCGCCTATACTTTCGCGTACACCATTCGGTGATCCGGGCAGGGTAAGTACCAACATGCGATCGGCAAATCCTGAAATACCTCGTGATAACATGGCTGTTTTAACACGCTGCTGCCCGTATTGTCTTGCCGTTTCCATAATTCCGGGAATATCTTTGGTAATATATGGTGCCACAGCATCTGGCGTAATATCTCTGTCCGAGAGTCCTGTGCCTCCCGTAAATACCAGAAGATCTATACCAGCTTGCCCATAGTGTTCCACACGTTCTTGTACTGCACTCGTTTCGTCAGCAATTACCGCATAGGCAATATCGTGCAAGCCTTGCTTTTCCAAAAGATCGCACAGAAGCCTGCCTGAGATATCTTCTTTTTCTCCTCGGGTTACCGAATCGCTACAAACCACGACTGCAGCTTTAAGCGCTGCGACCCAAGGCAACGATTCATTGCTCTTACCGCCTTTTTTCTCAAGTAATCGGATTCCACCTATCTCCACCTGTTTGTCTATGGGCTTAAGCATATCATAAATAACGAGCGCTGCAACAGAGGCGCCGTGCATAGCTTCAACCTCCACACCAGTTTTATAGATCGTATGTACTTCAACTTCAATATGAATTTGTAAGCCCGCTACGGTATATCGGATCGCAGCATATTCAACTGGTAAAGGATGACAATCAGGGATCATATCACCAGTTTTCTTGATCGCGAGTAATGCAGAGGCACGTGCAAATTCAAATATGTCGCCTTTCGGAACCTGTCGCTGTTCAATAAGCCTGACGGTATTCTCAGAAGAGACAAGTACCGTGGCCATTGCTATTGCCTTCCTCAGCGTCGCACTTTTATGTGTAATATCAACCATATTATCTATTAATTTTCCATTGATGCGTATCGTCTTCAAATAATTCTTTACCCCAAATGGGCATTTCTTTTTTTATGCGTTCAACAAGTTCGTCACAAGCATCCATCGCTGCACGCCTGTGTGCTGACGACGTGAATACAAAGAAGCAAATTTCGCCAACCTGTACTTCGCCTTCGCTATGATAAACATGCATACAGGCTAATGGATACTTATCAAGCACTGCTTCGCGTATCTCCGCCATTTTAAGTAAGGCCAGTTCCCGGTTTGTCGTATAATCAATAGATTTTACGGCCTTTCCATCGATCTGATCAGCCCTGATCTGTCCCAGGAAGATGCTATGTGCACCAATTTCAGGTTTATTATAGTGCTTTGAGATAGCTTCCGCAACCAAAGTGGCCGGAATTGGTCCTTGAAAAAATATGTCGTTTTTTTGTTTACTCATTTATATAGTTTTTTAAGGCGACCATGCCGCCGTCCAGATGGAATATTTGTTGTCCGGCATCTGTCTGTTCGTAAAAGTACTGGGCAGCCAATAGGCTCCGTTTTCCGCTCTGACAGATAAAAACAACGCGTGTATTATCGATATTTTTGATTTGTGCAGGTAATGTTGAAAGCGGAATGGATAGATGTGGCTGGGACAGACGCGGAAGTTCATTTGGATCGCGTACATCGACAAGCACAACATCCTCTGCGGACCACATTTCAACAAACTCTTGTGCATCTATGGCCTGTATAAATTGGCTCTCCGAAGCACAGTATTGCTCATAGTTAAACGTACTCAACTCAGCTAAAGTTTGTGGATAAATGGTTTCTGCGGATGCCGTAAAGGGGATTTCAAAGATATAACTGCTATTATCAAGCATATTGACCGTCATTAATTTATTGATCAAGGCGGTACCGATGCCGGTTAATAGCTTGATGGCTTCTGTTGCTTGTAATATTCCGATCATACCGGGCAATACACCCAATACCCCCGCTACATTGCAGTCGGGAGCTTCCAAGGTTGTTGGGGCTGCAGGGAATAAATGCCGATAATTTGTCTTTATGCCTTCTTTGTCGGCCATATTGAATACAGCTACCTGTCCCTCATATTGATAGATTGCAGCAAAAATCAACGGTTTATCCAATAAACGGCAAGCATCGCAAAGTAGATATCGTGCAGCAAAATTATCTGTACAATCCATGATCAGGTCGTACGAACTGATCAGGTCGGCGACATTATTCGAATGCAGTTGTTCCGCCCAATAGCGGATCTCAATTTCAGGATTCTGCAGCCTGAGCTTACCCGCTGCTACCTCAGCTTTAGCTCGGCCGATGTCGTTGGTATCATACAGAACCTGGCGGTGCAGGTTGCTCACCCCCACATGATCATGGTCTATGATACCGAGTGTTCCGACCCCTGCTGCTGCCAGATATTGGAGCACAGGGCAGCCAAGACCGCCAGCGCCAACGACCAGTACGCGGGCAGTTTGCAGCTTTTGTTGGCCTAATTCACCAAAACCCGGGAGGACATAATGTCTCGAATACCGTTCATTCCGCATTGCTTATCCTCCTGAATAGGGTGGCATTAAGGCAACTATATCATTTTCCTGAAATGTTACCGGTGTCTTAATAATAGTATTGTTTACGGCTATCAATAAGCTGCGCTGTGCCAATTCGGCATGGTCGCGCGATAATGTTGCCAATAACTCTGTTGTATCGTTAGCTGTTATATAAAATTCCTTTGCCAATATATCGGTCAAGGAGCCAAAGGTCTTTACGTGAACTTTCATTTTTTTATTCATTTTTTGTCAAAGTTTCGCCTCTTTTATCCTACTTTGTTCATCTCACAATTGAAAGACTTGTTCGCTTTCTTTATGTTATCCGATTTGGATAAATAGATCAGTCCTATTTTTTTAAAATTTATTAAGCTGATGTAAACAATAATTTATAGGCTGCAACCAAAAGAACTGTAGCGAGTACATACTTCAGCGCATCCTGTTTTAATTTTTTTGATCCAAGATAGGCTCCGAGTAGACCTCCAAGGAAAGCTACCACAACGTATCCCCACATATGGGCATTGAACGAAATACCTTTTGTGAGCATACCACCAAGTCCCGACAATGAATTTACAAAAATAAATGTAGCACTGATAGCCGCAGTTTGTTTTTGATCGGTCCATTTAAGCAGGATCAGAAAAGGGGAGAGGATAATTCCGCCGCCAATACCGATCATGCCTGAAAGTAGTCCCACAATGCCACCAATTACCAGTGCACCAAAACTGTTGTACGGTTTGAGCTCATCTTCGGCAGGGCTCTTAAAAAAGAAAAATCGAAAAATAGGAAAAAGCAGCAGTAGCCCCAGCAACCTCTTGTACAAATGATCTTCCAAGGTGATCATGCCGCCTATAAAAGCCATGGGAACAGAGGCAATGGCGACCATCAAAAACAGATTTCGTTTGAAATAATGCCCCCTATAATACTGTATAAAGGATGTTAAAGAGACAAAGAGGTTAAGCACCAATGCTGTAGGTTTCATTTCCTGTGGCGCAATTCCATAGAGTGCCATCAATGCCAGATAGCCACTTGCACCACCGTGCCCAACCGATGCGTAAAGAAAAGCCAGCATAAAAAGAAAAAAAATAAAAAAGCTCCAATTGCATGGCTCAATTAGGTTAAAAGATGGATAAAAACTTCGTCGCCAGCGGCACAACCTTTGCTATCCTCTTCGAGAATCAGCAGGCAATTGGCTTGGGCGTACGATTGGAGGCGATAAGATTCTTGCGCGTGTAATGGTTCGACAGCATGTCCATCGTATCGTGCCTTAAGGAAATGAGTTAAACCGGGCTTTTTACTATAAGCATGTGTTGTATGGGTTTTGATGGAACGTGTACGTTGCGGAAGCTGCATCATATGCTCCAATGCGGGGGCCACATAGAGGTAAAAACAGGTTAGGGCAGAGGAAGGATTGCCCGGTAGCCCAAACACCAACTTTTCATTTCTTGTGCCAAAAAAGAGTGGTTTTCCCGGTTTTTGACGAATACGATGAAAACGCTGTTTAATACCGCTGGCCTTAGCCGCATCCACGACATAGTCATAGTCGCCCACGCTGACTCCACCAACTAAAAGAACCATATCCGCTTCATTCAATGCATGCTCTAAAGCTGCCTGGAGCTGGCTTCTGTCGTCCGGCACATGCCGACTTTCAACTTGTAGTATGCCTTGCTGCCGTAATGCAGCTTTTAGCTGATAGGAGTTAGACTCATAAACTTCTCCATATCCAAGTGTCGTACCGATAGGTTTCAGTTCGTCTCCGGTGAGAATAAGCTGTATCCGTGGGGGCGCAGTAACAAGAACATCCCTGCATCCGATGCCTGCGAGATAGCCAATAGCAGCCGGAGTCAATGATGTTCCTGGGAGCATGGCGATGCTGTCGGCCTGCACCTCTGACCCTTTGGGACGTACATTGTCCCCCAATTGTAGGGCTTCATCGCGAATCTGGATTGTATTTGTATCGCTCAAATCTACTTTTTCCTGCATCACTACCGTATCTGCGCCTCGAGGCAGAGGAGCTCCAGTATAAATGCGCATCGCCTGTCCTGCTGTCAATATTTTTTCGACTGTGGTGCCTGCAGGAATTTTGTCCACGACAGAAAGTTCCCGCTCTTTGTCGCTATACCGAATAGCATAACCATCCATGGATGACTGCGGAAAAGCAGGAATTGACTGCTTTGCAACAACGGTTTGGGCCAAGGTATAGCCCATGGCTTCCTCGAGGGGGAACCGTAGCTGTTTTGGCTCAGGCAGATGATGATGGATAATATCTTTGGCCTGCTGAACACTGATAAACTGATGGGGGAGATTGAAATAATCGTCTAGCGTATCGATATCATACTTTGCGTCCTCATAAGAAAATACGACACGATCGTCGGGAAATTGCTCGGCTACTTTTTTAGCCCCCTGTTGTCCCTCCAGACACATCAGATGCTCAAAATATTTTCTGTCAAAAAGTACCGGAGCGCCCCATATGCCTGAAAAACCGGTTGCTACAATACCTTTATCAGTACTATCGGCCAATTGGATAAGCTGCTGAAAGACATGTCGGTCAACGAAAGGCTGATCGCATAGACTGATTATACAACGATCCAGATTGGGATGATGTTTTAATAACTCCCTTAAGCCTACACCAATAGAGGTAGACATCCCGGTTGTCCAATGTGGATTGATTACCACAGCGGCATTACTGTCCTTCAGCGCTGTGTTGATAGGGTCGGGATAAGCACCTATCACAACGGATACCTTGGCATTGGGTATCGCCAGCGCTTCCCTACTGATACGTCGCAATAAAGTCTCACCTTCAAATTCGAGCAGCTGCTTCGGGAGGCCGAGCCGCGAAGAATTTCCGGCCGCTAATATGACTATACCAGTTTGTTTTATCATCCGCCAATCGTTATCATACTCCGATTCTTGAGAAAATCGGTGTCTATTTGTTCAAAATCTGTTGTTAATTGTCCCCCTAATTCCTTTGCTTTGGTGCTAATGGTAGCTTTTATCAATGGAAGTACTTCATTGCCGGTCCTTAATGCTGTCAACAGATCAGTTTCACTCGTAGAGAATAGGCAATTTTTGAGTTTTCCATCTGCTGTAAGCCGTATCCGGTTACATCCTGCGCAAAAAGGGGCCGTCATTGTACTTATAATAGCAATACGCCCAACGTGTCCGGCAATCGAAAATGCTTTAGCGGTATCGTGTGGACCTGCAGTGATCGGTTCTATGGGATAGCTCCGCTGAATAGTCGCTAGAATATCGGCCTGTGTGTACACCTGGTTGCTGCTCCACTTGTTCCCACTGAATGGCATAAATTCGATAAAACGGATTTCTATCGGCTTCCTCGCTGTCCATGCAACAAAATCTAAAATCTCATCGTCATTGATGCCTTTCATTACCACCATATTGATCTTGGTATGAATTCCATGTTTAAGCAAAAGGTCTATATTGGCACGTACACGGTCAAAATAATCCCTTCGTGTGATCTGAAAAAACCTTCCGGGTTGCAAGGTGTCCAGGCTGATGTTGATGCTTTTGAATTTTGCGTTCACAAGCTGAGGCAACATGTCGTTGATACGGATTCCGTTGGTGGTCATATGAAGTTCAACCGGAAGTTTGGACAAACGTGCTATAATGTCGGCTGCATCCTTGCGAACCAAGGGTTCACCTCCTGTAAGGCGGATTTTGCTGATTCCTTGATCGACAAACAATCCAGCCAATTGCTCAATTTCGTCCACCTGCATCAATTTATCATTCGGGGTAAAGCTATACTTTTCCTCCGGCATGCAATAGAAACAACGGAGGTTGCAATTATCGGTAAGCGATATGCGCAGGTAGTTGTGTATCCGTCCAAATGTATCCGTCAGCATGATGTCTTCTAAATTATTGTGGGGTATTCAGTATGTATTTTCGTTTTGAGGAACTTTAATGAAGTTGCCGGCCTATTATTCAACACAGCCTTGATCTCTGCAACGATTGCTATAGCGATCTCTTCGGAAGTTTCGGCACCGATATCGAGTCCTACCGGGCCGTAAATAATGTTTCGTTGACTTTCGGTAGCGGTCACACCAGCCTCTTGCATATCGTCGAACATGCGTAGTAATTTGGTCTTTGGACCCAAAGAGCCAATATAACGTGTCGATGTGTGCATCAAGTTTTTAAGGAGTGTGAGATCGTAAGCATAGTTATGTGTCATTAACACAAAAACAGTCCATGGATCTATGCTTAATTTAGCTGTGATCTCAACTGCTGGTGCGGCAATAAGCTGATGAGCTCTTGGAAAGCGTGCCGTATTGACATGGCTGGCACGTCCGTCAACCACCGTAATTTCCCAGCCGAGCAGATGCGCGATCTCTACGACAGGTTGCGCATCATTACCGGCACCGACAATAACCAAGTGCACCGTAGGAACGAGGTACTCAATGAGTACTTCACTGCTTTGACCATTCTCCTGAAAGGAAGTGAGAACCGATTTTCGTGCTCTTTTGGCAAATTGGATATGCTCGTTCAGTGGTGAATAGTGAGCATTTAGGGCAAAAGCCTGCTCCTTCAGATCTTTAATAAGTAAGCGGGTTCCTTTTTGTTCTCCTTTTCTGTCCGTAGAAAAGAACGTAATCAACAAGCCTTCTTCACGCTGTTGAAGCAAGCGTTGCAGCAACGCGATGGGATGATCCTTTCGTTGTAGGTCTATATATTCAAAAAGGATATGAACTATACCGTTGCATCCCAGTTGTAACCCGATTGACGAACCTTCCTCTGTATTCGTATCGTAACTGACGAGTCGATTTTTCTGTTGATGGATAGCTAAGAGGGCTTTTTTTAGGGCATCTCCTTCAAGGCATCCGCCGCTGATGGCTCCCGTCATTTGCCCGTCTTCTGTTACAAGCATGCGGGCCCCGGGTCTTCGATAGGAGGAACCCTCAACCTTAACCACAGTGGCAAGCACCATCCTTATATTTTCGGAAGCAGCTACATCGGCAGCTAAAACAATGTCTTTAATCTCTTTCATGCAACTACGGGCAAGACAGTGGAACGCGGATATAATGATTAAATTAACAGCAATATGATACAATGCCGTTTATCAAATTTAATGAATTACACGTTAAAAAACACCAAAACTGTAATAATGGTAAAAACATCTGTAAAATGTATAATTATTTGATTAATTTAATTAACGATTTTGTACCACAGAATAAACTGAATGCTAGCGTATAGTAAGAAAACTTATCCCATTTTAACCGATAATATATCGCTTACATAAACAAGAAAAAACAACGATTATGGCAAAATATTCAATTTTAGTAAATGGCAAAAAGCACGAAGTTGATGTGCTTGAGGATATGCCCTTGCTTTGGGTACTCCGTGATATCATAGGTCTTAAAGGGACCAAGTTTGGTTGTGGAAAAGCGCTATGTGGTGCCTGTACCGTACATCTCAACGATACTGCAATCCGATCCTGTTCATTTCCGGTCTCTGCGATCGGTGAGGGTAAAATTACAACAATCGAAGGGCTTTCAGAGGAAGGTGATCACCCTGTTCAGGAGGCCTGGGAAAAATATGTCGTACCCCAATGCGGCTATTGCCAAACCGGACAGATCATGAATGCGGCAGCTCTTTTGAAGAAAAATGCGAAACCTTCAGTAGCCGAGATCGAGCAAGCAATGCAGGGCAATCTCTGTCGCTGCGGTACATATAATAGAATCAAAGCAGCCATTTTAGAAGCAGCCGGTACACCCGTTACAAACGGCTAGGTATTATCAAAAATATAAACAAGATGAAAATATTAGCTCCTTTTCAAAAAAGAAAAACCGATCGGGTCAATTCGGAGATTTTTACTGTTTCTAGACGCGACTTTTTAAAAGCCAGCGGCTTGCTTACTGGTGGCTTGGTTCTGGGTGTAAGCTTCTTTAGCTGTGATGACAAGGGTAAAAAAGTGGCTACTGTGGCTCCAAATGTATATTTAACAATTGGTTCAGATGGCAAAGTGACCATTGTCGCACATCGTTCAGAGATGGGACAAGGTATCCGCACGTCTCTTCCCCTTATTATTGCTGACGAATTGGGGGCCGACTGGACGAAGGTGGAAATCATCCAGGCTGAAGGGGATGAAAAAAAATATGGTAACCAAAACACAGACGGTTCCTTTTCAGTAAGGATGTTTTATAAACCCATGCGGGAAGCCGGTGCTATAGCGCGGTTACTCCTTGTTCGTGCTGCAGCCAAAGAATGGAACGTTGACGTAGACCAATTGGATACCAAAAATGGACAGGTTATCCAACGGGAATCCAGCAAGAAAAAGGATTTTGGCGATCTGGTAGAAACTGCAAAAACCCTCCCTATTCCGAAAGCCAGCGAAGTGAAACTGAAAGACAGACAGCAGTTCAATATGATCGGCAAAGAAACCCCGATCATTGATCTGCACAATATTGTCACCGGAAAAGCCGTGTTTGGAATTGATGCCGTTGTCGAAGGGATGAAAATTGCGGTCATTAAACGGTGCCCGGTCGTGGGCGGCAAAGTAAAAGCCGTAAACGACAGTAAAGCCCTGGCTGTGCCGGGTGTTCTCAAGGTGATTACGATCAAGGGTGCCGGACTGCCAGCCACCTTATCCAAACCATTGGCTGGGGTGGCTGTCATCGCCGAAAATACCTGGGCCGCCATAAAAGCCAGGGACTTGTTGGAGGTTGAATGGGAGATGGGACCCAATGCCGGCTACGATTCAGCCAAGCAGATCGAAGAACTTAAGCAGGTGGTGGCACAGGAGGGAACACTCCGTCGTAAACGTGGCGATTTCAACGCCGCAAAAGCGAATGCAAAAAAAGTTATTGAACACACGTATATTGCTCCTTACCTGGCGCATGCCACCATTGAGCCGCCCTGTGCTTTGGCTGTCGTGAAAAACGGAAGCTGCGAAGTGTGGGCCTGTACACAGAATCCGCAGGGCGCACGTGATGCAGTAGCCACCGAACTGGGTATGGCAGTGGACAAGGTAAAAATGAACGTAACCCTCCTGGGGGGCGGATTTGGCAGAAAGTCAAAACCTGACTTTATCCTGGAGGCAGCAATATTGGCCAAAGAATCTGGTCTGCCGATCAAGGTTCAGTGGACACGTGAGGATGATATTCGTCATGATTACTACCACGCCATGAGTGTACAGCGTATTGTCGCCACCATCGACAGCCAAAATAAATTGAGTGGCTGGGCCCATCATATTGCTAATCCGTCTATCTCTGCGACAGAGGATTTATCAGTGGTACAGCCCAGCGACGGCGAGTTAATGTTGGGAGCTTCAGATTTCCCTTACAATGTTCCAGCAATAAATATTGCTACGCATGATGCTAAAGCCCATCTGCGGATTGGCTGGTTGAGGTCTGTACGTAATATTCCACAGGTTTTTGCCGCTGCGACAATGCTCGATGAAATTGCTGAAGCAAGAGGAATGGATGCCGTTTCGAATGCCCTGGAGCTACTAGGTGAAGACCGCCACATTACCTTTGAGCAGGAACTGATCAAGACAAGCTATCCCAATTATGGCGAAAAGATCGAAGATTACCCTTGGGATACAGCACGCATGAAAAAGGTGATCGAGCGCGTAGCCAAGCTTTCCGGATGGGGTAAATCCATGCCAGCAGGTACTGCCCTGGGCTTTGCGGCACATAAAAGCTTTTTAACGTACGTTGCCTGCGTGGTAGAGGTCAATGTGGATCAGAACAAGAAAATCAGTATTCCCAATGTCTACTATGTGGTGGACTGCGGACTAGCCGTCAATGTAGACCGTATCAAATCACAATTTGAAGGTGGCGCACAATTTTCCGCAAGTCTGGCACTCAAAAGTACGATCACGGTAAAAGATGGTCAGGTAGAGCAGGGTAATTTTGACGGGTATCAGATCATTCGGATGCCGGATTCCCCCAAACAGATCCATGTGGATATTATCGATAGCGACGCAAAACCGACCGGAGTTGGAGAGCCCCCTGTACCGCCATTTACACCGGCACTCTGTAATGCGATTTATGCGGCAACAGGAAAGCGGATCTATACCTTGCCAATTGATCTAAGTATTTAAGCACAATGAATTAAAATAAGCACCATAAATTTAGTATATTTAATCTATGTGAACTGGCAACCATGGAATCCAACGCACTGCTCAATACGACTTTAAAACAGATTGACCTTGTCAAAGTGACGGGTCGTATCCCAGCGCATGTCGTGGATAGCATATCGATCGAAGAACCGCTGGAAATCAGAATATGTACGTCAGTTGACGGAAAGGCCGACTATAAAAATATTTCAGTCACGATGCGGACACCCGGCCATGATGCCGAACTTGCTACAGGATTTTTATTTACCGAAGGCCTTATTTCTGCGATCAGCCAGGTAGCAGCTGTGGATCGTTCGGAAGCACCCTGCACAAGAAATAACGACAATATTGTTATTGTGAGACTGAACGACGGATTTGCCCCCACAACAAGCGCCTTAGATCGAAATTTTTACACCACGTCAAGTTGCGGTGTTTGTGGAAAAGGCTCCATCGCAGCAATCAAAACGGTTAGTATTTTCAAGGATCTGGCGCCTATATCCTGTGCAATTGCATTAGATATACTCTATCGCTTGCCGGATCTCCTCCGTGTCGCACAGGGGAATTTCTCAGCCACCGGCGGTATACATGCTGCTGGTCTGTTCAATTTACAGGGGCAGCTCATCGCTTTACGGGAAGATGTAGGACGGCATAATGCACTTGATAAACTTGTGGGGCACGCATTGTCCGCCAATTTGTTGCCGTTGCAAAAACATATCCTGGTTTTGAGTGGCCGGGCGAGTTTTGAATTGGTACAAAAGGCAGCCATGGCCGGGATACAGATTATTGCAGCAATAGGTGCGCCATCAAGTCTAGCGGTTGAATTGGCCAAGGAATTCGGTATCACTTTATTTGGTTTTTTACGCGAACATAGATGTAATATCTATAACCTGGCAGACCATGTTAAAATAGACGGATTAGCGGGGATGCTCGACTACCCGACAGCATTAGATCAAAAAATAGAAAGATGAAAATAAGGATTAAAGATAATTCCGTTAGACTGCGATTGACGATGTCCGAAATTGATAAATTGGGCAATACAGGCGAAGTAGCCTCCCGAACCGAATTTATCAACCAGCCCTTTGTATACCGCATCCTGCAAACGGATACTGAAGAACTCATTGCTTCTTTTGTTGAAAATGAAATTGTGATTGGACTATCTGCCAATATGGTAAAGGAATTGGTGGCGACAGAGCGGATAGGTTTCGACGGGCAGTCGGGACCAGTTAAAATTCTCGTGGAAAAGGATTTTGCCTGCATCGACAATACCCTGGAGGATCAGAGCGACAACTTTCCGAATCCCAATCTTAAATGCTAAGCACATAGAAAAATAGTGTGAACTGTCCCAAAATCTTATGTTATGGAAGAGAACAATAAGCAAAAATTGGAGCAATCAATCAAGAAGGAGCCACAGGCAGAAAATCCTTATAAGCTCTTGGATCTGAAATTGACACCCGTAGAAAAATCAGCGGCTGGAATTCCGGCTGTATTGGCGGCATTTGCCGATCTTATAGAAGAGAAAACGCTTATCCGGGGTACCAAGGCGCTGTTCAAAATGAATCAGGTAGGCGGCTTCGACTGCCCGAGTTGCGCTTGGCCTGATCCAGACGATGAGCGTTCGCCAGTCGGTGAGTACTGTGAAAATGGCGCAAAAGCACTGGCAGAAGAAGCTACAACAAAAAGAGTCACCCCAGAGTTTTTTAAGAACAATTCAGTGTACGATCTCTCACAGCTCAGCGACTATGAGATCGGTAAGATGGGGCGGCTGACAGATCCGATGTATCTGCGCCCGGGAGGAACACATTATGAACCGATCAGCTGGGAAGGTGCTTTTCAAAAAATCGCCGAACAGCTCAATGCCTTGGAATCGCCGCATCAGGCCGCCTTTTATACTTCAGGCCGTACGTCTAATGAGGCTTCATTTGTCTACCAATTATTTGCCAAAGAATTTGGTACCAACAATATGCCGGATTGCTCTAACATGTGCCACGAAACCTCCGGTTCGGCACTTCGCCCCACCATTGGAATCGGTAAAGGCACAGTCAAACTGGACGATTTTTATGAAAGCGAGCTTATCGTTATCATCGGTCACAATCCAGGGACAAATGCACCTCGTATGATGAGTGCGCTGGAAAAGGCAAAAAAGAATGGAGCCAAAATCATTGCTATCAACCCGCTGCCCGAAGCTGGATTAATGGGGTTTCATAATCCGCAGCAGGTCAATGGGATCATCGGCAAAGGGGTGAGTTTGGCCGACCTTTATCTTCCCGTGAAGATCAATGGCGATATGGCACTCTTAAAAGCACTGGAACTTATTTTACTGGACCTCGAAGCTAAAAATCCGGGCCTGGTTATTCATTCCGATTTTATTAACAGCAAGACAACGGGCTACTCGGACTTTTTGGCGCAATTCAGTAAAGCGGACTATAATCTGGAGCATCTGAGCCAGCTAAGTGGCATTGCAATTCCCGATATGCAAAAAGCGGCTGAACTGCTCGCTTACAGAAATAAAATTATCTTTTGCTGGGGCATGGGCCTCACCCAGCAGCCCAACGGTGTTGATATGATTCGCGAGATCCTCAATATCTTGTTGATGAAAGGAAGTATCGGTATTAAAGGGGGCGGTGTCTGTCCCGTTCGGGGGCACAGTAATGTACAAGGAAACCGTACTATGCTTATCGATGAAAAACCTACCGACGAGCAGTTAGATAGGCTGCAGCAGTATTTTGGCTTTAATCCACCCCGTGAACATGGTTATGATGTGGTGCGTGCAATTAAAGCGATGCACGCCGAAAAAATCAAATTCCTGTTTTGCATGGGCGGGAATTTTTTGTCCGCCACACCCGACACAACATTTACGGCAAATGCACTGCGGAAGCTGAATTTATTGGTCGCTGTTTCCACCAAATTAAACCGTGGCCATCTGATCCATGGCAAGGAGGCGCTTATCCTACCGACTTATGGACGCAGCGACAAGGATATTGTGAACGGTGAAGTTCAGATCATCAGCACGGAAAACTCCATGGGTGTGGTTCAATCTTCGAAAGGGGTATTGGATGCTGTTTCCAAAAATCTGGTCAACGAAACACAGATCGTTTGCCGGATGGCAATGGCAACTTTAGGAGATCGGTCGGTAGTCGACTGGAAACGTTACCATGACAGCTACGACGCGGTACGTGATGCAATTGAGCAATGTATTCCCGGTTTTGAGAATTACAATGTGAGGGTACGTCAGCGCGATGGATTCTATCTGCCGAATGGCGCCCGTGATGCACAATCTTTTTCGCATGAACTCGGAGGGCGAGCACCATTCACATTAACGGATATCCCCGAAAACCATCTGGATGACGATGAGTATATGATGGCAACAACGCGAACCCATGATCAGTTCAATACCACAATCTATGGGCTGGACGACCGCTATCGGGGTATAAAAAATGAGCGACGTGTGGTATTTATGAATCAGAAAGATATTGATAAAGCTGGTTTTAAGGCTGGAGAAAAAGTTGATCTGTATAATTACGATGATGGTATAGAACGCGTAGCTCCCTTATTTTTGATCGTTTCCTACGCTATTCCTGAAAAAAATACGGTAACCTATTTCCCCGAGACGAATGTTTTGGTTTCGGTCAACAATGTCGTAAAAGAAAGTAATATGCCAGCTTCCAAATATGTGAAGATTAAAATAAAACGACATGACCCTGAGGTATACAAGAAAGTGGATGAAATGCTCTACCGTGGCGCACTTCAACGACCTTAATCTTTATTGTTGATCATGGCTTTTACACTGTCGGCCTCGGCAGGGGTATTGACATTGACAAGGGTATTGACATCCGGGGCTTCAATACATAGGGCCCGATGTTGTATCAATGCCCGGCGTGGTGAAAGTTTATGTTGAGTCTGCATCTGCTGGAATATGGGCAAACTACTGGGTTCCCAGATCGCCAACAATGGCTCGGGCAAGCTGTCCCGTTGGCTTTTAAATGCGGTGGCGATCCTTCGAGGGTCGCGATGTTGTATTAAATAGGCGATCGCCTCGGGGTCGACCAGAGGTAAATCACAGGCCACAACCAACCAGGCTCGATCGGGCCGAAATTCAAAAGCAGTCAGCATTCCACCCATAGGACCAATGTCTGTATAACGATCGGAAAGCCATGCGTAGGTTGAAGTCATCTCATTGCCGTCCGCTATTTCATCAAACTGTTCTACACGACAGGAAATGTATACCTCAACGCAATAATTCCCTAACATATCGGCCAAATAATAGACCTGTTCTTTACCATGCCAACGCATCTTTTCTTTCGCTCTTCCCATGCGTTGGCTTTTGCCGCCGATAAGTACCAGGCCGTTTAATGGAGGTAAGCGATTATTATTCGGAACTATCATGTTGTATTCAATGGATCAGTTGTATTGAAGTTACGTATTTCAACGCAAATTGGAAACATTCCCATCAACTATCTCAGGCTGTTTTCAACGCTAGTCAATCCCGACTTTACCGGCGTTGTCTCTAACAGTCCGGTGTCTACGAAAGAGGTCGCCCTTGGCGATACCGTAGTGATTGATAACCAAAAAATATCAGATTGGATGTACTTAGAGAAGGGAGTATTACGAGGAGGTTATACGATCCGTGCCATCTACTATTCTTTATCACTAAAAACAATGACCAATTGAAATTATAGACCTGTTTTTGATGATGGGATATGTAATGATTAGGATCAAGTTTTCTTGTAAAATGTATTGACATGGACGGGATCAAGATTTTAAGTACTACTGTAGCAGATTATCAAACTCACTCGTATTGTTGATATATCAATAATAAATAACCAAGAAGTTATGAAAAGAAATTACAGAATCCTACTTCCAGCCATCATTATTGTCTTTCTTAGCTCTTGCAAAAAAGATGAAAAGATAGCCATTGATAACCTTATCGGTAAATGGACCGTGGCAAATGATGATCCTAAAATGGCCGTAGATGGTTCCGTTACATACAAATTCAACTCAGATATGACCTGTATTAAGAATATCTACGATGCGCTTTCAAATCGAGATACTACAATTTACAGAACCTATGTATTAAGTAATGATAAGACTTTGGTTACGCTCTTCGATGAACGCAAGGTATATACAGAACAGTATCTGATAAAAAAATTGAATACGAAGGAAATGAAATGGGAGAACGCTTCCCCAAATGACGGTAACGAGAATAAGAGGTTAGTTCGATCTAACGATCAATAGATTTCATTAACTTTTCAGATGAATGCGGGGCAGGAGTCAAGAAGATAATGGCAAATATTGGCATCGGATCTTCAGTCGCAATCATGACAATACGAACGGATATACAATTAAATAAAAGTAAATTTTACCTTAAAGGCCGGTATTTATATAACATTCACCTTTTATTTAGATTTGAGAAATAACTGGTACAATAACTGCTTAATTACATAAATGACTTTTAGAACCGTTTCGGAATGGTATTGGGAAAGGGAATCCATCTCAAAAAATCATTCAAAGAAATGTTCAGAAATAAGACCGCAAACTGTAATTCATAGATCGAAATGAGAAAGATTATCTGGAGAGGCTTGGTTTATAAATCCTGGGAAGATTGCACGATAGAACTGAAAAATGATGCCTATTATGTAAAATCGTCTATCATTGGCAACTATTTAAACCGTATTTATAATGTAGATTATGTTTTAAAAATAGACAGAAATTGGTGCATACAGGAATTTGAAATAAAAACAGAAATTGAAGGGCACAAAAATTTAATTACCGGTACAAACGCTGCAGGTTTATGGTCGATTAATGGAATTCCTAGACCGGAGTTCAATGAATTTCTCTTTATCGATATTTCGGTTACACCTTTTACAAATACATTGCCAATCAATAATCTGTCACTGGATATAGGGCAATCAAAGTCTATTGATGTCATATACATCAACATTCTTGAAAATGAAATAAAGCCAGTCAAACAGCTTTATAGCAGAAAGAAGAAGGATGAATATCTGTATGACAATCTTGATACCGTATTTTCCTCGTCGATCAAAGTCGATCAGAAAGGCATTGTAAAGAGCTATCCAGGTCTATTTGAGTTAGTTTTGGAAGATTAGGGAAGATAAAACAACCCCTATTCATATGGGATTTAAGAATCAAGCAATAGCTTCAGATCTTCAATCACTTTTGACCAATATGCTCTCGTCACTTCACGCTGGCTTTCATTTTTTAATTTATCAACATGAAATGAAATTGTTGTTTTATCTTGATTTTTCGAAGGAATAAATCTGATCTGTAAATTGGCGTCTTCTGTGAAATCTTTGTGCCTCCACTTTGTTCGGATATGGGAATATTTATTAAAAGTTGAAAAACCCTGGTCTACACCTTCAGACCAATAACTTAATCCCCTGTCTGAAAAAAAGACATTCCACAATGTTTCCAGGTTTGCTGGCATAGTTTTTCTGATTCCGAACTGCCAGCCTGCATCTTTTGTTAATCCTACATTATTTTTCATGTAATTGTGTTTCTTGTTAAAGGTGATTTCGTATTTGAATATAATTATTTCTTTTCAACAGAAGCAAATGCCCTGACCGGAAAAGTCCCCACACCTTTAAATTTTGGTGGAGCGGCTGTAAACGTAAAATTCTCAGCAGGTAATTTATTCAAATTGCAGAGATGTTCAACGATTAAAATCCCGGCACCCAATAGCACCGTATGAACAGGTCTTGTTCTGCCATCCGTGTCATCTATATTATGGGAATCAATACCTACAAGTTTAACTTTACAGTCCCGAAGATATATTGCCGCCTGTTCGGTAAGAAACGGATGGTTCTGATAATATAGCTCCGTATTCCAATGTTTATCCCAGCCGGTCTGTATTAATACAGCCTTATTCCTGATTTCTCTATTTTTAAGATGATCTTCTGTAATTTTCAGGGTTTCTGTAAATGGTATATGGATCATCACAGCATCCAGCTGTGCAAAATCTTTCAATACTGTTTGAGCTGTGTCTTTGCCATCCGCAAATCTATGAAATGGACAATCGATATAAGTTCCGGTGTTAGTGACCATCTCTATTTTTCCAATCTGAAAAGATGTATCGCTATCATAGTTCTGTTTTGATTGTTCCCTGGAGAGATAGTCGCAAATAATCGGTGCGGGTAGCCCCTTGTAAGTGATCAGGCCATCCTCTATTGTATGACTTAAATCTATTAAGAAATCTTCCGCCACACTTTCATCAATTGGTTTACGTTTATGGGGCTCAATGAGGATTTCTTTGTTAAGGATATTAACTTTTCCTACCATGAGCAACTGCATATCTTCAACGATGTAGTCCGCCAGGGCACTGTCAATGATATCGTCTCCAGATATATCTAATCTGAAATCTTCCCCTTTGATACTACCGCCGTTCGTAAAGAATATCTCGAAGTCAAATTTTACTCTTTTTTCCATAAATGATTTCAATTTTACTATGACAAAAGTGTGGAAATCTAAATATTGTTTACTTGACTTAGATCAATTTGGTTGATTTTTTTACTCCTGATCCTACTGAGTGTTTCAGGACTCATCCCAAGGTATGAAGCAATATGGAAAAGCGGTATCCGATTATCTGCATCCGGGAATTGTTTTAGAAAATAGTGATATCGTTCATTGGCATCCAAAAGCAGAAAGGAACTTTCCCTGCGGCATTTTTTGATATATTCATTGGCTAAAATATTATTCAATAAAATATTCCATTTGGTATCCTTCCGGAGCAATTTATCTATGAGATCCTTTGGTATGCTTATTAAATCACAATGTTCAATGCATTGAAAATGCAAGTTCGTTTTTTCCTGGGTAAGAAAACTTGTAAACGCAGTAAAAAAATCATTTTCAAAAAAGAATTCGGTATTGATTTCTTTATAATCTTTCTGATAAAAACTTCTAACAGTTCCCTTTTCTAGGAAAAAAAGCCGATCGGCAACATGCAGCGGTCTGATCAGGTTATTTTCCTTTTCTGCGGAAAAAATACTGATACTATCCGTCAAGAGTAGAACCTCCTTATCATTCAAAGGGAACAACTGCCTAATAATTTTAATTAAATGATGTAATCGATTATCTTCCAAATTTTATATTTTAAAAATTCAATAATTGATGCATATTCTTGACAATGTAGATAAAATCTTATTAATGAAAATAGTAAAGATTCTTCAATTGGATATATTAAATTTGTTAAACATACCCGAAATACACAAAAATGAAAATTAAACCAAATTATAGATTTTACAGTCTCCTGGTTTTATTGCTGTTCTCGGTACGGTACTTACCTGCCCAGACTACTCGTGCCGATTACAATTATTTTATGGAGGAGTTTCAAAGACTTTTTAATGAAAAAAAATCAGACGTGATTTACGGGCAATCGTCCGCCACTTATCAATCTAAAATTTCAAAAGAAAAGTTTTCGTTGGGAATGCGGAAGTTTGTGGCAAATGTGGGCCTGATGCAATATTTTTCTTTTGTTGATTCTACTAAAAACGGGTATAATTATACCATTCAATTTGAAAACTCCGAACAATTATTTTCTGTTCTGCTTGACAATGAGAAACAGGTTCTAAGGATGAATTTTAAGGAACTGCCATTTTTCATAGAAGATAAGAATTTCAAAGCAGAAAGTAATAATCCGTTAAAAGACTCCATAGATTTGCTGGTGGAAAAAATCGTCAGGCCTTATATTCAAAAGGGTGCTGCCACAGGTATTATGTTAGCGGTAATTGATGGAAAGCGACAAAGAAAATATAGTTATGGAGCTATTGCTAAGACAAGTAAACAACTTCCAGATGCTTCCAAAAGTATTTTTGAGATTGGTTCAGTTACAAAAATTTTCACCTCACTTTTATTGGCAAAAGAAGTCGTTGATGGCAATATGCGATTAGAGGATCCGATCAGTAAATACCTGCCCGATTCCATTCCTCGTTTAGCATGGCATGGTCATCCGATCACACTTGTTCAATTATCAAATCATACCGCTGGATTTCCTCGGCTCCCGGATAATATTTTTACGACTAATGCCGTTCCGGCAGATCCTTATAGTCATTATAAGGTTGATTCACTCTTCCATTTCCTTAAAAATTATCATGTTTCGTCTCAGACCGGAGTCAGATTTTCTTATTCAAATTTAGGCGCTGGGGTTTTAGGTGTAGCATTAGAACGTCATAGTAACAAAAGTTTTGGACAATTGGTCATTGATAATATTTGTTTGCCCTTGGGAATGAAAAATACATCGCTAGGGGATACCGACGTGGTACAAGGATACGATGAAAAAGGTAGGCCAACGTCGTATTGGCACTTGGAATCTTTGGCGGGGTCTGGTGCCATAAGATCTACATTGGACGATATGATTATTTTTATGAAGGCACAGTTAGGCTTCAAAAATAAACTGACAAAGGCCATTCATTTGACACATCAGCTGACTTTTGCAGATAAGGATCAAACTATGGCATTGGGTTGGCGTGTTAAAAAAGCTGGAAGTAAGGCGATATTTCATCATTCTGGAGGTACAGGTGGATTTAGGTCTTTTGTGGCATTTGATGATAAATCTCAAAAAGCAATTATTATTCTGTCCAATGTTGCCTTGGATGTTACTGCTGTCGGATTTTCGATATTTGAAAATTACCTAGACCAATCTCCTATTGAAAGATAATGGCTTGCGCAATAATCAGAGACGCATTTTCAAATTTTTAAGAAGGCCTCGGTCTATGATTGAAACCTAGCGGCCATTGCTGCGTTGCCGGTACGTTTATTTTTTCGAGTTTACACCAGTGTTTGAATATGGACTTTGTCGTTACCTAGTTTTAGAAATCCGCAATAATAATCTTTTTCATTCCCATCATTTTTTTGAACGCGCCTGGTCTTTTGTTGAGTTCCTCCCAATTTCCAGGACAAACCTGCCAGCTTAATCCGTATTTGTCTTTGAGCCACCCGCAAACGCTCTCCTGTCCTCCATCCGATGTAAGTGCTTCCCAATAGTAGTCTATTTCAGTTTGGTCTTTGCAGGGGATCATCAGCGAGATAGCCTCGTTAAATTTGAATATCGGTCCGGCATTGATCCCGATAATACGCATTCCCAGAATCTCAAATTCCACGGTTAGTACCTTTCCGGCGAAATCCTTTTGGAAATCAGCCAGTCCTTCGGCTTCTGAATTCGGGTAATAGGTAGTATTGATTATTTTTCCATCTTTGAAAACCGATAGGTAATATGCCGCGGCTTCCTGTGCGTTGCTGTCAAACCAAAGGTTTGGAATTATCTTTTGCATAGCTTTATATTTTTTGGTTATTGTTACCCTATTTGAATTTTGATTATTTACAGTCTTATAAATTTAAAAGATTTGTTCTTCGATCGACTTGGCATAGGGTAAGAAATAGAACTGTCGATATACAGTTTGCTGAAGAACATTAATTATATTTATTCATCAAATTATCGTTAAGCGAGTTTAGGATGAAGGAATTATTAATTATAGATATGCAATTATAAGAATGATGCAAGATTCGATTATGATAAACGATGTACTGTAGAGCCAGTTTGGAGCTAGTTAAGACATGCTCGAAAACGCGATTTATATGTTTTCCGATGAACATTGGGACACCGCATTAGATTTTTGGTATCTGTCTTTCCGCTGTCTCTTTTGGCCAGATTATTATTTATCTGTAGAACCCAGAAAATTTGAACCACCAAAACCGTTTACATTTTCAGAATTTGATCGGACAGGCAAAAAGCCGGACAGGACATATACCAGGTCGGAAATTCTTACGTGTTTAGAGCACTGTAGACAGAAAGCTAGAAAGCATATAGAAGAGTTCACACCGAGCAGAATGAATGCCCGTTGGAACAACGAATCTAAAAACTTTTCTTTCCTTGAGATTCTCTTGTATAATATGCGGCATATTCAGCATCATGTTGCACAATTGAATTTATACCTTAGACAGACTATTGATCGTGCTCCCAAATGGGTATCTCAGGTGAAAGAATAAACTAGTGCTAAGGCCGAGCCGAGACGCTTTTTTTTAACTCCTGTATCTCCAAAGGTCGCAGCGCTATACCCCTTTTAAGCCGTGTATATGGAATCTTTGATAAACATGGATTCGATATACGTATTAGGTTCTTCAGATTTGATTGTTCCATTAATAACCTTCGGGAATACTGACTACTTAAGTGGAAATAAATGTAAGTAGATTCCGATTCTTCCAAAATTTTCCTAACATTTGTATATATTTAAGAAATACCAGCTATAATATGAATTCTAAATCAAAATTGATATTTTTTGTTTTATTTTTATTAACTCTAATCTTAATAGTAGTGGCGTTTTACCTCACTTTTTCCAATGTAGTCGTTCCACGCTGGAATACATTAATTATCCCTGGGCATATAGTTAAGATCTCCGTCATGACAATACTATCGATTTGGTCAATATGGTTGGGAATAGTTTTCTTGTCAAACATAACCAAATCTCGAATCCGATAGTATATAAATTTATTGTTGATTAGTTGGCCAATGGATAAACGAAAGAATATGATTAACATCTTATATTTGAAGCGATTTTTATTTTTAGCTTTTTGTCTTTTTAGTCTGCAGTTAACTGCTCAGGATCTTTTGGGGTATGAAGCGATTCTGAGTGGCTCTTCAAACAGTGTAAGTTCTATAAACCATCATCATCCTAACGATCGAATCTCTTTTGTTGAGCTGAGTACCAAAGATATTCCTCTTTTAAAAGATTGTTCTGATAGCCTATATAAGGTTCGCTATTTAGGGCTAAAATTTGAAAATCAGTCCCAATTAGATAGTCTTTGTCAATCATTATATTTATTCCCCCATGTGGAGGCTCTTGTCTTTAAGGAATTTAGAATTAGAAATGATACTTTGCAGCCTGTAGGTATATTACATCTTGACGATACTTTTTATAAACAAAATCAGTTGAGGGCAATAGCATTTGAGGGCAACTCTAAAATAAACTTGGCTGGCGAAATTTCAAACCTGAATAAGTTGCCCATGCTACACTATTTAATTTTCAAAGCTTTTCCGGTGCAGTATATCCCGAAAGGTTTAAAAGAAAATTATCAATTGAAAGGCATTTCGCTTAATTATAAACCTTTATTGGATCAATTTGAATTTCCGTCCCAATTAATCGAAATAGCTATTAGCGCTACTTCGCCAAGTGACCGCGTTGATCATGTATTGGATATACTTCCCAATAAAGAGCGAATTGAAACACTTAGTTTAAGCTACTTTACGGTTAAAGACACAGCAATATATTCAGACCGAGGATTCAGGTCCCTCAAAACGTTAGTATTAAATTTTAACGATATCGATGACCTAGGACGATTTACGAATAATTTCAGCAGCAGCACTCAATTGAAATATCTGAACTATTCAAACGGACCTCTAAAACAGATTTCTTCCTCTTTATTTCAATTCAAAGAATTGCGGGAATTGCAGATTAAAAATACAAAGTCTGCATTTTATCTTCCCAAAGAGTTAGCCCAGTTAAAAAAACTTCGTCTACTCGACCTATCTGACAATGCAATTGATAGCCTGCCGGATGTCTTGTTTCAGTTAACTGCATTAAAAAATCTAAACCTATCCTATAATAAGCTTGGGTTTCTTTCAAATGATGTGGGGAAATTGACAAGTATAAATACCTTACAGCTTCAAGGAAATAAGTTACAGTATATTCCGGTTACGATCAATGGTCTTCATAGATTACACGAGTTAAATGTGCAAGCTAATCCGATAGCTACACTACCGTCATTTGCTGGATTGAAAAACCTCGAAATATTAAATTTATCGTATTGCAATTTAAGTCGGTTGCCCGAAGACATCGGTACATTGTTGAGTTTAAAGAATTTTGATGTAAGCGATAATTTTCTAAAAGCATTACCAGAAAGTATTGCAAAGCTAGCGAAGCTCGAAAAATTAAGAGTCTCTACGAACTTACTGGAAAAACTACCCTTTCATATGGAGGGGCTGGCCAATCTCCGGGAGCTATATGCCGATATCAATCACCTGAGTGAATTACCCGTTTCTATCGGTGATATGAAACAGTTGAGGATTTTAAATATAAGTCACAATGATATAACTGTGCTCCCTGAATCGCTAGGTCAACTTGTTAATTTACATGCGTTTTATGCGATCAATAGCCGACCTTCACATTATAATGTATATGATTCATCGAGAGAAATTTATCGCAAAGACGACCCCAAAACCAACCGTCAGCTTGCCAGTACAGCTCTTCGTAGTTTTCCAAATGATCTGAAAAAATGGAAGAACATTAACACTATCCTAATATCCAATAATGATTTCTCATCTTTTGAAATAATAAAGTCATTATTCACTATTCCATCGACTTCATATGCTGTAGATCTTTCTCATTGTAATATTTCCACTTTACCTTTAACGGGATGGGAAAAATTTCTTGGTAAGGAACTACTTTTGATGGACAATAATATAAAAGAGGTTCCAAAAGAAATGGTCGTAGCACCACTATTGGAAAGCTTGAGTTTCCGACGAAATAAGCTGCCGGAATCGCCCAAAAATCAAAACTCTTATGCAGAAAAGCGTAGCGGTGTAATGCTGTATTTTCAACAGATTGGTCTGATGGACATGGATGATCTGCCCAATGATAATAATATGGTCAATGCGCTTGTGGAGCGGAGTAGCCAATCCTTTATTTTCGACAAGGATTATAAGACAGCTGTTGAGTTGGCAGATAAGGCCATTGAACTTAATCCAGATCTAACCAAAAAAACGCTCAATTTTAGAAATATTGGTGAGGCACGATTCAGACGTGGTGATTATAATGGTGCAATATCCGATCTGACGAGAGCTATTCAGCGCGACACTATAGGGCCGATTCGCATAATGAATTTTGTTGTCCCCGAATTTGAAAATAGAGCCAAAAGTTATCTCGCCGTCAAGGATACCCTAGCGGCAATTCAAGACTATCTCACCTTGTCGAAGCAGTTTAGAATTGAAAGCTGGGTCGACGTGGGTCTCTTGTATCAGAAGACTAACCAGAAAGAAAAGTCTCGGGAGGCATTTCAGAAAATAATAGATTATTACCGCAAGCGGATTGCAAATGAAAAGGAAATTCAAGCGAATAAAGAATTGTATCGGCTATGTATTCTGGAAATCTATATCGTATCCAATCAACAACAAAAAGCTAAAGAATATGCTGCAGAGATAGGTTACGACATAAAAGAAAAAGATCTAACACCTGTTTATCTTTATTTAAATTCAGTGATAGACATAGCTGAAAAGAAAAAACCTCGTTTCGATCCATCATTATTTAAAAATAAGGTAAGTAGAAGCTGGGGTTACGATTTGTTACTACAATGGACTGATGGTGCTATTATTAATAATGAGCAAAAAATACAGATACGTGATTTGACCTTTGCTATGGAAAAGCTGCGGTGAATCATTTCGAATTAAAACGTGTAATATGGACCTTAGTGGAGATTTTGGGGATAGAGACCATGATATTTCGAGGTGAATTGACCACTTTAAATAAACCATAAAAGTAAGTGAAAATGGTTTTGAGACTTTTCAGCGAAAAATTCAAACGGTTAAAATTGTGCGGATTAACTAGTCATCGGTTTTCGAACCTGGATGGTCAACGGTCCTGAAATCTCCAGCTTGGCTAGAGGAAGGCGAATGCTCGCTTTTCAGAAGTAGAAATATTGAATCTATGTTGATTGAAAAAAATTGCTAGATTTGAATGTAAATTTTATCTACTTAAACTGAAAAGCAAGAAGTCGCGCATTAGTTAATGAACTCCGATCAACAGATTTGGCAAATGTTTCAAGTTGGACATGAACCATCGTTCAAAATACTTTTTGAACGATACAACCAACTGTTGTTCAATTATGGATTCAAGTTTACACAAGATGAGGCGATTATCGAGGACAGTATTCAAGAGCTATTTGTTAAGTTATGGTGCAACAGGGAGAACTTAAGTACAGATGTTGCGGTCAAAAACTACCTATATAAGGCTTTCCGTCGTACGTTGGTAAAGAAAATTGAGCAATCACTTCGGCGGACAGAAGTGATAAATTCTTCCGTTGATTATTTGCCATTTACCATTGAGCTTCCACATGATCTTACTATAATCCGTCAGGAACGTGCTACTAAGGTCCGGGATAGACTCGATCAAGCACTGCAAAAGATGACCGCTCGTCAGCGCGAAATTATTCATCTCCGCTTTTTTGAAGAATTGCCCTATACAGACATAGCCGAAATAATGGGGCTTTCGACCAAAGACACCTATAAACTGTATTACCGTGCGCTAGACAGTTTGAAAAAACACTTTGGCAGGTTTGGTCTTTTGGTACTGCTCTATTTGCTCAACCAGCTACGATATCAATAAATCTTACATCTAACTGTAAGTTTTTCCACAATATATAAAATAACCAGTATTAAATTATCCTGAATGGCGTTTGTGCCTTTTGGGTTGATTTGACTGGCATTGCTATTTTTAAAAAAAATAAAATTTATTGGGGTAAAATTTTTGTGAAGGGTGTAACCTATATAAAACAGTATGAATTCTAGGTTAGCAAAATATAAAGATTATACGGCGACGGACTTTTTTTCGGATGAGGACTTTGTGCAGTCTACGTTTCAGAATGAAGCTGCGCAACAGGATTTTTGGCAGGAACTGGGCAGTCATTATCCAAATTTGGCCGCCGAAATGGATATTGCAAGATCGTGGATGCTGTTAATTAAAGCACAGAAACCTGTTCAAAGCAGCTTAAATAGTCATCAGCGTTGGACGAACATCCAAAGTCAGATTCCAGTTTATGAGAGGAAACAAGTGCAAAAATCGATTATTAGAACAATTCTTCGATGGACAGCTTCAGCGGCGGCACTATTGCTTCTTGGAATATTGAGTTATGAAATTAGCCAATTTGGTACAAAAGCAGCGAATACCGCATTTGGTGAACAACGTGAATTGGCTCTTCCAGATTCTTCTATTATCAAATTAAATAGTAATTCCCGCATTTCCTATGTACGCAGTTGGAAAACCGATAAACCGCGTGAAGTCTGGTTAGAAGGGGAAGGTATGTTTGAGGTAAAACATACAGCAATTAAAAATCGCCTCCGCGAAAACGATCTCTTTGTCGTGCATGTGGGCAAACTTTCATTGACGGTGTTGGGGACAAAGTTCAATGTGAAGGATCGCCGTGGACGCATTGAAGTGACCTTGTTTGAAGGAAGCGTACGCGTTCAGGGGCAAAATGGAGAGGATCGTGTACTGGCACCAGGGGAGATGTTCATCTACGACGAAAATTTAAAAACTAATGAGATCGTTTATAACGATGCCAACAAAGTGCTATCCTGGACTCGGGGCGAATTGAGCATTGAGCACAGTAACTTAGCCAATATAGTAAGTGTGTTGGAAGATAACTATGGCTACCAAGTGGTGGTTGAAGACCCAGCATTGCTCAATAAGCGGTTTACCGGTGTCATTCCAGTAAAAAAGATTGATGACATTCTCTTTGTTATCAAACATACGATGAATGTAAACATTGAAGTGAAAAACAAACAGATTGTAATAAAACCTAACTAAAACAACTATTAATCAATCAAAATTTATGAAAACTAAACTTCTTGTGCCTATAGTCTGCCTGATGAGTACCACAGGTAGCTTTGCACAAAAAAGAGCTAGTCTCGGGCAGGCTCTTAGCGAGGTAACTCGCATTTACGGAACGAAATTTTCTTATGAAGAGGGACTAATCCGCGATTCTTTTGTTAACAGTGATCTGATCCCGAGAAATAAGAGAATTCCTGTGGAGACTGTATTGAAAGAACTTCTCTATCCAAACAATTATCTCTTTCTCTACGTTCAAAATAATTATTTTACCATTATTCGGGACAATAGAGATAAGAGAAGTAAAGATGATGATGGGCTGTATTGGAAGACTATCACAGGTTTTGTAAAAGATAATAAAGGTACGCCCTTGGTTGGTGTAACTGTCATGTCCGATGGACATGCTGTGCGTACAGGGGTGACCTCAAGTAGTGATGGTGGCTACACACTTCGCCTCACTGAACCAGCTGATGCACTGATTTTTTCCTACATGGGGATGGAGCCGCAGCGTAGGGTAATCGGCAGTAGTAATCAGATTAATGTGACGATGGAACAGGTCGTCAGTGTATTGGATGATGTTGAAGTGGTGTCTATGGGTTACACTAAAATTCCCAAAGAGACAGCTACCGGTTCATTTGGAAACGTGACGGCCAAACAATTACAGGAAACACCAGCAATCAATATCCTTGAACGAATACAGGGGCTCGTACCGGGGATGTATGTAGATCCACGAACAAATAACATACAGATACGCGGTATAAATAGTTTTGGTACCGGAGGAACTCCAAAAGAACCATTGATCGTAGTTGATGGATTCCCGATGGCGGAAACCGTTGATGCCCAATTTTCGCTTACAAATAAAGGCAATACACAGAGCTCTGGTGGTGCGGTATTAAGCCGAATAAATCCGAACGATATCGAAAGCATAACTGTATTGAAGGATGCTGCGGCATCATCAATTTGGGGGGCCAAAGCCGCAAATGGGGTAATCGTTATTGAAACTAAAAAAGGAAGAGTTACCCCAACATCAATCAATTTCGGTACTTCCTTAAGTATCGCCTCTCCAGCTGTTCTGAATAAAATGGACAGGATGACTTCGTCGCAATATATTGACCTTGAAAAACAATTGGTCGAGGAAGGCTTTATAGCAGACAATATCGAAAAAAATAGCTGGGACGCATTTAATAGTAGCAAACCTCACTCTGAATCACTCGAATGGATTTTTCGTGCAATACGGGGGACAGCAACAGAGCAGGAACGCGATGCAGCACTCTCAAGACTTGCATCTACTGATAATCGTAATCAAATCAAAGACTATCTATTGCAGAAAGCGACTTCCCAACAGTATAATCTTTCGATCTCGGGAGGAGCCAATAAAAGCACCTACTTTGTCTCCACCAATTATACAAAAGATGTCCCCGTATTTCGCGCAAATAAAGCAGAAAGCTTCAATACAACGGCTAATCTTACCAATATGCTTTTCAACGATCGGGTTAAGCTAGCTACTGGTATTACGTATAATTATGGAAATTCCATTGGTAATTCGGCCGTAATCAATGCACTATCATCAAATATTAGTTCAGGCGGTCTTCTCCCTTATGATCTGTTGAAAGATGAAAGCGGAAATAACATACGACGTTATATTCAATTTAGACCTGAGGTCTCGCAGGATTTTGAGAACAAAGGTTATATGGATTGGGCTTATAATCCAATAGAAGAGCTTACCGCTGCAAATTATAATAATCAAAATCATGGGTTGCGGATGCATATGGATATCAATACCAAACTGACCAGTTGGGCAGATCTCTCGGTAATGGGGCAATGGCAGCGGCAGCTGAACAACACGGAAAATGTTGACGGGGTAAATAGTTATAGCCAGAGAAATCAGATCAATATCGGTACTACGTTCAATGCTAATGGAAATTATGTATACGGCTATCCGATGGGAGGTCGATTGGGCATTCAAAATTACAATGGCTCCCAGTACGTTTTCCGTTCGCAGCTGAATATCAACAAAGCTTTTGGCAGGTCTATGGAGCATAATTTGAATTTTCTCGCCGGTGCCGAATGGAAACAGAATAATTACCGGTCATCCGGAGATAACTATTTAGGATTCAACGCTGATACCTATTCATTTGCCGTTATAAATCCAAGAGGAAGTTACCCGACGATTTATGGTTGGGATAATTATTTCAGTTCCAATGCTGCCATTGCAAAGAATAGAAACCGAGCGTTATCTTACTATTCCAATGGCGCTTTTTCGGCCTTTAACGGTAAATATGTACTTTCTGGAAGTATTCGATTTGATGATTTTACGCTAGTTGGTGCTTCTAAGAGTGAGCGCGGTAAGCCACTTTGGTCTGTAGGTGGAAAATGGGATGTTAAAAAAGAAAACTTCTTAAAAGAATCGACATGGGTAGATGCTTTGGGGATTCGTATGACCTACGGAGTCAACGGTATTTTGCCAACAGGTGTAAATAGGGTTGTTGTGATCAATACTAGTAATGATAACATTACAAATGAAGTAACGGCAGAAATTGTATCTCCTGCTAATAGTCAGATTAGCTGGGAAAAAGTCCATACACTAAATATTGGAGTAGATTACGGCATCTGGCACAACAGACTACAGCTTAATGTAGATTATTATACGAAGAAATCTTCTGATATTATTTATGATTTTCCGTTCAACCCAACCTATGGCTGGACGCGTCTGAAATTTAATAGCTCGACAATGTCGGGACAAGGTGTTGATTTAGGCTTAAGGGCTGTTTGGTTGCAATCTAAGGTGAAATGGAATACATTATTCAATTTTGGTTATAATACCAATAAAGTCACAGATTCGCGTTTCAGCAATCCGACTCGGGTGCTTGATTATATCAATGGAACTATTCCGATTGTCGGAAATTCAATAGATTATGTCTATGCCTACCGATGGGCAGGATTAGATAATCAAGGACGTTCGCAGGTATACAAACAAAATGGAGAAATTGTCAATGCTGATGCACCTGCTACAGCTCTTTCACCCGAAGACCTCGTGAAAGTGGGGCGTACCACACCGCCCTATTTTGGTGGACTATTCAATACATTCTCCTATCGTAATTTTACCTTGGGAGTTCGTATAACCTACGAATTGGGACATGTATTTAGACGACTTTCCGTACAAAACTATCCAGATTATGCTCCCTATTCTGGAGTGATCGGTCTTCAGTCTGATTTAGCAAAGAGATGGCGTCAACCTGGAGATGAAGCTTTCACAAACGTACCAGGACTGAGTAAGCAAGGTTACCAATACAATAGTTTGTCCCGTTATGCCAATTCGGATGCGTTGGTAATCAGTGGCAGTAATGTTCGCTTGCAGCAGATTGATCTAGGTTATAGTTTTCCGTTCAAAACCTTGGAACATACACCGTTTAAATCTGTAAACGTAAATGCGAGTGTTCGCAATCTGGGCTTACTATGGCGAAAAAATAAAGATGGAATTGATCCAAGTTATCGGACATTGAATAGTTATTCAAATCTTCCACCCTCACCAACGTATTTTATGAGTCTAAACCTATCTTTTTAAACCTGAAATCATGAAAATCAAAAATATTATCCTCTATAGCCTACTATCCTCGAGCGTATTATTGGCAGCTTCATGTCGGAAATTTGTAGAAGTAGATCAGTATGATAAACGTACCCTGAAGACAACCGACGATTTTCGTTATCTTCTCAACAACAAGGGTAACTTTGAAAGTTCGTATGTACTGCCACTTATCACAAGTGATAATATCGCTACGGAAGTTCCCTTAACAGCTTCATTGTCCTGGGGCGAGAATTACCAAAGAGCCTATATCTGGAATGACTATTTCTATGTAGACAATCAGCAAGACGTAGCCTGGAATAATCTGTATAAACAGATTTACATTGCCAATGAAATTCTTGACGGGGTGATGGAAAGCCAAAATGGCACAACGGCACAAAAGCTTGCTGTCGCTGCTGAAGCTCGTGTTCATCGTGCGTTTGCCTATTTTTCTTTAGCCAATCAGTATGCCCAAGTATATGATCCCACAAAGGCCGAAAGTCAACCCGGATTACCATTATTGCTGAAAGCAAATCTTTTTGAAAACCTAAGTCGTGTGTCGCTAGCTCGGATTTATGAACAGATGATCACAGATTTAAGTTTGGCTACGGAAAATCTACCTAATTATCCGACTTTTAATTACCATCCTTCCAAAATCGCCGCTTATGCCTTGTTATCAAGAGTATACTTGACAATGCGTAATTTTGAAGAAGCTGGTAGATATGCCGACTTGGCCTTAGCTTTAGATCCTACAGTGTATAATCTGGAGGACTACGTTTCAAGCTCCTATCCTCGGTTGATTGATGATAAGGAAGTACTCTTGTCAAAGTTAAGCTCAGGATTTATACGCGGTCCGATAAATCCTGAACTTATCGCACTGTACAAAGCTGATGATCTTCGGCTGAAATTATTCATTGGTACCGATGTCAATACCTACAAAGGATCGGTATACATCAAACCTTTATTTAATAACCCTTATTATTACAACTCTTATGTAGGTTTGAATAGCCCTGAAATAATTCTTAATCGCGCAGAGGTATACGCTCGTCAAAATAATGTGGCCAAAGTAGTCGAATTGCTAAATCTATTGCGTAAGAAGCGTTTTGCAGCCAGTAAATACATCGCACTTTCACCAACAGATATCAGTGGTGACTTACTACAGTCGGTCGTCGACGAGCGCCGTCGCGAATTTGTTGGAACGGATCTACGTTGGTACGACATGCGCCGCCTTACGTTGGATGGTAATTATTTTAAACCTGTTAGCCGTACGTTAAACGGACAGACTTATACCTTGACCGCTTCAAGCCCACGTTTAATATACCCCATTAACCAGGAAGTGTTGACTCTTAATCCTGAAATTGGCCAAAACCCCAGATAATTTATATAAGATGAAAAAAAAGATGATCTTTTTAGTACTGATGTTTGTCCAGGCTGTGTTATATGCGCAGCCTCGATTTGACAGCAGCGTTTTCAAACCGGCAAAACCCCAAACGACAGCGCCTGTTCAGGTGGTCTACAGCGCCAAAGACAAGGATCTTGAATTTAGTGATGCAATACATGCGACATTCTTTTTGTTTGAAGACTTTGACTGGAAGCAGATAAGCGTTTCCATGCAGAAAAATGCGACAGGGCTATGGACAGTAGCGGTACCGGTTAAACCGACGACGGCTTTTATAGCGGTAAAATTCTATCAGGGAGAAGCTGATCGTCCCGATGCAATTGACAACAATCAGGATCGTGGCTATGCTATTGCTCTAGCTGATGGAAAAGGAAATTCCGTAGAGGGGGCATATTTGGGAGAAGCTGCTTTTCACGTACCTGCAATAGCAGGTGGTGGAATCTTCTCTTATTATAATAGTCAGCCTCCTGCAATGCCAGCTGCCTATCTGAAAGGATTGGCTGAAAAAGAATTTGCTTTGTCGGGAAAACATTACCTCCGCTATTTTCAGCCTTTTATGAACTTACAAAAATTGGCTTTGGAAGGCGCATTTCCGGCATACGCCAAGAAGCTGATTAATGATCAAATTAAACAAAAGGCTATCTCTGATCAAAACCTTAACCAACTCTATAGTTTTGCGAGCGCGCGGCTTCATGATAATGCATTGACTCAATTGATCGAGCAACGTGTAAACACCGACTTTCCAACTGGTGCGACGGCCCGGTTTATTGCTTACAGCAATACCATGGGAAGCAGTCCAAACAAAGCGGAGGTAATTGCTTCGTATGAGAATTTTTTACAACGTTTTCCTGTTAAGCAATGGCGTCAGCATCCCAACGGTCAGGGGTTTATCTATTATGCAGTATACCGTGGACTCGGATCGGCTTACTTCGACTCCAAGCAACTTGACAAGTTTGCGAAACTGTATGACGATATTGATTTCCGTACAGGAAACGAATTGATGCGCTGGAATATCATGCGTGCATATATGTTTAAAATGGTTGGTAAAGATAGCCTTTATCAAGTATCAGAAGCAATTCTACCCAAATTGATCGCGCGTAAAGGAGACAACTCTTATCAGGAAGATTTTGATCGGCAGACACAGGCAGATTCCAATGTCGTTAAAAATTTGGATGACCGTCTTTTTACCCATATTTCTTTGTTAAATGACCTCAAAAAGTATGAAGAAGCCCGAAAATATTTCTTACTGCTTTCCGAAGATGGTAAATACAATAATGCCGAACTCAATGAAATTAACCTTCAGGTGCTGGAGGGTTTAGGCGATGACAAACAAGTCTTACCCTTACTTGAGATGAGTGCAAGATACAATGCAATGACACCGCGTATGTTTGATAAGCTCAAAGCAATTTACTTAAAAGGACATGCTGGCGATGAGGGTGGTTATCAGGCTTACTTGACGGGATTAAAATCCAACGAGGAAAAAGCTGCAATGCAGGCCTATGTGGATCACAATTGGGTCAATCATCCTATGCCTGATTTTCGATTGGAAACCGCCGAAGGTCTATTTATTACGCCAGAAGATTGGAAAGATAAAATTGTTGTCGTGGATTTCTGGGCTACCTGGTGTCGTCCGTGTATCATGGCCTTTCCAGGCATGCAGCTTTTAGTCGATAAATATGCGCAGGATAAACATGTTGCCATCTATATGCTAGGTACCATGCAGACTGGAAATTATAAAGATAAATCAGTAAACTATGTTCGTGGAGAAGGTTTTCGTTTCAATTTGTTGCATGATTCGGTCAATCCACAGACGAATGAGCAGGATTTGGTGTTCAAACAATTGGTTCCTCTGTTCGGCGATTCATCTATTCCGCGAAAAATCATTGTGAAAAATGGTCGGGTGCGTTATTGCTCGGGAGGTTATTCAGGAAGCCCCAGCAAATTGATGGATGAACTTTCCCTGGCTATCGAGATACTTAAAAACGAAAAATAAAATATTAAATATTACGCAATATGAATAGGAAAGCAACGAGTTTACTCGTCGGCATGCTTGGTCTAGGGCTGTCTTTGCAGGCTCAGATGAATCCAAAATATAAATTTGAGGAGGCACTGAAGCTTATTCAGCAGAATTATGTCGACCAGGTCAATGAAGAACATCTGGTGGATGCGGCGATCAAAGCGATGATAGCAGATTTAGATCCCCATTCACACTATACCAGTCGTGAGGAGGCTGAACAGATGCGTGTCGCCATGAGTGGAAGCTTTGCTGGGATAGGCATTCAGTTTCTAAAAATAAAAGAGCAGACTTTTGTCACCAAAGTCAATCCTGATGGACCTGCCATGCGTGCAGGAATACGTGTCGGTGATCAGATCCAAGGGATAGACGGAGAAAGCATCCTTGAGCAAAAATGGGGCAATAAGGAGATTATGGAAAAATTGCGCGGTGAAAAAGACGTGCCAGTACTCCTTACAATTGCGTCGCCGGGAAGTAAGGAAAGCAAGAGTATTAGTATTGTTCGCGAAAATATATTGGAGAAATCGGTTCGAGAAAGTTATATGGTAGATCAGGAGATCGGCTACATCGCGCTTTCAATTTTCAATAGAACTACACGTCAGGAGATTGATGCTGCTCTAAAAAATCTGAAAGAACAAGGAATGAAAAAGCTGATCCTTGATTTGCAGAGCAATGGCGGAGGCTATGTCGAATCTGCTATTGGTGTTGCCGATGAGTTTTTGCCTAAGGAGAAAATTGTTTTTTATTCAGTGCCCAATGAAGGGGGAAAAGACTATTACTTTACGGGCGGATTTGGTCAGTTTTACGAAGGACAGCTCGTAGTCCTAATTGACGAATCAACTGCTTCGTCCAGTGAAATTGTCACAGGAGCACTTCAGGACTGGGATCGTGCTGTAATTATCGGGCGCCGCAGCTTCGGAAAAGGCTTGATGCAGAAACCTGTACCGCTATCGGATGGCTCAGAAATGCAGCTTACCGGTGCGAGATACTACACTCCATCAGGGCGTTCGATCCAAAAACCCTATAATAAAGGGAAGGATGATTATTTCCAGGATTTTAACCGCCGAATGGAATCAAAAGAATTATTGGAAGAAGGGCATATTTCCTTTCCGGACTCTTTAAAATACACGACACTTGGAAATAAAAGGATTGTTTTTGGGGGTGGTGGAATTATGCCAGATCGTTTTGTTCCCATAGATACCAATGAATATAGTACCTGGATGGCACAACTGATGAACAGTGGGCTCGTTGCCAAAGGTGGATTTGAGTTTGTCCAACAAAATCGTGAGGCTCTGCTCAAAGCGTATCCAGACTTCAAAGCATTCAACTTAAGGTTTAAAGTTCCAAAAGAAGTACACCAGCAACTGATCACTGCCGCAAACAAAATTGCTGTAGCAATTCCACCTGTACAACAACTTGACGCGCATGCTACTATTGATGTTGAATTTAAAGCACAAGTAGGTTCATTGTTATATACTGGCGGTGATTACATGGCGCGGATCCGGAACGAATCGAACCAAAGTTTTAAAGAAGCATTGTCTGTACTACGTGATGAAAAACTTTACAAACAATTATTACAGACAGGAACTGTGGGACAGGCTGCTAAAAACAGTCTGACGAAATTAGTGAAATAGATTTTTGAACGAGAAAAACTAAATAATTATGAAAAATATGAAATGGGCGCTAGCTTTAGCTTGCGTATTGCCAGCATTAGGATATGCACAACAAAATTATACACTGCAAGGAGCAGTGGGCAAGTTAGACAAACCTGCGAAGGCATATCTGCGTCTTAATTATGACGGAAAAGAACGCATTGACTCCGTTGAAATAAAAAATGGAAAATTTGAATTTAAGGGAAGCATCCCTTCCCCGATGGAAGCGCATTTACGTATTATTCACGATAATGCTCCTTTTGACCCTGCTAAACCACCGAAACAAGACATTCTTCCTTTTTTTATTGAATCAGCGACGATCAAATTTGTAGCGGCAGATTCAATTAAACATGCAAAAATCTCTGGATCCCCTTTAAATACAGAAAATGAACGGGTAAATACGATGTTGAAACCGATATACGATCAATATGAGGTTTTAAATAACGAATATAAAGCTAAGTCGCTTGCAGATCAGCAAGACCCTAAATATATCAAGTCTTTGGAGGATCGTGCAAATGCTATACAGCAACAGACCATCGATGCGAAATTGGACTATGTGGCCAAAAACCCTAAAAGCTACATGGCTTTAATGGCTTTTAATTCAACGTTACCCCCTGAATTTGATGCACTCCAAGCTGAGAAGATATTCGCTACACTAGATCCTAGCTTGCAGAATTCTATTTTGGGTAAGGACTTGGCCAAACGTATAGCGTTAGTCAAAAAAACAAGCGAGGGGGTAGAAGCCCAGGATTTCACACAGCCTGATGTTGATGGCAAGCCTGTGAAATTATCAGATTATCGTGGCAAGTATGTCCTGATTGACTTTTGGGCATCCTGGTGTGCACCATGTCGACGGGAAAATCCGAATTTGGTAAAATCCTATACTAAATACCAAAAACAAGGATTTGAAATTTTAGGTGTATCCATGGATAAAGCGGCTGATAAGGCGAAATGGTTAAAAGCGATCCAAGATGATGGACTTACATGGAAACAAGTGGGAGATCTCAAAGGATGGGAAAATGAAGCGGGGCTAATGTATGATGTGAAGGCTATTCCCATGAATTTCTTGGTGGACCCTAATGGTAAAATCATTGCGAAATATTTGCGTGGTGAAGAATTGGATAAAAAATTGGCGGAAATTTTTTCCAAATAGTTTTCCAATATGCTGAGTCCTAACCTAGGTTGGCATATGTTTCGTTAGAACGAGAGGCTGTAGTTGAGTACAGCCTTTCTTTTTGATTTTAATGCCGAGATTACACTATGTGGCAAAGTGTCTATAGCTAGCGTTAAAGCTTAAATGTGTCACTATTTGTCTAATTTGTTAGAAAACTTCTGAGGGTTTCTTTATTTATATTTTTAGACAAAGTTTTGATTAATTTTCCTTTGCTATCCAATAATATAAATGCAGGTATATTTTTGGAGCTCAGATAATGCTGCTGAATTTTTTGGCTACGTTGACCTACGGTTATATTGCCCGTGCTGTATTCGTCCTTTTTAAGATTTGGTATTTCATCCATTCTGGTTTTATCATCATTGTACAAAATGACAAATAAGAACTCACGAAGAAGTTTTGCATTAAGTTGCTTATCGTCAAACAAAGGAACTTCGATTTTTCTACTATCTATATGATTCCAGCCCGTAAAATAGATGACAACATTCCTATTGAGGCTGTCAGCTTCCACAAAAATTTCCGCCAACGTCATCGTATTATACTTCCCCCTGAATAGTGCATCTTCAATATTGCGTGGCGAATCGTTTTTATTTTCTTCCATCCCCGTCTCTTTACTCATTTGTTGATGTTTCGGTGCATGACTTTTAAAAATTCCCCAGGCATCAAAATAAGTGTAATCTTTCGAGGGATTGGCCTTTAGGTAGTTGTAAAAGTCTTCAATCTCGTTAGAATCTAGTGGTACTTGCAAGAGCAACTTGCTATCTTCTGACCAATTTTTAAGGTCTACGTTTTTATTTTTAAGCGCTTTGGATGCATCATGAGACTGTTTTAAGAAAGGAAACTCGTCTGAATTTTGAAATTCTATAATTTTGTCAAAGATATGCTGGTAAGTTACATTTGTTTTCTTGCCATAATCCATGAACGGTATAATTAAGGTTGCAAAAAGTGGAGGATCGCTGATTATTTCGAGAGCATTGCTGTCGAGACCGCATGCTTTTAACTGTGCAAAATCTTTAAAAATACGGTCAATTTTGCCACTATCTAAATCGTGCAAGCTTATTTTCTTTTTCAGAAGCTGTTGGCAATTTACCTGCGCATTTACAAAGTTGATGCTGGAGGTTGCTATCAGAATTACTAAGGTAATAATGTGGTACATTTTTTCATTTCTTAAAATAGAGGGCTCTATCAAATATAAGAATTCGGAACAGAAATTACATCCACAGCAAATGAATTTACTTATCCTACAGAAATCATTTGATGGACTTTTGGAGTTGATTAAAAAGGGGGGGAGTGAAAATTCTAATAGTTTTACTGTATGTGTTTGATAATGAGTTGTTTTTTTTTTTTTTTTTTTGTTTATTTTTACTGTATTTATTGAGGTTTGATTATGTCCTGTGCTTTTTATAAAAAGAATAAGCAATAAAGCAAAAACTACGGAATGGAGGTTTATGATCACTACAAAGTTCCACCCTCAGGCCAATATTTCCAGTGTGTGTTTGGTGCAACAGTTGGCTTATATAGTGCTTTATTGCCAGTCGCAAGTGCTTCTGCAATCTGAATAAATGTTTCCATTTCACTCGGTAGTTGATTATCCGCTAAATCAGGATGAAGCCATTCATTCAGCTCTAAGAATATCGGTAAATCTGATGGAATGCTCAGCGATATTTCGGTATTGGTTAGCCAAATATGATCCGAATATTCAGGTACTAAGCTTCTCATTAAATCCCAAGGGGCAATTTTATTCGGCTATTCAAGATCAATTTGTTTCTGTTTAAAAAAGTCGGAATTCGTATTTAACACAATAATTTGATCTCTAATTTTTATGGTTTTAACATTACTATCCAAATATGGAATATAATTTTCGTCGTCATAAAGAAATGACTCCGTATCAGAATCACTTACGAAACAATTGAAACTGACATTATCATAACCGTTAAGTAGGCAATTGCCATAGACATAGGCAATTGTTGTAAAACCATTGACATCATAATCGTGATTGTTAAACGCAAAAATTTCAATTAATATTGCCCATCGACTTTCATCTCGAAAAATTACCATTTTTGATCTCCATGATAGTAATAGCCGTTATCCAACATTGGAAAGGTATAATTTTTAGCCTCTAGGTCAAGTTGACTCAGTATTTCTTCTCTTGCTATCATTTATTTAATTTTTTTTAATTCATCCAGCAATTTATTCTGCTTGATAATGAAAGTATTCAGGCTATCTGTTTCTAGAGGATGCGCATTTTGATATTTTTCAATTTCAGGTAGCGTTTTTCTGATTTTAAAAGCAGTATAGGTGCTAACCAGATTTTCATTATTTTTAGTTATTTGACTGACATGATCTGTTATATTTTTTACTTTAAGATCGTATCGATCAGCACTGGCACTAATTTCCTTTTGTACCTGTTGTTTTACTAGTGAATCTGTAATGGCTTTCGTTCGTTCATTGGCATCCTGATAATAAGAATTAGTGGTTTCGAGTACATTGTTATAAACAGCTAAAACTTTTTCTGTTTCCTCTAATGTTTTCACAATCCTGGAATTGAGAGCTGTAAGGTTTTTGTCTCCTTTTATCAATTCGGAATAGATATTGTCTACAGTTATATTATTTCCTCGATAACTCTTAAAAGAACCTGAAGCAGCCGACTCAGCATTGTCCACTGCATTTTCTACAAGGGGGGAGTTCTGTTGCGTATTTTTTTTGCAGGAAAGTATAGACAGAGCTAGTGTGGAAGCGAAAAAAATATTTTTCATATTTGTTTTGCTAAACGGTATAATATTATAGCTATCATAGATGTCTCCATAATTAAATATAGACATTTAACTTCCATTTTCCAATGATCTTTGACTTGTCCCTTTCTGCATATAAGAAATTACTTAGAACAATCGAATTTGTTCATTGGTGTTTCAGCTGCTCTTACAGCTGTCAACTTAGGTAACGTTGCACAAGAAATGTAATATGCTTTTAAACAGTTATAAGACTTAAGTGATCAATTTAATATTAGTGAATAAGATTATAGAAAATGGCTGGCAGCCTGTTCAATATTGAACGGTTAGTGTTCAATAACGGTCATTATTAAAAAAGGAATTCGCTCGTAGTGTATTGGCAAATAGTGTGTTAAATTTATTGGCAAACTATTTGGAATCCCCATCCAAGTACAAAATAAATAAAAGATGGTAAAACCTATTTCCAATATGTTCGAAAAAACTTCTAAATATGTATTGATTATCCTATTCAGTTTATCATTTATGCTTACCTATGGGCAGCGTAACGAAATTATGGATAAGCCAAAAGTTGATGAGCGTATTGAGATTCTGAGTATTGTATTTAGACTTGCTGGCAATCAAGAGTATAGCTCAGGTATTTTTAAGCGCTATGTTGATCGAATCAATGAACACTATGGTCCTTTTAAAGAACACGAATTGATCACCTTTGTCAAGAAGATTAAAAATGAAAATGGCATAGCGTACGATGCAGTGATGAGTATGGCTATACATCTTGATGATAAGTTCAATCTTAAGCAAAAAAATATCAAGGAAACCCTGGACAAAAGGTGGAGTAGAGCTAATGCTCTTCAATTCGCAACACTGTTAAAGAAGTTTTACAAAGACAGTAATAGCAAAGGATTTTTTCAGGATAACCAGGCACTGTACAATGAGGTACAAAAGCGCTTTCTTCCAATTTATGAACATATTGAATTGGACTGGTACCCTAAATTCTATGGTAAGAAACCATCCGAAAAGTTTTTGATTGTGAATGGTTTGGGGAATGGCGGCGGTAACTATGGGGTAGCCATTAAAAATCCACAGGGTCTTAAGGAAGTCTACGCTATTATGGGGACATGGAGTATGGATAGTCTTGGCATGGCTGAATTTCCTTTACAGAGCTATTTCCCTACATTACTTCACGAGTTTAACCACTCTTTTGTTAATTATTTATTGGAAAAAGACACGACAATTTTTAGAGACAGCGGTGAAAAATTATATAGCGTCGTGAAGGAAAAAATGAACGGGCAGGCATACGGTAGCTGGCAAACGATGTTGAACGAGGCATTGGTTCGAGCTGCGGTTATTAAATATCAAAAAGATCATAATTTCAGCTCCGAAGAAATCTCAAAAGAAACCAATGAACAGCTAGATAGGGGATTTCTTTGGATTGAAAAACTTGTTGATGAACTTGAACACTTTGATCGTCAGCGAGACTTATATCCTACTTTAGAGAGCTATATGCCTGTACTTGCCAAAGCTTATCAATCTTACGCTGCAGATATTTCTTCTTTAGATGCAGCTTTTGAAGAAAGAAGACCAAAAATCATTTCTTTTGAGGGAATTCAGGATGGACAAACCAATGTCAACAACACCTTAAGGGAGCTGAAGATAAATTTCGACAGGCCCTTATTGGGACAGGGACGGTCATTTAGGGGAATCTCCAAAGACAGTTTTCCGGTGATAAAAGGACAGCGCTATTCTTCAGATAAGAAATCCGTGCTTATAGATTGGGAGTTAGAACCAAACAAAACCTATGAGATCATCATTACAGGGAATGCATTCCGGACTGCAGATGGGATACCGATGAAAGACCATTATCTAAAATTCAGTACAAAGTAATTTACTGCTGTCTTGGCCGATAATTGACCATAGACATAATCAAATGTGGCAAAGGTAACTCACATTATTACTGTAGCTGTTAAATAGGTTCATTCCATTGTGGTATACCGATAAACATATCATTTACAAATTTTTCTGTATACCGCTGCATTCCAGTTTCCTCCTTATCAAAGTAGGTCTTTATTTTTGAACAAACTTTAGGATTGTAGCATAACCTGACCCGGAAGTTTTCGATCCATTCGGCCCGTATAACAATGGTAATTAATTTTTTCGTATCTCTGGACAAGCCGATTACGGTAATAGCTTGGCACATCCCAGCATACCAATCGATAATATACACTTTGGTCCCCGGGCTAAACTGTTTCGTGCCATATCGGGTTTGCAGTTTCCCTTGACCATAGCTAATTTCCTGTTTGATGTTAGCTACCAATGTCCATAATGGTATCGATTCTAATTGATCCATACTTATTCAGCGCTATTTTAATTAGTTTATTTCCCATTGTCAAAATCCTCCCAACTGTATACCAGCGAGTCATTTGTCTGAAAATGCAATACGATTAATGAATCTGTTGCCAGTGGTATTGCAATAGCTTTTGCCAATGCCTCGTTTTGATATCCCAGCAAAAGTAATATAACAATACAGACCTGAAATATTTTCACAACTAGCTTCATGATATGGCGTTACTGGTTTTTGAATTTACAAAACAGGATGTGAAAAGGCAAAATAAATAGCTCAATAATTATAATTTCCATCTCCATTTTTTATCTTAGTACTACATAACCCAAGTATATCAAAAGTGAGATTTCAACAGTTGGCAAAAATCTACAAGAAGAGTAATAACGGATGTTAATAGCGGTGTAGTTGTTCAAAAAACCTTAGTTGCTCCCTATAGAAATGATTCAAGAGATCAAAGATGGATTAAAGCAGGGTGCATGTATTATGAAAAGAAGAAATAGGTTAGGTTTTGTTTTATGGGCAATTGTACTTGTTACAGCTGCTTTCGTCATTTATAAAATGGCAACATTCTCACTATTTGAAAGCGAGGTAAAACGTCTAGTAGAGTTTGATGTTCCTGAACAGGATTATAAATTGAGAGTGTATCATGTCCCATCAAATGCTACAATGCTTGACTATATTCAAGTTAGGAAATTTAAAAACAACAAAGAGGATATCCTTGAAAACTACGAAAGGTACGATTCACTAGTATCTTATTTGTTGTCTGATACATCACTGGAGCTAAGGATTATTAATACCGTGCAAATGAAACCTAGAATAGATACACTGATATTAAGATTGAAATAGCTATATAATACAAGGCCAAACTGATGAAAGATTCAAAGAGAATTATTGAACAATGGTACTGCCCGCAAGGAGTGATGAAAGACCAAGATTTGTTCTTCGATCGACTCGGCAAAGGGTAAGAAATAGAACTGCATATATTGCGCATTCCATCTCGTTGGTGGTTCGATATACAGTTTGCTGAAGAACATTAATTATATTTATTCATCAAATTATCGTTAAGCGAGTTTAGGATGAAGGAATTATTAATTATAGATATGCAATTATAAGAATGATGCAAGATTCGATTATGATAAAAGATGTACTGTGGGGCCAGTTTGGAGCTAGTTTAGACATGCTCGAAAACGCGATCCATATGTGCCCCGATGAACATTGGGACACTACATTAGATTTTTGGTACCTGTCTTTCCACTGTCTCTTTTGGACAGATTATTATTTATCTGTAGAACCCAATAAATTTGAGCCACCAAAACCTTTTACATTTTCAGAATTTGATCCGACGGGCAAAAAACCGGACCGGACATACACCAGGTCAGAAATTCTTGCGTATTTGGAGCACTGTAGACAGAAAGCTAGAAAGCATATAGAAGGACTCACACCGAGCAGAATGAATGCCCGTTGGATCAACGAATCTAAAAACTTTTCTTTCCTTGAGATTCTATTGTATAATATGCGGCATATTCAGCATCATGTTGCACAATTGAATTTATACCTTAAACAGACAATTGATCATGTTCCGAAATGGGTATCTCAGGTGAAAGAATAAACTAGTGCTAAGACCGATCCGAGACGCTTTTTTTTAACTCCTGTATCTCCAATAATGTCGCAGAAGACAAACCTACTATTCGTTATCACTAAAAAAAGACCAATTGAAATTATAGACCTGCTTTTGATGATGGAATATGTAGTGATTAGGATCAAGTTGTCTTGTAAAATGTATTTGCATGGACAGGATCGAGATTTTAAGTACTACTGTAGCAGATTAACGAATTCACTCGTATTGTTGATGATCAATAATAAATAATCAAGAAGTTATAAAAAGAAATTACAGAATCCTATTTCCAGCCATCATTATTGTCGTTCTTAGCTCTTGCAAAAAAGATGAAAAGATAGCCATTGATAACCTTATCGGTAAATGGACCGTGGCAAATGATGATCTTAAAATGACCGTAGATGGTTCCGTTACATACAAATTTAACTCAGATATGACCTGTATTAAGAATATCTACGATGCGCTTTCAGATCGAGATACTGCTATTTACAGAACCTATGTAATAAGTAATGATAAGACTTTGGTGACGCTCTACGATGAACGAAAGATATATACAGAACAGTATCTGATAAAAAAATTGAATACGAAGGAAATGAAATGGGAGAACGCTTCCCCAAATGACGGTAATGAGAATAAGAGGTTAGTTCGCTCTTACGATCAATAGAGTTCATTAACAATAATGTCGTAGCATAAAAACTTGAAGCAGCCAAAAGAAGAATTTGAAGTTGCATTAGAAATCATCCAGTAGGAATATGCGAGGTTTTCTATAGATAATCGCCTATACTGATGTCCTGGATAATTTTATTTCAATATTGAAATTCTCGTGTTTTTCTACCAGGCAATTATCTTACAATAGTTTATAACCAGTGCTGAAATGCCGTCATCTTGGAGCTGCATCCCAATATAGTAGTCCATCCCTCAGTATAAAAAGGAATAGAAAACAGTTATTAAATATCGTGTAAATTTCATCTTAGAAAAGGAATAAGAAGAGGATTGCAAGAGCGGGAATACTAACTATTTCTATCCAGATGAAGTTGTTTTTTATGTACAGGAAAAAATGGAAGATAATATTTTTACAGTCAACAAAGTTTTTGTTTCAACGACATCATGGGTATCATTTTATGGTACAAAGACAAAATGTATCTTTGCGCAGATACACAAATCTTTTGGATTGTAAACTGATCACCGATTTTTCGGTAACTCCCGGTTACCGCTTATATAACCTTTCTTTTTTCAGGCATTATTTCTAAAAACAATATGCTATTGGACGCTGTCCAATAAATGGAACATAAAAAAAGCAAATGAATTTTGATATCATTAAGTGTGAAGACCTGCAGCAGGCTATACACATACCAAATACGACGGAAGACCATAAGGAAGAAACCTGGTTTGTGAAATTTGGTGAAGAAATAATAGGAGTTGGGCTTTTTTCAAAACACAGCGGGCGTTGTGTTTTGGCAATTGTTGGTGATGCTTATGATGATAAGAAAATAATTGGCGATATCAATTCACACGATAAAATTATTATTGAAGGATTGAGTATAGCTTTTGAAGGGTATTTAAGATCCATTCTCGGTGATATAGTGATTGGCGAAAAGAAAGTGGATGATAAGTAACAATAATGATATATATAGAAACGCCTTCAAAATTTTAGGCTGTTTATAAGATCAAAGTGATTAATTTTAATAATCAGTCGTTCAAATAGAAACTGATACAAAAACCTTTTACTTTTTTTTTCGCAATAAAAATCTTTCATTTGTATAGCAGAGAAAGTTGTGATGATAAGAAAAGATCTTTTGATCGAAATAGCTGAAGAGCTAGAGGATTACTGTACCAATGAATCGGTGAATGGTACGCTTACTGATTTTTTAAAATACATGTATCTCAAAAATTCAATTGGGATGACCCAGACACGTAAAGTTGGGGGAGAGCATGCTATTGTCACAGAAAGAGATGTCCCGGCAGAAGATTTGGGTAAACTTCTTTTAATGATGAATCGTTATGCGAAACATTACATAAAGTTGGCATTCGAAGGAACCCATCTGCAGACTCCGGAAGATTTTACCTTTCTAATGGTGTTATTCTCTTATGATAAGCTACTTCAGACAGAACTGATTAGGAAAAATGCTGTCGAAAAAGCTTCTGGTACAGAAGTCATCCGTCGATTAATGCGACTTGGTTTAATCGAAGAAGCACCCAAAGTCTCCGATAAAAGAGCCAAACCAATCTGTATTTCCAATGCTGGCCGTGCTGAACTGTTTAAGGTGCTGCCTAACATGAAAACGGTAGGTAATATCCTGATCGGCAACCTTTCAAACGAAGAACGCGATTTATTAATAATATTACTTGCTAAGCTCGATCACCATCACCATACCCTGATTGATATGAAAGATGTGACCCATCTTGAACAATATCTCAAAAAGGATTGAGATAAGTTTAACCTATCTCTATTTTAAAAATTATTCTGTATTCATTTATCTATAATGCTGAATATCAATTGTATGATTTTGATATGAAATAGCGTGCATAGAAAATATTTCGTCGTTTTTGTACTACAATTCGGTCATGTCTTTATTATTTTTAAAAAAGTAGTATTATTTAATACTAAATTAGAGTATAAATAAACTATATTTGATTTTGAATTTTTAAAGGTAGCTGTATGTTTGACAAAAATTTCATTTTAACTACACTCATTATGCTAAGTGCTTTATCTGGTTTCGCCCAAAAGAAAGTACTCTCTGGCATTGTGAAAGATGCAAATACAGGTGAGACTCTAATCGGTGCAGTTGTTTCGGAAAAGGATACAGAACGAGCAACGTCAACAAACAAGTATGGGTTCTATTCCCTAGTACTCGAAGCAGGAGAGCGGATCGTGACCTTCAGTTATGTGGGGTACGAAACTCAGACAAAAGCAATCTCCTTAAATGAATCATTAAAGATTGATATCGAGCTCATACCTAACCAGAATGCATTGCAAGAGGTTGTTGTATCGGGCGTTCAACGCAATAAAAATGTGCGTAGTCCACAGATGGGATCATTCAAATTTAGTATGGAAGAGATAAAAAACGTACCTGTACTATTTGGCGAGAAAGATCTGCTCAAGACGATACAGCTGCTGCCCGGTGTGCAGAGTGGAGGCGAGGGAAGCACAAATTTTTTTGTTCGTGGTGGAGGGGGAGATCAGAATCTGATTTTGTTGGATGAAGCAATTGTTTATAATGCCGCTCATCTTTTAGGTTTTTTTTCCACCTTCAATTCTGATGCGGTTAAAGACGTGCAGCTGTACAAAGGTGGGATACCAAGCCAATATGGCGGACGAATATCTTCCGTTTTGGATATTACGATGGTGGATGGAAATCAGAAAGAGTTTTCTGCTGAAGGCGGTGTTGGTCTTATTGCATCGCGCCTAAAGGTATCGGCACCTTTGCCTGATGATCGCGGATCATTCATGCTCAGTGGCCGGCGTACATATGCGGACCTTTTTCTCAAACTTTCAAATGATCAGGATGTGAAGCAGAGTAAATTATATTTTTATGATTTAAATGCTAAACTAAACTATAAGATTGACGAACGAAATAAAGTCTTCCTTTCGGGTTACTTTGGAAAGGATGAACTGGGTTTTTCAGATAAATTTGGTTTTAACTGGGGAAATACAACAGCTACTGTGCGGTGGAATCATATTTTCAATGATCGCTTGTTTAGTAATACCTCCTTAATTTACAGTGATTTTAATTACAATGTTGGCGTCAATGGTAATAGCGGTGACTTTGATATCGCTTCCAAAATTGGGAATTGGAATCTCAAACAGGATTTTTCTTTTTACCCATCCAATAGGTCCACAATCCGATTTGGCGCAAATGCGCTGAACCAAAATATTCGACCTGCAAGTTTAGCTGCTGACAAAGATGCCAATGTCAATTCGATTAGCATTGAAAAGCGTAAGGGCTGGGATGTAAGCGCTTATTTTTCTCATGAATGGAAAGCCAACGATCGCCTTTCCTTACTGTATGGTTTCCGATTGTCGGATTTTATGGTGATGGGGCCAGGTACTTTCTATCGTTTTGATGACGACAGAGATGTTATTGACGAACAGTATTTTGGAAAGGGAACGGTAGCGAAGCATTACATCAATCTGGAACCCAGGCTATCTGCAAGCCTACTTTTAAATTCCCTGAGCAGTATTAAACTTTCCTATAATCGGATGGCGCAGAATCTGCATCAATTAACCAATTCCACTTCGGCGCTTCCTACAGATCAGTATGTGTTGAGCAGCTTGAATATCAAACCGCAGCTCGCTGATCAGATTGCTTTCGGATACTTTCGAAATTTCAACGGTAGCGCTTATGAATTTTCAGTGGAATCCTATTATAAGGCCATGGCCAATCAGATCGACTTTCGCACCGGCGCTGATCTCCAGGCTAACGAATTGCTTGAAGGAGAACTTCTTTTTGGTAAGGGTCGTGCATATGGTCTTGAATTATTGCTACGGAAAAATAGTGGGAAACTAAGTGGATGGATAGGTTACACTTTATCGAAGAGTGAGCGAAAGTTTAATGGAATTAACCAGGGAGCCTGGTTTAATGCCCGGCAGGATCGTACCCATGATCTTTCCTTGGTGACCATGTATAAGTTGTCGGATAAATGGTCTTTGGGGGCAAATTTTATTTTCAACAGTGGTAATGCAGTTACTTATCCAGCAGGGAAATATGACTTAAACAATACCACATTATTTTATTATACTCAGCGAAATAGCCATAGATCGCCAATTTACCATCGTTTGGATCTGTCTGCAACGTATGAACCTCAAAAATCAAACAAACGTTTTACTTCCAGCTGGACATTTGGGCTATATAATGCCTACAACCGACGCAATGCCTATATTGTGGACTTTAGGGAAAATGAAGACAATCCCAATATAACAGAAGCCTATCAGATTGCATTATTTGGTATTATACCATCAGTTACCTGGAATTTTAAGTTTTAATATTATGAAAAGAAACCTACTTACAATATTGGCGCTTCTGACTGTTTTATTTTCCGCCTGTGAAAAAGTGATCGATCTAGAGCTGGAAAATAGCGAAGCGCGCATTGTGATTGAAGCCAATTTAAATGATTTAAACGTAGATCAGCTCATTAGGGTTACTAAAACTGTCGCTTTCGGTATAGATAGAAAGAGCGACCCTATTTCCGGTGCATCGGTGGTGGTGCGGTCTTCTGCGAATGAGGAAATAGCTTTTTTTTTATGAGCGCGATGGTTACTATCGTGCCCAAAACTTCCGCGTCCGTCCAGGAACAAGATATAGCCTTGAAATAGAATTAGAAGGAGAATATTATCGGTCTTCGGTAACTATGCCTACCTACGTGGCCGTTGATTCCCTAGGAATCTCAAAAGAAAAAATCTTTACAGAAGAGCGTTACTATCCAACCTTTAAATTTTACGATCCGGCACAAGTAAACAATTATTATCTGTACGAAATCGCTATCAATAATTCTCCTATACGGTTTGCTTCAACATATAACGATAAGTTCAACGATGGAAAATATGTTACGCATGAAATCTCTGATCGTACAATAGATTTGGAGCTGAATGACGAAGTGAGGATAATTCGGTACTGTATTGATGCCAGTGTTTACAAATTTTGGAATGAGTTTCAATCTGCAAATCCTGGCGGGGCAGCTCCAGGAAATCCAAGCTCAAATATATCTAATGGGGCCTTAGGCTATTTTTCAGTAGCATCTTCAGGGACATATTTGTTTAAAACGCAGGAATATATGGAGAAATTAGAATGAGACGGACTTGGATATATATATTATTTGGTTTAATTTTATACTAAAAATCAGGTGTATTAAAACAAATTTAGGATATTAATGGTATAAATATATACTTTTTTATCTTTTAGACCATCATAAGTGTGCATTTGAAAACTAATTTGAGGAGAAAATTATAGTGTTGCCAGTGATCAAGCTAATGAATAAAGCAGAAAAAATTGAAAAAAGCTGATCATAATTAAATGAATTATTTAACGAAACAAAGATGAATATAGCAATGATGAGTAAAAAAAAGTACATGATCATGTTGTTATGTATGCTGTTTGGATTGACGGCATATAGCCAGAAAAGTAAATATCAATTATCAAGTCACATTCTGGATATTTCAAAGGGAAATCCTGCTCCGGATGTTAAAGTTGATTTGGAGAAATTGATGCCAAACAAGCAATGGGTTACTGTGGCAAGTGAAAAAACGGATAACAGTGGTCGCATCGGTACTTTCCTGGAAACTGGTAAAGTAGACAATAAAGGAGTATATAAACTCAAGTTTTATACGGAAAGCTATTTTCTTAATCAAAAAATCGAAACATTTTACCCATTTATCGAAGTCGTTTTTGAAATCAAAGACGATAAGCATTATCATGTTCCGATCACTGTTAGCCCATTCGGATATGCAACATACAGAGGGAGCTAAGTAAAATGAAATAAACGTAGAATCGGAAGATAATCTATAGGCCTATGAAGAGACTATTTGATGAACTAGCATATGAAGTAAGCAAAAGAACGACCGAAAAATATAGCACAAGTTTTTCGCTCGGTATTTTGGCGCTAAAACCCTGTATTCGTAATAGTATCTATGCAATTTATGGCTATGTGCGACTTGCTGATGAAATTGTTGATAGCTTCCATGGATATGATAGAAAGCGTCTTTTGGGACAATTGTATCTAGATACCAACTGTGCTTTAGAAGAAAGGATTTCTTTAAATCCAATTTTGCAGTCCTTCCAAGAAACTGTGCACAGGTATAAGATCGACGTCGAGCTGATCAGCCAGTTTCTTCATAGCATGGAGATGGATCTGAATAAGGTTGACTACAATTCCGAAAGTTATAAGGAATATATTTATGGTTCAGCAGAGGTGGTAGGACTTATGTGCTTACAAGTATTTACAGAGGGAGATCGAAAGCTGTACGAGGAGCTCAAGCCTTTTGCAATGAAATTGGGATCAGCGTTTCAGAAAATAAATTTTTTACGGGATCTCAAACAGGATTACCATACGCTTGGAAGAACCTACTTCCCCAATCTGGATATGACAGTCTTTGATAATACGGTCAAAAGTCAGATCGAAAATGAAATTCATACAGAATTTAAGGAGGCGCTTTTGGGAATCAAAAAACTCCCAGCTTCAGCAAAGTTTGGGGTTTATCTTGCCTACAAATATTACCTTTCACTTTTCGCGAAGATCCGTAAAAAATCTTCAAAAGAAATTTTAGAACATAGGATTCGCATACCGAACACCCATAAAGCGCTTGTTGCCCTAAAGAGCTATTTGCGTTACAAAATTGCTTATTTATAAAACAGCGCAGCATTCCGCTTCACGATGTTGTAGAAAAGATTAAGAAAGCTTATATATGAAAAAGATTTTAATTGCCGGGGGGACTGGTTTTGTAGGTGGGTATCTTGCTGCACACCTTAAGAAAATTGGTTATGAGTTACACCTCCTTACGCGGACACTTAAAGACCAATCTGCAAGTGGCGTAAAATATTTTGAGTGGGATCTGAAAAAAAGCTTCATAGATATCAATGCCTTCGATGGAGTCGATACCATTATTAACCTCACTGGTGAAAATATAAGTGCAGGTCGATGGACTTCCTCACGTCGCCTTGAGCTTATCGAAAGTCGTGTATTATCATTGAATTTACTATTTGAATACGTCAAACGCCACGAGCTTAATATTGATAAAATCATTTCATCATCTGCAGTAGGTTATTATGGAGCATATACTTCAGATACCATCCTTTCTGAAGATTCTATTAGTGGAAATGACTTTTTGGCTCATACTTGTGAGGTATGGGAAAAGGCCGCATGGCAGTTTGAAAGCTTGGGTGTCAAAACCGTTATTTTACGAAAAGGTATTATTTTAGGTAGAAATGGCGGGATGTACGCCAAGCTTGCTCCTTTGGCAAAACTTGGTATCAATGTTTCTTTAGGTGATGGAAAGCAATATATCCCATGGATAGACATACATGATGTAGTGCGCATGTACGAATTTATTCTTGATCGGACGGATATTCGGGGTGTGTATAATGCCGTTGCTCCTCAACATATCACAATGAACGATTTTGCGTATGTATTGCTTAGGTCATTTGGTAGGAGTAGCGTTTTGCCAAATATACCTGGTTTCGTTATTAAACTATTGTATGGTGATATGGCTGCTATGCTATTAAATGGTTCTCGTATAAGTGCCGAAAAAATTAGAAAAAAAGGATTTAAATTTAATTATGATACCATTTCAAGATCGCTGGAGAATTCCAGTAAGTCAGTTATTAAAAGCTAGTGATTATTATGATGTTTATTTTCCTGAAAAATAGTTTGCTTCTAGATGCAGATAAATGGAAAAAAATATATTGTACCTTTAGTGATGGCTAAAAATAATGTATTTACGTTCAACCAGGTTTTACCTTATCCCACAAGTTGGAGCCTTTTCATTATTATTCCCTGCTTGATATGCTATAGTATTTTATACTATATTTTTTTTAAGGCAATATTCCATCTTTCGCTCATGATGTTTTTCATGCTCATCTACTTTGGTACATGTTATATTATTTTAAAAGCGCTCTCCCTGCGTATGACAATTTGGTTTGATGGAGATTTTATGTATGTACAAAAAGGAAATGGAGCTCCGAAGAGGTTCTTAAAAAATAATATTTATGGATTTTATGCTTACAATTATGAAACCGAATCAGCTACCTTAAAAACCTCAAAGATATATTTCAGGTTCTGTTTGACAGTTGGGAAAGATATTTATTTAAACGATGTCGAATATAAAAACAAATATGATGACATTAAGGGCAGTAATCTGAAGAAATTTCTGAAAACGGCACAAACAGAATTTCACTTTTCGAAAACATCTAAAAACAGCCTTCAAAACATATATTGGTATTCCAATCAAAATTAAAAAGCGTTATTTTGGCTGGAGAAAAATAAAGTATACTAAGTTTAATGAACAAATTACTTATTGTAAACGGATTGGATGGATGGAAAAAATAAAACGAGCAATGTTAATATTGCCCGTTTTATCATTATCGACACCACTTTGATGTAATAAGAAAACATCATTGAATGTATGCTGCCAATAGATAGTTGATTTTATGGCAACAATATTTAGGGCATCAATACAGCATCTATCACATGAATAACTCCATTGGATTGATTGACGTCCGCAACTGTTACTTTTGCGCTATTACCTTTTGCGTCTTTTACATATACATCGTTCCCTTTCATCCAAAAAGTAAGGTTGCCACCTTGGACTGATTTGGTTACATAGGTTCCTTTACCATCCTTAATCGCTTTGGTGATCTGCGCGGCACTCCATTTTCCAGGAATCACGTGGTAGGTCAATATTGATGTTAATTGAGCCTTGTTTTCTGGAAGCATTAAGTTATTTAGGGCCTCTTTGGGGACTTTAGCAAAAGCGTTATTGGTAGGAGCCAAAACAGTAAAAGGACCAGGTCCCTGTAAGATTTCTACAAGGCCAGCAGCTTTTACTGCAGCGACCAGAGTCGTGTGATCTTTAGAATTGACTGCATTCTCAATAATGTTTTTGGAAGGATACATCGGTGCACCACCTACCATAACAGTTTTTTCCTTTGTTTGAGCCTGGCCCATGTAAGTGCTTCCCAATAATAATGCTGCAGAGGCAGCCGCCCATAAGATTGATTTAATTTTCATGATCTTTATTTTTTATCTGTTATTTAAAAGCTTTATATGATCATTTACGATGAAATTGATTACTTGGATTGCAGTGAAGAATAAAATTTGCAGATCGTAGCTTAGTGTACTCTGTAAGTTCCAATTAAACTTCAAAAGTAAGTATAGGTAATCTTCTAGAAGTTGAAATTCATTCACCAAATAAATTTGGAGTTCAGTATCAGAGGAAATCTACAATACTTTTTTAGAATATAGCTACCCTTTAAATTATTGTATTCTTCTGCGAAAAATAATCCGATAAAAATCTTTATTAGCGTTTCTTATATTTAGCTTCACTCCTCTATGAAGCGTATCGATGATAGGACATCCCTTATAGTTTGCTTTCTTTATTGCTTGTTTGTATTCAGTGACTTAGGTGTGAGGTTTTTACTTAATCGCTTAAGATATCCAGGTATAGTCGCGTTTTATCACCTTCCATTTTCCATTAATTTTTACCAGGACAAAATCATAACCCTGACCGCAAAGTGCTCCGCATACGTAGTCTAACGATACAAATGCTTTTTTGTGATCATGCGACATGATAGGCAAGTGAAATGTATAGCTTGACAGAAATTGCTCCTTCGTTTCTGTTTTTTTATGGTATGCAACGTTATATTTCTTTTTGATTTGTAGTGGAATAAATACAGTGTCCCTTCCTTTTACCTGATTGAGATAGCCTGTAGAGTCTTGCAGGCTATGGCCTACTAAGCCCAGCAATTTTTGGATCCTCAGACCGTCAGGCATAAAGTTTTTGTCGTAGGCATTATATAGCGAGTCCTTGATGAACCATTGGTGAATATAGGCCATTGGTTTATTAGTTTTAGCTACTTCATTTGAAATGGAGTTATAGGCAATTATAGCATCCAAAATTTCAGCATAATCATCTTCAACAATTGCATAATCAAATGCTTGTTTTTGGATTTTGACTGGTACCTGTTTTTGATCATTGCTTTGGCATGCTATGATGAAAAATAAAAATGGTATTAAAAAGCATACTTTCATAAATCTATCAAATGGTTTAAAACATGATGCCAAAATGATTTCCTTTCCATAGTACAATTTACTAAATTCATGCATCAGGTTTTTATTTATGATACAGTATTTAACAGACGATCAAATCAGAACAAGGCTGAAACTGGGAAAATCTGTAGAGCAGTGGTTAGGTGATGACCAGGAAGATGATTATATAATTCTTAAATGGTTAAGGATTGATAGGGAAAAAGATAAAAGCTTTTCGGTGGTCTATTTTGAATCCTTTGATGAGGGAAATGAAGATTTCATGGACATCTATGCGTTTTCATTGGTTGATTCTGATGAGCCTTTTGGTGTAATTAATATTTTCCCTTCAATTGCTGATGCGTTAGAATTTGCCAGATTTACCTATAAAGCATCTTCTGATAAATATGTTCCCGCGGGAATAATTCAAGAAGAGTATAGGGATCACATTAAACGCTAATTTCATCGTAGTATTCAAGACCTTTCGACCTGAGGGAGAAAGGAATAAAAAAGGTGCTCCAAAATAATAATTATGAAAGACCAAGATTTATTTGTTAAAGAGTTGATCGAGTTGTTTCCGAATTTGGAAGAGGAGTTTTTAGATGAAGATTACAGGGCGTCTATTACCTTTCAAATGGGATGTTTGAAACGGTTTATGCAGGGCGTGATAGCTAAAAACGACGGAGATAAATTTGATGCTATGGTAGATTTTTTAACAAAGAATTTGCCTTTAGTTGATAAGCGGGTTCAAAATGCCATTTATCTAAGTTTTTTAGGCAAATTAGATTTTTCTGAAAACCCCGATTTAATAAAACGCTTAGGGCAGCTTTTAGGTAAGGCCTATACTGATATAGAAGATTATAATAATTCTCCAGCTCCTGATAAGGTAAAGAACTTCTTGAATAAATTTTGATGTTCTTGCTACAGGTAAATACTTGAAGTTGGCACTTGAAAGATGTAAATGATACTCAAAAAAGAAACAGTCGCAACACTAAGTAAGAAGTTGTCGTTGCCTTATACAGGTACGGAGCAGGACTGGGATATTGAGATGGCAGATTCCAATCGCATCAATGAATTTATTGATTTTTATCATCAATATGATTTAGCTTTTGAGGAAAGGGTGGCTTTAATGTTCCTGATTATTGCTTCTTATGATGATTTTCTAAATGAGAACAACGTACAGATAGATTGCAGATGGGATGCCATTAAGGCGATGTTAGCAAAGGATAGGATACATTTTGTGGAGTTGATAAATTATTGGTCTTTGTATAACGAAACCGATATTTTTAGGATAACACCTCTTATGAGAACTGTCTAATTTTATTAATCGATATGACGATGAGTTCAAAAAATCCGTAAGATACCAATTTCCAGAAATACCTTGATCTTATACGTGGTTTTTTAAGCAACGAGATCACAGCTTCAGTTTTTGAAACTCGTTTTCTTCAGCTTAGGCGGGAAGATAGCCAATGGATGAAATTTGGTTCTGATCATAAGGCCTACCGAATTTTAGATACGCTGAAGTATCCGTTGCTGAATATCGCAATGACAAAAATGGACAAATAAAAAATGTGAAGTCCTTTCGAACTCCACATTTCTATAATTAATATACTTTGTGGTACGATGCTGTTACCTCTTTTGTTTTTTCATTTCTTCTATCTCTCGCTTTAGCTGGTCTCGATTTTCTTTCTTGTAAAATTCTAACTCCGTTGCACAATAATCGTACTTGAATAATCTCGCTTTTATTCTGGTATTATTGACAAAAATACCAAAGTCTATGTTTGCTATAGTGAGAAAACCAGCACTATTTCCATCAATTTCCATACTTCCAAACTTTGTGAGTTTTGCGAGTTTTGTATTGAATGAGCCATCTGCGTCTGAAGATACTTTTTTGAGCGTATTTCCTTCCGAGTCTAAAAATCGTATCTCTGCATTGGGTACCTTCCTTTTTGTCTTAGCTTCAGTGATAATGCCTGAAATCGTTACCGAGTCTTGCGAATCGTTCTCGTCTAAATAGCTTGAAGCTTCGTACCCGCCCAATACTTTATTGTTTTCTGTTTTGGGTATGATGATAGCGCAGGATGAGAAACAAAAGATCAAAAAATATAGTGAAATTTTAAAGCCCCAAACCTCATTGCTACATCTATTTATGTTTTCTATTTGCTTTTTCAACTTCTTTCCTCAGCTTTTTCTGATCCTTTTTTGAACCTATTTCATTAATATACATGGGCTGCCTTGGTAATTTTATGTCTAAGGCGTAAGTTTTAAAATTTGGCGCAATGTAAACATGTTCGATAGTCATCCCCGTTCCAAATGTATCTACAATAATTTTTCCATGGAGCAATCCCTCGGATGGGATCGTTAGCGAAAATTCTCCATTTTTATCTGTGATGGCTGTACCAATTGTATCACTCTCTGAACTAAGAAAGAAAACTCTAGCAGAAGGAACATTTTCATGATTATGGCACATGCTCACTTTGCCTTTTATTAAAGGCGATATCTCATCATCTGTATAACCTTTACCTCGTTGGCTATAGCTGCTGCAGTTGTTTTGGTCTATATCAACCCAGTCGTTATAATTCTTCTTTGTGGAACAGCTAAAGAGTGTTAGCAAAAGAAGAAGTTTAACACCCCAAACGTGAACCTTTTTGTTTAATACCATTGTCTTTTCTACTATCATATTGTTCTGCCATTATTCTGTCTATAATTCTTGATTTATCATTGTCCGAAAGCTTTTTAAACGAAGAAGTTTCTGTTAGACCTTTCCATGCTAAATCATCATATACCTGTTTGTCTATTGTGTAACCTTTTAATTCACCGTAATTTTTGATAGATCGAGCGAGATCCGCAACAAAATCTCTTGCTATCGTTTCGTGTTGCAAATTATTGTCCAAAGCTTTCTTTTTTGAATATTTCTCGAATAATTCTGGATATGTCAAAGACGCAGCGCTCGGATCACTCTTATAGAGCGCAAAGAGGTATGCATGAATTGATTCATGAAGAACAGTTGTCGCAAACGCTAAATCTGTAACATTTTGAGTAGTTAGTAAATTACTATTAAATTCTATTAGTGCAAAACCATTTGTGATTTCAGAATTCGTCCCGGCAACTTGCATTGGATTATTATTCTCTTTCATTCCTAATCTAAGATTGTATCCAGGAAGTTCTCCAGAAAATTTTCTTATGATATCTGCAACTGTATTGCCTTTAAGCATTTGTAGTCTTTCTAGAACATTTTTCATACAGTCAGGAAGATTTGAGTCATCAATTCTTTCATTAAAATCATTTACAGCAGCTTCTGCGTCTCCCTCTCCAGATGTCCCACTACCACCTGCACCGCTTCCATCATCACCAAAAGGATCTAAAGTTTCATAATCTATAGGGCCACCTCCTTGGTCAGGATCATCCGTCCCTGTTCTTTGAGGTTCACAGTTTACATAATTTAATATACCATTCACATAGCCGTATACACACTTTCTTTCAGTTGTACTTTTTTTACCATTCGCAATTTTGATGTTTATCACCTCGCGTTGAATCTTGTGCCCCTCTTTATAATAGATTGTTGATTGTCTCCCTGTTAGGATAGATTTTGAGATAATTGTTCCAGTGTAACCTTGTTTGGTGTTTTCTGGGATAAAGGTTATTAAAATATAGTTCCATTTATCTTTGGTTTTTATAGCTTTTATCCATACTAAATTTTCGACGGCAACTTTAGAGGAATCAGTTGAAAGCAATTGAACTTGATCAAATAAATTTACCTTAACATAGATAGTGTCGTCGGAGACTATTTTGTTATTTTCCCAATTAATGGAAGTCTTCAAATTGGCTATCAAAAAATTAGAATCTGTCTGATTGTAATTGGTTTGTTTTTGAAAGTCGGCCCGCAATAAATCAATTTTCTCTTTAATCGGATCTTTGGGGTTAATCTCATATTGATCTTTACATCCTCCAATAAAAATAAAAATTGTAAAAAGTAATAAAATTCTCTTCATTAAATTAAGGTGTTATTTGTTTTGTTAGTGTAGTGTGAAGTTAATAAATAATAGGTTAAAATATTAAAATACGATAAATACTACACTAAAGTGTTGATATTATTCCAGCAAAATATTTTTTAAATAAAATGGTTTCGGTTTCAGTTGCTACCGATGCTGCCAGCATCTTCCACCACCTACAACGACACGTTTGCAGTAACCGCCCGATTTGTTTTTAGCACCGCAAATGGAGGATGTAGGTTTGGTGCTGCCACCAGTATTTCCACCGTTTCCCGTGTCTGTATTTTTGTATGAACCGTAGACTGCCGATCCTCTTGCATTTTGGGTGTCGTAGGTAATTGTTGTTTGATTGTAGCCGACATCACCAAATACCGCTTCTTTGTTTTTTAAGATATAGGCATTAATTGTCTGTTGCGAACTTAAGGATGCCTTGATTGAAAGTTTTCGTTCGAAACTAATCTTCTGGTCGAATTTATATTCCCATTTTCCTGTTGTATGCTTCACTGTTATTGTGAAGTTTAATTTATCGGTATTACTTTACCTTTTATTAAAGGAGATATATCCTCATCCGTATAACCTTTACCTCGCTGGCTATAGCTGCTGCAGTTGTTCTGGTCTATATCAACCCACTAATCAAGATTCTTTTGTGTTGAGCAACTTAATAGTGTTGAAAATAAATAGAGTTTAGCAGGCCAAAACGAACTTTATTTTTAATGAAAGATTACAAATTAATTCGATCTCCATGAGATTTCGGCTGTGAAATAACAAGAAATTCTAAATCTTGATTAGTTCTATTGAAAATTCTGTGTTTCTGACTTGCTTGGATATGAAAACCATTGTTTTCTTCAACAACATATAATTCGTTATCTACTTCGAAAGTTGCTGTACCCTTTAATATGTAAAAAAATTGCTGTGCCTTACTATGAAAATGTAAACTTTCTTTTGTTCCTGGCGACATTTTCTCTTGAATCACACTTAAAGAATCAGACTTTAATAAATGCCACCCATCACAATTTTCTCCCCAAATATAATGCTCAGAATTGTCGGTATTTGTTACTTTCATTACTTATTCAATAAAATTATGTGAAATTCAAAAAAGAAAAATGGTACTGCGGAATTACAAGTATAAAGATATGCCAAATCAGGTAAAAAAGGAAATCAGATTGCACCCCAGTTTCATTGTCTCTAATTTATAAAACTACATTAGTAATCGTAGCTATTATTAGTGGATATTACAATATACCAGCACCCATTCTATAAAACGAATATGGTTAAACCGCGGCAATATTATTGATATGCACCAAATGAAATTTAGAGTTCAGTATCAGAGAAAATCTCTAATCCTTTTTTAGGGATATAGCTACCCTTTAAATTATTATATTCTTCTGCGAAAATAATCCGATAAAAATCTTGATTAGCATTTCTTACAGTTAGTTTCACTCCACTGTGAAGCGTGTCGATGATATGACTGTTTATTTTTGGCCTTTTATACACGGGTATTGTTGAAATTACTTCGGCATTGGGACTGTAATTATCCTTTATATATTTACTATCTCTTACGGCGAGTAAATACATCCAATAGGTAAAGAGGATGGATCCGGTAATAAAAATAATGGATCGCATATTAATTTTCATAGACTACAATCTTCATTGATAATTTAGTTTTTAGCGATCTATACTTCGTTTGATGAAATCCCAAACTCAGGAAATAAGCTGTAAAAGCTAATATAACCCGTGCTGAAATGCCGTCATCTTGGAGCTGCCTCCCAATATAGTAGGCCATCGCTCCGTATAAAGAGGAATAGAATACAGTTACTAAATATCGCGTAAATTTCCATCTTAGAAAAAGGAATAAAAAGAGGAATGCAAGCGCGGGAATGCTAACTATTTCTATCCAGATGAAGTTGTTTTGTATGTACAGAAAAAAATGGAATATAATAGAAGTAATAATGGCTTCAATGAAAACTATATTAATCACTGCTTCTCTGACAAAATGGATTTTGTTCATATATGGTACCTAGTTGAGGGATGTTAAAATATGCTGAAATAGGTTTATCCTCTAATTTAAGAATTAATGTGGATTTTTTTTGTTTAAACAATTGATATTCTTACAGTCAACCAAGTTTGTGTTCCTACGATATCATGGGCTTTATTTTATAATGCACAGACAAAATATATCGCTGCTGAGGAGTACAACTACTCTAGCGTGTCGATTGATCCCCAACTTTGCTGCTTCTCATCCAGTTTTAGATCCTTCAATGAAATAAACATATAACTATACCAAGGTGATACTATGATTTCGAGGCCAAAGCAAAATTTGGACTAATTTTTTATTTAAAAATTTTATATATCGTTTTATACATTTATAAAAAAATATTAATATTGTATTTATGTAATACATAATATTGTTGGCATTTTTTCTTAATCTAACCAATTAATCTTAAACATCTGCTAACCTTTGAAAGAACATTTTAATTACCGATATGGAATCGAATCAAGTGGAAAGTCGAATAGAGCATAAAATTTTGCGCTGTCTAAAAGACGGAGATATGCAAGCATTTTCCTTAGTTTATAATTTTTACTGGGATGGCCTCTATAGCTTTGCTTTACGATTAATGAAGGAAGAATCGCTAGCACAAGATGTTTTACATGATGTCTTTACCGAGTTGTGGGCCCGTCATAAACGATTAAACATCCAGTCATCGTTAAAAGATTATTTATTCATTTGTACAAAAAACAGATGTTTTAAGCTGCTGAGGAAATTACGTAGGTTAAATGAAGTAGAGGATCACCTGTTGTTAGACATCGCGATTGAGCATGATGAGCTTTCGTATAAAGAGCTTTCTGATCAGCTTGATGGCTTACTAGCAAGACTTCCAATCAAAACAAGGGCAATATTTATTATGAGTCGAGAAGATGATTTATCCTACAAACAAATCGCAAAAAAAATGAATCTTAGTATTAAATCTGTCGAATATCATATATCAAAAGTCTTGAATAAATTACGAAAAGCCTTATAATTATATTCGCCTTTTCGTTAACTTGTCGTATTAACAAATTAAAATCTTAATTCATCTGTATTATAAACACATGCCCCTAAACGATAGCGAACATATAAAAAAACAAACTTTTGATCGTATTCTAACAACGATTAGCACAAAGAAACGTAAAAAGCGTTTGTTGAATGGTGCTATCCTATTTTTTGTTTTATCTATTTGTTCTGTTAGCTTCTATATTTTCTATTCTCGTTCCATTGACCTGTCCCCCCAAAAAGCTGAACATCTTTATGCCGATATTACAGCAGGTGATATCACAATCTCAGGATCAAGGCCCATGTCGCTTGCTGAATGGGAGAATAATAAAAACAAACCTTTCAAGGTCAGTAAAAAGAAAGATATGTTGATTATTGAACAGACAGAATCATCAACCGCCGAATTTGATGATGTTGTTTTGCGTGTTGGGGTTGGTGGATTGTATAAGGTTTTGTTAAAAGATGGAACAACGGTATTTCTCAATTCCAATTCTGAGTTGAGCTACAAAGGTGATTTTTTAAAAAATCGGATTTTAAGTTTAAAAGGAGAAGCTTTTTTTGAGGTTGCTAAGAGACAACAGGCTGGTATTAAACAGGATTTCATTGTTCTGACAGAGAAACAGCGGATAGCTGTTTTAGGTACAAAGTTTAATGTTTTGTCTCGTGAAAAAGTCGAGCAGACTGTATTAACAGAAGGAAGTATAGCTTTGAAAAGTATTAAATCAGGAAAAAATAAGTTACTTATTCCTGGAGAGATGGCCATGCTGGATGATCAAGGGGCTATTGGTAAAACAATTGCTATAACCGAAGATTATACATCGTGGAAAGATGGTAATTTGTATTACGAAAATAAAAGCTTGCGCGATATTCTTTCAGATCTTGCTAATATTTATCCAATTCATTTTGATCCCAATAAAGTTCCAAAGCGGAATTTCACACTTTTTCTTAAAAGAGATCGCTCTTTTTCTGAGATTTTGGATCTCATAAAAAAATCAGGCAATTTGAACATCACGTTAAAAGATCATGAAATAATTTTTTAAAAAAGTTTTTAGGGTAGTAGCGTTTAGGAGACTCTTTATTGTAAGAATGGGGATAATGCCCCTTTTACAATAAAACCTAAAAACATGAATAAAGAATTTCACCTGAAAAAAAACAAATTTGGGTTTGTTCGGGACAAATCCGCTTTAACTCTTCTTAAGCGATCGTCAAGAATAGGGACTATCTTTGGTTTAATCGCTCTCCAAAGTCTTCCTTTAGTCAAGGCACAAGAATTAAACCTGAATCTAAAAAATGCAACCTTAACTGAGGCCCTAAAAGAAATCCGTAGACAAACAGGATATCAGATTATTTATGATTCGGATATTCTGCAAAACAAAAAATTAATCACTTATTCAGGTTCCAAACTGGATCTGAGATTGGTGTTGAAAAAAGCGCTCACCGAGCAGAATCTAGATTTTGTGATTGAAGGCAACACTATTATTGTTAAACCACAGGAAAGAACTAGTTTAAAAGATAGCCCAAATCAAAAATCAGAACGGATAGAAATTAAAGGTACAGTGTTAAATGTATCGGGAAAACCAATTGCAGGTGTGACTGTAACGGAGAGAGGTACTTCAAATACTGTATTGACAGCAGAAGACGGAACATTTACTTTAAAAGTAGCAAATGAAAAATCCATTTTGGATTTTTCCTATGTGGGGTATGCTTCTTTAAGTGAAAATGCGAGTCGCAATCCAATGCTGTTGACAATGGCCAATCAAGATAGGGCCTTGGAAGAAGTTGTCGTAGTGGGGTACGGAACACAAAAGAAGGCAAATTTGACCGGTGCGGTTTCTTCTCTTGACGGTAAAGAGTTAGAATCAAGACCTGTGCAGAATGTTGGACAGGCCCTTCAGGGCATGATCCCTGGACTGAATTTACAGACAACCGGACTGGGGGGTGAGCTAAATCAAAATTTAAGTGTCAATATTCGTGGTGCAGGAACGATAGGCGTGGGGTCAAGTTCATCAGTTTTGGTTTTAATAGATGGGATGGAAGGCAATATGAATGCACTTAATCCTCAGGATATTGAAAATATCACCGTACTTAAAGATGCAGCAGCTTCGGCTATTTACGGGTCCAGAGCACCTTTCGGAGTAATCCTCATTACGACAAAATCTGGGAAATCGGGGAAGATAACTGCAAATTATAACAATAATATCAGACTGGGCAAGCCAAGAGGACTACCCACGATGTTAGATTCCAAAACATTTGCTTATTATTTCAATGAAGTCGCAGCAAACGATGGTGAGGGAGCAAAATTTTCGCAGGAGGTATTGGAACGAATTGATGCTTATCAGAAAGGCGAAATTGAAACGACGACTACCCCAAATGCTAGTGACAGATTTCAATACTATACAGGATCTAATGGGAATACAAACTGGTTTAAGGAGTTTTATCGGAACTTTACAACTTCCCATGAACACACACTCAGTTTGAATGGGGGGACTGAAAAACTGAATTTTTATAGTTCTGCAAATTACATGAATCAAAACGGTTTGAACAGATTTGCCAATGATAATTTTCAACGATACTCGATAGCTACGAAAATCAATGCAAAGATTAGCGATAAGTTAGACTTGATGTACAATACGCGTTTTGTACGTGAAGACTACGAAAAAGCAAGCCATATGAATGATTTATATTATCATAATATAGCTAGAAGATGGCCTACGATACCTTTGTACGATCCAAATGGAAATTATTCCGAACCAAGTGAAATCTTGCAGCTGCAGCAGGGGGGGCGTTCAAAATTTCAGAAAGATTTTCTCTATCAACAGCTGCAATTGCATTATCAGCCAATCAAAAACTTGAATGTAACAGGAAATGTCAATTATCGCATTACGAGTCAAAATGATCATGCTGAAATTTTGAGAGCTTATTCAAATGATGCAAAAGGAAATCCATTTCCCGTTGCGGTAGGATACAATGCGGCAGGATATACCAATGTGTCCGAATACAATCGAAAAGATGAATATTTCAGTACAAATTTCTTTTCAGATTATTCCTTTGACATCAACGATGATCACCATTTCAAAATTTTGGCTGGTTTCAATTCAGAGCTCAATAAGTATAGAGATCTTAATGGAAGCATGAGCGATCTAATCACAGATAATATACCGACATTGAATACTGCGACCACTAATCCAAGAGCTTCTGGGGGCTACCAACATTGGGCTACCGCTGGTTTTTTTGGACGTTTAAACTATAACTACAAAGATAAATATCTTTTTGAAGCGAATGGGCGATACGATGGCTCTTCACGTTTTCCAAGAGACTTGCGCTGGAATCTCTTTCCCTCCGTTTCCGTTGGATGGAACATAGCGAATGAATCATTTTGGCCTATCAAGGAGCATGTTTCCATGTTTAAGTTGCGTGGTTCCTATGGCGAGCTGGGAAACCAATATACGGACAATTGGTATCCTTTTTATGCAACAATGCCAGTGAGTATAGCTAATGGTACCTGGCTTTTGAATGGACAAAAAACAAATACAGCCAGTGCACCTGGGCTTATTGCCTCTACATTGACCTGGGAGCGTGTATCAAGCTGGAATGTGGGGCTTGATTTGCGGGCACTTTCCAATCGTTTAGGTTTATCTCTTGAAGTCTATCGTCGGAATACATTCGATATGATAGGACCAGCACCAGAACTTCCTGTTATTTTGGGCACGGCTGTACCGCGTTTAAACAATGCCGAGATGAATTCCAAAGGCTTCGAAATTGAGGTAAACTGGAAAGATCATATCGGTAAACTGAATTATAGCGCACGAGCTGTACTTTCCGACGACCGTCAGACAGTAACCAAATATCCTAATCCTACTGGTACGTTGAGTACTTGGTATGATGGCCGGAAGAATGGGGAGATCTGGGGATATCAAACTTTAGGAATAGCACAGAGCGCGGAAGAAATGGCTGCACATCTCGCTAATGCCAAACAGTCTTTCGGGACAAACTGGCAAGCTGGCGACATCATGTATGCTGATCTCAACGGAGACGGTCAGGTTAATAATGGAGCCAATACGTTGGCTAACCCAGGGGATCTGGCAATTATAGGAAATTCGGCCCCACGCTATCGTTACAGTTTTGATTTAAATTTCAATTATAGCGGGTTCGATTTAGGGATTTTCTTGCAAGGTGTTGGAAAACGCGATTATATGCCCAATGGCCCATATTTTTGGGGAGCGAATGGCGGGATGTGGCAATCTGCTGGATTTGTTGAGAATATGGACTTCTACCGTGATGAGAATTCCACTATGGTACAAAATGGTATATTAGGTGTTAATAAAGATTCCTATTTACCAAGACCTTATTTTAATACCTCAAAAAATCAGCAAACGCAAACGAGATATTTGCAAAGCGCCGCTTATTTACGTTTAAAGAATGCTCAGTTTGGATATACGTTTTCTCCACAGCTATTGACCAAAATAGGATTTTCCAAAATTCGAATTTATGCATCAGGTGAAAATTTGTTGACTTTTACCAAAATGGCCAAGGTTTTTGATCCGGAAACCGTTGGACTTGGAGGGTGGAACGATGGAAAAACATATCCATTTTCGACGACTTATTCTTTTGGACTTAACTTGAATTTTTAAACAGATAGATATGAAAAGAACATATTATTTCTCCACAATTTCTTGGTTGCTATCAATGACCGTGTTGTTCACTTTGCACTCCTGCAATAAGTATTTGGATAGAGAACCCTTATCCAATGTAACACCACAAGAATATTTAAATACAGAAGCGGACTTAGCTGCATATACTGTTGGACGTTATGCCTTTCCATCCCATTCTGGCTGGGGGCTTGGAACATTTGCCAACGATAACGGTACTGATAACCAGGTGACTTCAAGTTATTCGACACGCTGGGTCCCGGGAGAATGGCGTGTGCCAAGTTCCGGAGGTGAATGGGATTTTACCCAGATTAGACAGTTGAACTATTTTCTTGAACAAGTACTTCCAAAATGGAAAAATGGTAAGGTAACAGGAAATTCCGCAAATATAACCCATTATGTGGGAGAAGCTTATTTTTTGAGAGCGTATGAATATTTTACTAAGGTACAGGCGCTAGGTGATTTTCCGATCATCAGAAATACACTGAAAGATAATATGGAAGAGCTGACCGCTGCTTCTGTTCGACAACCTAGGAATGTGGTGGTTAGATTTATTCTTTCTGATTTGGATTCGGCGATTACACTGCTGAACGATGTTGCTCCGGACGGGAAAAACCGTATTTCAAAAAAGGCTGCTTTACTTTTTAAATCTCGTGTAGGATTATTTGAAGGCTCTTGGCTAAAATACCATAAAGGAACAGCTTTCGTCCCTGGTGGTACTGGCTGGCCGGGTGCAAAATCGCATCCAAATTTTTCGATCAATATCGATAATGAGATCAATTATTTCTTAGAACAGTCGATGACAGCCGCCGCTCAGGTAGCCGATGCAGTCGAACTTGTTGGAAATACAAAGGATGATGGTTATAATTCATCTTCAAATCCCTATTTTAAAATGTTTGGTGATGAAAATCTAAACGGTTACAGTGAAGTCCTTTTATGGCGGAGTTATTCAATGCCTTTAGGAATTACGCATGCTGTAAATCACTACATGAACCGTAATGGCGGAAATTCTGGATATTCAAGAGGTCTTGTGGAAAATTTCACCATGAAAAACGGACTGCCTATTTATGCTTCTAACGCTGGGTATGCAGGTGACGATTCCATCAGCCTCGTCAAAAAAAATCGGGATAATCGCTTACAGCTCTTTATGAAAGCACCTGGGGAATTGAGTTATACCAACCAGACTTCTTCGACAGGTGCTGTGCAGACAGAGCCGAGACCAGATATTATCGGACTAGCCGAAACAAGGTACGTGACAGGTTATGCCTTGAAAAAAGGAATGAGCTATCTTTTTGCCCAAGCTGAGGGACAGACTGGTACCACAGGCTCGATTATATTTCGCGCAGTCGAAGCGTATCTAAACTATATTGAAGCAAGTTATCTTGCAAAGGGAGTGATCGATGCAAAAGCCAATAGTTACTGGACAAAAATCAGAGAAAGAGCAGGTGTAAATACAGATTTTATGGCAACCGTAAATGCGACCGACATGCAAAAGGAAGCTCAGGGTGACTTTGCTGCATATTCGGCAGGACAATTACTATCTGACAAACTTCTTTATAATATTAGAAGGGAGCGCCGTTTGGAACTAGTTGCCGAGGGATTTAGATTTAATGATCTTAGGCGTTGGCGGGCTCTTGATCAGCTAGCAAGCAATCCATACATTATTGAAGGGATGAGGCTGTGGGGGCCTATGCAAGACTGGTACAAAGATAAAGGCGTCTCGACTTTAATCGTACCCGGCACAGCAGGAAAAACCGCAAATGTGTCTTCACCACAGGAAAGTCAATATTTAAGACCCTATCGGATTAATCTTTCGGCTAACAATCTTGTTCTAAATGGCTATAGCTGGACCAGTGCCCATTATTTGTCTCCCATAGCAATAAGTCATTTGAGCATAACTTCGACAGATGGTAGCCCAGCTGGTTCAATTATCTATCAAAACCCGAATTGGCCTTTAGTTGCCAATCAGGGGGCCAATCAATAATTGGTCGGAACCTTTACGAAAATTTTGAAGATAAGATAGTTCGGAGATTATTCCGGCTATCTTATTTTTGTCAGATAAATATCAAATGAAGAAAATTAATACAATTACATTACTGTTATTGGCAGCGGTTTTTCACGCTTCGGCTCAAAATATGATTGCATTACAACCCGGAGAATCAGAATCTGCTATTGTAACCAAAGCTGCCAACGTGATACCGACCCAAAGACAGCTTGATTGGCAAAAGCTGGAAGTGACCGGATTTCTCCATTTTGGGATCAATACCTTCACAAATAAGGAATGGGGTGAAGGGAAAGACGATCCAAAATTATTTAATCCGACGCAATTAGATGCAGAACAATGGGTTAGGACAGCAAAGGAAGGTGGAATCAAACTTTTGATTCTTACCGCGAAGCATCACGATGGCTTCTGCCTCTGGCAAACGAATACAACAGACTATTCGGTTAAAAATTCTCCTTACAAAAAGGGAAAAGGAGATATTTTTGGCGAACTTGCTGCGGCCTGTAAAAAATACGATATGAAGTTGGGGGTATATCTTTCCCCTTGGGATCGACATGAAGCTTCTTATGGGTCAGAAGCTTATAATGATTTTTTTGTTGCCCAATTGAGCGAATTACTGACCCGATATGGTCAGATTGATGAAGTTTGGTTTGATGGTGCTAACGGAGAGGGACCTAACGGTAAAAAGCAGGAATACGATTGGAATCGTTATTATCAGGTTATACGTGAAAAACAACCTGAGGCCGTTATTGCAGTTATGGGACCCGATGTAAGATGGGTCGGTACAGAAACGGGGTATGGACGGGACACAGAATGGTCAGTCGTACCGGCTAGTAATCTAGCACAAAATCAGATAGCTGCAGGATCGCAACAGCAGATGAATATTAAACCGGCCGGAGATATGCGTAATAAAGATCTTGGGAGCAGAGAAAGGATCAAAGAGGCAAAAGGGCTGGTATGGTACCCAGCGGAAACTGATGTTTCTATACGCCCGGGATGGTTCTATCACGAGGAAGAGGATAACAAAGTCAAAAGCCCGGGTAAGTTGATGGATATTTATTTTAATTCGGTAGGGAAAAATGGTGTCTTGTTGCTTAATATTCCACCAACAACTGCAGGCTTGATTCATTCGGTAGATGCTGCAAATTTAAAAAAGTGGAATGACTGGCGCACAGCATTGTTTTCGAAAAATCTTTTAAGCAAAGCTAAACTCCATACTGCAGGCCTCGTTTTAAAAAAATGGAAAAAAATGCCATTTTGGACGACGAAAGATGAAAAAAACAGCATAGCAACTTTTGAATATACCCTACCTAAAGCAACCGCGTTCAACGTTCTTTCCTTACAGGAAACCATCGCTTTAGGGCAACGTGTCGAGCGATTTAATTTGGAGATCTGGCAAGATGGAGTCTGGAGAGAAGTGTCGAAAGGAACTACTATCGGTAACAAACGTTTATTGACTTTTCCGACAGTTAGTGCCCAGAGATTAAGAATCAACATTTTACAATCTCGTCTAAACCCGCAAATAGAACAGCTGGGACTCTATTTCAATGAAAGAGGAGTATTTGAATAACACATCATGATTTCAGCTTTAATTCCAATCACAAAAGATCTGAATAATTTTATTATGTTATACATAAGTTGTATTTTCGGATCTTCAATTTGTTTTTATGAACAAACTCAACCTTAAAATGCTATAGATGCAAAAAGAATCTAAATCTTATTTATCCATTTTTTCAACCCGAGGACTGAAATTTATACTATGTGCAATAATATCTATTGGACCAAATACTTTATTTGCTCAGGAACGAATAGTAACCATGCTCGAGGATGGATGGAAATTTACAAAACATGATCAGCCAAACTTCGCTGATATCGGATTGATTACAAGCGAATGGCAGACTGTTCGTGTTCCGCATGATTGGGCAATTTATGGCCCATTTAGTGCCAACAATGATAAGCAGCATATGGCTATTGCTCAAGATGGACAAAAGGAAGCATTGGAACATGCAGGTCGGACTGGTGGACTTCCGTTTGTAGGCGTTGGCTGGTATCGTAAAGAATTTGAATTGCCACAAAACGTTCAAAATAAGCGCACGGTTTTACAGTTTGATGGTGCTATGAGCAATGCTGTCGTTTTTGTGAATGGGAAAAAGGTCGGCAATTGGCCTTATGGCTATAATAGTTTTTATTTTGACGTTTCCGAGTATGTGAGTCCGGGTCAAAATTTGGTCGCGGTAAGATTAGAAAATAAGTCTGAGTCATCCCGCTGGTACCCTGGCGCAGGATTGTATCGAAATGTTCGATTGGAGATCACTGAAAAAACAAGTATTGCACATTGGGGCACCTATATTACGACGCCTGAGATCACAAAGGATTTCGCGCGAATTCAGGTTCGGACTGATTTAGCCGGTATAGATCTGTCGAAAGATTCTCTATCCTTAGAAACTATTCTTATCGATAGCCATGGACGCATCGTGGCGAAGAAGAATGATCAGATAGGCAACTACCAGATCCAGCAGATGCAACAGGAATTGTTCGTTGAGAAACCACAATTGTGGGAATTGCAATCCCCCAATTTATATAAGGCTGTCAGCAAACTCTATCAGAACGGCAAATTAATCGATAAATATCAAACCGTATTTGGAATCAGAAGCATTGCTATGGTACCCAATAAAGGGTTTTATTTGAATGGAAAGCTGACCGTATTTAAAGGAGTGTGTTTGCATCATGATTTGGGGCCTTTGGGAGCAGCTGTAAATGATGCCGCTATTAGGCGGCAGTTACGAATAATGAAAGATATGGGCGTTAATGCCATTCGCACTTCCCATAATATGCCGGCGCCGGAGCTGGTGCAAGCCTGTGACGAAATGGGTATTATGCTAATGGCGGAAAGTTTTGATGAATGGAAAATTCCCAAAATGAAGAATGGGTACAATCAATATTTTAACGATTGGGCCGAAAAAGATCTTGTAAATCTGATACGGCATTACCGCAATAATCCAAGCGTTGTGATGTGGTGTATTGGAAATGAAGTACCCGAACAAGGAAGTCCTGACGGATCTAAGGTCGCGAGATATCTGCAAGATATTTGCCATCGTGAGGATCCATCTCGCCCAGTTACCCAGGGGATGGACAACCCTGATGCGGTTATAAATAGTAGCTTTGCCTCAACGATGGATGTTGCAGGCTTTAATTATCGTCCATTTAAATACCCCGAAGCCTATAAAAAGTTACAACAGCAGTTAATTCTTGGTACTGAAACTGCGTCTACTTTGAGTTCTAGAGGTGTTTATAAATTTCCCGTTGAACGAAAATCGATGGCAAAATATGACGACCATCAGGCTTCGAGTTATGATGTAGAGCATTGTTCCTGGTCGGATTTGCCTGAAGATAACTTTATTCAGCATGACGATCTACCTTACGCAATAGGTGAATTTGTCTGGACAGGGTTCGATTATTTGGGCGAACCGACACCCTACTATACAAATTGGCCAAGTCATAGTTCTTTGTTCGGTATTGTAGATCTTGCCGGTATCCCTAAAGATCGATATTATCTTTATCGTAGCCATTGGAACCAGGAATTGCATACACTTCATATTCTTCCTCATTGGAACTGGAAGGGACGCGAAGGACAGAAAACGCCAATTTTTGTCTATACAGATTACCCTGCAGCGGAAATTTTTATCAATGGAAAAAGTCAAGGAGTAAAAAAGAAAGATTTTGATGTTACCTTGGAAAATTCTAACGATAAAAAGGCACAAAATGATTTTATGCGTCAAAAGCGCTATCGTTTGATGTGGATGGATACTAAATACGAACCGGGTACGGTTACGGTAGTTGCCTATGATTCTTTAGGAAATATAGCTGCAAGAGATAGTGTAAAGACGGCAGGTAAGTTATATACTGTACGTTTAGACGTTGATCGGAAACAATTGAAAGCAAATGGAAAAGATATTGCTTTTATCACAGCTACGCTGGTTGATAAACAGGGGAATATAGTGACAGGCGAAGACCGAGAATTAAAATTCAAGGTAAAAGGGCAGGGGGCATTTAAGGCTGTGGCGAATGGAGATCCAACAAGTTTGGAATCATTTCAGAAGCCTTTCATGAAGTGCTTTAATGGTCAATTGGTTTTTCTTGTTGAAAGCAGAGACTCTGTTGGGGAAATTATAGCAGAAGTAGAAGGAAAAGGATTGAAGAAAGCAAGCGTCAAATTAACGGTGAAGTAAAAGATATGTTTCATCCTATAATGCTGTACAATCAGATAATATAGGTGTGTGTATAGATGGAATTTGCTTGTGGGGCACGATAATCTCATAAAGGTCTATTAAATATTGTAGAGAATTATTTGGCCTAATTAATGCATCAATTAATTATGTTTAAAAAAATGCTTTTGATACAACCTTTTTAATATCTTTGGTGAGTAACTTCATTTTATGAAAAGAGCTATTTTTTACCATTGTGCTCAGCTATTTTTCTTAATTCTAATTTTATTAATTGGAGGATGTTCCAAGAAGGAGAATATTGCGAGCAAAACCGATGAATATATTGATCAGGCAGAAATATTAAATCCTTTGAATCTTGTTGTAAGTGCTGCAAACAAAGATTTAATAGAGTTATCTTGGGATAAGGTGAACAGTTCGCATTTTAAGCCAGTATCCTATGCGATATATGTCGATAATAAGCTTGTAGCGAAGGATCTTAGTATAACAAAATACAGCTTAATTAATTTGCTTGGTGATACAAATTATAAGATCCGTGTAATTGCGAGTTCCCAAACGGGAATAATACAAGAACAAAGCATAGATGCAAGAACTGTTGGAGGCAGTACAACTAACGGAAGTACTTATGTTGAATACAAAATTCATACGCAATCACGTATAACGGGCAATAATAGCATCCGTCTTCTGGAAGATGGTGGACATTTAATCTGTACATTCTTGCAGCATGAGGGTGGAGAAACAAATTTTAAACTGATTGTATATCGTACAAATAATAAAGGCCAGATTATATGGTATCGCTTGATCCAGGATCTAAATTATTATGATTTACCACCACATGTAGTGTTGCCTTCTAAGCAAGATGAAGCTTTCATTATTGTTAAACACGATATTTATGTCATTGATCAGACAAATGGTAAACTGAAACTGGAGAAGCCCGTTTCGATAGATTTGTCTCCGAATGATTACGTTTCATCAGTTCAGTTTGACGCGTCACAGAACATGATCATGGGTACAGGTGGGGGAGAGCTATTAAAGGTTACTACCAGCGACTTTAAAGTTGTTTGGAAACGTAAAAATAGCTCCGTTGGCATTTCTTCAATTCAGTTAGACAATGCGCAACAGATCTATTATAGTTTGCTTGATTCTGAAGCAACAAAAATTAAGGTGCAAAAAACAGATCGGGACGGTAATGTGCTGGCTACTTTTGAGTTTGATGGAAAGCTTCCTGGCGATTACGAACGTCAATACCATATGCCTATTTTACTGAAAGATAAAAATGATATTTTTTATCTCTGGGGTTTTGACTTCTATTCCTATTCGTTAAGGTATGTCAAATTTGATAAGAATGGCAATGTCAAGGCAAAATTGGGTGAGTACGTCAATTTAAAGCCAGCAGGAGCTTTTTTTGATAATGATAACAATATTGTGGTCTATGGACAGCAAGAAGGTGGTGGAATATCCACTTATGGTACTATAAATAAGTATGACAGTGATCTGAAGCTCTTATCGACTTTACAATATCCTAATTTGGAGATGCATATGTTTAAAAATATGACCCAGAATGTCGATAATTCATACAACCTGTTTTTCTATTATATACAAACCTGGTCCTATGAAAATTTGAATTTCATTTATATTAAAACAAAATCAAATGGGCAACTTTAACAAATACCTTTGTCTACTGGGGCTTGTTTTTCTTATGTCGGCCTGTAAAACTGAAAAAAATGAGGTTTTTCCAAGGATTATTAATGAGGCCATCACTAGTGTCCGGGATAAAGAAATTTCAATGACCTATCAGATTTCCAGTCTAGGATATACAAAATCGGGCGTCAGGTACTATAAAAAAGATAATCCCAGTCAAGGAAAAAGTGTTGAAGCTGTTCGTGAAGGCGATATGTTTCGACTCACATTGAATGAACTGGATTCCGAATCTACTTATATTTTGGTGCCTTACATCGAGTATAATGGCAACACAATAGAATCTGAGCGTAAAACTGAAATAACCACAACTGCTCCATTCCCAGAAGATTTTACGCTCTTTTGGCCAAATACAGAGGCAGAGTATGATGAAAGGGGCCAGTTTAGGACTGTGGTTGAAGGGAAGAATCTTAATAATATTAATCTGAGGGATATTAAATTTCTATTTGGAATGGACACGCTTCACATGAACTATCCCATTGCAACGAAAAATGGAACCTATCAGATCAGTCTAACGGGTTATTATCCGTATCGAGACGGCAATTATATGTTGCGCGTGATTTATAAAGAGAAAGAGATCATTGGTCAGGCTATTGATTTTATTTATAAGGGAAATACATTGGCCATAGGACTGAAAAAGACGAACTGGAGAACTAATTATCCTTCGATCTGCAATGACCAAATCTATTATTTTTGGAACAATTCTGTTTCACATTTTGATCCTGAAACGAGCCGGTTGCAGAATATTGCTCATATTCCCGATACGATGGGGGTTATTCCGCCAAAGTCCGTATCCATTGGAAATCGAATATTTTTTCTTGCACTGCCAGTTAGCCATATTTTGCCTTCGCTAGAGCCGGACCTTTTCAATGGTTATGAGTTGTTTTGTCAAGCTTTTGACATTGAAAAACGCGAATTTTCAAAGTACTATTTTAGCCGGCCCCAACTTAAAGAATCGCACGGTTATAGTAATCATAGTATCTTTGTGCACAATAATGCGGTCTACCAAACGTATACACTTACAGTGAATTCTCGTGGAATAAAGAATATTGTCGCCAAATATAACCCGACAAAAGATAAATTTGAGGAGATCGCCACTTTCGATACTAATTTTTCCAGTGAATGCTTTGTCTCAGTTAAAGGCAGATTATATGCACTTGGAGTTTCAAATGTATTTGACCAAGGTTTCAATATCGGGTATACCTTAACGATATATGCTGTTGACGCGAACACATTTAAACTTACAGAATTATATCGTGTCGGAACAACAAATCAAACCTATCCTTATGCGCCTGTCGGTGCCATAAATTTTAATGGTGATATATTACTGGCATTGGACGTCAATAATTTTATGATGTACAACATAGTAAAAAACACGCTAAGTCCTATCTATTTAAGTATTAATGGAAATCATATGTATTTTGGCGGAATGTTCACTTATAAAGACAAGTATTACCTCAATGCTGATATTAACTTTTTAGAAGGCTCAATTTATGAAATGTCTATCCAATAACAACTGTATATGCTGGTTTATAGGAGTTTTATTAGTCCTTATGAGCTCCTGCAAAAAGGAAACCGTATATAACGAAATAGATGCTTTTGCAGATATTCAAAATAAAGTTACTTTAGATAAAGGCCAGTACATACTGTCTTTTACACTTGCTTCGTATCCATATAGTAAAGTTGAAGTATATATACACGATGATCTTGCCGTTATGTACAAACAGACCGGAGGAAAAATCTACAATGCCGTGAGTCAAAATAACAATAAGTATAGTGTGTTCTTTTCCCCTTTAGAAAAATCGAAAAAATACTATTATCAACTGATTGTTAACGACAGCAACGGGAATTCAGTGCGTTCAGCAATATTTAATTTTACAACTCAACCTTAATATCCATGTATCATAAGTCTACATTATTTTGGTGTTCATTTCTTTGTGTTTTTTTTGAAAGCTTTTTATTTGTAGCCTGTTCAAAGAAGGAATACCAGGATGTCCTGAAAACAGTATATGAATCTAAGGCCGAGCCCACTGAACTATATGACGAATTCACCGTCCAGCTAAAGGGTAGCGCCTTACAAAAAGGGGAAACAGGTACATGGAGTATAACAAAAGGAACTGTAGTGGAAGATTATGTGAAAATCGACGACCCTAATAACCCTAATTCGTTTTTTAGGGGAGTGCCTGGAGAGGAATATATCCTTACCTGGACGGTAAAAGGTAGCGGTAATAGTAATACGGCCACAGTCGATGTTAAAATACCCGAGTTACATATCGATATTAAAGAAAACACACCTTCATCCTTTAAGACGATACTTCACTTTGCCGTGGATCCGAAATATAAAGGTAAATGGTCTTTCGATAAAGCTTATGGTCATCTACATAGCACATACCACGATGGTTGGGCTAGACCGGTAGAAGAAAATCCAACCATTGAATTGCATGGTTATTCCAATACCAGCTATCAAGTTACCTATACGATGACTTATGCTGGGAAAAATTATCAGTTTACCAAAAAGGTACAGACTGGCGAATATCAGGAAGACGAGGCATTAAATGAATTGCAAATGGGGCGCGGTGGACGTGTTGTTGAAGATAAGGATGGACATATTATTGAAATAAATATGCAGGCTTCAGGTATTGCACATCGTTTTAATGAACCAGATTTCTTTCCTGCGCTTAAGGCATTTAAATATCTAAGGAAGCTTATTTTAGGTGGATCTTCATTGAAAGATGTTCCGACTATTTTCGGCGATCATTACCTTGCCCTTGAAGAACTTAGTCTGGATCGGGTAGGTTATTATCTTACCATTCCCGATAATTTTGGCAATCTGACCAAATTGAAATCATTTCACCTCACACCGATGCGAACCCCCGATTTGGGATATACCGTGGTATTGCCAAAAACTTTTGGAAATTTAAAGTCGCTCGAAACCCTTATTATGCGGTATGTCGGCGATGTAGACTTCAGCGGCACGTTGGGTAAACTGGTCAATTTAAAACACCTCGATTGTTTTGTTACCCAGCTTCCTTCAGATTTTGGAAACTTGACCAAACTGGTGTCTACGGAAATTCTCGCGCAACAGGCTTATATCCCATCAAGTTTGAGTCAATGCCGTAATTTGAGGTTTGCACGTTTTAGTTTTGTTTATCCGGGATCATCACCAGTTACCTTGCCTTCGGATATCGATAATTTGACTAAGTTGGACACGCTTGAAATTTACGGAGAAAGTAGGCTTCAGCAACTGCCACAATCTTTTGGTAACCTCAAGAGCTTAAAACAACTTTGGATTCAAGGAGAAAGCTTACAATCTATTCCTGATAATATTGGGAACTTGTCTAATCTTAGATTCTGGTTAGTGGGCGGTAATTTTAAAACTTTACCGGCTTCGATAGGTAACCTTAAAAAATTAGAAGATCTTTGGCTATCCCCTTCTGTAGAGAAGCTTCCAGATGAGTTCGGCGGATTAAGTAGTTTATCCTATCTGAATATGGAGAATAGTAGACTGACAACTCTACCGGAAACATTCGGAAAACTTAAGAGCCTGAAGGAAATCAATGCAAGGGCATCTTCGATTACTGATTTTCCAAGCAGTTTTGGACAATTGGACGGTCTGCTAAAACTGGATTTCAATTATAGTAAGCTCAAGAAATTTCCTGTAGAGATTTGTGCTTTGAAGGCCGTGAATAACGTTATTTTGAACGGTACAAATTTGGGTCGACTTCCCGATGAAATTTATTCCATGCGCTCAGGTGTGATTTTTACGCTATACCAATGTTTGAATATGGACTATGATCAATTAAAGGAAATCACTGCGAAAAGAGATGGTCTTGTATTTTATTACTGATAAGCGGATCATGATTGCCTGTAAATATGTTAATTTTTTAAGGCATGGCCCACAGGAAGTAAACATAAAGTCCGATAGCACAGGGTGCTCCATATGAATATTTACAGAATATTTTTGGACGGAAACAAAGGGGTATAACGTAATACTATTCAAGCTTAATGAAGTTTCAAAAATTTCTTTTCGGACGATCAATTTTGGGTAAATTCCAAAAGAATAGAATAAAATGATAAAGGAGCTGACCACATGATCATCTTTTTTTTGGAAGTATTGAGGGCAGTGACCAAACAACTGATATAAGTGCAAGCAATATAAATCTTAGGGTGGTCATATTATTGGTGTAAAGCAGTTTTAAATTCAACTAATTAGATCTAAACAATTATTGAACTAATTTAAGAATTTATTCTTTTCTAACAGCTGTCAACTTAGGTAACGTTGCACAAGAAATGTAATATGCTTTCAAACAGTTATAAGACTTAAGTGATCAATTTAATATTAATGAATAAGATTATAGAAAATGGCTGGCAGCCTGTCCAATATTGAACGGTTAGTGTTCAATAACGGTCAGTACTAAGAAGGGAATTCGTTCGTAGTGTGTTGGCAAATAGTGTGTTAAATTTATTGGCAAACTATTTGGAATCCCCATTCAAGTACAAAATAAATAAAAGATGGTAAAGCCTATTTCCAATATGTTCGAAAAAACTTCTAAATATGTATTGATTATCCTATTCAGTTTATCATTTATGCTTACCTATGGGCAGCGTAACGAAATTATGGATAAGCCAAAAGTTGATGAGCGTATCGAGATTCTGAGTATTGTATTTAGACTTGCTGGCAATCAAGAGTATAGTTCAGGCATTTTTAAGCGCTACGTTGATCGAATCAATGAACACTATGGTCCTTTTAAAGAACACGAATTGATCACTTTTGTCAATAAGATTAAAAATGAAAATGGCATAGGCTACGATGCAGTGATGAGTATGGCCATACATCTTGATGATAAGTTCAATCTTAAGCAAAAAAATATCAGCGAAACCTTGGACAAAAGGTGGAGTAGAGCTAATGCTCTTCAATTCGCAAGACTATTAAAGAAGTTTTACAAAGACAGTAATAGCAAAGGATTTTTTCAGGATAACCAGGCACTGTACCATGAGGTACAAAGGCGCTTTCTTCCAATTTATGAACATATTGAATTGGACTGGTACCCTAAATTCTATGGTAAGAAACCATCCGAAAAGTTTTTGATTGTGAATGGTTTGGGGAATGGCGGCGGTAACTATGGGGTAGCCATTAAAAATCCACAGGGTCTTAAGGAAGTCTACGCTATTATGGGGACATGGAGTATGGATAGTCTTGGCATGGCTGAATTTCCGTTACAGAGCTATTTCCCTACATTACTTCACGAGTTTAACCACTCCTTTGTTAATTATTTATTGGAAAAAGACACGACAATTTTTAGAGACAGCGGCGAAAAATTATATAGCGTCGTAAAGGAGAAAATGAACCGGCAGGCATACGGTAGCTGGCAAACGATGTTGAACGAGGCATTGGTTCGAGCTGCGGTTATCAAATATCAAAAAGATCATAATTTCAGCTTCGAAGAGATTTCAAAGGAAACCAATGGACAGCTAGATAGGGGATTTCTTTGGATTGAGAAACTTGTTGATGAACTTGAACACTTTGATCGTCAGCGAGACTTATATCCTACTTTAGAGAGCTATATGCCTGTACTTGCCAAAGCTTATCGATCTTACGCTGCAGATATTTCTTCTTTAGATGCAGCTTTTGAAGAAAGAAGACCAAAAATCATTTCTTTTGAGGGAATTCAGGATGGACAAACCAATGTCAACAACACCTTAAGGGAGCTGAAGATAAATTTCGACAGGCCCTTATTGGGACAGGGACGGTCATTTAGGGGGATTTCCAAAGAAGGTTTTCCGGTGATAAAAGGACATCGTTATTCTTCAGATAAGAAATCCGTGCTTATAGATTGGGAGTTAGAACCAAACAAAACCTATGAGATCATCATTACAGGAAATGCATTCCGTACTGCAGATGGGATACCGATGAAAGACCATTATCTAAAATTCAGCACAAAGTAATTTACTGTAATGGCTAATATTTGACCATATACATAATCAATTGTGGCAAAGGTAACTCACATTATCGTTGTGAGAGTTAAATAGGTTCAATCCATTGGGGTATACCGATAAACATATCATTTACAAATTTTTCTGTATACCGTTGCATTCCAGTTTCTTCCTTATCAAAGTAGGTCTTTATTTTTGAGTATACTTTAGGATTGTAGCATAACTTGACACGGAAGTTTTCAACCCATTCAGCCTGTATAACGATGGTAATTAATTTTTTCGTATCTCTGGACAAGCCGATTACGGTAATAGCTTGGCACATCCCGGCATACCAATCGATAATATATACCTTGGTGCCCGGGCTAAACTGTTTCGTGCCATAACGGGTTTGCAGTTTTCCTTGACCATAGCTAATTTCCTGTTTGATGTTAGCTACTAATGTCCATAATGGTATAGGTTCTAAATGATCCATATGACTTTACTGGTTTTTGAATTTACAGAAAAGAATCTAACATGGCAAAATATAGAGCTCATTAACGATGATTTCCATCTCTATTTGTAATCCTGGTATTACGTTGCCCAGATATATAGTGTCGGTTGTGAATAAACTTTTTTGGAAGAATGGCCTATAGATCGGTTTGTTGGGTAGTAACCCTGTTGAAAACTGACTGAAATTTTGGGATACTCATATTTAATTTTGAAATAACCCTGCATTTATATAGATTTAATATAAGTTTTGTTGCTTAGACCAAGTGTAACCTAGGGAAAATATAACCATGGATTTAAATGCAGTTCCATTGAGTCTTGATGAGTTTAATCGCTTTAAATTGGGAGACGAGAAGGTTTTTAAAAAGATTTTTGATTTTTATAGGCCTTTGATGTATCACAAAGTACGTCGTGTATGTTCTTCCGAATTAGACGTGGAGGAGGTTATGCAAGAGATTTTTGTGCAACTTTTTCTAAAACGGAATTCAATCCCCTCTGTGGAAGCTATCTTTCCATTTTTATTTTTAGTAGCAAAGCGAACGGCCATCACTTTGTTTCGAAAAGAGTTGTCTAGACAAAAATATCAAGTATCACAATTGGCAGAATGGGATGAATTAAGTGATGAATTAGAGCGGACAATCGCTCATAAAGATTTAGATAAAGTACTCAAGACGATTGTATCCTGCTTACCGCCACAGCAAAAACTTGTATTTCATAAGAGCAAAATAGAGGAAATGAGTTATGCAGAAATTTCCGAAGAAATTGGTATTTCCAAAAATACCGTACGCAACCATCTTGTAGCAGCATGCCAGTTTGTACGTTTGAAACTTGACGGCTTACTTTTAATCCTTTTTTTAATAAAAAATATCTTTTGACTAGTTCATCGATCCTAGTTGTACGAATAATATTATAGCGTACAATAAATAAGGATGTCCAAAGTAGAAGCATATAAGATTATTATCAGCCAATTTTTGGCAAAAACATTAGACGAGCGTGCAAAGCAAAATTTTGCCAATTATCTCAATGATCCGGATTTTTTGAATGCGTGGCAACAGCTTATGGACGAGGGAGAGATAGAGCAGTCTCCAGACAATCAAATTGCGCACGATAATCTTTTTAAGACAATCATTGAAGATGAAAGAATAAAAGACCAAGTTGTTTCCAGTCCAATTATAAAGAAATCATCAATTCACATTCTACATTATTTTAGTATCGCAGCTATATTGTTGCTAGTTGGTATATCTGCTTCGATCTTCTTCTTTATACAAGAAAATAGACCGGATGACCGGGCAATGGTCAACAGTCTACCTGCGGTAGTTCCCGGATCCCAAAAAGCCGAAATAATTTTAGAAAGTGGCGAGCGTATAGATCTCGAAAAATTAAAATTGGATACGATTATAGATAATGGTGCGTTTGAAATTATCAAATCCGACAAAGGTATTATATCCTATCGTCTGAAAAGCTCAGGGACTAGCAATCAGCAGACAGCGTATAATACAATCGTTACGCCACGAGGTGGAGAATATAAGCTGCTATTGGCAGATGGTACAAAGATTTGGCTGAATGCCGCTACTACACTACGTTATCCAATTAGTTTTAACGGTGATGAAAGGAAAGTACAATTGCAGGGTGAAGCTTATTTTGAGGTTGCTAAACAGGTCTATCAAGGAAGACGGGTGCCCTTTATTGTTCATGCAGGTAATCAGAAATTGGAAGTTTTAGGGACAGCATTTAACCTTCAAAGTTATGGCAAATCGATCGTGACAACTTTGGTGGAAGGCAAGGTGAAATTAAATGTTCAAGATAGCCCACAGGACAACCTCTACTTAAGTCCTGCTGAGCAAGCAGTGTTTCAATTTACGAGCAAAAAGTTTCTAAAGACAGCTGTTGACCCGCGCTATTTCATTGCCTGGAAAGAAGGAAAATTTGCTTTTTATAATACACCTATTGACGAAGTCATGGAAATTATCAGTAGATGGTATGACGTGGAAGTCCACTTTGATTATCATCCCGAAAACTTTGCTTTCTCGGGCACAGTGTCAAGATATGATAATATCGACAAACTACTCCGTACGATCGAACTAGTCGGAGATATTCATTTTGAATTGAAAGGGAGGAAAATTTATGTGAAAAGATAACCCATAAAGAAGAGTTCAGGAGCGTTACGACCGCCCCTGAATTTGTCTTCGAAAAGACCAGGCTGAAAAAGATTTAATAGACTTAAAAACCATTACAACCGTATGCAAAAGTACAAAAAAAAAACGGTATGGAGATCCTTTGCCTAAAAGTAGGATCTCTGCCAAAAAAGAATTTGCTATGAAAATGTCATTAGCGATTCCCTTGTTGCTGGCCTCTAACCTCCAGTTGAGTGCAATTACATTTGGGCAAGGAGTCAATTTCCAAAAGAAAAATGCTAAACTCGAAACCATATTAAAGGTTTTAGAAGAACAGAGCGGTTACAATATTCTGTATAAAGCTACTCTGCTAAGCAATGCCAAGCGTATCGATGTCGATTACAAAAATGTACCTTTCGAATATGCATTGAAGGATGTGCTTGCAAACTATCAGATCGTCTATAAGATTATGGACAATAATGTCGTATTAAGCAAGCCAGCTTCTACAGCAGCGGGAATCCCGTGGAATCGATATGTTCCAGGTCTCAATAATACGCTTGTCCTTCAACAGCGTCGCGTAGGGGGAAAAGTGGTAGATTCAAAGGGCAATCCAATTAGCAATGTTATTATAACGGAGAAAGGAACGGATAATAGAACAACTACCGACGACAATGGTAGGTTTGAGATTCGCCTTAAAACAAATAATGATCAGCTTGTATGTTCAATGTTAGGCTATCAGTCCAAGGAGGTAAATGTAGATGGACAAAATGAAATTCAAGTTAGCCTAGATGTGGCTATTACTGCAATGGATGAGGTCGTTGTAGTCGGTTACGGTGAACAGAAAAAAGTTAACCTAACCGGGGCGGTGAGCCAAATATCGGGTAAGGAGTTTGAAGATCGTCCTGTCACACAGCTTACCCAAGCCCTTCAGGGCAATATTCCCAATCTCAACATTGTCTTTGGGTCAGGAAAACCCGGTACAAGTGGTTCAGTCAATGTGAGGGGAAATACATCCATTAACGGTGGTGGTCCATTGATTTTGATTGATGGTATTCTAGGTACCTTGGATCGTATTAATCCCAATGATGTAGAGTCCGTAACGGTGCTTAAAGATGCTTCCGCAGCGGCTGTTTATGGAGCGCGTGGTGCCTTCGGTGTTGTTTTGGTCACAACCAAAAAAGGGGGTAAAAATGGAAAGACCTCCATTGAATATAATAATAATATTGGTTTCACTACCCATGCCACAAATACTGATTTCATAACGAGTGGTTATTGGAATGCGAAGATCAACGATGACGCTATGTATAACGCATTAGGGTATCGGACCACGCGTTATACCGATGAGGATTATGAAGAATTACTTGCACGTGTTAACGATAAGACTGAGAATCCGGACAGACCCTGGGTTGTGGTTAAGAAAGATGCTAGTGGTAATGACATATATCGTTACTATGCCAACTTCGATTGGTTCAATTATTTGTACAAAAAAACAAGGCCAAAAAACGAGCATAATCTTTCTTTTTCTGGATCTTCTGGCAATACACGTTATGCGATATCTGGTTCCAAGGCGAGTGAACAAGGAATATTCAATATTGATCCCGATAAATTTGGACGTTATAATCTACGTGCAAATATCGCGTCAGATATCCGAAGCTGGCTGACCATCAGCAATAGCACGCATTTTTTCAAATCCAGCTATGATTGGGCCGGATTGGAAAATAATTTCAGCACCGTTGCCAACAACGTGAGCAATAGTCCGACCTACCATTATCATGCGATGTACGTGCCGCGAAATCCGGATGGCACACTTACGGGGTATTCGGGTATCAATAGTTATCCTATTGGATACGGCCTGCACAATGCGCTCGAAAGCGGTACAATGCGTGGCTACACGCGGGGTACAGAATTTACCAATATGACAGAAGCGGTTTTGAAATTGGGAAAAGGTCTATCCCTAACTGGAAACTATTCCTATCGTGAATATCGTTCTGATTATTCCTACCGACAGACCAAACAGTATTATTCGAAATATCCTGGACAGCTCGAATTGTCTTCACTCGGAGCTTTGAATCAAGATAAGCTTCGGGAAAATATGGGTAAATATGCTTGGCATTTTATCAATGTTTTTGCTACTTACCAAAAAGATTTTGGCGATCACCACCTTACTGTAATGGGCGGTTTTAATCAAGAAGACCGTTTTTATAAGCGCATTGGAGGAATCGGTCAGGATCTATTGTCTGAGAATTTAAATGATCTTGATTTGGTGATCGGGGAGAAGCAGTTTGAGGCAGGTGGCGATGAATGGGCAGTACGTGGAGGGTTCTATCGTGCCAATTACGATTACAAAGGCAAATACTTGCTAGAGGTAAGTGGTCGATACGATGGTACCTCACGTTTTCCAAAGCACAGTCGTTTTGGATTCTTTCCATCCTTTTCTACAGGCTGGCGCATCAGCGAGGAGAAGTTCTTTGCTCCACTGAAAAACAAGATCAATAACCTGAAGATTAGATATTCGTACGGCTCACTTGGTAACCAGGAGGTGGATACCTATGCTTATATTTCATCCATGGGTACAGGTCAGATCTCCTATTTAGTCAATGGTCAAAAGTTAAATGTTGCCAATAGTCCCGCGCCGGTAGCGCCCACATTGACTTGGGAAAAAATTACCACCAGCAACATTGGCCTTGATTTTAGTTTACTTAATAACAAGCTCGATTTTCAATCTGATTTTTATGTCCGGCAGACAAAGGGTATGCTGAGTAAAGGCAAAACCCAGCCGGCTGTATTTGGTGCATCTGAACCCAAGGAGAATGCAGCCGACCTGAAGACCAAAGGTTTTGAGCTTTCCCTTTTATGGAAGGACCATTTTGATGTAAGCGGAAAACCTTTTAATTACTCGGTTAGGGCAATGCTGTCAGATTATCAGGCTGAAATTACCAAGTTTGCCAACGATGCTGGGCTATTGAGCAATTATTATACAGGACAAAAATTGGGCGAAATATGGGGGTATCATTACGACGGATTTTTTAAGACAACCGAAGAAGCACAGGAGTATGCGAAAATCGTCAATCAAGATCAGATCAATAGGCGTCGTGTTCAGGCTCCCACAGCAGACTTGCGCATGCTTCAAGCAGGTGATATCAAAATATTGGATCTCAATGGCGATGGTATCATTGATGCTGGCGATAATACGCTTGCCAATCCTGGTGACCGTACCATTATCGGAAATGATCAACCGCGTTACTCCTATGGGTTAAACCTAGGGGCGAATTGGAATGGAATTGACCTTTCTGCCTTTTTTCAAGGAGTAGGGAAGCAAAACTGGTATCCTAATCTTGAAGCACAAGCTTTTTGGTCCGTTTATGCCAGACCATACGATTCATTTATTCCGTCGAACTTTCAGGATAAGATATGGTCGCCAGAAAATCCTGATGCTTATTTCCCTTTTTTACGCGGCTATACAGCACAAAATTCTGAACTTTCTGTCGCCAACGATATGTATATACAAGATATAGCCTACCTAAAGCTGCGTAATCTGACTGTAGGTTATACATTTCCAGTCACACTTACTCAAAAGGCAAAGATCAATAAGCTACGTGTGTTCTTCAGTGGAGAAAACCTACATACCTGGACGAAGTTGAAGACCGATTACATCGATCCCGAACAAGTAATGAGCGATAATACCGGCAGGAGTTATCCTGTAGGCCGTGTCTATTCTTTTGGTGCTCAATTGTCTTTTTAGTTTGTGCGTGTAAATTTTAAAATGAAAAATCATGAAAAGAAACCTCAATATTTTTACGCTCATTATTGGACTTGCAGTTAGTTCTTGCAACAACGATTATCTGGAGCGATACCCCATAGCCGAATTGGCACCTGAAAATTATTTTCGGACCGCTTCCGAGTTGCAGACCTTTACCAATGCTTTTTATGCAGATCTTCCGGATGCGCTGGCCATACATTACAATACACCGGGTCAGGGCGATGACGAAGCACGTAATACGCTCGCTTCTGAATTTCAGGGTACTCGTACCACTCCAGCGAGTGGAGGAGGGTGGACATGGACATCCCTTCGTCGTATCAATTTTTACCTTGAAAATTCGCACAAATGTACAGATGAGGCAGCACGGTTGCAGTATGACGGTGTAGCTCGGTTCTTTCGTGCATATTTTTATTACGACAAGATCGTTCGCTTTGGTGACGTACCATGGTATGACAAAGTAAATCAGCTGGATGATCCTGCGATGTTCAAACCTAGAGATTCACGTAAAGTTGTTTTTGCTAAATTACTTGAAGATCTTGATTTTGCTATCGCCAATTGCAGTACAGCCAAAAGCGCTCAATTGATCAGCAAATGGACCGCTTTGGCTTTTAAATCCCGCATGTGTTTATTTGAGGGTACATTTCGCAAATACCATGGCTTGGGCGATTGGGAAGACATGCTTCAGCAAAGTGTGTCTGCCGCCGACGAGTTAATGAAGTCCAATACCTACAGTATCTACAAAAGTGACCCAAATAAAGCCTATCAGGAGCTGTTCATTGCAGAAGATGCCAATCCTGCAGAAATGATCTTGGCGCGGCAGTATAGCGCATCTGTTCCTTTTGTCCATTCTGCGAATTTCTATATTTTGTCCGCTTCTTACGGCCGTCCGGGTATGGTTAAAGAGCTTGTGAATAATTACTTGATGAAAGATGGAAGCCGATTTACCGACAAGCTTAACTTTGATAAACTATCGTTTTACGAAGAAACGCAGAATCGCGATCCGCGGCTATCGCAAACGATACGTACACCAGGTTACAAGCGTATCGGTGCAAATACAACATCAGTTCCTGATTTTGCAACATCCGTAACAGGATATCAATATGTCAAGTATATTCTTGCAGCGAGCTTTGATGCTGGGCAAAGCACCAATGATATGCCTATTATCCGTTATGCAGAAGTATTACTTAACTATGCCGAAGCGAAGGCCGAATTGGGTACAATCAATCAGAATGATATCGACAGATCCATTAAATTACTTCGGGATCGTGTCAATATGCCCAATTTGGTGTTGGCCGATGCCAATTCCAAAGCTGATCCCTATCTTTTGGCTGCTTATCCCAATGTTAGTAAGAGTGGCCAAACAGGGGCAATCTTGGAAATTCGCCGAGAGCGCCGTATTGAGCTTGTAAAAGAAGGGCTACGCTATAATGACCTGTTACGCTGGAAAGAAGGAGCGAAAGTTGCCAAACCATTTTATGGAATGTATTTTCCTGGAGCAGGCGAATACGATTTGGATCAAGATGGCAAATTGGACCTGGTAATTTACGAAGGCACTGCGCCTACCAAAAAACCTGGTGTCCAATATCAGAAACTAGGTGAACTGGTTTTAGAAAATGGAAAAAATGGTGGCCGTATTGTCAATTTGCCGGACATTCTAAAAAAATGGACAGAGGAAAAAGATTACTACTATCCAATTCCGACACAAGAGCTTCAATTAAATACCAAGCTCGAGCAAAATAAAGGTTGGGACAAATCAGGTACTTAAAAATAAGAATATGAAAAACTATAAAAATATTATTGTTATTGCCGTCATTTTGGCAGCGAATCTGTGTATTGCAAATGCGCAGGAAACACTAAAGATTGTATCGTATAATGTGCTTTATGGATTAAAGAAAGATTCGGTCAATATAGATCGATTTGTAAACTTTGCACAGGACTGGAAACCGGATGTGATTGCCTTGGAAGAAATGAATGGATATACGCAAAAGACACTGGAGCAATTGGGACAGCGTATCGGTCACGACTATGTTTTACAATCTAAGGAAGATGGATTTCCTGTGGCCATTACCTCCAAGTATCCTTTGGTTAATTTTAGGAAGGTCACTGAAAATATGTGGCATAGCTACATCTATGCGAAAATAAAAGGTATACACTTTTTTGTCATTCATTTTTCGCCATTCAGTTATGAGAAGCGATTGAAGGAAGTGACGGATATCTTGGCGCAAGTCAATGAGATCCCGAGTAACGAACCTATACTTATTATGGGTGACTTTAATTCCTTGGATATATCGGACAAGGACAAATATGGAATGGAAGTTTTGGACGCTATGAAGCAAAGTGAGCAAAAGCATGACCATATCCGTAATTTGCGAAATGGGGCGATCGATTATTCTGTATTGGGGAAGCTACATGAAGCAGGATTTAAGGATACCTATCGTTTGTTACATAAGGAGTTTGAAAGTTCTGTTCCGACTTTTAAAGATGGTAATGGGAATATCAAACAAAAGAATACCGGTCATCCCAAGCGTATAGATTTTATTTGGGCCAATTCAGTAGCAGCCTCACGGCTTACCAAAAGCGGTATTGTCAAAAATGAATATACACATTATATTTCTGATCATTACCCAACATTTATAGAGCTTAAGCTCAGTAAATAATAAAATTCGCCCCCATAGGGGGCGAATTTTATTACGACTTTTGTTCATCATTAATTTAAAGTGCAATGAAAAAAAAGATCAGTAAGCTTCTCTTTATCATCCTTATTTGTAGTTCATTTTCTAGCTACGCGCAACAAGTTATTCCTGCATCTAAATTTGAGATTCAAGGAAAGCCTTTTGAAAATACCCCTAGATATCACCGTGTAGACACATTAAAGTATAAAAGCCTTCCTGCTGCCGTAAAGAAATTGTATACACACGCTACTGGAATGTTTGTCACTTTTAAGAGTAATACCAGTAAACTATCCCTGAGATGGAAAACAGTCGATGCGGAATTGGGTAATAATTCGACTCCGATTATGTCACGGGGATTTGATGCATATGTAAAAGAAGCTAACGGCTGGCGCTTTGCCGGGGTGGCCCGTCCCGATCTCAAGAATGTAGAAAGTAATGCTATAGTGGTCGAAGATATGGCCAACACCGAGAAAGAATTTCTTCTTTATTTTCCTTTGTACAAAGAATTATTGGATTTTGAGGTGATTATTGATGAGAAAGCTTCCTTTTTAGCCACTAGACAATCTTTTAATAAAACGGTGGTGGTTTATGGGTCTAGTATTGTCCATGGAGCTTCAGCAAGCCGTCCAGGCTTAGCTTATCCGGCTCAATTAGGCCGTAGATTAAATGCTAATGTGATTAATATGGGAGTGAGCGGAAATGCCCGTATGGAGCCGGCTGTCGCAGATATGCTCGGTGATATCGGTACTGTGGATTTGTTTATTTTGGATTGTGTACCAAATAGTAGTCCCGAGGAGGTGAAAGAAAGAACCTTTAATTTTGTAGCGCGGCTTCGTAAATCTCATCCGGATGTACCTATATTGTTAATAGAAAGTATTACACGGGAGATAAGCAATTACAATTTGAAGTGGAAATCAAGATTGACTGAGCAGAATAAGAATTTTAGGTTACAATATGAAAAACTGCTGCAAACCGGATATAAAGACTTGTACTACTTGCCAACCGATCATTTAATAGGCGATGATTCGGAAGGAACCGTGGACGGTACCCATCCGACAGATGTCGGATTTGAAAGGATGTTAAAAATAATTGGTGCTAAAGTAGGGACAATTCTTCATGACTAGTTACTTTAAAAATTCTAACTCTGTCGCGGAATAATCATACTTGAATAATCTAGCTTTTATCTTGGTGTTATTGACAAAAATACCAAAGTCAAAGTTTACTGTCGTGAAAAAACCACCACTATTTCCGTCTATTTCTATACTTCCAAACTTTGTGAGTTTTGCCAGTTGACCTCCCTTTCAAAACAGGACATTTTAAAAGGAGAGTTTCGGACGTATGGTTAAATGTGCTTCGGCCAGTGCAACCAGTTTGATTTAATAATCTGACCCCAACTCGGATAGCATTCGTTCGTGATTATTCATAAAATACTTCATCAGCTTATACTGTTCGGTAACCTGATATGAAATTAGCTTTATTCCCTTTTCAGATACCTGTCCTAGAACGAACGTGTTATAACGTCTGACCCATGTAGCGGTTTCTTGGCTTTTTGGGTTACGCTCCAAACTGCTTTAAATGGTGGTTGCAATGTTTGTATATGAACTGACCTAATTGGGCTCTGGACATTCTACCAAAGAACCAATGTACAAATGCATCTTTTTCAAATGTTTCATATTGCTCGATTAATAATTTCCAATTTCGTTTCTCCATTTCTAAATCATGTATGTCTTCATTTACGATGAATACAGCGGATGTGGGTGCGCTTTTGCCAAAACTTGTTGTTTCATCTTTCAATATCCCCTTTATCGCATTTTGACCAAACATTCGCCCTAAAAATGAACGCTTAACCTTTATGGATCCTTGGTAATATTGTTCACATAATGTACAATGCCTGACCATTTGCGTTACTGTCATTTTTCCCCAAAGAGCATCGCTGTCCTCGTGTAATAAATTAATTCTTTCGATGATCGCTTCTCTTATGTTTTTCTCAAATATTGATTTCATATTAGGAACATTTATGTCTTCTATCTGGATTTTGATCATTTACAGTCTTATAAATTTAAAAGATTTGTTCTTCGATCGACTTAGCATAGGATAAGAAATAGAATTGCATATCCTAATTTTGTGGTGTTATGAAGGCGTATTCAGAGACACCTTCATCGTTTTTGTTAAATAGTATCTTACTTCGAATCTCCGAGTTTATGTTTGTGCGGTTTCAGATCCGGATGTTTGGGTTTCGTTCCAGGAGTAACCCGTCGTCTTTTGTCGGGCGTTCCATCAGGTTTTTTAGGCTTCGGTCCCGGTTTGATTGCTTTAATTGTTTCCATATAATTTACTGGAGAAAGGGCTTTTTAAAGCTTACAAAGTATATTGGAGCATTGTCATGACAAGCATTCTGCTCGGACTGTACCATTGGTAACAGGATCCTTATTGATTACGGACTATTCGGCAATCTGCCATAAGTTATCGCCGAAAACTGATTCATTGTTTAATGGAAAGAAAAAACATTGACATGTTGATGCTAGGTGATGAGGCGTCCTATTTTTGGGCTTCCGATATGATTATCGTGCAGGATTTATCCCCTATGACGATAGGTAAAGCTATTCAAGAGTGCGTGTTTTGAAATTGCCTGCTCAAAAATAGGTACAGTTAAAACAGTGTTTGATTATGAAGGATGGCAATCCCATTTCGAGGTTGATAAAACTTCTATTTATGAATGATCTTAGAAAATTGTGTTACTGGTATTTGCTAATCGTTCATTGGTCGAGCCAATGAACGATATTAAGCAGCAACTGTGCATTTTGGTAAGCAGAAGGATGATTCATTCCCCTTTGTTCACTTTTAATGCCATAGAGTTGGGCAGAAAAAGGAGCGCCATCTCCAAATATCACAATTCTTCCCTTCCCAAATCGAAGGTAAGCACCATTTGCAAATCCTTTGCCTGGCAATCGGGGAATATTTTTTGGTATAGGTCTTTTTATCAGATTAGCATCAGTAGGTAAATAAATCTCATATTCATCGTCCAACAAAGACATAATCTGTGCGGTTGCTGGGACTTTAAATCCGGTGCCACCCCAGCACATGATACTGTCTATTTCTGTACTTGATCCAGCTGTGATTTCATTGGGCAAAAGCGTTTTTCTATCTCTTGAAAAAATTTCGGGCCGCCCATCTTTGCGTAGTGCAAAACCATTCATAACATGAATGCCGAATACCGCGGCAAGTGCCTGTAACGATCCGCCACAGGGCATGTGATCGGTGACCAAAAATAAGTTCCCGCCGTCATTTACCCATTGCCGAAGGAGTTCTATTTCCTTATCAGTAAAAGCCGAACGGGCAGGCAAACTCCAGTTTTCTGGATCATATAACGCATTTACACTGATAAATATTTTTGCTTCTTTTAATCTATCCAAATTAATTTTTTCTTTGGCACTGCGAAGCCTATATCCGTCCGCTTGCAGAAGAGTTGAAAATGCGGCATAAGTTCCTCTCAGAGTAACTGGATTGTTGTGTGCCTCATCAAATAGGAGCAGTGGTCCATCACCGATCCGATGGTGCGGATCGGCAATGGGATAATGAAACTGTTCGTCAGCTACCTGCTGCGCCTTTAGTTGCACTATACTCAGCAGAATAAAGGATAAGCAGACAATCATTCTTTTCATACTATTTTTTTATTGGGATTATTAATCAGCCTTCAACCAAAGATCTTTTTCAAAACAGGTCATCTGCTCTACTTTTCCATTGGCAACAGAAAATGTCAAAGGAAAGGTACCATCTTCGTTGAGGAAAAAAAGTTCAGAGCGAGGGGTAAATGATATTGTTTTGTTATCCCATAATTGTTTAAGGATTAAACCCTGAGCTGAAGGCTGTATGGTAATTTTAAGATTGTTGTCGTTGGCCATTAGGTAAGTTCCGGCAAGCTGTTTCAGTTGAGATGCGGTTAGACTTGCAATTTTATTGGGGTCAAACGGTACACGCTCACATACAATTCTGCCCAGGATCTTGGCTTGGCTAAAATCTCCAGCGCTATTTTTTAAGAACTCTATCGCATAGCCTTCGTTTTTGGATTCAAAATGCGTATCATCTTTACGGACGAGCTGATATCTTTTTTTCTGATCCCATAGCTGTGTTGCATGCAGCGTATTATCTTGCTCGTCGAAAGCAATGAAAGCTACTTTGTTGGGGAGTTGGTAGTAGCCCTGAAATGATTTCAGCGAAGTCTGATTTTGTTGGAGGGAGGTACTTGGGGAGGCGGTCTGCGCAAGTGTATCATACGAGGCTAAAAGGCAACATGCTCCGGCTAGAAGACCGTATGTTGCTTTGGAAATTTGACGTATCGCTTTCTGGCGAATACTTGGTTTAATTTGTTGTATCATAATTTTTTGTGTTGATATGATACAAGATTAGGTCTTTTCGATAGGTTAACCGTCCCAATGGATGCAATCGAACAAACTTCACCTCCTTAAGTTGATTGTTTACTATGGGCTTTCATATATTCGGTCGGTGTAATTCCGGTTGCCTTTTTGAAGCTGCTGTAAAAAGTTGTTCTTGAATTGAAACCTGCACTTATCGCTACCCCAAACATATCAAGTCGCTTGGCCTCTTCGGATAATAATAGTCTTTTCGCTTCCTCCGTGCGCAATTCGTTGATAAACTGGTAAAAATTTTTCTCCAAGCCATTGTTTATGATATAGGAAAGATCATGCGGATTGATGCCGATATGGTCTGCGAGGGATGAGAGGGTTAGGCCGGGATCCAGATATAACTTCTCAGCTGTTGTTTTCTGTACGATTTTTTCTTTTAATGTGTCTACCTGTTGTTCTGTCAACCGCTCGTCGGTTTTAATTTTCTTTGGTTGATCACTTTCATTAATCAGATTATCGGTAGATTCAACAGCATATATTGACCGCTGTGTTAAAGTTGCGTACCCAAGTACCAATGAGCCCATAAAATATAGGATTGGTGCAAAGGAGTTAAATATAAAATGAACCAACGCCAGCAAACGGACAAGGATCATAAATAATAGTGCGATCAATAGATATTTCAACCAGATCATGTTGATCTTCTCCATATAGGAAGACAGCTGGCGAATGTTTTTTTGATGTATTTTGAAGAGTCTGTAAGAGGCAATCCAATAAAAGATACATTGTGCAAAGAATAAATATTTAACGGCAAATATGATCCACTGCGGTAATTTAGGCGGATGGATATAACTATTAAAAAGTCCCGGTATCAGGTAAATAGCAGAAAAAAGCAGAAAAGCCAAGAAAGGCACAAAATGTAATCCCCAATACCGAATAGGCGTCGTTGGTTTGACCATGTAATGAACCGCGAGATAAAAGCAGGGGAGAGTGGCCCAGCGGGGTAGTTCAAGGGCATGGATCAAAGCTTCGTTGTCGATATGAAAACATTCGAGAAAGAGCTGGGTAAATAAGCATGCCAACAGAAAATAGTATGTGCCCAGCCAGCGGTCGGCCTGGAGACCTGTTTTGTTGACCCCCATAAAAATTAAAGTCCCGAGCAACCAAAGTGCACCAGCTGAAAAAGCGTGAAAAGTATAGAGTATGTTGACCATGGTTTATATTAACCTATCTTTGTACTGTGAATTTAAACATAATTGGCCAAATGAGTTACATCATCCAGATCGGCACACCGATCCAGCCATTTATAGACAGAAGCGCAACCAAGTAGCATAAAAAGAAATTACAGCATGCTAAGAGCATACGCAACCATCTCGGGGTTAATTGAAACCAACGCTTATAGAGGAGCAAAATACTGACGATAACAAATATTGCAAATAAGAGCATGCCCAGGAAAATAGAAAAACTTGTTGCATTATAAGACGTAAACAATTCCTTGTGACTGGCGTCTGTCAATCCCATGAGCCGATAGGCTGAAATAAAACAACAGGTTCCTACTGTTGGCAATAAAGGAATTCCGAGGTCCATCAGCTTCATTTTTCCAAAGAGTGTAAGCACTATTCCCACCAGACTAAAAATCATATAAATCGAAATGGCACTAATTCCTAGATAGATGGGGATTTTCTGTATGAGTATGGAAGCCCGAGGAACTTTTCGATAGAAACTATTTCCATAACCCTGAAAGAAAGGTTGGCCCATGGAATCTTTGGCTAATACAAAGGAAGGAATAATATCCTCTTTTGCGCGGAATAAGCCATTGCCGATGTGGATCAGTGAATCCACCTGTCCGTTTTCTTTTTTGACGAGAAGCCGATCCCTGCTGATACCCCTTAATTCAATACCGCCAAAGATCCGCCTATAGAATTCCCAACGGTCATTTTTGGGATTCATAAATTGGTAGTAGCCTAATAGCGGTTTTATTTTTTGTTCATCTATCGGTAAGCTGGTCAATTTCGGTGGGGATATATTTTTAGTTAGAAAGTCTTCGATTGCTTGCGAGATCGGCCACATATTGACTACGCTGTTCGCTGCTATGGCATAAGCTATACCAGCTTCGCGATTAAAAAATAGCCAGGATACAAAACCTTCCCCTTTGCCGTTATGGCCTCGCAAGCTAACCTTTTTATTATTCGGAAATAGATCATTTCCCAGTGCATAGCCAGTCTGTAATCCCTCCTGGCTGGCAAGGGTACTGTGGATAGTCTCCATTTCCTTTAAATAGGCATTATTTGGTAGTGTGCTGTCGGCACTGCCATTGAGCAGATAAAGCATAAATTTGGCCATATCATGGGCATTTGATACCAATGCGCTGCCAGCTCCGTTGCTGCCTGGCTGATAGAACGGCATAGGCCTGAATTCACCATCTTGAAAATCATAACCTGTGGCGAAGTTAGGCCTACGTATTCCATTGCGGTCAAATAAGCTATTATTCATATTTAGTGGTAAAAAAATATGCTGTTCTAAATATTTATCCCAAGGCATGTCCGTCACTTTTTCGATGATATAACCGAGTACATTATAACCGGGGTTGGAGTAGGACATCATCGTTCCTGGCTTCCAGCGGACGGTCAGCGAATTGCTTACGGCCTTGATCGCTTCGATACCAAGTAGAGGCTTTTCACCGCTATTTACCATACTGTTGAGCTGTACATCATCAAATCCAGCGGTGTGTTCCAAAAGGTGAATCAGCCTCACCGGATTTGTATCTTCCCAACGATTGTTAAAAGGAATTTCAGGCGCTATATCGCGAATCCGGTCGCTGAGTTTAAGCCTTCCTCTGGCGACTAGTTGCTGGATCCCCATTGCCACGAAAAATTTTGTAACAGAGGCAAAGTGAAATTGGGTGAGCTGATCTACAGGACGACGTTTCTGAAGGTCAGCATAGCCCAGTCCGCCAACGTATAGCATGCTATCTTTTTTGACAATCGAGACCATCAGACCCGGAATATTTTCCTTTCGTATAATAGTATCGAGCTGTTTATGCAACTGGGCTATAGTATTGGATTTTTTATTGATAGTGACCTGTCCTGTTGCGGTAAAATAACTTGCCGCAAGGAGTATTGCGATATAGAAAGTTTTTAAGTTGATCATAAGCTTTTCTTTTTTGCAAATTAGCAATGATCTTTACTGAATCTGTCCGCCTGCATCCAGACGCAAACAGTAAAGTAGCGCAACCGATCACAAAAGATGTAAAAAGCCGTATTTCTTAACAAATGGTAATGGTAGCTTGCTTAGATCATCCGAACTTTATAAATAAAAGAAAATGAAAAATCAGCAAGTACTACTGACCGGAGTTACCGGTTTTTTAGGCGCACATACGGCCATTCAATTGCTCAATAAGGGCTATGAGGTCATAGGTACACTACGGAATGGAGATCGCATATCATCGATAAAAGAGGTGATTGTCCAGCATACCGATCTGACGCCCTATTATAAAAGTAAAACCATCGCCGAAAAAGCAGCCTGGAATTTTATCCAAAAGGACGCTAGCTCGCTGGAATTGGTTACAGTATGTCCTGGGGCTATTTTGGGGCCGGTGATCGAAAGAGATCATGGTACTTCTGCAGAGATCGTTGTCGCCTTGATGAACGGGAGTTATACCGCTTTGCCCAAGATCGGTTTCGATCTTGTCGATGTCCGTTCTGTTGCAGATCTCCTTATTTTGGCCATGGAAAGCCCTGAGGCAACCGGCAATAGGTATATCGCTGCCACAGGGTATTTAACGCTCAAGGCTGTTGCACTCATCCTTAAAGATCATTTTCCGGGACGTAAAATTCCTACAGCAGAATTTCCTAACTTTATAAGAAGGATGCTTGCGCAATTTCGCCCCGAGCTCAAACCAGTTTTGTTGGAGATGGTTCGGAGGAAAACAGATATCAGTAAAGCGCAGAGAGAACTGGGATGGAAGCCCATTCCTGTTAAAGAAGCTGTGATCTCCTGCGCAAACAGTCTATTGGAACTACAAATCGTAAAATAATGGAAAAACTTAAGGCTGCACTTGCTTTTGGAGGAATACTTGCGGCAAGCGATATTGATCTGCTTGCTGCGAGTTTTAAATTACGCCAGGTAAAAGCGGGTACCTATATCGAAGAACTCCATGAAGTAGCGTGTGAGATTCTCTTTGTTGAAAGCGGTATCTTACGTTTGCTGGGTGCGGATATATCAGGCAACGATGTTACGAAGTATTTTATCAAGGAGCACCAATTTTTTGCAAATCTTGAAAGTTATTATACTAGGCAGCCTGCGACAGAGGCTATTCAAACAGTGGTTGCCAGCAAGATCTATACGATAGCTTTTTCAGCTTTTGAAGGTTATTTTCAGACCATTCCAAATCTATATGTTTATTTCAAAACCCTTAGTGAGGCTTCGTTGCTTCAAAAAATAAAAGATAATGATTTTCTGAATTATGGTGATGCGAAAACGAAATACCTGGAACTTTTGCGACGTTACCCAGCGATCGTTCAACAGGTTCCACAACAATATATCGCTTCTTATCTCAAGATAACGCCCCAGTCCTTGAGCAGAATAAGGAAAGCGCTCGCTTAGATGCGAGTAAACAATTTCCTCCAGGCGATTTCTTATAATAAGCAAGTTGAAATGTCGATTGTCTGCATTCCGTTTTCCTTATTACTAGTCTTCATCATTCCATATCAACAGTTCGCCGATTCTTTCAATATTTAAATTGTTGTCCCGATTTATCCTCTCCAGTCTTACTTCGAAATTTTCTAATTCCTGTTTTACATTTTCAATTGCTGACTTTAAAGATGATATTTCAAATGAAACCAATACATCTTTTGGTGTGGGGGCAAAGTGTTCGTCAAACTCTTCTACAGTAAAATCAAGCGTAATTATGTTCGTGTCCACATTTACTTTTGGTTGCGGATGTCCTGCATAATAGCCATCTTTTCCATTTGCAAGTTTTTCCCAATAATGGATGTCTGAAAGATCACCACAACATTGTGGAAAATATTTGTCCTGCCGGTCGATGCGAAGGACATAACCTCCAAAAAACGCACTTGCTTGTTCTCGTTTGTATGTTCCTGCCCTCATTTCGTGTGTATGGTCAATTACAAGTTTCGTTAAATTGCTGTCTGTGATTTCAGAAAGTTTGTAAAATGATGATCCGGCTAAATATGGATTTAAATCGTCTTTAAAACCTGCTTTTTTGTTGCTTTCAACATTATATTTATCCCATAACATCGGGTATTCCCAATAAGGATATTTGTCTGGTGTTTGAATGCCCTGATTGTGATATCCAATTTCTATTACAGGTATTAATTCTAGTGCCATTGTGTGTCTATTGGATGTCGTGCTATAAACCTTCCGAAACTTAGCTAAGGTTGCGTCCCTTTTTAAATAAATATAATAAAAAGGAAAAGCAAACAGCTTTTGGCGGATAAAATAGAAGATATGCTCAATACTTAAAGTTAAAAATTCAAAAAGGTATGTCCTATCTTCATATATATATTATGAAGGTTTTTGTGCTATGCAATAACACATCTTTGACTATATCAACTATTGAATCAAAAATCATCATCTTCAAGAAATCTAGCAATCAGTGACTCCCTATCGTTGGCTAATAAATCTTTCGTTTTGTGTAGATCTAGATTTTCATTTATTAGTATCAATGCTTCTCTAAAGCTCTGATTCAACTTTCGAAAATCAACTCGATATTCAGAAAATTTAGTTGGAAGGTTTTCTCCGGAAATAAATATTGTGATATTAGATTTAAAATTTGGATTTCTTAAGTGCCATACATTAATAGCTAAAGTTAATTTGAGAGATGGATTGAGCCCGAAACATAATAATTTCGTTGGATCTGGTTGAACAAAACTATCGTTGCTTTCTTCAAATATTCCACCCGAAGTATTTATATATAATTGAATATCTTTCCCTGGGATTGAAGGAGAAAAATTGAAGAGTTTGAAATCAAAATGTAAAATTAAGTCGCCGTCTTTTTCGATAAAATATAATGGTTTTAGGTATCCCTCAATGGTTGGAAATTTAACTTGATTAAACATTGATTCAACAAGATAATGGGGGGCAGGGAGAGATTGTCCGTCTATTCTTATAGGATATTGATCATTATACTGATGAGGTTTGTTTTGGCTTTCCTGTACTTCGAAGATGTATACATATTGATCATTTTCTTCTAATACGATTACATTGACGCCAACTGGCATATAAGAAATAGATCTAATGATTTTATTTACAAGCTTATCTTTCTCATTGTAAACTTTATTTGGCTGTAAATCACCTTGTGCTATTTTTACTTTCTTATCACCTTTTGTTATTTCGGATTCACGTGGCGACCCCCAAATTAAAATTCCACCTTCCGAATTTAGGAAAGAAGCGATAGCTCGAATTATCTTTTTATTGAGGAGATCGTCAAATGATTTTGTATTATCCTGTCCACTCTTAAATTCCAAAGTAATGGACTCTTCCCTTTCTTGTTGGAAAAAAGACTGGATATCCGAATAGGTAAGATCATTCAGAGATTTGCTGAAGTAATATGAACAATAATCAGTCATAAATCAACTAATTTTTTGATTAGATACTTTAAATAATTGATTGACAATATCGGATTTTGTATAAATTCTATTATCATCAACCCCTTCGTATACGAAATCGGAAAATTCTTCATATTCTTGATTTAGCGAGGTCATTAATTTTTTTATCGATTTTGCCGTTTGAATCTCAGTTGAATGCAACCAATTGCATTCGATCTCTGAATTTTTATCGAGAAGGGTTCTGTGTTCAGATAATTTCCATAATTCAAATAATACTTTGCATCGATTTTCAATATCTTGAGCCTTTAGTGAAGGAGGAGGCAAGCTTATTTCAGGCAAATCACTAATTATTTTTAAATCATTACCAAGAGGAATTGGTGTTAATCTGTCTAAATTTATATTATCTTCTCCTAACAAATTTTTATAAAATGCGTCAAAATAATCCTTTTTGAATCTCACCCCACCTAGCGATACACCATTTTTAACAATAATTACTGTGAAATAGTCAATTTCTAGGAGCGATAATAGGCACAGATCTAGTGAAAATTGAAAGATCTCACTTTCATTTGCAAAATCAGCTCCTTCAACACCAAATGTGGCATAAGTAACAGTAGATGTCTCTTTCAACTTATTTGGAAGAATGAATCTATAATGAGAGTCTTTTTGAATAGTAGTTAGCATAGATTTTAAGCTATTTAATTTTCCATATTTAGTTTCTTTCCACCATTCTTCTACGGCTAATTTGCCAATACGATCTGCTTTTTTCCTTTCTAAAGGAATTTGAGATACATAGTATTTTATTGTTGCATAAAGTCGTTCAAAACATTTTTCCTCTTCTAAACAAATTTTGTCAGAATCGAAATAAGATATAGTTTTGCTTTCAATTTTCTTAAAAGCTTTTTGCATTTTTGGTAATCCAAAGTAAACATCATTTAAATTAATAAGGAAAACATTACGATCATGAATTTCTTTGGGTTTAAAAAGATTTAATAATTGATTATTTATCAACGAAACCGAGGAGGTCCAATTATTTATATCTTTTTCTTCAGATAGATGTCTTTCTTGCTCAAAAAAGCTTTTTTTGTACTTAGGATAGCTTTTTTTTGAAGAAATGCAATTACTAAGTTTTTCATTTATTTCAATTAATTCAGGAAGCACTTTATCTTTCTTTTCATTATTATTCTCAAGTAATGAATCGATAAATCTCGTAATAATCTTGGTCCATTCTAGTACAGTTTTACGGATTTCAATAATATTATATTGCCAGTCATAGGCCGAAGTTTCGTGATAATTTTTTTGTATAATAGACAACCATATTTGATTGAGATGAACGTCAAATTTATCTCCGATTACATCGGGGGATAGATGTTTAATAGAATTCTGCTTTACTACGGATACAAGTTCTTCAGAAGGAAACGGTAGTAGTATAGCTTCAGTACAATATTTTTTGTAAAAAGGAAGAAAAGAATATATTGTTTGAATCCTCGATACACTTAGTTCATTAGCTTTATCTGCTTCATTATCAAATAAAAGATATTTGATTTTTATTTGCTCCCCCTGTTCTTCTATTATCAAAGAGTTTGTGTTGAATTTTAGGTAACTAATTATAGAGTTTCTATTTTTGGCGATGAATTCCTTTATCGCGGTAGGATTACTAAGCCTCATAAAGAGCATCAGTTCTTTCGCTTCACTAACATCCATATTCAAAAGATCCTCTATGGTAATTTTACTTTGAATAAATGGTAGTTTAAGAGGAAGTGCCAATTCGTCGAACCATTTTATTAAGAATTCTAGCCCCTGATAAGAGGTAATGGGAGTTGTTCGTTTTTCTAATTCGGCTTTCAGCGATCTAGCAAATAAGACTAAATCACTGTCTTCAAAGGTGTAGTCAGGTAACTTCGCTTTCAGTTCATCGAGTTCTTGAAAAGATTTGTTTTTTTTACCCGTTATTACAGATAATTCACTTAAAGTGTTTAATTTAGTAAATGGTACTGTTACCATTGTGAACAATTGAATTGCTCCCATATTAAACGCTTTATCAAATAAATCTTTATTTGTAAGCCAATATCTTTGGGGCTCCCCATGCATAATGCCATCGAAAGCAAAAACTATATCTGAAATTTCGCCCTTACTTAAAAAGTTTGCAAGTTCTTTATAAAAAGAAGATTTACCTTCTTCAGAAAGCAAAAAGGGAGCATTAATAAAAAAATCGTGTCTATGATTATCATCCAATATCATCAAGAGATTAATCATTGAGTTTTCAATAGGTATGTTGTGGTGAAGAAGGTTCTTCAAATGGTTTGATCGAACTGGATGGAGTCCTTCTATATATTGACTGTCAAAATTTAGGAAATATTCTTTTTCAAGTTCATTTAATATTAAGCCTCTATCTTGCTGAAAACCTATTACCGATTTTATGTAATTTATAAGTCTAATTGTTTCAAGTTTGATATCTAAACAGTCTGCTAATGAAACCATTCTCAAAATTTCAATCTTTGCAGACGCTGAAATTGAATTATTGAGATATTTTATTTGATCAGCAAGTCTATCATTGATCATCTGCCCCTTTGTAAGGAGGTAAGTGTATTCGATTAATAGTCCCTTGTCATACACTTGTTCCCAAATAGGTTGCCAATTTATAATTTCACTATGTATTTTATTTTTCTTTTTTAGCTGGTCAAAAATTTCTTTAGCTTCTTGAATAGATAAGTTGATATCTATGTGGATGAGATTAATTCTCGAAATGTCCCCACCGAATCTAGACCAATCTTCATTCCTTGAAGTGATTATAAATTTTATTGGTAGCTCATAAGCCCGATCTACAATTTCGGCCCAAAAGACTACAGCATTGCTTAAGCCATCTATGATTACCAAAGGAATTTCACCAATGATTACTCTTGATTGTAGAAATTCCATTACTGAATTAGCTTCGTTAATATTTCTACATGAATGCAATTGATAAAGTGAATATTTATTACTTAAATTAAATCCTACCTGCCAAGCAAGAGTAGACTTTCCTTGTCCACTCGATGCTCGTATTACAGCTACATCTGCTTTTCGGATCGTTTCCTCAATTAGTTTTTCCCAACTTTTTCTCTTGGTCGGTAAACCCATTGCAATATGTTGTGGTCTAGCAGCCTTACCATCATAATAATCATCTAACTTTAAATCTGATTTTTCATACAATATTGGTGCGATCCAATTATTTTGTATTGCTTTATTTGTTGGAGATTTAGAAGATGAGTCTTTGACGCTCTGAAAAAGTTTGACTATGTCTAGTTGATTGACAGTTGCTCTATCTTTAGACCAAATTAGAATGTTGTAAAACAATGCATTAAGAAATTGGGCTTCTGCACCTTTATTGATATCCCATTCTTTGTATAACAAAACTTGTATATTTTTATATAGATCCTCAGATGCGCGATATTCGAATGAAATGCAATCTAGAAAATCTACGAAATCTATTGTTTGAGATAGAGTATTCAATTTACTGATCCAAAACTCTGGAATAGTATCACCCTTTTTTCTGTTTTTAATATACGAGAGATTTCCCTTGGAAATGGCCATGTTATGTACCATTTTAAATTTACTATTGGCTTTGTTTTTATATACTTCAAGAAAGTTTTGAAGAACCCCTAAAGTCCAAAAAGTTCCAGCATCCATCACGTTAACTGATGATTTCAATTGGACGTACTCAGCGTCTACAGTAATATTAGATGAAGAATGAATATCGATGTCCTCAATTCCTTCCATTTGAATAGAATTAATTTTGGAGTTCTGTTTTAATTCTTCCAAAATTCTATAAGCAGTATATAAGATTTGAAAATGGATACCCTTAAAATTAATGGCCCCACCATTTCTTTTTTCTAATACACGGTCCAAATTTCCTGTTAACTGAGATAAAGTAGGTGTTTGATTCATTATTGTAATATTAAAATCAGTATTAGAGTATTTTGCCGTTTATCCAACTATCAACCTTCAAAAGTTCGTTGAATTGATTTTCAAGACTTTTGACCATTGAGTTTATCATCGGAGTTGTTAATGGAAATTCAATTGTTTTCTTTAAAAGATCTTCAGATAGATCACTTTCTTGAGAATGTTTTAATAGCTTTATATATTGACTAAAAGTAATGTCTTCGAAGATAAACTTATCATAGGCATTATTTTTCTTGCAATACTCTTCCATTTTTTTTAAAACGGATAAGGACAAACTCCGGGTACTTTGAAATTGCGCGATGAAAAATTCACGTTCTTCATTTGGCTTTTTTGAATGATCATTTCTAAAGGTTAATATTGTAATAATACTGGCTATAGCTCCTAAGATAGAACATATAATTGTAAACGATTCCATAAAACAGAGGTAATGACTACTGATCAAAAATAATGTATTAATATTAAATATTCATAATATTTAATATTAAAGAAAATTAAACATTAAAATAATTTGGATCATAAATATCGTATAGAAAGTCGTCAACCATAACCCTCTGTTATTAAGGGAGACAAAAGGTGTAGATTTTAGAAATACCTCTCTATAGTTAATTCTGCTGGAAAAATCGGAGATGTCTAGAATACTAATTGGATATTAATAACTATCTTAGTTTCGAATTATTAATCTAACATATTCAAAATCGTAGTTAATCTAAGTGACTAAGCTTTTCTTTTGGATTTGCTCCCGTTTTGATATAGAGATAGAACGAATTGAATTTTCCTGTTCAAACATAAAGTTTAATAGGATTATCGTGAAATAGTTGAAAAAATATTCTAAAAAAAATATGGCTAATGACAGCATTTCTATGGAAGAACTATTGTTCACCTATAGAAAAGTAAAAAGGGAATTATTCTATGAGAAGGATTATATACGGTTAAATCGTATTCCTTTGTTTGAAGAAAATATTGAAGATAAGCTTTCATATCTCTTGTCCATATTGGAGGGTACAGAATCCGAATTGAAAAGTTTTATCAACAATCCCGAAAATATCGGGACTGGCGAATTTATTTTCAAAGATATTTCATTTGATGATTTGAGTAAATCTGCTGTGAAAAAATCTATAAAAAATTTGGAAAGGAATCTTTTCAAAATAAAGGAGATTGATTTTAGATTTATAGGGGATATTTCGATATATTTTCAAATTATTGGGGGCTTGTGGCTAAACCGAATTGGATACAAACTCGACCGAAATTTTCCTTCCAATGTATATGGTTGTAGGCTGAAAAAATGTGATGATAGTCTTAATCTGCCTTACTATAGGCAAAATGATACATTATATAAACCTTATTTTAATGATTATAAAAAATGGCAAAACGATCTTTTTAAATCAATTGAAATAGATAAAGATGTTTTAGTTATTACTTCCGATCTCAAAAAATATTATCATTCTATTGAGTTAGAGGAGTTAAAGTTTAAGGTTGAAGAATTGTGCTCTGAATTAGAATTGACTAAAATAGATTTATTAGTTAATAAGCTTCTCTTTCAAATGTTAGAGAAATTTAATGAATTAAATAATGGACAATATCAAAGCTTTTTCCAACAAAACAATCTAGACTCCAAAAAACATGGACTTCCTTTGACTCTAAATGTTTCACGAGTTTTAGCAAATATATATTTATTGGAGCTAGATAAAGATATACTCGAAAATTTGAAGCCACTATACTATGGTAGGTATGTTGATGATATTATAATTGCCTTAGAAAATATTGGATTTGATAATGAAGAATTAGATTTAAAAAGTATTCTGAAGCCGCTTAAAACATTTTTAATTTCTGAAGATGGGGACTTAACATATAAAGATGGGACAGTCACCTCCGTGAAATTCAATTCCGAAAAGGAGAATATTTTTATTTTTAATGCTAAAGAAGATATAACAGAAATCAATCAATTAAAAAAATCTATAAATAAGACTTCAAGTGAATGGAAGCTAATGCCAGATAATTCTGATTATGATGATGTTGAAAATATGGATCTTTTCCATGAATTGAACCGCGAATGTGAGGATGTCAATGGACTTAGAAAATCTAGTGGATTAATATTAAAAAGGAATAAATTTATTAAGGAGATTGTTGGTTTTGAGACATTTATTTGTTCCTATGATAGGAATATTTGGCAAAAGAGACTAAATAACTTTTTGAATATTATTGAAAATTATATTTTTGATTTTAAAAATTTTGTTGATCTAAGCAAATATATCCCACGATTATTTGGTTTAATTATTCATTCTAATAACGAGGTCCTGATTAAGCGCTATTTTGAGAATTTAAGTAGTGTTCTAAAACATTTAAAAGAGCAAAGTGTTTACCAGACATATTTAGAAAATGCTAAACGTTTTCTAAATGTTAAAATTGGAGAAAATATCCTTACTAGTAACTCTCTTGACAAGATAAATAGCGAATATGCTCACAAATGGTTAAAAGAGAAAGCACCTGAAAATCTAATTAAGAAGGATACACTTTATAATGTACAACTTTTTTTTAATGTTGATTTACATAAAATACCCTATAAGGAAACCTATTATAAATTTAAAGAATTTAAAGAATATAAAGTTCAAAATATCACAGAATCAAAAATTATCTTTCTTAGAGATATATTTTTTGATGCCGACATATTTGACTTTATTGATCGAAATAATGGTATTGTTGGAAATATAGCGTCATCAACTGGTTTCTTTTTTTTTACAAGACGACTGTCTTTACTAGAGCTCACCATAACATTTAAGAATAGTGTTATTGAGGAAGATCGAGGATTGTTTCGGAAGTTGGCAGAAAAGTATTACCATAAATACGAAATCTCAGTTAATGATAAGTATAAGGGGGTGGATACCTTAAATTTCATTGATTTTACAAATACAAATACAAATAATAACCCAAGTATTTGTAATACACATTTTTTTACAGATAATAATTCTTTTGATTCCACTGTTAGGCAATTTAGACTTGATGCGGATAAATCAAGGTATGATAGATTAATCGAGATAGTAAATAATATAATTAAAGATAGTCGAAATATTAATTATGCTGTATTTCATGAACTATGTCTACCAAGAAATATTTATGTTCAAATAGCTAGAAAGTTGAGCTTAGTGGGCGTTAATCTTATTGCTGGTTTGGAATATAAATTCGATGACAAAACCGTGGATAATCAATTAATATATGTTCTAAATTGCAATCATAATAGAGGTGATTCTGTCGCGTTATACCAATCAAAAATAATAGGGGCGATTCATGAAAGTGATGAAATTCGAAGAAAGAAAGATTTAGTTATTTTACCAAAGTATATGAAGAAGTTGATCATCAGACACTGCGGATTTGTTTTTAGTGGTCTTATTTGTAATGATATGCTTGATATAAATAATAGAGCTGTGCTAAGAGGTAATATTGATACATTATTTGTTGTGGCTTGGAATCAAGACTTGGAAACGTATCAACATCTAGTTAATTCAGCGTCTTTGGATATTCATTGTTTTTTATCAATATGTAATAATAAAGTGTATGGTGACACAAGAATTAGAGCTCCATATAAAGACAGTTGGATGAGAGATATTCAGAAAATTCATGGAGGAGAATTAGATACATTTATTATATCAAAACTTGATATACAGGGGTTGAGGGATTTTCAAACAAACCATATAGCTCCAGAAAAGCCGTTTAAACCCCTTCCAACGGGTTTTGAAATTTCACCAGAAAGACAGAGAATATAAATTAGAAAATATCAATTTGACATTGTAAGATACTTGTTATATGATCTGTATATTATAGTAATCTAGCTTTAATGTTGTAATTTGACTTCAAATATGACTAAGGATAAAACTATTATTGTCTGTGTATTGTGCGCAGTGATAGCTGTGACATATGGATTGTTATTTGCAACAGTAAGTCTTAAAGCAGAAGAACAAGATTTTAAAACATTCGAAGTTGTAACCGGAATATTTGGTTTGTTGTTAACTTTTGGAACAGTCATCTATGCCTATCAAGCATATCAGCAACAAAAAAATCAAAATCAATTTAATGAAAGACAGTTGGAAATTAGTAGATATGAATTGCAATATTCTCGTGCTTTAGATTTAGTGTATAAGCAGATGGATATTATTGATAAGAAAATCTCACGATTTCAAGGAAACTTAAATAATTTGGGGAGGTATAAAGATCTTTCAGATTTACCATTGTTTATTCGGGATTTAAAAATCGTTATTTCAAATTTTCATTCTATGTCGTTTATTATTGAACAATTTCTTTCAAGAACAACACTTCATCCAAATGACAAATCATACCTCTATTTATTTTTTAGTGAAAATCTACCTCCAGATTTTATTATAATCCCACATAGGTATGTTAGACATATTGATAAAATGGGTTCAACTATTGATGCATATTCCGGTGATGTTGACCCCTTTCCGGCGATACTGACCCCTCTGATTTTGGTTATCTGGGGGATTTTCACCAATAGCCTGACAATATTACCTTTTTTTTCTTAGACTTTCACCCTTAAGTTCAATTCGGTGTGAAGTATGTACAATCCGGTCCAATACGGCGTCGGCGATTGTATCTTCCCCAATCACATCATACCAGCTTGCTACGGGAAGCTGACTGGCTATAATGGTCGATGATCTGGCATGCCTATCTTCAATAATTTCCATCAGGTCCAGCCTTTGCTGCTGGTCTAGATTTACAAGACCAAAGTCATCCAGGATCAGCAGGTCAGCTTTTGCAATCCTGTCCAAAAGTTTGTGCATTGATCCTTCCAGTCTGGCAATCTTGGTTCGCTGGAGCAGCTTCTGTAGATTGAAGTATAAGACCTTTTTTCCCTGTGAGCATGCTTTTAAACCAAGGGCTGAGGCCAGAAAGCTTTTTCCGCACCCCGTCGCGCCCGATATCAGTAGCGGCTCACCTCTTTCAATGTACCCGCCAGTAATTAGGTCAGCGATCTGGGCTTTGTCCATACCGCGTTTGGGATCCATATTGAGCTCCTCAACCGATGCCTGATAGCGAAAGGCAGCATTCTTTTTTAGTCTGTCAAACCGTTTTTCTTCCCGGCTGTCCAGCTCCGACTGCAAGAGCAGCTGCAACCCATCCTCAAAGTTAAGTTCTGTCATACGACGGGTTTCCACCAGCGCTTTCCAGCTACGCTCCATGCCCAATAGCCGGAGACTTTTCATGTTGTGTTCAATGTTCACTGTAATTGATTTTTATGTTATGAATAATACCCCCGGTTCCTGATATTTTCATGCAGGGGAAGTTTTTTTTTCGATCTGTGCGCCCTGGTGCTCCGGAAAGTTTACCATGCCGGTTATTAAAAGGCCTTCAACAAACTTATACCGTAGCTGGCGATGAGTAATAGCCACCTGGCAGGCCTTTATAAACAGGTCGCTGTAGGTTCTTTGAAGCCTGAACAGTCCGTCACATGTCCTGTAAAGCTGTTCAGGATGGCGTTTCTGGTCAAAGATCATCTGTACCAGTTCACTGAATACCGGAGATATGGCATTTGCTCTTGTAAGGTAATGGGCAGGGTTCCTTTTTCTGAACTCACGGTACCTGGCATCCAGATGTTCCTCCAGGGTGGTGTAGGCATTCTGTTTTGGGCTCCTCTGATGCAGGGCAACCTGTTTTCCTCCAACAAAGATGTGCACGAGATTCTTGGTGTAGATAACCTGTGCTTTCTTTCCGATATAGCAACTCGGGGCACTATAGAAGTGTCTGTCCCTGCCAAGATAGACGTGCCCGTTTTCACCGATCTTAAGCTCCGCATAATATTTTAGTGCAAAGCGATGCTCGGGTAATGGTAACAGAAGATGTTTTTCACAGCTGAGGAACCGTTCCTGCCGACAATAACTCCTGTTCTGCATACGCGTCTGGTTCAGCTTCAATACACAGTCTTCAACGGCGCTGTTGAGGGCTGATAATGAGAAAAAGCTCCTGTTTCGAAGTTTGGCAAATACCTGCGTATAAATGATCTTTACATGGTTTTCTACGGCACTCTTGTCCCTGGGCTTTCCAGCGCGTGCAGGAACGATAACAGTACCGTAATAATTGGCCAGATCTTCCATACAGCGGTTGATTTCCGGTTCGTACCTGTCACTTTTTATAACCGCAGACTTAAGATTGTCCGGAACGATACATCTTGGCACCCCGCCAAGAAACTGTATACATTTATCCAGCGCGTCCAAAAAGTCGGGTGTCTTCTGGCTCGGCACAGCTGTGGCATAACAATAATTGGAAAAAGGAAGACAGGCTACAAATATCTCACAATTTATGATCTCACCGGTATTACCATCGATAAAATGAAGCTTCTTGCCGGAAAAGTCGATATAAAGTTTATCTGCTGGCGTATGTTCCATGACCATCGAGCTGCGCTTCTGTACTTTGAGATATTGTCCCAGGTGGAAACAGAACTGTGAAAGTTCATAGCCGTCCGACACGCTCTGCTTATATTCTTCCCAAAGAAGTTTACGGGTAACACCGGGACGGCCGAGTTCTTGCTGAAAATAGGAAAGCCGCTCTTTGAAATCCTCAAACCGGGCATCACGATAGGCTGGATTACCGGCATTCAGAAGCCCGTCGAGAATCGGATCCTCCAGTTCCAGCAGCTCGTTCATGTTGAGCTTTGCCTGACCGATCTTGAAAAGATAGGTCTTTACGGTGTTCTTACTCAGTGATAAACAACGTGCTATCGCTTTTATGGCATAGCCCTGCTGTTTCAATCTTATCAATTGTTTTATCTGACTCATGGGTCTTGATTTACCGGCCATTGGAATAACTCTTAAAAATCTTATCCCAAATAAATCAAAATAACCAAGGGGGGCAAGATGCTCCGGAATTAGACCCCATATTATTTTTGAGGGGTCAGTATGATCCGGAATAAATCCATCTAAATCTTATAGGGGGTCAACATCTGCCGGAATGGCATGCGATAACTCAATGGAATCGCGCATATACTCCAGTGCAAAGTGCCGGAATCATGGGGTCAATTTACTCCGGAATATGCAATTGAAGAAGTTCGAAAAAATGCTCTTTCATATTACCTTGAAAAGGAAAAAATAAATGTTGTAAATTCTAATTCTGAATATCAAGATAATTCAGATGAATGGTTTGAAAAGTTTATTTTAGAGAAAGACGAAAATATTATCGAAGAATATCTAAGAGATATTCAGATTTTAGCTAATTATGCTTATGGCGCTTTAGACGCTAGAAAAAGATTGTTAGATCCCAAGTATAAATCAAAAATATTTTCATTTAGAAAGTCGTAGCAATTGATATAATATTTATAACAGGTTCTGTGTGGTGTTAAAAAGCTCGAGCAAAAAATTACTGATTTTCAAGGTATCGCATTAAGATCCGTTTTTAGGGACTGAAAAGTTGTTGTTACATTTTCCGTAAACTCTCTGATATCTTACTTTTTTTTCAACCTCTTTACCTCGTCCGCTAAATCTGCAACCACTTTGGTCAAATCTAAAATCGCCTGAGTTTTAACAGCGTCGTCCTTAACAAGTCTTTCTAAGAGCGAAGTTAATTTGGAAGTTTCATTGAATATGGGTTGGTGATTTTGATGTGCGACGGCATGATCTTTAAAGTCATGATTATGTTGGATATTATAAATTGCATTATCATCATTAAAATTTTTGATAAATTCAACAGTAACACCTAAAGCGAGAGCTAACTCTTCAAGAGTGGGTTCTTCAATAACGATTTGACTCTCAATCTCTGATATTTTCTGTTGAGAAAAATTGCTTGGACACATTTTACCCAATGCCTCTTGCTTGATTCCCTGCATCCTACGAAGCTTTGCTACGACTTCGCCCTGTTTAATTTTTCTTTCATCTTGAAATACAACACTCATAATTTATTCGATTAAATAAATCCGTAAAATACGGGTAAGTTACCCGTTTGGTACCAAAATCTAATTTGGTATCTTTGACCTAAAGGTACGATTATTTGTCGATAAAATCAGTCTTAAGAACATTTAAAGCCACTTTTAAAGCAAATAATTTGTCTTTGGCATATTAAAACAATACATTTGCACCATCTTAATAGGTGGTAGCACTTATGAGTCTTGTCTACGAAACCTGAGAAATTTCAAATGGAGCAAGGCGATAAGTGGATCAAAACGCCCGTCGGTAATGGCGCGGCGTCCGCTTACTCGTTCCATAGGCTTCTCAGGGCCACGTAGACAGTAGGTTGGATGCCGCGCCATTGTTGGTTTATACACCTGCCACAAGACTCGTTTCAATAAACAAACGAGTATGAAAAAAAAGCAAATTACCAAAAACAAGATTAAGCCAGCGGAGTAGCTCTGCAAACAAAGTCATATAATGACTCCTAATCTTGAAGAGCGTAGCGACCCTATTATTTACCTAGAAAATCTCAATCAAACGCTCTTAGGTTGCAATTATCAATCATTTTTTATTTGTGACCTAAGCAAGGCTTAGGAGCAAAAGCGATGCGTTTGTAAGTATCAGAAAAGGATTCTAATCCAAGCAGGTCACAGCCCTATTAACACCTTTAAAAATGACTCATTTTTACAAGGGGGGGAGTGAACTGCCTATTGCGCAATACTTCTACCCAAAACAAGCTAAGTCGAATTGCTTAAAATTGTCAATCCTTTTCTGGGGTATTGTAATGTTTTCTATGTTTAGTTTATCAGCTCAGACGCCCCGCAAGGACAGCGGGGTCGATGGGCTATTGATTAAACCGCTGAAAGTGGGCGATAGCATCCCAGAGTCCCTTTGGGATTTGCCAATTGATATCGTTAATGCTCCATCTCAAAGTGATTCATTTAAACTTAGTCAGTTACGAGACAAGAAATTGATCATCATTGATTTTTGGGCAACATGGTGTAGTCCCTGTATCAAGTCCATCCACAAGCTGGATAGCTTACAGCTAATTTTTAAAGATAATTTAGCGGTATTTGCCACAAGTTATGAAGATGCAGATCGAGTAAATGCTTTCCTGAAAAAACAGGGAATAAAACTATTCTCGGGTACGAAAACGGAATATCTGAAACAGTATTTCCCCCATAAAATGATCCCGCATCAGGTATGGATTAAAAATGGAAAAATCATCGCAATTACCGAAGGATCCAACACAACAGGTGAAAATATTCGGCGCGCTTTGAAAGACGATTCGTTTAAGCTTGCGACTAAAAATGATCGCCTCGATTTCTCTACCAGTCGCTATCTTGCAGATTTTATCGATACCGCTAAGGTTAATAGCTTCGCTGTTTCAACATTCAGTAGTGGACAAAAAGGGCTCGGCAGTATTATCTCGCAGGTGATTTCACAAAACAAAATCTTTGCCAATTACACCAATGCTGATCCGATTTCCATGTTTATGCGGACCTTGCAACAACCCAACAACAAAACTATCGTCATCAATAAAAAGCTATTGGAGATAGATAAACTTCCCGGTATGGAGGCCATGTTCTGCTACCAATTGATCAGCAAGGATACCACCAGATCATTCTGGGTAAGAAGAGTTTTAAATGATCTATCGCTTCAATTTAATGTCAAAATGGAGCGTAAGCTAGTAGTCAAAGACTGTATTATTATTGGCAAATTGAAAGGAAGTAATATTAAAGAGAGCATCACCAATTCTGGCCATCCACAGGACTTTCAAGACTTTGTTAAGCTGCTCAATTTTTCAGTACGATGGAAGGTTGACCAGCCTCTTTTTATAGATGAATCGGGCTTTACGGATAAAGTGACGATGCCTTACTATAAAAACCTCCAATTTAATCTTGATAAGCTCAATCTTGCCCTAAGACCTTATGGTCTTATTGCTTCGAAAAAGAAAAGAAAAATAGAGGTGCTCATCCTTGCGGATAACAATATAGCTGAAATTAAGCCTAACATAAGATAACCTATAATGAACCCTATACTACAATTACATAGTGGGATCAAAGTATACTTTGTTCTCCTCATCATATCCTTATTATCAGTCAATTTTGGCTATAGTCAAAATAATCGAGGTCTATTGGCCGGAATAGTGCGTGACTCCTCCACAAACACACCTATAGATGGTGTTACCATTACACTTGTCGGTGGATCATCGATAAAAGCGTCTACCGATAATAAGGGCAAATTCGAAATTAAAACAAATGTGCCGAAAGGAAGCCTGACCTTATCGCGGATAGGGTACCTGCCTAAAACAATAGCATTTGACTTGCATTTATCCAGCACGATAGAAATTGGATTAGCTAAAGCAGACAATATGCTGCAGGAGGTACTGATCAATACAGGATACCAGCGTATTTCAAAAGAAAGGGCAGTGGGCAGTGTCGATGTGATCGGAACAGAGCTGATCAATCGGAATGTCGGTGCAAACATAATCGAACGTATCGAGAACCTCTCTCCGGGATTATTGGTCAATCATGGGGATGCGGCAGCGCAGGATGCTTTTCTGATCCGTGGCCGTAGCACCATCAATGCCGAAGCCAAACCTTTGATCGTACTGGACAACTTTCCGTATGAAGGTGATCTGGAAAATATCAATCCCAATGATATTGCCTCCGTATCTGTTCTTAAAGATGCAGCTGCTGCCTCCATTTGGGGTGCACGTGCTGGTAATGGTGTTATTGTACTGACCAGCAAAAAAGGAAAAATAGGAGCGACCACAGTCTCCTGGAATAGTAACTTGTCCTATAAGGGAAAGCCTGACCTTGATCACCGCAAAATCATGTCTTCGGCAGATCGTATCGCTTTGGAAAAGTTTCTTTTTGACAATGGCCGATACGATGCTTATAAAAATCCGACAACCTTAGGAAATAGAATTGCTGTCGTACCGGATGCGGTGGAACTGATGATTGCCAACGCGCCTGATCTTGATGCGCAGTTAGCACAACTGGCTGGTCAGGATGTGAAAGAAGATCTTCGGAAATATTTTTATCAGGGCACACTAAATAGTCAGAATGCCGTGAATGTCAGTGGTGCAAATGACAGGATGCAGTATTACATTTCAACTGGTTTGGATCAAGGGCGTAGTCAATTGGTTGGTACATCCAATCAGCGATTTACACTGCGTTCCAACAATCGCTTCAAAGTAACGGATCGGCTCGGATTTGAAACGACAATCAGTTATATCCGTACAAACAACAAGAATGGAAATAATGATGGGATGGGAACAGCACCCTCTGGTACGTATACCTTATCACCGTATGCACGCTTGGCTGATGACAATGGGAAGGCGTTGCCCGTGTATCTGAATTATAGAAAAGGATTTTTGGACACTGTCGGTAATGGCCGCTTGTTGGACTGGACATATCGTCCCTTAGACGAAATAAATCGCGAGACGCATTCCACAGACAAGCAGGATTTACTTTTCGCTGTCTCGGCGGACTATAAAGTTCTCGATGGATTGCAGGCTTCGCTCCAATACCAATATCAGCATCAGTCCGGCAATGGTCGGGATCTATTTTCCGAGGAATCGTATTATGCGCGAAACAATATCAATGATCTTGCGCAGATCAATCGCACCACAGGTCTGGTCACTTATCCATTTCCCTTGGGTGGGATTATCTGGCAAAATTATAGCAGCACCCGCAGCCATCAAGGGAGAGGGCAGCTCAATTATTCTAAAAATTGGAAGCAAGAACATCAACTGGATGCGATGGCCGGATTTGAGATCCGTACAATTCGGACTCAAAATGAAAACTACCAAAATATAGGCTATAATGCCGAAAATGGCGCCATAGCTAATCAAGTGGATCTGTTGACTTATTTTCCACGGCGGACAACAACGGCAACGAGGCGAATCGCATTTAATGATTATAAGGATGGCGCTGTAGACAACTTCTTGTCTTACTTTGGCAATTTATCTTATCGCTACAAAAATCGGTATGATGTATACGCCAGTTTACGAAAGGATGAAGCGAATCTCTTCGGCCTCAATACAAATGACAAGGGGACACCATTATGGTCATTAGGTGCGGCCTGGGATATGGCAAAGGAAGATATCGGACTGAACAAACTGTTTTCCCGCTTTAAACTTAGGGGGACCTATGGTGCCAGCGGAAATATTGCGCGCAATGCCAATGCGATATCGACCATTACATTAAATACAAGCGGTACTACGCATCCTTTCCCAACAGCTTATCTAAATAATATTGCCAATAGTAAGCTCTCCTGGGAAAGAGTGAAGCAGTGGAATGTGGGGATTGATTTTGAGTTTTTGAATAAGCGTATTTCAGGAAAGATCGATTGGTACACTAAAAAAGCGGTCGATCTACTTGCCAGTACTCCAGTAGATCCTACCTACGGTGTGTCAAGTGTCTACATGAATGTGGCTGATATGAAGGGACGCGGCATTGATATTCAGATCAACACGCAGAATATTAAAGGCGCACTGAGCTGGGAAACTGTATGGATGTATAGTCATACAAGTTCCAAAATAACAAAGTACTTATTGCCGGTAGCGAGCACAAGCCAGCAATACCTACCGATCACCTTAGCAAATCCGCTGGAGGGCAGACCGCTATTCAGTGTGTTCGCTTTGAAATGGGAGGGACTTGATCCGGCCAATGGCGATCCACAGGGGTTATTGGCAGGAAATCTTTCGAAGGACTACAATGCTTTGTATAACCAGACGCCCTTGGAAGATCTTGTTTTCTTTGGCACTGCCCAGCCGACACATTTCGGCGCGGTAAGGAATAGATTTATCTATAAACAATTTGATATTTCTTTTAGTATCAGCTTCAAATTCGGTTATTATTTTAGGACAAATTCGGTGAATTATACCAATATGTTTGCCGGTGACTGGTACGGGCATGCAGACTATGCGGCTAGGTGGCAAGAAACTGGGGATGAAATGTACACAGCTATTCCTTCCCTTGTATATCCGGCTAATGTGAATCGGGATAATTTTTATAAATATGCTGAGGTACTTGTGCAGCGTGGCGATCACATCCGTTTTGATGACATCAATATTGGCTATTCCATTCCTAAACTCGGAAAATTGAAAAATGTAAGAGCCTTTCTATATTTCAGCAATCTGGGAATGCTATGGAAAGCGAATCACCGCGCCATTGATCCTTACTATAACAATAATCCAAGAGAAGCGAGACAGGTCGCATTTGGTCTAAACCTTTCACTTTAATTTTTAACACATGAAATCAATTATAAAACTGTTGATAATAAGCCTACTATTCAGTGGATGCAGCAAGGAAGAGTTTCTTAATGAAAAACCTAAAGATTCATTGATCATCCCGACCACATTGGTTCATTTTCAGGCACTATTGGATAGGGATGACTATATTAACGGCACTGACGGCCAGGGGGTGACTCCACAACTGGGGGAGTCAGGCGCAGATAATTTTTTCTTGCTGGATGCAGATTTCAATGCAAACCTACGCCCTCAAATGCAAAACTATTATACCTGGAGTATACAGCCTTATGCGGGAGTGGAGGTATTAGATTGGAGATACCCTTACCGCGCGATATTGGTGGCAAATTCGGTACTCAACCATTTAGACAAGATAAATGCTTCGCAAGCTGATTTAAATCAGCTTAAAGCTCAGGCTTTATTCCATCGCGCCCATTTATTTTATCAGTTAGCGCAGGTTTTTGCACCGCCTTATCGTAAAGGGGCCGCTAATGATGAAAAATCAATCCCCCTGCGGGTGACAGAGGATATTAATGAAGTTCTGGTGAAGTCTACGGTGGCAGAAACCTACAGCCGCATTGTGGGCGATCTGAAGGAAAGTGTCAAATACCTGAAGGAAAATAATGATTTCCCGACAAGACCGTCCAAACAGGCTGGCTATGCTTTATTGTCTCGAGTGTATTTAACCATGCAGGACTATATGGAAGCAGAAAAATATGCTGACTCCTGCTTGGCTATCACAGATTTCCTCTTGGATTATAACCTGATCAATATGGCACTAACTGAACCATTGACAGGCAAAAATCAATCGGGCATCATCAAACCGGAGGTGATCTACTGGACTGGTATGCTTGCTGCTCCTTTTCAATATTATCCAACGACATTTTTAAGTGCTTTAATTCCCGATCAGCTTTATAACAGTTATGCCGAGAGTGATTTGCGCAAGAAATTGTTTTTTGAAAAAAGGCCGACTGGATATCGATTTAGGGGAACCTATAATTACTTCTCGACCCGAAGTAATTATTTCTCTGGCCTTGCTGTGGATGAGGTGTTTTTAAATCGGGCAGAATGCCGCGTGAGAAATGGCAAGGTCACACCTGGACTTGATGATTTAAATCATTTAATGGAGAAGCGCTGGGAAAAAGGGAAATATGTGCCTGTTGAAAATCTTTCTCAGGCAGAAGCCTTGAAGGTAATTTTAGATGAGCGTAGAAAAGAATTGATTTTTCGTGGGATTCGTTGGTCAGATCTGCGACGGTTAAATATCGAGGGTGCCAATATCACTTTGGAAAGAACGGTAAATGGAACGAAATACGTTTTGCCTCCCAATGATCCGCGCTGGACATGGCCATTTCCGTTGGAAGTAACAGCAAAATAAATAGAAAACCCCGTGAAAGAAAATTCTTTTACGGGGCTTCCTTTGCTAACCAAAAGTATTAGGGCTCTACATGATAACGATCGACAGCTGGTGTAGAATCATTTATTTCCGATGGTGCTGTACCAGGTGCAAAACCCTTGGCACAAAGATCAGTAATAGCTTCCTGACATCCATTGGAAGGCTCATCTGTAGGACCCCCAGAAAGTAACTGGTACGATCCATCAGGTTGTTTTTCATACCAGTCCATTGGAGCGGCATATTTAGTGGTGTTTGCAGATGTCAACGACCAAGTTGATAATCCGGCTGCAATGGCTAATCCTAGAATAGGCATCACATTTGTTTTGATAAATTTAATGAGGTTCATAACCTTAACTTTAAATGGTAAATAAGTTGTTTTTAACCGCCTGTAGCTGCCAATTTTTTCTGTCCGTAGCCCTCAGCAGGAATACAGGGTAATCCATGTCTTTTGGCAGACGCGCCCTTCACTCCGATAGCCTTGCATCAGAGATCCGCTGTGGCTTTTGGTGCTATTCTTTCGTATGCTTATGCTTACATTTCAACCTATGCAGGGTTTCCCTTTTTCGATTTCTCATTAATGGGATCGAATTGGTGATTTTATAACGATCTATATTATTTTGCTTGTCAATATGAAGGTTAGATTTTAATAGCCACCATTGGAGTACAAAGGCCCAGCTGCTGATTAGTAGTAGAAAGAGGTTTAATACAAAATGTTTTTTCCAGCCAATCTGAATGATCAGACCGCAATTACAGGGTAGCTTATCACTCCATACATGTAATATGGCCAATCCGACATAGACTGTAAACGCCATCATTAATAGTGCTGATAATCCCAGCCCAAATAACCGGGTGCGATGATAGCCGATCAATAGTGCGGCAATAAGCTCACTACCTGGTATAGCGTATGCCAAGAACATGCCAAAAGGTCTTGGAAATGGCTGACGAAGCATGCCTTCCATATTTTGGTCAAAACCTGTAAGCTTGTTGTAAGCGACGAAAATCCAGAGGCCCATCATCAGTGAGCCATAAAAAGTCACCGCGATTTCTTTCCAATGAACTAAGCAAAAGCGAACGACGAGCATCGGAAATCGCGACAATAATTGGATTCCCGCTTTCACTAACGAAGGGAGCTTTCCAATTTGAAAATCTTGATGGCTGATCTGTCTATTTGTATTGTTCATCTGTTTACTAAGTTTACAACACTAAATTACCTTCTTAAACCGCCCTAGTGTTAGGCCAAATTTGATCGAGCGATATGCCAAGTTTGTTCGGCTTCTTAGCAGCCTTCATAATCTGTAAGCAGATAGGGATAGCCTTTAGGAAATTCATCATAAACATGGAGGTAGGCCAATACAAATGGGCATACCCAGCGTCGGTTGAATAGGTCGACAATTGACGATAGGTTAAGCGGATCAATGTAGGTGCTGTCATAACGATCAAGGATTTCGCTGATATCGGATTTAATCTGCTGGCGCCGACTATTTTTTTCTTCGTAGTCTAGATCCCCATACAGGATAGCCCAATACATATCTTGCAACTCTACAATGTAGAGTAATTCACCATGCCAATAATCCAGCTTAAAGCCATGTTTTTTTAGAATTGTAAATAAAAGTTCCAGACAGTGATGTACGTCCATCTCATCGAGATAGGGTGGCGGAAAGGCCGTGAAAGCGATGTTAGCCCATTCTTTGTCGACCTGATTATTGACATAAGCCAACTGGATCATGATGCCTTCACAATGCAATTCGTCAAAATAGTAAGCATCAAACTCATGGTCTCGGTAGAGAGCGGAGGTAAAGGTGATTTCAATCAATATGCTGGATAGGATATAGAAGAGCTCCAGATGATCATTGCCAATTGGAGGAAAGGTGAGGTAGAGGTATTCATCAAAACTGAGTTGTGGTTCGGAGGTGATTTCCTGATCCGAGTCCGATCGCCTAAAGTCGATTCCTGTAGACAGATAATCATCCGTTTGGAAAAATTCGTGGTAGAACTCATAGCGACAGACCATAAGCTCCTGATGGAAGGAACTTTCTCGCCATCCTTCCGGAGCCAACAAGGTCATCAGTTGCGGTACGGCCTCATAAGTATCTTGAAGAATGGCTTGGGTGATTTTAGTGCCTAGTTTTTTGTTGTTGTTAAATTTCATGTTTAAGTTTATCGGTTATTTTTAGCGTTTGAGATTTTTTTCAATTTCGGCCTTAAACTGCGATGCAGTTTTGCCGGTCAACTTCTTTATAAACCGGTTCAGTTCACTCGGACCGCTAAATCCGGTCTCATCTGCAGTAGCACCAAGTTTATCATGCTCCACGATGGTAACTTGTACGAATGCCAGCAAGCGCATATTGCGTTCGTCTTGCATGCTGATACCGTAAAATTGATGGTATTGGCGGCTTAGACTCGCTGGATCGACACCTAGGACCTGAGCAATTTCATGGATGCGCGTCTTCGCGCCTTCATGAAAGACGATCACTTCGAGTAGTTCTTTCGCTTTCTGTGGGAGAGGAAGGATCGGATCCTCTACCTCGATGAGCTTAAAGCGGCTGAGATGAACCAGGAAAATTAAGTATCTGAGCAGGATATGCTCGTTATTTAGCGTATTGGGGTTAAGCTTGCTAAATAGAATGCGCAGATATTTGATGGTTAGCGGGCCGACCCTAAAGTCTGCACTTTTAAGTGTTGCCGCAGACTGTTCCTTCTTGGCTTGTATAAGATGTCTGATAAAAGAGAATTGCTGTAGGACAGGTGGTCTGAACATGCCCGCATCGACAATAAAGCCAATCAAAATGTGGTGGCCTACTGGCAGGTGAAGGTTGTAAATGCCTTTAGCGAGGTAAAAATATGCACCTTCTGCTTCTGATAGTTCGAAGGTAAAAGATTGATCCATACGTTTGCCGTAAATATGCCCTGTGCTTAACTGGGGATAGATGAGATGCAGGTCGTTCATGGTGATCTCCACCTGGAGATCCATTGCCTCGTTGATCCAATACTCGTAATAATAGAGGTAAGCATACCGCCCATCGAAGATCTGCTCGCTAATCTGGTTGTCTGTAGATTGCCAATGCATTTGCTCTGCATTGCGGATGGGGTAACTCAATGTTTGCTGAGGTTGGTTGACTGCGCTAAAACCCTCATCTAAAGAAAATTTGTAAGTTCTTTTCATCTCGATTATATAAATAGTTAAAAGATGATTTTATGAAGTTTAATTGGAGGGAGCCAAATATAATTGTACATGACTTGTTTTTTAATGCAGTTGACGGAATTAAATTTCAGATGACATTTTTTGATTGTGAATGACAGATCTAAGCTGTATTTGAATTGTAAGTGACATTAACCGGTATATGTACAATTTTTTTTGAAAGGATTTATTTGTTCTAACATATTTGCCACCGTCGGATCCGATATGGAGTAGTCAAGTGTTCGACAAAGGGAAGGTACAATCCTTTGAAGGACCAATTGTAAATCAAAGATAGTATGAAATGAAAATCTTGAAAGATCAGGTATTCAATGGCATAGATCAGGCAATGGAAGCGCAGCCTATTTTACAATGGGATGAGCTGCAATCTTTTATTTCCGGTGAGATCAAAGATGAGGAAAGTTGTCCCATCTTAACTTTCTAATTCGCGCAGCCAAATACCCTTGAGGGAGGAACGAAAACAGGGATGTTTTCTTCCTCCCTTCAATAAATCGCCTTAAATGATATATTCAGAAGACAACCACAGCTGGAGCTATGCGCTATTTTCGGCGCATCTGCACCGCTACATGCCCCGATTGAAATGGGAGCAACACCAATTTATTTACCAACAATGGTGCAATTATCATTTGCCCAAACCCTTGCATTCTAATCTGATTTGGAATACTGACGCTATAGAATCGCTCCCGAAAGCCGAACCGAGCATTTTGGTACTATATCACTTGGGGATGCATGCCTATATCCCCCAAATACTAGCTGAAAATAACATCCAGTTCGATATCTTAATGGATAGAAAAGTATTTGCAAAACATCAGGAAGAAATGTCAGCACTTCGTGATCTATGTCATGAAAAGGGAACATTACATCGCTTTTTGATGAGCGACGATCCAAGTGTACTATTGAAGGTCAGGACGACGACGCGTGCGGGGAGACACTTGCTGATATTTGCCGATGGAAATAGTGGAACTAAAGATACGCTGGAGAGAAAACTGAAAGTTAGTTTTTTGGAAAGCTCTATCTATGTACGCAAAGGTATTGCTGTACTGAGTTTTTTACTTCAAATGCCGATTGTCCCACTAGCCCATTCCGTCAAAGACGGCCGCTATTACCTTTTTATGGGGGAAGAGATTTTTCGATTGAGCCACGAAAGTAGAGAAGATTATCTATTGCGCAGTATGAAATTGCTGTTTCAATTCTTAGCCAATCAAATCAAGGATGAACCCTGGCGTTGGGAATGCTGGGCATATCTACATGTTCTCAATTGTTATAAAATCAAATCATATATAACGCCTAACTTTAGTTTGAAACTAGCAGAAAATATTCAGATCCAACTCAACGAAAAGAGAGGAATTTTTAATAGAAAATATTTTTGTTACCAATTTGAATAAAAATATTTTTTTAACTTAAACTTGTTAAGTAAACTGACGGGTTACCATGCGAAACATACTTCATTTGGCGTATCAGAATATGCTTGTTTTTGCTTTTATGTTGACTTTAGTAGGGTTGGCAAATTTGCTATGGAGTGAAGAAGCTATTCCCTTTATCCAGATTGTAATTGCTGCATCTTTGTATACGGCATACAGTTATGTGATAACTGTACTGTACTTTTATAGCTGGAAAGAAGGGAATAAACGAAGAATAGTCAGCGTTGTGCTGTATGTCCTTATTTCCCTGACTGTTATCCCCTGTATCCATACCTTAATTTATACGATACTTCCGAAGGTTAATATCCGTTTCTCCCGTCATGTGCAATCCGCTAATCTGCCAAAGTTTTATTTTAGGATTATCAGTGGATATCTGGTCGCTAATTTATTGGCGGCAGGAGTTTTCTTTCGTTATAAAGCATCGCTGTTAAAAAAGGAGAGAAATGAGCTGAATAAGGACTTGGAACAATTTAGGGAAAGGGCTTTGGGTATTCAATACACCTCGCATTTCCTGACAACGATATTCCTGACGAGCTTTGGTAAGATGTTGATCGATGAGGAACCATCCGATAAACGTACCAAACGGGATATCATCCAGTTTTTGGCTTATTTGCTGGAAATCGAGAAAAATGGTGAACTCAAACCTTTTGAGGAAGAGCTTGACGAGCTCAATTGTTTCGTTCGACTACTACAGGATTACTATGGAGAAAGAGCCGTTCGCTATGAGCCTACAATAGGAAAGCCTACTTACCCGGCAATACCAACAGGCATATTATTCTTCCCGTTGGAAAACTGTCTAAAACATGCCCTTATATCGGCAGATTATCCAATTGTATTTACGCTCCTTGGCAACGGGGTTGAAATGTCTTTGTGTTGCACAAACCATTGGGCGCCCAAAAGTGATAAAATCGGCACTGAAACTGGCTTTGGATTATTGCGCGCGAAACTGGAACAAGTAGATTATCAGACCACACTGGAGACACAGCAACAAAATGGGATCTTTTCTATACATATTAAACTAAAATTTTTTGAAAACAAATGAATAAGCTAAATTATAGGGTATTGATCGTGGACGATGAACCCAGTTCGTTGGTATATGTGCTGATGTCCTTAAAAGAGCTTCCTTTTATCAATGAGGATATCGAGATTGTGAATAATCCCGTGCAAGCCATTGAATATTTGAAAGAAAGTGAAGTGGATATTTTGATACTTGATATGGACCTTGGCGATGCCGATATCGATGGAATCAAACTGGCTAAATTGATCCCTAATCCGCCATTGATGGTGGCTTGTTCTGCGCATACAGATTATGTCTTTAAAGCCAACGAGGCCGGTATCTATACTTATTTCAGTAAAAAGATTAGTTTTAACGCCTTAAAGGCGAAAATGGAAGATGTAGTCGAGATGGTCGACAAAAGATTGGATATGAAAACGCGTGATGTAAAAACGCTGAGGGTGAAAACCTTGGATAGCAAAATGATTGATATTGAGGTGGAAGAAATTTTTTATGCCACGGTTAACAATCTTCTGGTTGATATTTTTATGAAGGAGGAGAGCCATCGCTATAGAGGAAGCCTTAGAGCATTACAATCCGAGCTTCCGGTCGCTAAGTTTGCGCGTCCACGACGTAATACCTTGGTTAATTTATCGAAGGTTGATCTAGTACGCACAGATGAATTATACTTGATGAAACCAAGAAATACTTTTCCTATTTTAATGACGAGATCGTATAAAGAGAATTTTAAACACCAATATGAAGTGTATAAACAAAATAATAAGTAAAGGGTAGGCTGCCCTCATTTCATGGTATCGACCAATGAAATATTTTATGTCACAATTGGATGAAATCGTACAATTGTTGCGAGAAATCAATGCAAAACTATCAGCACACCACCTCTCTTCGGAGCCTGGACAGATGACAAAGTGGAACATTGATGAACTGATGACCCGCATGGCTGTGGTGTCAAGATTAGGTATCTCCGAACGAACCTACAACCGCTGGGTGAAATCGGGTGTACTTAAGCCCATTTATCTGGGCAACAAACATTATTACCGCGAAGAGGATCTGCAGGATGCGATCAAGCGGAGTATCGCTAAGGGACTAATTTGAGTCCTAGTGTTTAGTAGGCTGATCTTTTATGAAAAGGTTGGCCTTTTTTCATTCTCTTTTTAATTGCTGATTTATGGCCAATTCTTTACTTGTTGCCGCGCATTGGTTTGGTATTGCTAGTATACTGACCTGGTATTTCCTTACTTATTGATTACCCATACTAGGCTACTTCATTGCTTATCCTTTGGTCTTTCTCTGCATATCCTTTGCTATTCATTTGCCTATTCTCTGGTATTTCTTTGCCATTTCTCTGCCTGTTCTTTGGTGATTCTTTGCTGTTTATCTGCATAGACCTTGTCATATTGGTAATGTAGCGGCCTTTGAATGGCCTCAAAATAGCCATAAACTAACAAAGAATGACTAATCCTGAAGCGGGCGAGCCCGGACCGAAACCCCTCGAAAAATACAGTATTTCCCAACATATAGCTCGGTTTTTATGTCGCTAAAAATGGCATTTTCAGCCAAATGGCGCAAGATGGCGCCATAAGGCCAACAGCGCCTCTAAACCACTTTACCTTAGTGTCATGATATCGATATCGTGGCTGCCTGCAGCGCCACATGATGGTTAAATATTTTAAAAAAATAATAGTATGGCAAGATTTATAAAAGGAATTCACGGGGCCTACCAAGGTAAGGTCGGCAACATCGTAGGTTCGTCGTGGCGGGGTATAGACTATGTACGGTCACTGCCAAAGAAAAGTTCAAAGGCAGCATCGGAAGATCAGCTGGCACAGCGCATGAAATTTGGGATGACAACCAGTTTTCTCAAATCCATTAAAGATATCCTGATGCTGGGTTTTTCGGACAGCAAACAAAGAAACAAAACGGGCTACAATGTAGCTTTCCAACAATTTATCAATAATGCGTTTAAAGGGGCTTATCCCAATTTTACGATCGACTATAGTGTCGTGAAAATCGCAAGCGGTGGTTTGGCCGCTCTGGTAGGGTTGCAGACAGTTGAATCTTTTCCGAAGGTATTGTCTTTAACCTGGGATCCGATCGGAAACCGCTTCAATGCGTTTGATGATGATCAGGTCCTTGTGATTCTGTACGACGTAATAGAAAACCTCTTTTTTGCATTTGAAGGTGCAACACGACTTGATGCCGCAATGGATATTACGCTGCCAGACAGCTATACCGGTAAGACAATAGTCGGCTGGACATTTAACATCCATCGGGACGGGGTGATGACATCAAGCAGCCAGTATTTAGGTGAATTTGTGCTCACCTAGCTGTGTGGATTTATGGAGACTGCTCTTTCGGGAGCAGCTCTTTTTTTGAAACGAATTGATTCGATAAGGTAAAATTTAAAATCAAACGAATGAAAATAGTACAACAACAACAATTGGTCGCGGATATCGAGTATATCTATTGGCCTTTGACAGGGAGATGGGTACTGGGCATTAGTCTGGTCTGTCTTATGGTATTTTTTATTGCTGCAGGCTTTCTGCTGCAAGCGATAGATCCCACGGCAGGGGTATTGGATATTGGTATTCTTTCGGTATTGTTCTTTGCCGTTTTGGCGGCACTATTGATTATCTACTGCTGCTTTTGGCTACAGGAGATCCTCTGGCAGCCTTTTAAGCTCTTTCGTCAGCAATTTAGTGTTCACTTTAATCAATTGACATCATGGCAACAATGCGTTATTTATTTTTCGGTTTTCTTTCTGTCGCTGTTCTCTTTCTTGGCGGTGCTGGCAATGCTGCTATAGCCGACAGGCAGCAATCGGGCAGCGATGTTGAGCTCCGTGGCTCGGCTCCTGGTGCAGGATATAGAGATGCCGAATCCTCGCATCACTACGCTAGTTTGGTCGCACGTGAACGTATTGCAGCTATCGCTGTACAGGAAATTTGTGTGCAGGAAGCCAATGGCAATAACGATGGTATGCGGGTCGAGGAATACCTAGCGTATACTGGTTTTGGAAAGGGCCATGCCTGGTGTGCTGCTTTTGTCTCCTGGTGTTATGGTCAGGCGGGCCTTGCAGCTCCGCGCAATGCCTGGAGCCCGGCACTTTTTCCGATGGCCCGGCGTTATACGACCCAGCAGATCGGGCAGGGGAGCATCCGGCCAGCAGATCTCTTCGCCATTTATAGCCCCAGTCTCCAGCGTATCAACCATGTAGGGATTGTGCGCAAAAAGGAGGGTAATTGGATCGTAACCGTCGAAGGAAATGTGGATAATCGTGTATTGTGCAAGCGGCGTCCCTTGACTACCATTTATGCTTTTTCAAATTGGCTGGACTGAAAGGAGGAAGGATGAAAACAAGGCTATGCCAGGTGATATTTTATGGGGGACTCTTATCCTTGCTGGTCTCCTGCAAGATCTACGAAAATAAAAAATATCAGAAACAACAAGAAACGGATACGCACCGGCAGTATACCGAGCAGCTCCGAAGGCTATATTCCGACCATCAGGATACGCTTTCCCGCCTTTGGTACTTTTGGACGGACGGCGCTTTTCGTTTCTATCCCGATAGTGGTCTGTCTGCCCGGTCGGGAGGTTTATTATTGCATGAGTCAGCCAAAAGAGTCAGTAAAGAGGTACTGGAGCTGGCTGAAAAAAAGCAACAGGAAAAACAAAAGCAGGTCAGCCATGAAAAAAGTGGCAGCCAAATGCGCTCTGCCCAGCAGGTTTGGATCATGGGCTTCGTCTTGCTCCTGTTTCTTCTTTGGCGATGGGGCCGATCTCACCTATTGCCCTAGTAAGCGTTGGAAGGAGGTCTGGAGAAAAGCTTCGACAGGTACTGTTGGGCTATGAAGGAGACACGAATAAATCGTAGTCTCCTTTTTATGTGCCAGATGAATTCCTGCTATGCATGTTTGAGAAAAATCAAAATTTGTTAATCTTTTTAAATTTTTATTTAAAAAAGCAAAACCGTTTTAGTTTTATTATATTTGTTCGTAACCAGATTAAGGGAGTAATCCACAAATTACTAGACACAGTGCGTGAAAGACCAACTTATGAAACATTCCTGCATCATGTAATTGTTTTTTGTGACGCTTATTAGCTTGTAAGCAAATGTTAAGATTGGAGATCAATAACCGGATATTATAAACAAATAGCAATCTTTGCTAGTAATGAAAGGGTAAAACGTGACAATGTACGCACAAAAATACGACGATACTGAAGAGAAGTCTGTCTTGATCTCCCTGCGTTCTGGCTGCCAGGGTGCTTTTCGGCAGGTCTACAGTAGGTATAGTGGGCGTATTTATCTCAATATCCGTAAGATGGTCAAGTCCGAAGAAGACGCAGTCGAACTATTACAGGAAGTATTTATTAAAGTATGGGATAAGCGGGAGTTGATTGATCCCGAGCAGTCTTTTCGATCTTATCTATTCCAGATCGCCAAATATACCGTCTATAATTTTATCCGGCGAAATAACCTCGAAAAACAAGTTCAGGCATATCTTAGCCTTCACAATACAGCCATGTACAGCCACGTCGAAGAAGAACTCTATGAAAAGCAATATGAAGAATGGTTGTCGCAGACCATTGACCAACTGCCGCCACAACGCAAATTGATCTATAAACTTTGTAAAATTGAGGGCAAAACCTATGCCGAAGTAAGCGACTTATTGAGTATATCGACATCCACGATTAACGACCATATCGTAAAAGCCACGAAATATATAAAAGAGAAGCATGGAATCCTGGATAAATCCACATTGCTCATTATTTCTTTTATACTTCTCCAACAGCATTAACGCATCTAATTTTCATTGCACAGAAAAAAAGTAAAATAAATTCGCAACCAGAGCAGATGACGTTTACCGCTGAAGTGTATTAGCTGAAAAGAGGGTAACCAATTGTGGAAAAGAAAACACTTCGATATACGTTAAGGCGATATATACAGGGAAAACTTAGCGAAGAAAATTCCCGTGCGTTTTTGTCCTATGTAAAATCAGGCAGAGATAAAATATTACTTCAAGAACTCATCCAAGAGGTTTTGGACGATCCCATCGATCAACATCTATTGGACGATCCAACCTTATTGGCCGTACTGGATAATACCTGGGACCAATTGCATCTCCAGATCAATAAACCAAAAACAAGATCGCTATGGGCTTGGAAACGTATTGGCGCAAGCGCAGCTGTTGTTATCGGACTATTAATTATTGGTCGCTGGTTTCTTACCATTGAAAATAAAAACGTATCTCCGCAAGCTGCACAACATGTGATATCACCCGGAAAACAATCGGCGACCTTAACGCTGGCCAACGGCAAGCAGATTCATCTACATGAAACACAAAACGGTCGGATTGCGGAAGAATCGGGTATAAGAATCTCTAAAACAACAGATGGCCAATTGATTTACGAAGTCAGCGATAATTCGCAGGGCGAAATCGAGCAAAATACCTTATCGACAACCAAAGGAGAAACCTATCGGATTAAGCTACCTGACGGTACACAAGTATGGCTCAATGCGGCTTCTTCGCTCAGCTATCCGGTTCGTTTTGCAAATCAAAAAAACAGAACTGTCACACTGACCGGTGAAGCTTATTTTGAAGTAGCGAAGGATTCCAAACACCCCTTTATTGTGCAGGCAGCAGATCAGCAGGTCGAAGTGCTCGGTACCCATTTCAATGTAAATAGTTATGCCGACGAATCGGCGGTACAGACCACCCTACTGGAAGGTCGTGTACAGGTCAGTTCCCACAGTCAAAAACTGTTATTAGCACCGGGTGAGCAGTCGAGCCTTACAGCTCATGGGGTGCTAAAATCCCGTCCAATAGATACTGCGCCGGTTATTGCCTGGACAAACAACGAATTTATGTTCGATGGAGATGATATCGAAAGTGTCATGCGCAAGGTGGCACGCTGGTATAATGTGGAGGTCATCTATCAAGGTAAAAAAACGACCGAGAAATTTGGTGGCGGAATATCGCGTTTTGATGATGTTCAAAAAGTCTTAAGCCTGCTCGAAAAAACGGGTGCCGTTCATTTCAGAATCGACGGAAAAAAAATACATGTACTGCCGTAATAATCCGCTAAATAATTAATGACACAATAACCTAAATAAACGAACCGATGAACAAAAAACGACAAAACGAATAGCCACGAAGGGGGGTATAAAAAAGCAACCAAGATCCTGAAGGAGCTCGGTTGCCGTTTGGGACAATTAAATTTTAACTATCCAATCTGCAGTATGTTTCTGTTTTGGACGACTCGAATACACTGCAAATAAACCTTACAAATGTATCAAAATTATATCAGAAAAAAGGAGATAGCGTATCTGCTATTCCGTAAACTATGGCTTATTATGCGATTGACAACCATAATTATCTTGGTTACTTTTATGCAGGTTAGCGCTACCACCTTTGCACAAAAGGTAACATTAGAATACTCCAACATGAGCCTTAAGAAAATATTTAGGGAACTCAAATCTCAGACGGGATACAATTTTCTGTACACTGAACGGCAGATGGTAAACGCGAAGCCTGTTGACATAAAAGTTAGGGACCGTCAATTGTCGGATGTATTAGACCAGATCTTTAAAGATCAGCCCTTGTCCTACCAGTTGGATAATAAGACTGTGGTCATTTATGATAAGCCAAAAGCTTCCATAACGTCCGTACCGATGGAGTTTACGATGACCCCAAATCAAGTCCCTGTAAAAGGACGTGTGACCAATGAACGTGGCGAACCGCTCGCAAATGTCTCTGTGCGGGTCAAAGGAAATGAATCTATAGGTACTACCACCAATAGTGATGGTCTATTTACCCTCACAAATCTTTCACCCAAAGCAACCTTGGTATTCTCCTCTGTTGGTTATGATGCATTGAGCGGAGAACTGTCTTCCCTGCGGACCGACGGATCGGGGCAGCTCAATGTGATCATGAAAAATAGCAACAGTCAGCTCGAAGAAGTTATCGTAATCGGCTATGGTACCACGACACGTCAGCGTGTTGTTGGGGCCGTTGACCAGATCAGTGCGAAGACTTTCGAAAACCGACCTGTAGGCAATGTAACGCAAGCCCTTCAAGGAGCCTCACCCAGTTTGACCATCCAACAGAAAAGCATGGACCCCAATGATAATTCGATGAATATCAATATTCGTGGAATATCTACCATAAACAGTAATGCGCCGCTGGTGGTGATCGATGGAATTATTACAGAAGGCGGAACACTCAATAAGATCAATCCAGATGACATCGAAACGGTGTCGGTATTGAAAGACGCCGGTTCTACGGCTATATACGGTTCGAGGTCTGCAAATGGCGTTATTTTGGTAACCACCAAAAGAGGACGCCAAAATCAGCGGCCTGCGGTGACTGTCGGCACCCAGTGGGGCGTGCAAGAACCTAAGATTTTATTTTCACCTGTTGCAGGATATGAAAATGCGACCCTTCGTAATCTTGCACTGACCAACTCAGGAATGGATCCACAGTTTTCACCAGAGGCTATTACAGACTTATATGCCCATCAGGATATCGAGCGGTGGAACTTGCCGGAAATCATGAAAAACTCGTTCCAGCAAAAATATAATATCAGTGTGGCCGGAGGTGGAGATAAAAGTTCCTATTTATTTTCCGGCGGCTTTTACAATCAGCCCAGCAACTTTGTCGGACAGGACTTTGGCATTAAGCGGTACAATTTGCGGAGCAACCTCAGTACAGAGATCGGACGTTTTAAATTGACCTCAATCTTAGCCTATACCCGCAACAACAACATGAGCAACACGGCCGGAAGTGCCATTATCAATGCTTCCAGACTTCCGCCTTATTACTACTATCGCATGCAGGCTGATAATGGAAAATATCTTGTCAACAATGCACTGACAGATCAAAATCCTCTGGCTGAACTGAATGAAGGCGGCTATATTAAAAATGATAACGACTATTTCAATATCAACCTGAATCTCGAAGCAAAACTGTTCGAAGGTTTAAAACTGCGTGGTATCTTCGGAGCGGACATCTATGCCGATCACCGGTTTATCCGTAGAATCCAGGTGCCATTATATTCCAGTCCAGATGCCACGCAACCTCAGGTCTACGTCAATTCAGACCGCAATACCGAAGATTTTAACGAAAAAGCCTCGTTGTTAAACTTTCAACTCCTTCTGGATTATGACCGAAATTTTGGCAGCCATCATGTATCAGGTCTGTTTGGAGCATCCAACGAATCCTATACACGCCGACAAAACGAACTGAAAATGAAATTTACTGATCCTGTCCTCGGTACACCTACGACAGGGACAGTTATCGATCCCGTGAGTGCCCGTGTGACACCAAATGGGACACTGCAAAATAGTATCAATTCGATCTTCGGTCGTGCCGGATACAACTTTGCAAGTAGGTATTTTGCCGAATTTAGCTTTCGCTACGATGGATCTTCTAAGTTCTCGAAAGCTAATCGCTGGGGCTTCTTTCCTTCGGGATCCCTCGGATGGCGGGCATCCGACGAAGTATTTATGAATTGGTATAAACAACATGTCGGTAGCCTAAAAATCAGATCTACCTATGGTGTTCTTGGCAATCAGGCCGTAGACGACTATGCGTATTATTTTACCTATGAATCCTATCAGAACAGTTATGGATTTAACAACAAACCTGTTTCTGCTGCGGGATTTAATTATGCCAGCCTGGATCTACGTTGGGAGAAAACCTATAATTTCAATGTTGGGTTGGACGCCACCTTCTTTCATGATAAATTAACGGCCAGTTTCGATTATTTTAAAAAGCGTACAGTTGATATCTTGATGTCGCCTCAAATACCTTCCACATTCGGAACCTCCCTAAAGAATCAGAATTTAGGTGAAATGAACAATGAGGGCTGGGAAATCAACCTAAGCTACCGTGCTACAACAGGCGATTTCCACCATACGATCAATGCGAATATGGGCGATAGTCACAATAAGATTATTGCGATGCCCGGCGATGACCGTATTTCGACAGTCGATAACATTACTAAATTAACGCGTGTTGGGCTACCCTATAATTCCTATTATGGGTACAAGATGGCCGGATTCTTTCAAAATATAACGGATATTGAAACTTCGGCCTTGCCGAGCGGTATTACGGCAGCAGATCTGCGCCCCGGAGATGTAAAGTATGTCGACCGCAATAACGATGGAATTATCGATGCACGGGACCGCTTTGTGTTGGGCAATGGTTTCCCCCGCTTTACATTTGGTCTAACCTATAACCTGAATTATAAAGATTTTGATTTTAGTATGTTCTGGCAAGGGGTAGGCAAGCGCGATATGATGATCCGGGGAGAATTGATCGAACCATTTCATCAGAATTATTCATATACCATTTATCAGCATCAACTCGATTACTGGACGCCGACCAATATTGATGGACGCTGGCCCCGACTGACTGCAAATGGATCAACAGCATCGACCAACAACTTTGGGAAAGATTCTGATCTCTATCTTTTCAACGGGAAATACGCTCGATTGAAAAATATACAGGTAGGTTATTCGTTACCCAAAGAAGTCGTGTCGAAATTGGGATTGCAGCGTGTTCGCTTTTTCATCAATGCCCAAAACCTGCTGACTTTGAGCAAAAACTCCTGGATAGATCCCGAATCCTCCGAATTTGATTCTAACATGGGTGGTTCGGCCAATAGTGCCCGCAATTATCCGACGTTGAAATACTATGGCGGTGGATTAAATATTCAATTCTAACCTTTTATGTAATGAAACTATATAAGATACTTATTGGAGGCTTGAGTTTAATGGCAATTCTCCAATTAACATCCTGTAATAAGTTGGATACGCTGCCAACAGATCGCTTTACCGATGAAAATTTTTGGGACTATCCAGACAACGCCGAAAAAATGGTCAATATGGCCTATAATCAGCTGTATTCAGCAGATCGTATGTGGAATGATGAAGCCCTGAGTGATAATATTTTTGAGGGGCGCTCAAACACAGACCAGCGCGCAATTCGTAATGGAACCGCCGATCCAACACTGGGCCGCTTTGGGGCAGAGTGGTCCGATCTTTACGGTGGTATTAAGACTTGCCATGTCTATCTAGAGAATGTAGAGCGTGTACCTGGAATGGATGCGGCACTCAAAAAACGCCGTATCGCCGAGGTACGCTTTATCCGTGCATTTCTCTATTTTAGACTTGTTAATTTCTATGGCGCTGTGCCTTTCTTCACGAAAGATATCTCGCTGGAAGAGTCTAAGACTCTTCCTCGGACAGAAAAAGCGACTATCATGGCCTTTATCCATCAAGAGTTGGATCAATGTATGGCCGATCTACCGAACAGAGATGCTTTACCGGTAGACGACCGTGGCCGGATTACCAAGGGGGCCGCTTCAGCCTTTCAAGCCCGGGCCTATCTCTATGAAAGCAACTGGAATAAAGTATTGGAATACTGTGAAAATCTGATGAAAAAACAAACGGAATTTGGCACTTACGCTTTATTCCGCAGTTATCCGGAGTTGTTTACTGCAGCCAATGAATATAATTCAGAGGTTATTCTGGATTATGCCTATGTACCTTTATTAAAAACCTGGAATAAGTTATATGATGCAGCACCAATCTCTGCTCAAGCACGTTTAAATGGTTATGCACCATTACAAAGTCTGGTCGATAATTATTTGACACTGGGCGGAAATACCATTGCTACGGATCCGCAATATAACGACAATAATCCCTATGTCAACCGCGATCCACGCATGGCCGCAACCATCGTTTTTCATGGTGGGCAATGGACTGATTTTGACGGTACAACACGTAAGATCTTTATCAAACCCGGCTCTGGTACAACAGATAAGGAACGGCTCGACGAATATCAGGGTGCAAGTGCCAACGCTTCCGCCACAGGGTATTACGTAAAGAAATACTACGATGTAACAGCAACGGTAAAATACGATGCTGGATTGAACATCATCATGTTTCGGTACGCCGATATCTTATTGATGTATGCAGAAGCAAAAGAAGCACTGGGACAACTCAATGCAGCAGTGTGGGATATGACGATCAGACCTATTCGTCAGCGGGCTGGTTTTGAAGCATCAAAAGCGTTAGACTTTCCGACTACCGGAGATCTGAAAACAATTGTCCGAAATGAGCGGCGAAGTGAGCTTGCTCTTGAGGGATTGCGTTACTATGATATCATGCGCTGGAAAGCTGGTAAAACCTATTTGGACGGCCAGGTATTGGGTGCTAAATATGGTGGTAACAATAGTAATATCAAACTGGATATCCGCCGATTTGATGAAAGTAGAGATTATCTCTGGTCGATACCACGAACTCAGATCGATCTAAATAAAAATTTATTGCCTAACAATCTGGGCTACTCAAACTAAATTTAATTCAAAAACTAGCGCAAACGGCGCATTAAAAAATGTACGTTTCGAACCATAAATTAATGATATAGACATGAAATGGTATTTTAAAGTTATAGCAATGGTCGCATTGGCTGCGAGCATCGTTTCCTGTAAAAAAGACGATATGAAATACGCCGACGCAGAGGTGTCGGCTGTTGAGAACCTATATGCTCCTGCAGATGGAAAAGCTGTCAAATTATTAAGTTCCAGCTCAGCAGCGCTGTATTTTGAATGGGAGTCGGCATTGGTGGCCGATGGTGGGGCAGCGCAATATGAAGTTGTTTTTGATAAGCTCGATGGCGATTTTAGCAAGCCTCTTTATACAGTCACGTCGGATAATAATGGAAACTCAAACGGCGCCAATATTAGTCACAAAATATTGAATCAGGTAGCAACGAAAGCTGGGATTAACCCTGGTGAGAGCGGCGATGTGATCTGGTCCGTATATGCTATCCGTGGAATGAAACGGGTATTGAGCAAAGCAAAGAAAGTATTGAATATCAAAACACTGGAAGGCTTTGCAGAGATCCCCGATGAATTATTTATCACTGGAGAGGCGACTGAGGGTGGGACGGATGTTGCCGCATCTTTACCTTTTAAATTGGTAGGTAATGGTGAATATGAGATCTTTACAAAATTGGAAGCCGGAAAAAAATACACCTTTACGGATCGCAAGTCTGCTGAGGGACGTGTTTTCTATTCGGAAGATCAAACCAAAATAAAAGAAGGTGAAACCGGAAGTAACAGTATTGCCAAGACAGCAGTATATCGTATTCGAATTGATTTCAATGTGGCAGCAGTTACTTACACAGAGATCAAAAACATGGGCGTTTATTTTTCTCCATCCGGAGCTGTGGTGTTGGATCTACCTTATCAAGGTAAGGGAATTTGGTCTGCAACAGGTATCATCAATTTTAAACAGGAAAGTTGGGGCCGTGACCAACGTTATAAGTTCCAAATGGAAACCGTCAAGGCCGGAAAGGCTGAAACCTTACAGTTGGGAACTCAAAACGGGACGGACAGTCCGCCCAATAGTTCATCAGCTCCTTCTTATTATTTCGTCCGAATATTGCCCAATCTTTCACAATGGGACGATAAATGGAAATTTGCGGATGCAGTAGACGGCCATCCAACAAAAATATCGATGATTTTACAAGGCGACAAAGACTATACGCATACTGTCGTACCAAATTAAAGGAGGAGACCCGATGAATAAAATGATTATACTGTCATCCCTATTGTTTCTACTCTTAGGATGCACCAAGATTGAGGACAGCTACCCCTATGACGACACTGTACAGGAAAGCTGGACAACTATTGCAACGCAGGTTTCCGATAAGATGATTGCCGGATTCTGGAATGAGTCCGGGTATTTTAACAATGCGATCAATCAATCCGATCTGGGATTTCAATATTGGCCCAATGCACATGCGATGGATGTTGTTATCGATGCCTATCTACGAACGAAGGACAGCAGATATAGTGCCTATTTCAGCAAATGGTTTGAAGGTGTGAAGATCAAAAATGGCAATACCTATTATAACGTATTCTATGATGACATGGAATGGAATGCACTGACCATATTGCGTTTATATGAAATTACCAAGGATCAAAAATACCTCGACACGGTATTGCTTTTATGGACAGATATTGCTGGCGCATGGGATGAGCAATATGCAGGCGGTGGATTGGCTTGGAAGAAAGATATGCGCTATAGCAAAAATGCTTGCTCGAATGGGCCAGCTAGTATTCTGGCAGCTAGACTATATCGTTTGACAAAAGATGAAAACTATCTGACCTGGGCCAAGAAGATCTACGAATGGCAAAAAGCAACACTGTACAATCCGTCAACGGGCGCTGTTTATGACAATATTAATGGTCAGACAGGTAATGTGGATATGACAACACTGACTTATAATCAGGGGACGTTCCTTGGTACCGCAGTGGAGCTTTTTAAGATTACTAAAGATCAGCTTTATCTGGTTGATGCGCAAAAAATTAGTTATTACACAATCACACGTTGTATCGATGGCGGGAATAATATTTTGCGCGACGAGGGAAGTGGCGACGGCGCATTGTTTAAAGGGATATTTATACGATATTTTGTAGACTATTTAAATCAGGAAGGAATTGATGCAGCCTACCGCAGTAAGTTTGAGAAATTTTTGGTCAATAATGGTAAAATTGCCTGGACCAAGGGAACAAGTCTACCGACGCTGTTCTTTGGTCCATCCTGGGCACAACCACCTATTGGCAATAGTGAAATTACTGCCTATGCAAGTGCTGCGATGCTTTTTGAAGGATTAGCAAGCTATGAAAATAAATTAAAATAATGGAATGAACACAAAGAAGCCTTCGTGACCCAAAAGGTTTCGACGGCTTCTTAAAATACATATGCTGATGAGACAAATCTATAAGATAACGACAACTGTGCTGCTGTCGGGTCTATGCTATTTAACAGGCTATGGACAATTCAATAAAGGACAGTCTGCCGAACGTGCCCAAAGAATGTTAGCTATTATTTACGCTAAGTATGGAAATACCAAAAATCAACTGTTGACCGAGAAATATCCCTTCGACGAAACCTTTAAAGCGGATTATCTTGATAATTCCGAACAGGCGACCGTGCAAAAGAAATATGCTTACCTATGGCCATTCTCCGGAAGCTTTTCCGCTGTAAACACATTGATGGAACTCCCAAAGAACAAAGCGCTTTACCAAAAGATCCTGGACCAACGCGTGCTGCCAGGATTAATGGAATATAGGGATCATTCCAGAGAGCCCGTTGGTTATGCTTCCTATATCAATTCTGCTCCGCCATCAGACCGGTTTTATGATGATAACGTCTGGTTGGGTATTGACTTTGCCGATAGTTATCTGCAGACAAAAAAGGTCGATTATCTTAAGCATGCGAAAGAGATCTGGGCTTTTGTAAAAAGTGGTGCGGATGACAAGCTCGGTGGTGGAATCTATTGGTGTGAACAGAAAAAAGAATCTAAAAATACCTGTTCCAATGCTCCTGCGGCAGTATTTGCACTAAAGCTGTTTGAAGCTACTAAAGAGGGAGACTATCTGAATGAAGCGCGACAACTCTATGCGTGGACAAAGGCAGGTCTGCAAGACCCAACGGATAAACTCTATTGGGATAATATTCAGCTCAACGGAAATATTGGTAAGGCCAAGTATTCCTATAATTCCGGACAGATGTTGCAAGCAGCAGCGTTGCTTTACAAGCTTACCAAGGAAAAAAAATATCTGATTGATGCCCAAGAGCTGGCAAAAGCTTGTTTAGCGTATTTTTTTCAGACCACGGACCAAGATACTTTTCCAATGTTAAAGAATAGTAACTTATGGTTCCATGCTGTAATGATGAGGGGATATATCAGTTTATTTGAACAGGACGGAAATAGAACCTATATTGATATTTTTGCGAAAAACCTAGACCGTGCATGGTATAAGATGAGGGATCAGGACGGACTTTTTGATGTCGACTGGACTTTGGAGAAAAAGCAAAAATCCAAGTGGCTGTTAGATCAATGCGCTTTTGTGGAGATGTATGGACGTTTGGCAAAACTAGGATATTAATTCATGTATTAATTTGCTGACGACGATAGGGGCGACGCTACTGATGCTCAGTCGGAATTTTTGAGAAATTTTTTTAAAACATTCTTGCGCTGACAGTGGTTTTTTGGATAACTTAGGCAAGTTAGATTATTGTATTTATATAGGCTAGGTATTGGTTCCCTAGCCTATTTTTTTCTTACTATTTTTGCATTGACTCATTGATGCAAAAAAAATCTAGATCCCGCACAGAATTTTAATGTTTTCATGGGCTTCCCGCTGCTGGCTCAGCTGAATCTGGATCAAGTTTTTGGCCCCGATAGACAGCTTGTTTTCCTCCGCCAGCGCTTTGTCGTAAACCTCTCGGAACGCTGCCTCGCCGCGCTCACAATGCTCCAATAAATCTTGCATATTACCGCCCGATAATTTTGATTTGATCACCATCCACAGCCGAAAAAGCTCGCCGCTTAATTTTGTCCGGTCAGTCGCGTATTGGCCAGCAAGCTCAACCAGTGGACTGAGTTCGGCAATAAACTTTTCAGACTGCCCGATCATCTTTCTGAACACAGCTTCCCGGGCACCTTCGCCCTGCTCGTCGGCCAGATCAATAGCCAGCTCGTATCCTTCGATGCGGTCATTATTGATTTTAATAAGGTCATTTAAAATATTGGGGTCATTCTGATTACTTTTCATATGCTCTTAATAGTTGTTTTTAGGAGGAACAACTTAGATTAATCAATAGTTTAGCTTTATTTCTTTTATGATAATAATCTTTGTCTTACAGCTTGATTTCTAGGATATTTAGGTTGGTTAATAGAGTCTATGACCCGTTTAAGGGTAAGGGCAGATGAGTACAGATTAGGCCTAATTTTTTTAAAAAACAAACCTTATGGCTCTTTAAGGAGTTTCTTTTTTTTTAAACGATAACAACTTTTAAAAAATAATTCCTTAAAAAACAATAACGATGATGGATGTAAAAAAGAAAAATAAAAGCAAGCTGCAAACGTATTGGACGATACTGAAAAATACCGTATCGGGATTTATAAATGAAGACTCCATGAAATATAGTGCTTCACTGTCGTACTATACCGTTTTTTCCATCGGCCCAATATTGGTTTTGATGATCGCGCTGGCCGGTATATTTTATGGTGCCGATGCTATTCAGGGAAAGGTTTTTGCCGAGCTTAACGGCCTGGTAGGCAATAGTGCCGCCAAACAGATTGAAGAGGTTATTCAAAACCTCCAGTTATCCGGCAAATCCAATATGGCATTGGTGATCAGTGTCGGGACCCTGATAATCGGTGCAACCACGGTTTTTGGCGATATGCAAAACTCCATCAACAAGATCTGGCATGTGCGCCCTAAACCCAAAAAAGGCTGGCTGAAGTTAATCCAGGACCGGTTGCTGTCGTCGTCGCTCGTTATTGGTCTGGGTTTTTTATTGGTGGTTACGTTAATTATAAATGGTGTGATCTTGGCCTTGACAGGTCAGCTGCAGCGCTACTTTCCCGATATCACTGTGGTGCTCATGAATCTTATCAATTTTGTCATTTCCTTTGTGGTCATTGTGATCCTCTTTAGCGTGATCTTTAAGACCTTACCCGATGTCAACATTCAATGGAAGACTGTTCGCGCCGGAGCTCTATTTACAGCCATTCTGTTTGTGATTGGCCGTTACTTGATCGGAATCTATTTAGAACGTTCGGCAACGCAGGATACTTATGGAGCAGCAGGTTCTTTTGTACTTATTTTGCTTTGGGTATATTATACCGCTGCAATTCTTTATTTTGGAGCTATTTTCACGCGGGAGTACGCAACGGAAATGGCGATACCCATCGAACCTTCTGAGTTTGCGGTCCATTTAGAGACACAGGAAATCGAACGCAATGTCGATGAAATCCCGCCAGCACCGCTCGATGAAGAGGAAACGACCATTGATAAAACGGAGTAAAATCACCGTAACTATTTTTTAACATTTGATAACATTTTTTTTTTAAACGATTCCAGCTGCAGGCTGTTCTATTAATAAAAAACGAAAGGAAAATTATTATGAGCGAATTAACATGGAAAGGTCGTTGGAACGAAATTAAAGGTAAGGTAAAACAGCAATATGCGGATCTTACAGATGATGATTTACTATATGCAGAGGGCAAAGAAGATGAGTTGGTCGGTAAACTTCAAAAGAAAACAGGTAAAACACAAGATGAGGTGAATAGTTGGTTGAACGGTTTGTAGAATAGTGTTTTCGTGTTAAAGGCGGATAGCAGCAATGTTATCCGCCTTTTTTTAGGTCTTTTTTCTATAAATCAGATAACTGATCAGCAGGCAAAGGTTCACGAGAACAGCAAAGCTATTTGAATAGATAATCGGTACTTCGCTTTTCATTATGCCGTACCATACCCATAGGGAAAGTCCTATGATTAATGTTAGTAGCATAACCGGAGAAAGGTCATCCACATTCTTTTCCTTTAGCACTTTGATGAGCTGCGGCAGCATAGAAATTGATGTAAGGACACCAGCAATAATACCCAGAATATTTTCATTAATCATAAGGACTTCGATTTTAGTTGATCACTATGTTGATATGTCCAGACTAAAATGGATAACCGATCGCGAGATTAAACATCAGATTATCTTTTCGCCATCTTGAACTTCCAAAGTCGATATCCTTAAATATCCAACGCTCGCCCTTCGGTAAATAGGGGATACGGAACGGGATGGAAAAGTCGGTACGCAGGATCAGAAAGGTAAAATCAAACCGTAATCCCAAACCGCCGCCGACGGCTAGTTCCTGCAGGAAATCCTTGCTGAATTTACCGCCGGGTTTGGTCTCATCGTCCCGCTGCAGCCATACATTCCCAGCATCGATAAAGGCGGCCCAATGGACAGGACCAGCAATTTTTGCCCGGTATTCGGTATTCAGCTCCAACTTGATATCGCCTGTCTGATCGGCATAGAAAAGTCCATTGCCCAACCTTTCCGGAGCTACTGTGCCGGGTCCGATCGCACGTGCGCCAAACGCACGGATACTATTTGGTCCGCCCACATAATATTGCTTAAGATAGGGTAGGGAACGCGAATTGCCATACGAGTAGCTCATCCCTATACTCACCCGTGATGCGATCTGTGAATTTTCGCTGAGCTTGAAATAATGCCTGCCATCCACACTGGCTTTGATATACTGCGAGAAATAGGCGTCAAAGAGTTTAAACGTTTTCCCCTTGTTAAAATCTGCACCTTTGATCAATCCCAGAATATTGCCCGACAGGTCCAGATTGCCCTTAAAATAAAAGGTATTCTGCAGGTGCCTCTTCATAGTGTTCTGAAAGGTGAAATTATAATTGGGCCCAATTGTGAATTGGGGATCGATTACATGCCGCAGCGCCGGAATGGTATCCATCTGCATCTTGTAGCTTTCCGAAATACCTCTCGGCTGTACATAGGTGATTTCCATCAGCGCCAGATCATGCTGTTTCTCTTCGTTCTCTTGCCAGGTATAACCGTAGCTCAGCGCCATGGAATTGAGCGTATAGGCTTTGCGCCGGTTCAGAAATTCGTACCTTGCCTTGATATACGTATTCGGAATATATTGACGGGAAGGATTGATGGTGCCAAATGGTGTCAATATGCGTGGGAAGGTTAGGGTGGCCTCGGTACCGTAGCGGAAATAGCTTGAGTTCAGATCGGCATTGCCACCCGTCTGCAATTCGTAGCCCCCAAATACGTTGATATTGAGCTTCTCGGCTCCTTTAAAAGCGTTACGTAAGGTCCAGTTAACATTCACTTCCGTACCGTTGTAGACGGAAGCCATTTTTCCCAGCAGTTCTACACGGATGGATTTCTTCGGCAGGGGAGTGAGGTAATAGTATACATCGAGCGCATTGGGTACCTCCTTGCTGTCCACAAAGTTATTTTTGACAAATTTCCAGCTGTTGAGATTCACCAAGTGGCTGATGGTCCTGTTGTGGGCGTCGCGGTTATACAGATCGCCCTCCTTGAAAAAGATATGATTGGCAATTACTGGTTTGCGGAAGGTATGATTTGGGTCAATAAAATAATAACTGCTGTCAAATAGTTCGGCATGCCGCGGTGACTGCTGGTAGCCAGCTCCGGTTTCGGTATAGTTTGGGAAAATATAGATCTCATTGATTTTGGATGCAGTTCTTGCCTGTTCGGGCGTTTCCTTTTTTACGGTCACATAGAGGTTGACTTTATGATCCCCGATGGTGCTGTCTACCTGCACCAGAATATAGTCTGGGCTAAAATAATAATAACCCTTATTTTTAAGGACGTTGTCGATGCGGTCGCGTTCATTGAGCACGACATCAAGACTATAATTTTTGCCCACCTGCAACAGGCTGCGATCAGAAGTTGCGCGGATATCGCGTCCCAGCTGCGTGCTGCTGTCGACATCAAAAGTGACGGATCTGATCCGGTAGATCAGATTGGGCTTGGCGGTATAGTCTACCGTAGCTTTTTTATTTTCGACGATTGTATCCGAAGTAACTTCCGCATTGAAAAAACCGATATTCTCAAGCCGGTTGCGCAGCAGATTCTCATTGTACTCCCTGTTCACCTCACTCAGCAGTACGGGTTCTTCACCTATTTTTTTAAGAAAACGTTTCAGAAAATTGCTATTGGCGGTGTCGCCGGCCATATTGTTAAAATACAGCTTGTAGGGCAACCCCAAAACGCGCTTGTTGGGCTTCGGACGTAGCGATTCAGCTAGGTAGGCCGCCAGCTTTTCTTTGTTTTTCTTTGAAATGGTATCGGATGCGATGTTGACATTCCCCTTCACGTACAGGCTCTCACCTTCGGGCAGGTTTTTAGTCGACGAACAGGAAGCAATCAGCCCGCTAAAGGCAAGCAGGCCAATAATCGATTTTAATTTAATTTGCATGGTAATTCCTTTCCTCGTCTTCATTTTTAATCGCTGTGGTTCTGATGGTATCTGAATTTGTAGGCATACTATTTTTTTGCCCATTGTTTGCGGTGCTGTCTATCTGCTGGCGGCGCTGCTGTTCTTTTTGCTGATCTTCTAGCTGTTTTCTGTATTCCGGACTATGGAGCATCAGGCTATCACGGATCACCGTGCGTACACTGTCCCGATAGGCCGAATCCTGCTCCATACGATCGACATCAAAACGTTTTCTAAACTTCTTGCTGCCGGTATTATAATATTCCTTGAGCTTTTTGGAACGCATAAAGATTTCCTTAAATCGGTTGTAGTCCATCGTGATGATAAAGCCGATTCCGGTTTCGACAAATTGCCCCTGTAAAGTGACCTGATATTGGTTTTTGCGGTAGAAGCGTGCAAAGTAGCGCCCGTCCTGCGAAAGCTGATAATCCAGCTGTATGTCGCCGGCGATATTATTGGCAGCTTCACCGGGACGTGAATTTCCTTCTACTTCAAAGTTAGATCCGATATTGACCTTCAGGCGGTCGTTGAGCAGCATTTTGGAGACGCCGATATTCAGGTCGGTACGCGTCTGGGCCGTTCCGGTGCTGTAGTCATCTTCCGATGTCAGGTTGAAATCAAGCTCAACGCCTGTAATTAAATCTGAGGCCAGCCTGTTCAGCTGTGAGCTTAAAAACGAACTGACACTATTTCGCACAAGAGCTTCTGTGCCGCCACCTCCGGAAAGGCTCTCAAATGGATTTGCAGACATAAAACGCCCTAGCACAATCAGTGAAAAGACTTGCTTGTTGAGATCGGAAGGATTATCACGTAAGGTGGTCAGTGCATTGTCTACCTTACTGATGACGTCCTGTGATACGATGGCATTATTAGCATTCAGGTCGATATCAAAATTCAACTGTGGCTGAAACAGTTGGTCTGAAATTTTCAGCAGCACGTCGAAAGGTATCTTTTGCTTATACAAGTTTGCGTTCTGCGTACCAAGCTGTGGCGCAACCAGTTCCAGGGTTGGTGCTTTCAAGGTGTACACTGCCGTAATATTGAGCTGTGCATCCAATGGATCTCCATTCCAGGTAATCGTACTTCCTTTCTGAAAGGTAAAGTCTTTTTTCACAGGTCCAAAACTGAAAGAATAGCTTCCCTCCTCCACGGTAAATGTTCCCGACATCGTTATTTTACCACTGGCATCCATGCCTGCATTCAATTCAGCCTCGCCCTGAATGTTCAGGGCATCCTGCGAACCGGCGTCAAGGAGAATCTTAAACTTGGCGTCCTTATCAGTTTGCAGATTCAGATCGACGTCTATTCCTGTAAGCTTTGTTACAGTCATAGAATCTAATCTGGCAAGCATATTTGCGGTAGCCGTATCCCGTTTATCCACAAATTCGACCACGCCCTTCCGATCGGCCATGCCAGGATCATTGTTTGGCATCACCATGGTAAAATCAGTGCTGTCGAGAACCTTGATGGTTCCGTCCACAACCGGTTTGTCTAGATTTCCGCCGATCTGCAGATCGGTGCCAAGAAACATTTTTCCATAAAATAGATCATTGTCTGCCTGCGTGGAATTTAGTACTTCAAAATTGTCCATGACGATGTTGAGGTCAAAGTCAAAATCGGTATAGGTTTGGGTATTGACAGAACCGCTGACCTGGGCAATATTGCCTTTGCTGTCTTCGAGTTCAAATTTGGGGAACGATATTCCATTTTGATCAAAACGGATCTGTTCATCCTTTGCTTTGAATAGGGCATTGAGCATGGCCACATTGAACTCGGCTTCCCTGAAATTGAGGTCGCCCCTAATCTGTGGTTTTGAAGGCGATCCTGCTATTTTTAGCTGGCCCTCCAGGTTACCCTTGGCATCCTTCAGATTTCCCATGCTGAATGCCTGTATCGTCTTCATCGTCAGGGGAGCGATGTCCAAGGTGAAGTCGAGCGTTGCGTCGCCTTGCGGCGGATTGATAAAATCACCGCTCAGGAGGAGGTTGTTACCATTTTCGGTAATACTCACATGGGCATTGTAGGTGTTTTCGCGTTCATTATTGACTTTGATATTGACGTTGCCCACGGTATCTTTTCCGAAGTAAAACTTATCTACGGTCAGATCTGCCACAAACACTGGACTGCTTTCCAATCGGGAAAGTGTAGTCTGCCCATTGATACCGCCGCCAAGATCCAGACTATCACTCATGACCATCTTGCTCAGGGTCTCTATGCGGAAGTTTTTAAAAGCCACATCAATTGGTGAGTTCAGGATGCTGTCCTGAGAAGCGATGCGCAGTTCCTGTCCCTTGTTGCTGAGGACAAAATTATTAGCCAATAGGCCGGCGCTACCAAATTTTAAGGTGTTGTTGGGCGCCACTTCCCACTTATCGTAGTTGAGCATTAAGCCGTCCTGTAGTAAGCTGAATACAAATACACCATCTTTGGCCTGCATATCGGCTCCCAGATGATATTGTTCTTTATCATGCTTATCCTTGATCCACAGCCCCAGATTAACCGTATTTTGCGCGACCTTTCCACTAAAAACGGTGTTGGTGAGTTCAATGCTGCTGACTTTAACTTTATTGATTAAGGCCGAATAGTAAAGGGCACTGTCCAGACTGTTGATATCTAGGGTAACATTGTTGATCTCGGTACCACCATAGACCACGCGTGGTGCATCTAATTTGGCCGATAGGTTTTTCGATGCACTGTTAAAGAGACCATCCAGGGTAATGGCTTTCATTTCCGTCAGCTCAGGAAGAAAGTCCTGAATGAGTTTATTGCGGGTAAGTTGTGCCGAAAATTCGATGACCTGCGGCGAGTAGGGCGGAATCTTAACCGGCTTTTCGGGTTTATAATACACTTGCAGGTGATCTTGGACCGCACTCTGCAGTTCCAGCATTTTGTACTTGCCGACCAAGTGGGCATTTAAAAAATCGGACCGCAATACCAACTGATTACTGCTTGTATCGGCCTTGGCCAAGAGGGAGACAGTATCCAGTGCATAACGATCAGTGTTATATCGGATCAACGAATTGGTAATATGTGCTTCGCCATTCAAAAAGTCTGGATCTGCAGTGCTAAAGTTACCGCTCAGCTTGCCCCGGTAGCTGACAGCTTCCTGCATCAGGTTTAACTTTTGTAGGTTGATGCTGTCGACGTTCATTTCAAAGGCTATTTTGGGATAGGTCGCATCCATCTGCGCAGTGGCATCCAATTTCAGCTTGATATTCGGGTCGGGACTGTTGACGGATGCTTTAATGGCGCCTTTGTCTGCCGAGAGATCCATATCGATATCATGATAGCGGTAGCCCATGGCATCCATGCGGTTTACTTTGCCATCAAAACTGGCAATCAGTTTTTTAGGATTTGTGCCTCTGCCTTTGATTTTTCCTTCAAAAGAAAGAATCCCCAAGGTACTGTCCATCTTCATGATTTTGCCGATGTCCAGGTTGCGCACACTTACCGATGCCTCATAGCTGGTATCGCGCTTGGCCATAGCAACCCTTCCATCTAATTTAGCAGTCCCTTTTTCGGTAACCAAAGCCAGTTTTGTATTAAAAGATGCCATCCCACCTTTAAAAGTACCGCTCAGTCCGATGGCATTGGGCAGCTCAATATTTTGAGGCAGCATAGACCTGGAAACCAGCTTTTCGATATCCGAACGGCCTGTGGTAAGTTTTTTCAGGTTGAGGTCTACCGACAATTTATTCATGTCGGGAAGTCCTTTTAAATGAAGACTAGCAATCAGTCGGGTATTAGAAAGTGTCCTAAAATCGATATTCGGTATATGCAGATCATCGACACGGCCAGTTACGCGGGTGTCAATATAGAATTTCTTGTCCAACAGCGGCTTCATTACCTGCATGGTGTCCAGGAAGGGCGCGAGAAATAGGATATCGCGCATATCAATATAACTCTTTGTGATGTTGGCATTGACCGTGATCAGTTCTGGCTTTTTGCCGATGATATCCAGAGAAGGATAACTTAGCTTAACGTAATCTCGAATCAGGGTGCGGGGAGTTTCGGCATATAGATTTTTAATTTCCGCACCGGTATTGCTATAGTTAAAATCAGCCTTCAGCTGCTTGATGACAAAACCGGAATGGTCGGCAGCGATAAGCTCTTTCAATGATCCACTGATGGAATCGGCGCTGTAGTAGAGATCAGTCAACCTGGTTTTGAGACCCGGCATTTGGATGTTAAAATAGTCGAATCCCTTGATGCGGGGCTGGTTGTCGTCTTTAAATCGGATACTGGTATTATTGATGTTAATGTCTTTTGCCGAAACGACCCAGTTCATCTTTGTGGCGCTGCTGCTGTCGGCTTCAACTTCGCTAGTTTTTGCTGCTGAGACCGAAGACTTTTGGATTTTTCCCAGCAGGACATTATTATCCGAACCATTGAGCTCGAGCTTTTGGATGTCGACAAATTCTTTGTTGAGATCAATCTTATTGATAGCGGCATAGAAGTTTTTCAGGATAAATTGAGATTTAAGTGCACTCGATTCATCTTCATAACGAAACAGCACATTACTGAGCTCGGCTACCTGTATGCCTACATCAGGAAGGAGGGATGTGGTTTGTGCAGTTTTATCGGTGATACCAAAATCTTCAACCGAAGGGCCAGATCCATCAGTTGTTGGTTTCCATTGTTTTACCGTTGCATTTAACCCGTCGACCTTAATTTTTGGTAAGTCAAAGGCCATGTTCTTGGTCAAGTCAAATTTTTTAATATTGGTATTTATGCTGCCCAGATACACATCGGCACTTGTACCGATAACCTCATCGGCATAGACAATATGTATTTTTGAAAACTTAACCTTATCGAGGTTAAAAAGAAGGGCTGAAGTTGTGTCGGCAGTTGGTTCGCTTTCCTTTTCAGAGGCAAAGGCTTTGACGATATAGTCAAAGTTAAAGCTGCTGTCGGGCAAAGAACGACGTATTTTGGTGGTAATACCATCGGCTTCCAGGCTTTGGATTTCAACAGTATTCTTTAATAGTTTCAGCATATTGATATCGACCGCAATGCTTTTACCAGCAACTAAGGTATCCTTACTTTGATCTTCGAGATAGATATCTTCCAGAACCAATTTTTTAGGAAAATCGATATTGATGTAACCAATTTTGACGGGGGTGCCGATCTTTCCTTCGACATAATGTGTCACTTTACCAGCGATATAATTCTGTATGGAAGGTAGGCGAAGCAGGAAAACGATAAGAATAAAAAGCGTAATTATTCCTCCAATAATCCACAATATTGTTTTTAAAGCAATCCGGGCAAATCTGTTCAATGTGTTGTTGATTTAAGTTTACAGATAGGACAACACAGAACTGCAAATGGTTTGGATATTGTGAATTGATATCTTCGCCGATGTATGTTTAGTTTACCACAGCAACCAGGTAAGAATCGCTAGAAAACCACCCCGGATAAGTAATTCCTGAGTAAGCTCCTCGCGGTCAAGTTTATACCAGCTATATTTTTCATAATACCTCCTGATGGTTTGCCTGTTCTTTTCGTTGACGATTTTATATGTTGCTTTCATAACCGATTTGTATTGATTTTCTCCAAATCCTGCAATTTTAATGCAGTTTATATGACGTTAAAGGGATTTCAGTAGTTATTTTGTGAGATAGGTTATAAAATACTGGCGGTTTGGGTATTTTAACGAGTCAATTCAGGAAATACGGTCCGATAAAACAGCTATAAATAAACATTAGGTATAGATAAGTGCTGTTATCTATACCTGATGTAATAGTTATACCTGATTGTCCTATAGTTCACTGTTATTGTCAAGCGTACCCGGCTCATGTCCAGCACCTTGCTCATATCGGGCAGCCACTCTACGGGTGCGCTGCCTCTGATCTGTAGGAAGACTTTCGGTCTTTTTCCCGCCGCTGTAGAACGTATCTTCACTAAAGTGATAATGATCATAGAATTCAGTCGGGTGATAGCTGATGTCGCTCACGACAAAACCGACGTCGCCGGTACCTTCAAACACATGACGGACGGATAGCTCAGTTTGCGGATCAACTTCATCTGGTCGGTAAGCAGGTAAGCGGATTAACTGATCTTCACTGACAGCTATGACCACAACTTCGCCATCATCGGCGGGATTATACAGATAATCCGTTGCGGGTTCCTCTGTTGGGATTTCGTCTATAGTTAGGATCACGCTATGGTCGATCGGTTCGACAGGCGGAGTGGCGTAAGCTTCCTCATTGCTGGCCTGAATCTGTGTGCCATCGTAAAGCGACGCCAGTCCAATGGGGGCCAATACTTTCTTATCTTCGTCAATAACAAATTCCGCGTCATGGAGATCGATTATAATGTAACGGACCTGTTGGCTTTCAGGGTCAAAGAGCAGATCATCCACCTTGCCGAGCAGTTGACCGGCCTCATTCTTTACTTTCCAGCCCCGGATATCAGGTTCGCCATCGACAATTTCGTAATCGCTTCCACCGAGTTCAATTAAATGATTATATTTTTTTTCTTCTAATGCCATGTCTTCAATTTTTTTTGGTGATCAATTCTTATATGCAACGGAGGTCTAAAGGGTATCTCTTTGCGGCGCTGTTGTGTTAATGCTTGTATCGGGAGTGGGTTTATCTACCCTTGCGTCACTGTTGTAACGGTTTATAAAATACAGGACCAAGCCCAGCGCGATAAGTGAAAGCAGCAGCCATAGCCACCAGGGGGCTCCGTTTCTCGGTTTTACTTCTAAATGTGCCATATATACTTTTTTAAAAAGAACAACCGCTATAGGGCTTCGTTTGAAAAATTTTGTATTGGGCAGGATTGCCGGGTAAAAAATATCAGCTGGAAAACGGTAGAAAAGTAAGAATTGCACATCGGCGTAAAGGACGCTATTTTCGCTTGGTACAATTGATTGGATAAGCAGTATTCCATTTGAAATAATTAAGTTTGTGGTATAGCGCTTATAAAAAATGCAATCTCTTTATTTCTATTGGTTATTTGTCTGTTCCTTCGTGGGTACGGCTGTTCTCGGGCAATCGCTGGATTATCCCTCTTTTCGCAATATTTCCTTGGGAACGAATGCAAATACAGTCCACTCTTTTGCGCAGGATAGCTTGGGGATGCTTTGGCTCGGAAGTAACAATGGGTTATTTAATTATGATGGCTATGCGCTACAGCCGCTCACGGGGACCAAATCTCCTTTTCAGACTTTCGTTTACTGCATTGCGTTGATCGATAATAAACATTTCGCATTGGGGACAGGGCAGGGAGTGCTGCTCTATAACTATCAGTTCGACCGATTTGAATCTTTTCCGACAGGGGGACCTGGAGATGTCAGGTCTTTGCTCCTTGTTGGCGACACCTTGTGGATAGGTTCAATAAGTGGTTTGTATTGCTATAATACCAAGACACGTAAACTTATCGATTATCAGAATTCATTTCCAAAGAACAAATCAAAAACCGCCGTGTATGCACTGGAAAAGGTGGGCGATAGAATCTTAATCGGTACGTATAATGGACTTTTTGAATTAAATCCATCAAAAAAAGATATTGTGCCTCTACCGCTCGCAGATTATAGGCCGGGGAGTAATCAATTTGTGAATTCTATATTTTCTATTCCGGAATCGGCGAGTACCTATGTGGGAACTGAATATGGCCTGTATCGCTATAATACGAAGAACCATACACTTCAGAAAACTCCGGTATTACAAAATCATCCCATCAAAGCGATGGCTTCCAAAGATTCCAACACCTTGCTTGTCGGTACGGATGATGGTCTTTTTACGTATCAGCTGGATCAGCAGTTGGTCAAACGGATCAAACATGATTCCCGGAATAGAAACTCGCTGGCCAATAACATCGTTTGGAGTATCTTTAAGGATCGGTCGGAAAATATCTGGCTGGGTACAGACCTGGGATTTTCCTTATGGTCCAACCGCAAGGTGGAAAAAATACTGCCGATCTATCAATTAACAGCGAGCAGCGACGGCAACCGTTTTTATAAAATTAACAAGGATCGCAATGGCTGGTATTGGCTGGGAGGCGATAATGGTTTGATCCGTGTACGTGGGCTGGACGACAAGAATACGGAAAGTAGCTGGTACCGTATGGATGCCAAGACCTATCGTCTGGCACACAACCGTATCCGGGATATATTTGAGGATCATACGGGATTGGTGTGGATAGCCTCCGACGGTGGCGTCAATGTGTTTGATGCACATACGAAACAGTTTAAAACCTTTACAATTGTCGATGCCAGTGGAAGACGAAATGCGAAATGGTCGTACGACATCTTGCAAGATGGACAGGATAATCTCTGGGTGGCCTCCTATATGGGGGGAATATTTGTCGTCAACCGAAGCCGTTTATTGGAGTCGAAGGGCCCGGTCATAGCAAGCCGTAATTTCAGTAAAGCTGACGGTCTTCTGGAAGATTTTGCCAATCAGATCGTTGACAATGGAAAGGGGAAGATCTTAGCGCTGTTCTATAATAAGGGGATCAGTAGCATTGATGTGGGCACAGGGAAAATAACGGAGCTTAAAGACAGCGCTGGGCATGCATTGGATCAGGCGACCTTTATGCTGAAGGATGGGCAGCATACGGTGTGGGTAGGGGAACATGGCGAATTGAGGCGTATTGCTCCGGACGGGAAAAATACATTGGTTCGTTTTGATCCTGTTGGTAAGGGAGAAGTAACTGCCATGGCCGAGGTCAAAGAAAGCATCTGGCTGGCAACGAGTACTGGGGTATGGCAGGTTAATAAGCAGAGTTTAAAAACGGAATTGTTAAGATACGGACAAAGGATATCCTCGATGTACTACGATGCCGAGCGGGAACAGGTGGTGCTGGGCGGAATTGATGAGGTGGTCCTGTTGCCCGCGCAAAATGAGCTAGCGGATCTGGATGGTTCCAAAAAGATTGTGCTCACCGCAATGTATGTCAATAATGAACGTTTCGGTAATTACGACTATGGCTTACGGTATAAAAACGAGATCACTTTGGCGCATGATCAGAATAACCTTCGGCTTGAATTTTCCGATTTGGATTATGGAAATCATTTGGGCTATCGCCTAGCTTATGCTTTTAAAGGAAAAAATGAAACCTGGATTCCGATGGAACGGGGTGATAACAAAGTGCTCCTGTCCAACTTAAGTTCGGGTAACTACGACCTTCAGTTGGCTAAAGTGGATGTCGCTGGTCATGTTGTGTCGGAGATTTATACCTACCATATTCAGATCCGTTATCCATGGTATGCAAGCTATTGGGCCAAAACTGCTTACGCCCTCATTGTTATTTTCCTGCTATTTTGGGTCGTCAATTTTTTCAGGGTTCGCAGTACGCTAAAATGGGAAAGGCGCGAACGGAGGAAGGTACTTGAGCTCACAAAGATGAAAATGGACTTCCTGACAGCTGTGTCGCATGAGCTGAAAACCCCGCTAAGTCTGATTTTGGCTCCTGTCAGCCAAATGATGCGGCAGACAAAAAACAGTGACAAAAAGAAACAGTTGGACGGTGTTCATCGAAATGCCTTAAAAATAAGCCATCTCATTCAGGAATTGATGACTTTTGATCAGGTCGAGCAGCAGCAGACGCCCTTGCAGGGCTTGCTTACCTCTCAGGTGGATCTGGTCGCTTATAGCAGGCAAATTATCACTGACTGGCAGCAGGTTCCCGAGTACAGTACCGTCCATATTGACTGTGTTGCCGATGTAGAGAGCTTTTTTATACAGACCGATGTAGCCAAATTGGGGTCGATTCTCAACAACCTCATTGCTAATGCCTGTAAGTATAATCGTCCGGAGGGTGGCGTGGAACTGCGGCTGAAAGTAATTGGTCCGGATGTCAAGCTTATCGTTCGGGATACGGGATTTGGTATAGCACCTGAAGACCTACCTTATGTCTTCAGCAAATTCTATCGTTCTTCCCTGAAAGAAGTGAGTGCTGTACAGGGCACGGGCGTTGGTCTGTACCTGGTCAAAAGTTATTGTGAGCAGTTGGGCTGGAGCGTTGATATAGCGAGCGATCAAAAGGGCACAGCCGTAACGCTTAGTTGGAAACATGACCATGTAAACGATAAGGATGCGACCGATAGCATATCAGTAGGGGCTAAACGAAAGCTACTGATCGTCGAAGATAATGCCGAACTCGCTGATTTTTTACGAAATGCCATGCAGTCGCATTACGATTGCTGCATTGTGAGTGATGGTAGCGAGGGCTTACGCTTGATCGACGGACATAGTTTTGTGCCCGACATTATTCTCACGGATGCCATGATGCCCAATATGGGGGGAATTGAAATGGTGAAAAAACTACGACAAAATATCGTGACGGCAACTATTCCGATCATTTTGCTGACAGCACAAGACGATGAGCTGATCAGACGCGAGTGGGTTGCCGTCGGCATAGATGCTTATATGGCGAAACCTTTTGATCTGGACTTGCTCCAGATACAGCTATTGCAGCTCTTGGATAGGAAAGATAAGATTGTAGCTCAGTTGCGTATCGACGAAATCAGTAAACCCACAAAAGCAATAGCTGTACATTCACCGGATGAAAAATTCCTGACCAATGTGACGCAGCTGATCGAAGAAAATTTGGACGATTCGGAATTTTCGGTACAGCGGCTCAGTGAGCTCACGGATGTCGCCGCCAGACAACTCCATCGTAAAATTAAGCAACTAACAGGCTATACACCGGTGGAGTATATACGCAGCATTCGTATCAAAAAAGCAGCGCTGTTATTACAGCAAAAAAAGTTTACCGTTTCCGAGGTGATGTATATGGTCGGATTCTCCAATGCTTCTTATTTTTCAAAATGCTTTCAATCGGAATTTGGGATGTCACCAAAGGTGTATATGGAAGGTTATTTGTAAATAATTGATTGTTAGTGTTGTTTGTTGTGTTGGGTGCTGAAAGATGTCCAATTTGTGTTGTTCTTTGTCCGATATGTGGCCTTAAAAAATAATCACGTTTGATAGGTTTGTAAGAGTAATAACCAAAAAATTATAAATCGATACAATCCATGCGTGTAATTATTTTATGCTGCTTTGCTCTTTTGGGCTATGTCAATTCTTACGCTCAATCGAAGGCTTTTAAAAAGATCCCTACAGTTTTTGTCGACCGTGAAGGTGTCATGCGCTGGTCCGACTCCAAAGCTGAAGCTTCATTTTATGGCGTCAATTATACCGTTCCTTTTGCCCATGCCTTTCGGGCTTTGCACGATAAAGGCTTCGATCGAAAGCAGGCTATTGATCGCGACGTTTACCACTTCGCCCGTTTGGGATATAATGCTTATCGTATCCATATTTGGGATGTAGAAATCTCCGATAAAAATGGTAACCTGATCAACAATGAACACCTTGATCTATTGGACTATCTGTTTTTTAAACTTCAGGAAAGAGGAATTAGGATCCTGATTACGGGAATGACCAATTTTGGTAATGGTTATCCAGAGAGAAATATAAATACAGATGCATTTACGTATCATTATGATAAGTGTGCGGTTCATGCTAATCCACAGGCGATAGCTGCTCAGGAAAAATATATTATCCAGTTACTTCATCATGTCAACCCGTATACCGGAAATTCTTATCAGACGGATCCTTATATCATTGGCTTTGAAATAAATAACGAACCTTGTCATACAGGTGCCATTCAGACAACGTCGGATTATATCGGTCGAATGGTGAAGGCCATGAAGAAAAGTGGTAACAAAAAACCGATTTTCTACAATGTAAGTCATAATATGGAACATGTTAAGGCTTATTTTGATGCTGATATCCAAGGGACAACCTATCAATGGTATCCTGTGGGACTGGTTGCTGGACGGGAACGTCAGGGGAATTTTCTTCCTTACATTGATCAGTACGACATCCCTTTTTCAAACTTGAAAGGCTTCGCCAACAAAGCGAAAGCAGTTTACGAATATGATCCTGCTGATAATCTCTACAGCTACATGCATCCCGCAATGAGCCGCACATTTCGTTCGGCGGGATTTCAGTGGATCACTCAGTTTGCTTACGATCCGATGGATATTGCAGCCTACAATACCGAATATCAGACACATTATCTCAATTTGGCTTATACCCCGGCAAAAGCACTGAGTACCATGATTGCTGCGGAGGTGGCTTATACGATACCGAGAAATAAAAAGTTTGAACAGTATCCTCAAGACACCCTATTTGGCGATTTTAGCGTCAGTTATGAGCAGGATCTCTCCGTGATGAATGCGCAGGATAAGTATTTTTACACCAATAATACGACAGTAAGGCCTTTAAATCCAACGAAATTGCAACATATTGCCGGTCATGGTTCATCACCTGTGGTGGAATACGGTGGATCTGGTGCTTATTTTTTAGATCGTCTGGAAGATGGTCTATGGCGTTTGGAGGTTATGCCGGATGCAGAAAAAATCGCTGATCCTTTTGCCAAGCCATCGCTCGATCGGGAGGTGGTACATATCCTGTATCGGTCACAGATGATCGATATTCGGATACCTGATCTAGGCGACCTGTTTACCGTCCGGTCAATGGTAGGGAAAAATGACACCGATGAAGCTATTTCAGTCGCTAAAACAAGTTTCAGTGTTAAGCCTGGAGTATATCTGTTAAAGCGTAAGAATATCCAGCTGAAAAATAGCTGGCTAGCTTCCTCGCCCTGGAAAAATGGCTATTTGGGCGAATATTACGCGCCAAAAACTGAAGCGCTGAAGCAGCCTTTATTGATACACCAGCAGCCCGAAATATTGGAAAAAGGGCGCTCTACCAAATTGCAGTTCCGTTATGTTTTTGAAAAACAGCCCGATTCCATTATTCTACAAACGGATCAGGTTTCGTTTTGGAAAGATCATAATCCCTACATCAAGTTGATCTCCAAAGATAACTGTACCTATGAAGCGGATGTCCCGGCATCTTTATTAGTGGGCAATGAATTGAAATATACAGCTACTGTGTTTGTGGATGGTGAAAAAATTACCTATCCTGATAATCAGACTGGAGCCCCGCTGGATTGGAATTATCGTGTCAATAGTTATTGGACGGTGGGTTTAAATGAGCAGCGTGCGCCTATAGGGCTTTTTGAGTCCTTGTCCAAAGTCTCTTCTTTGGAAACTTTCGCTATTCCAGAAACGGCTTACATGACTGCGCAACGGGAGCATCATGATCTCAGTAAAGTTCCTTTTTGGACCTATACTTTTCATGCCAAGGATTCTGGGGTACAGTATTTTTGGGTAAAAGATATCAAATCGACAATTGCTGAACGGCCTGCGGGTATCGCTGCTGCCACCAAGCTCTGTATACTCTTGAAACATGAAGGCGGGAATCCGCTACTGAATGCTGGGTTTGTGACAAAAAAAGGGTATACCTATGTGGATAATATAGCTATTGGGGCATCAGGCGAAACAGTGGTCCGTATGGATCTAGCCAACTTAAAGCTCGTGCCTACGGCTTTGCTACCTGCTCCTTACCCTGTATTTCTTGAGCGGTTTTTTAAGCCCACGGTTCCGGTTCAATTTGACAAAAGAGATATCGAAAAACTAATCGTTTCAGGCGAAAAGATGGAGGGGGTGGCACTATCTATAGCTGCGATATGGCTCGAATAGCGATACAGCTGTATAATTCCACGGTTCATTAGGCCATGGATAATAAACCGTCAGGCTATAAGGATCAAGGTTTGGAGCAGGATGACGACCTGAAAAAACGGCGGCGTTTTTTAGGGGAATGCTTAATAAAGCGATAAGGAATACAAAAAATATAATAAAGGGAAAGAAAACAATTATAAACACATCTAAATTTTAAACAATGAAGGGTTTTGCATTTAAAACAAGTTTATTGGGCTTGTCCTTGCTATCCTGTCTTGGGGAAACGCAGCTTTATGCTGCAACGAAAGGGGAAAGCAAGTGGATCAGGTCGATGCAACAACAGGATGTCCGTGGGGTGGTCCGCAACGAGCATGGGCAGGTGATGGCAGGTGTAACAGTATTGGTGGCCGGAACTACGGTGGGCACTTCAACAGCGAGTGATGGCTCGTACCGTATCTCATTGCCTAAGGGTAAATCCCAGCTTCTATTCTCTGTTGTAGGCTACAGTAGCCAAACCTTGACGGTGGTAGGGGGAACATCCGTGGATGTCAGCATGGTGCCTGCGGGAAATGTGCTGGAAGAGCTCGTCATCGTAGGTTATGGTAGTACAACAAAAAAGGATCTAACCGGTGCCGTAAATACGGTCGGAAGCAAGGATTTTAACAGTGGACTTGTCGGCTCTCCCGAACAGCTGATCAATGGAAAAACAGCTGGTGTGCAGGTGATGTCCAACAGCGGTTCTCCTTCTTCCGGGAGTACGATACGTATCCGTGGGGGAGCCTCCTTGAGTGCCAGCAACGATCCATTGATCGTATTGGACGGTGTACCGCTAGAGACTGGTGGTATTAGCGGCAATAGTGGCAATTTTCTCAGTCTGATCAACCCGAATGATATCGAAAGCATGACAGTGCTCAAAGATGCATCATCGACAGCAATATATGGATCCCGAGCGTCAAACGGGGTATTATTGATAACAACAAAGAAGGGTAAAGGAGATGCTTTACGGCTTTCTTTCTCTTCAATCGTGTCCATGCAGCAGGCTATGGGAGTGGCTGATATGATGTCGCGCGATGAATTTGCCTCGCTCATCAATACCAAAGGGAGCACTGCCCAAAAGGCGTTATTGGGCAATGCCTCAACAGATTGGCTGTCTGAGGTTTTTCAGGATGCTATCGGGACGGATAATAACTTAAGTCTACAGGGAAAGATCGGCAAAACCTTGCTTTTCGTACATCAGTGGGCTATTATAATCAGCAAGGGACTTTGCGGACCGACAAAACGGAGCGCGTGACGGGCGCTTTGGTGTTAAATCCCACTTTTTTTAATAAACACCTGACCGTAAATTTAAATGTTAAAGGTGCCCATAACAACAACGGTTTTGCCAATACCGATGCGATATGGTCTGCTGTAGCATTTAATCCTACGCAACCGATTTATTCTGGGGCAGATGCTTATGGTGGCTATTACGAGAGTTTGGATAATGCCGGTCTTCCGGCAACAGGTGCAAACCTCAATCCACTTGGATTGCTCAAGCAGGAAAAACACCGTAGTACAGTCAATAGAGCCGTGGGTAACCTTGACCTCGATTATAAATTCCATCTGCTACCTGAATTGAAAGCGCACGTAACACTCGGATATGACTATGCCAAAGGAAATGGATCGAATCTTATTCCGGCAAGTGCAGCCAATAATTTTACGATTGGAGGCGCTTTTGACCGTTATGAACAGACGCTTAAAAATAAATTGTTTACAGGCTATCTAAACTACAACAAGTTCTTCCCGGAAATTAAAAGTACAATTGACGTGACAGCAGGTCACGATTATCAATATTGGAGTGCCCGACGGCCACCTATAGTATACTATAACGAAGCTGGTGATATACGCTCGACTGCTATTGCATCTGACGAACGACATACGCTGATTTCCTGGTACGGACGGATCAACTACAATTACGATAGCCGTTATTTATTGACCGCTACGGTCCGTAAGGATGGAACTTCCCGATTCAGCCCCGAAAATCGTTGGGGAACATTTCCCTCAGTCGCCTTGGCCTGGCGTCTTTCGCAGGAGTCTTTCATGAAAGGAATCTCTTTCCTGGACGATCTAAAGCTCCGTGCGAGTTACGGCGTTACAGGTCAGCAGGAAGGGATCGGAAATTACGAATATTTGCCGGTATACAATTTGGGAACAGCCTATGCACAGTATCGTTTCGGCGATCAGTACCATCTGGTGTATAGACCATCGGTTTACAATCGGGACTTACGCTGGGAAACGACCAAAGCATTTAACTACGGCCTGGATTTCGCTTTCTGGAAAAACAGGCTGTCTGGTGCAATTGACTATTACACAAGAAAAACGCATGATCTATTGGCCAATGTGCCTGTAGCCGCAGGAACCAATTTTGACCAGAACGCGACTATCAACGTAGGTAATGTCGAAAGTAGTGGCTTCGAATTTCAACTGAATACCGTACCCATACAAAAGGATAATTTGCGCTGGGAAGTCAATTTCAATGCGACTAATCAGCATACAAAAGTGACCAATATAGCTCTGGTGCAGGATGCGAATGCCATAGGAACTTATGTGGGACCGAATGTCAGTGGCCGTGGTATACAGATTCTGACAACGGGGTATCAGCCTTACATGTTTTATGTCTACAAACAGTTGTACAATGAGGCTGGCAAGCCGCTCGAAGGTGTATATGCGGATCTGAATGGTGATGGAGCGATCAACGAAAAGGACTTGTACCGCTATCAATCGCCCGCGGCAAAATGGCTCTTTGGTTTCAATACGCAGTTAACTTACAAAAAATGGACAGCAGCAACGACACTACGCGCAAATTTGGGTAACTACGTATTCAATAATACCAAAATGAATCTTAGTGCTTGGGAAACAGTTCAATATGTGGATGCGTCGATCAACAACTTACATCGGGATTACTTGAATACCCAATTCCAGACCAGACAGTATTATTCGGATTATTACGTCGAAAATGCTTCCTTCCTTCGGATGGAAAACCTGTCGGTGAACTATAATTTTGGTCAGGTGGGTAAGATCTCCAATCTACGTGTGGGTGCGGTAGCTCAGAATGTTTTTATTGTGAGCAAATATAGCGGCATGGACCCTGAGGTTCCGAGTGGCTTCGACAGTTCGTTCTACCCACGCTCAAGAACTTTCTCCTTGAGTCTCAATATGGATTTTTAATGGCTCCCTCAAAAAAGAAAACTTATATAGCGATGAAAAATATAAAAAGATATTGTTTTGGATTGTTGAGTATAATCGCATTGCTACAATCCTGTACAAAAGACTTAAACCAGTATCCCACTGTAGAAACTACTTCGGAGTCGGTATACACCTCTGTGGATGGTTACCGGGCAGTACTTGCTAAATTGTATGCCTCATTTGCCGTTGCGGGCAATGGACGTGGTGATGCCGATCCGGATATGGCGGGCAGCACGGCCTCTTGGGGTTACCTTCGGGTTTACTTTAACTTGCAGGAGGTACCGACTGATGAAGTGATCTATACTTGGGCCGGAGGCGACAATATGACCGATATCCAGTATATGACCTGGGGAGCTTCCGATACCTGGGTCAATGCCATGTATTATCGGATCTATTATACGGTAGCCATCTGTAATGAATTTCTACGGAATGCAACAACAGAGAAGCTGGCGACTTTTAGTTCGGCCGAACAGACACAAATTTTGGAGTTTGCAGCCGAAGCGCGTTTTCTGCGTGCATTGGCCTATAGTCATGCCATGGACCTTTATGGGAACGTTCCTTTTGTGACTGAAAAGGACCCGGTTGCTGCATTTTTTCCACCACGGATGACAAGAGCTGATCTCTTTGCATTTATTGAAAAAGAATTGACTGAGATCGAGACGATCTTACCGGAAGCACGTCAAAATGAGTATGGCCGGGTAAGCCGTGCTGCCGCCTGGTCCCTATTGGCCAAAAATTATCTGAATGCACAGGTCTATACGGGTACAGCACGAAATGCGGAATGTCTGAATTATGCTAAAAAAGTGATTGATGCTGGATATTCCTTAAATGCGAACTATAAGCAGGTATTTAATGCTGATAATGATAAACGGACCAATGAAATTATTTTCCCGATAGAGGCCGATGTAGCGCATACAACGACATGGGGTGCGACAACGTATCTTGTCAACGGCCCTATTGTTGGAAGCATGAAATCATCGGATTACGGTGTGCTTTCCGGCTGGAATAGTTTTCGTACACTTCGCGAATTTGTGGCACTCTTTCAGGTGGAAGACAAAAGAGGTGATTTTTGGAAAAACGGCCAGTCCCTAGATGTCGAAGACCCCGCTGCCTCGAGCCAGGGATATGGGCTTGTTAAGTTTACAAATTTGAAAGATGATGGCAGCTATACCACAGATGAAGGTTTGGTAAGTACTGATTTCCCGATGATCCGCTTGGCCGACGTGTATCTAATGTATGCTGAGGCCGTACTGCGCGGTGGCGGAGGAAGTATACAGGAAGCGATCAGGTTGGTAAACAGTATCCGTCAGCGGGGGTATGGTAGTTCGGCCGGAGCCATTGACCAGGCGCAGCTAACACTGGATTTTATCCTAGCAGAACGCGGGCGTGAACTTTTTTGGGAGTGTACGCGTCGCACAGACCTGATTCGATTTGGGAAATTTACCGGTAGCGATTACCTCTGGCAATGGAAAGGCGGTGACATGAACGGCCGCTCTGTGGATGCAAAATTCAATCTGTATCCGATTCCAACCACTGATATGAGTGCTAACCCGAATTTGATCCAAAATCCTGGCTACTAGCGGCGACTGGTATTAATAACTAAATCTATGGGGATATACTGTTATCTGAAAGCACACCTGCTGCGGAGAGTATCCAGGTATTCCCAGATGGACTTTTAAAGATAATGATACATATGAAACAATTGACACTCTATATCCTGGTGTTGCTTTTCGTTGCCTGTAAAAAGGAGGGGGGGACACCGGCTGTCAGTGGGATAAAACCTGCGGTATTGTACAGCAGTACAACAGAACTGGTCTTAAAATCTACTGATCGCAAGGCCGTGGCCCTGCAGCTTGTCTGGGATGAGGCGATTTTGGCCAGCGATGAACCAATGGCGCAGTCGGCTTTAAAAAATAAAATAGAAATTGCTGCTGATCCATCTTTTTCTGCTGTCACCAAAAGTATCGAGCAGGTAGCAAGCTCGTTCAGCTATACGCATGAACAATTGAATAACCTTGTCACGGGAATGGGATTTTTGCCCGATGAAAAGAACGTGTTTTATGTCCGTATTGCTTCGCGATTGGGAACCAATACAGATTGGCTCTACAGCAATGTGATCGCCCTGACTGTGACCGCTTACCAGCCCCTTGAGGATGCTGCCTATCTCTATCTATCGAATAAAGAGTTTACGCAATTTCCATGGAAACTGTGTTCGAGAAAGGAAGATGGTTTTTACGATGGTTTTGTGCGTCTCGACCAATGGTACAACTTCTATTTAACCAATGCGGAAAGTGCGAGTGCATCGCTCATCTATGGTTCTTATCCCCTAGATGGTAGCCAATATATCTTGTATAGCGGAGCTGATCGCTGGAATTGCTGGACGAGTAAAGGTGGATACTTATACTTGACAGCCGATGTCAATAAGTTGGCCTGGAAAGAAACCTCCGTAGAATCCATGACGGTAACGGGCGATTTTAATGGTTGGAGTGCAACAGCAACACCAATGGTATATGACCAGACGACGAAGGTTTGGAAAGCAACCATCACGACAACGGCAGCCGAACAATGGGGAATTAAGGTATTGATCAATGGCAGCTGGACTTGGTTTTTTGGCGCAGCAGAGGGCGATGGAAACTGTGCTTTGTATACGGCCGATGGAACTGGCTTCGCTTATAATAAGATCGGTACACATACCTTGATTCTTGATCTAAGCGATCCAAAACAATTTAAATATCATGTGGAATAATATAGATAGGGACGGGGTCTTAAATGAAATAATCGGATGAAAAAAATAAAAATAATGTTGGCCCTGATAAGCTTGTGTTTGGGCTTATCTGGCTGCAACGACAAAGATAATCTTCAGGTGGATGTACCTAAAACACATTTGGCAAAAGGTGCGGACGTGAGCTGGATTACTGAAATGGAAGCCTCAGGTGTGCAATTTTTTAATGCAGGGGGCAGCGCAGTGGATGGGCTGAAAATCTTGCGTGGACTGGGCATGGATGCGGTACGATTGCGTGTTTGGGTAGATCCCCAACAAGGCTGGTGCAACAAGAATGACGTACTGGTGAAAGCTCGTCGGGCGCATCATCTGGGCATGCGTATTATGGTGGATTTTCATTACAGTGACACCTGGGCGGATCCGGGACAGCAGACAAAGCCTGCAGCTTGGAAGAGTTTATCGTTTGATGGTTTAAAGAAGGCTGTTAGTGATCATACAACGGAGGTTCTTCAATTGCTAAAAGATAGCGGTATCTCACCTGAATGGGTGCAGGTCGGTAATGAAACGGGCAATGGGATGCTTTGGGAAGATGGAAAAGCCTCTGTCAGTATGGCTAATTATGCCACATTGAATAATGCCGGCTATGATGCGGTAAAAGCGGTGTTTCCGGAAGCAAAAGTGATCGTACATCTGCATAATGGATTTGACAATGACTTGTTTCGTTGGATGTTCGACGGTCTGAAAAACAACGGTGGGAAATGGGATGTAATTGGCATGTCACTTTATCCGACCCCAGAAAACTGGGAAGAGCGCAATGCGGCCTGCATCAGTAACATCAAAGATATGGTTGCTCGATACAATTCAGAAGTGATGATCTGCGAGGTGGGGATGAGCTGGGATGAAGCAGATAGTGCTGAAATATGGTTAAAGGATCTTTTCAACGCGGTCAATAGTGTGCCCGATCAGAAAGTACTGGGTATATTCTATTGGGAGCCTTTGGCGTATGGTGGCTGGAATGGTTATACCCTGGGTGCATTTGACAATAATGGGCGCCCAACAAAAGCATTGAATGCTTTTAAATAAGGTATATTTAAGCCGCTGAAGGACAATGAAAAAATTGAACTGTATACTATAAACACATGATTTGATGATGAGATTACTGCGTACGACTTACTTTTTGTTTCTTTTATTCTTACTTGTTCCGGGCAATTCGCACGGACAGTCTGCACGCCAATCCTTCTTGTTGGAGAAAAACTGGCGTTTTTTTTCAGGGTGAGGTTGTTCATGGGGAATCAGCAGCATTGGATGATAAGGCCTGGAAAAAAGTCACGGTACCGCATGATTGGGCTATTTTCGGGCCCTTTGACCGGTCACACGATCTGCAGGATGTTGCAGTGACACAAAATGGAGAAAAAAAGGCAACAGTAAAAACGGGCCGTACTGGCGGTTTGCCTTATGTGGGGGTGGGTTGGTATCGTACCAACTTTGATATTCCACAATTCAATCCCGTCAATAAACGCGTGGTCCTGAAATTTGATGGTGCAATGAGCGAAGCCCGGGTCTATGTCAATGGAAAGGAAGCTTGCTTTTGGCCCTATGGTTATAATGCTTTTCATTGTGATGTGACCGAATTTCTACATCAGGACGGGATGGATAATACGGTTGCTGTGCGGTTGGAAAATAAAGCACAGTCATCACGCTGGTATCCCGGTGCAGGACTTTATCGCAATGTGCATGTAATCGTGACGGAGAAGATCCATGTACCTGTTTGGGGGACGTATATCACGACGCCTTTTGTGTCGGACAGTCTAGCCTCAGTTAAGCTTGAAACCAGTTTGAAGAATGCTGATGGCAAGTTGGTACGAATGGTAACTGCGATTTTGGATGCGGCGGGACAGGTGGTTGCGCAGAAGGAAAACCAACAAAAACTAAATTATGGCAAGCCTTTCGTGCAAAATCTTGAAGTGATAAACCCTGCTCTCTGGAGCCCCGAACATCCAAATCTGTATCGGGCCTCCACGCAAGTATTTGTAGACGGTAAATTGACAGACAGTTTTGAAACCCGTTTTGGGATTCGGGAGGTACGTATTATTGCCGACCGGGGATTTATGTTAAATGGAAAGATCCGAAAGTTTCAGGGGGTATGTAATCATCACGATCTTGGACCATTGGGGGCTGCAATCAATGTTTCGGCTCTTCGTTATCAATTGGAATTACTCAAAGATATGGGCTGCGATGCCATTCGTACGGCACATAATATGCCAGCTCCGGAATTGGTTGCCCTATGTGACGAATTGGGCTTTATGCTGATGATTGAACCTTTTGACGAATGGGATATTGCGAAATGTAAAAATGGATATCATCGATTTTTTGCGGATTGGGCCGAACGGGATATGGTCAACATGATCCATCATTTTAGAAATAACCCATCTGTCGTGATGTGGAGCATTGGAAATGAAGTGCCCACACAATGCAGTGCTGAAGGCTATAAAGTAGCTTCGTTTTTACAGGATATATGCCATCGTGAGGATCCGTCCCGACCAGTGACCTGCGGTATGGATCAGGTAAGCTGTGTGCTGGAAAATGGTTTTGCTAGTCTGTTGGATGTTCCGGGATTAAACTATCGTGCGCACCGTTACGAAGAGGCGTATGCCAAATTACCCCAAAATCTAGTGTTGGGTTCGGAAACGGCATCAACAGTGAGCTCGAGGGGCGTTTATAAATTTCCGGTGCTAAAAAAAGGTGATATGTTGTATTCCGATCATCAGTCGTCTTCTTACGATATGGAATATTGCTCTTGGTCCAACCTTCCGGATGAGGATTTTGCCCTGGCGGAAGATCATCATTGGACCATGGGGCAATTTGTCTGGACAGGCTTTGATTATCTTGGCGAACCTTCCCCTTATGATACCGATGCCTGGCCCAACCATAGTTCTATGTTCGGTATTATTGATCTGGCGAGCATTCCCAAAGACCGTTATTATCTGTACCGAAGTTTATGGAATAGAAATGAGCATACCCTGCATATACTTCCACATTGGACATGGCCTGAGCGAGTGGGAAAAGAGACCCCTGTCTTCGTGTACACAGATTATCCAAGTGCCGAACTTTTTATCAATGGGAAAAGTCAGGGAATACAGCGCAAGAGTAAGGCTTCTTTACAGGAGCGTTACCGCCTCATGTGGATGAATACGGTATACGAACCCGGAGAAGTCAAAGTCGTAGCTTACGATGAATCTGGAAAACCAGCGGCCGAAAAAATAATCCTTACGGCGGGAAAACCCTTCAGGATTGAAATGGATGCAGTTCATGATTCCATTTCTGCTGATGGCCGTGCATTAGCCTACATCCGTGTCAAAGCAGTGGACAAAGCGGGGAACCTCTGCCCACGGGCCGCAGAACTGATCCAATTTGACGTAGTTGGCGATGGTACATTTAAAGCCTTGGCTAACGGTGATCCAACCAATCTGGAGGCTTTTCATAAACCGCAGATGCATTTATTCAATGGACAGCTTACCTTGATTGTTCAGGCAGGCGAAAAATCGGGAAAGATTCAGATCAAGGCGAAATGCAAAGGTTTAAAAGAGGGGGTATTAACTGTACAGACCGTAAATTCTAAAACGTTTTGACCGTAGCTTTTGTTTAAATGATACCTTAAGTAAGTTAGTGAGTTGATTGTATTTTAACAGAAAGGCTAGATCGATATCGATCTAGCCTTTTTTGCGCATTATTTTCGCCTAATCTGTAGCTTGACACCTAGGGCGAGTCCAATATACTCATCAAATTTAAGATACTTGTTCTGTACGCCGCTAACGAGGTAAAGATCGCTGGTATGAAGATCATAATAGAATTTTATGCCTTCAAAATAAGAACTGTTGGATTTGATTTTATAGCTGAAGTCCTGTCCTAAAAAGATATTTATGCGTAGCCTGGTCGAAAACCGATAATAGCTATTCGGGTATTTGTCAGGTTCTTTATACCAAAATTGTTTACCCAAGGTCGTATTGAGATAAGCGCCGGTACGCAAGGGATGATAAGTAAACTGTTTATTGAGTTTAATTTTCCACGGTGTATACGATTGACGCAGCGTTAAGGTAAGTTTAGCCCGGTCTGTATCATATTTCGGTACATAGCCAAGCAGGAAATCTGTCGACCACTGCTTGCGTCGGCCATAATCCCAGCCTGTTCCGGCAGAAAGCAGTCCTATGGATCCTGCGTATTGAAGCATATAACTTGAGGGAACAAGGCTAAAGGCGGCTTTTTTTAGTTCTTTAGTGCTCATGTTTCCCGTTTTGATGCTGTCCGTTGTGATGTTATTCTCCTGGAGGGTGTCCGTTTTGTTGCCAGCCAAGCTTGTTCGTGGGAGATATTGGTGTTCGGAAGCCTGAGCCATATTGTGAACTGAAAAGAAAAGGGTAACAAGCGCGAAAGATCGTATTTTTGATTTAGTAAGAGACAAGTTCATGGGTATAGTGGTCCTTAGTGATTGTAAAAATTAGAAATTGACGTTTACCGATATTGGGAGTACCGTAATAGATGATACCATCCTTAAAAATATCTTCTTTTTGATAGATATGATCGTGGCCATTGGTACAATAAAGGAGATTGGGGAATTGTTTTATACTGTATTGGAAGACCGAAGCTACATTGTTGTTGAACTGATCGGATGTGGGTCTGGCATGCATGACGACAACTGTTTGTTCAAAACGTGTAGTATCTTTTTGGCGCTCTTGCTCAATAAATGAAAAGTCGGGAACGGGATTGGAGTAATCTGATTCCAGCGCATTGGTATTTAAACATAAGAATTTTGTTTTACCTGCAATAAAACTATAATTGGCTGTGCCAAACACTTGTTCGAAGATCTCTTCGCCATTGGCGAGACAATCGTGATTCCCCAAAAGGGCGACATAGGGCTGTTTCAGCTTTTCCAAAATATCACGCTGCCACAAAAATTCCTTGGTAAGTCCAAAATCGCTAATATCGCCGCCGTGTACAATAAAATCGATGTCATTTCTTTTATTGACTATTTTTACAAAATCGTCAAGTTCATCGTGCCAGCGCTGTGAATCACTGATAAAAGCGTAGCGGATGGTATCCCGATTAGCATAATCATGTTCGATTTTGACGATATTATCTGCATTAATATGTTTCCTTCCATCGATTTTTCCTGAATAAGGGTGGATGTCAAACATGTTGCAACTGTTGGTAAGAAAAGAGAGAGAAGCTAGTGCGATGAATTTATAGCGCTTTTTCATTTGAATTCTTTTATTGACTTTTTGAATTCAAAAGTAAGTTTTAATAAACGAAAGCACAGTTTTTACCTTTTATTATTACCCTGAAATGATATTAATGGACGCTATAAGGGGATTGCTGGGTATCTGGTTAGATCAACAGATTGAAAGGGATTATTTTCGCTACGAGTGCAAAAATTTGATCATGTAGAGCAGGACGAGGAGATGCTGCTTTGGAATACCCATGATATCTTTCAGCGCTTCCATGGCACGATTATTTAGTTTGTATAAGCTTTTGACAGATATGTTGGTCAGTACACTGATTTCTTCATAACTCAGTTCTTCGAAATACCGAAGAAAAATAACCTCTTTTTGTTTGCCAGTTAGCTGTTCTAATGCTTGAATTAGCTTTAAAGCTGTAGTTTGTTGTTCTTCAGCAGCGATATAAGTGGATTCGACATCAAAGGTGAGCTGGAAATCATCTTTTTCACCAAATGAAGATAGTTTGCCGTCTCGCAATTGGGTATTCAGTAGGCTATTTTTTAAAGCGACAAGCAAATAATGCTTCGGATTGGAAATACTTCGTAGCTTGCTGCGGTTTTCCCAAAACTTGATAAATACATCCTGAATGGAGTCTCTGACATAATCCTCGTCTTTTACCCGACGCATACCATATTCATATAGACTGGGTAATAACGCACGATAGATCTGCTCGAAAGCTTGTTTGTCGCCCTCAATGAATTCATTCCAGTACCGATCTATGGTGTTGTTCATCTTCGAATTTATACCATTAAATGAAATAGATCATTTGCTTCTCCAAAAATAGTAAAGATTTAATAACAATAATGAAACCCTTATTTTAAATAATAGCAGTAGTACATTATTACATCTCACTGGTTCAAAAATAGGCTTTTGAACATTAATTTGCGTGCTAAATTATGAAATTGGTAAGTATTGAAATCGTCTTTTGATTTTTTTTAAAAAAAAATCAAAATCCATGGGATAAAATTTAATGTCCATTTGTCTTGTATTTAACAAAGGCTTAATAATGGAGAAATATACGAGTTACAGTACGCAGGATTTCTTAGATGATCTGGATTTTGTCCGCTTTGCCAAATATCCGGATCGGGATGATTTCGGGAATTGGAAAGTATGGCGTGCCACAAATCCAGAAAATGCTGCTGCATATGATGAAGCGCTCGTTTATCTTCGTGCTTTGTATGGCATTTCGCGCATAAAACCTAGCCAGTTATTTGCGGAGAATCTCTTTCGCGATATTGAACGGGGCATAGCCGGAAACAGAAAGAAACGAAAAAATCAGATTATCCGTTTGTGGGCCGCAACTATTGCTGCAGCTGCGGTAGCGCTTTTTGTAACTGCAGCTTGGTATTACCAATCCATGATTGTGATACAGACCGGAAGCGGTGTCTTACAAACAGTGGTATTGCCTGATAGCAGTACTGTACATTTAAATGCGAATTCTTCTGTTGCTTATCGTCGTGCTTGGAAATGGTTGTCCAAACGCGAAGTATATACAACCGGCGAGGCGCTATTAGAAGTCAAACATCTCAACAAAGATACGACAGACATTCAGGCAGGGGAGCGCTTTATGGCCTACACCGGCGACATCACCGTGGAGGTGCTGGGGACAAAGTTTAACCTTAAAAATAGGGACAATAAAGTGATTGTATCGTTATTGGAAGGACGCATCGCACTACGCAACCGCAAACATAGCGGCGAAACCAAAATACTCGTACCAGGAGATGTCGTTGTCGACGGTAGCCAGGGATTCCGCAATCTGAGCGCTAACAGAAAAGCAGCACAGGAATCGGTTTCATGGACGCGGAAGAGCTTGACAGGCGAAAACTTAATGGTGGCTGATCTAATCAATGAATTTCGCTATGTATACGGTAAAGAAATCATTTTAAGCGATACGACGCTTTTGAACCGAAAAATCGACGGTCGCATATCCCTCAATTCCCAAGAAAGCATTATTTATTCGATTGCGAATATATTACAAGCGAATATCCGGATGGAAAAAGATACCATTTACCTCGATCCAAAATAAGAAAAACACGATCAATCTATACTAAATAAACATCTAACCTAACAAAAAATGAAAATCACAGAAAACAGGTGGCAACCGATACGGTGCTTGTTGATGGTCCCGGTCACTTCGCTACTATTTACTGCTGGTCAACAGGCACTCGGCCAACAAAAATTATCCCTTGCGCAAGCGATCAAACAGATCGAACAGCGCTTCAATGCCAATTTGAGCTACGAGCATAACCTGTTGAATGGAAAAACTGTAGACCCCGAAATGCTGAAAGGAAATCGTCTGGAAGAAGTTCTTAAAAAAGTACTTTACCCCAACCAGTTGGTATTTCTTTATGTAGATGACAGGTCTTATTCAATTGTTCGTCGCGCTACGGAGGATCGCGAAGCCAGCCCTGTAAAGTATGGGGCCGATAATGAATTGATGGACCGGGTCGCTGGAACCGTGCTTTCCACAGGAGGTAAACCTATACCGTTAGCGAGTGTATGGGTAAAAGACACGCGGAAAGGTGCAAAAAGTGATGAAAACGGCCGCTTTCTGATTTACGATATCAAACCAACGGATATTATTATGATCACGGCTGTAGGTTATGAAAGCACGGCCTTAACAGCAGGAAATCGTAACCAGATTACATTTACCATGGAGGAAAAAAATCACATGCTGGAGGAGGCGGTGATTTCTACAGGTTATCAAAAGATTTCAAAAGAAAGGGCAACGGGTTCGGTTTCACTGATCACGGCCAAAGAATTGGAAAAAATTCCCTCTGCCAATCTGATTCAACGCTTGGAAGGTCAGGTTCCTGGTGTACAGGTTTCAATTGGAACAGGCGATCGTACCTTTACCTATAATAACAATCAGTTGGGTATTTACTCAAGCACAAGAACGATCGGCCAAAATGATTATGGACTGACTGTTCGCGGAGTCGGTTCAATTGATAGCGAAACTGAAAAATCACCTTTGATCGTTATCGACGGTGCTATTTCCAGTATTGATTTGGCAATGCTCAATCCGAATGATGTAGACAATATAACCGTCTTGAAAGATGCTGCAGCAGCATCAATCTATGGCGTTCGTGCCGCCAATGGGGTTATCGTGGTGACAACGAAAAAAGGGTCAGTCACAGGTGTACCAAGGATCAACTTTTCCATGAATACCACTTTTTCGGGGAAACCCGATTTAGGTTATCTGCGTACAATGAACAGCGCACAGATGATCGATTATCAAGAGGAACTGGTGGCTAAGAATATTCTGAATGGTAATAATATTGCAACCAATCTATACAGTTATAGTACCTATTATCCAGGCGAGGTTGCGGCGGCGGCGATTCGATTGAAAAATGGGCAGATGACGCAGGCTGCTTATGATGCATTGGTGAATCCACTAAAATCCATCGATAATCGGTCGCAGATTCAACAGTACTTATTGCGACCCATGAACAGTCAGCAATACAATTTGTCGATTAGTAACGGAACAGAAAATAACAACTATTTTTATTCAGCATCTTATGCGAATGAAAACCCGTATACCAAAGGAGAAAATGGGAAAAGGTTGACTTTAAGTCTAAACAACAATTGGAAGTTATTTAAGATTGCGACCCTGTCAACAAGTATCCGGGGGACTTTCTTCCGCAATAAACAAAATGGAATCGGTCTTTCTCAGATTTACGATACGGGCGGGTCTACACTGTTATCTTATCAATTACTGGCAGACGAGAACGGCAATGGCATTGCCTACGATCGGCTGACACCGGGATTTACCGATGTCCTTGGGCCGGCCTATAAGGACTGGCGGTACAATTATCTCCAGGAATTGGAGCAGATGGATCGCATGCTCAAAAACAATAATTATTCGGCTGTGATCAACTTATCTGTACCCATCTATAAAGGACTGAAGGGATCGGTGATGTATTCCAATGAGCGATCTTTCGGCAACAACCGAATTTACAATGGCGAGGATTCTTACGCCAACCGATCACTGTTGAATCGCTTTACACCCCTCGGAGCGTCGACAAATAGTATTGGTATCAACAAAGGCGGTATCTATAATATCATCAATACCGATGTCAACAATTATACCGTTAGGGGACAGTTGAGCTACGATGCTTTAATTGGGCGGAAACACGATATCTCAGCAATAGCAGGATCGGAGATCAGGCAGACGGAAACAGGGCAAGGTAATATCACCTATTACGGCTATAATATGCAGACGGGATTTAATACCGCGGTAAGCTATTTGCCTAACGCCTATCCAAGCATACAGGGGTTCAATGAAAGCCTTTCCGGAGCACCGCAGCAAGCGGATCGGACGCGTCGCTTCCTTTCTTATTTTTCGAATGCTGCCTATACCTATGATGGTCGCTTTACATTTTCCGGTAGCGTCCGTTACGATGACTATAACAACTTTGGTCTCGACCGGAGCTTTCGTGCAACGCCTTTATGGTCGAGCGGATTTAAATGGAATGTGCGAAAAGAATCTTTTATGAACAACCTGCATTGGCTGAATCAATTGGGCTTTAGGGCAACCTATGGTGTGAATGGCAACATCACACAAGATGTGCGTCCCTTTACCTACATTTCGCTCGATGACGCTTCACGTAACCCAACAGCGCAGCCAGCGGCAAGTATCATCGCTATTGCCAATCCGCAGTTGCGCTGGGAGAAAACTTATGTGACCAATCTGGGACTGGATTTTGGTTTATTGGACAATCGCTTAAACGGTACATTGGATTATTATGTGAAAAAAGGACGTGATCTACTGTATGGTTTTCCCATCGCGGCACCATATGTAGGTACGATAAACGCTGGCTCGCTCAAACGGAATACGGCAACCATGAGTGGACGTGGGATTGACCTTGGGTTGAATGGCGTTTTGTTACGTAGTGCAGACTGGCAATGGGACATGACAGCCAATTTCTCCTACAATACCAATAAAATAACCGATAACCGTTTTGATCCGGCAGATATCTCAACATTTACCTACTCGTATACACCTATCGGTATTAGCTACCTGAAGGGATACCCGAGCGATAAACTCTTTGCATTTCGCCATGCTGGGCTGGATGCCAGCGGATTGACACAGATCTACAATAAAGAGGGGGAAGTCGTTTCTGTTAAGCAGACCTTAACAAGTGTGGATGATCTCAAATATATGGGCCGTACGGTAGCACCGTATTTTGGGAGTCTTAAAACGAATCTGCGTTATAAACAATGGTCGTTCTATGCCTTGATGACTTATCAGTTTGGAAATGTATTTATGAAACCGAGTATCGAGTCGTACATGACGCCGAGTCGTGGTTTTACCCTGCCTAAATTTGATTTAAGTGCCGATATTGCCAATCGCTGGCGACAGGCAGGAGATGAGGCTACCACGAACATACCTGCAGTAACAGCCGATATTTATGGGCAGTATAGTTTGTACCGCTACACCTATTCGGATATCAATGTACTCAAAGGTGACTATATCCGTCTGCGGGAAGTTTCGCTAAGCTATGCTTTGCCCAAAGATTTCTTAAAAAGGATGAAAATCGAGCAGGTGAGTCTGACGGGGTCCGTACGTAATCTGGGATTGATCTGGACAGCAAATAAGGAAGGGATTGACCCGGATTTTGCCAATTATGTGGGCAATACGACCAACCTGCGTCCAGTTCCTTCGTACAACTTTTCCATCAATGTTAACTTCTAATCGCCAAAATCATGAAAATAGCTATAAAACACAGCAGCCGTAAATGGGCAGTAGCGGTAGCCGCATTGAGCATCGGCTTTACCATGACAGGTTGTGAAAAATATGTCGATATCAAAACCCAGGGACAACTGACACCGGGGACGATTGAAAACTATCGTTATCTATTAAATAATACAACCGCTTTGGAAGCTGCACCGGCAGTGTCGGATATGGCTTCGGACGACCTGGAAATCATCGATGGTTCGCCGCAGCAACTTTCCTTGGCGAACAATGATTTTAATGGTTATTACCGCAGGGCGTATCAGTGGGCAGATGATATTTACCCAATTGACAACCAATATCACAAAGATGACAACTGGGGAGCACTTTATAATGCGATCGCATATGCTAACACTGTTATCAGCGAGGTACCTCATGTTTCAGATGGAACTCCTGCTGAAATTAACCAGCTGATTGCGGAGGCAAAGATTCATCGCGCTTCGGCTTACTTGATGTTGGCCAATACGTATGCTAAACCTTACCTGCAGGTAAGTGCGAATACGGATTTGGGTGTACCCTTGGTTTTGCAACCAACTACAGAAAAGTCGCTCGATAGAGGTACGCTGCAACAGGTATATGATGCTATTTTGGCGGATATTGAAACAGCACTGCCTGGCTTGCCGGCACAACAGCAGTTTACAACCTTGCCTTCCAAAGCTTCGGCTTATGGTTTATTGGCGCGCACGTACCTTTATATGAATCGCTATGCGGAGGCAGCAAAAGCGGCCGACCAGGCACTTGCGCTGAATGATAAACTGAACGATTTGACCAAGCTGACAACAACGACCATGGTCAATTATCCATTGCGGGTATCCAATCCGGAAATATTGCTGTCTAAAATACCCGTTAATGGAATCACGGCCTACACCACCACCGCGTTACGCTTGAGTAAGGACCTTTTGGGCCTGTTTGATGCCACCGATCAGCGTTATAATTTATTTACGGTGCCGGGGTCAATGATATCAAATTGGGAGGTTTATGATGGACGCTACTTTTACCTGGACTATATCAAGAATGAAGGCCGAAATGTAGGTCCGTCGGTTCCTGAAATGCTATTGATTAAGGCGGAGGCTGCTGCGCGAGACAATCAGCCTGTCGTTGCAATGACATTGGTCAATCGTTTACGCGCCAGTAGAATTCTGCCGGGGTCAACTGTCAATCTCAGCGCGACGGATGCTGAAGATGCATTGGTGAAAGTGATGCAGGAACGCCGTCGTGAGTTTATGTTTCGCATGCTGCGCTGGTGGGATATGCGCCGTCTCAAAGACGACACACGCTTCCAGAAAACTTATACGCGTACATTCGGCGGAAGCACCTTCACATTGGCTCCGAATAGCAACCGCTATGTGTTTCGGATCGCCCAATACGAAATCAATTTAAGTCCCGAAATAGCGCAAAATCCATAAAACCGGGTCAGTAGATCCATTATTGAAAAAGGAAGAATAAGAAATATGAAAAATAGGGTGATGAAAACAACATCTATATTGGCTTGGGCACTGATGAGTAGCTCCGTTGCTTTAGCGCAACAACAGAAACAGCCGCAGATTTTTAAGGTGATACCGGAATTTCCAAAGGAACAGGATACTGTACAGCTCGTATATGATGCTCGGAATACTGTGCTGAAGGATGCTAAAGATATCTCGGCACAGTTAACAGGTTATACCGATTTTAAATGGACGACGACGGACCTCAAGTTTACTAAAAATGATTCAGTATGGACTGCAAAATATATTCTGCCGGCACATTTGGGGCTGATGAATCTTGTTTTTAAATCAGATACTTTGGTAGATAAAGGTGGGGAACAAACCTATTCTTATATCCTCTCTGCAAACGATAAACGCCAGATGTCAGGAGGAATGCTGGGTTGGGGCATGTTGCGCACACCGCATATCGTTGCGGGTGTACCATATGTGGTGGATACAGCGTCCTACAAATCGGATGAGATACTCCTGATGTGGGTGAAATATGAATTGCAGTATCATCCGGAAAACCGCTTTCGCGTGCTTTATACTGCTGCAAGTGCTTTGAAACACATGAATACGCCAGAGTCTTTGGCTAAGCTCGATAAGGAGCTGAACACCCTGGAACAGATTCCTGATATCAGAGAAGAGGATCTACTTGAAATTTATCGTGTCTATAAGGATATTTTAAAAGATGGACCAAAGACGGAGGCAATCCAACATAAGATTGTTGCGCAGTTTCCAAATGGGCAATATGTAAAGGATCAGCGTCGCCTGACCGATTTTAATCTGATCCAGAAGGCCAAAACAGACGATGAACGCTTAAAAGCGGCGACGGATTTTATCGATAAACACCCTTACCAGGAAGCTGAGGTTTCTTTTAATGAGGCCAACCGAATCAGTTATATCAGTGCTTACTGGATCATTTCGGTGTATACCAGCATGAAAAAAGATCTACCGAATTACAGCAAATATATGGCTAAGATAGCGCCATACGAAGCACTTTCTAATGTGATCTATCGCTCGCTGGACGTTCCTTATATTGCACAAAAAAGTATGGGACCTGCAGAGATATTGCCCTATGCACGCGTCATTATGGAGCGTTTAAATTATTACAAGGATAATTTTCAGGGTGATAAATACGCGACTTTATACTACGGCAATGCACCATTATTTGCCAAAATATTAGTGGACAATAAGCTTTACGATGAAGCCTTTGTGTATGCCTCGGCAGCTCAAAGTGCGGCAAGCTATAAAAATGCGGACCTGAACGATACCTATGTACGCGTGCTTGAAGGACAAGGGAAAGCAAAAGAACTGCAGATGGCGCTAGAGAAAAGCTATGCGATGAATCAGAGTTCTACGTATATGTTGGAGCTGATGAAAAAAAGCTACAGCGCAAGAACCAAATCAGAAAAGGGCTATGAAGAGTATCTTGCTGGTCTGAAAAATGCAGATAAAGGCAAAGAGCTGAAAGAAAAAGTACAGCAACTTTTAATCAATAAAAGTATTGCAGATTTTGAGCTTTTGGATCAAAATGGGAAAAAAGTACGCCTTTCCGCCCAAAAAGGAAAAATTGTTGTTTTGGATTTCTGGGCATCGTGGTGTGCACCATGTAAAGGCGCATTTCCGGGTATGAAGCTGGCGGTTGATCATTTCAAAAATGATCCGAATGTAGTCTTTTACTTTATAAATACACAGGAACGTAAATCGGATATGAAAGAATATGTGACCAACTATATGAAAGAAAATGGTTATCCGTTCACGGTATTGCTGGATGCGGATAGCAAGGCTTCGAAGGCAGCTGGGGTAGGTCCTATACCGCACAAGATGGTGATTGGTCCAAATGGCAAGCTTCGTTTTTCGGAGGTTGGATATATGGGGAGCACTTCAGAACTTGCCGATGAAATTATTGAAATGGTCAACGTTTTAAAAGCAGGAAAATAAGGGCATGAAAACAATCAAATCACTGGTATTGGCTGCTCTTGCATTGCTTTTTTATGACCAAGCTTCAGCACAATCCATTCAACAGAAAGACGTTGTATTTAAGTCAAAAGCAGATAGTATCACCATCGGTGCCACCATTTCCTCGCCTGTCAAGGCGGGGAAATACCCGGCCATTATTATCGCTTCGGGAACTGGACCGCAGGATCGGGATGGCACAATGGCTGGGACAAAGATGTTTGCACGTATTGCCAGTTACCTGACTCCAAAGGGATATGTGGTCTTGCGCATGGATGACCGTGGTGTGGGTAAAACTACGGGCGAATACCGCTATGCGACGACAGCAGATTTTGCACTTGACGTATTGGGCGCACTGCAATTTTTGAAAACGGAAAAGAATGTTGACTTGAGTCATATCGGATTGTTAGGGCATAGCGAAGGGGGAGCTGTTATCTCGATAGCCGCATCGCAGAGCAAAGATGTTGCTTTTTTGATCAGTTTATCGGGTTTGGCTTCGAGCGGTCTGGAATCACTTTTTGTCCAGAACGAAAATTTGGTCAATACTTCGCCGATGACCGCAGTGGACAAAAAGAGATCCAATGAAATCAATCGACTGATGTTTGCAACAGCTTTTCAATATGCCAAATCGGACAGTATGGAGAGTAAGCTCAATGCAGTTTATAATTATTGGAAGCAAAAGGATGACCTTTATTTTAAATCTTTAGGTATTGAACATGATCATTTTCGTTTTCCGATCTGGTCTTATGTGCAGCAGGCTATCGGACCTTGGTACCGCTATTTTGTTAGTTATGAGCCGCAGATCTTCTTAAGTAAGGTTGATGTGCCCATCTTGGCAATCAATGGAAGTAGGGATGTTTTTGTAGATCCGGTCAATTTGACCTATTGGCAACAGTATAGCGGCGCAGGTCAGCGAGGAAAAGTTAGGACGATCTTATTGCCAAATGTAAACCACTTATTGCAGGTCTGTCAAACCTGCCTGCCTTCGGAGTATACAAAGCTAGGTGAAATGCCCGATAGTACCTTGGACTCAATTGCAAAATGGTTGGACGAAACAGTAAAATAATATGAAGAAAATCATTTATATGCAATTTGTTTTGTTGCTGATTGGAAATCTTGCTATCGCCCAACAACATGACAATAGCAAGTCGATTGATCGGATTATTGGGGCAATGAATACAAAAGATGCAACCGCACTGTTGCGTATGATGGCTGATAGTGCAACGATCGGTAATCTTCCCAAAATGAACAACCAAGCTGCTGTACCAGAAATTTTGGCTAAATTCTCCACCATAAGTTCGTTTTACATAGCCGATCAGCATAAGCTTGCCAATGGGGATGAACGGATTCAGCTTGAAGTTACCTATCAGGATGGTAAACCAGGCAAACCAAGTTTCTTATTTAATCGTGTAGGAAAAATTATAAATCTTGGCATTATTAAAGGGCGTTTGAAAGGTAATCCTGAAAAAGCATTGGCTGATGCGGTGGGGAATGCGGAGCAACCCAAGACATTGGTGATTCCTTTTAGATTAGTTAATGGATTGGTCTATCTGGAGTCTACAGTCAACGGAACAAAGGGTTACTTTCAATTTGATAGCGGTGCCCCCGTTGTTATATTGCGCAAAAAATTTGTTCCCGCAGAACAGATTCGTGCTGATGTTTCAGTAGATTTCGCAGGTATTGGCGGGCAGATGCAACAGGTGGTCTGGTCAGCGGGCAATCGCCTTCAGATAGGAGGCATTGTACTCAATGGATTGGAGGCTCCAGTTTCTGAAATGGACGATATGCAGCTGGAAGATGGCAGTCCGATCTTTGGTTTGCTGGGCATCGGCGTATTGAAAAACTACCAGTTTACATTAGATTATGGACGGCAGGAGTTATTGCTCGAAAAATTGGACGAACGTGGTGATCTACTTGCGAAGTCAATCGAGAAAGGGCCTTTGCTGGCGCAATATCCTTTACGGTTGAAACGGCATATTCCGATTGTGGATATTGCTATTGGCGGAAAGATGTATCCAATGGGAATAGATTGTGGTGCAAATGCCAATGTATTGAAAAAGACATTGGAAACTGAACTAAAACCTTATATTGATTTTGAGGAAGGTGAGGTGGATATCAAAGGGGTGAATGGAACAAGTCAAGGCAATCGTATAGCGTTTCTAACGCATGCGAAAGTAGGTGAGCTGGCTCTGCAGGATATGTATACTGTGATTACAGATCAGGCTATCGGTGGCGGAACAGGTCACGATGCCTTACCGATAGAAGGCTTATTGGGAACTCCGTTTTTAAATCAGTACAAGATGACAGTAAACTTTCATAAGAATACAATCAGTTTTTATTGATATGACCGAATTTTAAAGACAATTATTATTCAATTCTAATCCTAAAGGTGGCCGATTTTATCGGCCGCCTTTTTTTACGAGGTGAGGCTGCTTGGAGAATTAAGCGACTTTTAAAATCTTTATCGATAATTTCCTTCTGGATAAGGTTGGCCCGATAGGGCTTACCTTTTTAGTTTGTAGGCTGATCGAGATAAATAGGGTAGCCACAACCCTGATATGTACTGTTACAGGATGTTGAAAATAATTTGTCGCTATAAGGTTAGTTATTTTGAGAATACATACGCTTTGTTACAGTTTTTTTTGACAATGGATTAAGCGTGGAATTTTCCGATAGCGAATCGATAGAACAATAAAGTGAGTTGAGTACCATATTATTTAACCTATAGGTCAACAGTTAATTGAACTATTATTTATAATTAGTCTAATTAATTTCAATTAGATCTAAAATTAGCCTATATTCGGCTCCATAAATTTTTTATGGAATGAAATCTATACATATTGCTGTAGCGATGTTATCGCTTACCGGTGTCGCCAATGCACAGACAGCCAGTATCTTTGGAAAGATTACCACTTTGGATGGCAATCCAGCGGAATCGGTCAACCTAGCCATTAAGGGAACGAACAGACAGACACAGACAGATAAAAATGGTCACTACAAATTTGAACGCTTAAAACCGGGGAGCTATCAGCTTGTCACCAGTTTTACGGGTTTAAACTCAATTGAAAAAACAGTAACCGTTGAAGGCAATAAGCCGACCGTGCTTGATTTTGTCCTCAATGAAAACTATGCGCAGTTGCAGGAGGTTCTCGTATCTGCATTCAGATCTAACCGGACGGTAAACTCTGTCGCCAAAATGCCGCTGAGCAATCTCGAAAACCCGCAGGTGTACAGTACAGTCTCTCATGAAATAATGAAACAGCAGGCCATTACCAATTTTGACGACGCCTTGCTGCGCAATGTATCGGGTATAAGCCGTACCTGGGAATCGACAGGACGTGGTGGCGATGGTGGTGCTTATTTTTCGTTACGTGGTTTTGAGGCGCAGAGCAACCTGGTCAACGGGCTTCCGGGCTTGTCGAGTGGTATTCTGGATCCGGCTGGCGTAGAGGAAATACAGGTGCTCAAAGGGCCTTCGGGAACGCTTTTTGGTGCTAGTTTTTACGGTTACGGGGGCGTGATCAACACCATCACCAAAAAACCTTATTTTGATTTTGGCGGTGAAGTGGCCTACAACTATGGCAGCAACGATCTACATCGCGCAACCTTAGATCTCAATTCACCGCTAAATAAAAATAAGACGATCGCGCTCCGGATCAATTCTGCCTTCCACCGCGAGCATAGTTTTCAGGATGCGGGTTTTAAAAACTCATTCTACTTTGCACCTTCACTGACCTATAAGGTTAATGACAGGCTAACGGTCAACCTGATGGCCGAGCTGCTCGATATGAAACGGGCTGTGGCACCGGTTTTCTTCCACTCGGACCGTGTTGCTCCGCTGACCTTTAAAAATATTGCCGAACTCAACCTCAATCCCAAGCTTTCCTTTACAAGCAACGACCTGGCCATCAAAAACCCACGGTCCAATGTGCAGGGCGAGGTACTGTACAAGATCAATGAGCAATGGAATTCACAGACTGTGGTCTCCATGGGCAATGTGAAGTCTGATGGGATCTACAGCTATATCTGGGGAAATCAACCCGGTGATAGCTATTTTGACCAGTACTTCCACAATGAAAATCAGAAGACCCGAACCTTTGATATACAGCAGAATTTTAACGGCGACTTTAAGCTGGCCGGTCTGAGAAACAGGCTTTTGGTCGGGGTCGACTATTTTGCCCGCGACGTGAAGGACCATGGTTCGGGTTGGGGACTGGGACGTCGGGTAAATCCGCAGGGACTAATCAAGGGGCCACTGGATGGCGATGGCAAAGAGCTGACGCCGGTTCCGCTCACCAGTCAGGCGATTGACCAGCTGTTGGCAGGTACCGAAGCGGGCGACCCTTCGCATATCAAAAACAGTTCGTTCAGTGTATATGCCTCGGACTTATTGGATCTGACCGACCGCCTTTCGCTGATGGCGAGTTTGCGTGCCGATTACTTTGATTCAAAAGGGGAGGTTTCCAATGCGGACGACAATTATAGCCAATGGGCACTTTCGCCCAAATTGGGCTTGGTTTACCAGGTGGTAAAAGACCGCGTTTCGCTCTTTGCCAATTACATGAATGCATTCTACAATGTTGCGCCAAGTATCGTATACGATGCCAATAATGTAAAGACCGGGGTACAATCCTTCAAACCGGAGCGGGCCAACCAATGGGAGCTCGGCACTAAGGCGAGCCTGATCAAGGATAGACTGTGGACAACACTGGCCCTGTATGATATTAGGGTTGCCAATCGGGTGTATAGCACACCTACGGGATCCATACAGGGTGGAAAGGTAGAGAGCAAGGGATTTGATTTTGACGTCGAAGCAATACCATACGCTGGTTTTTCGGTCAAAGCTGGATTCAGTTACAACCATATTGCCATCATCGCCGGAAACGGAAATGATTTCTACAACGAAAAGGGACGTGCTCCGGGTGGACAAGGACCGAGTACACTGGGTAATCTCTGGGGATCGTACCAGATTCAGAACGGTAAACTCAAAAATCTGGGCTTTGGCCTCGGTGGTAACTATGGTGGCAAATACAAGGTCATAGACAATAGCGTAACCGGTGTATTTGAGCTTCCGAGCTATGCGCTTTTAAATGGCAGCGTATACTACTCGTTTAACAAATTCAGGGTCAATTTTAACCTCAATAATATAAACAACAAGCAGTATTACATTGGCTACTGGTCTGTGAATCCGCAGCAGCGCAGAAACTTTGTGGCGACGGTTTCCTATCGATTGTAAACAATTTGTCTTTTATTTGGAATTATTCTAAATAATATTTAATTTTAGATCATACTTAAAACTTGTTGTTTCGTAAAATCAAAGACTAGTCGTGAGGCTAGTCTTTTTTTTGTGGTGGGCAGAAAGACCTTTTGTTTTACTGCAGACTGCTGCTGCAGATTGCTGCCTGTGACATCAGGAAGGTTTCATGTCGCGTGGTGTCTTGCCGAAGTGCTTTTTAAAAGCGTGAGCAAAATGATGTGGATGCTCATAACGGCAATAGCCAGCAACCTCCTTAATGTTATATGCTCCGCTCTGTAAGGCCTGCAGTGCCCATTCCATGCGCTGTAGGCAGATAAATTTTTTGACGGAGCTGTTGAAGTGCTGCTTAAAGATGCGGTTTAGCGTCGTCGGGTTTGAATTGAACTGTTTGCAGAGCAGATCAATATCGATGGGCTCATGCAGGTGTTTGAGAATCCACTGTTTGATGACAGAAGCTTTTTCTGCTCCTCTCAGTTCTGGTGGCTGGCAATGCTGACCGGAATTCATTTCGTAGTAGTGGAGCAATACCAGCAGGATAATTTCCCGCACTTTGACCCGAAAATAGGAGCGCGACAGGCTGACGGGCATTGTGTTGCCAATGATTTCTTTGAGACATTCCCTCACCTTAAAAGGAACAGGTTGTGCCTGTTCAAATAGTTTAAAGCCCTTGCCCTGCGAAACTGCCTGTTCAAACCGCTCCCTGATTAAGGGACAGGCAAGCCTCAGCGTAGAAAGAAAATCCAGTGGCAGCATGAGGTCAATACAACGCCTGTCTACCGTATAATGAAGATCGCCCTGCACGTAGGGCATATAAAAAAGATTGAACTGCCCGGCCCTGATTTCAATCGGAAGATTGCTGTCCGACTCCTTTACCGGACGGTAAGAAGAATAACCCTCGAGCTCAAACTGAATCTTTAAGAGCCCATTTTTGTGTGTAGTAGGGTATACAAATGGCTTTTTTAGGTTCAGCTCCCGATATATCAGAATATAACCGCAGTCCTTCCAGATCTGTTCCTTAATGTCTGCGTAGGTAATGTTATCCATAATGATGCTCATGTAATCTTCCTGGAGCGTAATCAGCCGATGCGCAAAGGCCGATCCGAAACACAGATTCTCGTCTATCATGGTCAAAATTCGTTGGTGTAATACTCGTTTTCGCGTTGCTATTTCAACAAAAATACATTTTATTTTTGCAAAGTTATTTAGACTTATTAAAAATAACGAATATTTCTTGTTTCACATTTTACAAGAGCAGAACGGAATGAAACGCGGTGTTTCAGCCTAATTCATCATTAATCTACAGACAATATATCGTATGAAAAATAATGACATCACTCTTCAATCGCTGGGAATGGTGATTTTATTTAGCCTTATTTTTCCATTTGCCGCACTGGCACAGCAAATGGGTAAAATTAGCGGTCAGGTATTCACCACCGACCATAAACCCTTAGCTTATGCTTCTATTGTATTGCGCGACACGCGTTTTGGCACACGGGTAGACGAGCAAGGGAATTTTAAACTGGAGGCCCCAGCAGGACATTATACGCTGGTTATCACCTATGCAGGCTACGCTGCTATCACCAAGCCGGTCCGTATCGAAGCTGGAGCCAGTCAATCCATTGATCCCATTATTATCGAATCAAAATATAACGAACTGCGGGAGGTCGTGGTCGAAGATATTCAGAAGAACAAGTTTGCCCGTAAGGAAACGGAAGACATCTCGCGTATGCCCCTGGCCAACCTGCAGAATGCCCAGGTGTATTCGGTCATTCCGAAAGAACTGATCCAGGAATTGGGGGCTACGGATTACAATACAGCCATGAGCCAGGTGGCCGGTGCAGTGGTGAGCAATGGCGTCAACGACAGTGGAAATCAGATTTTCATGCGTGGATTTAACGCCTATGTGACCATGCGGAATGGTTTGCCGAGCAACCCGCGTACAACCTCCGAGATATTCAATATTGAACGGGTGGAAGTGATTAAAGGCCCTTCGGCAACCTTATTCGGATCGCAGGTAACTTCCTATGGAGGAGTGGTCAACAATGTGACCAAGAAACCTTTTGAATCGTTTCGCGGTGAGGTGGGCTATACCACGGGAAGCTGGGGAATGAACCGGATCACGGCCGACATCAATACGCCGCTCAACAAAGACCGCACTGCCCTGGCACGTTTCAATGTCATGGGGAGTACGCAGGACGGTTTTCAGGATGCCGGAAAACAAAAGGCCATGGGATTTGCGGGAAGCCTCCTGTTTAAACCCAACGAACGTACCACCGTCCGTTTTGATGCCGATATCTATGTGCCCGAAAAAACATTATTGGCCTATGTCCGCAATACCAATAAGCTATCTTACGGAACGATGGACAAAGTTCCGCTTCCCTATGACCGTGCCATGCTGAGTGATGATATCACCACATCACGTGCCAATATGAACGTGGGGACAGAGTTGGAGTACCGTATTTCGGAAAACTGGGTGTCGCGCACATCCTACCAGTTCAACCAGAGTGGCGACAAAGAGTCTATTTTCTTTGTGCCCACTTATATAAATGATAACCAGATTCAGCGTCGTTACCGTATTTTTGACCGTTACAACTTGACTTATAATTCCCTGCAGCAGAATTTTACGGGAGATTACTACCTCGGTAAAGTAAAGAATACGTTAGTTGCCGGACTGGACTACTCGTATTACAAAAGTACGGACCAGAGCATGTCTCCGGCATTTATCACCTACGATACCATCGGTATCAAAGATTCAGCCTGGAAACCGATCTCGCGGGCTGATATCCAAAAATCCCGTGCAGCAAATAGCCCTGGAGATTCCTATAGCCGCTCCAGTTACAAAAATCTGAGTGCCTATCTGTCTAATGTGACCAACCTGTCGGATCGTTTGTTTGTGATGCTGAGCCTACGTCTAAATCACTACATCAATGGGGATTCCTACAGTTACACCCCCAATGCCAATCCGGCAAAAAGTACGGCAGTAACGACCGAAGGTTATAAGCAGACCAATGTATCACCCAAGATCGGATTGGTCTACCAGCCGATCAAGGATCAGCTCTCGGTGTTTGCAAATTACATGAACAGTTTTACCAACCTGGCCTCTTCACGTGGGTATACCAATGAAAATCAGGCCGGCGAACCCGAAATGATGAACTGGAAACCGGAGCAGGCCAATCAATTTGAGGTGGGGGCCAAGGCCGAACTGTTTGGCGGTAAAGTCAATACCACCCTCAGTTATTATAACATTATAGTGTCGAATATCCTCTGGACCGTTGTGGACGGTATCAGCGTACAGAACGGTAAGTCGCGAAGCCGCGGATTTGAATTTGATTTTATTGCCAACCCACTAAGCGGCTGGAACGTCATAGTCGGCTATGGTTACAATGACAATAAATACATCAAAAATACGGCTTCCACACAAGGAAAACGGATGATCTGGACACCGAAAAATGTTGCCAACGTATGGACCTCCTACAAGTTTCTTGACGGACGCATCAAAGGTTTTGGTATAGGGGCCGGATTAAATCACGTCGATAAGGTATACCTTGATCTGGATGAGGTATTTGCGACTCCGGCTTATACTGTTTTTGGTGCGACAGCATTTTATGATCAACCCAAATATAGAATCGGATTGAAACTCAACAACCTGGGCAATATCCACTACTGGGATTTCTATGGCAAACCACAGAAGCCGACCGAAGTGCTGGCGAGTTTATCCTTTAAATTCTAACCGATAGATCAAAAGAAAAGAGAGATGGCAACCTATACCCCCAAATTGAAACCCCGGCCTGCCGCAGTGGACCAGGTGCCCAAGCGGAAAGGAAAGACACTTTTTATGCGCTTTGTTTCATGGATACATCTTTGGCCGAGCATAGTCTCCGGTCTGATACTGGTGTTTGTATGTCTTACAGGTGTAATCATTGTCTATGGCGACGAAATCATGGATCTCTGTGCCGGCGATGCGCGTTTTGTCAAGGAAGTCAAAGCGCAGAAGGTGACCAGTGAAGTGCTCTTGGCATCCATCAAAAAAAGTAGCCCTGACCTGGCGATTTCGGAACTTGTCTTTTTCAAAGATCCCAAGCGTTCGGTGCGTGCAAGGGTATTTGATGGGAAGACCAAAAAATTGGCACATCTTTACATCGACCCCTATACGGCCGAGGTGCTCAAGATGGATACGACCATCTACTTCTTTTATATCACAGCACACCTGCATTCCAGCCTGCTGGCAGGGAAAGCCGGCGGATGGATCGTAGCCATTTCGACAGTGATCTTTTTGATCAGTTCCCTGACAGGGCTGATACTCTGGTGGCCCAATAGATGGAACAGGACCACCCGGCAGGCAAGTTTTACGGTCAAATGGAAGGCCAGGTTCAAAAGGCTCAATTACGATCTTCACAATGTATATGGATTTTATTCCCTGATCTTGTGTGTGGTACTGAGCGCGACGGGATTGATTATCTTCTTTCATCCGCTGGGCGACCTGACGGTAAAACTCGCGGGCGGATCCGCTGCCCATGTGGTCGAGAAAATCCCGAAAGCTGTCAAAGGAAAAACAGCACTGGATATGGTACCTTTTGTTGACCAGCTTTTCGGAAACGAATATGCAGGCAAGAAAAATATCGGTATCTGGATTTATAGGCTCGAAAAATCGGGTGCCTATGTATTTTCTGGAGGAACCTCCGGACTGAAGAGCACCGAAAATATGGACATCGCCGTATTTGACAAGTACAGCGGAGCTCGCATCGCTGTGGCCCCACCGGAGGAGATCCACGAAAAAGTGGAAAACTACGTGTGGCAGCTTCACATGGGGCAGTGGTGGGGACAATTTGGTAAGTTATCTACCTTTGTGGCAGGTATAGTCGCCACATCGCTCCCGATTACAGGTTTTCTGATCTGGTGGGGGCGCAGAAAAAAGAAATAGAATTGCAGGTTATGCACAATGTTACGCATTGTGAGTAACATTATTTGTCGGACGGAGTCGATCGTTATCGGCTCCGTTTTTTAGCGCTTGATACATTATTTATTATGAAAATTATACCCTACATTGTTTCGCTGTTATGTATTTTATCATTTAATCCGGTAAAAGGACAGGACATTACGATTGGCATCAAAACCCAGTTGAAATCCGAAATATTGAACGAAAACCGGACGCTATTGATTTCGGTTCCCGAAAGCTACGAAAATAGTGCAAAGACAAATTATCCCGTTATTTATATATTAGACGGCGAAACCAATTTCAACTACCTTTCCTCTATTTACCATTACCTGAGCCGCGAACCCTTTGGTATTCTTCCTGCGGCCATCCTTGTGGGGATAACCAATACCGACCGCACGCGCGATCTGACGCCAACAGCAACAGCAAAAGAAAAAGAGTTTCCGGAAAACGTCGGGCCGGATTTAAGGGGAGTGGCGGTAATGAGGCTTTCATGAATTTCATGGGTAACGAGCTGTTCCCTTTTATGGAAAAGAATTACCGCTCCAATGGTTTTAAAGTATTTGTAGGGCATTCATTTGGCGGACTCACCGCCATCAATAACCTGTTGACCGCCCCTATGTTCAATGCTTATATTGCAAATGATCCGAGCCTCTGGTGGGATAATGAACTACTGATCCGGAAAAGTGAAAATACCCAGCAGGATTTTAAGGGGATACGGCTTTTTCTGGCACAGGCTAACAATGGGCGTGTGCGCAACGTCAAAGATGATGAACACGAAATAGCTATTGGCAAGTTTAAGGCTTTACTGGAAAAAGGGCAGTTGAAAGAGCTCAACTGGAAATATGCTTTTTACGAAGAAGATGACCACGGTACGGTGCCGCTGCCCGGCAATAACGATGGGCTACGGTTTATATTTGCTCCTTATCGCTGGAATGTGCGGAATGCCTTAAAAGACCCCGGGACGATCCGTCAGCATTTTGATCAGCTTTCGGCCGACATGGGCTATGAATTCCGGCCTACGCAACTCTTTTTCAAAAAATTAATCGAGATTGCAACCGAAAGAAGCACCCCACCGATAGTAGAACAGATCAAAACGGTACAGCAGCACTATTACCCACAATAGGAGGAAAATACAATATAGCACTACAGTGGAAGGGCACCTTTTTGAGGTGCCTTTTGTTATTCCAGAGATCTTTATTTCGTTGTATTTTTTTTTTTAACTCTTTTTTCTGAGGTCGAATTTGTTATTGTAACTTATTGGATATTGATTTTTTTGTTGTATTGAAGAAAAAAGCAAATATTTGTACTTTCATTATGTTTCGCCGATGAGAATTTTTGGCATTTTTTGCCTATTTTTTGCCTTGCTCAATGCGCGACAAAGCAGAATGATAAAAGAAATATGTACTAATTTATTTGGGAGTCTTTGATGCGATAGGAAACTTCTACACAATGAAAGATGATTTTGAAAATGCACATCACTATTTTGATAAATCGCTTGAACCTGTAAAGAAATATAATGTTCTTATATTTTTTAATACATATACTTATTTGGCTAACCTGGAAGAAAAGAAAGGTAATCGTCAAAAAGCATTGGTTTATTATCATAAGAGCCTGGCCAATATAAAGAAAGTCGGGGACCGTAATGCAACGCGTAGAAGGTATAAATATCTGGCTGATCATTATAGATCCTACAATTGGGAAATGACAAGTCTGAAAAATATGAGTTAGCCTATGCTTTGCTCAACGATTCTTTGGAAAGGGAAAAGGCGCATGTCATGGATATTGCAATAAACCAAATTTTAAAATTCAAGGACAGGGAAGCGAACACAAAAGTTTCTAAGGCAGCAATAAATACAATAGCGTCGCTGCTGCTGCTTGTTGCGGTTTCGTTTTTTGTTTGGCGGTCGAAGCACAACAAGCAGATATTGGTACAGAAAGAAGAGGCATTGCAGGAAACCGAAACAATCAATAAGGAACTGCCCGAGCAGATCGGGGAAAATAAATTCAATACATTGATAGACCTGGCCAAAAACAACAATCCTGAATTTTTGATCCTATTTACTGAATTGTATCCACAGTTTATCCAGGCGCTCACATCATTTGACGCTAATCTGCGAAATACAGAATTAGAGTTTGTGCCATGGCCTTTCTCAACTTTACTACTAAAAATATTTCGGAATATACCTTTGTGACGATTAGGTCAGTGCAGGTTCGCAAAAATAGACTGCACAAAAAGTTCGACATACCATAGAATGTAGATTTCAATAACTGGATGCGTGAGATCGCTGGAACGCCGACTATCCCATTGGCACCTGAGGACTATAAAAAGAGCTGATTAATACAGTTCTTCTTTGATTCGCTTTGTCACTGCTCGCTAATCTTTATTCATCAAAAGCTTACTTTTATAATCGGAAGGCGTAATCCCTTTAATCGATTTAAAGAACTTGTTGAAGTTGGGAAGGGAGTTGAATCCACATGCATAGGCAATATTTGTTATCTGGTTTTCATCCTGAACCAACAGCCTGCAAGCTTCATTGATCCTCACTTCATTGACGAATTTTGAGAATGTTTTTCGTGTATGTGCTTTAAAAAAGCGACAAAAGGATGGCTTGGTCAAGTTCGCCAATTTAGCTGCTTCCTCTAAGGAAATTTCATTGTTGAAATTTTCAAAAACATAATTGTATATGCTAAAAATAATTTCCCCGTCCTTTCGCGGTGATCCATTGCTATAGGACTTATCGGATAGTACAGCATATTCTTCTGTGTGAAGAATGGTAGCTAAGCACTCAAATAGATAGGCTGTTTTTTGCATATCGGAGGTGCCGACCATTTTTCGTAGTATTTTTTTGAGCTTATCTTTTGTTTTTCCATAAAATAACATCCCCTGTCGCGATCTTTCCAGGAAGTCATGCAGCGGGGCTGTTTCAACTAATAAGGGGCAAAAAGATAGTAGGGCTTCAGGATCGAAAATCAGTGTTATGGACACTGCGCTGTGCTCCTCGGAGGCAACTGTGTCCTCATGGTGCCAGACATGCGGTAAGCCCGGGCCGATAAATGTCAGCTCGTCGCTTTCAAAGTCTTCCAGCTGATCGCCAATGCAGCGTTGGCCATTACCCTTGATGATGTAGGTAAGCTGGCATTCACTGTGAAAATGATATTCGGAGAGGTATTTGTCGCAATTTTCTCGTCGAATTTCAAAAATCCTGTTCCCTAAATTCGAAAGTGCTTTCGTATAAACCGGTCTCATAATTGCTGAAAATATTTTAATGAAATAATGGCAGCGTGTACCTATCTTTATAATTGATTTGAAATTGTATCTCAAAAGACGCATTATTAATCAAAAAAGCCATGTATTAAAGGCTTAAAATCATGTAAAATATTACTTTTTTTAACTGTTTACCGAATTGAGCATTGTACGATGTCAAAATTTCTTAATAATTTGATCCTAATGGGGCTCATTGTATGTGTATTGTTTACGATGTGGGCCTATTTTAACAATACATACTTTCCGAGGGGTATCCTAATGGTTCAGCTGCTATTAATATTTTTTCAGCTAGTGAACCGATTTTTCATACAGTGTACGGCAATTATTTTTTATGTCTTTATACTCTTATATGTAACTTTCGGTGGTGTCAATTCTGCTATACCATATGATTTTTCAGATTTCCTTTTTCCGCTTTTGGTTACCGTATGGGAGTATGGCGATCATAGGATGATGTATTTAAGTGAAATGATATTTTTGATCATGCTAATTGTTACTACAACAATCTCTGTTCGGGAGAAATGGAAGCAATCAGCAAAAGCGGCACTACATTCTTGGCTAGGGTGAGTCAATGATGAAGTCGAAACATAAAAAAATACCGAAGGGATTACACTTCGGTATTTTTCGTGAAAAAGAAAAATTACTATTTCAATCTTAGAGGGTTTTGCTATCGCGCAGCATTTTAATGATATTATGCGCTTCAAGCTGCTTGCTGAGCTGTGTATTGATCAAGCTATGCACATTTTGCGAAAGTTCTTCCGATCCTTCAGCCAAAGCTGTTTGATAAGTTGATTTGAAGGCATCTTCTCCCTGCTCACAGGTTTCGAGCAGACTTCTTTCGTCATCTCCCGTAATATTTACTTTTATCCCCATCCAGGCGCGGAAAAGCTTGCCGCTCAGCATGGTGCTATCCGTCGCCTCTTTGCCTTCAAGCTCAACATAAGGTGTCAACTCGGCAATAAATTCTTCCGACTGTCCGATAAATTTTTGAAATGTTGGTATAAGTTTATCTAAACCATGACTTGTCGCCAGATCAATAGCTTTTTTATAACCCTCGATGCGGTCGTTGTTGATCTTGATAATGTCATTGATGATCTCCGGATTGTTGATGTTGTTTTCCATAATATTGTTATTTGTTATCATTTTGTTTATTCGAAAAACAGCAGGTACCTGATTATCGTTTGCAGAATCCGAGATTCAGGTATTTAAATCATGGCCCGTATTTATCCCGTTTTTTATTGTCCTGAAATAAATAGGCCTAAAACTTTCTGCAATTTACCCTTGTTCTTAGAACCGAATACTGTCCTTTAGGCAGCGCAACGAAAACTATGCAACAAAACATTCATGTAGCCATTATCGGGGGTGGACCCAGTGGCCTGTTTATGTACAAGAGATTGGTCGAAAAGAATATAGCCGGTCTCAAAGTATCTATTTTCGAGTCCCGCAAGCAATTGGGGGCAGGGATGCCTTATAGCTACGAAGGTGCTACACCTGAGCATCTAACTAATGTCTCGGATCATGAAATTCCCGCACTGGTCTCCACGATTGAGGATTATGTTCAATCCTTATCGGAAACCACGCTTCGAAGCTATGGAATCGATGTTGACGATTTTAATCGCTACAAAGTGGTGCCACGGTTGCTCCTTGGCCGCTACCTTTCGGAGCAGTTTATGTTATTGAAACGGATGGCGGATGAAAAGGGGATAGAAACACAGATTCATCTCGGCTGCCAGGTCAGCGATATCATTGATCTGGAAAGCCAGACGCAGGTTAAAATCATGGTCGGCAGCACCGATACCTATATCGTAGACAAGGTTATCATCTGTACCGGACATAAATGGCCAACCAGGTATGAGGGCAATGTAGAGCATTATTTTGAATCACCCTATCCGCCATCAAAGCTCGCCTTAAAAACAGACCATGCAGTAGGCTTACGTGGCGCTTCGCTCACGGCAATCGATGCTATCCGTACACTTGCACGCCACAATGGGTCTTTTGAGGCGCTGGAGACAGGTGAGTTAAGATATCAGATCGACCCGGGAAGTGAAAATTTTAAGTTATTGATGCATACCCGCAGTGGCCTTCTGCCTGCGATCCGATTCCATCAGGAAGAACCTTTCCTAGCCAACAAGCTCTTGATCTCCGAAGAGGAACTCATGCTTAACAGACTTGAAAATGAAGGTTTCGTGTCGTTGGATTTTCTGTTCGATCGTAATTTTAAAGCGCAGTTTAAGGAAAAGGATCCCGACTTTTATGCAATTGTGGAAAAACTCAGCCTGGAAGACTTTGTAGAAGCAGTACTCAGTTTAAGGGAACAGAAAGATGCCTTCGAGGGATTTCGCCAGGAGCACGAACAAGCGCTGAAATCTATCAGAAGGCGTCAGTCTATCTATTGGAAAGAAGTACTTTCTGCCTTGAGCTTTACCCTGAATTACCCGGCCAAATATATGTCTGCCGAAGATATGTTGCGTTTAAAAAAAGTACTGATGCCGTTGATTTCCATTGTCATCGCTTTTGTGCCGCAGAGTTCCAGTCGTGAGCTCCTCGCACTACACGATGCTGGTCGGCTGGAAGTGGTCAATGTTGGTACGGACAGTCGGGTTGAACCTGCGAGCGACCGCGGCGCTAACTATTTTTATACCGATGAATCTGGGATAGAAGTAAAAACCCATTATAAGACATTTGTGGATTGTGTAGGACAGCGACCGTTGGACTTTGAAGAATTTCCTTTCAAGAGTTTAGTCGACAATGGCAATGTCAGTCCAGCTTACCTGCGATTTCGTTCAGTGGAACAGGCCAAAGAACAAATGCTGGCAGGCAACGACCATATGTTTGTGGCTCCGGATGGTGCCATTTTTTTGCAGGTACCCGGGGTAAAGATAGACGACAGCTTCCGGCTGGTAGACCACAGCGGCAACGCCAGTCAACGTCTTTTCATGATGGCTGTACCTTACATGGGCGGCTATAATCCGGATTATTCGGGCCTCGATTTTTGTGCAGCAACCTCCGAAATCATTGCCAATAGAATTGCTTCGGGGGGATAAATACGTAAGTTTTTGTTAAAATACGGTAAGATGGTTGGGGCCGGGCGACACGGGATTTAATTTAAGCTCCCTATTGCTATATTTGGCGGCCATCTAGACCATCAGTTGGCATTGTCTTAAATCAATTGTTGAAAAGCATGCCTAAAACTATTTTAAGAAACCTGCAGATAGGTTTTGGAATTTCACTGTTGATCCTGTTAGCGAGTTCAACGGCTTCTTATGTGAGTATCCGTAAGCAGATCCACAATAGTGCGATGGTTGATCACAGCCGCCGTGTCATGAGTCGTGTCAATAAAATTTTGCAGGATTTACAGAATGCAGAAACAGGCCAGCGCGGCTTCCTGCTGACGGGGATGGACAAGTTTCTCGATCCCTACAAAAATGGTCTTCAGTCCTTGCCTCAATCCCTGAGCCGCGCGCATGATCTTACGGCTGATAACCCAGCTCAGCAGCAGGTGATTGATACCCTGTCAACACTTGTTCAGTCTCGACTGGATCGATTAGAGAATTTGGTGAACATCAAAAAACGAGGTGGTATCGTCTCTGTTGCCCAGCTCGAAGAAGGCAAAACCTATATGGACAGTTGCCGTTTGTTGATCAGCAAAATCATAGATAAAGAAGAATCGTTGCTTAATCGACGTTCAGATGAACTTACACGGTCTTCGGGATATACCTCCATATTTGTTTTATTGGCTGCGGCAGTTTCGTTGCTGATTACACTGTTTTTTTACTTCCGCCTCAGGGCAGATTTCTTTAAGCGCGAGGAGTTGCAGAATGACCTAAAACGCAAGGATGAGGAGATCCAGCGCCGACTGAGCATTACCCAGCGTATAGCACGCGAGATTGCTGCCGGCAATTATGAAATGCAGATTCAGGATGCCGAACAGGACGATCTGGGCAGCTTGACGGGATCCCTCAACGAAATGGCCAGGTCGCTCAAAACATCATTTGATGAACTCAGTAATAACAATTGGCATCAGGCCGGACTAACCCAGCTGGGCAACCTCTTGATGGGTAATAAACAGCAGGAAGAGCTCACAGCCGTTACGCTGGGTCATCTGACAAAATATGGCAACTGTGTCAATGGTGCCATTTACCTGATGGAACAGGATGAACTTGTCTTAAGGGGAGCCTATGGACTCGAAGATCCCGACCATAAGCGCTTCGCTCCAGGAGAAGGCATGGTCGGTCAGGTCTTTAAAGACGGGAAAGAAAAGTTATTTGAAAACCTCGAAAATAGCAGCTATGTTATCAGTTTTGCCAGCGGAAAGGTGCAGGTGAACAACCTTTTTATCTTGCCTGTTTTTGATGGTAACCAATGTATCGGTGTGATGGAGCTGGGGGCACTAAAGCCTTTTTCTTCCATACAGCTGGCATTTTTTAGAGATGCAGTGCAAAAAGTAGGTACTACACTTGCGGCGGCACAGGCCAGACTTGTGGTGCAGAATCTATTGGAAGAAACTCAGGCGCAGACTGAAGAGCTGCAGGCACAGCATACCGAATTGGAATCCCTCAATTCGAGCCTCGAAATGCATACCCATAAATTGCAGGCATCAGAAGAGGAACTCCGCGTGCAGCAGGAAGAACTGGTGCAATCTAACCGTGAATTGGAGGAGCGCTCAAAACTATTGGAAGATAAAAATGTTGAAATCGCCGAACGCAATCAGGAAATTCAGAAAAAAGCGGCGGAGCTGGAACAAAGTACACGCTATAAGTCTGAATTTTTGGCCAATATGTCGCATGAACTGCGTACACCGCTCAATTCAATTCTGTTACTTTCCCGTTTGATGGCCGAAAATTCGGACGGCAACCTCAATGAAGAACAGATGGAATCGGCAGCTGTGATCCAAAGTTCGGGAAAGAGCCTGCTGACCTTGATAGATGAGATTCTGGATCTTTCCAAAATAGAGTCCGGAAAAATGGATCTGGATGTACAGCCTGTATATTTTACCGATATACTGAACGGACTGACGGCTATGTTCGGACCAATCGCCGCGGATAAGCAGCTCGGATTAGAAATGAGCGCCGCGGAGGGTTTGCCGATACAGCTCGAAACAGACAAGCAGCGCCTGGATCAGATTTTACGTAACCTATTGTCGAATGCCATCAAATTTACAGCTTCGGGTAAGGTTACCTTGCATATTGACCGCGAACAGTCGCAGAGACACCGTATCGTATTTGAAGTGCGCGATACGGGAATAGGAATACCAAAAGACAAGCAGCATCTGATTTTTGAAGCTTTTCAACAGGCTGATGGTTCGACGCGCCGCAAATTTGGCGGTACTGGACTGGGGCTCTCGATCAGTCGGGAACTGGCGCGTCTGCTCGGAGGCGAAATCTTGTTGGATAGTGAAGAAAACAAAGGCAGTGTATTCCGCCTTATCCTTCCGGAGCAGATTTCGGGCAACATGCCATCCGTATTTGCTACGGAATTGCAGCGACCAATGATCGGAGAAACAGACGTTGAAACGGTGGAGCCCGCTCTAGTGGAACAAGATTCACAAGTGGCCGTGCAGGCCGTGGAAAGGATGCCTGAGATTCCTATCCCAGCCGATATTCCGGATGATCGCGATAGCATCGTCGCAGGCGACCGTTTTATCCTGATTGTTGAAGATGATATTGAGTTCGCAAAGATCTTGCTCAAATATACGCGTCAGCAAAACTACAAAGGTATCGTGGTCGTCCGTGGTGATATCGCTGCGGAGATGGTGGCCCGTTATATGCCGCTGGCGGTCCTATTGGATATTCAGCTTCCGCTCAAAGATGGCTGGCAGGTAATGGCTGAGATCAAGGAAAACCCCAAGACTCGACATATACCTGTGCATATTATGTCTTCTTTACAGGTTAAAAGAGAAAGCCTGCTTCAGGGCGCCATAGACTTTATCAATAAACCGATGGCATTGGAGCAGATGGGCGATATGTTCCGTAAAATAGAAGATGCGCTCACACGGCATCCCAAAAAAGTATTGATCGTTGAAGAAAATCCCAAACATGCGGCGGCGCTGTCGCTCTTCCTCGAGAGTTTTGACATTGCCTCGGAGATCAAGAGCAATGTAGAAGATAGCATTGTGGCGCTGAGTTCAGACACTGCCGACTGTGTGATCCTTGATATGGGGGTTCCAGACCGTGTTGGCTACGAGACATTGGAAGCCGTAAAACGAAACCAAGGCCTTGAAAATTTGCCGATTATTGTATTTACCGGTAAGAACCTTTCGCAGGTAGAGGAAATGAAATTAAAACGGTATGCGGATTCTATCATTGTAAAAACGGCTAATTCCTATCAGCGTATTTTGGACGAAGTGGGTTTATTTCTACATCTCGTAGAGGAAAATAATGGTCCTTCTACCAAATCGCCGGGTGGACTTGGCTTTTTGCAGGATGTTCTGCAGGGAAAAAAAGTACTAGTAGCGGATGACGACATTCGAAATATTTTCTCGCTAACCAAAGCGCTCGAAAAATATCAGATGACCGTGGTGCCGGCAACGGACGGAAAAGATGCGCTGAAACAGCTGGAAGATAATCCGGATGTGGCGGTGATCCTGATGGACATGATGATGCCCGAAATGGATGGTTACGAAACGATTGCTTCGATCCGAAAAGATCAGCGATACGAAAACATGCCCATTATTGCTGTTACAGCCAAATCAATGATGGGGGATAGGGAAAAATGTATTGCCGCAGGAGCGTCTGATTATATATCCAAACCGGTGGATATCGATCAGCTATTGTCTCTCTTGCGCGTATGGCTATATGAATAATAACGCAATAAATAAGGAGCATGGATAAAAATAAAACCATATTGATCATCGACGATGATCAGAACAATATATTTGCGTTGAAATTGGCCTTGAAGTCAAGAGGTTTTCAGGCGATGGGCAGTCTTTCTGCAGAAGAAGGACTTGCTCAGTTAAGGGATCATGGCGGCATAGGTATTGTGCTCATGGATATGATGATGCCCGAGATAGACGGCTATGAAGCCACCAAGCTGATCCGTGATTCATGGAACGCAAGTGAATTGCCTATTATCGCCGTGACGGCACAGGCAATGACCGGCGATCGTGAAAAATGTCTGTCTGCAGGGGCAAATGGCTATATCTCGAAACCGATCGACATTGAACTGCTTGTGCAGATGATAAGAGAAATCGCAGGATGACCACAGGGAAAAAAATTGTCAGCCAAGAGCAGGTCATGATCCTGATGGAGGATGTGGAGCGTCTCTATGGTTACGACTTTACCCACTATACGAAAGCATCCTTATCGCGGCGGATCAACCAGCTTTGCCTGCTGGATAATTTTGCGAGTTTCGCCGAGCTACGTTATCGTGTTGTCCACGATCCGGAATACATGCAGCGATTTGTCGAAAAGATGACAGTGAACGTAACCGAAATGTTTCGTGATCCAAGCTTTTTCGCAAATCTTCGCCATGAAATCCTTCCAAAATTGCGCACTTCGCCCTTTATCCGCATCTGGATAGCGGGCTGTGCAACAGGTGAGGAAGCGTACTCGCTGGCAATTTTATTGCAAGAAGAAAATCTATTGCACAAATCATTGATCTATGGCACCGATATCAACCCCTCGGTGCTTGAGCAGGCAAAGAAGGCTGTCATCCCGATGGCAAATCTAAAATCTTATGTTGAAAATTATCAGCTTTCGGGCGGTAAAGCTGATTTTTCATCGTACTATACCGCGAACTATAACTGGGTAAAACTCAATTCCACGTTGCGGGAACGTATTGTTTTTGCATCTCACAACTTGGTGAGTGATGCTTCTTTTAATGCTTTTCAGCTGATTCTATGTCGCAATGTGCTGATCTATTTTGACACAGAGCTGCAGGCCAGGGTATTGTCCCTTTTTGATGAAAGCCTCGAAACATTCGGCTACCTTGCCTTAGGCAGTCAGGAGACACTGCGCTTTTCTGCGCTGGCACCCCACTATAATCAGGTGGGTAATGAAAAGATATGGCGAAAGGTCAAGTAGAACTGGAGGGGATTTTTACGTGAACTTATTTTAAAAAATAACTTAATTAAAAAAATAGATTATCTTGGTAGGATTGGAGGAAAAATGACTAAAATTCTTTTAGTTGATGACCATCGACTTGTGCGAAATGGGATACGCTTGATCATTGATACCCACGACAAGCTTTCGGTGGTAGGAGAAGTAGACAGTGCAGAGGATGCATTAATCTATCTTGAACAAAATGCATTGCCGGATCTGGTTTTAACGGACCTGAATATGCAGGGCATGGATGGTGTGAGTTTCATCCGAATGGCCAAAAAAATATATCCTGATCTTAGGTTTGCTGTGCTTTCCATGATTGAAGATCCGGTTGATGTAGCCGAAGCTTTTCGGAGTGGTGCAGACGGGTATCTATCTAAAGGGGGGGATTATGATGAAATCTTATTCGGATTGTTACGTTTATCTCATGGGCATAAATATCTGATGACCAATTTCGGTCTACGGTTTATGGAAAATTTTGATGTTGAGAATAGTGCGAATGTTGATGTTACTTCACGGCTGTCGCAGTATGAAATCACAGAAAGGGAATTTGCCGTACTGGAACTCATTGCGCAGGGTTTCACCGCTGTGGAAATTGCGGATAAGATCTTTTTGAGCAAACGGACTGTCGAAGGGCACCGTCAGAACCTGATGGACAAAACCAAAAGCAAAAATACGGCCGATCTGATCCGTTTTGCATTTCAGCAAAAGCTGCTGAGCTAAATAGAACCGTGAAAAAATAGCCTTTGTTTTGAATCGGGCTTCCATCTAAATGAAAGCCCGTTTTTTTGAAGTCTTATGATCGCTTGTGTTTCTAGCATGGAGTCTGGCGAAGAGATAGCCCATGTTTTAGTAGGCCATTGTCTGGATTCTTTTCTACTTCAGCTTTTTCAATTTTACTGTTTTTGTTGATAGGGGTATTACATAGCGATTCAATGGATCTTGGTTTATTCCTTCCACCTCATAATGGCTTTCGGGATTTACATTGAGCAGAATATTTGTGCTGTTTTGTTTTGCTTCATTATTGAAGATCAGGGTGACACTATGGTCTTTTTGATCGTAGTGCAATTCGGCAATTTCTCCGGCATCTGTGGTCAACCAAAGATTTTCTTTTGCCAGGAAGACACGTCCCTTGGAAGCTGTAGTCAGGGCAACCTTGACCTGTTGTTTTTCGGTTTTTAGATTTCCGCTGAAAGCCAGCCAGCCAAATTCGGGATGTTCGACAATGTAGGTCGCCGAATTGACGGCATAACCATAAAAGCCGGTTCCATAATCGCCCGAGATGCCGTCATTGGCTAGTGTGGATGGATAGGAGTGGAACGCTCCCGGGCCAAAGCCGTCGGCTGTGACATTGGCCAAGGCCCCCATCATACCTGCATGTCCGATACGGAGCAGGTAGAAGTCGTCCGGATGGTCGCGATAAGCTGTAAGGACAGGAATGGCATTGAGGGCCGAACCATAATGGTGCAGCTGCCGCTCGATACGGGAGAGCTTGCCGCCGTAGACAAAATCCCAATAGCGGCGTGCACTGCCATTGTAACCCCAGTGCGGTACGGTAGGCATGTAAGCAATGATGGCATTGAGCGTCACTTGAGCTTTTTCGTCGAAACCGAAAAAGCGCGACCAGAGGTATACCTCTTCCTGACCTGTAGAATCCCATGGCATCTCGCTCCCGAATGGATAATTGAGGGTTTTCCAATGCTCTGCTCGCTTGCGCATGGCGGCTTCAAGCTTGTCGGCCATCGTTGTTAATCCTTCCTTACGGAGATCATTGAGTACGATAAGGAAGATACTGCCTTCCATTTGACCGAACTGTGCGTAATAAGGCGCTTTTTCGACCATGGCGATACTGGTCTGGTAAGCCCGTTCGAGGTACTTGTCCCAGGTTTCCTCATTGACCAGATTGTTGTAGTTGCGGGCGAGCCTGTACATCACCCAATGTGCTGCCGCAACATGTGGATAATTGTAGGATCGTCCAATGTCATCGGCTTCCTTTTTGGGCCAGGCAGACCAGGTTTTCCAGTTGATATCCGAACGGTAGGTACCGGCTGGCATTGAATCTGGTTCATAATAAAAAAGGCTTTTGACAACACCATATTTCTTGTCGCCTTCTTTATGCTGGATATGACCGTATAGGGTCTCATTGACAAAACGTTTCAATTTGGCTATTTCCTGTTGATCGGGCTGCAGTACTTGTTTCATCAGGGCGGCAAGCCAGCTTGCTGCTCCGGCTTCATCGCTGAGGCCTGCAAACCAGGCGCTCCTATTTTGGGTGATGGGCTGCTGTTCTTCATAGTCATAGGATATGACAGATGGTGAACGGCCAAAGAGATCCTTGTCATTTTCATACCACTGCTTGGTGGTGAGGAAATGGCCCAGATCCTGTACAACTTCTTTTTCGGATTTGATTACTTTATAGTGGATCGTCTGCGTAATGCCATCCCTGTAGTTGATGGTAAGCCGCGCGCGTCCCCAATGGTTGCCCTTCACTTCGTATTCGGTCCATTGCTGTGCGGTGCTTCCTTTTTTTGTCAGGGTCAATGCACCTTCGGGGTAGACACTGACACTTTTGACCGCTTTGTTGTGCTTAACAAAGAGTTTGGCGGGATTGTCCATGGGGACAACATATCCGGGAAGTCCAACAGCGACAGGCCTATTGTTTTTCAATAACTCCGATTCAATTTGCCGGATACTTGGCGCGAGGACAAATTTTAAGGCAAAGGTCTTTGATTCATGTGGCTTCAAGAGGGTATAAGTCGGTGTATTCCATTGTTCTACGCCTTTCCAATCAGTCTCGGCATAGGCCTTACTGTGGATCATCCATTCATGAAATCCCTCAAAGGTAATACTTCGGGGGGTAGGGTCTGTATTGAGCGGATTGTAGGCTTCAAAGCCTGCATTTTTATAGGGCAATACCAACAGACTCGGCCCATTGCCATGTAGGCGGTTGACCTGTAGATAACCCGCATCTTGGCCGATATAGGGATCGAAAAAGACATTCTGTGCATGTGCCTGATCGAGATTTTTCCAATCCATGTTGTTGTTGAAAGGAAGTGGGATACCCAGCGCGCCGATTTCGATGGGATAATCGTTGGGATTTGAAACTTCAAAACTCAGGATCAGATCGCCTCCGTCATCTCGCCAGCTGCGTACAACCTTCAACGGAATATTGTTGAGCGTAGGGCTGATATCTGCGCTTGCAAGATCGTTTTTTGCCGGATTTATTGGGATGACATGTTTACGGTCTGCCGCCGATGAGTAGGAAGTCCAGGGGGTATCACCCTGACGGCGCAAACTGATATTGATATCACCGATATGAAAAAACTTATTGCGGTCTCTTTTGCTCAGGAGCTCAACAGGTGTATAGTCAAAATCTTTTTCGCCGCCGTTGGGGCGAAAAGAAGATAGCGTCTGCGATGCATTGAGGATAGCTACATGGAGGTTTTTGAGGGTAAAGTTTTTGGCACCCTCTTCTACACCTAAAGTGGCTTGCTGTGCTTTGACTGCTTTCCATACGGGGTGTTCGTCCTGTTGGCTATATACGCTGCTTGGCAACTGTGTGCATACGAGCGCAAATAGGATCCAATAGCTTTTTTTTAAGATTCATTTTTGACATGTTATTGCTCATTTAATACGCCGAAGATCATTGTTCTTACAAAGATGAAGGATTGTACCCTCGATTTATGGGTAGATTTTAACCTTCAATAGCCCATTTTTAACCTATTAGCCCTCAAAATTTGTAATGCGATGATCGAAGTTATAAATTTAATGTTAAATAGACATTTATCGTAGATTTTATTTGTTGTAAAGTTAGTTGAATGGCGATATCGTTTTTTATGTACCAGTAAACTTTGTGTTATCATGAAACATCATTTTTCTTTCGCTATTTTGGTTGCACTGGTTATGTCGCTTACAGGGCTGGTGGCACAGCCGTTGAAACCCTACCAACAGCCTAATGTATTGAATCCACTGTTGCCTGGGTATTTTGCGGACCCGAGCATCAAGAAAATTGCAGATACGTATTATATCTATGCGACCACCGATGGTAATGGTTGGGGAGCAGGGCCATCACAGGTATGGACATCCAGGGATTTTAAGAACTGGACCATTCAACCCATGAACTGGCCCAATACACACTGGTACTGGGCTCCTGATATGACGCAGGGATACGACGGACGATATTACCTCTATTATAGTCAGCCTGTAGAAATTTTTGGGGCAGTGGCCGACAGCCCCACAGGCCCCTGGGAACCTTTGGTAGCCGGTGGCAAATCGATGATCCCGAACTATATGGTTCCAGGTGTAATTACTCTGGACGGGCAAACCTTTCGGGATGATGATGGTCGCATCTATCTATTTTGGGGAACCTGGGGAATCTACCCCGATCATGGATGTGGGGTGGGGATACTCAACAGGGATATGAAAACGTTCGAAAAAACAGCATTGATTCCTAATACGGTGGCAAAGGACTTTTTTGAGGCGCCCTATATGTTTAAGCGTAAGGGCATCTATTACCTGATGTACTCCTCGGGGCATTGTGAAGATGGTACTTATCGTGTGCAATATGTTAAAAGTAAAATCGGTCCCATGGGACCTTTTGAATATCCATCGGCCAATCCGATATTGATTACAAACGAGGATGGTAGTATTCATGGTCCGGGACATCATAGTATTCTTGAACAGGATAATCGTTATTTCATCGTCTATCACAGGCATAATAATCCACATGCTGGGGGCGGCTTCCACCGTCAGGTTGCCATGGACGAGCTATTCTTTAGGCCTGACGGCGATATTGAGCCGGTGCGGCCCACACATGCTGGTGTGACAGATTTGCTTCCAACAGTTACAGGGCCGGTCGATTTGGCTTTTGGGAAAACGGTGAAGGCCTCCTCTTACTACAATACAGATTTTAGGCCTGCATTCTTAGTCGACAACAACAATGGAACACTATGGCGTGCCAAAAATAATCAAGGACCGGCCTGGGTAGCTATTGACCTGGGTAAGAAGCTGGATATACAGACCATATCCATTCAGTTTGAATACCCAACTTATGCCTATCAATACCGACTCGAAACCTCTGTGGATGGTCTTGCCTGGAAAAGCTTTGTAGATCGCTCGAATAATGACCGTTGGGCAAGTCCTATTGTTGAACACGGCAAAGCTATGGCAAGATATGTTAGATTACATGTATTGAACACGCAAGTGAATGGACTTCCTCGTGGCGTTTGGAACATGAAAGTGTATGCACAAAAGCTTCCACAACAGACGCTGTGGTCTGCAGCACAAACGATGCCCGTCAAGGAAATAACATTGGGTAATTTAATCCATATCGATGCGGCCAATTACCAGGAGGGGCAACAGGTAAAAGGTATTCAGAATAAAGGGCTACTCGGGGGGATGTTCAGTACAGAACATGCCTTGGCCGTTAAAAATTATCAGGGTAAAAAGGCATTCTTCTTTGATGGAGCTACCGCATTGCGCTCGACTTTCACTGTGCCACAGTCGTTGGCTACAAATAGTTCTTATAGTATTGCGCTATGGGTCAATAATCCGGACATCGCCAGGTTTGAACAGTTGGTTGCCTGGTCGTCGGGGCAGCAGGATCTCAGCAAAGCAATTTTTGGTTATGGTACTGATCCCGGACGTGGGGCCATCACGCATGGCTCCTGGCCTGATTTGGGATATGCATCGGTTCCAGGCGCAAATATATGGCATCATATTGTATTTTCTTTTGACGGCTATCAGGAATCTATTTATGTGGACGGAAAGCTGCAACGCAGGGAAAATAGGATGCTGTTTGTCAGGCCCGGAGATGTTTTTGTCCTGGGAGCTTCGGATGTGCTAGATCAGTATTTTTCGGGCTATGTATCCAGTTTGCAGGTATATAATACGAGCTTGGATGAGGAGGAAGTGGCCAGTTTGGCCAATGAAGTCCCGAAATCGGATTTCTTTGGGCTGCAAACTGACGATTTAAATCTCGGAAAGCTCAGCACTTTGCGGAACCAGGGAACAGCAAAGGATACCTTAGTGGCGCTTGACGATGCGGAGGTGGTGGTAGCGGGAAATAGATTGGCATTGAAAGGTAAGGCTTTTGAAAGTGCGGCGCTAACGGACATTCTTCGTCAGCAGCAGTATACGCTGGATTTTGACTGGTACGACGGCGCTGCCTGGCAGCATGCTTTGTTTGTGCATGATAAAGGAAAAAAGCGCTTTTATCGCAATGGGAAGGCTGAAAAGCGGGTGTTTTCTGAAAAACTGCTGGGGGTAAATAAGACTAGCATTGAACTGGCTTATCCATTTCATTTCTTTCGCGCCTATTCTGGCACCTTAACATCGGATGAGATAAACGCAAAGTTCAGTCAGTGGAAAGCAGGCTTGGCCAATGGGCTGGACGGGTATGTTCCGCAGGTGCTTTCTCCGCCGCACCTGATCAATGCGGATCAGGTATTTGTACAGGTCGAAAAGCAAGCGGGAATGTGGTATCTCTTCCGTTCTGAGGGCGAAAGTTCAGGCTGGAAGCAACAGTCTTACCATCTCTTTAAATCATTCGAACCTGGAAAATCCATCGAAGTTCTGGCAAAGGATGCCTTTGGCCATGTCAGTAAGCCGGTAGTGGAAGGGGTTTCGGCGAAAAGGCCGCAATTGGTACAGCCAGCACACGATGAAAGCTATTCAGCCAAGGATCAGAAAATTCCTTTCTGGGATGGTTATCAATACAGTGAAAGAACCGACAGTACACAGACAGCGCTTTCCTACTTGAATGGAACCTGGAAAATCCAGTCCAAAAATACAAAATGGGGTGATGCAGACCTTCTGGCCCCCTTTGTTTATAAAGAGCTGGAGGGAGATTTCACGCTAGAGGTTAAGATAAGCGATGTGGCAGGCTTGGCCCGCAAAGCACGTACATCAAGTGAAGCCGGTATCATGATTCAACGCGTGGATAGTAAGGATGCCTACATCACCAATTGTATTTTGACGGGATGGAACCTGGGCAATCTTTCGCGGAGCATCGGCCCACAGATTTTTCAGGAAGAGAATACAGGAACCGGCCTAAATTTTTCGCCCTACCTTCAGGTTCAGAAGATCGGTAATTATTTCTTTTTGCGTTGCTCGGGAGATGGCATGGACTGGAAGGATCTTCCCGGAACACCGTTTCTACGCCCCGATCTGAACGGCAAAAGACTGCGCGTCGGACTTTATCAGATTGCCGGTAACAACCAGTTAGGTTATGGTGAATTTGAAAGACTTCGTATCTGGAAGTAAAAATGATATGTCCATAAAAAACGGTATTGAACATTGTTCAATACGTTTTTTATCGAAAGTTTACTGAAGAAGGATCACTTGGAGTCATTTAGCGCTAAAGAGCTGATCAATGAGTCAGCTTCTTTTTTTTCGATCTGTTTACTGTATGATGCGGTCAGCACTTTATAGCGGATATCCAACACTTTCTCCTGTAAATCATAATCTGTCGTCACTTCCAATACCTTGGTATATTGTCTTTTTTCGGCATCATATCCGAAGGCAAAAAGATCGAGTTCTTTTTTGATACTGCAGCCTTTAAAATAGATGTTTTTCCAGCGATGCCCTATATTGCCGCTCGGATTATACCAGATGATGCAGGAATCAAGGTTCCTTCTGCCCCAGCTAGCTGGAATGGGATGCAGCCCCAGCTTTTTGCGTTGCTCGTTGTAATTGACTCCATATTTTTCGGTAATACATGTTTTGCTGAAATACGACCGCATAGATGGGTAAATGGGCAAGAGTATCACAACGAATGATAATACAATAAATAGGTTCCGAAAAAGGGTTTTGTTCATAAATGGTCTTTTGATGTTGCTAGGCTCGTATATTTTGCACCCGCATTGTATCTGTATACAATGGGTTCCTGTTTTCATTTTAAATATATTAAAAAAATATGGAGTGATCGACCTGTTGTGCGGATTTTCAAAAAAATATAGGGCCTTCTTTTTGTTTTCCAAAAAAGTAAATAGGTGGGGCAAAAACATTCTGAAAAGGTTATTGTTGTAAAAATTAAGGCATAACCTCAGGTAATGAAAATACTTCTTCTAACGATCAGATCTTTTCTCTTTTTGTCCATATTGCTGTTGACAGCCTGTTCGACCTTGATCAACAATGTTCAGGTACATACGTTGACAACAAACTACTGTGCGCCAAATGTGGCCTATACATCAATTCCAATACAGGAAATCGCTGCCTCGGATAGTATCCAGATAAGGAAAATTTTTTCTTACCATGATTTTGTGCTGATCAAATACCTCAATCTTGCAGAACCCATTATCCAGTATTTGGGGACTGCGAATAGTGCTACACTGAAATTGGCGGCAAGGCAAAAGATGACTGAAAGGTACATGCTGTTTGAGACAGAACTGAATGCCATTGCAGCGGAGTTGGACTGTAACGGTGAGCGTATCGATAAGCTCGCAGGATATATAGACGAACTGAATGCGAAAACGCAGACCCGTTTGACGGTGGCTTCTATACTTCTGGGAGCGGTGACAGCGGTTACTGCAACAACGGTCAAAAATGATGGCCTCAACAATGGGTTGAGCATCGCTGGCGGGGTCGGTACCGCCGTATTGGGATTTATGACCCTGAACCCAAAAGGCAAAAAGGTCAAGATGCAGCTGCAACGTAATATGCTTGAAAGTATTTGGTATCAAAATAATAAGGCGCAGATCTACCCAAGCTCAGTTTGGGGAATTTTATCCGAGAAAAAATTTAGCAACGCTGAAAACTCGTCACTGATAGAAACAATGCGGCAGCGCTGGCTGCAATATGGTTTGGACGATGAACCGGATAGTCCCCTGCAGCAGCTTTATTTTAAGAATGGTGGAACTTTTGCGGCCGAGGAACTACATGATCTAGCCAATATGCACAATGAATTGCAGGCGACTATACGTTCTATTCAGCAGGATATGCGAAGTTTAATACTGGTCATCCATACACTGGAATGAGGGTAAGGATTCAATTGGTTAATATTGTACTATTTTCGGCCGTTAAGCAAATTCTTTTTATCTAGGAATACGATTATTCCGTTATTCGTTTATACGGGAATCTCTTCCTCAATAGTGACAGATTGTGATTTTTTAATATTTTTGATGCCTTTCCTATGGAGCCATTCGGTAAAATGATCCGGGTCGTCCGGTATAAAATGGATCACCTTACCATTTTTGAGGAGTAAGGAAAATATACCGCAATTAGCGATGAATTTGATGATTTCATCGGAATGGTGTTTCAATAGCGAAAAATATTCCATTAAGTTTGGTTTTTCTTTAAAAAATAGGTCGGATAAACTATCCAAAATATGCGTTAAATGGCCAATTCAATCGATTGCATAAGTCAATTCAAAGATGTGAAATATTTTTAATATTTCTTCAAAAGATTATAAATTAATGTTGCTTTTTTTTGTTAAACTGTTTTCGCTTGGCTACTTAATCACCGCATTTCTATAGATCTCTCAAAATGATATCTCCAGTAGGTTTCCTGTTTTGATCTCAAGATAGGTTCTGGATCGATATCCAAAAGTAATGGCAATGGTCTTCGATAACAGCTTTTAAACATTTTTACCCTTCTTTTAAATATTCGTTGCAAAGCGATTTTGTTGAAAGCAATAGCTTTGCTTTGTAACCAATTGGCGAAAAGCCAGTTCATTTTAAATAAATGATCCAGTAAATGCAATAGTGAATTTTTAAGGGATGCCACCTGTTAAAGCGAGCTTATTATGTGACCAGATAGCACATAGCGGTGAGCAGATACAGTTAGCATATAAGTAATAAATAACCAATTTGTATAAATAAATAACCAAGTACTCGCCTCAAGGGGCAAAAAGACATTTATCTCAAATAAAGATTATGAACAGAAATTATGTGTCTTCTTTCTTTTGTTTTCCCAAAGAAAGGAATAGGAAAGTGAAATGGTTGTTAATGGCTTCCATTTTAATGGGCATTGGACGACTGTCTGCTCAGGAAAAAGTGATTCATGGAAAGATCATCAGTGATCAAGGAAAACCAATTATTGGGGCATCGATCAAAGTGAAGGATAAAACCCTCAGTACTTCAACAAACGAGAAAGGCGAATTTGTACTCAAACTCAATCCGGGAGAAGTCCTTATTGTATCCAATGTGGGTTATAATCAGGCAGAATATGTAATCGGTAATTCTTCGGAAATCAGTATTCCACTTGTTGCCGCAGAAATTGCCGTGGATGAAGTTGTGGTGGTAGGCTATGGTAAACAGAAGAAGGTCGATCTGACCTCTTCCATCGCTGTTGTGGACACCAAAGATCTGGTGAAAGTACCTGGTGGTACAATTGCTACGCTTCAGAGCGCCGTGCCTGGAGTGCAGGTAACCAATGGCGCTATCCGTATCCGTGGCGTTGGATCCATTAACGGAACCGATCCGCTCTATGTCGTGGATGGGATGATCGGCGGAGCTATGCCGGATGAAAATAATATTGCCAGCATTCAGGTTTTGAAAGATGCCGCATCAAGTGCCATCTATGGTTCCCGTGGGGCCAATGGCGTTATTTTGGTCACCACAAAACGGGGTAAAGCCGGAGAGGTGAAGCTCGATTATAATGCCTTCGCCGGCATCAAAAATATTTCCCATAATATACCTCTGCTGAACGGACAGCAACTGGCCGAATTGATTAATGAGGAAATGTACAATAAGGATCCTTCGCGCAAAGATTATCTGGCCGCGCTGTCTAAACCCTCCGACATCGGGCACGGGTATAATATGATGGACGAATTGCTGCAGACGGGCAATTATCAACGGCATAATCTCTCGGTTTCCGGCGGATCTCAAAACGCCAATTTTCGGCTTAGCGGTATCTATGCGACAGACAAATCCATTATTATTCAAGATAAAAATAAGTATTATGGCGCCCAATTTATCTCTGATTTTACCAAAGGAAAACTCAAGATAGGCGAAACCCTTTCCTTAGGTTACACCCGCCGCAACTGGAGCGACAAAAATATCATCGATGCGCAAAAGTGGTCCTCGACATTACCGCTCTACGATGCCAACAGCAGCACTGGTTTTGCCGGAGCTGGCAATGGAACGGATGTTCAGAGTGCATTGGCAAATGCATACCTCAATAAAAACGTCAATGACAACTTTTCGGTAAACGGCAATGCCTGGGCTACTTATGAGATTATAAAAGGCCTGGTTTACAAATTTAATATGGGGATCGACCTTAGCCGGGTGCGGAATGAGGGGTATATAGGTAACTACTCTGTCGGACAATATCAGAACCATAATCCGGATGAACTCAATATTTCCAGCAGTCAGAATAACCGCTGGTTATTTGAAAACACGCTGACTTATGAAAATAACTTTGGTAAGCATGCGATTTCGGCTTTGGCGGGAATCACTTCAGAAGAATCCCGGTATAATGCTGTCAATGCTGGGGCCCGTGGTTTGCCGAGTCCGGATGTTTTGATCCTTAATTCGGCATCCCTGGCGAGTTCCCGTCTTGTGGGGTCAGGTGTGGGACAGTCTGCCATGTATTCCATGCTGGGACGTGTCAACTATAATTATGATAACCGCTACTTGTTGACATTTAATATGCGACGGGATGGATCGGCCAACTTTAGCAATCAATACCGCTATGGAAACTTTCCTTCGGTATCAGCGGGATGGCGGATCAGTCAGGAATCTTTCATGAAAGCATTTCCTGCGATCAGCGAATTGAAGCTCCGAGCTAGTTACGGGCTTTTGGGTAATTCGGATATTGCACAATATCAGTATCAACGGACAGTTAGTTTCGACCATGTCTGGTATTACCTGAACAATGTGATGGTCACGGGGGCCCTGCCACAGACTCCCTCGAATCCGAATGTAAAATGGGAAAGTCAGTATTCAACTGATCTTGGTCTCGATCTGGAGCTTTTTGATCATAAATTGGCTTTGACAGTTGATTACTATAATAAAAAGACCGAGGACATGCTGATCAATGTACCCATTTCGTTTACCGCAGGCTATGGTAACAACTTTCCCGTGCTGAATGCCGGTAGCATACGGAATCGGGGCTGGGATATCCTGGCTTCCTACAAAGATCAGGTCGGTAATTTTGGCTATCGTATCGGCGCCAATATTTCTTTTGTGAAAAACCGCGTGCTGAGTCTGGGCAACAATAATGAAATTTTATGGGGAAGTATCTCTCCTGGGGGTGAAAACGTCACAAGAACAGCAGTTGGTCGTTCGGTAGGGGAATTTTGGGGCTACACCACCAACGGTTTATATACCAGTCAGGCACAATTGGATGCCGATAAAGCTTTTGCACCCCACGCAGCATTGGGCGATGTACGCTTCAATGACCGAAATGGCGACAAGGTCTTAAATGATCAGGATAAGGATTTTTTGGGAAGCCCAATACCTGATTTTAGTTACGGCTTCAATGCTGATGTAAACTACAACAGTTCGATTGGCACATTTGATCTGTCGATGATGTGGCAGGGAAGTAAAGGAAACGACATCTACAACAATAGCCGCTATTGGGGCGAGGGAATGTACCATTACTACAATAATTTTGCATCGACTCTGGATCGTTATCGTGCGGAGGAGCTTGTCTTCAAAAATCCGGTATCTGGTGAAACTACGGTCTATCCAAAAAATACAGATACTACTATTCCACGCGCTGTACTCGGCGATCCCAATCAAAATTTAAGGGCATCCAACAGGTTTGTGGAGGATGGCTCTTACCTCCGGCTTAAAGTACTCAACATTGGTTACAGTTTTTCAAGTCCTAGACTTGAACGTTGGAAGATCGACCGACTGCGGTTTTACGTAGGCGCAAAAAACCTACTGACCTTTACCAAGTATTCAGGTTATGATCCTGAAGTGGGGTCGGGCGATACACGCTCCAATCTAAGCCGTGGTATCGATGGGCAAACGCCTTGGGGGTTGAGCTTTCCAAATTCAAGAGAGTATTTTATGGGTATTCAATTTACATTCTAATCCCTTATTGACATCATGAATAGAAAATATATAAAACTCGCAGCTGCTGCATTGCTGATACAGTTTTCAAGCTGCAAACCGAATCTGGATCTCTCCAACCCGCAGGAATTGTCGACGGACACCTATTATAAAACAGCAGATCAATTGGAAAATTCGGTCATACCGGCCTACCAAGCGTTAATCGGCCGCACACAGGGTGGATATGCGCGCAGTTTGTATTTCGAGCTTTTGGCTCCTGGGGATGATTACAATCATACCTTCAAATGGGAACCCATGTATCAGGATACCTACAATACCCCTGCGAGCGATGGGATGGCCGCCCAGACCTGGAGAGATTTTTGGAACGGGGTGTTTGCGGCTAATTTAGCCATCGATCGGATTCAGAAGTTTGAAGGCGAAATAGATCAAAATAGAAAGAATAGACTCTTGGGGGAAGCGTATTTTTTGAGAGCACTGAACTATTTGCACCTGAGCATGTTGTTTGGCGAAACCATTCCGCTGATCAATAAACCTGTCGAGACCAACGAAGATTATTATCCGGGCAACGCAGCGGCGGGTGCCGTGTATGCGCTGATCGTGGATGATTTTAAGAAAGCATCGGAATTGTTGCCAACGCGGGCAGCACTCTATGCCGACAGTAAAATGATCGGTCGGGCAACCAAAGGTGCAGCACAGGCTTACCTGGCCAAAACTTATTTGTATAAACCCATCCTCGCAAAAGGACAGGCAGCGGATTTTGCCAATGCTGAGATCCAGTTGAAAAGCGTGATTGATAGCAAGGAGTATCAGTTGATGTCCTCTTACAGGGATAATTTTCTGGAAACAAAAGAGAATAATCAGGAGTCTGTTTTTGAGGTGCAACTCTACAATGGACCGGGCTGGCTGGGGGACGATATATCGAGTTCATGGCGGTGGCAGGAAATCGGAATGTTTGACGGAACGGGTGGTGCCTGGTGGAATCTGGCGCCCAATAAAATGGCACATGATGAATTTGAAGAAGGAGATCCCCGGAAATATATGACGCTTTGGTGCGAGAATGGTGCAAAGTTTACGCAGCTGGACGGTAAGGTCACGACCTATACGGACTGGATGAAAAACCTGGCGACCAATAAAGATTTCTTTGGTACCCGGAAATATTGTCCGGATGTTCAGATCGCTGACTTTGATAATGGTAACAATGATCGTATTTTTCGCTATAGCGATGTGCTGCTGCTTTATGCGGAATGTCTCAATGAACGTGGCGATATCGCCGGAGCGAAACAATACATCAACCTGGTGCGTAAGCGCGCCAATAATATCGTTCCGGATGAGCAGCCACACCTATGGTATCAAAAATCCAATGGAACAATTCCTGATGTAGATGGATTGATCGCTCAGGGATTAGTAAAAAACGGCGTTCCTTTAAATACGATCAAAAATATTATCGTGCATGAGCGATTTGTTGAATTTTTGGGTGAATATCAACGTTATTTTGACCTGTTACGGTGGGGGATGGCCAATCCAAGCTGGCTGGAACCTTTAAAAAAAGGCGGCTGGTCTACCAAAGCAATGTTCTATCCTTTTCCACAGTCGGAATTGGACAACAATAAAAATTTGAAAGGCAATGATATGAACAATTGATCTGGGAAAATAGATGTTTTTATTTATTCATAGTTAGTGTTAGGTGGAGGTGTCCTTTTTAGGGCACCTTTTTTTGGTTCAACTGATCAAAAAGAATCCTGTGTCGATATTGTACTAGTATTGATCGATTATGTAGTTTCTTTCCTGATCCAATACAGGTATTTTTGGTATTCAAGTAGATAAAAAATTATAAACCGGATGCCTTTGTCGTGCAATTTGTGTCGAGGCATTCTGATCGAAGATCATTGTATAATGGACAGAAGAACAGCAATTAAGTTTCTCGGTGCAACTATTCCGACGCTTTTCCTGAGTAAATTTAGCCTTTCCCAAGCTCATCTGGGGAAAGCTCCTTTTAATCCCGACTGGCGTTCATTAGAAAATTATCAGGTGCCTGAGTGGTTCAGGGATGCCAAATTTGGTATCTGGGCGCACTGGGGCCCGCAGTGTCAGCCCGAGCGCGGCGATTGGTATGCGCGGGGCATGTATCAGGAGGGATCCGATCAGTATAATTATCACGTTGAAAAATATGGACATCCTTCGGTGTTTGGTTTTAAAGATGTTATCCATCAGTGGAAAGCCGAAAATTGGAATCCGGAAGAGTTAATGGAACTGTATCAAAATGCCGGAGCCCAGTATTTTATGGCTTTGGCCAATCATCATGATAATCTAGACCTTTATCGCAGCAGCCACCATCAATGGAATAGTGTAAATGTTGGCCCCAGGAAAGATATTATAAAGGGTTGGGAAAGCGCTGCAAAAAAAAGAGGGCTGAAATTTGGTGTCAGCGTACACGCGGCACATGCCTGGACCTGGTATGAAACGGCACAGCGGAGTGATAAAGAAGGCAAGTTTGCCGGTATACCCTATGATGGGAAACTAACGAAAAAAGATGGCGCAGGAAAATGGTGGGCAGCATACGATCCGCAGGAGCTTTATGCACAGGATCATGCGCTTAGTTTGGATAGTAAGGATGATAACACCGTTCATCGGCAATGGCATTGGGATGTGAATTCAGGGGTAAGTGTGCCAACAAAGGCCTATTGCGAAAACTTTAAGGCCCGGACCCTGGAATTGATCAACAATTACAAACCCGATATCGTTTATTTTGACGATACGGTGCTGCCACTTTATCCAATAAGCAATGTTGGCTTGGAGATCGTAGCCGATTTTTATAATAAAAGCGTGCAGGCAAATAAAGGCAAGGTTAATGTGGTAATCAATGGGAAAATACTGAATGAACAACAACGAAAATGCCTGGTATGGGATATTGAACGTGGACAGAGCAATACCATTGAACCGCAGCCCTGGCAGACCTGTACCTGTATCGGGTCTTGGCATTATGATCGCCGGATTTATGAGAATAATCACTATAAATCGGCTAAAACCGTAATTCATATGCTGATTGATGTCGTCAGTAAAAACGGTAACTTATTGTTAAGTGTACCATTGCGCGGTGATGGTTCTATCGACGATAGGGCGAAGGAAGTGGTACAAGGCATAGGAAGCTGGATGGCCATACACAAAGAAGCCATTGTTGGAACGCGTCCTTGGCGCATTTTTGGTGAGGGGCCTGCACAGGAGGAAGCTCCTTCACTGCATGTGCAGGGCTTTAATGAAGGGAAGGGAAAAGCTTTTACCGGCGATGATGTGCGCTTCACGACAAAAGGAAATGTCATGTACGCTTTTATAATGGGAACGTTGACCAAAAAGCAGCTCCAATTAAAGTCATTGGGTAGTTTATCACCCAATTCGAGAAAGGTCAAGTCAGTCCGGATACTTGGATATGCCGATAACATCGTTTATACGCAGCTTGATGCCGCGCTGCAGGTGACTTTACCGGATGATTTTATCCAGAATAACATTGCTACGGTTTTGGAAATCGCTTAGACTCGTTCCTTCGCCGTAGTGTCATTGTTGGAAAAACTATGGATTTAAGTCACCTGCAAATGGCAATTTTAAAGCAATGGAAGTTTATTTTTTTTGAAGAATTTTAAGCATGCTTGCCGCATAATTTTTACCCAGCTGCCGGTATCCGGCAGGACTGAAGTGTAGTCCATCGCCGATACCCTGGCAACCCGCAGAAGAAATGATATGGGCAGTTGGGATAGTAGCGGGCAATGTTTGGATGATACTGTTCATACTTGCGCATTTACCCCCTGCTTCGGCCGATAGGAGTTCACCAGCAAGTAGGGGTACATCTTCGGCGTTCAGGTGCAAATCGTGCAAGAGGCTTTCATAGACTTTTTTTACTTTATTGGGCCATTCGCGATCGCCGGTATTGGATTCCCCCTGATGAAGTAAAATACCTTTGATAATACCTTTCTGCTGTGCCATCTTGGCCAGGACGACGAGCCTTTCATAAGGATTATTGTCATAAGCTGCAAGCATGGATTTCATCCATTCGGGTGCCTTTGCGACATAGCTTGCCGTGCTATCTTGATCAAATAATTGAATATGGCAACCACCTACCGAAACGTTGATGACTCCGATCTCGATATTTTTGGGAAGCTTTTCTACAAGCGTTCTGCCAAAATAATCTGCAGGTGTAAGGCCTGTGTGGCAACGCGTGAGTGGTGCCCGGGCAGGATACCACTTACCGTACTGCCGTCCCAATTCGGGGCAATCTACTGCCGCTAGCACATGAAACCGGCTGTTGGTGATGGTGTCCTGAGGTTCGAATTGTCCATGTCCCTCCATATTGGATTGTCCTAAACAAAGGTAGATATGGAAGTTCTTGTCTTGGGCAAAAGCTGTTGTTCCGGTAAAACAACATACCAAGAAGATCAGTAGCAGCATTTTAAATTGTGTTTGTCGCATCGTGAAGCTTTTTATGTTTTTAAAATTAACCTATTTCGCGGTAAGTATGGCTTACCGCGAATAGATAGTGTTTAGTTCATGGCAATAAATTTGAACTTAAATAATTGACAGGAGGTACCATAGTAATCCCAAAGCTGAAGATTGGAATTGCCGTCCATGGTACAGTTGGGTACATCCCAACCGCGTGTAGCATCTACCTTTGAGGTAATTTTGTAATAGCCATTGGCTACAGCAGTTACCTTCCAGGCCTGAGCATCATTGCTATAGTTCTGCCAAAGCCGGATGGCAGTTCCAAGCGCATTGCTATTACTCGTCAGATCAATGCAGCGATTGCTTGCACTTGCTTTTGAAACAAAGCGCCAGTATCCGTTACCGGCATCTATAGCGACCCAGCGCTGTGCATTTGCGCCATTTCTGGTCCACGGTCTGAGCACTGCACCGTTGGCATCTTCACCTGATTTTAAATCAAGTACCTTGTTGGCATCGGTCTGGAATTCGATTTCGTAAATGCCATTATTGACCAGACTAGTAACTGTACAGTTAGACATGGGGTAATTGGAGGCAGCATACTGCTGAAACCACTGTTTAGCGGGAGCAGCACAGGCTTCCCAATCATTGTTAAAAGCTGTCCCGGCGTTGGGATCCCCTTTGTGGAGCAGATCGTCGGGGGCGAGAAGGTTCCAGCTTACATTGCCGGACTGATCCACAATATATTTTAAATTTGCACCAAAACCGTTTCCGCCAGCGGTACCGGTTGATCCCGTACCAAATGTGCCATATCCCTGTGGAGCCCAGTCTGTCTCTGTAATGGCAATGGGTGCAATGTCTGCAATAGGTTTAACATTGGTATTCCAGGCATTTTGAAAAGCTTGATAGGTATTGACACCACCCCAATACCCAGGGTAGATATGTACTGCATAGCCAATGTTGCCACCCGTAATCGGATTATTGACATAGCCTTGATAATGGGACTGCCAGCCAGTTCCTGGTATCCAGCATACATTGTTGGCACCGTTATTACGGATGATATTGACCAAGGGCTGAAAGAAATTTTTCAACGCAGCAAAATGCTCGTTGCCGGTCGTCCCCCAGTTGCCATTTGTTCCCAGAATCTCAACGGGTTCGTTAGCCAATTCAAACATCACATTGTCAGCATTCTTTAGTGATGGGTGCTGCGATAGGAAAGTCCATACGGTCTTAAGATAAGTATGATAGGCATCATTGACTGCGATACGGTGTGGACATACGCCAGGAGGACGCAAGATCACATACATGCCCCGGTTACGGGCATGGTTGATTAAAGGAATAATGACCTGATCAGTATAGGTAACCAAGCGATTATAGTTAAATCTTGAGATGTCGTCTTCAGGAATAGGAGCGCCCGGATCATTGGTCCAATACGGATCGATGTGCAGACGGATATAATTGAGATACCAACCGTCGGCCGCGCTGCTGAGTTTGTCAATGACTGCTTTATTGTAATTGAGCGCACCCTGAACATTGTAATTATCCCAGGTGCAGTAACCGGAGTTGGCACCATACTGGCAGCCATTGAACCAAGGGCTGGGTGTAATGGCCACTCCATGCAGGACAATATTGTTGTCACAGGGATCTTTGAGGTACTTCCCGCCTACATGTAAGGTTGGTGTCGTTCGTGGCCAACCTGTAACGGCTTGGGCGGAAACATTGGATTTAAGACTTCTTTCGGATTCGCTGGTCAAGGTTTTTTCTTCCAGCCGCGAGCAGCTGGAAAGAAAAACTAAGAAAATGACCAGAAGTAACCACATTTTGTTTGTTCTCATAATTTAAATATAAAAGGGTGATTAATGATCTTATTTTTTAGCTAACAATGCCTCAGCAACCGCCTGATAGGCTGGCTTTCGAACGAATCCTTCGGTCCATAAACCGATGGGTTCCCCACGTCTCCAGAATGAATTCTCTTGGTCCGGACTGTCCAGTGGGCTCCATATGGTAATACCATATTGCTTATCCTTGGGAATGATCTCAAGATATTTTTGAACGACAAATTTGTACATGTCGGCCTGCTGCTGATACATTTCAGTCGTTGCATTGCTAGTCTTTATGCCATTTCCCAAACCAATATCGAGCTCAGACACTTTGATCAGCTTGCCGGTGGCGGCCAATAGGTTAAACATACTGACGATATTGTCTTTGCTTGTGTTGATGTCGATGTGCATCTGGGTACCGATTCCATCCACTTTGGCCCCTTTGCTTTCGACGTAGCTGACATAGGCGATCAGCCCTTTACATTTGTTGTCACTGCCTTCCAAGCCATAGTCATTGATGAATAGGAGATCATTGGCATTACCATATTTGCGGGCAAACTGGAAGGCTTTTACGGCATAATCTTTACCCAAGTAATCCTGCCAGTAGAATTCATCATCCGCCAGATCGGTTTTGCCCACTCCCGTCTTTAGGGCATATTGGTCGGGCCAGTCGGACATCGGTTCGTTGACTACGTCCCAAGCCTTGATGTAGCCTTTGGTTTTCTCAAGCATGCCGGCAATAAATGTCTCCAGTGCTTTCGCGAGAATGGCTTCTTTCTCGGCAGGGGTTTTCTCGATCGTGCTGCCCCCAGGGCTCCCATAACCTTCGCCATTGGCGGACTGCGCTCGGGAGGAATTGTTTCCCCAGCCAAACCAGCCATCAATATTGCTTTCAAAATCACTGTTGGCAATGAGGCTTGCCGAACTGCCTGTTTTTGTCAGCACAACCTTGTCGATGAAGATGGTACCATCGTATTGACCAAAATTGATGATAAAACGGTTACGCGCGGCAGTTGCGGTCACTTTGAGTTCGTATTCTTTGTAGCTTGTTGTTAATGCCAATGAACCCATATTGTCGCCCGTATAATTGGAGGTGCTCTGCAGATCGATACCAATGTTGCCCGCTTTGCTGCCCCGGGCTACAATCTTCAATACATATTCTTTCCCTATTTCCGTGGGGTTAATGTCTGTGGCTGTCTGTGCTTCCCAGGCATTGACAACAGTGGGATTGCTCATTTTTAATGCATGTCCCGCTAGAGCTGGTCCTCCAGAACCTGGTATTACCACAGGAGCGATTAACTTATTCAGGTAGGCGGCATTCTGTCCCGAATGCCAGCACAGCGTGTGGCCATACAGTGCCATGTTGTTTTCCTGCGCAGCTGTGATCAGCTGTTCTACACGAGATAGATTCAGGCTTCCGTCGGCTTGCACAATGGAACCATGCTTCATTTCATAGCCCATCACCATTTCTTCGAAATTGCGGTTAGCCAAGCGGTAGAGTACTCCTTTGTTAAAATAATCGTTCATATTGAGCGCAACACCCAGCTTAAGTCCGGGGTTGCCTTGCTTATCCAGATAACTTTTTAATGGATTGTAAGCATTGATATCTTCCTGCGTCAGTACTTTCTCCGGTTTATCGACGGCGTAATCCAGTGGCTGATATTTGGAACAGGAACTCCAGGCGGTGCCGAGCGAAAGTAGGATGACGATAGTTTTATTGATTTTTTTCATCGTTGTTCGTTATAGAATTGATACTACTTTTTGATGGGTGTAAATGTTTCCATTTTTACAGATCTGTCCCGCATCACGAGGGTATCCTTGCTGGTGACACTCATTTGTGTCATATCGATCGTGTAGGAAAGATAAAGTGCATCTCTGTCTGCATTGCCCCAGCTGTTTTTTTCGCCCCGTTTGACAAACTTACCGGTTCCTGTAGCGGAGATGCCAGCACTTGCCGAGCTAATGCTACAATTGTCGTCGTCGTCAAAAGTTAAGTTCAGATTGACATTGATATTGACATCATCAGCTCCTTTAAAAGAAAGAGGCAAGATCGATTTCTTTAGCGCTGCTGTCGTGACGCTTTTGACTTCGTCTTTTTCTACATAAGCCTGATGTCTGACGATATTTTTTGTCAAGCTGTTATTGGCACCTTTGCCGACAATTTGGTCGGTACCCCGACGCAGGTAATTGCCGTGCCAGGGATTGATATATTTGAGTGCATAAAAGGTAAAATCTTTTGGTGCGACATCCCAATCGGATACAATAGCCCTATTGGCAGCCTGTAGCGAAGTTTTACCGGAGAGGATGGAATCGGCGTTAACCACTTTTGTCATCCTTAGAGGAAGTACGTAATAGGTTTCCAAGGATTTTGGGTCGGCAAAAAATGCGTCAGTCAGCTGTACTTCAACACCACCTGTGAGACTACCACTTGGGATATTGATCTGATTGCTAGCAAGCTGATAGTAATTGTTGGGTAATGCGGTAACTGTCTGCCCGTTTGGATAGCTAAGGCCATTCGTAAGGCTGTTGTCGACAACAAAATCGATACGGATGTCTTTTCCATTGTTGTATACTCCTCCAGTGGTTGCCATGACTTTCACCTTATGCTGGTTGTCGAGACTGTTGTCAAAAATGTCTTCGCCTAGGGTTACCGTTCTGACTGGTGTCTGATAGGCGAAGTATACCGATTGAAATTCGAAATCTGGGAACTCCCAGTCGTTATTTTTGCAAGACGCCAGGCTTACCAAAGCCATGGCGTAAAGAAGATTGATCTTTTTCATTATGCGTGTATTAATGTTAATTCCATCCCGTATTCTGTACAAGATTGCTGTATTTGAGTACTTCACTGTACGGGATCGGACCGTAGTACATAAAGTTTTCATAAAGTCTATTCTCTACCGGAATCTCGGTATAGCTGTTGTTGCTTATACTGATTCCTTTTGCAGCAACGTTGATATCCAACTTCCAGCGACGCAGGTCCCAAAACCGAAACCCTTCAAAACAAAGTTCTAGTCTCCGCTCATTGCGGATCAGCTGCCGCATTTGCTCTTTGTTGTTTTTTACCTGTTCTAGGTAAGGATCGCCATTGTTGGCTCCTACACCCGCCCGTCTGCGAATAGCCTTGATGATGTCGTAGGCCGAGAAGGTAAAAGTACCCATGCCAGTAGGCCCCCAGGCCTCATTTGCGGCTTCGGCATAGGCCAGATACATTTCTGTCATCCGTATACGTGTATTGAAATGCATTTGTTGTGTAGAAGATGAAGGGTTGAGGTTTACATCTTGGCGCAGCAGCTTTTTCAGGTAATAGCCCGTCCGAGTAGATGTCTCGACCTTATTTAACCCATCGTTTGTTGGACTATTGGCAGCGGTATTGATAGCCGTGTTGCTTACGCCTGCCGTGGCACCATTGACAATAATGTAAGTCTTCAATCGGGGATCCCGCTTGTCGTACGGATTGGTTTTATTGTAAGCCGAATTGGCATCGTCAATGGGATAGCCATTTTCCATGGGAAAGGCATCGACCAGATTCTGTGTAGGATTGAGACGTCCTCTGCCAAACAATGTTGGCGGAAAATGGTCCTGTTCCATGCTGTTGCTATTTCCTTTGTCGGTGCGCCAAAGTATTTCGGCCGGATTGGATCCGGAGGTTAAGCCATCGACCACATCTTTATTGTACCAGGTGAATCCTTTCGGATCGATACCACTTGGTCCGCCTTTGGCCTGGATGACCTGCCCCGCATAGGTGGCGGCTTGCTCCCAGGTTGTTTTGCTGCCCTCGCTGTATGCCGGACTTGCCGCCATTAACGCTGCTCGGGCACGAATTGCCTGCGCGATGCGCTTGGTCATGCGGAGTTTGAAATAGGCTCCAAATACACGGTTGTAGTCGTCTTTATTGATTGTGCCTGCGTATTTGACCGGAACTTGACTGTCTGCACTGATGTCTTCATAATCCATAGGCAACAGGTCTTCTGCATTTTTGATGTCATCGTAAAGTTGCTGCATGCAGGCTTCGAACGGTGCACGACTGTGGTTAAAATCCGAATTGACATCTTCGGGAGTCAGCAGGATAGGCACACCAAGTATCTCACCGGTACTCGACTTTCCGGCATGGGATTGCAACAGGTGAAACATAAATAGTGCCCGGAGACCATAAGCTTCACCTTTCATGCGATCGTTAAACATCGTACTGACCTTGGGATCCAAGGCCCATTCTACTTTATCACTTAGGGATAAAAAATTGTTGAGGTACTGTATGGCTGCATAGCTATTGCGCCATTGGTCGAAAGGATTGTTGATGCTTGTCCATTGTCCGGTTGCTGTTTTAAGGTAAGTATTGCTTTTATCGTTGCTCACAGCATTGTCTGTGGCGACATCATCAAAGCTATAGCTATTAGCCGGAACCCGGTTGTATCCATTTAAAAGTAGCCCTTGTGCGTAAAGGGGGCGACTATTGGCTGTTTCAATTTCAAGATTATTTTCAAGAGCCGGCTCAAACATATCTTCACAGGAAGAAAATAGTAAGCTGCTTAGGATGGCTATGGTTAGTATTCTTTTCATCATTCTCGTCTTAGATAGTAAAGATTAAAATAGTGCCTTCAGTCCGATGTTGAAAAAACGCATTTGTGGTGCTTGTCCAATATTCAATTGCATCGTTTCCTTTTCTTTGGCAATGGTCAGTAGGTTGGATCCCGTGGCATAAATCCCCAGTTCGTGTATAAACTTAGCATTGAATAGACGCTTTGGGAAATCGTAAGACAGCTGCACTTTGGATAGGTTGATGCGATCGGTCTTGTAAAGCCAAAAGTCTGAGCTTCGAAAGTTGTTGTCACTGTTAAAGGTGGTAAGGCGCGGATAAGTTGCGGTCTCCTTGGTCGACTCTGTCCAGCGGTCACGTACGACCACTGAATATTTATCTTCCGCATCTACCCAAAAGTAAGAACTGTTTTTCATCGCTTTGGCTCCGAACTGTCCCGTTGCCGCGGCAAATAATGTGAAATTATTCCATTTGACTGTCAGGTTGCAACCTAATGTCAGTGGGGCACCGGCCCATCCGCCTTTGCCTAAGTATACTTCGTCGCGGGTATCGATGGTACCATCACCATTCTGATCTTTATACTTGATATCCCCAGGCTTGACTTCTCCAAATGTTGAAAAGGCAGCTTGGTCAATTTCACTTTGACTGTTATAAAAACCATCATGCTGTAAGCCCCAGATGGCGTCTAGTGGTTTTCCGGCTCTGTTTTGGTAAGCAAATTCATAGAGTTCGTCCCTTTTTACCGCCTTGGTCGTATAGTACATCCCGTTGAAACCCAGTGATACGAAGGTTTTGTTGATCTGTTTGTTCAGGTTGATGCCAAAGTCGACACCCCGGCGTTCGTCGTCGTTAAAATTGACATAGGGAAGGTCTGAATAAACCGGCCAGTAAGTCATAAAATACATTGGGTACTGTGTTGCCGCCTGTACCAACCCGCCGCTCATCCGATTAACAAAGTAGGACGTATTAAAGGTGATCAGGTTGTTGTAGAGCCCACCTTCGAGGTTGATATTAAATTCCTTGCGTTTCGGGAATTTCATGTTGGGGTTGTCACCCCTGCGTCTGTCAAAGGTATGGACGAGGTCACCGTCGCGCCAGCTATACCATGCTGCGTCGTTATAGGTATAATAGCCCTGATAGAGGTAATAGTCGCTAATATCCAGATCCGTGTTTAATATACCGGCCGACGCGGATAATCTTAACTCATTGACGACTTTGCTGTCGACCAAAAAATTTTCTTTAGATAGACGCCAGGCGAGCGCTAAAGTAGGAGATAGGGCTCTTCTATTCCCTTGTGGTAATTTGGCGGAATGACTGTAAGCACTGCTAAAGTCAACATAATATTTGCTTGAATAATTGTAGCCCAACTGCAGCCCTAGGTTGGCATTGCTGGTTTTGTGGTAGCTGCCAGAGGCAGCGATCTGGAACGCATTGGCCAATAGGATTGCCGATACATGGTGGTCATTACCGTAGGTACGGTTAAAGTTTAGGGACCCATTGAGACCGATGGTCTGCCGATAGGTACTGCCACTGATATTTTGGATGCCTGAAATACGGTCGTCACCATATTTTGTGAGGCTACTGATAAGGTCTTTTCCATCATAGTTGTTCCACGATGCCTGATAAACAGCATAATTGTTGTTATAGGATTGGTTATAATTTGACTGATAATCCACAGCCAGGTTGGTTTTGAAAACCAATCCTTCCAGGATATTTTTCAAGTCAAAATTCAAACCCGTATTAAATTGAAACTGCCGATTTAGATAGCGGTTTGTGCCGCCGGCATAAACGTTTGCAAAGGCATTGGTTTGATCCAGCTGACTTCCCCCAAGGAGATATTTGCCATCGATGAGAAAATTGCTGTTGTTGACATACACCATCGAGTTGACGTCACCTTCTTCGATCATATCAATAGGAATGAGTGGAGAGAAGCGATGTGGCCGCACGGTTGCCGCTGCACCCCAGTAGTCCGCATTTACCCCTTTGGAAATATAAAAACTGGCTGCCGCATCGACGTTCAGGGAGATCAGATCATTGACTTTCACATCGATGTTACCGCGCATATTGAATCTATTGGCGCCACCATTTTTTTTCGCCTGTCCAAAATTGAGGAGGGACCCTTCAGACCAAAATCCAAAGTTGGTATAATATTGTGCACGTTGATTTCCGCCTGAGATTTCGGCGGTGGCATCGTAGCGATTATAGTGATCTTTGATATAGTCCGATGAATAGTAATCCACGTTGGGATAACGATAAGGATTTGTTCCGGCTGCATGTTGGTAGATTGTTTCGGTACTATAGAGTGGTGATAATCCATCATTTTGTCGAGCTTCGTTATACAATGTCATATATTCTGCGGAGCCAAGATATTGTGGATAGCTCATAGCCGCATTGATACCGCTATTGGCTCTAATTTTTATCTGTTGACCTCCGGATTTTCCGCGTTTTGTCGTGATGCTAATAACGCCTTTGGCTGCTCGGCTACCATAAAGAGCGATGGCATTGGCGCCTTTCAATACACTGACCTGATCGATTTCTGTTGGCATAACGTTATTGGCATCACGCGGAAATCCGTCCACTAATACCAAATAACCACCCATACCCCAAATATTACCGTTGTATCCCGGAATAAAGGCATCTAGATTTTCCAGACTGTAGGTGTTGTAACTCTTGTCGAGCAATTGTGGAACATTGATGGATTGTACATTGCCCATGAGGTCCTTCTTCTGAACTTTTCGGAAAGCGACCTGTACAAGTGTCGTACTATCGGTGCCAATACTGTCCGGACCAACAAATGTCGAGCGCTCCGGAAAAATATTTTTATGTTGTCTAATGGTTGGATTAAGTGATTCTTTCGCCATTCCTTCAGCGGTAGCTATCCAACTTAATCCAAGACATAGTGCTATTCTTAATTTTTTGTACTTCATTTTTTGAATGATTAAATGAAAAACTTGTTACCAGCCTGGGTTCTGATAGAACTCGGGATACATGTTGACATCTCTGACCTTTAGGGGCAACCAGTAATGCTTGCTTGTAAACTTCCGTTCCAAAAGCACATTTTCTTTCATGTTTACGACGCGGTTTTGGGATGGATCTACGGTGTTGAAGGTTCCTGCCCGATCAAAAACAACCGATTTTTTTAAGGTGTAAGGTGATTCGGTCAACAGCAACCAGCGTCGCAGATCATTAAAACGATGACCTTCAAAAGCGAGCTCCACAGCTCGTTCCCGCCGTAATTCAGGCAACAATGCGTTCGCCGAACCTAGAAATTTGGCATCTACATGACCCACGCCAGCCCGATCCCGAACGATATTGATCGCATCAACTGCTGTTTTACCGTAATTGTCGGCTTTGCCTGTAGCTGAGTTGGAAGCCATCATGGCGGATTCGGCGTACATCAGATAGACATCAGATAAACGCATATAGGGCACGTAAATATGAAGATTGGATCCATAATTATAGGCTTGATCATATTTGTTGGCTGTTATAGGGACAAATTTACGTAACACGTAGCCTGTCTGGCTGCCAGACTGGATATCTCGATAGCTTCCATTACTGTAAAGGTTAGCGTATCGATTTTTTTCGTCCTGTGTATTTCCCTGGACGACTTTTGTTCCATCGAAAATGATGTCCTTATAAAAGCGTGGGTCGCGATCTTTCCAAGGGTATTCGGCATTGTAACCTGATTCTGCGTCAGACTGGGTAATGTCTTTGATCGGTAAACCGTTTTTCATACCATAGTAGTCGACATAATTGGCTGTTGGAATAAACTTCAATGCATCTCCGTCGGAGACGACCAGCGGAATGTACTGTTTACTGGTACCATAATTCGATACCCATGCGTCAATGTAGGGCCCTCTAAATATAGCTTCTGTACTCCCGGGCATGGCCCAATTTTGGCCTGTTGTGTAAAAATTCAAGTGGATATTGGCCATAGGAACAAGGGCGTAATTTGTCTGTCCGCTTTCGACAAGTGAAAGTAGTTCGCCAAAGGCCTGAGCTGCTTTTTTACAATAGTCAGTATGATAGGTTTTATTCCCGGTAGACTGAAAATTCATCAAAGGGCTTCCCGCCCAAAGATAATTTTTGCCAAGATAAGCAAGGGCCATGATTTTGTTGATGCGCAATTGATTCTTCCCCAGGGTACGTTTTCCGGCAGTGGTATTGTCCCAGTCGATCGGCAATAGATTGGCCGCTTCTCTAAAATCGGCCGCAGCAAGATCCGCACAGGCATGGTAGCTCAATCTTGGCAACCGCAGCTTTTCGTCACTTGGAAGTACATAATTGATGTACGGCATCCCGCCAAAATATTCCATCAATCGGTGGTGAAACCAGCCTCGGAAAAATAACAATTGCCCCTTGATCAGGTTCTTTTCTTCGGAGGTGGCTTCGGTTAATTTGTCGATATTTTCTAGTCCGAGGCTTACTTTTCGCAGACCAAACCAGGCCGCGCTCCATAAATCGCGGAAGGCACGGTTGGCAAATACATCCCCATTGATGGTGGTAAAATCACCCTGATCCATCCAGCCGGAGCCCCAGCCGTCGGATTCTCTTTGCCAACCCCAAAAATTACCGTTGTCGATTTTGTGAACGAAATGGTAATTGCCAGCCGTTGAGGTCATTTCATCTTCACCCCAGTTCCACGAGTTGGTCCAGTAGTTGTTGCTGAAGTTGACAACACAGCTGTATAGCTCTTCTGTATAGCCCTGAAAGTTAATAAAGTTTTTAAATGCTTCTTTGGAGGACACATTGGACTGTTCTTCTTTATCCAGGTATTTTTTACACGAGAGTAGGGATGTTGAAGACCAGATCACAGTAGATATAAAGATTACCTTGAAATACTTTTTCATAGTGGTAGGATTAAAATGTAATGTTTGCACCTAGATTAAACCGCTTTACGGTAGGGTAGGCGCCCTGCGATGCCCAGCCCGTACCGGCATAATTGGATTCACGGTCGTCTGGCATTTTGGACCAGAAAACTAAGTTGTTGCCATTTAGAAAAATGCGAAGGTTTTGAAGCCCAAGTCGTTTGATTACGCTGGATTCCCGATTAAAATTGTAGGCAATTTCGGCTGTTTTCAATCGAATGTAGGAACCATCAAACATATACCGGCTACCGGGTGTATAAGTACTCGACTGTGATAACCAGCGTGGTAGTGGTACGTCTGCATTGACATTGTCCTTTGACCAATAGGAACCTTCGTCATAAGCAAGGTTAAGCTGGCCCGAGAAGCTGTTGAAAACAACTTGCCGGGTGACATTATTTACGGCATACCACTGGGTCATGACACTGAAATTCTTCCAATCAAATCCAATGGTATAATTATAAGTGTTCTGTGGTACCGAAGGAAAGGCGTAGGGAATATTATCCTTAGCATCGATAATACCATCCCCGTTATAATCCAGTATATGATAATTGCCGGGTAGTTTCGCTAGGTCATTGCTTTCGTGCGCGGTACTCGAATAAAGTTCGTCCCAAGTATTGTAATATCCGGAGCTAACATAAGAATAGGTTTGACTAACTTGTTTGTTATCCGGTTTCTGATATTCGGGCAGCAACTCGGGGGCATCGGCATTGATGACTTTATCCTTGGCATGGGTAAAATTGATATCAGCCCATATTCTCCAGTCAGTATTGAGCTGTCTGTTAAATTTCAGTTCTACTTCAAACCCTTTATTCTGTACCTTACCTAGGTTGGCTGTAGGTGCCTCCATCCCAAAGTAGGAAGGAATGGCTCGGTTGGCGCCGCTAATCAGAACATCTGTCCGCCGGTCTCTAAAAAAGTCGACTTTACCGGTTATCTGGCTATTGAACAGACCGAAGTCGAGGCCGATATTGAATTTGTTAACTTTTTCCCAGCGGATATTTGGATTGCCAAGCGCACTTTCCTTATACCAGATATAAGGACTGGTATTGCCGTCGGAGTAGGAGTAGCGGCCTTCAACCCCCATGCCAGCGGTGCCCCCATATGCCCATTGGGTTAGGTACAGAAATTGACGGCCGCCACTATCGTCACCGATGTCACCATAGGACGCACGTAACTTGAGCATATTGAGAAACGAGATAGGCCTCATAAACTCTTCTTCAGTAACTAGCCAGCCTATCCCACCGGAATTGAAAAAGGCAAATCTATTGTCAGGACCGAATTTTTCTGATCCCGTATAGGCTCCATTGTACTCGAGCATATATTTATTTTTGTAGTTGTAGGTGGTGCGGAATACCCAGTCTTCGCGATAGGAGGGAATCATACTCCCTGTTCCGGTCTGATTGCGGTTGAATAAACCCATGGCAGTGATGTTGTGATTCTTAGCGATGGTCGTTGCGTAGTTTAACTGCAATTGATAAAATAATCTTCGATAGGTAGACCAGTCTCTAACCTGTCCGGCACCGGTTGTCCAGTTTATGCCCTCGACGAAGTCAAATCTATTTGTACCATCGAAAGCGATCTGATAGGTTGGCAATCCCGTATTGGGATCGATCCATTTACTTTGTGTACTGTTGTTGGCATCATTGATACCGCGGCCGCCCTCGACAAACGTGTTGTCCAGTGAGATTGTCCCACGAACGTTAAGCCCCTTCGTTAAAAACTTAAGATCTTGTTCGAGCGTAAAATCTGTTGTAATACGACTGGTGGTGATGTATTCGGTTCCGCTGAGTGCCAGCACACGGGCAGAGTTTATCCCGGCTTGTGTGTTTAAGGCATAGTAACCCCAGGTACCGTCTGAATAGCGTGGATAAATAACATCTGGAGCTACCGTATAGGCAGCGATCCAATAGGAATAATCGTTGCCGCCGCCCCATGGACTTTTTTTGACACCGCGAGACCCTGCCAGGTTGGTTGAAAATTTAGTTGTGGGAGTAAGCTGGAAGTCTAAATTGGACCGTACATTTAGACGGTTAAAACCGTAGCCAGCTTTATAACCGCGAGCATTTTCGAACTGGCGGAACATATCGCCTTCGTAAAGAAAGTCCGCATTGGCAAAATATTTGACAAAGGGTGTACCACCAGCAATATTGACGCTGCTATTTTGTGAAAAAGCGTGGCTTTTAAATAATTCCTTTGCCCAGTCGGTATTCACGTAACGTTCGCGTTCCGTCTGGTCAGCGGGAAAACGGTATTTATTGATAATGTCCTGTGGTGAATAATCGGCCCAACTTGCAGGATTTATGCCCAATTCATACTCGATTACTTTATTGCGCAGCATCAATGCATCGTACGAATCCATTTTACCTGGAAGTTGGGAAACGGTCTTGACAATATTGTTGACAGTGCCACGGATCAGCATTTGACCTTCCTTACCCCGCTTGGTGGTGATTAAAATAACGCCGTTGGCACCTCTGACTCCGTAAACAGCAGTTGCTGATGCGTCTTTGAGTACAGATATTGTTTCAATGGAACTGATATCAACGGCAGATATCGGTCGCTCAACACCGTCGACCATCACTAAAGGGTCGGTATTATTCCATGTGCTTCGACCCCGGATCACAATTCGGGGCTCTTCCTCACCGGGCATACCTGTACTTGCCGTGGTTATTACTCCCGGCACGTTGCCTGTTAGCGCAGCGCCCACACTCGAAACACCTCCTGCACGCTCGAGGATTTTACCCGAAGTTTGCGCAATGGCGCCAACGACAGTTTCTTTTTTCTGACGGCCATAACCGACAACAATAGTCTCCTCGATTTCGATAGACTTATCGCTTAGCTGTACTTCTACCGTGTTCTTGTTGTGGATATCCACTTCGAGTTGGCCATATCCTAGCTTGGAGATGGTCAACAGATTATTATCTGCAGGGACTTGGATCGTGAAAGCTCCATTGTCATCGGTAGCCGTGGCTAGCGAGGTGCCTTTTACCCTGATGGACGCGCCGCTCACTTTTTTATGGTTACTATCGACGACAATGCCCCTTATCTGCCTTTTGGCCTGAGCATAGAGTGTTGCCTGTCCCACATAAAGCAGGAACAGCAGTAAAGTGAATGGCTTAGCTATACCCCATAGCTTTTTCCAATGCCTTACTCGTGTGATTGTAAATGTAATCATCATCGCATTTGTGGATTGATAAATAGGTTGAAGAATTCTTGGTTAAATTTTCTCTAATTGGCTAGATACATTTGTATCCGTATTCCCTTTGTTCATTTTGATAAAAAATCAAGGGACAGTCATGGATCATCAGGTACTGTCATATGCTGTATAATAATTGGTTAAATTTTTCTTTATAACTATATAGCAACCGGTTGCATTGTTTGCATATAGTTTTCCCTATATTGGGAATGCCTTTCAAAGCAGTTATAATTGTAAACCAAAGCTAGCCATTGGAAAGTTTGGTGGATAGCAAGAATGTTTAAATGAAGGATAAGAATGTCAAAAATTACCGCTTACATGGTGTAAATGATTGTGGAGACTAGTTTAGTAGGGATTAATTTGATAATTTAGTTGACAGTTCAACGCAGATTTTTTGTGCTGAAGATTACATACCTAAATATATGATACGGACTTTAGTGGTATTCACCTGGATGATGCTGACGTTTTTTTCTTATGGACAAAGCCAGCCTGTAACTTTTCAACGCTATTCTTCAAAGGATGGACTTTCTTCCAATACAATCTATAGTATCTACCGTGATAGTTATGGCTTTCTTTGGTTAGGAACAGAGGATGGGCTTAATCGCTTCGACGGACGTCATTATAATGTCTACCGGTATGATGCCAACAAAGAGAACAGTTTAATGGCAAACCATATTACAGCTTTATGTGAAGACAGAAAAGGAAGAATATGGATCGGCACAAATGGAGGGGGATTAAGTTATTATGATCGGGAAGCTGACCGGATCAGGTCATACAATCTTACCCCTGATGGTAAATGGCTCAGTACCGCTATTAATGCGATCGATAAGGATGCAAGTGGAAATATCTGGGTCGCTTCATATGGTGCTCTGTATATTTTGGATGTCAATGATCTACAAAAGAAAATGGATCCAACTTATCGACGTATTGTGGAAGCTTTTGCCGGTAAAGTGACGGGCAGTGTCTTTCGTGACCGACAGAACAACATGTGGGTGTCATCAGAGAACGGCATATTCCGTATAGCCGCAGACCTAAAGACCATCAAACGTTTTGAAGTTCTTTCGGAAAAGGAAGGGTATGGAAATGGGATTGAAATTAGTTCCATTGTTGAAGATGATCAGGGCCGTATCTGGGTCGGATCTATGCTCGGCCTTAAATATTTGAATCCGGGCGATTCGCAGTTCAATAAATTTAGCGCAGGAGAAGGGAAAGGAGCTTTAAGCAGTCCCCGCATTTACACCTTATGTCACAATCAAAAGCAGGACTTATGGATCGGAACGGATAATGGTCTGGATGTGCTTAATACCAAGGATTTAACAATTCGGACCTTTAAGCCGGATCCAAGTAATGTTCATAGTCTTTCTCATAAATCGATACGATCTATTTTTGTCGATAATAGCGGAATTTACTGGATAGGTACCTTTCAGGGAGGGCTAAATAAATTCGATACCAATTTAAGCCAATTTAGATTAAAAAGTTTAGATTTTCTGGAGGGTATGACCGGTGACCCAGCTATAGTAACTTCTTTCGCGGCTTATCAAAATAAGATTTTTTTGGGCGTTGATGGTGGTGGTATCTGGAGATATGACCGATCGACAGATAGACTGTCGTCTGTTGAGCTTTCGGCCAACTTACCTAAAGATCTTACGGTGTTGACTTTGGAAAGAAAACTCGATCAGCTTTGGATCGGTACCTATCAGCGAGGAGTTATCTGTTATGATCTGCTTAATGGGAACCTAAAAAGATATACTGCCGGCAACAGAGACGACAATTTGAATAATAATGATGTTTTTTGTTTAAAAGTTGACTTTCGGGGGAATACTTGGGTTGGGACGAATGGCGGCGGAGTGAACATCATTCAAAACGGGAGCGCTATCGTCAAAAAATACAAGCGCGAAGGGCCCTCAAACGATGGTATCGAATTACCGGCGAATTTTATACGTGCCCTGTCGGAAGATCAGCAACACAACATGTGGATAGGAACTTACGGCTCGGGCC